>JAEWOD010000020.1 GCA_023461035.1 Bacteroidota bacterium | reverse complement strand
ATACTTCCGATTTAGAAATCAGGTTGCTTTCTCATAACGTGTTCGGGCATGGCTGGACGGCTAAGTATCGACCATGGACTTTAATCTTTTCCAAAGAATTTGAAAATAAAAAAGAAGCCATGATATTTGAGAGATGGTTAAAGACCGGAGTTGGACGAGATTTCATTAGGACATTAAAACATTAGCGCAGGGACGGGGGTTCTCCCGAAGTTTCGGGACCCCCTTCGCTACAAAATCCTGATAATTTATTATCGGGATTTTTTTTTGATGAAATTTACAGTTTACATATTATTCTCTGAAAAGTACAATAGGCACTATACTGGTTATACTTCCGATTTAGAAATCAGGTTGCTTTCTCATAACGTGTTCGGGCATGGCTGGACGGCTAAGTATCGACCATGGACTTTAATCTTTTCCAAAGAATTTGACAAAAAAAAGGGCTGCCTTGCGGCAACCCTTTATTCAGAATGATAACTTCTGATTATTTCTTAATAATCTTTACTGTTTTCACTTCTTTACCGGCTGTAATTTTCATTACATAAATTCCGGTATCCAATCCGGACAAATTCAATTCTGCATTGGCAGCATTGATTTCATTTGTCCAAACTTTTGCACCTGAAAGATTATAAATCTCTACTCGGTTGATTACAGATCCGTTTTTCAAAGACAAGATGTCTTTTACCGGATTTGGATAATAACTGAAAGAATCAAATCCATAAGCATTCAGACCCAATTCGTGTGTTTCAACTGTTAAAGCATCACTTTCACATTCGCCGATTGTTTGGGTAACAAAGTAAACTGCTCCGTCTTCCAACAACGTTGTGTTGGGTAAGACTGTAGTCAATTCTTCATCAGCATACCAAGTCAATGTTCCGGTATATTCCAACGAATCTTCTAAATCTGCCAACGTATCTCCGGCAACAAATTCGAAGTTTCCGATTGCAATCGGAGCAGGCACATTACATGGTTCCTCTGCACAAGTCCAGTTAATATTGTCGATTACTGTTTGTCTGTTGGCATCTGTTTCGCCTACATTTTTGATGCGGATTACTACATCTTCTGTCGAATTTAAAGTATAAGTGAATGTATAAACAGTCGGATCTTCACCGCTTACACTTCCAAAAACAGGAGTTGTAGCTACTTGTTCTCCATTTACAATTAATTCCAATTGTCTATCATTACCTCCGGTAAATGCTTTGCGGTATTCAAATGAGAACACGCCTGCTCCGGCAGGAATGGTCGCTTCCAAATAAGAATCCGAAGCTCTTCTCAACATCAGACCTTTTTCGTCAATCGGAAAATCTCCTTGATTTCTGGAGTGGCCATACGTCCAGGTAATTCCGTTGTTTGTAAAACTTCCATCGCTATAAGCATCGGAAATATCTGTCGTTTCAAAATCTTCTACATAACAAGGTTCACCTACTAAACTCAGGATTGCAATTTCAGAAATCGTTTCGCCACAATCATTGGTAGCGGTAACTCTGTATTGATTTCCATCCATTTCCTGAGTTGCAGCCTCTGTTGTATAGGTTGCTTCCGTTGCATCGTCTATGATAGTCCAGTTAGCTCCTTCGTCCGTACTTACTGACCATTGGTATTCCAAAGCTCCTTCTACTTCGACCGTGAAAGTTGCTGTTTCTCCTTCGTTGACAGTTTGATCTGCCGGTTGAAGAGTAAACACAGGGCCTTCACTGATCAAAACATCTACTGCCAATCGGTCACTTTCACAATCAATGGTTTGGGTTACATAATAAGTTCCGGTAACCAATGTAACTTCCGGAGCAAGCGGCTCAGTTGAAGTCTGGGTTTCATACCATTGAATATTTTCACCTTCCGCTACTAAATCCGCAACAGTTGCTTCACCACAGAAAACCTGAGCCTCCGCAGTTGGAAGTGGTGTTTCACATGAATCTTCCGCACAAGTCCAGGAAATATTATCGATTACAGTTTGTCTGTTGGTATCAGTTGTTCCTACATTTTTAATTCGAATGACAACCGATTCTGCAATATTCAGAGTATGTGTAAAGGTATGAACAGTTGGATCCTCTCCGTTACCTGTTCCAAAAACAGGAGTTGTGGCTACTTGTTCTCCGTTTACAATTAATTCCAATTGTCTTTCATTACCTCCGGTAAATGCTTTTCTGTATTCAAATGTAAATTCGCCAACTCCTAATTCAATTGTTGTTTCCAAATAAGAATCGGAAGCTCTTCTTAACATCAAACCTTTACCGTCAATCGCAAAAGCTTCTTCATTTCTGGAATGACCATACGTCCAGGTAATTCCATTATTAGTGAATTGTCCATCAGAATAACCGGAAGGAATATCAGTTGTTTCGAAATCTTCCAAACCACCACATGAAACTTCTTCTACATTTAGAATAGCTGTTTCGGAAGTCGTTTCACCACAATCATTAGTAGTGGTAACGCTGTATTGATTTCCGTCCATTTCCAGAGTAGCCGGTTCGGTTGTATAAGTAGCTTCAGTTGCATCGTCTATAACAGTCCAGTTGGCTCCTCCGTCCGTGCTTACAGACCATTGATATTCTGAATTTCCTTCTGTTTCAACCGTGAAAGTTGCCGTTTCTCCGGGAGCTACCGTTTGATCAGTTGGTTGGGTTGTGAAAACAGGTGCTGAATTGATAGTAATATCAACCGCAAGCCTTTCACTCTCACATTCCCCAACTGTTTGGGTTGCATAATAAACTCCTGTTACCAATACAAAATCAGCAGCAAGCGGCTCGGTCGATTCTTCTGTTTCGTACCATTTGATATCGGTTCCTTCCGCTACCAAATCAGCAACAGTCGCACCATCACAAAATGTTTGTGCCTCCGCTGTTGGTGTTACCGGAATAGCATTAACCGTAATTTCCATAGCTAATCTTTCACTTTCGCAATCAATGGTTTGGGTTACATAATAAGTTCCTGTCGTAACTTCTGCATCGGCAGAAAGCGCTTCAGTAGCTTCCAAACTATCATACCATTTTAAATCGGTTCCTTCTGCAACCAAATCGGCAACGATGGTTGTACCACAAAAAGATTGTGCTTCCGCAGTCGGAAGTGGCGTTTCACAAGGTGGCGATAGACAAGTCCAAGTAATGTTGTCGATTGTCGTATGACGATTGGTAGTTGTATTTCCTGTTAATTTAATTCTCACTACTACAGAAGTCTCTGTATTTAAATCATAGCTAAAGGCATAAACAGTAGGATCATCACCCGTACCCGAGCCAAAGCCCGGTGTAGTTGCGACCTGAACACCATCAATTAATAATTCCAACTGTCTTTCACTACCTCCGGTATATGCTTTTCTATATTCAAATGAGAATGTTCCAACTCCAGCAGGAATGGTTGTTTCGAGGAATGAATCAGAAGCTCTTCTTAAAAGGATTCCTTGTCCGTCAATTGCATAATCGGGAAGCGGGCTCTGTCCGTGGAAATCCCAAGTGATACCGTTATTGGTATAAGTTCCGGGGCCATAATTCGTCCCTGTTGGTATATCGGTTAATCCCGTAAATCCTTCTTCAAAACAGAAGTCTCCCGGTTCGCTCAATTCTTCAAAACTTACACTGATCGTATGGTTAGCACTAACATTTGTAAAAGTATAAGTTGCAACAGCTCCTACTGATGATCCATCTACGATTACGTCATCAATTATATATCCTGCATCAGCTGTAAAAGTAAAAATCTGGTCTTCGCCACAGTTCACAGAAGTAGCTCCGTTTGGCGTTATTGTCCCGTTTGCACCGGCCGATGAAGTAATGGTATATGGCGCGGCTTCATCAAAAACGGCGGTAATAGTATGGTCAGCCGTAACATTTGTTAAAATAAAAGGACTGGTGTTTCCGACATTTGCACCGTCAAGGAGCCAATGGTTAAACGTATAACACTCTGAAGCAGTTGCTGTAAACTCTGCACTTCCTCCCTCTTCGACCTCTATAACTCCTTCCGGTGAAATAGATCCACCTGTTGGCTGGATTACAGTGATTGTGTAGCCAGATGGTTCCGTTACTTCTTTTTTATACAATTTTAACTTAATCTGATTGGTTGTATAGGCCGCAAAGCGAGGAGAACTGTTATTCCATTGTAAGATTCTTGCCGGTGTATTTCCATTGCTCAATGTCCATAAGCCTTCCGAAACAGAAGCAGTCCAAGTTTCGTTGGTACCGGGTGTATCATTGTAAAATGAAGCGTGGTTCCCTGTTGCGGCTCCTCTTCCCCATGAAACATACCCTACGGAAGAATGATAAATCGTAATATCCGAACCCGTTACTGTAACAGTAAATATGTTATCAGTTGTAAAACCTGATGAGATAGTTGCTCCGGGGTTTGTAACTGATGTATAAGTAATGGCAGGAGCTGAAATGGTCTGATTGAGCATTATCCCATCATTTGCGGCTCCATCGCCCACAATCAAATATTCGCCACTCGTCAGTTCGGCCTGCGAAGTAATTTGGTTAAACGTCTGCCCCCACAGCTGCGTCACCGCAAGCAGGAGTGTCGTTAAAAAAAGTAAAAGTTTGTTTTTCATTATTTAATAATTATTAATTTGGTTTTGTTCAGTTCGCTTTTAAAAATTATATCTTTAAGAGTCCGCAAATCTAAATTTTTAATCCATGCTAAATGTGAAAATAACATTATGAATTCAGAATTTATAGGAGCCAAAAATCGGAGTGCAAACATATAAACAAAAAGTCTAATTATCACGCACTTAAAGCTGATTTTAAACATAAAAATCTCCTGTGATTTAACACAGGAGATTTTGCTGAATATTCCTTTCGATTGCTCTTAAAAATCTAATCTCTGTCCTGTATTTTTTTCTTGTGATTTCGCCAGAATACCACATAGGTGGAATAACATCCTAGCTCCTACATTTCCGTCCCAATCATCATCTCCCGGAGCGACTTCCACCAAATCAAAGCCTATGATCTTCTTTCCTGAATTTACCAATAAGTTCAACAAAAAGGCTGCCTGTTCAAATGAAAATCCACCCGGAACAGGCGTTCCCGTATTGGGACAATACCAAGGATACATTCCGTCTATATCAAAGCTGATGTGTACATTTTGAGGCAATTGATTAACGATAGCAATACATAATTGCGCCCAATTGCTTCCATGAAATTGTTCGGATTTTAAATCAGCATCGGTAAAAACTTTCACTCTTTCACCTGACTTCCGGATTACTTCTACTTCCTGTTCACAAAAATCACGAATGCCGACTTGCACTATTTTTTTGATTTGGGGAATTTTTAAAGCGTTGAACATAATAGATGCATGCGAATAAGTAAAGCCCTCATACGCTTCCCGCAAATCCATGTGCGCATCCAGATGCAAAATCCCAAAATCATCATATTTCTCTGCCAAAGCCTCATAAAATCCCAAAGGTGTCGAATGGTCGCCACCCAATAATCCAACTAATTTCCCCCGGTTTAACCATTGGGTAATTTTATTTTTTAATTCTAATTTGAATTGGGTGCCGGCTTCATTTATCTTTTCTAAATCGTCTTTTAAATCTGAGTTTTCCAAAACATTTTTCCCTTCCTCCAAAGCTTCTATGATTGGCGAAGCCAATTTTTTCAATTCATCGCTTTGTCTTTTCCAGTCCGGAATTTCTTCGTCTAAATAAATCCCCAATTTCCATAAATCCGGAAATTCCTGGTGCATCAGATCTACCTGAAAAGAAGCATCAATAACTGCTTTTACACCATCGGAAGCACCTGATCCATAGCTTACCGTTACTTCCCATGGCGCAGGAACAATGATGATTTCACTTTGCTCAGCCGAAAACGGCAATCCGAAAAGAGTAGCATCAGATAAGCCGGGTTGGTTCGGGTCAAAGGATTGGATGATTTCCTGTTTGGTCATTTTTATGAATTTAGATTGCAAAGATAATTGAATCCTATTTTGTCTTTCTAAAATTTAATCCAAATAAATTAAGCCTCTAATTCGGGTTAATACTTGACTTACATTGGAAATTAGAATAAATTTGCCTTAGACACATTATATTAAACAAAAAATGAATTATTCTAAATTACCACCAGAGGATATGATTTTTGAATCGGCAACTGCTGAAGACGTTGATGAATTAAGTGCTGTTGCCATAAGATCCAAACGTCATTGGGGGTATTCAAAAGAAGCCATGGAGCTTTGGAATCAAAACCTTACCATCACTGAAGATTTCATCCATACGCATACGGTCATAAAAGCTACTCTGGAAGATGAAATCGTCGGATTTTTTGCATTGGAAGAAATCAAACCCACGACTCGTATCGCACAATATTGGGTGGATACTCCCTATATGCGCAAAGGCTACGGTTCCGTGATGTATGACTATCTAAGAAATTATTTGAAAAACAGAAATGTTGAAAAAGTAACTTTGGTAATGGACCCAAACGGCTTGGCATTTTTTGAAAAGAAAGGAGCCAAAATCCTGAATAAAATAGAACATAAAGTAAAAAATAAGTTTCTTTACATCGTAGAAATTCCGGTAAATTAGATAAGTAAAAGCGCCCCGAAACGGAGCGCTTTTTTATTGAATCCTAATATATTAATTAAATTCAGGTTGTGGTGTGAGTCGCAGATAAGGTTTTACTTCCTTAAATCCCTTTGGAAATAATGCCTTTGCGTCTTCATTTGAAACGGCCGGTGTGATCACCACCTCTTCTCCTCTTTTCCAGTTGGCAGGCGTAGCTACTTTATGATAAGCCGTTAGCTGTAACGAATCAATTACACGAAGCAACTCATCAAAATTCCTTCCTGTAGATGCCGGATAAGTAATGATTAATTTTACGGTTTTATCAGGCCCAATTACATAGACAGAACGCACAGTTGCAGTCGCAGAAGCATTGGGATGAATCATGTCGTATAAATACGAAATGGTTTTATCATGGTCGGCGATGATGGGAAAGTTCACTTCAGTATTCTGGGTTTCGTTGATGTCTTTTACCCAACCATGATGCGAGTCAATTCCATCTACACTCAATGCCAAAACTTTTACATTTCTTTTGTCGAATTCAGGTTTGTATTTGGCAGTTGTTCCCAATTCTGTGGTACAAACCGGCGTATAATCGGCAGGGTGTGAGAACAAAATCCCCCAACCTTCTCCTAAATAATCATAAAAATCAATTTCTCCTTCTGTAGTCTGTGCTTTGAAGTTGGGAGCTACGTCCCCTAATCTGATTGTTGACATAATTTTGAATTAAATTTTGTCAAATATAACATTAGTCTACTAAATTGGTGGACTATTTAATTTATTTTATAAAAAATTTAATAATTCAAAAAAAATCAGATGCTGAGTCCCGGAATCGGCGGTAAACTTTCTTTTGCGGTTTTTTTGGCTTCCTCCATCGCATTTTGTTTGACTTTATCCAATGCTTTGTTCAGCGTAACAACCAGCGTATCTTCCAGTTGTTCTTTATCGGCCAATAGTCCTGATGCAATTTGAATATCTTTTATAGTCGCCAATTCGGTAAGCGTAATGGAAATCGTTCCATCCGAAGAGGTTTCCGTAAAGCTATTGCTGTCCAAACGATCTTTTAATTTTGTGAAATTTTCCTGAGCAGATTGTAATTTGCCCATCATCTCCATGATATTTCCAAACATAATTTTTTAAAAATGAGGTTTATAATCTTTGTACTTAAAGTCTAATTCTTCTGCAAGTTTCATAATTCCATCTACACCTTTTTCACTAAAACCATACGTTATTCCAAGCTCTGAAACTTTATTATGTGCTTCCTCTAAAATTGGGATTGGAACAGATGATATCAGATAATTACAATCTAAACAAATATCTATCGTCACTCTTGGCACTTCATTTTCATAAAAAACCAAACTCATTTTTGGGTCAAAACAAGCTGCTGTAACCTTCCCATAGGATTTTGGATTTGTTATTAATTCTGTAAACTCAAAAAGTTGCTTATCGTTAATTTGTTTTTGTACTTCTATTTTATTGGAATAATTTCCTTTAGAATCGATAATCTTTCTACCACCTACACCATCAAACTCATACGCAATTACTTTATTAAATTCTAGCGTATCAAAAGGAGCGGATAATTTTTCTTCTATTGTAATTGGAGGTGAAGAAATGACAAATTGTTTCAGTTCTTCTTCGCTTAAAAATTTAGAATTAATTCTTTTTTCCTCTTTATTCTGAGAAATTGTTTCTGAATTCTCCGGTAAATTTGATTTTTGATTTTTACAATTCAGAAAACAAATCAGAATAAATCCAGTCAAAAATATTTTCATTTCGAATTAATTAAAAATTTGAATGATATCTCCGCTTCTTACTGCCTGATAAACTCTGGGAGCGCGGTCGGCCGTATGTACCGGCTGTCCTGTCAACAAAATCCACTCGGCTCCGTCTTCCGGACAATATAATTTTATGTCATCTATTACTTCCAATGTAGAATCGGGCGTAGGACAGATATGCGGCGCATTTCGGTCATAGGCTTTGTAACCGCTGTTGGTTTTTACAACGATAATTCCTCGTGTTCCCGTCCCTTCTCCTCCGACATAAGTCCATCCTCTTGTTTCAAGTTCGCTGTAAAGCGGCAAATTCACATTTATGGAAGCAGAAATAGCATAAGCGGGATTACAGTTCATCTGCCCGTCATCATCGCTGCAACTCACCATAGGAAGCGTTCCCAACATCATCAACCCAATAACTATTACCTTTAATTTATTTATTTTCATACCCAATACTCCATTAATATTTATTATCTTTGCACATATAGTCCTGCGGATTTCCGTAGGATTAATTTTTTATAAATTGATTAGATTATGGCAAATATACAATATGTAACGAAAGAAGGATTGGATAAATTGCGTGCGGAGTTGGAACATTTGGAGTCGATAGAACGTCCCAAAATTTCCCAGCAAATTGCGGAAGCAAGAGACAAAGGAGATTTATCTGAAAATGCGGAATATGATGCCGCAAAAGAAGCCCAAGGACTATTGGAAATGCGCATTTCTAAACTGAAAGATCAGGTTGCCAATTCCAGGGTTATCGATGCCTCACAATTGGACAGTTCGAAAGTTTCCATTTTGTCGTCGGTAAAGATTAAAAATACCGCCAACGGAATGGAGATGAGCTATACGCTGGTACCGGAAACGGAAGCCGACTTGTCAAAAGGAAAAATTTCAGTCAATACACCCATCGCAAAAGGACTTTTGGGAAAGGCTGTGGGCGAAATCGCAGATGTCACTCTGCCCAACGGTATGCAGATGAAATTTGAAATTCTGGATATAAAACTAGATTAAACCATGGCAAGTATTTTCACAAAAATCATCCAAGGCGAAATCCCTTCTTATAAAATAGCGGAAGACGAAAATTTCATTGCGATTTTAGATGCCTTTCCTCTGGTAAAAGGTCATGTTTTGGTGATTCCAAAAAAGGAAGTGGATAAAATCTTTGATTTGGACAAGGAAACCTATGCCGGATTGATGAATTTTGCCTACGAAATTGCGCCTGCCATCGAAAAAGCGATTCCTTGTTTACGTGTCGGTGTAGCGGTAATCGGACTGGAAGTTCCACATGTACATGTGCATTTGGTGCCGATGAACACGATGAACGATTTGAATTTTACCCAACCCAAATTAAAAGTAAGTGCTGAAGAAATGTCAGAAATTGCTGAAAAAATTAAATCCTATTTATAATTAGAAAATGAACAAATACATCAAATTAGTAATTGCCTTTTTAATGATTGCCGGTGGCGTTTTTATGTTTACCGAACGCGAATATGCTTGGGGGTCTATTTTGATATTTTTATCCTTGATTCCCATTCTTTTGTTTTTCAGAAACGAATATATCTTATTGGCTTTCTGGCAGATGCGAAAACAAAACGTAGAGGGAGCCAAGAAATGGTTAATTAAAATCACAAATCCCGAATCCCAGTTGGTTCGTAAACAAATGGGATATTTTCATTATATGCACGGCATAACCGAAGCACAATCCAATGTAAATGTGGCGGAAAAACACATGAAAAAAGCACTGGATTATGGCCTAAGTTTCAAACACGACCGTGCGATGGCAAAAATGAGCCTGGCCGGAGCAGCTATGGCAAAAGGCCGAAAGCAGGAAGCCGAAACACTTTTAAAAGAAGCCAAACAATTGGATAACCAAGGGATGTTTACCGATCAGATCAAAATGATGCAGGAACAAATGAAACGTATCAACGTCGGAAAAAATATGCAGAATCCGCACATGCGAAACCGCGGAAAATATTTTTAATACAATTCACAAAAAGTCCTGAGAAATCGGGACTTTTTTATTTAAATCTCTTCATTCTTATATTTCTTTCTTTGGATTTTTATGATTTGATATTTTACAACCCGCCATTGCTACAACCGGGTTTTCATAACGCTAAATTTCACTACTAGTAGGTATTTCACATAAATTTTCCGTGTAGTAATTTCGCTCTCAAAATTATAAATATCATGAAAAAAATTCTTAAGAAATCATCATTAGTTGTTTGCATGTCTTTGTTTACTTTTTCCTGTTTTGGGAGTGATGAGGGTGATACCCCGGAGACCTGCAATGTTAACAGTTATATTGATGCCTACCTGAGCGCTGTCAATTCATTTAATGCAAATCCAACGTATTCAAATTGTGAGAATTTGAAAAGCAAGGGAATTGCTTTATTGAATGCAATAGATAACTGTAGTTATTTTGAAGATGAAGCCTACTGGGAAGAAGCTTTTGGGGCTTATGAAAATGTAAATTGCAGCGATTTATTATAGATTTACTTTTCTCTATCGTCAAAAAACTATTTCACTTTTCCGGAACAGTTCTTCAATTCTTAACCCCTACTTTGCTTTCAACTGATGCACATATAAAAATACCTCATGAAGGGTATTTTATTGAAAAGTCAGCACCTCTATTTTTGTCAATCATAAATTAAAACTTAATTCAAACCCCATTAGAAAACAAATTAAATGAAAAACTATTTTAAACCCCTATTAAAAGTATTAGGAATTTTCACAGTTATTCTATCTCTTTCTTTTTTCTCCTCTTGTTTCGGTGATGACGATGAAGGCACAGTAGTAGACAGCTGTAATTTTGACACTGAATTAAATCATTACAATAACATGATTGATGCATTTAATGCAAATCCTTCATCCGCCACTTGTAATAATTTAAAAAATGCCGCTTTGGATTTATTGGATGCCGTAGAAGGTTGTTCAAATTATGATTACTATTATGATGCTACACAGGCCTGGTTAAGTGTGGACTGTAGTGCATTTGACGACGATGGAGACGGAGGAAACGGAAACGGGAACGGTGGTGGAAATGGCAATGGAAACGGAAAGGCCACTTTTTGGACTCAATCTGATTTTGGATGCGGAAATATAACCGTTTACATTTCAAACACATCCGGAACTATTTCAGGGTATTATTCCACCGGAAATCCGGGTTGTAATGCCGGCTCTAGCGCCAACTTCAATTTACCTCCGGGTTCATACGAATGGACAGCTTCTTGCTCTCAATACAATTGGAGTGGCACGATTACCATCAATGCCGATAGCTGCTCTACGATGCAATTAACCCTATAACCGAATTCAGGTTTATAATATCCTTAACTCTATTCTAAATCTTTATACAAAAAAGGGGCTATCTCAAACGCGATAGTCCCATTTTTGTTTTCGTGTAGAACGATTTTTTGATTTATTTTGATTTTGAAATTTTATAAATCAAAATCAATGTTCACTCCCAATTTTTGAGCGATTAGCTTTGTTATTCTTTGTTTCATCTGCGGAATCTGTACATGCCCCAAAACATCTGCCGCAAAGGCATACAGCAAAAGCGCCTTGGCTTCTTTTTTCGGGATTCCGCGTTGTTGCATATAAAACAATGCTGCATCATCCAACTGCCCGACCGTACAACCATGAGAACATTTCACGTCATCTGCAAAGATTTCCAACTGTGGTTTGGTATCGATTTCGGCTTTATCGGTCAACAAAACATTATTATTTTGCTGAAATGCATTCAGTTTTTGTGCTTCGGGATGTACAAACACTTTCCCGTTAAATACGCCGTGCGCATTTTCATCATAAATTCCTTTGTACAATTCATGGCTCTCGCAGTGCGGGAATTTATGCTCCACTTTGGTGTGGTGATCCACATGCTGGGTTCCGCCGATGATGGTAATCCCGTTCAGCATGGAATTGCAGTTTTCTCCGTTTTGAACAAAGTTTAAATTGTTCCTTGTCAATTTTCCACCAAAAGAAAAGGTGGAGAAATTAGTCCGGCTGTCACGCTCCTGTGCTATAAAAGTATTATCAATCAGTGAAGCTTCTGTTGAATCATTTTGAATTTTATAATAATCCAACTCGGAATTGTTACCCACATGGATTTCGGTTACAGAATTCGTCAGATTGGCTTTATCATTTAGGGTCTGATGACGTTCGATGATGTGCGCCTGAGAATTATTGCCCAAAACAATCAGATTCCGGGGATGGTACATCACTTCGGATTCCTGAGCTGTAGAAAAGAATATAATCTGAATCGGTTTGGAAAGAATGACTTTGTCCGGGACATAAATATAAGCTCCGTCTTTGAAAAAGGCAGTATTGAGCGAAACCATGCTGTCATTTTTCGGTGCTATTTTTCCGTAATAATTTTCAATTACCGCCTGGTGCATCATTTTATTCATGGCACTGGAAAGCACACAAATATCTGCTTCTTCATGGGTTGTCGTGGACAAATAACTGCTATATACACCATTGACAAACACAATGTTGTAAGTGTCCATATCATGAATGAAGTACTTTTTAACATCTTGATAACCAATGGAAATTTCTTCCGTTTCGGGAAATAATTTATAATCGGCCTTTAAAAGCGGAGCCAGATTGGTGTATTTCCATTCCTCGTCTTTCCTGCTGGGAAATCCCGATTTGTCAAATATTTCGATGGCTTCGTGACGCAAATCATCTACAAATTTATTTTTGGAATTCTTTTCATTGAAAACCAAATGTCTTGAAACCAAATTTTCTTTTAAATCAATCATATTTTTAGTATCAGGTATCAAGTATCAAGTATCAAGACAATTTCTTTTAAAATCTTATGTCTTGATACTTAATACTTAATACTAATTTCTTAAACTGCTGCTTCTTCTATCACCCAATCGTAACCTCTTGCTTCGAGTTCATGTGCCAGTTCTTTGCCTCCCGATTTGATGATTTTCCCATCGCTCAAAACATGGACAAAATCCGGAACGATGTAATCCAGTAAACGTTGATAATGCGTGATGACCAAAACGGCATTGTTTTCATTTTTAAATGCATTTACGCCATCGGCCACGATGCGCAAAGCATCGATATCCAATCCGGAATCGGTTTCGTCCAGAATTGCCAGTTTCGGATTGAGCATCATCATCTGGAAAATCTCGTTTCGTTTTTTCTCTCCTCCAGAGAAACCTTCGTTCAATGAACGGGAAAGAAAATCTTTGCGGATGCCCAATTGCTCAGAATTGGAACGGATGAGTTTCAACATCTCCGAAGCACTCATTTCTTCTTTTCCTTGTGCTTTGCGGGTTTCGTTTATAGCTGTTTTGATAAAATTGGTCACGGTTACACCCGGAATTTCTACCGGATACTGAAACGAAAGAAAAATCCCTTTGTGCGCACGTTCATCCGGCCCTAATTCCAACAAATCTTCACCTTCAAAATCAATTTCACCCTCCGTGATTTCATACTCTTCTTTTCCGGCAATGACCGATGAAAGCGTACTTTTACCGGAACCGTTTGGTCCCATGATTGCATGAACTTCACCCGGTTTTATTTCCAGATTGATTCCTTTTAAAATTTCCGTTCCCTCTTCTATCTGAGCGTGTAAGTTGTTTATTTTTAACATTGCTGTTTTATTTCTATTTCTAATTTATTTTCAACATTAAGAATTAAGGCAAAAATTATCTAATAGACTTATTAAGTCATCATAAATGATTTAAGTTAATTCTGTAACTTTTTAAAAAAATCGTTTACAATTGAAACCATTGAATTTGTAATATTATCTGTAAAGAAATTAATCAATAATCCTTGCGGCTTCTCCAACAATTTCATATATTTCTAACATTGCTGTTTTATTTCTATTTCTAATTTATTTTCAACATTAAGAATTAAGGCAAAAATTATCTAATAGACTTATTAAGTCATCATAAATGATTTTAGTTAATTCGGTAACTTTTTAAAAAAATTGTTTACAATTGGAACCATTGAACTTGTAATATTATCTGTAAAGAAATTGATCAATAATCCTTGCGGCTTCTCCAACAATTTCATGTAAGTCATCAACTGTGCTTCATAAACGGGCAATAACTTTTCTACTGTTTTCAATTCAATAATTACACAATCGTTTACTAAAATATCAATTTTTAATTCTGAATTAATTTCAATTTCATCATATTTAATCCTAATTGGAATTTGACTTTTAACATGATAACCTTGCTTTTCTAATTCATAAATCATACATTTTTCATAAACACTTTCCAACAAACCCGGACCTAAAGTTTTATGGACTTTAATTGCTATGCCTACAATTTCATAAGAAAGTTGTGTGATCTCTTTCTTGGTCATATCACGAATTTCTTAATGAATTTATTCACTTAACAATTCTTAAAAATTAAAATAATTCACTTAATCCTTAATGTTTAAAACTTACCATTATCCGACACTTCCTTCCAATGAAATCTCCAACAATTTTTTTGCTTCCACGGCGAATTCCATCGGTAATTTGTCCAAAACTTCACGGCTGAATCCGTTTACAATCAAAGCAATCGCTTTCTCTGTATCAATTCCTCTTTGGTTGCAATAAAACAACTGGTCTTCTCCGATTTTGGAAGTTGTGGCTTCGTGTTCGAGTTTTGCGGTTTTATTTTTGATTTCGATGTAAGGGAAAGTGTGCGCTCCGCATTCGTTCCCCATCAAAAGCGAATCACACTGTGAAAAATTTCTTGCTCCTTCCGCATTGGACATCACTTTTACCAAACCCCGATAACTGTTCTGCGATTTCCCGGCAGAAATTCCTTTTGAAATAATGGTCGATTTTGAGTTTTTCCCGATATGCACCATTTTTGTCCCGGTATCGGCCTGCTGATAATTATTGGTTACGGCAATCGAATAAAATTCTCCAACAGAATTATCTCCTTTCAAAATGCAACTCGGGTATTTCCAGGTTACGGCCGAACCGGTTTCTACCTGTGTCCAGCTGATTTTTGCGTTTTTCTCTGCCAATCCCCGTTTGGTTACGAAATTGAAAACGCCGCCTTTTCCTTCTTCATTTCCCGGATACCAGTTCTGAACGGTCGAATATTTGATTTCGGCATCGTCCATCGCAATCAATTCCACCACGGCCGCATGCAATTGGTTTTCATCACGGGTCGGAGCCGTACATCCTTCCAAATAAGAAACATAGGAACCCTGGTCTGCAATCAGCAAGGTTCTTTCAAACTGACCGGTTCCGGCCTGGTTGATACGGAAATAAGTGGAAAGTTCCATCGGGCAACGAACACCTTTTGGAATGTAACAAAATGAACCGTCCGAAAATACCGCAGAATTCAGTGCAGCATAGAAATTATCCGTTCTCGGCACGACTTTTCCGATGTATTTTTTTACCAATTCCGGATGTTCTTTGATCGCTTCGGAAATCGAGCAGAAAATAATGCCCAATTCGTTCAGCGTATCTTTAAACGTAGTTGCCACAGAAACGGAATCCATCACGATATCGACGGCTACGCCTGTCAATCGTTTTTGTTCGTCCATGGAAATCCCCAGTTTCTCAAATGTTTTCAGCAATTCCGGATCTACTTCATCCAGACTTCCCAGTTCCGGCTTCTTTTTGGGAGCGGCATAATAGGTGATGTCCTGAAATTTGGGTTTTTCGTAATGCACATTTGCCCATTCCGGTTCTTCCATTTTCTGCCAATGGCGAAATGCTTCCAAACGCCATTCGGTCATCCATTCGGGTTCGTTTTTGCGTTTGGAAATTTCACGGACGATTTCTTCGTTCAGTCCAACGGGAAATTCTTCGTATTCCACATCGGTCGTAAAGCCGAATTCATATTCTTTCCGGCTTGACAAATCCTGTCTTAAATCGTCTTCTGTATATTTTGTATTGCTCATGTCAATTTGAAAATTTGATGATTTGAAAATTTGAAAATAAGCTTCACGGAAGAAAAGTTGATTTATTAAAATTCAAATCCATTAATCAATAGTATTCATAACTAAAAGAGAAGTGAATCGGCTTTTTAAATTCCGATTTTATCCCCAAAAACTCAAAGTTTTTTATTCTTCTATTTTTTTCCAGTTCCAAACGATATAATTCGGCTTTGCCGTTCAGAAAACTATAGGTTCCGTTTTGATTGTCTTCCACTTTCCAAACAGTTTCAGAAACCAAACTAACCTTATGGGTCTTCACATTTTCAGAGGTTGAAAATTCCTCCACGGAAAGTGGAAATTCGCTGTTAAAATTGCTGTAACAGGTTTTGTCTATGTCGTCATTTTGATAGGAAGTGATCCGGCATTTACCATCGATTCTGTCTTTAAAAACCGGTTTCCCATTCATAAAAGATTCTTTGTACAACAATTTTCCTTTCAACTGATAAACATCGATCATTCCTTTTACATTTTCCACGATCATTTTTCCTTCGGCATAGTGAAATTTATTGGAACGTGTTCCTTCACTGTCTTTAAAAATTTCTTCCTGAATCAATCCTTCTTTGTAAACATAATCCACCGTCATGGCTTTGCCTGAGAGTTTCTCGGAAATTTTCATTTGGGTGATTTTTCCTTCTTTGTCATAATTTAAAACAAAAACATCAAATGTTTTTTTGCCTTCTGTTTCGGTAGAAATTTTAAGGATTTTCACATTTTTATTATCAATCGGAACGGCATTGACCAAAGGTTTGATCCCGAAATTCCCAAAGAAAAAATTATCGGTATAAACCTGATTGAATTTTACGGAATTCTCGTCAGGTTGGAAAACCAACAACCGGTCAACTCCCGATTTGGATTGCGCTAAAACGCTGACCGAAAGAAACAACAATATGTATTTCAGCATTTTCAATTCTTAAAATTTTGATTAAACTGCAAAACTTTCACCACAGCCACAAGTGCGTTGTGCGTTGGGATTGTTGAACACAAAACCTTTTCCGTTCAGTCCGCCGAAATATTCCAAGGTCGTTCCTACCAAATACAGAAATGATTTTTTATCGACCAGAATTCTTACACCGTTGTCTTCAAAAAGTTTATCACCTTCATTTTGTTGTTTGTCAAAACTCAGTTTATAAGAAAGCCCGGAACAGCCGCCGCTTTCTACTCCGACACGCACGAAACTCTCTTCCAGACTGGTTCCGTCTTCACTCATCAAAGAAATTACTTTTGTTTTTGCGCTATCTGAAACTTGTATCATTTTCTTTTCAATTTTTGAATGTACAAAGATACAACCCAAAGCCCGAATTTCCTTAATTTTTAATAAATTATAACAATTGGATGATTTGCGGTATGTGAAGTTTCAGGTTTGTTTTATTTTTTGATGAATTTTAAATTTGATTTTCTTTATATTTGTTTGACTGACAACTCTCTTTCTAAATAGCAACTACCGAAGTCTGAGATATGCTTTTTTGGATTTTAGCAGGGTGTTAAGCAAAACATAAAAAAAGACAATAACCGAACACAACCGCTTACACATGAATATAGCGTATTTGATCAACTCTTTACCCAATTATAAATGTTTAAAAACGGATAATGGAGTTTCGTGTATTTGGGTTTGGGTGTCAGCATAAAAATAAAACCGATAATCTGAAACAATTAAATCTAAATAAAATAGAAGAAGATTATGAATGACAATATGATTTTATGTGTACAATTGACTGTTGAGAATTGGCTTTCAATAGTTTCGTTGGCATTTATCGCAATTGGTGGAGTTTTCGTTTATTGGCAATGGCATAAGAGTTTAAAAACAAAGCGTGCAGAATTTATCAATCAGATTCTGGAAAAACTTAGATTTGACCAGGACTTACCAAAAACGATGTATGTAGTGGATTATAATCAAAATTGGTACGGAAACAAATTTCACGGTTGTGATCTGGAAGTTTCAATTGACAAGCTATTTTCGTATGTAGATTATGTTTGCTATTTAAAATCGACAGGAAATATATCAACAACCGAATTTAAAATATTCCAATATGAAATAAATAGAATTTGTATTTCAAGTTCTTCAAAAGAATATTTATGGAACTTGTTCCATTTCTCAAAGAAAAACAAAACCACTTGCTCTTTTCAATATTTAATAGATTATGGAATTGATTGTAAAATCTTTCCCAATGATTTTAAAGAAAATAAGGAGCTGTACACCAAAATATTGAATTGGTAGTGAACTATAATAATTCGTATGATTAAATGATAAAAAATGCCGAACACCCAACAAGGGTTTTGCAAAAGAGCGGGTTAATTACAAAATTCAGTATTTGTGCTATTTATCCGCAAAAGCCAATTTTATTGGCTTTTTTTCATAAATTAGCAAATAGAAATTGGCTTTTGCTACGTGTCGTCTAAATCGAAACTTTCGTCTTCGATTTCCCGCCACATCATCAAGCTGCCGAACCGTTAGCTGACACTTTATCAAAAAATGCTATGAAACGAATGAAATCAATAAAATCATTTTTTATACTAATTACAATGTTTACAATATTTTCTAGCTGCAAAGGTCAGAATAATAACAAGTTTGAAGTAGGACAAATTTGGAGTTACAAAACAAGAGCAAATGAAACAAATTCAACTTTACAAATTCTAAAAATTGAAAAAAATAATGATGAAGAAATAATTCATATTTCGGTGAGTGGCCTCAATTTTAAGAATCCAAATAAAGAAAATGGAAAATCAGAAGAAATTGGACATTTACCTTTTTCAAAAGAAGCACTTTCTAAAAGCGTGACAAAATTAGTTGGCAAAAATAAAAAACTTCCTCAATTTGAAGAAGGATATAAAATTTGGAAAGAAGCATATGATAACGGAAATGCTGGGATTTTTTCTGTTTCTGTTTCTGAAGCCGTTGATTTTGTAGAAGAAACCCTATCAAGTCCTAAAAATATAGAGTAATGTATCATTTTATAATACATTGTAAACCAAATCCTTCAAATGAAGAATATTTTGGAAAAGTTCTTGGAGCATACGCAATGATTTTAATAAACTATAAGGATTATAAAGATTCTGTTGAGCTTGCAAAATATTATGTTCAAGAAAATAATTGGGAAATCATTGAATGAGAAGATGAATATTATGAATACAATAAGAAAAATGATTTAGATAAAGACTATCAAAAATATTATGATGAAGTTATGAAATACGGATATTCAATGATCTTTAATCTTTACGAGAATGAAGAATAGATAAAACGTCAGCTAACATCGAATTAGCAAAATGGCGGGCTGAACTTTTGTGTTTTCTACACGCCAAATGTGGTTCCGCATTTCTTTTTTCGTAAGTTTACAAACACGGAAACCGCATTGACTACGTTCGTGCAAAATCTCAGCTTTTCGGCTTCTATGCTTGTGCTGAGCTTGTCGAAGTATTCCGCCATTGACGCCAAGCCCCGAGTCGTTAGCGATTAGGCGATTAAACAGAAATCCAACCGATAAAACAACATTTGAATGACTAAGATTCAGCTATTTCTAATTTCATTTTTGGTATTATCTTGTTCTGAAAAGCAAGATAAAATTAGTACATATACTTCTAAAATAATAGAAGTTAAGGAAGACAGCAATACACCAACTGTTGAGATCAAAAAATATATGTTAGTGAAAAATGGAAGCGAAGACAGAACAGACGATGCAAAAAAAATTCTTGAGTTAAAAAGAAGTTGGCCATTAGTGATGCAAGCACCAAGCAGAATAGGCTTCGACACAATACTCTCACAAAATTTTATATTTATCGGAGACGGGCACCTGCTAAACAGAGATGACTATATATCAGATCGGATCAAACCATCAGACTGGAAAATCATCCATGTGAAATATGATAACTTAACCTTGCAATTTTTTGAAAATACAGCTTTGCTGACATATAGAAATCAGGTAACTAATCAAAATATAAACAGCAAAGAGATCGAAATAGAATATATCAATTGGGCAGACATTTATGTATTGGAAAAAAACAAATGGAAAATTGGAGCATCTCATACAATTGACCTCAGAATTGATAAAAAATAGCCGACCCGAACCGCTAACATGAACTGTGCAAGATTCATCCGTCGCGGCGGATCTCCGATTGAACTTTTGTATTAAAAATCCCCACTGTGGCAATACCCCGAAACCTTAGCGGTAATTTTACTGAGCCGACAGTTAAAAATGAAAAAACTAACAGTAGGAATATCTATAATTCTTTATCTTCTCTTAGTTACCTTTACATCTGTTTTGGAAAATTTATTTTCAATATTGACCGAAAATGAATATATAATTCCAAAAGAAAGTTCAATTTTCACCATTGAAGCGACCAAATGAATGAAGGCTCTGGTGGTTGGTGGGAACGGAAAATATGATAAAAAGTATTATACCCTTGCGGTGGATTCAATAAATGAAATAATCAGCATTGATAAAGGTCAATCACAAAAAATTAAAAATTTTGATAAATTAGATTATAAAACTTGGAAATAAGATGAAGAGCATATTTTACTTATTATTCGTATTTTGTTGTTTGCAAACTAAGGCACAATCATTAAAAGATTGTTCAAATTGCTCAACAAAAATTATTAAGATCGAACAAATAAAGGACTTAAGCATTGATGAAATTCGACTTCTAACAAATGAAATATTTGCAAGAAATGGCTATGAATTTGAAAATGGAAGGTTTCAAAACTTCTTTGAAGAAAAATCCTGGTATAAGTCAAAGAACAACAACAAAAGTGTTGTATTTAATGAAATTGAAAAGAAGAATATTAAATTATTTCAAGACAAAACAAAAGAAATAAAAAGCAACCGGCAAGAATTGGTCAATCAGTTAAAAATTTTCAAAAACCTAGTATTAAATGACAATAAAGAGGAACTTAAAACAAAATTTGGATTTTATTACGAAAATCAAACAGGAGATGACGAACCAAAATCGTTAAAGGAAGTTTTAAACAAAATTAATCTTGAGGATATTAACTATTACAAAAACAATGGATTAAATAGTACAATGACTGACAACGGTTTTGTGAAAATCGTTTATGAAATTTCAATTGAAAATACGAATGTTAATTTGTATTACAATTATATGGCTCACTCAAAAATAATTAAAGATTTTGACGAATTTACTGACTATCATTCAGAAAACGAATTCATGTATAATTGGCAATTTGAATTTAAAAACAATAAACTAAATTTTATAAGATTAGCAATCGCTGGATAAAAACTTCCGCTAACATATTGCCAAAAGCGGTGCTAAAGTGCTAAATTCAAAGTTTGTACTTCTATCACTACCAAAAGCCAATAAAATTGGCATTTTTACATAAATTAGCAAAAAGAAATTGGCTTTTGCCAGGTGTCGTCTAAATCGATCCGCGGCGGCGGACGATTGCCTTTCGCTGTCGCCAAGCCACGGAACGTTGTGCGATATGCTAAACCAAAAATCGCCCAAATTGAAACGATAGAAAATGAAACAACTAATTATAATACTTTTGACAGCTTTTCTTTTCCAATCTTGTGGAAACGAAACCAAAAATCAACAAAAGACTGAATATAAAGAAACATTAGAATACAACACAGTTTTAACTTCTGAAATCAAAAAAATTACCCCTATCACAATTAACGTCAGTGAACTTCCAAACGACATAAAGTATGAGGGAATAATTGTAAATGCAATCAAGTGGACGGACAACTTAGGAGAAAACATTGTTATTACAACTGAAACTGGTATTTATGAGAGTAAGAAATTCAAACACGAAAGTGACGGAGGAGATGCAGAAATTTTTGCCTATCATTTTATTGTAGAAAATAACAATGCCAAACAAACTTGGAAAGTTAATGACTACATAAGTGATTGTCCTGTTGATATTGTTGCTGAATTTATTGATAATACGTTTCAAATAACTGACCTTGACAATAATGGAGTTGCTGAAATATGGTTGATGTATAAAACCGTTTGCCATGGAGATGTAAGTCCTTCTAATATGAAAGTCATAATGTATGAGAGACAACAAAAATTTGCAATAAGAGGAGAAAATAAAGTTGTGCTCGGAATTGATGATGACGGAAATGAGATGTATATGGGAGGAGAATATAATATTGACAAAGGCTTTTCTGAAGGACCAAAAGTATTTTTAGATTTTGCCAAAAAACTTTGGGACAAAAATATAATTGAAACTTGGAAAAATAAGTACTGAAAACAACACAATCGCCCAACAAGCGGTTTTGTAAAATGGCGGAGTAACGGCAAAATTGAAAATTTGTACGTCGATTGCCGCAAAAGCCAATTACGAATGTGCTTTTTTATTTTTATAAGGTATTCGTACATCTTCAATTTTTATTGGCTTTTTTACATAAATTAGCAAAAAGAAATTGGCTTTTGCCAGGTGTCGTCTAAATCGATCCGCGGCGGCGGGCTATCCCCATCCACTGTCGCCAATACGCTGCTCGTTGTGCGTCATATTATAAAAACCCGAAATGGATAAAAAAATAAAATTGATTTACCTAATACTCATATTGTCCTTGAACTTTTGTTGTGCCGAAAAAAAATCAACAGAAAAAGAAATTAACCAACCTGAATTGGTAGCCAATTCAAAAACCGATTCCTTAAAATTCACTTCCGGAATTCGTGCTATCTTTCAAGACAGCAAAGGAAATTATTGGTTTGGAAGTCTCCAAGAAGGAGTTGCGGTTTATAATGGGAAATCATTCAACCTCTTCACTATTAATGAAGGACTTGCTGATAACCAAATACACGCCATTCAGGAAGACAAAGAAGGAGTTATTTGGTTTGACACACAAACCGGAGTTAGCAGTTATGATGGCACAAGAATGAGTAATCACACAAAAACAAACAACGAAAATTCTCAAAATGTTTTTCCAATTCAAAGCAATGACTATAAAACAAGTGAATGGATGAAATCTGACAATGACTTATGGTTTGAAGCCGGAAATGAATCAGGCGTTTATAGATACGATGGACAACGATTACATTATTTAGACCTTCCTCCTCAAAAAGTTCTTAACCCCAACGATAATTTATTTGCCGTAACTGATATTTCAAAAGGCAAAAACAAGATATGGTTTGCCACGTATGCAGGTGTTTTCGGATATGATGGAAGTGATTTTACCATCATTACCGATGAAACTTTAGGATATGATAGAAAAAAAGAACCCTTGCATATACGAAGTATTTTAGAAGATTCTAAAGGCAGGCTTTGGATTGGGAATAACGGAATTGGGGTATTACTTAAAGAAGGTGATTCAATCATAAATTTTTCAAATAAGCATCACTTGATTCACCCCAACAACAAACGAAGAGGAGGAGAATACAAATCACCTCAAGGCACACTGGAACACGTTTTTATAATCGCTGAAGACCATAAAGGAAACATTTGGTTTGGAGACAGAGATGCCGGAATTTGGAAATTCGATGGTAATCAATTTGAGAATTATACCCAAAAAGATGGATTGACAAATGATTTCGTTCTTTCAATTTACGAGGATAGAAATAGTGAATTATGGTTTGGGATGGCAGACGGAAGTATATATAAGTTTAACGGAAAGACTTTTGAAAAGCAATTTTAAGAAATACGAACGCACAGCTGTTTGGTAAAACTCAGTTTATAAGAAAGCCCGGAACACCCGCCGCTTTCTACTCAGACATGCACGAAACTCTCTCCCAAACTGGTTCTGTCTTCGCTCATCAAAGAAATTACTTTTGCTTTTGCACTATCTAAAACTTGTATCAATTTCTTTTCAATTTTTGAATGTACAAAGATATGCCCTAAGCCCGAATTTCTTTAATTTTTAATAAATTATAACAATTGAGCGATTAGTGATTTACGAAGTTCGATTTATTTTTTGATGAATTTTAAATTAACTCTTTCTCCTTTAAGCGTTTTAGCTTTTAAAAAGTAAGTTCCGGACATCAAATAATTCACATTTAGCAACATTCCTTCTTTTACTTCCCAAACTTTCTGACCTGAAACGGAATGAATTTCTATGTTTTCTAATTTTTCTGAGAAATTGAGAACGTCCTTAACCGGGTTGGGATAAATGGAAATTTGAGAAGGATTGATTTCAGAGGTGGACATTTGATCGGGACTGAGCTTTACTATCCAGTAGTCAACACCTCCGTGGTTATTCGTAACATCACCATTATTTGAGGACTGAGTATTTCCTCCTGTTATAAATCCATTGTCTTGTGTTGGCAATATTACACTTGAAAATTCATAGTTGTTTCCACCTAAAGATTTTTGCCAAATCAATTCTCCAAACTCATCTAATTTTAATATCCAAAAATCGAATCCCCCCTTATTCTCTAAAACATCTCCATCATTGGACTCTGAATGCCCCAATACAATATAGTTTTTTTCTGTTGTAATAAATATATCTTCAGTTGCATCAAGAATACTCCCACCATAAGATTTTTGCCATTCAATGTTACCTATATTATCAATCTTAACAATCCAATAATCAACACCACCATTGTTAGATGTCACATCTCCATTATTCGAGTTACTACTCGCTGCAATAACAAAACCTCCATCTATTGTACTTTGTATTTTATTACCTGTATCATACCCACTTCCCCCATATGATCTTTCCCATATCAGTTGTCCATTCTCATCAATACATATAACCCACATATCTGTACTTCCATGATTAACTGACACATCTCCATCATTAGAACTTGAGCCACCAATAATCATATATTTGTTATCATCAAATTTTAGTATTGAATTTGCTTTATCGCTATCCGTACCACCAAAAGATTTTTCCCACAGTAAATTACCATTACTATCCAATTTTACAATCCAATAATCGCTACCTCCAAAATTATGACTAATATCTCCATCAAACGAATATGAATGACCAGAAATAATATATCCACCACTAGAAGTCAATTCAACAGAATATCCATAATCATTTTCTGTACCCCCTAAGCATTTTTGCCATTGAATATTACCAAATTGATCTAATTTAACTATCCAAAAATCTAAAGTTGGGAAATTATTAGTATCATATCCTTCATGCCAACCGCTAACATCTCCATCTAAAGAATTTGTATGTCCAACAAAGATATATCCCCCATCTAATGTTGCTTTTAAATCAAACGCAATATCATAGTTACTACCTCCAAATACCTTTTGCCATTCAATTACACCCATCATATTAATCTTAACCATCCAAACATCTGAATCACCATTATTATCAATAACATCTCCATCAGAGGATAGAGATTGACCTATCAACAAAAAACCTCCATCAACTGTGTTAACTATAGATAAACATGAATCTGAATCACTTCCACCATAAGATTTCTCCCACTCAATTTCAGGTGCTTCCTGTGAGAATAATAAAGAAAAACAAAAAATACTAAATAAAAAAAATGTTGGTTTCATGTGTTTTAAATTGGTTTATAAGCAAATATAATTGATTAAATTTTCACCCCCAACTTACCCCTCACTCTTCGCAAAATCTCATCGGCAACACATGAAGCACGGATTGCACCGTTTTCCAGAAATGCATCCAGTGTGGATTTGTCCTCCATCAATTCATTGAATTTGGTACGGGCTGATGCATAATTATCCAATAAAACTTCTAAAAGTGCTGTTTTTGCATGACCGTATCCGTAACCGCCATTTAGATAGTTTTGGCGCATTTCTTCGGTTTGTTCCGGGGAAGCCACAAGTTTGTACAAAGCAAAAACATTGTCCGTATCCGGGTTTTTTGGATCTTCCAACGGTGTGCTGTCGGTCTGGATGGACATCACTTGTTTTTTGAGTTCTTTTTCGGGCAGGAAAATATTGAGGAAATTATTACGGGATTTGCTCATTTTCTGTCCGTCAACTCCCGGAACCAGCATCACATTTTCATCTATTTTGGCTTGTGGCAACACAAAGGTTTCGCCCATCTGATGGTTGAATCTTTCCGCCACGTCACGCGTGATTTCGAGATGCTGTAACTGGTCTTTTCCGACCGGAACCAATTCGGCATCGTACAATAAAATATCGGCCGCCATCAGAATCGGATAGGTAAACAATCCGGCATTTACGTCGGAAAGATAATCTTGTTTGTCTTTGAACGAATGCGCCAAAGTCAATCGCTGAAACGGAAAATAATTCAGCAAATACCACATCAGTTCGGTTACTTGCGGAACATCTGACTGACGATAAAAAATCGCTTTCTCAGTATCCAAACCCAAAGAAAGCCAGCAAGCAGCCACCTCATACGTGTTTTGTTTCAGTAGTTCCGGATCTTTGATCTGGGTCAAAGCATGAAGATCCGCGATAAAAATAAAGGAATTATCGTCAGAGGAATTGGCCATTTGGATGGCAGGCGAAATGGCTCCCAAAATATTCCCCAAATGTGGGATTCCTGTTGCTTGTACTCCTGTTAAAACTCGTGGCATCTTTATATTATTTTGATTTATAAATTTTAAATTCTGAATTTCATTTGAAACTATCAGGCATTTTCCTTATCAAATTTATTTACCTTTCTGTGCACCAAAATGGTCATAAACGGAACAAACGCAAACATAAGGATGAAAGCCATTTCTTCCCAGTCCCATTTGTAATATTTCTTCACCAAAAAGGCAAATAAAACATAACCCATAAAAGCTATGCCATGAAACATCCCTATGGGAAACATCAGCGGAGTTTCAGCATCTACTCCGTATTTAATGGGCATGGCCACACAAAAAAGCAAAATACAACTGATGAATTCCAAAATACAGAAAAACTTAAAATACTTTTTCAACGCCTGTTCGTTCATGTAAAAAATTTGGCACAAAGATAAGTTTCTCATTAGATTTCAACCAAATCATTAAATCTTATATTTGTCAAGTTTTTGAATTTTAAACCCATGAGAATTTTTATCCTTGCTTTTTGTTTTTTATTTTTTACGAATTCCGGCATTTCCCAAACCCGGGATTTGGAAAATATGGCCGAAGGCGATATGGTTTTTGCGGACATTCTATATGATTCCCAATCCAAACTTTACGGCTACATTTATTTTTTTGACCAAGGGGATGTAGACAGCAAAAACCGACAATACGAATACATTTTACTTGACAGAAATCTAAACAAAGTTGCCAACGGAACTTTTACCGAACGCAACATAGCGAAAGCTCAGGTGTTATTTGACGGAAGTACGCTCATCAGCGAAAATGAAATTCTCTTTTCAAAAGTGGTCCGCATCAAATATATTTCCATGCTGACCTTTAACCGAATCATTTCGTTAAAGGAAAAAACCGTTTCCGATCCATTTTATTTTGAAGATGGAGGTTTTAAAGATTTGGATTTGTATTCCGGCGCAGAAATTCATGAAAAATTTAAAGAAACAGAGGCTTATACGGCTGCTGTTCCCATCAATTATCAGAAAACCCATGGTTTTTTTATCGTGGAAAAATATAAACACAAACAGAATTTCAATGAGAAATCGCTTAAATTATATGACCGGAACAGAAACCAAATCTGGAATTATGATTATAACCCAAACGGCTCCAAAAAGAATTGGAAGGAGTTTTCGATTTTGACCATCAACGACGGTATGATGTTGGGTGGGCTTTCTTATAAAACCAATTCAAAATATACGGATAAATATTCGATAGTAGGCATAGACGTGGAAACCGGGAAACAATTGTTTGAATATCCGTTTGAAGATGAAAAGTCGGAATTCAGCCATACCCTGTTTATCAAAAATTACGGAGACAAAATTTATATCATGGGCAATTATAGTCCGTATAACAAAAACGATTTCAATTGGGAGAAAAATTTAGGGATTTACCGGATGGAATTGGATGCCACGGGAAAAGAAATTTCAAAAAAATACTATCCCTGGAATGAATTTACAGGGGATTTGGAAACCAATAAATACGGGAAAGCCGAAAAAGGGTTTTACCTGACTCCCATGCGTTACTTTATATTTAAAGACGGTTCTTTTTCTCATTTGACTGAAAAGTTCAAAGACGCAACCACTCTGGGATATGGGACAATAAAGTCCACCGATTTTGTTTTGTTTAATTTCGATAAGGAGGGAAAATTAACCGGTAAAAATTTAATTGAAAAGGACCAGAGCAAAGCGGTAAAAAATGATTTTCTTTTTCATCAGTACATAAAGGAGAATTCGGGTGTGGTTTTCTTCTTCCGCGATTATAAAAAAGATGATGAAACCCGTGATAAAAACTGGATTTTAGGGATAAATACCATTTTAGACGGTAACTTTAAGGAAGAAGTGATCCCGCTTTCGTCTGATGATTTTTTCATCCAACCGATTCCGGCTAAAGAGGGTTATATTTTGCTTCGCGAATACAACAAAAAGAGTGAATTTGACCAATTGAGATTGGAGCGGTTGAATTATTAAACTTGAATTATTAAACTTCTGTTTGGAGATAAAAATCAGCTATATTTTTCAATTCTTCCAGATTCAGATTCCACATAAAACTCAGGAATTGCTGGTAGCTCTCGGATTGGTCTGTGGGATTTACAACATCAAGATACCGGTTCAATCTATACTGTTTACGAGCTTCATACACTTTCTCAAAACTTTTTCCCAGCCAGTATTTATAAAATTTATCGTCTTGTCCTTCTTCCAGACGTAGCAAGGAAACAAAAATCGCCATTCCATATTGTTTTAAAAAAAACAGATTGGGGACTTCCTCCCATTTGGCCATATTTTGCAATTCCAGAAATTTCTCTGTTGGCATTTGAGCAGAGTCTGTTTCTTTAAGGATGGGAAAATCCGTTTTTAGAGCCATAATTCTTTCCACAGCTTCAGGATGGGAAGCAATAGAGTCTTTGTTCATTTTCTCGATGAATTTGGTATAATCATATTGCGAAAAATCCTCCATTTCCAACCATTTTTCTTTGAAATTTTGTTCCGGTAGATCAAAATATTTCGAATAAACATCTATGGGAAGCCCCATCGGTTTTAAAGTGTCATAACGTTGTAAAAGCTTAAAAGCATTTACAAATTCAATGTTTTTATATTTTGTTTTTTGAAAATAGATAAAACCAAGCGAATCGGCTTCATTTTCCTGCATCCTTTGATTGGCGCCTTGTTCATACAAAAGGTTTTGCATCAATTGAAATGCTTGTGAATTTTGCCCGACTTTTATCTGTTTGATGGATTTTATTTTGGATTTATATTTCCCGGAAATATCATCATCTATTTGTTTAATCTGACTATTTAAAACGTGTTTCAATACATGATGCGCTATTTCATGGGCGATGATGGAAGCGATTTGATCTTCATTTTCCAAAAACTTAAAACTCCCCATGTTCATCACCAAAGTACCGTCCGGCATGGAATAGGCATTTACATTGGGATGTTTGGAAACCAAAATGCGCAGGTCCGATGGAAGCGAGGGATTTTTAGTCCGGATTTCAAGTAAGATTTCTTCCAAAAGATCATGAAATTTTGATCCTTTGACATAGATTCCTTCTTCAATTTCTTCCAAAAAATCTTCCTGAAAACTTTTAAACGCACTTAATAATTCATTTTTCTTTTTTCCCTGATAATTGGATTTCAATTGAGAATTATAGGCATCAAAAATGGATTCGTAACTCAGTTTTAGTTCAGAGCGGAAATCGGTATCGGCAGTATCAATGGGCGAATAAACCTGTGCCCCGATGGATATGGAAACCAATAAAAAAACAAGGATGATAATTGATGTAAATTTCCGGCTCTTCATAGCATTACATAATCAAAAATGTTATCAAAGTATAAATCATCAAAACTATGAAGAATACAAAAAGATTGATAAAAAACAAAAGAGTACTGATAGTTCTTGAAAGCACTTTGGTTTCCATGTAAACCGTACTATGTGCTCTGAAAAAATAAAAGAAAACATAAACCAATCCTATCAAAACTATGAAGACATCTATAAAACTAAAAATGGAAGACATAGACGGAATCAATATCGATAAACTTGAAAAAATCCATTCCAAAATGATATTGAGTGTAATGAAAACCAATAAAAAAGAAAAATAATACAACGTAAAAACACCATGGTCATAATAGAGCCATTTCTTTTTGCTGTGAACAAACCAAAGAAGCAAAGCAAAAACAGGAAGATAGAAAAACAATGCTTTGGGAAGATTGTGCACAAAAGTATCCCAACCTTTTTCCCACATATTTTCTTGTTTATCATAATGCCGATGACGCAGCTCGACGATTTTCCGCATTATTTTTTTGGATGCCCAACTTGGTTTTTCCTTTTCAGACAAAGAATTGTCGATAGAATCCAATTGTTCTACGGTTCGAACGTCTTTGTAAGGACCGATGTTGATTCCTTTTTTTGAAAAAAATCCGTCATCCGATTTATTTCCCGTAAGAATTGAAACCGAATCCTTATTTCCGGCATCTGAATTCCCGCCAATTCCCCTCAGCGTACCCTTAAAAATACCATATTCCAATTCAGGTATTTTTTGATCTTCAGGTAAACTGTTCTGGATGGAATCCAACTGAAAGACCGTTTTTGCAAACACACCGGTTTTCACTTCAATTCCCTCAAAATCACCCTCTTGCGCCATTACATTTTGAAGAGAATTTTTAGTCTCTTCTCCTCCAAAATTGGGCAAGATATACGGTATGAAAAACGCCAGAAAACTCACAAAAATATAGAGTTTTACAGGCGGCATATACGTTTTACGTTTCCCGTCCAAATAATCCCGGATGATCCTCCCAGGTTTGAATAACAACGTTTTTAACGTCTTCCAAAAACCACTGTCATAGTGAACAAAATCCTCTGCAAAATGGGTAAAAAGATAATGGAACGAAGGACGATTGATACTGTTTTCCTGTCCGCATTTCGGGCAAAACCTTTCCTCAACTGTGCTTCCACAGTTCAGACAATTTTTTTCTTCACGAAGTTGGTGACCAGACATTTCCTCAGGTTTCGAATTCAAAAATAATTATTTGAAACAAATTAATCTCAATAGTTAGGACAATGAATGATTCTAAATCTGATTTTTATGCAAAAACCTTATTTCTAAATAAAATCACAATCGCTCCTCCTACGGTAATCGAAGCATCGGCCACATTAAAAATATAAGAGAAAAATTCTTTTCCGCCTACAAGCGGCATCCACTCAGGCCAGTCAAAAAGCGGGAAATAGAACATATCCACGACACTTCCCTGTAAAAATCCTGAATAACCTGAAAAATCGGCTTTGGAAATTCCTGTATAACCTTCCCAGGAAGACAATTGCTCATTCCAAGTCATGCCCGTATCGAAAATCATCCCGTAAAAAAGTCCGTCAATCAGGTTTCCGACAGCTCCGGCAAAAACCAGTGCCATCCCGATTTTGAAATAATTATTATTCCGAATGCTTATGTTTTTCCAAATGAACCACCCGATTAAACCTATCAGCACAATTCGTAAAACAGACAATACAATCTTTCCTGTAAGTCCTCCAAATTCAGCACCATAAGCCATTCCCGGATTTTCCACAAATTTCAATTGAAACCATGAAAAAACATTTATGCCTTCACCCAGGTGGAAATTTGTTTTGATATAAAATTTGGTGATCTGATCAATCAGTAAAACCAGAAGAACAATGATTCCTACTTTTTTCAAACCTTTTTTTTAGCGTTGCATATTTTTGGCTTCGATGCTCAAAGTCGCATGAGGAACGAGTTTCAATCTTTCTTTGTTGATTAATTTCCCTGTCACTCGGCAAATTCCGTAGGTTTTGTTTTCGATTCGGATCAAAGCATTTTTTAAATCACGGATGAATTTTTCCTGACGTGCCGCCAATTGTGCATTCTGCTCTTTACTCATCGTTTCAGAACCTTCCTCAAACGCTTTGAACGTAGGCGATGTATCATCCGTCCCATTGTCCAAACCATTCATAAAAGTTTCTTTGATCAATTCATAATCGCGTTCCGCTTTTTCTAATTTGTCCTGAATGATCTCACGGAACTCTTGCAATTCCGCATCTGAATATCTTGTTTTATCTTCTGTTGTAGCCATAATTTTAGGTTTTTGAAATCGAAATTTCAGTTACTAAATCATCTATCTCTATTTTCGTTCCGCCTTGAATTTCAGTTGAAAATATCAACTCATCGGTCAGCGTTTCCGAGCAAATATAATCTTTATTTTGAATAATTGCGTTTTCTAATTTATCGTCCTCTTTTTTAACAAACAATTTAATTCTATCGGTCAATTCCAAACCGGTCTCCTTTCTCAGGTTTTGCACCCGGTTGACCAGTTCCCTGGCAATTCCTTCCGAAATCAGATCCTCGTTCAGCGTCATATCAAGTGCCACGGTCAAATTAGCATTTGAAGCCACAGTCCATCCCGGAATGTCTTTGGTCGAAATTTCAAAATCTTCCAGTTCCAGTTCCCATGATTTCTCCCCTAAATTTAAGGAAATTTTTTCTTCGGATTCTAATTTTACGATATCCTCATTTGTTAATTTGGCTGTTGCTTCCGAAATGGCTTTCATGTCCTTTCCGAATTTCGGCCCTAAGGTTTTGAAATTCGGCTTGATGCTTTTCACCAACAGATGTGAAGCCTCTTCATTGGTCAATAATTCGATTTCTTTTACGTTCACCTCTTGTTTCAATAATTCCGAAACCGATTCCAAACGCAATTTCATCTCACTATCCAAAACCGGAATGATGACTTTTTGAAGCGGCTGACGCACTTTTATATCCGCTCCTTTTCTAAGCGATAAAATCATCGTGGTGGCTTGTTGTGCCAACTGCGTCCGGATTTCCAATTCTTTGTCGATCAAACTTTCATCCGCTTTTGGGAAATACGCCAGATGAACAGATTCAAATTCATTTTTCCCGGTTGCCTCGTTCAAATCTTTGTACAATCTTTCTGCAAAGAAAGGCGCCACAGGCGCAATCAAAATCGCTACATTTTCCAAAACGGTGTAAAGTGTCTGATAAGCCGAAATTTTGTCTTTTTCATATTCGCCTTTCCAGAAACGTCTTCTGCTCAAACGCACATGCCAGTTACTCAAATTATCGATGACAAATTCCTGGATCGCTCGAGCAGCACGGGTTGGTTCGTAATCGGCATAAAATTCATCTACTTTTTTTATCAATGAATTCAATTCCGACAAAATCCAACGATCCAATTCTGCTCTTTCCGAAACCGGAATTTCCGCTTCCTCATATTTAAATCCGTCCACATTTGCATACAATGCAAAAAACGAATACGTATTATATAAAGTTCCAAAAAATTTACGACGGACTTCGTCTACTCCGGCAATATCAAATTTCAGATTTTCCCAGGGCTGCGCATTGGAAATCATATACCAGCGCGTCGCATCCGGCCCGTAAACCGCCAAAGTCTCGAACGGGTCTACGGCATTTCCCAACCGTTTGGACATTTTCTGTCCGTTTTTATCCAGAACCAAACCATTGGAAACGACATTTTTATAAGCAATACTGTCAAAAACCAAAGTTCCGATGGCGTGCAAGGTATAAAACCATCCGCGGGTTTGGTCAACACCTTCAGCGATGAAATCGGCAGGTCCTCCCCAGCCCTCCAAAGGAGGGAGTTCCCCCTCCTTTGGAGGAGGTTGGGGGGAGGACGGCTTTTCAAATGGATAATGCCACTGCGCATAAGGCATCGCACCGGAATCAAACCAAACGTCAATCAAATCGCTTTCGCGTTTCATCGGTTTTCCGGAAGCGGAAACCAATGTGATTTCGTCCACGATGTTTTTATGCAAATCTATTTTTGCATAGTTTTCTTCGGACATATTTCCGGATTCAAATCCTTCGAACGGATTCGTTTTCATGAATCCCGAATCAATTGATTTTTGGATTTCATTCATCAATTCTTCTACCGATCCGATGACAATTTCTTCGACTTGCCCTGAACTTGTCGAAGGGTCTGTACGCCAGATTGGTAAAGGAATTCCCCAATATCTTGAACGTGATAAATTCCAGTCATTTGCATTTTCCAACCAGTTTCCGAAACGACCTTCTCCGGTTGCTTTGGGTTTCCAGTTGATGGTTTTGTTCAATTCCGCCATGCGTTCGCGAACCGAAGTGATTTTGATGAACCAGGAATCCAGCGGATAATACAAAATCGGTTTGTCGGTACGCCAACAATGCGGATAATTGTGTTTGTATTTTTCTACTTTAAAAGCCTTGTTTTCTTCTTTTAGTTGGATGGCGATTTCAACGTCAACCGAACGTTCGGGCGCTTGACCATCATCATAATATTCGTTTTTCACATATTTTCCGCCAAATCCTTCGGGCAATTGTTCGATGAACTTTCCTTGTAAATCCACCAAAGGAACCGGATTTTGATTTTCATCCAGAACCAACATCGGCGGCACGCCGTGTTCTTTGGCTACTTTGGCGTCATCTGCTCCGAAAGTCGGTGCGGTATGAACGATTCCCGTTCCATCTTCGGTGGTTACGAAATCGCCGTCTATGACCTGAAACGCTTTGTCGGCATCTTCAAAAGGCAGTGCCCAAGGCAAAAGTTGTTCGTATTTAATTCCCACTAAATCAGGACCTTTGAAAGTTTCGAGAATTCTGTAAGGAAATTGCTTAGCCCCTTCTTGAAAATTTTCAAAGTCGAATTCTTCGTTGGATTCGAAATAATTTTTACCAAAAACAGAATTTAGCAAAGGTTTTCCCAGAATGACTTTTTGCGGACGAAATGTATATTGGTTAAAGGTTTCAACCAAAACATAGTCGATTTTCGGCCCGACGGTCAAAGCCGTATTGGACGGCAAAGTCCAGGGTGTTGTAGTCCAAGCGAGGAAATATACATCGCCTTCTACTCCTTTCAGAAAATCGGAGGAATTTTTATCGGCTTTGAATTGTGCTACAATGGTTGTATCGGTAACGTCCTTGTATGTCCCCGGCATGTTCAGCTCATGCGAAGAAAGACCGGTTCCGGCTTTTGGCGAATAGGGCTGAATGGTGTAGCCTTTGTACAAAAGTCCTTTGTCGTAGATTTGTTTCAAAAGCCACCAAACTGATTCCATGTATTTGGGTTCGTAAGTGATGTACGGATCTTTCAAATCCACCCAATAGCCCATTTTTTCGGTCAAATCATTCCAAACGTCGGTATAGCGCATGACGGCTTCACGGCAGGCTTTATTGTATTGTTCTACTGTGATTTTTTTTCCGATATCTTCTTTGGTGATGCCCAATTCCTTTTCCACCCCCAATTCAACCGGCAAACCATGCGTGTCCCATCCGGCTTTTCGGTGAACCTGTTTTCCTTTCAAAGTCTGATAACGGCAGAAAATATCTTTGATGGCACGCCCCATTACGTGATGAATTCCGGGCATTCCGTTTGCAGAAGGTGGTCCTTCATAAAACACAAAGTTCTCCTGTCCTTCGCGGGTAGATACGCTTTTCTCAAAGATTTGGTTTTGTTTCCAATCAGACAAAACTTCTTCGGATAATTTGACTAAATCTAACTGTTTGTATTCTTTGAAATTCTTGCTCATTTTTCGTCTGTACAAAGTATTCTGTACGAAGTATTAAATATTAAAAAATCTTCTTGTTTTTAAAGATTGGCGAAGATACGAAATTTGAAAAAATGAAGGTTTAATTTTTAGAAATTACTCAGACGATGAGTTGTAGAATTATTTAACTTAACCCGTAGTGCATTATCAATCAAAATACAATTTTGTCACAATTTTTGTTTACTACACAACGTTTCGCTACAAAAATATGCGCCAAAACCCGAAATCTTTGTATTTTCTTTCCCCGAATTTCATTCGGGGTTACAAATAGTTGACTCCTACGGAGTCATGCTTTATCTATTCTATTTAACGTCAGTTCGACATAAAATTGTTCATATCTGCCTGTTTAACAGCTGTTTAAATTTTTGAAACATTAAGAATAATTATGATTAATTCAATTTTATTAAGATTTATTAAGATACCATAAATGATTGAAGAAAAACTTAATCAACTTGTTGATTCTTAATCAATCTTAACACATTTGCTTAGATATTTAATGACAAATGAACAATAGACTTAATTCTTAATGTTTTTTAAATCGAATTCAGGTTATTTAGTTTCAGTGAATCATTTGTTGTAGCATAATGCACTACGGGTTAACTTAATAAATCTTATGTTTAGATGAATGATTCTTTACCAATGCTCAGTACCTCCAGAATCAATTTCTTCGTCTAAGTTCGGGTCATCTTTTGAAAACCGGGTGTAGTTCTGCCATTTTTCTAACAACAACACAATGTCTTCGGGCAAAGGTGCTTCAAAGAACATTCGCTCTCCGGTAACCGGATGGTCAAATCCGAGCGTTTTGGCATGTAAAGCTTGTCTGGGACAAATTTTAAAACAGTTTTCTATGAATTGTTTGTATTTGGTAAAAGTTGTTCCTTTTAAAATTTGGTCACCGCCGTAACGTTCGTCGTTAAAAAGCGGATGTCCTATGTGTTTGAAATGCGCCCGGATTTGATGTGTGCGGCCGGTTTCGAGTTTGCATTCGACGAAAGTTACATAGAGAAATTTTTCCACAACTTTAAAATGGGTAATCGCCGGCTTCCCCTGGCTTCCATCTTCAAAAACCGCCATTTGCATCCGGTCTTTTACGTGACGACCGATGTGGCCTTCGATGGTTCCGCTTTCCTCTTCCAAATTACCCCAAACAACTGCGTCGTACAGCCTGTCAGTCGTTCTCGCTTTGAATTGAGAAGTCAGGCTCTGCATGGCTTGTTCGGTTTTAGCGATGACAAGAAGTCCGCTGGTATCTTTGTCGATTCTGTGTACCAATCCGGGACGTTCCAATTCTGCTGACATAGAAGGTAAGTTGTCAAAATGAAATTTGAGTGCATTAACCAGCGTTCCTTTATAGTTTCCATGTCCGGGATGAACGACCATTCCGGGTTCTTTATTGATAACGACTACGGAATCATCTTCATAAACGATGTTGATCGGAATGTCTTCCGGCAATATGTCTATGACTCTGGGAGGTTCTTCCAGCATCAATTTTATTTCGTCACCGGGTTTGACTTTATAATTGGATTTGACCGAAGCGCCGTTGACCAGGATTTGAGCGTTGTCTGCCGCAGTTTGGATTTTGCTCCGGGTTGTTCCTTCAATGAAATTCATCAAGAATTTATCAATCCGCAAAGGACTTTGACCTTTATCGACTTTTATGGAGAATTGTTCAAACCCAAATTGATTTTGACTCATATCAATCTATTTCAACTCCGTCGGGTTGTATTTCTTTTGGTTTTACGGGCGGAATTTCTGAATTTCCTGTATCCGGATCATTTTTCTCAATTGATTTTTCCTGTAACCTGAGTTCTTCCGCATATTGTGCCGCTGCAATGGAATCATTGTCAAAATTTCGGTATTGTTTATCCAGAACTTTCACTACGGAAGCCAAATCTCTCGGATCCTTTTCAGACACCCATAAATCTACGGGAAGTCCCTGATCATAATTATCTCCCGGTAATGGATATTGATAATAAATCCGAAGCAATGCACTATCTGAAACGATACCATCAACACTGATTCTCCCTACTTCAAAACGATTTGCCTGAATGGAGGAACGTGCCTGATCCAATGTCATTCCGATCATATTTGCCATATCCACACCATATTCCAGCCCTTTACCCAGCACCAAGTCTACTTTTGTAAACCTTGGCAATTCGGCATCTTTTGAAATTTGTTTTCCTTGAAACATCACTCTGAGGACTGCATCTTTGGCTATGTCCGGTTCATAAATAGTGTCCCCCACTTCCAGTCCTGCCAATTTTAATTGTGTAAATGCCAAACGTTTGGATTTCCCTATGATATCGGGCAAACTGGTAGGCCGCCAACCTTTTGGATTGGATTTGATGAAGATTTTTCTTCCTTCTTTCACCATAAATCCTTTTTTCGGATAAAAATCCAACACCGCCAACGGGGATTTTGTAGAATCAAATTTTATGCTGTCGATTTCATACGTCAGATCCAAACTGTCAAGTGTTTTCATCGCTTGGTTGATGTTCATGGCTGACAAATCAGGGATTTCAATTTCCTGATTATGATTGGTATAGGTATTTAGCCAAACCTTAAATATAAAATGGTATAAACCAAAACAAGCTAATCCCATCAGGATAATGCTTGTCCAAAATTGCCATTTGGTGAATGTTTTGAAGAATTTCACGCGTTTAATTTTAAATAATTTGTAAAAAATCCGTATTTTCCTTCCACAAATTTCTGCCACAAACTTACATAAATTTTTTATGCCTGCTAACGGAACGTTTCAGCATTAGAAAAAATTGTTCCATAAATTCAGAAGCTGTTTGAAATTCCTTTTATCTTTGGGTTATATTTTGAATCTATGTTGAACGTAGCAGTAGTTGCCGGTGGATATTCGGACGAATATATCGTTTCGCTCAAAAGTTGCGAACTGGTTTATCAAAGTCTGAATCCGGAAAAATACAATAAAATCCGGGTTCGAATTTTAAAGGAAGGATGGTACGCGGAAAATGAGGAAGGTAAATTTCCTATAGACAAACAAGATTTCAGTTATACTCAAAATGGTCAAAAAGTAAAATTTGACTGTGTGGTCAACATCATCCACGGCACACCGGGCGAGGACGGTTATATGCAGGCCTACTGGGAATTGATCGGATTACCTTATACAGGTTGTAATTTTTATCAGTCCGCATTGACTTTTAACAAAAAAGACTGCATCGCAGTTTTGGAAAAGTACGGAATCCCACATGCAAAATCGGTCTATGTTAATCAAACTATACCTTATAATATAGATAAAATCATCGAGAAAGTAGGATTGCCTTGTTTCGTGAAGCCCAACCAGTCGGGTTCGAGTTTGGGGATTTCCAAAGTGAAATCAAAAGAGGAATTTGAACCTGCTTTAATAAAAGCTTTTAAAGAAGACAAAGAAGTTTTGATAGAGTCCTTTTTGGACGGTATGGAAGTTTCAGTGGGTGTAATCCGGTATAAGAACGAAACAAAAGTTGTCGGCATCACCGAAATAGTCAGCCACAACGAATTTTTTGATTATGAAGCCAAATATGAAGGTGCCTCAGAAGAAATCACACCTGCAAGGCTGGATACTGCCACGACCAAAAAAGTAGAAGAAATAGCGGCAAAGGCTTATGAAAGTTTAGAGATGACAGGGATCTCACGATCTGAATACATTCTCGTAAACGGAATTCCACATTTTTTGGAGATGAATACCCTACCCGGATTTTCACCGGCGAGTATCTTTCCCCAACAAGCCCGACATGCCGGGCTGGCATTAGAGGATTTGTTTGACAGCGAAATAGAAATTGCATTAAACCGAAAAAATTTATGGAACGAATAGCGGTTTTCCCAGGATCATTTGATCCGATTACATTGGGGCATTTTGACATAGTCGAAAGAGCGGTGCCGCTTTTTGATAAAATCATCGTAGCTATAGGACAGAATGCGCAAAAAACTTATATGTTTTCACTCGAACAGCGCAAAAAATGGTTGGAAGATTCTTTCAGTCGTTTTCCAAATGTGCAAGTGGATGTATATGAAGGATTGACGGTGGATTATTGTAAAAAGATGGGGGCAAGTTTTATTTTGAGAGGATTGCGCAATCCGGCCGATTTTGAATTTGAAAAAGCCATAGCCCATACCAACCGTGCGATTACCAACCGGGATGTGGAAACCGTTTTCCTATTGACCTCTTCCGGAAAATCCTACATCAGTTCCAGCATAGTTCGCGATGTTATCCGCAATCATGGAAATTATGAAATTTTAGTTCCCAAAGAAGTTCGGATTTAATTTATAACCTGAAACTAAAAAGAACAATCGAACTCAGGTTTATAGATCCAATGTCAATTGGGTAGGTAATAATCTGAAAGTTTTTCGGTGATGCTCCGTGATTCCAAATTCCGATATGGCATTCCTATGTTCTATAGTAGGATAACCTTTGTTTTTCTTCCAATTATAAACCGGAAATTTCTCATGTAAATCTTCCATGAATTCATCTCTATACGTTTTGGCTAAAATGGAAGCTGCTGCGATGTTTTGGTATTTCGAATCTCCTTTTACTATACAAAGATGGGGGATTTCTTTATAGGGTTTAAAGCGGTTTCCATCGACTATGATATGTTCCGGAATCAGTTCTAAGCCATCCAAAGCCAAATGCATGGCCAGAATGCTTGCATTTAGAATGTTAATTTCATCAATTTTCAGAGGGTTAACCATAGCAACAGACCAAGCCTTTGCATGGGTCTCAATTTCTTTTTTTAACAGATTACGAACAGCAACGGAAAGTTGTTTGGAATCATTAATGAATTGATTGTCAAAATCTTCCCCCAACACTACAGCTGCAGCAAATACAGGACCCGCAAGGCATCCCCTTCCGGCTTCATCACATCCGGCTTCTATTTTTTCAGGAAAAAATTGAGAAATCATCGATCGTTTTTCAAAGTTAAAGTTTAAAGATAAGTTAAAAGATTTTTGGTTGGCTCGTTAAATTTATATTAAATTTGTTTTATAAAACATTAAATTCTTTAACAAATGAGTACAAAGTTAAGAGGTTTACTTGTGCTGTGTGGAATCCTTTTCGGAGGAATTTTATTTGCACAAGAGAAAACAGTTACAGGTACTGTGACTGATGCTTATGGTTTTGGTGTTCCGGACGCCAGTGTAACGTCTTCTTCAGGACAAGAAGTATTTACCGACATGGACGGGAACTATTCCATAACAGCAAATGAAGGCGATGTCTTGACAATCGAGGCATTGGGGTTGGATGTTTCAACGGTAACCGTTGGAGCAAGTAACGTTTACAATGCTTCTCTGAAAGAAAGTGGAGCTATTGAATTAGAAGGAGCTGTAGTAACAGCTTTGGGTATTACGAGAGATAAAAAATCTTTGGGTTATGCGACACAAGAAGTAAGTGGGGAGACTATTTCTGCTACACCTGTATCAAACTTCGCAGATGCTCTATCCGGAGAGGTGGCAGGATTGGATGTAAAAAGCTCAGGAACCATGGGTGGTTCGACCAACATGATTATCCGGGGTACTAAATCTTTAACAGGTAACAATCAAGCATTGGTGGTTATTGATGGTATTCCAATCAATAATGGTACTGATAATACCAAAATGGGATTGAATGATCAATCTACAGGTAGAGGAGGATTTGATTATGGGAATGCCGCATCTGATATTAACCCAAATGATATTGAAACAGTAAACGTTCTTAAAGGTGCTGCAGCAACTGCTCTATATGGTTCTCGTGGTGCCAATGGGGTTATCATGATTACTACCAAAAAAGGTAAAAAATCAACTAAAATTGGTGTTGAAATCAACTCAAGCTTTGTTGTTGGGACAGCAGATAGAGAAACCTTACCGAAATATCAGAAAGAATATGGAGGAGGATATATGGGGACATTTGAAGACACCTTTACTATGGGAGATATTAATGGAGATGGCATTGATGATATCACTGTTAACTCTTATAATGATGCTTCTTATGGAGCTGCTTATGATCCAAATTTATTAGTTTACAACTGGGATTCATTTTATTACCCTCAATTATCAAATCAGCTTCCAAGTTATCTTATTGCAACTCCATGGGTTGCAGGTAAAAATGACCCAAACTCTATTTGGAAAACATCCACAACATTTGTAAACTCTGCTGCATTTTCTGGAGGCAATGAAAAAGGCTCTTTCCGATTTGGATTCACAAACTCATTACATGACGGTAATTTAGATAATTCTAGCTTAAAAAGAAACACTTTGGATTTTAGTGGAGCTTATAACCTAACTGAGAAATTAAAAGTTTCTACTAGCGTGATTTACACAAACAATAAAGCTATTGGTCGTTATGGAACTGGTTATGATGGGTTGAATCCCATGCAAGCTTTCCGTCAATGGTTTAACCTTGCCACTGATATGCAAAAACAAAAAGATGTGTATTTCTTAACAGGTGAAAACATTTCATGGAATGCAAATAGTTGGGACGATTCAAGACCAGCTTATAGTGATAACTACTATTTCACTCGTTATCAAAACTATCAAAATGACGAAAGGGACAGATATACAGGAATGGCAGCGATAGATTACAAATTAACTGATTGGTTAAGTGCAATGGGGCGTTTCACATTCGATAATTATGATGAGTTAAGAGAAGAAAGAATTGCAGAAGGAACTGTAGGGAAAGTGTCAGAATACTATATGAATAAAAGATCTGTAAGTGAGAATAACTACGATTTGATTTTATCTTTTAACAAAGACTTGACTGAAAATATCAATTTAGAAGGTAATGTAGGTTGGAACTTACGAGTAAATCAGTTAAATTCTTTTGCAGCCGCAACAAGTGGTGGTTTAGCAATTCCTGGAATTTATAGTTTAAACAATTCTTCCAACCCACTTACAGCTGCAGATATGAACATTAATATCTTCACAAAAAAAGTGGATGGAGAGTACGCTCGTGCCAGTTTAGGTTTGTATAACATGGTATTCTTAGAGGGATCTATCAGAACTGACCGTTCTTCTGCATTGCCTAAAGACAACAACCGTTATTGGTATCCGTCTGCAAGTGCAAGTTTAGTATTCTCTGAATTAATTAAATCAGATTGGTTGTCATTCGGTAAACTACGTGCGAACTATGCAGAAGTAGGTAACGATACTGATCCTTACAATACTACTTTGAGATATGACATCAATGCCCCTTTTAATGGATATCCATCATCTACAAATCTTGCAACTTGGGGAAATCCAGATTTAAGACCAGAGCGTACAAAAGGTATGGAGTTTGGATTGGAAATGGCTATGTTTAAAAACAGAGTTTCATTTGAAGTAAACTACTATAACACCAAAACTTATGACTTAATTACACAAACGGCTGGTGACCCTGCATCTGGTTTTGCTTTTTACTTCACAAATGTTGGTGACATCCGCAACAAGGGTATTGAGGCAAGTTTAAGATTGACTCCAATTCGTTCAAATAATTTTGAATGGAATTTGATTGCCAATTTTGCTAAAAATGACAACGAACTTGAATCACTTAATATAGAATACTATCAATTAGCGAATGTACAAGGAGGATTATCAATTGGTGGGTATGTTGGAGAACAATTAGGTGTTCTTCGTGGAACAGACTATGTTTACGATGAAAGTGGAAATAGAATTGTAGGTGCAAATGGACAGTATTTACTGTCTGACCCAGATGCTATAATCGGTAACTTCAATCCTGATTGGACAGGAGGTTTACGAAATATGTTGCGATACAAAGAATTAACATTGAGTTTCTTGATAGATGTTCAACAAGGAGGAGATGTATTCTCATTGGATACTTGGTATGGTTATGCAACCGGTTTGTATGCAAATACAGTAGGATTAAACGATTTAGGAAATCCCGTGCGTAATACATTAGCTGATGGTGGTGGTATCATTTTACCGGGTGTGAAAGAAGATGGAACCCCAAATGATATCCGTGTGAGAACCGACTATTATGCAAACCCGTGGGGCTATGCAAGAACTCCTAATTCAGCACATGTATATGATGCGTCTTTTGTAAAACTAAGAAACGTAACATTATCTTATGATTTACCTGATAATTTAATTCAAAACACTTTTGTGAAAAAATTCACTATCTCTGCAATTGGTAGAAATCTATGGATTATACACAAAAATGTTCCTTATTCAGATCCCGAAGCAGGTCTTTCTGCCGGTAACATCCAAGGATATCAATCCGGAGCTTACCCAACTATCAGAGAAATTGGTGCAAGCATTAAAGTTGAATTCTAAAAAATGAAAAAAATGAAAAAAATATTAATAACATTAAGTATATTGGGAACTATGTTCTCTTGTTCGGATGATTATTATGAGTCACTAAATGTAGACCCAACTCTTCCGGCTGATGTTCCTGCTGACTTTTTGGTAAATGCGGCAACCAAGGCTCTATTTGACCAAATGATTACACCCAACCAAAATCTGAATGCCGCAAGATTTATGGGTCAATATTGGACACAGACCACTTACGTTGACGAATCAAATTACAATCTAAATGAACGTAACATTACAGGTCAACATTGGACACGTATTTATACAAACGTATTATACGATTTAGCAGATGCTAAAAGTAAAATTGAAAGCTATCCATTAACTAGTTCTTATACGCAAGCCACAAAAGACAATCAATTAGCCATAGTTGAAATATTGCAAGTATATACATGGCAACAAATGGTGGATACTTTTGGAAACATTCCATATTCTGAGGCTTTCCAAGGATTGGAAAACCCGGCTCCTGTCTTTGATGATGCAAGAACAATCTACAATGACCTTTTGTCACGTATTTCAGCTTCAATTGCTTCTTTAGATGATTCAGGAAATGGTTTTGGTGGAGATTCTGTTTATGAAGGAGATATTTCTAAATGGAAAAAATTTGCTGCATCTGTAAAACTAAAAATTGCAATGAGATTAGCAGATGTAGATGCAGGAACGGCTGCTACGGCTGCTTCTCAAGCTGTTGCTTCAGGAGTATTTAGTTCAAATGCAGACAATTTCACTCTTCCTTATATGTCGACTCAACCCAACACAAACCCACTTTGGTTGGATTTAGTTCTTAGTGGTCGACAAGACTTCGTTGGAGCAGATACATTTGTAAATATTCTAAATGATCTAAATGATCCTAGAAGACCTATCTTCCTTAAACAAAATATTGATGATGGTGTATATGTAGGGGGTCCTTATGGTGCTGAGGGTAATACTTTTGATAATTCATCCCAAGTTGGAGCCATCCTTCATGAAGCAACATTTCCTGGTACTCTAATGGACAATGCTGAAATTCAATTTCTTTTGGCAGAAGCTGTAGAAAGAGGATTCATTGGAGGCTCCGCTGAAACTTTTTACAATTCAGGAGTATCTTCATCCCTTGAATTCTGGGGAGTGTCAGAAGACGATGCAAATGCTTATCTTTCATCTCCTGATGTTGCTTATTCAACCGCATCTGGCACTTGGAAACAAAAAATTGCTAGACAGTTCTACATAGCAACTTATAATAATGCCTTCGAAGGATGGTCTGTGGTTCGTAAATACGATTATCCTGAAATGCAAGTTTCCGGATTTGAAGGGCTACCTTCTCCTATGCGTTATACTTACCCAATTTCAGAAAGAACAATTAATCCGGATAATTATGAGCAAGCTGCGTCAGCAATTGGAGGCGATGAACAACAAACCAAACTATTCTGGGACGTAAACTAAAAATCTCATTTAATAGAATTTAATTTTAAGCTGCCCTTTTAGGGCAGCTTTTATTTTTTAACAATTCTCATTCTTCATTCTTGGTTTTGAATTTGTAAATTGAAAATCAAAAAACAATTGATGTCAAAAAAAATCCTTCTCATTTTTATTTTTCCGGGTATCTTCCTGTATGGCTGCAATGACTGTCCCAAAGAAGAAGACCTAAAACAACGCGAGAATGAACTCATCCTGAAAGAAAATCAGTTCGCCCAAAAAGAAGTCGATTATCTTTCTCTCTTAAAATTTAAAGATAGTATTCAAGCAAATATAGATTCTATAGCATACCAAAACTGGCCCGACAGTATCGCCGGAAGATGGAACAGTAAGACGATTTGTACAGAATCGGATTGCAGCGATTATGTAATTGGTGACCAAAGGGTTGACGTATGGGTTTTTGACCAAGATTCAACCGGGCTGCATACCCGTGTATTGAACAATAAAAATGAAATAGTCCGCACTTACCAAGCAAAATATTCACCAGACGGAATCCGTCTGATATTTCAAACAGACTCTACCGCAACCCGAAAAGTTGTGATGAATGTAAGTTTAGACCAATTAAAATCCGAAAAAATAACCGGAAAAAGAATCATCACCATAGACGATAAATGTTCTGCCGTTTTCAATCTTGAACTCAACCGGCAGTCTTTAAAAGATTAAAATAACCAACTATCTATTCATGATTTTACTGAATATTCATGACCTAAGCTTACCCATTGCAGATCCTGTACTAAAGTTTTTATTGGTGTTAATCATCATTCTTTTTGCACCGCTTCTGCTGAACAAGATCAAAGTCCCTCATTTGTTAGGACTCATCATCGCCGGAGCCGTAATCGGTCCAAACGGATTCAACGTTTTGTCCCGTGACAGCAGCATCGTGGTAACCGGAACTACGGGTTTACTCTATATCATGTTCCTTGCCGGGCTTGAAATCGATATGGGCGATTTCAAAAAGAACAAATGGAAAAGTCTGACCTTCGGGATTTATACTTTCTTGGTTCCTTTGGTTTTAGGCTATTTGGGAGGATATTATTTATTGGGATTTTCGCAATTAACTGCCATACTTTTTGCCAGTTTATTTTCTTCCCATACCCTTATTGCCTATCCGTTGGTCAGTAAATTGGGTGTAGCCAAAAACAGATCGGTCAATATAACGGTCGGTGGAACAATGATCACAGACATTTTGGCTCTCCTTGTTCTGGCTGCCTGTGTAGGAATGGCTCAGGGAGAAGTCGGACAGGAATTCTGGATTAAAATGTCAGTTTCCATTTTTATTTTCGGGCTGATTGTCTTATTGATTTTCCCCATCATTGCCCGATGGTTTTTTAAAAAGGTAAATGATAAAATTTCTCAATATATTTTTGTTCTGGTCATGATTTATCTGGCCGCATTATTGGCCGAAGTTGCAGGTGTGGAAGCTATCATCGGTGCCTTCCTTGCAGGTCTTGCCCTCAACCGGTTGATTCCCCATACCTCCACTTTGATGAATCGGGTTGAATTTGTGGGAAATGCCATTTTTATCCCTTTCTTTCTGATCAGTGTCGGAATGTTGATTGATTTTCGGGTTTTCATCAGCAGTTGGGAAACCATTGCGGTTGCAGGTGTTATGTTAGTCGCTTCGTTTGCAGGAAAATATATTGCCGCAGTGGCTACTCAAAAAACCTTCCGGCTGACAAAAGAAGAAGGAAAACTCATTTTCGGATTAAGTTCTGCTTCGGCTGCAGCTACACTTGCAGCAGTTATGGTCGGATATAACATCATTATTTCTGAAACAGAAGCCGGTGAGCCCATCCGCTTATTAAATGAGCACGTCCTGAATGGAAGTATCTTATTGATTTTGGTATCCTGTACGCTTTCCTCCTTTGTTTCTATGGCAAGCGCAGAAAAAATTGCAGAATTGGAAAATGAAGATACGGTGGCCGGTAAATCAGATGAAAAAGAAAATATTTTACTGGCATTGAATTATCCGGAAACTATTGAACCAGTTGTAAATCTTGCTGTTATTACCAAATCTAAACATAATGCAGATGGTGTCTTTGCGCTAAATATCATCAATGAAGAAAAAAACGAATCTTCTGTAAAAAACGCCGAAAAAATTCTGGCGGAATCTGTAAAGCATGCAACCGCAGCAGAAGTTACAATCCAGCCTTTGACACGGTATGATAATGATGTCATTAACGGAATCAACAATGTTATCAAAGAAAAAAAGATTACAGACCTTTTCATTGGATTAAGAAATGGAAAAGGATTTACATCCTCATTTGTTTATAATCTGTACAACGGTTATCTCCAAAACAATAAAACCAATGTTATGATCTATCATGCGGCGCAACCTATTTCAACTATAAAAAAACAAATCGTCATCATACCGGCTCATTCACATACCGAACCGGGATTTTTTCATGCATTGCTGAAGGTCTGGAACATCGCCAGGAACACAGGTGCAGTTGTCCATTTTTATGCGACAGAACCAACGATTTCCGTATTAAAGAAAATCATACGAAAAGTCAATATCGAAGCCAAATTTGACACTATCAGTACTTGGAAAGAATCAGAAGACATAGCCAAATCCATCGGTGAAAATGAAGGACTGATCGTTTTTCTGGCGAAAATTGGTATGAATTCATATATACCACAGATGCGTTATATTCCGGGTATTCTGAATTCATTGTTTCTGGAAAAAAATTATTTACTGATTTACCCTTACCAGGGAGAAATTGAAAATTATCCGGAAAGAAGACTCGTTGGTAACCATGGTGATTTTGTTGAGATCGGGAATGTTGTCCGGAAATTGTTTAAATAAACAATTGATTTGGACTAAATTTGTAAAAATTCATCATTCATGCAACCCCTTGCCGAACGTTTGCGCCCCAAATCTTTGGACGATTTCATCAATCAGAAACATTTGATTGGGGAAAATGCTCCTATTCGTGTGATGCTCAAATCGGGGCATATTGCCTCCATGATTTTCTGGGGACCTCCGGGAACCGGAAAAACGACATTGGCACAAATGATTTCCGAGCTTTCCAATCGGGCATTTTTTGAATTGAGTGCCATCAATTCCGGCGTGAAAGAAGTCCGGGAGGTAATTGAAAAAGCAAAAAATCAAAATCTTTTTTCCGGTCAAAATGCTCCTATCCTATTCATAGACGAAATCCATCGGTTTAATAAATCCCAACAAGACAGCTTATTGGGTGCTGTGGAGAAAGGTTGGATTACCTTGATCGGTGCGACTACCGAGAATCCAAGTTTTGAAGTAGTTCCGGCTTTGCTCTCCCGTTGTCAGGTATATGTTTTGAAATCACTGGAACGAATTGATTTGGAAGAATTAATCGAAAGAGCTATTGAAAAGGATGAAATTCTCAGCCAAAAAAAAATTGAGGTTAAGGAAACCGAAGCCTTGATTCGATTTTCGGGTGGTGATGCCCGGAAACTCCTGAACGGATTGGAGCTTGTTGTCAATAATTCTTCCGAAAAAAAAATAAAACTGACCAATGAATCGGTTACCCAAACGATTCAACAAAATCTGGCGATGTATGATAAAAGCGGTGAAATGCATTATGACATCATTTCGGCATTTATCAAATCCATTCGGGGTTCAGACCCAAACGGAGCGGTTTATTGGCTTGCCAGAATGCTGGAAGGCGGCGAAGATTTGAAATTTATCGCGCGAAGGTTGTTGATTTTATCTTCGGAAGATATAGGGAATGCCAATCCTACAGCTTTAGTTATTGCCAATAATGCTTTTCAGGCGGTCAATACCATTGGTTATCCTGAAGCCAGAATCATTTTGAGTCAATGCGCTGTTTACCTGGCAAATTCTCCAAAAAGCAATGCAACCTATGAAGCCATAGGGAAGGCACAGCAAGTCGTGCGGCAATCCGGTGATTTACCGGTTCCGCTTCATTTAAGAAATGCCCCGACCAAACTGATGAAAGATTTGAATTACGGGAAGGAATATCAATACGCGCATTCGTTTGAAGATAATTTCATTGATCAGGAATTCTTACCGGAAGAAATCAAAGGAACTACATTTTATGAACCGGGAAAAAATTCAAGGGAGCAGGCCGATAAAGAGTTTTTGAAAAAGAGATGGAAAGGAAAATATGGGTATTGAGTTGTGGGTTGTGAGTTGTGAGTTGTGAGTTTTGGGTTGTGAGTTTTGAGTTATTGAATGTCAAATCTAATGGCTAATCACTGGTACTTATTGCTATAAAAATCCGGTCACTTCGAGAACCTCAGTGACCGGATTTGATATTTATGATTGAAAGAATGCTTTATTCTTTCACGAATTTATGAGTAAAGGAAGTTCCTTTAATCATCAACACATAAACTCCTTTTGGTAAATGTGAAACGTTGATGTAGTTTTTGTTAGAGCTGATTTGAGATTCCATCACTTTTTTACCGGTCATATCATAGACTATAACCGTTTCTGCTTTTTTGAAATCCATCAAGATGTTCAATTTATCGGAAACCGGATTAGGATAAACCTGAGCAATCTGACCATTTAGAATATCGCTTACGCCCATTTCGTCACATTCGTAATCCAATAAAACATAGCCCGTTGTAGTAAATTCTTCTGTAATTGCAATCACGTCATCACAATTAAAACCAAATTGTCCTACCATATCCAAAGCAGCCTGACGTACAGCTCTTGCAGCATTCTGCTGATTAGTGCTGGAATTGGTCATGGCAAGACCTTCTAAGAATGCACGGTCGGTTTTTTCACGTCCGATTCTGTCCCAGATTCTCATAAGAGAAGTAGCCCAAATCTGTCCGTCTGTGTGGATAGACCCTGTCAATCCACCCGGATAAGTAGCACTATATCCGGTAGTTCTACCGCCCCAGCAAGCATTGTGTCCATCCCAGTTAAAGAACCATTGATATTGTGGATCTGTCGTTTCCCACTGTCCTAAACTTCTGCTGTAAGATTGTCCCCAGTAATCTCCTGAACCTTCGCTCAGTCCTTGAACTTGGGACAAAGAACCTCCGGTAAGCCAGTCATGAACACCATGACCTAATTCATGGATAACAACATCAGCATCTTCGGCATCGTCCACACATCCTTCACCAAATACCAAACGTCCATTTGTATAATATGAGTTATCTGCTCCACCCAATCCATGTGGATCAAACCAAACCACTCCGCCGTTGGTCATCGGAACGTTATCAATTCCCAAAGTAATATTTACATATCGCTGCATATTATCAATATGCCAATAAGCATTTACGGCTTCAAATCCTTGTTCGTTTCGGTTAAATAGAAAATCAGGAGAAGCTTGGGTAAACAATCCTGTGGAAGGAGATTCCAAATCTTTGATTTCAGCATAGGTACCTTTTAATTTATACATGCCACCTGAAAGTTCCAATTCCTGAATGTCTACCAACTCACGTGCAGCATCTAAAGCGTCATTGGTAGCATCGTTTCCATCTACGTATTGACCGCCGTATGTAGATCCAGTATAAGAAAGCGGATCCGGATTGAAAATATACCCTGTTCCGGATTCAAATGTATTAACAGTTGATTTTTCAACCTTTACAGGCTCTCCATTTTCAGGATCATGAGAATCATGGTTGTGCTGATAATAATAGGCAATATCTTTGACGCTGATGATACTTCCCGTGTTAGCATCCACCATCGCTTCCCAACTGCCCGGCGTATCATATGAGTTCAAAACTACTCTATAAACCAATTTAGTCTGGTCATTTTCGGTTTGTAAAACATATAATTTGTTTTCTTCAAACATGATTTCGCCTTGCATATTTAATGTTGCCTTTGCTTTATTCAAAGCAGTTTCAGCAGAAATAGCAGGGATTACAGAAATATTGGCTGCATTTTTTTGAACACTTTCTGAAGTATAAGTAACGACTCCTTTATTGTTAAAATGTACCACCACTTCAGACTGAAAAACGGGAACGCCAGAAATCATTTGCTGAAAACGCAAAGTTTCACCGGCATGTAATTTCTTAGTCATTCTCAAATCCAAATCATGGTGCTGTTTCAACCCAAGTTCTTGTTTGTGATCAGTAATCCATTTTCTTGCATTGCTTTCCAGAGAAGACTGCTGCGCATTCATCCCGGAAAAAGCCAACACAAAACAAATTGATAAAAAAGTTAGATTTCGTTTCATAAATTGTGTGTTTTTATTAATTTTCACTAATTGGACAATAAAAATAAAAATATTAAATGAAAATCTATCATAAATTCTTTATTATTATTGGTTTGTCAACTCTAAATTATATTGTTCAAATTCAAGCTCAAAAACACCGGGAGTAAGCACTGAAAAGTTATAACAGTAGATCAAACGGTTGATTTTTGTGCAAAATGCAAAAAAAGAATTCAGAAATATTTGAATTAATGTACCCAAATCTCCTGCGCCAAATATTTTTGATTTATCATCACCCGATTTATGTATAAGAACAAATCCTCCAAATAATCAAAAGGAATAGCCGAATGTTCATGCTTTCCCTCTTTTGAAGCAAAAAGAAAATAGGGTTTGCTCTGTTTTTTATATTCATCCACGATGGTATTTGAACCTTTCAGCATAAAAAATCCGGGTTGGTTCATCTCGCATAAATGATGGGATTGCGTATCAAAAGGAACCAGATCATCCTTGGCACCGTGAAAAAATATACCCGGAATTAATTCTTCCGAATTCAAATCGGCATCCGGCAAAACCGCTCCTGCAAACGATAGAAATCCTGCAAAATTCAGGTTGTCATATTTGTTGCCAAACCAATTTTTCTTCATAAACAGCGCATTTAAAATTCCTTCTGCTCCGGCACTGCTTCCTCCAGCAATCAGTTTCTCCGTATCAATTTTGAACTTCGAATAATTTTCTACTAAATAACTGACAGCATCCAAATAATCTTCGGAAGCTTTACGAAAAGTTTCCAATTTGGTTTCTGCCGGACAATCACATCCTACACCTTCTTTCGTACCTTTTCTCGTGAGCCGATATGAAATGGAAACGGCAATAAAATCCCGTTTCGCAATTTCCTCGCAAAACAGTTTATCCACATCAAAATCACGGCTTCCACCCGAAAAACCGCCACCATGCATCCAAACAATCGTTGGGAATTTTGATTTTTCATCAAAAGTTTCAGGATAATAAATATCCAACTTCAATTCTTCTCCATCTTTTATCGCATAAGTATGCGTTTCTTTTATTTGACCAAAAAGAATTGGACTAAAAAATAAAATGCTAATTATCAATAACTTAAAATTCATAGATTCTTCATTTCGTTACACTCATTCTGAATGACAATCGTTAATTATTTTAAATTTAAGGACTTTCATAAATTTGACTTTTCTCCGAAATTCCGTTGGCATTAAATGCTTCAATTTGAAAGAAATATCCGTCCGTTCTGTCTGCTCCGGTAAAATAATATTCGTTCTTCCCATAAACCATGATGCTTCCGTATAATTTATCGGGCGATTTCCCCCAATAAATCACATAACCATCCGCTTGTGGGTTTTGTTGCCATTTCATCCAGATACTTCTTCGTTCACCATGTTTTTTGGCATCAGCGCGCAACGGAACGAAATTCTGAACTTTCTCCGGAACTTTTCCGGCTCCTTTTCCGAAAACCCGAAATCCGCTCAACGCAAATTTTCCCGTCGGCATTTTCAGATTTTCCATTTTGAGATAACGTGCTTTTGCCGGTTTTTCAAATTCGATGTAATCATGCGGAACATCTTTCCTATTCTGGCTTTTATCGACAATTACTTTCCATTTCTTTCCGTCGTCAGAACCGTAAATTTTATATTGATGAAATTTATCCATCGTTTTGCCCATGAATTCTACATCCTGATCCGCGTAATTAATCTGAATCGCATTGATGGTAGAAATTTCTCCCAAATCCGTTTGGAACCATTCGCCTTTCTCTCCGGTTTTTGCCGACCAATAAGTTTTAATGTCTTCATCCACCGCAAAATTGGACTGAAATCCACCCAAAGTAGATGAGACCTGAACGGGTTTGTTGTAATTCAAAAGCATCCAACCGGAAAATAATCCTTTGGAAAAATCTTTGTCCTGCGCAAATTCAGGAATATAGGTCGGATAATCACCATAAGCCGTGTTGCAATACATCACATCATCTTTGTCAAATCCGGCCGGCCAGATTCCCAATCTCCTTTCAAAATTATTTTTGGTCGAAATAAAGATCGTAGAAACATGCCACCAATTCCCGTATTTATCCTGATAAGTAGCACCGTGACCGGCTCCACGCGCAAATCCACCCGGTTTGTACGAAAAAGGATTATGCTTTTGGTAAGCATATCCTTCCAATGGATTTTCGCTTACGTAAACGCCATCTGCATATCCGCTGAATTCCGTTCCCGGCGCACCATACTGCATATAATATTTCCCGTTATGTTTGGTTACCCAAGCGCCTTCCACAAAGGGTTGCAGAAATACATTGTCATTATATTCGCCAAATCTTTCCCAGCCGTGGTCTTCCGGGTTTAATCGCAAAATCGGTTTTACAAAGCCCTCAGACTGCATCGTATTAACCTTTACTTCGGTTCCTAAAAGCGGCCATTCGTTGCTGGATCCCCAATAGAGATACAATTTATTTTTGTCTTCGTCATAATGAAAAGCTGGATCCCAAGCACCGACTTTCAGGGTATCGACTGCAATTTCCCATTCGTCTTTTGTCGGATTGGTCGATTTATAAATAGGAAAATCCTGTTCCCAGGTTGAGCCATAAACATATAGTGTGTCTTTCATCACCCAAGCCGCAGGTGCATTCAAATCATGAATGTATTTGTTGTCACGAAGAAATTTACGGTAAACAAATTTCCAATCGAGCATGTCATCGCTGTACCAATATCCTTCCTGATTGGTGGAGAACAAGAACAACTGGTCTTTGAAATTCACAATCACCGGATCGGCTGTCGCACGGTGTTTTCCTTGTTTGGAAAAAACTTCAAACGGCGTATAACCGTAATCGATATTGATTGGATTACAATAGGTTTTTTGCTGTGAAAACAGCTGAATTGAAATGATTAAAATAATTATTGAAAATACATTTTTCATTTTATGCTATTTGAAACCCGCTGGTTTTTTAAACCTAAAAGGTCTGATTATTTTGAATTAATACTTAAAATGCACTAAAACCGGAAGATGATCGGATGGGTATTTTCCGTTGCCATAAAAATCATCGATGACAGAATATTTTTGAATTTCTACTTTTGAATTTTCATTGATAAAAATATAATCCAGCAATAAATCTTCATCTTTTGGAAATTTGAATCCGGTAAAAGTATAAGTCGGCCCGTAAGGTTTTGATTTGGAAATCTGACGTGTGTCTTTTAATTCTTTTGTTAAAATCTGAATCGGTTCATCGGTCGGAATTGAATTAAAATCTCCTGTTATGAAAATCGGCACGTCATTTTTTGCTTTCAATTCTTTCACTTTTTCCAAAATCATCAAAGCGGAATTTCTTCTGGCTTCTTTACCGATGTGGTCAAAATGGGTATTCATAACCCAGATTTCTTTTCCATTTGATTTGTCTTTGAACAAAACATAAGTTGCAATTCGTTCGTAATCGGCATCCCAACCTTTGGAGATCTTATCCGGTGTTTCGGAAAGCCAAAAGGTATTTTGTTCGATGACTTCAAATTTATCTTTGCTGTAAAAAATGGCGGTAAATTCTCCGTTTTCATCATTGGTTCGCGGTTTTCCTATGAAATCATATTCAGAATTTTCTTTGATAAAATTTAACTGCGGACTTTGTCCTTCCTGCGTTCCGAGGAAATGGGGTTCGTAATAATTAATCAAATCAACCAAATGCTGTTTGCGCAAATTCCAATGATTTTCGCCGTCGTCAACTGAACCTAAACGAATGTTATAACTCATGACGGAATATTCCTGCGACAAAGAAAAAAATCCAATTAATCCAATCAAAAAAGAAAAAATATTTTTCATCTGTTCATTTTTAATTTATTTTTTATTAGTCAGATGGAATTCGCCATAGAACATTTATTTCGTTGTTATAATTATGAAATCATTTTAATTTTCAGATTCATTTATATCAACTAATTTTTATGGCTTATTTCATCTTAATTTAAAATAAAACCTCACAAGATTGAACCCTGTGAGGTTGATTTATATAATTTATTTGTATTTCAAATTAATGCCCACCACTGACTTTTTGATCAAAGTCTATTCCTTGCGAAGAAAGTATTCCTTTCACTCTCCATGCATAAAACGCAAGATATGTAAAACAAATAATTCCCACGATATAACTAAAATGAATTGTGGTTGCATCCGCTATCATTCCCTGAATCCAGCTGACGATACCACCTCCCATAATCATCATGATAAGGAATGAGCTTCCCTGACTGGTGTGTTTACCCAGTCCTGCAACGGCCAATGTAAAAATACAAGGCCAAAGTGTACTACAAAATAACCCGACGCTGGTAAAGGCATAAACGCTCACCATACCTGAAGTGGCCATTCCAATTCCGGTCGCAGCTATTCCTAAAACGGAGAAAATCAGAAGCATCCTCGCCGGATTTCCTTTACTTAAAAAATCGGCTGCAATCAATACCAAAATTATGGCTGCATAAATATAGAAAGGCCCTAAATCATGTCCCGCAATCATATTGACCAACAAGAAAACGCCAAATGCCAGATAAGGTGCTACTATTTTTGCGATTTTTTCATTGGACTTGCTTAAATTAAATGCTTCTACCGCTCCTGACCAACGCCCGATCATCAAACTTGCCCAATAAAGGGAAATATAAGGTGCCACATCTTTTACCGCAAAACCAAGCCCGGTCTCCATATAAGCCGGTAAATTAGACGCCGTTGAAACTTCAACACCTACATAAATAAATATAGCAAGCATTCCTAAAAGTAATTGCGGATAGTACAATGCCGATTTACGGGATGTCTGGATTTTAGTTGCCACACCACTCTCAGAATGCGTGATGCCTTCTCCTCCAATTTGATGCACTTCATCTGTTGCTTCTTCGATCTGCGGTTTATTGGGTAATTTTGAAAATTTCAAAAATACCGCAACCAATATAAATGCGAGCCCCAAACACAAATACGGGATTTTTACACTCTCGATACTTGCGTCTGTATTGGATCCCGTTGCCGAACCAAATATGGCAAAGGTCACAATTAAAGGGCCGATAGTAGTCCCGAAATTATTGATTCCTCCCGCTAAAGTCAATCGCTGGGAACCGGTGTTTACCGGGCCCATCGCAATTGCCAAAGGATTGGCAACGGTTTGCTGGAGCGAGAATCCTAAACCTACAATGAATAACCCCGAAAGCATGAGTGGGAATGATTCGGTATTGGCAGCAGGATAAAACAGAATCGTACCCAAAGCTGAAATAACCAAACCTATAATAAGTGAATTTTTGTAACCGATCTTATTAATCAAATCTTTACCGATTGCAAGAGAAATAATCATGTAAATAATCGAACCAACGGTATAAGCTACATAAAATGCTACCGAAACCAACTGGCTTTGTCCCTGCGTCAAATGAAACGCCTCTTTGAAAACCGGAATCAGAATATCATTGCTTGCCGCTACAAAACCCCAGAAAAAAAATACCGTAATCAGCGATATAAACTGCCCCCAACGGGTACTTTGAAATTCATTGCTCATAATAAAGTGTCATGTTAATTAAAAAACAAACCAAGATAATTATTTTAATTCAAATTTGGATTTTAATTTCGCGTTAGATGAATTTCCCACGAAAACCTCAAATTCTCCCGGTTCTGCAACGAACTTTAATTCAGAATTATAAAACTTCAAATCTTCAGTTGTTAAATTAAATTCAACCGTTTTGCTTTCTCCTTTTTTCAGAAATACTTTCTGAAATCCTTTCAACTCTTTTACCGGACGGGAAATAGAACCTACCAAATCTCTTGTGTATAATTGAACCACTTCTGCTCCGTCATGACTTCCTGTATTTTTTACCTGAACTGTAATTTTTACAGAACCGCCCTGGTTAATCGTTGTTTTGTCTAATTTTAAATTGGAGATATCGAAAGTTGTATAAGAAAGTCCAAATCCAAAAGGATAAAGCGGTGTATTGCATTCGTCTAAATAATTTGACCTGAATTTCTCAAAAGTACATCCGTCAGATTTCTCCTCGCTCAAAGGTCTTCCAGTGTTGAAATGAGAATAATAAATCGGAATCTGACCTACACTTCTTGGAAAAGTCATAGGCAATTTACCGCTTGGATTTACTTTTCCATACAAAACATCGGCAATCGCATCTCCGGCCTGTGTTCCGGCAAACCAAACATTCAGAATGGCATCGGCTTTTTCATTTTCTTCCATCAAAGTTTTTGCTCTGCCTGCGAAAAGCACAATCACAACCGGTTTTCCGGTATCATACATCGCTTGCAATAATCTTTTTTGTGCCAATGGAATATCCAAATTGACCATGCTACTTGATTCGCCACTCATTTCAGAAGATTCACCTACGGCCGCCACGATCACATCGGCATTTTTAGCGGCTTGGATTGCTTCTTTGATTAGTTCATCTGCATTCCGGTCATCCCATTTCGGTTTTTTTCCAAAGATGGTTGAATTATCAAATAACAATTTATCATCCACCAGATTAGAACCATGTACATACGTAATATTTTTTTCTTTCAAACCTGCTTTCAGTGAAACCGAAGCGTCAAAATTTGCCGCCACTGACCAAGTCCCCGGCATATTGTCAGCCGCATCTGCTATAGGACCGACCAATGCAACTTTCGCATTTTCTTTCAACGGTAAAACCTGATTTTCATTTTTCAATAAAACAAATGTCCCCGCCGCTACTTCTCTTGCAGTTTGTTGGTTTTCTTTTGTATAAATTTCAGTTTTGGCACGTTTTGAATCGGTGTACCGATACGGATCTTCAAACAGTCCCAAATCGTATTTGGCAGACAGCATTCTTCTCACTGCTTCATCAATTTGAGCAATGGTTACTTTTCCTTCATCCAATGATTTTTTTAAAGTGGTTAAAAATCCTTCACCCACCATATCCATATCTGTTCCGGCATTTAATGACATCGCCGAAACTTGTTGCAAGTCGCCCATTCCATGGTCAATCATTTCATTAATCGCTGTATAATCCGTTACCACAAACCCATCAAATCCCCATTGTTTACGCAGGACATCGGTCATCAGCCATTTGTTTCCGGAAGCCGGAATTCCGTCGATGACATTGAAAGAAGTCATCACCGAGCCCACTCCGGCATCTACCGCTGCTTTGTAAGGCGGAAAATAGGTATTGTACATCGAAAGCCGGCTCATGTCCACATGATTATAATCCCTTCCACCCTCCGGTGCGCCATAAAGCGCGAAATGCTTCACACACGCCATCATCGTATTTTTAGCCGCCAAATCATCACCCTGATATCCTTTTACCATCGCTTTTGAAAATTCACTCACCAAATACGGATCTTCTCCTGCACCTTCTGCAACACGCCCCCAGCGCGGATCACGGGAAATATCGACCATCGGGGAAAATGTCCACATGATACCGTCAGCTGTCCCTTCCTGAGCCGAAACTCTTGCCATCGTTTCTACTGCTTTCATATCCCAACTTGCCGCCATCCCCAACGGAATCGGAAATCCTGTTTCGTAGCCATGGATGATGTCCATCCCGAAAATCAACGGAATTCCCAAGCGGCTGTTTTCCACCGCTACTTTCTGAACATCCCGGATCCGGTCAACACCTTTTATGTTGAACAATCCGCCTACTTTTCCGGTTTCTATGTTTTTTCCGATGTTGGAACTTTTGGTTTGTCCGGTCACGAAATCACCGGAACTCGGTAAGTTCAGCTGTCCCAACTTTTCGTCCAATGTCATTTGAGAAATGATCTCATTGATAAATTGATCTTTTGGTTTCTTTTTGTCGAATTTTACCTTTTGTCCAAATCCAAAGGTTATTCCGAAAAGCATACATAGTAAAATCAGCTTCCTGTTCATATATTAGTTTTTTCTTTGTTTCAACATCCATTTGTACAATTCAGGATCTGAATAGGTCGAATCCCAAGAATTGTGATTATCGTTTTCAAAAATGGTCAGCTCCACATTTGCCCCCATATTTTTTAATTCTCTATACATTTCGATGGAATTGTCCACCGGAACGATGTCATCTAGCTCACCATGGAAAATCCGAATCGGAATGTTTTTTACAAAATGAGCTTCTCGCCTTTCAGGCAAACCCGACGGCGCACAAACCGGCACTAACGCAGCAAATAAATCCGGATGCTTTTCCGCCAAACGCCAGCTTCCCCAGCCACCCATGCTCAGCCCTGTGAGATAAATGCGGTTTTTGTCGATTTTGGGATTCTCTTTTAGAATTTTTTGAATTAGTTGGTAAACCGTTTCCACATCCCAATATTGACCTTCAGGACATTGCGGAGCGAGCATCGCAAATTCATTTGTGTAAGTTTTGTATTTGTCTTGTAAAGGTCCGTTCAGGATGACTTTATTGATATCCGTTCCTCTTTCGCCGGATCCATGAAGAAAAACCATCAGCGGATAATTTCCGTTTGTATTTTCAGGAATTCGAAGTAGATAATTGATTTCAAATTCTATCTGAATTTTTTCTTTAAAAGTCCCTGTAGTTTGCTGGGCGAAACTTAAAGTTGAAATGAAAATAAAGACCAGTATGAATATTTTTTTTGTCATAATTTTAATTTGAAAAAATTTAACCACAAGGAACACAATCCGCCGCGGCGGACACAAAGGGCTCAATTTCTATTCAATTATTCTTTTATTCAATCATTCAAAATTTAGTAAGTGAATCCTAAACTCGTTAATCCTGCCTGAATTTCAGGGGCTCCCATAAATAGATTCCAAAGCATCTGTGTCCGATAATTTTCAATCATCAAAATCATCGGCCCCTGATCAATTGCCAAATAACCTTTCGCGACCCAATAATCATATTCCGGACTGAAGGCATCATAAAATCCGGCCGGACCCATCAAAATATCTCGCTTATGGTAAAAATACTGCATAGCTTTTATGGATTCTTCCGGCGTATAAACGATGGAACTCACAGCAGCAGTCGGAGAAATTACCCCCAAATCGTTGGACGGCGAATGAGCTGCATAACCCATTCCGCCACCAGACTGATAGGTATAGCTTGCCGTTAATCCCCAAACGTATTGACCGTAGTGATGATAATCCTGCGGATTGTCCAAAGCGTACCGATAATTTACCAGCGAATGATTTTTTGTGACCTGCCAATAATTTGCATATTGATCCTGTAGATTTCTCGGATCTAAACTGATAAACGAATAATGCGATAAAAACAATGGTCCTACGCCCGATGAATTTCCGCCATGACGAACTAACAGTGGCAAATCATACATAGAATTTCCATTCTGAATCCCACCGTTGCTTGCCCAACCATTCTGATATACCTGTGGTGTAATCGGGTGTGTCGGTGATGATGCTGCCAAAACATATGTAATCAAAGTCTCATTGTATCCTTTCAAAGCAAGATTTATTGTAAATCCATGATTTGGAGACCAGTGCCAGATCAACTGATTTCCGCCATTGGTATAAAAATTCCATTCAATTCCTTTCCAAAGATCATCTGCTTTTTGCGCCAAAAGAATTTCATCCGGATTTCCGTTTTTGAAATATTCACGAACCGTAATTAATCCCATCGCTAAAAAGGAAGTTTCGACGATATCGCCTCCATCATCCTGCGAACTGAATGGAATCACGGAGCCGGAATTTCCGCTGGTCCAATGTGACCAAGCACCATGGAATCTTTCAGCGTTTTGGAAAAAGTTTAAAATAATCTGAAGCCGTTGAAATCCTTGTTCTCTGGTAATATAGCCCCTTTCGATTCCTACCAAAATAGCCATCAGTCCAAATCCTGAACCTCCCGTCGCAACAACATCGGCACTATTTCCCGGATCATTTGGATGGTATCTTTCACGAGCCGCGCCTGAACTGGATTGGGCAAAATCCCAGAAATATCTGAAAGTTTCACGCTGAACGATGTTCATAAGTTCATGGTTATCAATTGGATCAAATTGGATTTCCGTTTCCGGGTCGGGATCGTTGTTTCCACTATCTCCATCATCTGTAATGGGCAAAGTATCATCAGATGAACTGCAACTGAAAATTAAAAGACTGAAAATAATTAATCCGAAAAACTTTTTCATTTATTTACTTTAAATCCCAACTTCGTTAATCCTTTCTGCACGTCTTCGTTTTGCATGAATAATTTCCAAATCAAACCTGTACGGTAATTTTCGATCATGGGAGCAATGGTTCCCTGATCGATTGCCAGATAACGTTTTGCTACCCAGTCATATTGTATCGACAAAGCATCGTAAGGCCCAGCGGGTCCGATGAATTTGTTCTTGTTTTCTTCGTTGTAAATGAATTTTAAAAAATCCATGGATTCCTTGGGTGTGTAAGGAAAAGACGACAATGCCGCCGTCGGTGTAATTACACCTTTGTCATTTTGCGGAGAATGTGCGGTATAGCCAATTCCTCCGTTTTCATTTCTTGTATAACTGGCAGTCAATCCCCAAAAATCGGGACCATAGCCTTTGAATTGTTTAGGATTTTCTACACAATATTCATAAATGATTTTCGAGTGATTTACATTCAAATCCCAATAATTCACAAATTCATCTGAAAGTCCATTTGGATTTAAACCCAAATAGGAATATTGTGACCAAAAAAGTGGCCCGACTGACCCCGGTTCGCCGTTATGATTGACTATGACCGGAATGTCATATTTTTTTGCATCCGACTTAATTTTGCCGGAACGACTCCATCCTTTTGTAAATGCTTCTTTGTCAATGGAATAATCCAGAGAAGCTGCTGCCAGAACATACGTTATCAGGCATTCATTATAACCTTCCAACGGAAAGTTCATTTTCCAATTGTATTCCGGTGACCAATGCCAATACAGAACATCTTCACCCTTTGTGTACCAGTTCCATTCGACTCCTTTCCAGAGTTTGTCGGCTTTTTCAGCCAATTGTTTTTCGGAATCATTTCCGTTTTTAAAATATTCTTTGATACAAATTAAACCTTGTACTAAAAATGCTGTTTCCACTAGATCTCCTCCATTATCCATTTTACCAAATGGCTTTACTTTTCCGGTTTCTCCATTCATCCAATGCGCCCAAGCACCATGGAAACGATCTGCTTTGGCTAAAAAATCCATCATGTGATGGAGTCGCACGACGGCTTCTTCTCTCGGAATGAATCCCCTTTCTATTCCTACAATGAGTGTCATCAAACCAAATCCCGAACCTCCCGAAGTGATGATATGCGAATCGTTTTCTGGATAATTTCCATCGGGATGATAGCGTTCTCTTGCCAATAATGAATTGGGTTCAGCGAAGTCCCAAAAATATTTCAGTACGTCCCGCTGAACCTGATCCATCAATTCCACTTCATTATCATTTGCAACCTCACCGACGCCTGTTGAGGTATCAGGCGCCGATCGGTTACAACCCAGAGTTGTTATAAAACATATAAATAAAATGAAGTATTTCGTCATTTACTCATTTTTTACCAGCCCGGATTTTGAGTCATCCCGGGTGTTTGTATTAATTGATCATTTGGGATAGGGAATAATTCGTGTTTACCTACAACGAAATTTTTACCATTGGCTGCCATGGCGGATTGAGCTTGACCGGTTCGGATCAAATCAAACCATCTGTCGTGTTCAAACGCTAATTCCAATCGTCTTTCTTTCCATATATCTTCAACGGAAGGGTTTCCGATTGATGCGAGTCCAACACGATTTCTTACCATATTTAATGGAGTTGCCGCATCTCCGCCTGTGTAAGTGGCAGCTTCTGCCCGAATGAGTAAAATTTCAGCATAACGAAGTATCCGGATATTTTTATCACCATCGCCCGCTCCTGCGTTTGCACTTGAGTATGCTTTTTCGTTATACATAGGGTTTTCAACCGTATCAGGAACCAATCTTCCATCCCAAAGTGTTTCTCCTCTGAAAATGATAGTTGCATCACGACGAATTGCATCTCCTTCAGCGTTATAAGTGTCCAATAAATTTTGAGAAGGTGTATTGAAGCCCCAGCCCCATCCACCGACACCACGTGCTCCCTGAGTCTCAGAGTATTGCTGTACACCATGTGCTTCAGCTTCTCCTCTCGCCTGAACTTCAAACAGGGATTCAATTCCGTTTTCAGTTGATGCTCTCCATACAGTAGCATAGTCTGATTCCAAACCGTACTGTCCGGAATTCATTACATTTCCGGCCATATCATAAGCTTCCTGCCATTTTTCCTGGTACATATAAACTTTAGCTAACATACCCTGAGCAGCTCCTTTTGTTGCACGCCCCAAATCGTTGGAAGCATATTCGCTTTTGTTTGGTAAAAAATTGATTGCATCCAGCAGATCCTGTTCAATGAAGGTATAAACTTCCGATTTTGGAGCACGAACAGTCCATGATTCCGGATCATCTATATCCTGAATAGGTACGTCTCCAAACATTCTGACCAACCAGAAATAATGCATGGCTCGTAAGAATTTGGCCTCTCCAATCAATCTATTTTTATAAGATTCGTCAGTCAATCCGTATTCTTCTGTAAACTGAATTGCCAAGGAAGCTCTACCAATAGTTTTGTAGAAATGTTCCCACATGGATTTAATAGAAGGCGTAGTGCTTGTATGTTCGAGGTTGTCTAATATCAATTTATCTGTACCTGCGTCTGTTGGTGCACTCCCTTTGTCTGCATTGTCTGATATGATTTCGGTTACACCTAACCATGCAAATGCATAATTCCAGTCAGTAAGCATTCCATACACTCCATTTACCATCATTTCAGGAGTGTATACATCTTCGCTATGTTCTGCATCTACATCTTCTCTTGAATCAACATCCAAAAAATCATCCGTACAAGCAGATGTAAGTACTAATCCGCATATCATAATATATTTTAATAAATTCTTTTTCATTTTTGTTTGATTTTAAAATTCAACATTTACTCCCATCAAGAAACTTCTGGTATTTGGATAAGCGTCTAACTCAATTCCTGTTAAACGATAGGGATTTCCGCTGTCTATTCCGGTCCCGTTCAATTCAGGAGAATATCCTTCAAATTTTGTAAAAATGAAAGGGTTCTGTGCTGTTACATACAATCTCAAATTTCTTACAGCAGGAAAAATATCCTTGAAATTATATCCTAAGGTAATGTTGTTAATTCTGAAAAATGCACCATCTTCCAAATAATAATTAGAGGCTTCTACGTCCCGGTCAGCTCCCGGATGAGAATTGGTAGAACCTTCCCCAGTCCAACGGTTTTCAAACATATAGACAGATATATTTTCTCCTCCTATTCTTGTACTGTTTAATCCGTTATAAATTTTATTTCCACCTACACCATAACCATCTATGCTGAAATCAAATCCTTTGTATCCCAGACCTATATGAACACCATAATTGTATTTTGGAATATAAGACCCAAAGAATTTTTTGTCACGATCATCAATTACACCGTCACCATTTTGATCTTTGTATCGCAAATGCCCTGGGCTAGCTCCTGAGATATGTGGATTATTATTTATCTCATCTTCGTTTTGCCAAACTCCTTCCACTTCATACATCCACCATGCTCCGAGAGGCTGACCTTCTTGTAATCTTTTAGTGATTCTACCATTTCCTAAAGATCCTCCGGTCATACCATCATAGGCGGATTTTACATTTTGAACCGTATTTTCATTATGGTTGAAATTAACTCCTATTTCATAGGTAAAATCTCCTGATGAGGAACTATCTCTCCAATTCAATGATGCTTCCCATCCTTTGTTAAGTACCTCTCCACCATGATCTATATAATTGCCTAGATAAGGTCCGGTTAAAAGATTTTGTACTTGCATGATTACATTTGTATTTAATTTTTGATAATAGTCAAAAGTACCGGATAGTTTACTATCAAGAATCTGAAAGTCTAAGCCGCCCCCCCACTCTTCTGTTATTTCCCAACCTACGGGATAAGCAGGGGTACCCACATAAGCTCCAAAAATTAAATCTTGTCCCGGACCGAATACGTAATTCCAGTTTGTACTATTTGAATTAGTGTTAGGGTCTGGACCTGAAATGAATGAGCTAACATTTATGCCACCAATATTATCATTTCCTAGCTTACCCCAACCTCCGCGAATTTTCAAGAAATTGAAAAATCCGTCTTTCATGAATTCTTCGTTGGAAATAGTCCATCCTGCACTGACTGAAGGAAAAGTTTCCCAATAAAGATCATAAGCTTTGAATCTGCTCGTTCCATCTCTTCTAAGTACAGCTGAAATATAGTATCTATTGTCAAAGTCATACTGAATTCTACCAAAATAGGAAGCATAGCGAATAGGTGTATAATAGTTTTGCAGTACATTTTTATCAGGTAAATCTGCCGCATGATCTAAACTCCAATATTGGCTTCGGGTAGGAACATTGTACCCTATTCCATACATTCTATTACCAACACCTACTTCTTCAGCAGTCATACCTGCAACGGCGGTTAAGCTGTGATCTCCAAATTGTTTTTGATATGTAATGTAGTTTTCCCATTGCCAACGGAAAGTTTCGATTTTTTCAATCGCAAATGAATTATTTGCATATTGGGTATTGTTTGGGTTATCTCCCTGCAGAACTAAAAAGTCTTCTTCTGTTCTTATGGGATCTGAAGCAAGCCATAGATCTTTTGTAGGTACGTATGCTTCTTTATTATACCAGTATTTGGTTCCCCCTGCTCTTGATGTAAAAGTTAATCCATCTACAATTTTTACATCAGCCTGTAAGAAACCCTGCAAAGTCGTAGTTCTGGCGACTTCATTTGTATGATATACTGCAGAAACCGGATTCCCGTGAGAATTTAGACTTCCTGTAGAACCAATGTAGGTTGCCTCACCAGTCGTTGCATTCCAAAAAGGCATCCCCCAATGTCCGTCCGGATATTTGACAGGGACGACCGGACTTTGTCTATGTGCTGTATTGAAAGCACCTATCGGTTTGATGTTTTCCTTAGTAAAAGATGCACTTACAAATTGAGAAATTTTTACCCTGTCGTCAAATAATTTGTATTCATTATTATTTCGGACAGTTGTACGTCTAAAGTCTTGCCCCTCCAATAACCCTTTTTCATCAAAATGGTCAACACCAAAAAAGTATGTTATATTTTCACCACCTCCTGATAATGTTACATTGTTATTTGAAATAATACCGGTTTTCGTTAATTCATCAAACCAGTCTGTATTGTAAGGTTGATTAAGATTCAATAGCTGTGTCTCACCATTTGCCTGTCTTTCCTCGTTGAAATATTGAGCATATTGAGAAGCGTCAGCCATATCTACTTTGTTCAAAATATTTTTAAATCCAGCATAAGCGTCATATGATATTTTAACTGCTCCCTTTTTTCCTTTTTTTGTGGTTATAAATACAACTCCATTTGCTCCCCTAACACCGTAAATAGCAGAAGAAGCTGCATCTTTCATAACATCTATCGTTTCGATGTCACGAGGGTTGATATTTGTAATATTGGGAACAATTAGACCATCAACTATATACAAAGGGTCTCTACCCCCCATAGCTGTTCCTAAACCTCTAATGACCACACTCGGTGTTGCTCCCGGCTGATCTGTATTGATAATTGTAACCCCTGAGAGTTTCCCTTGTAAAGACTGCATAGCAGTTGTTGCAGGTTGCTTAGCTATATCTTCCGCCTTTACAGATGAAACCGATGATGTAAGGTCTCCTCTCTTCTGAGTACCATACCCTACCACTACAGTTTCTTCCAATTCGATACTGAAATCATCTCCAATCGAATCCAATTCTTCGAGATAATAATCTTCAATCTGAATGGAATCCTCTTGCGCCCAAACCCATCCGGTAAGGGTCAAGAAAATTGCTGTTACTAAAACTTTCCTCATAATATTTTATGTTTCTTGTAAAGTTAAAGCTGAATGATGTGTTATCAAAACGTTAAAAACTCATAAAAGAAACATCAATGAGTGTATAAAATACACATCCGTTAAAATCCTTTCCAGAAAAGGGTTTCCCAAGGATTAATGTATGATTGACAGAATAATGATGATGTAGTAATGATGTAGTTTGATAAATAAATTGATGTGTTTCTTAAAAATTAATAAAGAATTTTGAGAGGTTTGTTTTGGAAGAAAGTTTCATTTTTTTACGCAATCTATAACGTTGTAGTTCTACACTCCGGAAACTCTTGCGCATAAGCGGAGCAATTTCTTTTGAAGTCATATTCATACGAAGTAAAATCGCCAGGCGTATATCTTTTGGTGTGAGACTTGGATAGGACTTTACAAGCCGCTCAACAAAATCTTCGTGCAGTTCGTGTAGGTTTGTATCAAAGACTTTCCATTCGTTTTGGTTGTAATTATAATCCCTCAATATTTTACCTATGTCCTTTTTGATTTTATCTCCGGATGTGTTTTCATCTATTGTATTCATGATAGATTCTAAATCAATCAAAAGTTCACTTTGCGAAGCAATGGACAGAGCCCGTGATGCCAACTCAGTTGTTTTACTTTTGACATCTTGTTCCAGTTTCTGCTTTTCGAGTGAATGTTCCGTCTCCTTTTTCTCTGCTTCGCTTTTCACTTTTACAAGTTGTTTCTGCAATTCTACCTCATGCTGTAATTGTTCCATCTTCTGTTTGTTTTGTCTTTGGGTAAAATTATGATAGAGATAATAGGTAAGGAAAATCAATGCTAAATAAATCAATATCATCAGGTTGGACACAAACCAAGGTTTTTTTACAGTGAATTCAAATGAATCCAAATCTGTAAAGTCCTTACCCGATTTTGTTGCTACTATCAATTTATAATTACCATTTGTCAAATGACTGTAGCTAACCTTGCCATCCCTCAATGGAAAATATTTTTCATCGGCCGGAGAAAGTTTATAATAAAGATTTACTTCTGAAAACCCATAATTTCGGGTGGAAACATAAAAGTCTATTGCATTATTATAATAACCGATTCTCTTTCCTTTTTTTATAGTTTCTCCGTTAACTTCCGCATCTATAAATACCAAAAAATTTTTGACTGAATCAAAATCTACTTTGTATTTGAGAAATCCATTATCCAGATTTAAATATAAATAACCATCTTCCAGAAATGGTGAAATCCAGTCGTTTACAATTTTGCCCCTATAATATTTATCGGGTATGTTTTTCCATTCGATTTTTTGGTTTTCTATTTTTACGAGAGAAAGGGTTTCACTTGACTGAACCAATAATATATTGTCATCTAATCCGGCTACATTGTCTATACCGGGAAGTATTTCGTTCAACTTTTCAGACAACTTGAGGTGTTTTGTCCAACTGTCATATTCATACCATGTTTGATTGGATAAAAAATAAATCTGATGATTGATTTCAACAATTTTTCCGTTATAAATCTCCTCTCCTTTTTCCGATTTTATTTCCTCATAAGAATCCGATTGTAAATCAATTTTATAAAGACCTTTATAGGCATCAGCAGCCCATATCTCATTTTCTTTTATGAAAAAATTATTTACCGGGGCCGTTAATTGAGGTGCTATTTTTTTGTAATTCCATTTTCCCGATTGAAGTTCATACAAATACAATCCTGTATAGTTTGACTGGATAAATTTTGACGGACTTAACTGCCGAAATTTAAAACCGCCCGAAAGCTCATTCAATTTTGACGCAACCCCGTTTTCTACCAAAAGCGTTTCTGTATTGTGCCCAAGAAAAATCTGGTCTCCCATTTTTGCAATGCTCCAGATAGGACCCGAAGTTCCCGGAATCAACGTGATTTCCTTATTTTCAAACCTGAATAATCCCCTGTTAGTGCCAAGCAAAAATCCATCTCCGGATTTCAAAACAGAATTCACGCTTCCCAATTTACCTGTATAGTCTTGAAATATATTTGCGTTTGAATCATTTTGTATAAATGAAATTCCATTATCCAGCCCCAGCCATAAGTTCGATTCCGAATCCTTGAATATACTCAGCACCGTATTATTAAACAAACTTCCGTTTATCTTATGGTAATTAGTAAGACTTCCTGTTTGAAAATTAACCAGATACATCCCATTTCCGGAAGTGCCCACCGCAATTACATCATCTGAAATATCCTCCGCAGAGCTTACCATTTCAGTTTTAAAGGTTTGATTAAGTTCGTTTTCCCAAACCTCTAAAGCATTATCCTTTAAAACAAATACCCCGTCCTTAAGAGTAAAAACGAGTATCTGGTTTTTATATGGCAGAATTGAGTGAATCACCTTTCCCTTTAACGCATCGAAACGCTTGTCTATGACAAACTTATTGCCGTCAAATACATAGATACCGGAAAACACAGAAGCCGCATATAAATTGTTTCCCACGTTGAAGGCATAGCTTATCTGGGTCGGTGTTTTATATTTTTTGATCGAATTTCCATCATAAATAAACAACGAAAAGAAAGTTTGAAAAACAAGCTTTCCGTCGTACTCCAAAATTTTCCAGACTTCATCGTTTTCATCCGAATCAAAAGACTTAAATTTTTGGGAAATGGAGGTATAAACCAAAGAATCATTTTTTTCCTCCCAATACCCAAATTCCCTTAAAGAACCTGAATAAATCTTATTTCCTTTTGCATAAACCGAACGGATAATCGTTTTTTTGGGTAAGGTAAATTTTTGCCAGCGATGACCATCAAACTGCAACAAAAATTTATTGTTTGCAAAATACATGAGTTTATTATTTGTTTGGGTAACTCCCCAAACTAAAGCTTCTCCGTTATAGTCAAGTTTTGAATAACTTTTTACATAAGGAATCAGTTGTTGTTGCGCTTTTCCCGAAATGAAGAAAAGTATAAAAAACATCAATGAAAATATGATATGTCTTCTGAATCTATCTGTCATAATCCAACTACGAATTTATAATTTACTGAACTAAGAAACTGTTTAAATTTTACCAAAATTTATTTTTATGGCTCTTAAAGATATCTTTGCTAAATTTTAATACTCTTTTGAGCGTGTCATTGCGAGGAACGAAGCAATCAACTTCCTATTCTTGATTTATCCCGATAAATCTTCAAACATGAAGCAAAAAATCCATCTCAAAATAGCTATAAAAATTTTTAGCAATAAAATTTAAAACAGTCTCTTAAATAAAAATTTTATATCCCTGTGCATTATATTATTTAGACTTGTTTTAAATTAGATTTCCCGTCCCAAATCTAACAAAAATCACAAGTCTTGAAGTGCTATATCACTGTGCATGACGTATTTTTGTGAGTTAATTTAGGATTGATAAAATGACGCGCATCGAAAAAATGTTCTTCTCCACCCGCACCATGACCGTATTATTATTTTTATACGCAATCTCCATGGCTGTGGCTACTTTTATAGAAAATGACTACGACACCCCAACTGCAAAAACACTGATATATGAAGCCAAATGGTTTGAAATACTCATGCTGTGGCTAATCATTTTATTCATAGTTAACATAAAACGCTACCGTTTGTATCGTCGGGAAAAATGGCCGGTTTTGATTTTCCATTTGTCCTTTGTGTTCATTTTCATTGGAGGAGCCATCACGCGATACATCAGTTTTGAAGGCCAAATGCCGATACGCGAAGGCGAAACCACCAACGAGATCATCAGCGACCGCACCTATTTCAAATTGGAAATCAACGATAAAAACCGTGCGTTGCGTTATGACAAAAACGCTTATATGATGTCGCACTTCAACGCTAAGGATACGCCTTGGCCGTTTAAAAGGACGTTTGAACGGGATTATAGTTTCGGAGACAAAATCGTTACGGTAAAAACTCTGGACTACATTCCCCTTGCGAAAGATTCAATTCAAAAAACAAATTCCGGAAAGAAAATGCTGGAAATCGTGACCATGGGACAAAACGGACGGGAAAGCGAATTCATTGCCGAAGGCGAAATTAAAAATGTCAGCGGAACCATGATCAGCTATAACAATCCGATTGAAGGTTCTGTCCAGTTGATTGAACAAGGAGGACAATTGCTCATCAATTCTCCATTTGAAGGACAATTTATGACCATGACCGGACAGCAGAAAGGTGTGGTTACTGACTCGGCTTTATTGGCAGAACAATCCGGAAAAATCGAAATAAACAAACCCCAACTTTTAAATTACCGGACACTCTATACCATCAACAACTCCAATTTGATCATTCCTTCCCCTGCTTTTCATGGAAAAGTGGTTTACTACAAAGGAGATAAAACCAATGCAATGGACAAAGAGCTGCCGGGCGCAGTCATAGTCGAATTGCGTTCAGGCTCAGAAAGAGATACGCTGACCATCATAGGAGGACGCGGTGTAACTTCTTTCAGTAAAAATACAACTATCAATGGACTGGGTGTTTCAGTGGGATTTGGTTCAAAAATCATCCAAGCACCTTTTTCCATACGTTGTGATGACTTTATTTTGGATCGCTATCCGGGTTCGACCAATCCTTCTTCTTATGAAAGCGAAATCACCGTGATAGACAAAGGGGCGGAAACTCCTCATCATATTTACATGAATAACGTGATGGATTACCGCGGATACCGTTTTTTCCAATCCAGCTATTTTCCGGATGAAGGAGGGACTATACTTTCTGTAAATGCGGACTGGTGGGGAACCAACATCACTTATGTAGGTTATTTTCTGTTGTTCTTTGGGTTGTTCGCAACACTATTTTGGAAAGGAACTCACTTCTGGCGACTCAATTCTCAATTGAAAAACCTGCATAAAAAGAAATTGATGCTCATTCCGTTTTTGTTGTTATTTGGACTTGGAAATGCCCAGGATACTATCCATCCGGGACATGATCATACAGAAGCACATGAGCAAACGGAAGATTCTATTTCCAACCCACATGGAGAAGTGCAGCCAACCGCTCAATTTGCAAATCCCAATCAATTCGGAAAACGTTTTAACATTGATCCGGTTCATGCCGAGAAATTTGGACATTTGCTAGTTCAGGATTTCGAAGGCCGAATTAAACCGATGAATACAGCCACGTTGGAATTGCTTCGAAAAATTTATAAAAAAGATAAATACGGAGATTTTAATTCAGACCAATGGTTTTTGGCCATGCAGATTGATCCCACTTCCTGGGCAAATGAACACCTCATCAAAGTAAAGAATGTCAGCGACGAACTAAATGCGGAAACTCAGGTAGATGAAAATGGATACACTTCTTATATGAAGTTGGTGGATCCTGCTACCGGACGATTCAAATTAGAAAAACAATACAACGAAGCATTTAGCAAACGAGCTGCAGATCAGACTTCATACGATAAAGAAATCATAAACGTCACTGAAAGATTTAATGTTTTCAGTAATATTGTTTATGGCTATTATACCAAAATAATTCCGGTCAAAAACGATCCGGGCGAAACCTGGACAAGTTGGATTTACAGTTCTGAAGAAAGTCCTATCGAAATCGACAAAATCGCTTTTGAGTTTATAACCAATTATTTTAACGATTTAAAAAACGGATTTCAAACAGAAGACTGGAGCAAAGCAGAACAATCACTTCAAGCTATTTCAGATTATCAACACAATTGGGGGAAAAATGTAATCCCGCCTGATTCAAAAGTACACATGGAAGTATTGTATAATAAAGTAAACATCTTCCTTTGGTTGATGATTATATACAGCATGCTGGGTGGCATTTTGGTTATATTGGCTTTTATAGAAGTATTATCGTCTGAAAACAGATTGAGAAAGTTTGTCCATAAATTGACAGTTTTCTTTTTAGGATTATTATTGGTAACTTATGCCTTACATGTTTTGGGATTGGCTGTCCGATGGTATCTTTCCGGACATGCCCCATGGAGCAACGGATATGAAGCAATTGTATTCATTTCGTCCATTGGAGTATTGGCCGGTTTGGTTTTATATCGTAACCGGAATGCCTTCATTCCTGCTTCCGGAGCACTTGTTGCGATGATCATGATGGGATTTGCACATGGCGGCGGATTACTTGACCCACAGATTTCACCATTGGTTCCGGTACTGAAATCCTATTGGCTGATGGTTCACGTAGGAATCATCGCCTCCAGTTATGGTTTTTTCGGACTTTCAGCGGTAATCGCTGTCATTTCTTTGATTCTACTCTGCTTCAAACCCACTTCCAAAATAAAAAAGTCAATTCAAGAAATCACCATCGTCAGCGAAATGTCTTCTACAATAGGTTTGTTTACACTAACTGTAGGAACTTTTTTGGGAGGAATGTGGGCCAACGAAAGTTGGGGTCGTTATTGGAGCTGGGATCCAAAAGAAACCTGGGCATTTATCTCGGTAATTGTTTATGCCATCGTTCTGCATTTACGTTTGGTTCCGGGATTGCGTGGAAAATGGGCTTTTAATGTAGCAAGCATGTGGGCCATCTGGTCGATTATCATGACCTATTTCGGAGTGAATTATTATCTCTCCGGATTGCATACCTACGCGACGGGAGATAAAATTCCTATCCCTGTCTGGATTTATATTACGGCGGTTTCCATGTTATTACTTTCTATAATTTCGTACATTAGAGACCGGAAGTTTAACCGGAAAAGAAATTATAAAACAATAAAAAAATGAGAATTTTGAGTCTAATCGCTTTGTTAACTATTATGATTTCTTGCAAAGCCCAAAACGATAAGTCGATGAACACGATATATGATTATAAAGTAGAAGACATCAGTGGAAACGAATTCGATTTCGCTGATTTAAAAGGCAAAAAAATCCTGATTGTCAACACCGCTTCCAAATGTGGATTTACGCCACAATTTGAAGGATTGGAAGCATTGTATCAAAAATACAAGGACCAAAATTTTGTCATCGTAGGGTTTCCTTCCAATGATTTTGGCGAACAGGATCCCGGAAGTAACGAAGAAATTGAAGAATTCTGTAAAATCAATTACGGCGTGACTTTTCCCATGATGAGTAAAATTTCCGTCAAAGGTGACAGCATCGCTCCTATTTATCAATTTCTTACCCAAAAAGAATTGAACGGAAAGAAAAATTCTTCCGTCAAATGGAATTTCCAGAAATACATCATCAATGAGGATGGGACTCTGGAAGATTATTTTTATTCGATTACCGCCCCGGACAGTAAGAAAATTACGAAGTGGATAGAAAAAAGTAAATAGCTTTTTCTCTATTTACTAATTACCATTCACTAATCACTAAAAAATGAAATTAGACATACTTGCCATAGGTGCACATCCGGACGATGTGGAATTGGGAGCAGGAGCCACGGTAGCCAAAATGGTAGCAGCCGGAAAAAAAGTCGGCATCATCGATTTGACGCGTGGCGAACTGGGAACGAGAGGCACCGCTGAAACCCGCAAACAGGAAGCCGAAGCTGCCGCTGAAATTCTGGGTGTTTCCGTCAGAGAAAATTTAGGATTTCGGGATGGATTTTTTGTCAATGACGAAACCCATCAAATGAAAATCATCGAAATCATAAGAAAATACCAACCGGAAATCGTTTTATGTAATGCCATAGAAGACCGGCATATCGATCATGGAAAAGGTGCGGATTTGGTGGAAAAGGCTTGTTTTCTTTCAGGATTGAAAAAAATCGAAACCGGACAGGAAGCCTGGCGGCCGAAACAGATTTTTCATTATATCCAATGGTTTCCGCTGAAACCGGATTTCATATTGGATGTCAGCGGTTTTGTCGAAAAGAAAAAAGCGGCTTGTTTTGCTTATAAGACCCAGTTTCACAATCCCGAAAATCCTGAACCCGACACACCTATTTCGTCTAAATTATTTCAGGAAAGCATCGAAAACAGAGCCAAAGATTTAGGAATGCTCATCGGAACCCAAGCCGGTGAAGGATTTATGTTGAAAGGCTATTTGGGGTTGAAGGATTTTGAGGGAATTATTTGATTCTAACTCAAAAAACTTTGACAAAGTAAATCCACTATGAATAAAACTTTGTCAAAGTGAAGAAAAAACCAACTTTCAAATCTTCAAATTGCCATAATTTTCAAATTATTTTTATATTTGCAGTCCAATTGAAAAATGGTGGTTGTAGCTCAGTTGGTTAGAGCGTCGGATTGTGGTTCCGAAGGTCGCCGGTTCGAGACCGGTCATCCACCCAAAAGCCCTTGAATCAAGGGTTTTTTTCTTTTTTATAATTTAGCACTGGCTTAACATTCAATTTATTTTTCCGCTTCAAATTTGCACCATAGAATTTTGTCCTCATGTGTTAATTTAAGAAGCTGAATTATTATGATTCGGCTTCTTTTTTTTATACTTTTGAGTTTTAAACGCATCTCAAACATGAAATCTATTTCCGCAATAAGCCTATTCATTCTATGTCTGGTATTTTCCAATTGTAAAAAAGAACCTGTCGCACCCAATATCGTAGATGGTGAAAGACAAGAAGTCGTGACGCTGGATTCTCTGAAATCCTATGCAACTGTCCGATTGGAAACAGATCTTAACCATTTAAGCGACAAGGAAAAAGCGATGCTGGTTATCCTGATAGAAGCCTCGCAAGTGATGGATGAACTGTTTTGGTACGAAGCTTATGGTGACAAAAAAGAATTGCTTTCCAAAGTTTCCGGTAATACGCGCAATTATGTAGAAATTAATTACGGCCCCTGGGATCGTTTGGACAATATGAAACCTTTTATAAAAGGATTTGGCCCAAAACCTTTGGGTGCCAATTTTTATCCGCAGGATATGACCGTGCAAGAATTTGAAAACGCCAATCTTCCTGAAGGAAAAAACTTATATACTTTTGTCAGAAGAAATAAAGATGGCGGACTTTATACCGTCCCCTATCATGTTCAATTTAAAGATCAAATTGCAAACGTTGCAGGATTACTTCGTAAAGCGGCAACTTTTGCTGAAGACGATGGACTGAAAGTTTATTTGGAAATGAGAGCTACCGCTCTTGAAACCGACAACTATTATGAAAGTGACATCGCCTGGATGAACATGAAAACCAACCGATTGGATTTCGTGGTGGGACCTATCGAAACGTATGAAGATCAATTATTTGGATACAAAGCGGCGCACGAAGCCTATGTGCTGGTAAAAGATATGGAATGGTCCAAAAAACTGGAAAAATTCGCCAAATTTTTACCTGAATTACAAAAAAACCTTCCGGTTGATGCTAAATATAAAACAGAATCACCCGGAACCGATTCCGATTTAAACGCTTATGATGTCGTTTACTATGCAGGAGATTGTAATGCCGGCGGAAAAACCATTGCCATCAATTTACCAAACGACGAACGCGTCCAATTGGAAAAAGGTACCAGAAGATTACAACTTAAAAATGCCATGCGGGCTAAATTTGATAAAATCATGGTGCCGATTGCAGATGTCCTGATCGATGATTCCCAACGGCAACACGTAAAATTTGATGCGTTTTTTGCCAATGTGATGTTTCACGAAGTAGCGCACGGACTCGGAATCAAAAATACCATTAATGGAAAAGGAACCGTTCGCGAAGCACTAAAAGAACAGCAATCGCATTTAGAAGAAGGCAAAGCCGATATTCTGGGATTATACATGGTTAATCAATTGATTCAAAAAGGAGAATTGGAAGGGCAAAAAGAGGACTTTATGGTGACATTTCTTGCCGGGATTTTCAGGTCAGTCCGGTTTGGAGAGAGCGCTCATGGTTCGGCCAATATGATTTGCTTTAATTATTTTAAAGAACGAGGTGCTTTTAAACGCACCAAAGAAGGAAAATATATAGTGGATTTTGCCAAAATGGAATCGGCCATGAATGGTTTATCCGAATTAATATTGACACTGCAAGGAAACGGAGATTATGAAGGCGTGAAAAAGCTGACCGAACAAAAAGGGCATATCTCACAAGAACTTCAAAAAGATTTGGACAAATTAAAATCAGAAGGAATTCCGGATGACATCATTTTTGAGCAAGGCGTAAAAGTTTTGGAATTGTAATTGAGATTTGATTATGAAAAAACTACTTTTAACTCTTTTTGTTACATTTAGCTTCTTGGGTTTTGGACAAACTTTTTATGAAAGGGCAGCTCAAGAAACTTGTAATTGTCTCCAAGAATTGCCCGATATTGATAATGACTCTTATCTTGATTGCCTTTCTCAATCTTTCGCTAAATTATATATTGCTGAAACAGATACTGAATTAAAAGAAAAAGCAAATACGGTAGAGGGAATCCAATCTATGTTAAAAGATATTGACCTTCAGACTCAGCAAATTTGTGTTTTAACTTCTGATTCGGAAAATTTAGAAACAAAAAAAGATCAATTTTATAAGTATTCAGACAATCAAATCGCAAAAAATTGGTACATCATTGCAAAAGACGCAATGAAAGAGGGAAAGTATGATATTGCAATCGAGGGATTTTTATTGTCTTTAAAAGAAGATGAAAAGAATGTTTTGGCTTTAGATGATTTGGCTGCTTCTTATCGTAGAATTGACGACTTTGAAAATGCGATAAAATTTTACAATCAGTCATTAGACATTTTTCCAGAAGGTGATTTTGCGTTAATGAATATTGGTGTAATATATTCATTGCTGGAAGATTATGAAAAATCAAATTTATATTATAAAAATTTAATCAAATATTATCCCGACAATCCTGAAGGATATTATGGATATGGTAAAAACAGCATAATGCAGAACGATTACGAAAATGCCATAAAAAATATCGTAACTGCATATCATATTTATGAAGCTGAAAATTCTCCTTACAAAAAAGACACTGAACTAATTATCTCATCCATCAAAGAAATTATGACAGATGAGGGATTAGAAAAAGAATTTGACAGAATAGCAGCAGAAAATAATATTCATTTTACCGATTAATCTATATGAAAAATCAGAAATACCTCTAAATTTGCAAACCCAAACGGCTGCGTAGTTCAACTGGATAGAATATCAGATTTCGGCTCTGAGGGTTGGGGGTTCGAATCCCTCCGCGGTCACCCAAGAGGAAGGATTGTCTTTTTCGACAGTCCTTTTTTCTTTTATCTCTCCGAAAGTATTGATATTACTGCATATCAGAGCAAGTACACTGTTGATTTTAGCGGTTCGATATTTTTTATCCTGATAAATCAATTTTTCAGGGAATATCGAACCAAGAATTTTATGTTTGACCTCAAGTGGCGATTGCTCATAGTATTTTGACAGGTCTTTTAATAATCCAAAGCTGTACTGAACGGTTGTCATAAAATCTTTTTGTTCCAGCTCCAACTCTTGCTTTTGTTCCCTCAAGCTGGAAATCTTTTCTTCGTACCGTTGCTTACCCCTTTCGTAATCTGATTTACTCAATGACTCATCCAGATACTTATCGAGCAAGGTGTCCAACTTATCATTTAATTCTTTTATCATTGCTTCAATCTTTGAAACCTCTTTAAGTCGTTCTTTCCTATCCTTAGTGAAAACATCCTGTAAGACCAGATAATACAGGCTCAAAACTTCCTCATTAATCTGGTAGCTGTTGAGGTATTCTAAGAAATTATCATTCAACTCATCACGCTTATGTCTTTCGTCACACTGCTTCTGACAATGGTAATAGCCATATTTTTTAGACCTTCCCTGTGAGAAGCTCCCCGTAAGCGGTCTTCCACACTTTGGGCATTCCAGAAAGCCCCTTAGAGGGAAATTTTTGTTTTTTCTATTTTTAGGTTTCGCTGTTTTCTTTCTTCCGTCTAAAATTTCCTGAACTGATAAAAACAACTCTTCACTTATAATCCCCTGATGCAATCCCTCTACAACCTGTTCAGGCTCGTCTTGCCACGCTTTAATTCTAATCTTGCCTATGTAAGCCGGATTGCGAATAAGCTTGTGAAAAGGCGACTTTGAAATTTTACACCCTTTTTCCCACAACTGCTTTCTTACCTCCTCAACAGAATATAATCCAGTATTTAATTGTTGAAATACCCAAATAATATAATGTGCTTCATTGTTAGGCTCAATAAGCTTATCTCCATTCCGTTGAACATTGCTATAGCCTTTAGGAGCAGTCGCCATCCAACGTCCTTCTCTTTGAGCCTGTCTCATTCCCCTTTGAGTATTTAACGCACGTCGCTCATTCTCAATTTGAGGTAATGTTAGATTAAGAACGTGAATCATAAAACTTTCAGGATTATTCCAATCAATTTCCTGCTCTACAGTTTTAAATTCTATTCCCAATTTTTTAAGCTCGGAAATCATATTCAACCCAAATTGTAAATTTCGCGAGAATCTATCATAGCGAACCGTTAGAAATAAATCTGCTTTAATTTCTTTTGACCTCAATTTTTGAAGCATTTTCTGAAATTCGGGTCGGGTAAATGTTTTTGCAGAACAGTCATCCTGAAAATGTGCAATAATTTCAAAGTTATTATTTTCACAATGCTTCCTTAGTCTGTTTTCTTGGTCAGCCAAGCTACACCCCTTCTCAGCCTGTTCGTCTGTTGAGACCCTTGAGTAGATTATTGCTTGCCTTTTTCTTAGTTCTTTGATATTGAGCATATTCAATATTAGCTAATTGATACAATACATCTCTAATTATTTTAATTTCTTCTGGTGTGTATTTTTTATCATTTCCATTAAGGGCTTGACTGCATTTCTCTAATGATAGCATAAGCATCAATAAAGTGGCTGCCTCTCAGAACTTCTGATGACAAGCCTTGTCTGCAATCAATCCAACAACTTAGGATTGTATTCATAATTTTTCTATTTTCGTTTGTACTATATTAGAAATCTTACCTTTTCTCATTTTAACTATAATGTCTTGGTCACCACCCTCACGTTGAATTTTGTAAAGGTCTTTTTTAGAATTATTTTGATTTTTTAGTTTTACTACTTTACCACCTTGTAAAGTCAATGAAACTTCATCGTAATCTCCAGATTTAATTCTCTCCAAAACCTTCACTTCATTTTCGTCTAAATCAATCCAATTCTCATATATTGGTTGTAAATTTTGGTCTCTAAATATACTTTGCAATATTCCATTAATAGAAATACTTAAATACGTAGGAAGTCCATATTTTTCCTTACTCTCATTTAATTCAAATACACTTGCTATTTCAACTGAACCATCTTTAAATATTAGGACATCAGAAGAAAGTCTCTTGAAATAAGCTAAAGCAGAATAAAACTCAAGCTCTCCGTACTCACATTTATTAATTTTTGTTTTTATATTGCTTCTAATCCTTTTAATGAGCGGAATTGACAGCCCCATCTCTCTTAGCTCTTTCAAAATAGCAATCCAAATCAAATCCATTAATGTAAACTTGCGCCATTTTTGACCCGCCTCTTGACAATTTTCTGGCAACAACCCTTCTTTTTGCCAATGATTCATTATGCGAGACGAAATTACTTTGGGAGATATACGAAACTTTCGAGTATTGAAAAATTCCCAGAAAGGTATATTAGCAGAATTTATTGTATAATCACTATAATAACGATAAAACAGCTGTCCTTTGCCTATTTTGTATAATCCGCCAAATGTGTATAAATCTTCAATCATTACATTTCTTGATTTGTAATGACAAAGATATGTTAAAAACTTACAAATATGTAAATTTTATATGAAAAAATAATCAATTTGAACAGGGTTTATAACTTTACAAAACCTTTTAACAATAAACACAAATTCTTTATTTCTGGACTAGCAGACTTCGCTCCATTAGCAATCAATTCTTGAAAAATATGAGATGGAATCCTTTGATAGATATTATTACTGTAAAGAAGCAATTCTCTTCCATTTATTCTTACTTTCTCATTGTTTCTATTAGTGTAGTATCTATCACTTTTAGTTATAAATATTGTTTCAAGTCCCTTGAAGAAAGCTATTGAAGAATAATCCCTTACTTCTTTGTCAATGTAGAGAGATATTAAAGAAAACATCCATAAAATAGGAATAACATCCTCATCAAATCCTTTTAAAGGATTATAATTAATCAAACCTTTAGTATTTTTCTCAATTTCGATAGATACCTCACCATAGTCTTCTTCTGCTAAATTGGTTATTGTATAATGAAAAATTGAGGCGATTAAAGATAATTTTAGCCGATATGGAGTTTGCAATATTTCATCAAATAGTATTTTTAGGTGTTGTATTTCAATATCTACATTAAGTGAAAATAATTCTTCAAAATTTTCTATAATAGAATTACTCCTTTCATTTTGATTTTCTATAATGCTCTTTTTCAATTCTTCTGCAAATAATTCCTTTGAATCGTCAGACTTAATCATTTCTTCTTTAATTATAAAAAGAGCTTGACTGAACGTTGATTTTAGTGAATCTCTATAAAAATACCACCCAGTTTTATTGATTGCATTTAGAATAACTTTGAAATCAATATTTTTATTTTTACAAAAAAGAACTAAAGAGGAAATAATTGAGGCTAAACCTCCCTTTTCAGAAATATCCGTTAATTCTTGAATACTATATATATCAAACAATAATATTGATTCAATATAATTAGGAGTTATTTTAGGTATTACTTCACCTCCTAAAAATAATTTCTCAATTTGATTTTGTTCGATTTTTGAAATCGTGGTTGTCGTATTTGAAGAAAATAGCTCAAAATATTGCTTTGAGTCTTCTCTCATAAAATTTTCAGGAACATACCCAAGTCTACTCAAAAAAGAAACCTGTAAGTCATCTGTACATTTATAATTTAGTAACACATTCTCTAAATCAATCTCTTTTCCAGAAAACTCACTTGCAATAAGTCCATAGTACGCATAATGTCTATTAAATCCATTATTTTCTTCAATAGCTGGATAAGATAAAAATTCAATGACTTCATCTCCTATTTTACCAATAATTCCACTATTCTTTTTTCTTAAACCTAACAACCAAAAATAAAATAGTTCTAGTTTATGGTTATCAAAAAACCTTTCAGAATAAGTAAGTTGCTTTATAAATTTTAACCACTCATTTTTACCATCAATTACAACTTTCTTATATAAACTCAAACTACCCTCTATTTTACTTTCTTCTAAAATCTTATTAGCTTCATTAAATCCATCAAGAAAATCTAAGTCTTCAAAAAGTTTTTTACGGTATTTATCAAAATCGTAAACGCTTCTCTCCCAGTATTCACACTCATACACATAGGCTTTCCCTAGTTCTTTTTTTGATAATTTTTCGTAATGATATGATATTAAAATACTAGCTGCTCGTTTCGCCTTAGATAAATCTCCACTATTTAATACTTCAATAAATTTAGAATAGAATTCAGGTTGTTGAACTAGTCTCTTTAAATCATTTTGAGGGTTAAAAACGTCTCCTGAATCAAAGAAATATCCATCTCCTAGTAAACCATTGGCAAGATAATCAACCTCTTCATAAGATAAAACGACTCCTTGATGATATAATATAATCAATGCAAACACTCTTGACAGCTCAGGGAAATCTTCTAACTTTGATTTAATGTAACTCAAAGTATTTTCTGAATAATTAAGTTTCATACAGAAACGGAGCCATTCAATGTTATCTGTAGACTTACTTGCTGCTGAATAAATTATATTCTCCAATTCTATATTCGAGTTCTCTGGAAAGCAAGCTAATAAAATTGAGTTTGCATTTGAGCGCAATCTAAAATCGATATGCTGTGAGGCTTCTATTAAATATTCTCTGTATTGTGGCTTAGAAGTTAAAAGCTCTTTATAACTATTTCTAATTTCTGGATACCTAACCAAAATCGGATAGTCCGGAAGATGGTTTATAGTATAAAAAAAATCATTCTTAAAAATTCCATCACATAAATTTAAAACTCTATTAGAATAATAAATATATGCTTCAATTACAGCCTCTCTTCCTTTAATTGTTCTATGGGGAATACAGCTTGAAAGAAAATCAAATGATTTTTTTGGCGACTCTTTTAAAAGGTCATCAAGTATGGTTATTTCTATTTTATTCCTATCTGTAAAGTATTTAGATTTCGTAATTAAGGGTCTAGCTATTAAATATAAATTTCTTTCATTAAATTTAGAATATAGTATTATAGCTGCATACTTTGAAGTGCGAGTATTGTTTAAAGTACAATACCTGAGATAATTTAAAAAATTAACCTCGTTTAAATGCTTGTTCGTCAATCTTTTATACAACAGCTCATTACCTTCTGCAATTCGTTTTATTATTTCATCCAGTATTGTTTGATTTAATTCTTCTTGACTAATGTCTTTTAAATCTAACCACAAATTCAGTACTTCGTCATTTTTATTTCCATCTTTTGAAACAATAATTTCAATCGCATTAATTATTTGATTTTTATTTCCCTGCTGAATTTCTGAATCTAATAATTCTTTACATTTTCTATTATATAATCTCAGAGGAAGTAATTGCAAAAACATAATACATCTTTTTTCTAATTCTATCTCTTGTGGAGCGATTAAAGAAACTATTGGCACAATGTAAACACAACACAATGTCCGTACTTCCAAATGATACTTAGCAAATTCTAATAGTTTTTCCTTATAGTTTTCTTCTAACTCAAAATGCTTTATGAATAATAAATTGCCAAGAATAGCTTTAACTTGAGATTCTATATGTAATAAGGGGTGTTTAGGATTTAAATATTCTTCAAAAAACCAATTTAATCCCAAATCTCCGGCTAAATTAATGGTTTCAGCTATTGTGTATGGTGAATAAGAATCTGGTTCACCCCAAAAAATATTGTTGCTCCAAGTTCTGATTGGGCGAAAGTCAAGAGTATCCATTTTCGAGATGAAATGCATGGCTAAATCAGAATCTTTAGACTCAGTGACAATTATAGCAGCAATAGGAATATTACTTTCATATATAAGAAGTGTATCTAAAGTTTCTAAGATTACTTTTTTTGTAGCTTCAGAAATATGCCCCTTTAATCTATTAATTGATATGGCAAAAGAAAAGGGTCTCCAAGTATTATCATTTATATCTAAAGAAAAGCTATTTGTATTTATGCTTTCTGACAACCTGACTCCATAAGCTATTTCTAATAAAGGCTGTGAAACAAAGCTATAGTTTTTATCATTTAACTGTAAAAATAAATTCTTATAAAATAATGTGGCTTCAGCAACAATTTGATTTTTTTTATCTGTATTTTGAATATTATCAGTGATTATCTGAGATAACTTTATTTCCCCTATATTTTTATTGTCTGAATTGAAAATTTCTTCAGCGATTATTGAAATAATTTTCTCACGTTGAAATTCTTGAGGAAACTCTTCGAAAAAGTTAGAGTAAATAGTCTTTAAGTCTATTTCGTCCCACTTTAATCTCTTTAGTAATATTTTATACATCAAAGTTCCTAATGTTTCCTCTTCTAAATTTTCTACAAGAAAATCACGAAGTAAACATACTACTAATGGCGTTTTTGCTAAAAGAGACAATTCACTTCTACTCTTTAGAAATTCCATTCGTTTTGCTGAATCTTTAGCAGCTTCATCAGTTGAAAGCCCTTCTACAATGGCTTCATTTATTAATACATTCAAAACTTCTAATTCAGTTAAATCTATTGTGGTTAAACAGTTCCAATCATTAAACCTAACAATTGATTGTAATTCTACAGGTCTCCCTGTTGCTATAATTTTTAAATCAGAATAATCTCTGTTTATTTTTTCTAAATGTTTAAGGAGATACCTTGCTTCTTGACCAGTTAGCTCATCTATTCCATCAAAAACAAGAGTAATGGGTCTATTGTATAGTATAAATTCAAAATCAAAATAAGGTTCTTTATTAGATACATTATTGTTAACAAATGAATTTACACACTTAAATAATGTTTGAAAGTCCACATTGATACTTCCTTTTACTGAATTAGCAGGGATTAGAATGCATAAATTCCCAGCTTTGTTTTCTTCAATTGCATACTGAGCAACAATTGAACTTTTCCCACTACCAATCTCTCCAAATAAGAATGTAGGTTTTAAATCATCAATGAAACTATTAATATCTTCCACTATGACATCCTTAATAAGATTATTCGGGTCTGTTTCCTGTAAGTGAGAAGTCTCTATTTTTATTTCTGGACTATGCTTTTTTACCTTTCGTTGCAAAAAACTAGGAAAAGACTTTTTGTAACTAATTGAAAAATATTTATCCTCTAAAAAAGAGGAAGTGAAAATGTTGATATTTTCAACAAACCCCGTATAATCATAATCTATATGTCTGTATAAGTTTTTATCGATAGGTTGATTTATTATTTTATAACAGATTAATTCTAAACTCTCATCTGTCAAGTATCGGTGGATTATATCGGTTTCATCTTGTTTATCTTCCAGACTTTGCCTCAACATCGCTTCGATAAACAATTCTTTACCCTTAACATTTATATTTTTTAACTCCCCATATCTACCAATAGATTCTTTTAGCTCATCTCTTAAATCTCCATTATTTGGCATTCCGAAGTTCCAAATGATTTGACTAAAAAATTTAACCCAATCCTCATCAGTAAATTTTTCTATCTCGAAGTAATGATTATTTTTCCCTTTATATTGCTCTTCATATTCAGAAAGAATAATTTTCCTACATATATCAATTATTTTATTTTCATTATTCCATTCTTTACTCATTAACAATGAAAGAATAGGAGCACTTGGAAGCTCTTCAATACCTAAGCTTTTAATTCTGTCTGTATTATATTCTTTCGAGATACTATTTGTTGAATAGAAGCTAAAAACAATATTGGAACTCTTATTTACTGTATCTTTTAGCCAATAGTCTAAAAAATAAACAAGAGTATTGAGGATTTGTTTACTAAAGAAGGAAAAGTTTTTAGAATCATAATTTTTATTTTCTTCAATAAACTTTCTATTACCGCTATAAATAAAGACATCACCATCACTTTCTATTGCTAAATGAAACTGAGCTTTTGGATTTGAAATAATGGTATCTAATCCTAATTTAATTGCTCGAAGTTTCTGTAATTTTACTCCTTTGTGCTTATCTGAAGCATCTCTTTTTATGTCCATTGTATTATATTAAACTTTTCCAAATTTCCTAAAGGCTGTTATTGTTTGATATATCCCATATCCAATAAAAATTTTAGCCATTACAAAAATAATATATAAGTATCCATTACTTTGAAATTCCTCACTACTGAAGCCTAATGAAAATGTAAATTTTAAATATTCAGACAGAATTGTAGAAAAACCAGCATAAGAATGATTGAAGTTAAGTGATATTGGATATGTTGATGAAACAAAAGTATTAGTCAAGATTAATAGTAAGAAAAAGAAGAAACTAATTTTCATCGTAAATCTTACACCTTTACCCCAATTTCTTCCAAAATCATTTGACCACTTGTTTAACAAGAGAATATAAAAATCCGAATCTTTAAGTGTAAGTTTTTGAAAATGTTTTCTTTGTTCTATGGCATTATATTTTAAATATTCTATCTTACTTTCAGATTTTGACAGTTGCCCCTTTATTGTCCTAATTGTATTTACATCTATGGAATTTAAGTTTCCTATAGTCATTCCTTCAAAAAAACCAATCTTCTCAAAATAAGAAGTTTCAAATCTTATAAAATGTAAACAATTCAATAATTGAAATGATGTTATTCCCTGAAAGACTACAGACTTAAAATCTAAATTTAAAACTCTTGAACTATCAAAATAAGTATTTTTCTGAAACGTACAATTTTCAAACTTTAAATTTGTTTGGTCTGATTTCAGTTCTGTAAAATCTGTTCTTTCTAAAAAATCAACGTCTCTAAATTTAATTTCTTTACCAAAATTGGATTGCTTTGCTTTAACTTCCCCAAGTGATGATTTTTCAATTAAAGAAAAATCTCCAAGGTTATTTTTCCAGAATTCAAAATCTTTTCTAAAGTCACTTTTTTCAATTTGTAACCTTTCAATAGTATTGGCATTAAGCGTAAATCCTTCAATAAAATCACAATGGTTTATGTAAAGAAATTGAAATTGGTTTAAACGACAATCAGTTGATTTTATAATTTTATTCTCATGTAAAATAAGAGAACTTATGCTATTAGGTTTTTCCGGTTTCCCAACTAAAGAAAAACTATGAATTTCATTGGACGAGACATGAAAATTATCAGAGGTTATATCCGTTTTATTAATAATCAAATATTCAAGTTTGGAATCTTTCAATAAAAAATCACAATTAATTTCACATTCACTAAATTCAATGTTATTTAGCTTTTCAGAGAGCTCATTTATTGTAATATCAATTCTTTTTCCCGATAAACTACAATTAGAAAAATAAAGCTCTAACCCCGTCTCATTAACTTCGACTAATTTATGAAACTGAAAATCAATATTCTTAAATGAAACTTTCAACTTAGAAGTATCATCTGACCAATGATGTTCTGTTACTGCTGATTTAATCTGTTGTAAAAAATATTCTTCTGTTTGTAGTATTCTTTTATCTTGCATTTGTTAAATTTTGTAGAGATTTCGATTTAACAAATTTAAATAATAAGCATCTTAATTTCAGGGTTTAGCAAGAGAGTTTCTAACAGATGTATGCACAAGTCATAACTATTCCTCCATTTCTAACACCTCACAATCATAATCAACTTTTGCTGTTACTGTCCCAATATTAAAAGCTCCAAAAGAATTTTTTGCTCTATACTTCATTACAACTAATACATAATCATCATACCTCCTAAATCCTGTGTCAATATGCTCAAAGCTATCCGGGTCTTTCAGATGAGGTTTAAATGCTCGAACTAATTTAGTACAAGAACCGTCCCAACTGCTAATGCAATTACTCTCCCACTCTGCCTTTTTCTTAACCAGTTGGTTTCTATGTTCTTCCTCTGCCTCCTCCTGTCTAAATTTATCTAATTCACTATTGAATTTTTCTCTTTGTATTCTTATTGCTGCCGAGTCTGCATATTTAGATATGTCGAAGTTTAAATCTGCTATCTCATAAACTTCATTTTTGTCATTTTCAAGTACAACAACAGTATTTTCTAACTTATTTTTCTTGTTAACAGTAAAAACAACAAAGTACTTTTTCAATTGTCCGTAAGGGTCAATTGGTTTGATAAATTTTTCAGTAGAAAGTGTTCTGTTTTTATCCTTACCTAAAAATAATCCATATCTAACAGAGCCATCTTTTAGTGTATCTAATGGTATATAAGCTGAGGAATTTATCTCTGAATAATACCATCTGCTTGCATCTTTAGTAGGTTTAAGAATATGTTCCAATTCTCCTAAAAATTGAAAATTTGCCAAAAATGGCTTATTCTCATTCTCCTTTACATATTGATTAATTATTTTATTATGCTTATTTCCGGACGAACCTCCTATTCCCTGTATAGCTGAAATCAAAAATCCAAAAAATAAAAACATAAGCGGTACAATTATTCTTACTGCTCTTTCTTTCCAAAGAGAAATTTTTGGTTTTACTTTCCGGGAAATAATAGGAATGAATAGCAGTCCCGCCATCATAATGAGCAACCCTCCTAAGAATGAAGCAAAAATTGAAATTAAAATACCTGTTATTATAAAAGATATTCCATAAATCCATTTGAAAACATCGAGAATTACTCGTTTGGTGCTTGGTTGTGAGTTAAGATTTGACATATAGATAATTTTTAAATTGTTTAAGAGAGAAAGGGTGCATCCTAACATCATTCTCTACTCAGGTTACTCGAATAACCCATAAAAGCAATGATGAAGTAGCACCCCAGTTGGGAGCTTCCTTGCAATCATTCGCTTTTATCTTTTTTAATATTTCGAGTATTTGAGTAGAAAAACGAATTGCAAAAAGCAATATCTATATGTTATTTACACCTTAGTTTTAATCTTATATATTAAACTTTATATTTAGACAAATATAATAATTCTAGGACAGATTTAATCCTTAATAGCCAGCAGAAGGCAATATCATTAAATTACACGCTCCTCTATAATTCTTAACCCAATTCGCATAAACTAAACTATCAGCAAAATCAGGACTTCTACCTAATAGCTTTTTGATTGCCTCCTTACTTACAACCTTTACTGTTTTATCTGAATAGATTTCATATTTAATGGCTTGTAGCTCCAATTTTAAACCCTCATTAGTCAAATTTCCGATTTCTCCATTAATAAGGTCTTTTCTCAGCTCATAATACATTTGGGAACGTAAATTATACGGTTTAAAGGTTTCTGAATTATCAGTTTCTTCAGGCTTTGCTCCTCCCTGCAATTCTATAACATCATAACTCTGCATTTTTAATCCATCAACTACTCCAGCCCCCAATCCGACACTATCAATCCCTACATTTGAAGGATTAATATTATAATCATTTATTAATTGAATTGCCCTTATAATGATGTCCGTAATGGTTGTTTGCGGATAGCATTCAATATGCTCAATATTACCATTCTTCAGTATGGTAAATACAGTCCTATCGTCTCCGTACCTTGCTACATCAATGCCCATGGAAATAGTTTCAATACCTTGAATTCTGTTATAAGCATTCAAAATAGCTTGACTTGGAATTAACTGATTAATAGTATCTACCAAGCTCCAATCTGCATACAGGTATTGTCTGAGTAATTTAGGATTATCTTTAAAAGCTTCTTTGAGATTAATTACATATTCACTATTTTCATCATAGTTATCAGTTGTTAAACTCTGGATATAAACCTCATCAGAATTGTTTGATTGAATAAATACTGGAATGAGCCAGCATGCCTCAGGATTACTTGTCAGCCTACCTTCGTACTGTGGCTTTTTTCCATTAGGTAAAACCCAACGCAAACGGGTTTTAAGTAAGTTGTAAACTTCCACTGACACCTCATTTGCCTCTTCAATTCCGAACCATCCAATCTCTAATCCTTTAATTTTTTGTAAAAGTGGGTCTTTGGCAATGTTGGCATCAATAAAGGTTAAAGTTGACCCGTTTATAAAAGTTATTTCTAAGCTGGTTTGATTATAACTTCTGATAATTTCCGCTGGACAAATATTAAGAAAAGTTATTAAGGTAGTCCTTTTCAAAACGGATAGTTCTTTTCTAACAATTACAAGCCTATTGCCTTCATATTTCATTGCTTGTTTAATGGCTTCCGCACACAAAAACCAACTTTTACCTCCTCCCATCGCTCCTCCAAACAAGACATATTTCGCTCTACATTTATGAGCCTCCACTTGTTTAGGTTTTGGTTGATAGTATTGAGAGAAATCTATTTTCATCAATTAGGTATGTTACAAATAAATTCAACATTTCCAGAATGTTCTATCTGAACTTTGTTTAAACCCTGCAATATTGTTAGTTCCTTATTAATGGATAAGCAAGTTCTGTAATCCTTCTCTTCAAAGGAATGTTTATACAATTCCTCATATCTCATTACTGCTTTAGAGTAATCATAGTTTATCTTTTTTTCTACGGATTCTTCTATGAATAATTTTGCTTTAGCAATATATTTCTCTGTCATCCTTTCTTTTACTCCATATTTTTCCGTACTAAAACGCACTATATTTTCTCTACTCTCACCCTTTATCAGTAATGTTGCTATTTCTCCTATTCTCTGTACTATTTCAGCATTATTTGCTCTCTTTCTCATTATTACTTATGGTTTTATTCCTATCTGGGATATTATCTATTTACAGACCCTAGTCTAACTATATTTCCTTTGTTCTGGGCATAGAAAGGTTCTACCTCCAGAACAGGCTTTAATTCAAAGATTTTCTTAAAATCGTCAATTAATTGGTTCGAAATCGGTACTTTTGCGGTCACTTAATCACAATGAAATTGCTCATTGTGATTTTTTTATGCTCAATTTTGAACTCGTCTTAGATCTTATCCGGATTGTCAAAAAACTATTGTAAATTTGAATTAACCATTTGGTTTACTGCTATGATCCGTACGATATTGGTGGATGATGAACTAAGACTTTTAAAAAGCCTTGAGTTGACTGTGGGAAAATATTGCCCCCGGTTGGAAGTGGTTGCTACCTGCTTATCTGCAAATGATGCCATCGAAAAAATCAAAACACTTGAGCCCGATTTGGTTTTGATGGACATTTCCATGCCAGGCAAAAATGCATTTGATATTTTGAACGAACTCTCTCCCATTCAGTTTAGCATCATTTTCATCACCGCACATCAAGAACACAGTTTACAAGCGATTAAATACAGTGCCGTTGATTATTTGCTAAAACCCCTTGACGAATCAGAACTCATAAAAGCGGTGAACAAAGCCGAAACATTTATCCTGGAAAAGAAAAACAATACGGATTATAACGTTTTGTTGCACAACCTGAATCCAAACACCAAACAGAAGAAAATCTGCCTTACTACACTCAAAGGATTTCAGATTATTCCTCTATCGGAAATTCTTTACTGTACTGCCGATGGCGGTTATACAAATTTCATTCTATCCGACAACAGTAAAATTTGTGTTTCGAAATCCATTTCAGAATTTGAAAATATGCTCGATGACAACGAATTTCTACGCATACATAAATCGTCCATCGTCAATCTGGATCATATCAAAGAATACAGGCGTGGTGACGGAGGCAGTTTGATCATGGCAAATGATTATGAAATAGAAGTGAGCCGCAGGAAAAAAGAACTCTTTCTGGAAAAAGCAAAACTGAAGTTTAAACTCAGGTAATCATTCATCCATCAATGGCAACTCCAGTATAACGATAGTCCCCGTCTGGAATTTATTCAGATCGTTCCGGTCTGTAATTTTCAATTCACAGTCGGTTTGGTTCTTGACGTTCAAAATTGACAACCGCTCTTTGATATTTTCTAATCCTATGGATTTGTGATCGGAAGACATCGGTTTGGATTTGGACTGATTGATTCCTATGCCGTTATCTTCAATTTTACAAACCAATTTATCATTTTCACGAAAAAATTCAATCGTCAAATGACGGTTATTTTCTATGTTCAACAATCCGTGCCAAATAGCATTTTCCACCAAAGGCTGGATCATCATAGAAGGAATGGCCGTTTCGTCTTCATCCAAAGAATCGGCTATTTTGATTGAATAGTCAAAAGAGTTTTCAAATCGAAGTGATTCCATCTGTAGGTAATTATTCAAATAAGCCACTTCTTCACTTAAAAAAACCGTTGATTTACGTGAATTGTTCAGCGAGTCCCTGATAAGTTTGGAGAATCTATTCAGATAGGTATTGGCATTTTCGTGTTCGTTTGCGATAATCATGTGTTTGATGCTTCCCAGACAATTGAATATGAAATGTGGGTTCATCTGTGCATGAAGCGAGCTCATAGCCGCTTCACTCATTCGTTTTTCCAACTCGGCTTTGGATTGTTTTTCTTTTTGTTTATTTCGGTAAAAAAGAAATCCAACTCCTCCGGCCAATATAAGCAAACCTATAATCCCATAAGTAATCAACAGCCGGTTATTATGCATCTGCTTTTCCAAACTGTTTTCTGCCAGCAATTTCTGGTATTGAATGGAATCCGAACGTTTCTCAAACTGGTATTCCAAATCTTTTTGCAATTGTAATTCTTTTAAAGACGAATTGTTCAGCGAATCATTTAGTTCATGGTAAATCTCCATGGATTCAAAGGCTGACTTATAATTTCCGGATTGCAAATAGGCGTTGCCCAGAAATTCGTAAAAATCACGCTTCGAATACTTATCATCGACCTGTTTTGCCAATTTTAAACCTTGGTCGGCGTACTGAAACAGCATCGGATAATCCTTTCCGGAAGAAGCGATTTCTGACAGCCGGAAAAGCGCGTAAATTTCGCCTTCCACATTCTTGATTTTGCGGAAAATTCCTAATGCTTCCTGTGCAGTAGATTGAGCCAAATCCGGTTTCCCTGATGCCAAATTCACTTTTCCTATACTCAAAAGCGTGTAGGCTTCCCCAAGTTTAAAATTCAGTTTTCTATGAATTTCCAGTGCCTCGTTCAGATAGTCCAGCGCTTTTTCACTTTCACCCAAGTCCCTGTAGGTTGCACCCAGATTGGACAAAGCATTGGCAAGTAATTTTTCGTCTCCCGCTTTTTTGCTTTCTTCCGCTGCTTTTTTGTAATAATAAATCGTCTTTTCCGTATTTTTCCTGTTGGAATAAGACATCCCCAAAGCGATCAGCGTTTCTATATAAACATCCGTTGTTTTGGATTTATCGCTGATGATAAGCGCTTTGTTGTAGTCCTTTATCGACTGTTCTACATTTCCAATGTAATTTTCCAAATAACCAAAGCAATAATATGTATAGGCAATCCGAGCCGAATCTTGATTGGCGACGGCAAGTTTCATCGTTTTGTTCCACCAGCTTCTCGCCGAATCGTTGTCTCCACCATTAAAATACGTATAGGCAACATTGTGCAGGGCTTTTGCTTTCAGTGTTTTCAGGTGCTTTTGCGACTTGCCATCCGGATTTTTCTTTAAAGTTTTGTCGATGATGCGGATGGCTTGGAGGTTGAGAGGACGTGCCGTATCGTTGTTTTCATATTGCAATAATTCCGAAAGTTCAATCAACGCAGATGCTTGAGTGCTATCGACCGGATTGTTTTTTAAAACCAAGTTTACAGAATCTATCTTTTTCTGCAAATCCTCAACTTGGGAATAAACAGAGATAGACATAAAAACCAAAAAGATGGCAGCTGAATAGTTCATCTGACTTTAAATTTTAGAACGTTGTAAAAGAGAAATTTCTTCACAAAGTAGAAGAATTATTTTCGTATAATCAAATTATTTTCAGTTGGTTATATCTGAAATCAAGGATTTTCACAGCCAAAATCCACCTTTTGATTCGGTATTTCTGCCATTGGTTTCCAAATCTCAGCCGTTCCTACAAAACAGACCTTTTAAAAATTTTTTCTAAATTCTTTTAGGAAAGCGTTCCCATCCATTTTAAAGTATCTTAAAATCCGGTTTTACCGTTTGTCTTTCAAAACCTGCCATTTGTAAAATACGAAGTTCCGTTCCTGCACTCTCAAAATTTCGGGCGTATAATTCCGATAGCTTTACGTCAGGAAATCAGGAGCATACACCCGGATTTCAAACCAAAAACCACTGTATAACTCAAAAAAATAAACAAAATGAAAAATTTTATTCTCAAAATTTACCTGGTTTTTGCTTCCGCGTTGTTCATTCAGGAAGAAGCAAAAGCGCAGCAGTTCTTTACATTTTATTCGGACGATTCGTTTCTACCCATCCCGGACGATGCCTATAACGGGACTTTTAGCTCAATGGCCTACAAAGAACTAACCGTTTCCGGCATTCCGGCAGGGATGCACTATGTGGATTCAAAAAGTAAAATTACCGTATATCATACCTGGGCAGGAGATTTGGTGTTCAAGTTATTTGATGATATAGGATTCGCGATGGGATTGATGAGCCGCCCGGGCGTGGAGGAATTGGGAGATATTGGAGATAGCACGGCCGGACCTGGGGCGAATATTGACTTAGGAGGAACCTTAATTTTCCACGACTATGCTTCGGTTTCCAGCGAAGATATTGCAGTCCTCGGCAACCCGGTTCCCGACAACAGCGAAGTACGCCCGTCAAAAGGCGCCATCGAAAGTTCCTGGGATACTTTCTTCGACTTTTTCGGCGGAATGACGCCCGCGCAAATCAATAATACCACCTGGTATTATGCCATAGGCGACGCGGCAGCCGACGATACCGGCCATTTTGCCTGGGCAAGGCTTGAACTTATCTACGACCACTATTGCGTACCGAGGATTGGCTCATATAACGTATATATGTCCAATGTAACCTTTTCGGACATTAACAATACCACGGAAGACGAAATTGTAAAGTACCCGGCCTATTATACCACCGCTATGGAATACCCCTCTGCAAATATTTCCAGAGGGCAGGCCTATCCTCTTTCGGTTACCTTTGACTACACTACAAAAATGATAGAGTCGTATTACATCTATGCTTTTTTTGACTGGAACCAAGACGGGGATTTTGATGATGAGGGTGAAATGTTTACGGTTGTTGAAAACACGGTTGATTTGATTCCACATACGGTTGACATCACTATCCCTGAAAGTGCAGAGTTGGGAGAAACCCGTATGCGAATCCTACTGGGCACTAATATAGACACTCCCAATCCTTGTGATGAAGAATTAAGAGGTGAAGTAGAAGACTATACGGTAGTCGTACAGGAAGCGATGGGCATCCATGAAAATTCACTGCAAAAATTCGCAGTCTATCCCAATCCGGTAAAAAATGTGCTGAACATTTCTTCGCAAAAAGCGGTAGAAAAAGCCGAAATCTACACTACGGCAGGGCAGCTTGTGCTGACGGAAACCCATACAACCCAAATCAATGTAAGCGCGCTCCCCGCGGGAATCTATGTGGCGAAAATCACTTCTGACGGAGATGTGGAAACCTTTAAAGTTATTAAAAACTAAACTAATTACTAATAAATTAAATTCAACCAAATGAAAAAAACAATCCTTTTTCTGATGATGGTTCTGACAAGCGGTATGCTTTGTTTCGGGCAAATCGAATTGACGGTTGACATCAATCCCGGTGCTGAGAATTCCTGGCCCAAAGGGCTTACCGCTTTCAAAGGCGATTTATACATTATCGCGGACAACGGCGACACCGGTTCCGAATTATTCCGGTACACGGCCGGCGGCGACCTGGAACTGGTCTTTAATTTAGGTTCCGGCTCATCAGACGGTGTACTTCCGTTTGAAGCGGGCAACAGAATGCTCGTGCTGGGCGATTATCTGTATTTTCTGGGCTATACGGCCGATGAAGGTTGGGAAATGATGCGCTATGACGGGGATAATCCTCCCTCTCTGGCCGGAACTCCGCCTACGGCAGGCGCAACGGGCAGTGAACCGAAGTACCCCGTGGTTTTGGACAATAAAATTTATTTTCAGGCCAACACAGCCACCTTCGGAAAAGAATTATATGTGTATTTCCCTTCTTCCAACCTCGTTGTGCGGGCAAAAGATGTTTATACCGGTGAAATTTCAGGCAATCCAAGCCATCTGGTGGCTTACAATGATAAACTGTATTTTTCCGGACTAAGGACTTTTGCTACAGGCGCGGAATTATATGAATATGACCCTGCGACCGGCGATTTGAACCTGGTTGCCAACATTAATTCCGAGCTATTGGAATCGTCTGAAATTAATCATACAGTGGTTCATAATGATGTATTGTATTTTACAGCTACTGAAGGTGAATTTGGTAGAGAATTGTACAGTTATGACGGTACGGATGTGATATGCCATACCGATTTTTATCCGGGCGACGGAGACGGCGTCTTGACGATTTATCCTTACGGGAATAAACTTTGTTTCTTCGGGAGTGACGGAGTTGTGGGGCATCAGCTTGCGTTGTATGATTATTCAGACGATTCCGTAACGCCGATAGGGCTTGTAAATTCCGGAAGCTTTACCAGCGTTCCGGAATGGATGGAATACAATGATATTCTGTACTTTACAACTTCAGTTGGTGAATTGGGATTCGAGCTTTGGAAAACCGACGGGACGGAAATCGAAATGGTTCAGGATCTGTTTGAAGGCATCGGCAGCGGTTTTCCCGCGTATTTTTGCCTTTGGAACGGCACAATGTATATGAGCGCCTACACTTCTGAATTCGGATATGAAGTCTATGAATTGCACACCGAAAGCACCGCGGGTGTGAACGAAACGGATATGCATCAGGTAAAAATCTATCCCAACCCGGTAAAAGACGTACTGAACATTGCGTTTGAGAAGGACGGAAATTATGCCTATTCCCTTTACAGCCTCGCAGGGCAACAAGTAAAATCCGGAGAATTTGACCGGAAAACCAATCAGCTGACAGTTTCCGGTTTGCCCAAAGGCATGTATGTGCTGAAAATCACGGATCAGAGTGGAAAAAGTGTTTCCACGCATAAAATTCTGGTGAAATAAAAACCCGGAAAACCTTGCCAGGATGCATTCTCAGTACGAAATCAACCCTGGCAAGGTTAATTCCGAATCAATTCAATACAAATTAAAACTTAAACAAAATGAAAACAACTTTTTACACTTTACTTTTTATGGCAGTCACATTCTTGCAAGGCCAACAACCTGTTTTGGTAAAAGACATCAATCCGGGAGAAAATACAGGAGTTTATTCTTTCTATTACAGTATACCGGGGCCTCATGCAGAATTAAACGGAAAACTTATTTTCCCGGGCATTACCGAAGAAAACGGCAGGGAACTGTGGATTTCGGACGGTACCGAAGCCGGTACACTGATGATAAAGGATATTTACCCGGGAACAGAAAGTTCGCGCCCCCAAAGCCTTATGGAAATGGAAGGTATGGTTTATTTTAATGCCGAGAACGAAACGGGATGGAGACTTTATAAGACGGACGGCACACCCGAAGGCACATCGCCCATTCATCCCGATTTGCAGGTTTCCCAATTTATGAATCCCGGTTTTTTAAACGGCAAGATTTATATACACGGGGAGCTGGCTGACGAAACCCAGGAAGGCTTGTGGGTTTCAGACGGAACCGAAGCAGGAACTCAGTTCATCGGGGATTATAACATCCAGAATTTTGCAGTATTAAACGACAAAATGCTATTTTCGATATTCAATACTGAAGGCTTTTCCCTTTGGGCTACGGACGGCACTGCTGCAGGAACCGAAATGATAAAACCGGGGGTTAATCTTTACGAAACACCCAAATTGGTTTCGGGAGGCAAGTTGTATTTTACATTTATAGATATTACCTACGGTGCTGAGCCCTGGGTAACCGACGGAACCACAGACGGGACTTTTATGCTGAAAGACATATACCCCGGCGAAGAATACGGTCTTTTCGGAAAGTTTATAGAATATAATGGGGAAGTGTATTTTTCGGGAGGAATCACAGAATCTTTGTGGAAAACAGACGGTACGGAAACCGGGACAATTGAAGTAAACCCCAACTACACCTATCCCCAGATTGTTTATAACGGAAAACTTCTGACATCACACCGGGAAAACAGTGAAACCGGAAAGGAGTTGTATGCTTTTGACGGAACCGGTTTTGAATTGGTTAAGGATATAAACCCTGATGGCAGTGCCAGATTGCAAAATTTTGTTGGGGTAAACGGCAAGACCTGGTTTTACGGCAGCTGGCACGAAGAAGATAACGAGACATCTCATCTTTGGGTAACCGACGGCACGGAAGCCGGTACGATGAAGATCGTTCCCGACGGCTCTACCGAAGAAGAACCTTTGGGTGAGGACGGAGGATTTTTCCCCATTGGCAATACCCTTTATTTCTCGGCAAATTATTTTCCCGAGTACGGAAACGAACTCTACAAACTGGATACCGAAGCCCTTTCGGTAGAAGATGTGGTAAACAACCAAAAGGTAAAAATATATCCCAATCCCGTAAAAGACCTGCTGAACATTGCATTTGAAAAAGAAGGAAATCATGAGTATTCCCTTTACAGCCTCGCAGGGCAACAAGTAAAATCCGGGGAATTTCACCGAAAAACCAACCAATTGGCAGTTTCCGGTTTACCCAAAGGCACGTATGTGCTGAAAATTTCGGAAAAAAACGGAAAAAGTGTTTCTACGCATAAAATCATCGTGAAATAATTTAAAAACGAATTATTATGAAAAAAATTCGATATATCGTTATCTTATGGACGAGCATTAACCTCTTAAATGCTCAGGAACCTATATTGGTAAAAGACATTTTTCCGGGAGACGGATACGGCATGGAAACGGAAAAATTTTCGGGCGCAGCTTTAGGGGAAACTCTCATTTTTGAAGCAAGGTCGGGAACCTTGGGAAATGAGCTCTGGCTTACGGACGGGACTGCAGACGGAACGCATCTATTGAAAGATTTAAATACCGGAGTTGAAGGCTCCTATCCGTCTAATTTTGTAAACTATAACAACAAGGTATATTTCACGGCCGGTGGATTCTATGACGGAGTTCTTTATGAAACGGACGGCACACCGGCCGGAACCCACATCCTTATACCGAACATACGGTGTAATTATGCAAGCGGAGGAACTTTCAGGTTTTTAGATGATAAAATATTTATCCACGGTTACAACGGAGAGGCCGAAGGTTTGTTTGTTTCGGACGGAACGGGGGGAGAAATCGGGTTATTAAAGGAATCCCATCATATTTCCACATTCGTCCCCTTAAACGATAAAATATATTTTTCAATTTATGATCCTGAGAATCAGGGGCTATGGGTAACTGACGGGACTCCTGAAGGTACACAGTTGATCAAGGAGGGTGTAATACTGGAAGAATACGGAACCCTCGTTTATGACAATAAAATTTATTTTACTTACAGTGATGGTGTACATGGACTTGAACCCTGGGTAACAGACGGGACTCCCGACGGAACTTTTATGATAAAGGACACATATCCCGGTACAAATACCGGCGCATCCGATATATTTGTCACTTACAACGGGGAAATCTATTTCCGGGGGGGCGAAAATTCTTCTCTTTGGAAGACAGACGGTACGGAAACTGGAACAATGGAGGTCGATCCCAACTTCACCACCCCAAAATGTGTTTACAACGGAAAATTGATTACATGGCATGAAGAGGAAGATTCCGGGTTTGAACTATATGCCTTTGACGGCTCTGGTTTTGAATTGATCAAAGATATAAATCCGGACGGTAATTCCGAGCTGTTTAATTTCCTTGTGTTTAACGGACTGGTGTATTTTATAGGTTCGGAAGACGATGTTTTTGATGATTTCCAGCTTTGGCTAACCGATGGAACCGAAAGCGGAACTTTTAAAATTCAACCGGGATCAAGTACAGAGGAAAATTCAATATACCCGATTATTCGTTTAATCACCGTAGGGAATAACCTCTATTTCCCGGCTTTATACTATTCGGCATTTGGACGGGAGCTATATAAACTGGAAACCACACCGCTTTCAGTTGAAGATATGGAAAACAGCCAAAAGGTAAAAGTCTATCCCAACCCCGTAAAAGACATCCTGAACATTGCGTTTGAGAAGGATGGGAATTATGCCTATTCCCTTTACAGCCTCACGGGACAAACGGTAAAATCCGGGGAATTTGACCGGAAAACCAATCAGCTGACAGTTTCCGGTTTGCCCAAAGGCGTGTATGTGCTGAAAATCACGGATAAGAGTGGAAAAAGTGTTTCCACGCATAAAATTATGGTGAAATAAAAAACGGAAAACCTTGTCAGGGTTTAAAACCCCGGCAAGGTTAATTCCGAATCAATTCGTTTAAGAATTTAAAATTTAAAAATTATGAAATCCAAATCCATCATCCTTGTTTTGTTCGCGTTGAGCTGCCTGGTTTTTTCGTCCTGTTCCGAAAAATCAAAGATTTCACGCGTTTACAAAAAAAATGAAAAGGAAATTTCATCCCGATATGCGACCATAGAATCCATCCTGAAACAACACAGCGACAAAGTGGAACTTTCTCCCACATCTGTCGAAGATTTGTACCAACTTCCGGAAAAGGCAGTCGAACTATTTATAGACAAAAAGGCGGTGCGAAGTGTCCTCTATCCGATTGATAAAAACAGTTGTTTGTTGTTGGACATAGAACGGCTCTTTGGTAGAGAGGAAAAAGAGTTTGTTGCTTATAATTCATATACGATAGGTCGCTATCCGGAAAACAAACTATCCGATTTGGGAAAACACACCTATTATTATACTTACAAAGAAGAAGTTGAGAAATTCATCGGATTCCGTTATCTGATTTTGGCGGATTGCATATTGCTGATAAGTCCCGAAAGGGATTTCAGTTTGCAAACGCAGTCCACTTACGAAATGGGCGAAGTCGTAAAAGAAATTTTCATTTACGATATAACAGACGGGAAACAAGTGGATCATTTTTTTCTTGCTTCTGCCTCCAGTGACTATATACAGACCAGCGGTCAACCCGCAAACCTTGATTTTGACCTTGCCAATAATTTTTCGAAAATCTTGCATAATTCTGTACTCTCTCATTAATTATAAATCTATTCAGATGAAAAAACTAATCCTATTTATATCATTAACGATCAGCACAATATCATTCGCACAACTATTTGAAAATGCGACAACCGATTCCCTTTCCCAAAAAACCGGAAAAAGATACATACAGATGCCGGGGACAAAAATATTCGTTCCGCTGTTGGAAAACGCCGTGCTCATACACCAAAATGTCATGACGGTTAAAAATGCGAACAACGAAGTGCAGTTAACCGCTCTTATCAATGAAGTTCCCGCTTTTCAGGATGTGGGTTTGTACAATTATTCGCTGAAAGATACGGTCATCAACAGTAAAAACGGGTTGTACAGCGAATTCAAAGACGGCGAATTTACCAGAAAGTTTTGGGTAATTCAGGATAAAGATTCCAAAACAACCATCGAAATGGAATTCCTTTCTACCGAATCAAACAAACGGCTATCCGATGAAATTCTATCCCATACCCTTTATTTGAAACCGGCAAAAACGAATCTCAAAGATTTGGAATATTTGCAAAACTATGAATTTGATTCCGGCGGTTCCGGTTTCAAATTACTCGGCTGCCGGGCGGGTGTTGCGACTTATACTGAAAAAGGAACTGACTTGAAATCTGTCATGCAACCTTACATCACCATCGAATATTTTGATTTGAAAGATTACGGGTTCGCTCAGTCTTCTTTTTTCTCGGAAAATGTGCCGGAAGAAATGCCGACAGTTGAAATGCTGAAACAAAATGAAGAAACAAAAAACGGGATTACCTACAAATACGCTTTGGCAAATGTCGGTTCAGGAAGCCGGAAAAGACAAATCAGCATCCTGAAGATTGCGGATGAAAAAGGAATTCTGGTCATGACGGCTTCGGCAGGTCAGGACGTAGAGAATTACGAAAATGTATTCAAAAACCTACTTTACAAAGTCTCGTGGAAATAATTAAACCTAAAAAAATGAAAATTTTTATAAAAAATAATGTACAGTCATTCGGTCAATATATCGTCTTGCTATTACTAACCGTATCATCTTGCTCTCAATCTTATAAGAGGGAAAAAATAATCGAACAATCGGGAAAGTCCATTTACAAAGCCTTTTTTACCATAAAGTATACAGATGAAAGCGAACATCTGATTTCCTACAACAGTTTGAAATATTATCCATCAAAAAGGTATGCTGTCCCTATGGAAAGTCGTTATTTCGGAACACCCGATTTTGAAGATTTTCTTGCCTTTGCAGATGTAGTCCAAAACTATATGGATAAATACGAAAACAGTTTGGATGATTCGATTGTTTTGGCGCAGCCCGAACCTGAACAATTCGCTTGTGGTTATGCCGCTTACAAAAATTCTGTTTACGAATCATTTATCATCACAATTTCGGAGTCCGGAAAAAGCAAAAAGCTGTATTTGAACCGTGCCAACGCCCCGGAAGATTATCTCGCCATCCTGAAAGCATTTGCAAAACTGACCGGTTCGATTACCAAAAACCGGAATTACAATCTCAACAAAAACCGGGTGTATTTACCAGCCGGAGAAAACATCATCGAAACCGGACATCCGGTAATTTATAAAGAACAAACCCAAACAGATGATTTCATCCTCAATTCCCGCACATTTGATTTTCTTAACGGAAAAGAGATTGCGGACGGAAATTTGGAATTGACCAAAACGGCCGATGAATTACTGCAATCCCTGCAACCTGAATTTTTCAATGCAAGAAAACTGAATAACCCTGCTTTGGATTCTCTCCAAATTGTCGTTCATTTAGACAATCTCGTGTTGGACGCCAACGGAAAAATTATATATTTCGATTTATTGTTTTATACGGATGACGGGCAACCTACCGAAATGAGAGGCAGCGAAATTAACAATGTACTTTTACCACGATTCGCCAAAATCATCAACAGCCACAGTGACTATTTCCAAAACAAAAACCATTTGAAACAACCAGTTCTGATAAAACCCCAAAATCCGGTAAAACTGGCTAAAGTCAAATGATGAAACAACAAAAACTTCAATTATGAAACAGTTTATTTTTACCGGAATCTGGTTCTTTTTAGCACTAAATTTAACTGCCCAAAACCCTACCCAGCACAACATCATTTCCAAAGTTTCCACAAAAAGCAATTCTACCCAAAAAGGAGCAAAAGGAACAGAATTAAAAATTGCCTATACACTTCCATCAATTTCAATGGATCAAATAGATGAAGAAATAAATAACGTTCCCAAATTCATTTTTCAAATTCAAATTCTAAAAAACAGCATTCCCATTCGTTCAGCGGAAGGATGGGAGAAATTTTCCGACAAAAACGGTGATTTTTTATACGAATACGAAGTGATAAAAAATGTAGCAAAGAACGTAGAAGAAGAGTCCACATTTTTTATTCCACACGCCGCACTTTCTCTGGAAACCGGAACGAACAAAGACATTTCTTTTGTCGTCAGCATTTCGGGAAAAGATGCAGAAGGGAAAAACTACCATCAAAAAACGGTTGAAAAAGGGGTTAAAATAAATATGACTCCCACGTATCTTTTCACGTTGGACATTGACTTTGTGGAAGCCACCATTCTCGACCGAAAGGAAAGAGCCTGGGACTATGCATTCATCGGGACAAGTGCGCCCGACATGAAAACCCTCATCACGTTGGGCGATTTTACATTTTGGAAATATTTACTGGACAACACGTACATGTTTAACATCGGAGAAAAATCAAAAAACATAAAATTCAGGGTTCTCCAAACAGATGAAATATACTTGTATTTTTTGGATGAAGACCCCATCATAGACCAAACAATAGGCGTCTTTAAAATCTCTGCTGAAAAATTAAAACCCGACACGAAATACAGTTATTCTAATGCTTTTCAAAATGTGAAATCCTGTAATTTCTCCTATTCTGTTTCGTTTTAGACACTTTTATGCTAAATTATTTAAATGAATAATACCCATTCTGTAAATTTATAAGATTGAATTCACTCTCTAATTGAATAATTTACTAATTTGGATTCCCAAATGCTATCTTAATTTATGTCTCAATTGCCACAAGATAACCCAAACACGATTTCCAATGACAGTCTCATCAAAGACATTCAGTTTTTCGGAAGCGGAAAACTTCAGTCAGAACTGCCATCGGTCAATAAATACCGTAATCGTTTTAACGAAAAAGAGCTGACTTACCTTTATTGGGACATCGAAATCATCAACCCAATTTACCGGAAAAATGAATATAACACCAAACTGAAAGTCCGCTGCGTTTCGCTTACCAACCAAAGAGAAATGTATGCACAAGAACACGATATAAAAATCCCTGCTCAGGAAATTTCACATCTCCTGAAACTCTCCTGGGGCACACCTGAACATGGATATTGGAAATCCGATCAGTATTTTTGGGAAATCTCAGAGAACAACAAAGTCCTGATGACCAAAACCATTTTTGTGGACAATATGGATCCGGTAACCGAAACAGAAAATCCATACTTTGACTTCGAATCCGTCCAATTATATCCGGCTTATTTCGACATGCGGGAAGATAAAGGAGAAGGCCGTCGTTATTTGAGCCAATTTGATGGCGGAATCACCGAATATGTCGGTGTAGAATTGAACATTTTCCGCAAATTCTTATTGAGCAAAACACTGGAATTCAAACTCAACATCCTCCATGCAGGAAACGGAACGATTTACGCTTCCTATAAATTTGATAAAACATTTAACGCCATCACTTCGCCTCAATCCGAAAACCTCGTTTTTTCCTATGGAACTTCCCAACCCGGATATTGGAAAACGGGCGAATATTTTTTCTATGTCAATTTTATGGATGTAAATATTGCTTCCGGTAAATTTTCAGTAGGTGAAACCGAAATTGCCGGCAGTGCAGAAGTCATTTCCAATTTGCCTGATGCCGCACAACTTGCCAAACGTAACGAAGAAACACAGGAAAATTTATTGGAAGAAGCATTTGCCGAATTGGACAAACTCGTAGGAATGACCCAAGTTAAAAACACCATCCGGGACAATATCGAATATTTGAAATTCAATAAACTGCGGATGGAAAAAGGATTTTCTGATGATGGTCAATTAGGGCTTCACAGTATCTTTACCGGAAATCCGGGCACCGGAAAGACCACCGTAGTCCGGCTGCTCGGGAAAATCTACAAATCCATGGGATTGCTCAGCAAAGGACATGTAGTAGAAGCATCCCGCGCCGATATCATCGGAGAATTCATCGGCCAAACCGCTCCCAAAACCAAAGCCATGATTGAAAAAGCACGTGGTGGAATTCTGTTTTTGGATGAAGTATATGCACTTTCCCGGGATGCAGACGGAAAAGATTTCGGAGCGGAAGCCATCGAAATCCTTATGAAAGAGATGAGTGATGGACGAGGGGACATCGCCATCATTGGTGCCGGATACCCGGATGAAGTTCGTTCATTTATGAATTCAAATCCCGGCCTGAAATCGCGTTTTGCGCAACACTTCCATTTCGAAGATTATCTGCCGGAAGAATTAGTGGAAATATCATATCGTGCACTCCAATTAGAAGAAGCAACACTAAGTTCTGAAGGAGAACAGGAACTCAAAAAAATTCTAACGGGTCTTTACCGCGACCGTGACCGGAATTTCGGAAATGCCCGCACGATTTTTGGGATTATAGACGAAGCCAAAAAACAAATGGGAATCCGACTTTTGCAACAAGGAAATTGGGAGAATCTTTCTTCGGAGGAACTGAGCCGGATTGAACTCAATGATTTATTGAACGTATTTGAAAAAGATACCGGAAAAAAACTAAAACTCGAAATCAATCAGAACGAACTCGATGATGCACTTGCCGAGCTGGATCAAATGGTCGGTTTGGAAAACATCAAACAAATGGTTCTGGACAAAATCAATTTGGTGAAATTTTATTCGGAAACCGGAAAAGATGTGCTCCATAAGTTTTCGCTTCATGCGATTCTGACCGGAAATCCGGGAACCGGAAAAACGACTCTGGCAAGGATATTAGGTAAAATTTATAAATCACTCGGGCTTTTGGAACGAGGACATTTGGTTGAGGTGGATCGTCAAAATCTGGTGGCGGGATATGTAGGACAAACCGCTTTGAAAACTTCAGATGCGATTGAACGAGCGATGGGAGGCGTACTTTTTATTGATGAGGCTTATTCGCTTGCACAGGGTAGCGAGAACGATTTCGGAAGAGAAGCCATCGAAACTTTGCTCAAATCCATGGAGGATAACCGTGGAAAGTTCGCAGTGATCGCTGCCGGATATCCGGATAATATGTATGAATTTATCCAGTCAAATCCCGGGCTGAAATCCCGTTTTGATGCGATTTACCAACTCAACGATTATACATTTGAGGATTTGTTCAACATAAGCGAAAGACTCTTTGTGCATCATGATTTGCATTTAGACGCTCCTTCCAAAGAACATATTTTGGCTTATCTGAAAAAAGCATACGATACCCGTGACAAATATTTCGGGAATGCCCGATATGTGCGCCAAATGGTGGATTCAGTAGTCAACAAGCAGCATCTGCGCATGGCCTCCATTTCTTCTGAACAACGCACACATGAAATGCTTCAGGAAATACGAATGGAAGATGTCGCACATTTGGAAGTATCAATCGAAGAAGGCCGACAAAAAATCGGTTACAAATAATTCAACAAAAATTTTAATACTATGAAACATTTACCAACACTACTGGCTGATTTTATTTCCAAAGGTTATCCCATCAAATTAATCAATGAAACGACCTATTTATGGGATTATGCACTTCGCTACAATAATGACGGTGCAAACCGTTGGCAGCGAGTATATCTGGGAGAAATTACGGAAAACGACCGTGATTTACTTTTTATCAGAAGCCATATTGCCGATTTTTCTGACCAGCTCAGCCCGATTCAACTGTTGAGAGAGGCCAACCACATGAGTTTGGGAAGCATTTGTCTGAAAAAATATACAAAATCTGACGGAACGGAAGTAGAAGGAATTTATACCCAAAGCATCTTTCCGGTTTATTTGGCACAGCAGCATCCGGATGAGCTTTTAAAGGTTATCCATGAAATTGCCAATCAAGCGGATTACATCGAGAAAACCTATCTAAATACTGATTTGAGTTAATCTATTGACGGCTTAAAAATTAGGCTAATCTTTCATTTTAATTGTTGAGAGAAGATGCCGAAATTTTATGTTTGAAATAAGTTTAGCATAATATCATTTTTGGAGAATAATTCATTAATTTGGCAAACGTGAAATTGTCGGTTTGCATATTGCTTCTTATTGGTTTTTGGGTGTTGCCAAACGCCCAAGACATCAAACCCATTGATTCCATTTCTATCGAAACCCGTGACAGCATCACGGATTTCGAAGTGGATGATTTTCAAAACATTTATTATATCCGGAATTTTACCGAACTCAATAAAATCGATTTTCAAACCCGGAAACGGAAAACTTTTTCCAACCAAACGGTTTTGGAAAATTTAAATACCCAGAACATTTTACAAATCACGCTGAAATCAGCACTTTTTAACCTTTTGGTGCTGGACAACCAACTCAATCAAGTACAGGATTTGATAGAATTCCCCATCGAAACCAATTTCTCACCCACGCTTTCGGCTCTGGTGGACAATAATTTCCTCTGGGGTTATGATCCGGTGTTGCAAAGATTGGTTTTGTGGAATTATAGGGATAAAAAAGCAATCCGCCAGTCGGTGATTCTGACTGAAAAAACAGGTGATGAATTTTATTCGGATTTGATTTATCATCAAAACAAAATTTATCTCATCGGGTTTCGTAAAATCCTTCGGTTTGACGAATATGCCAATCTGGAATCGGTCATTCCTTTTCAGGAATTTGAACAGATTTATTTACGAAATGGCTCATTTTATTTTTCTCAAAAGAAAAAAATCTATCAATTGGATTTAAATTCAAAAGAAATAAAAGAAATCCCTTTTGCTGACACTTTTGATTATTTTTCAGTAAATAGTCGATTTCTGTTTGGCTTAAAAGACAGGGTTGTTTATCTTTACGAATTCCAAAAAAACCTTTAAAAATGCACATTGCTATCGCTGGAAACATAGGTGCCGGAAAAACGACCCTGACACAATTATTGGCCAAAAATTTTCGTTGGAAACCTCAGTTTGAGAGCGTTGACCAAAATCCTTATCTGGACGACTTCTATAACGATATGGAAAAATGGGCGTTTAACCTTCAGATTTATTTTTTGGGAAGCCGATTTAACCAGATTAAAGAAATTCGCGAGAGCGGTGAAAACATCATTCAGGACAGAACCATACACGAAGATGCGCATATTTTTGCAAGCAATCTGCATGATATGGGACTTCTGATGACGCGGGATTATGAAAATTACCTAACGGTTTTTGATCTGATGAATTCATTTGTGCAAGCACCTGATTTGTTGATTTACCTGCGGGCTTCCATTCCTACACTGGTAAAACAAATCCAGCTCAGAGGTCGCGAATATGAGAGTTCCATCAGCATCGAGTACCTCAGCCGCTTGAATGATAAATATGAGGAATGGGTGAAAACCTATGATGAAGGAAAATTACTGATCATAGATGTGGATAATCTTGATTTTGTGAATAATGCTGAAGATTTAAGTTTTATCTATGATAAAGTCGATGCGGAGATAAACGGGTTGTTTTAAAGTTGAATTGTATAAGAAGTAAAATAAAAACACCTGTCAGGTTTTCAAAACCTGACAGGTGTTTTATTTGGGTAATTATTTATTCTTAAAATTTATAAGCTCCTCCGACACCTATGGTCATAATATTTGAAAAGTTACTGTAATAAGGTGTAACCACATCAACACTTGAAGAAATACCTTTCAGAAAAACAAAAGCCTGAAAATATTCATTTTGCCAACCTCCTTTTGGTTGAAAATAAAATCCTCCATTGTAATCCTTATTCAGACTTAAAGCGTAACCTAAGTCAACTCCTGCAAAGAACTGATCCAAAAAGTCGTATTGGGCACTTGCCGCAATTGGAAGCATTGTCAATCCTTTTATTTTGGTACCGGTACCCGTAATTTCTTTGCCCGAAAATAAATCAACTGCAATCGCACCTCCTACATGAAAATTTTCCATAACCGGATAGAGATAGGAAATATCCGCCCCAAAATTAACTCCAAAATAATCTGTCGAATTCCCTGCCGGAACTCCAATATGAGCACCTGCTTTCAAACCTTCCTGCGCATTTACAGACACCAAACCAATTACTGCCAACGCAGCGCTGAAAATCAATTTTTTCATAAGTTTCTAATTTTATTTTTCGTTTGTTAAAATTTTGTACAATTCTTCTGTTTCCTTTTTTGCATAAGTGGTATCAATCAATTCTGCAATGCCTAAAAGTTCGCTTACAAATTTGAACTGACCGTCTATATTATTCTGTTCTCTAACGTCCATATTGCCATCTTTGTTGTATTGCTGATAAGATTGGATCAATTTATCCCTGACAGGGCGGAATTCTGACTGAAAAAACTCCAAGGCTCCGGCAGTATCATTTTTATGGATCAAATCATCAACTCTACCATAAACCATCAGGGAATAATCGCTTCGGGCATCTCTTAAATCACTGGATACCGTATAGCGAATGTTATCAGGCAAAGTTTCATAAAAATTCAATTTCTCAACCAATCGGTCTTTGGTTGTTTTCAAAAGAGCTTCTGCCTTTTGGGTTTCACCGATTTTGTTGTAGGCTTGCGCAATTCTTTCCGTGCTCAATCCATAATCATACCTCGGCTCATCCGGAATCATCTCCATCACTTTATCCAACACTTCTTTGGCTTTTGCCTTATCTCCCCTTTCCGTAAAATCATCTGCAAGACGAACGGCGATGTTCCGATAGGAATTGGTATAATTCCGATCCGTGTTGGAGAATGAAGCATTTGGTAAATTAAAATTGGCCCATTTAAAGGATTTATAATTTTCATACATTTTATCGGTATTGCTTCTTCCCAATTTTCCGTTTTCTCCAAATCGGGTATAAATCGGCACCAATTTGTAAGAGAAACCATTGTTTTCCAAATAATCACTCAACCAAAAAATATTTCCGGGATCCGATACTCCGCCACCGCTGAAATAAATACTTCTGTCCCAATTGTATTCTGCAAACATCGAAATCATCAATAATTCGGATTTGTATAATTGTCTTTTTCCAAGTGTAATAGTTATTTTGTCCACGATTTTATCTGCATCTTTTGCAGAAACAATTCCAGATTTCAAAACATTTTCTTTATTAACCGGAATCACGATTTTGTCCACCGGAAGATAATTTACTGCTCCGACCGGATATCCGAAATAATCTGCCAATGCGGCTTTTGCCGGATTTTTATTGTCCATCAAAAAGTCAAATGCTTCTTTTGCCGTCATACTGTCCTTTACCAGATATTGTTCCAGCGGTTTTACCGAATTGTACAATTGCTGGATTCCGGCAGGATCATAGCCCGGATCTACTAAATATTGCGTAATCTGTTCCGCAGGCAAACTCATCACTTCCGCGACACTCAATCCTGCATCCGGTTTGATGATGCTGTGCAATTCTCCAAAAATCGATTTGATATTTCCGGCCACGACCATCACCTGATCATTTGTGTTCAACTGATAATTTTTGTATTCTAATTTTGAAGGCAACGCAGGTGCATTGTAAGTTTTACGCAATGATTGCTCTATGTTCCATGGAGAACCAAGCAAAGTATAATTTACAATTTTCACATCATCCCGAAACAATTCGGTTTCCTGCAATCCCCAAAGCGGATAAGTATCATTATCTCCATAAACAAAGAGAATGGAGTTTTTATCCAGATTATTCAAATAATTATATGCCAAAGCATAGGCTCCCTCCCTTTTCGAACGGTCATGATCATCCCAATTCTGAAAGCCCATCAACAAAGGAATTGCCAGACATAAAGCCGAAATAACAACTGAAACAGTTGGCGCCAATTCTCTTTTTTTGAATTTTTTAATCAACAAATAAATCCCCTGAACACCCAATCCAATCCAAATCGAAAAGGCATAAAATGAACTCACCAATGCATAATCTCTTTCTCTTGGCTCAAAAGGTTTGACACTCGTATAAAAAATAATTCCGACACTGGTCAATAAGAAAAGGGATAGAATCGCCCACCAATGGGTCATATTCCGGTTCAATTGAACAAAGAAACCGATAAGTCCCAAAATCAGCGGTAGCATAAAATAAACATTATGACCTTTATTTTCCTTGTAAACCGCAGGCAATTTGGACTGGTCACCCAAACGGGCATTATCAAGAAAAGAAAATCCTGTGATCCAGTTTCCTTTTGTCACTTCCATGTGACCCTCCCAATCGTTTTGCTTTCCTGAAAAATTCCACATAAAATATCGGAAAAACATATAATCCAACTGAAAATTCATAAAATAATTAAATTGCTGACCCAGCGTTGGTGGCTGTATGTCAAGCAATTCAGAATTTTTTTCCAAATCTGCAATCCTTAAAGTCCCATCATGTTTTTTCTGAAGCAATTCATTGAATCTGGCTTCTGCCAATTGTCTTTTTTGAGCCCGAATTTCCGGATGGTCTTCCATATCATTAAAGTAAGCGGCGTTGATGGTAAATTCAGGGAAACCATACATCGAAGCATAGTTTTCCATCACATCCGGAAGATTATTATACATCTTTGGGAAAAACATCACGTGTTTCTTATTGTAAACGTAATCTTTTCTGTCTGATACTTTTATATACTTTCCACTTCTATTATCTTTTACATAATTGGCACCTTTTGATTTTGTTTCATAATTTCCGCTTGGCGTAATAGCTATTCCGTCATCAGCGAAATTAGCAGTATAAGCAGGGCCGTAAAAAGTGGGCCAATCACCGTATTGTTCGCGGTTGAAATAATCCAACATCCCAAGTGCGGTGTCCGGATCATTTAAGTTCATGTGCGGATTGGCATTTGCTCTGATGGGAATAACCAGCCAGCAAGAAAATCCGATTAACATAAAGGCAATGGACAAAACCAAAGTATTTCCCAGTTTCCAATTATATTTTTTGGTGTATTTAAATGCAAGATAAAAAACCAATGTCAGAATCAGTCCGGCTACAGCCGTCCCGGAATTAAAAGGTAATCCGAAATTATTTACGACATAAATTTCGGTTTTACCAAAGAATGTCATGACCGCCCAAAACAATATTTTAAATACAAACCATAAAAACAATGCCGTAAAAATATTGGCAACAATAAAACTCTTTATGGTTAATTTATAATTTTTGGCATAATACATATAGCAGACCATCGGAATAGCCAAAATCGCCATCAAATGGACTCCTGTTGCCAAACCAATGGTCAGCGAAATCAATAAAAACCATCTGTTCGCTCTCTGCTGGTCTGCCTCTTCTTCCCATTTACAACCCATCCAAATCAAAACAGCCGTAAACAAAGAGGCCATCGCATACACTTCCCCCTCTGCTGCTGAAAACCAGAAAGAATCACTGAACATAAAAACCAAAGCACCAACCAATCCACTTCCCAACGTAATTAAACCTTGAGATTTGGAAAGAGCAGTTTCATATGGATTTTCAATTAATTCATTTTGTTTGGTCACAAAAAACATTCTTCGAACGAAATGGGTAATCGTCCAAAAAAGGAACATGATGGTCAAAGCACTGCAGATAGCTGACATCGAATTGATCACTACCGCATATTTGCTTCCGTCCCCAAATGCCAATCCGGACCATACAGCACCTATCAGTTGAAATAAAGCGGCACCCGGAGCATGTGTCACACCAAGTTTGGCGGAAGAAACGATGTACTCACCACAGTCCCAAAAACTGAGTTTGCGTTCCATGGTCAGTAAATAAACCAGAGAAGCAATGATAAAAAGTGCAAACCCGATCAGATTGTTCCATTTTTTGAAAGGAATGTTCATTTTCTAAATTTTATCTTGCGAAAATAAGAACTATTTTGCTCTTTGGATGGTTAATGAAATGTAAAAGTGAACAATTTATCAGGTAATTAAACAAGTTAAAAAATTATTAATACTAAAAAATTAAAAATTGGTTGCAAAAATTGTTTAAATTTGCTTGGCAAAAAGCAATGCCTTTATCTGATAAAATCATCCAGGACGCGATTACCTTTGACGATGTCCTTCTAGTGCCCTCCTATTCTGAAATTCTTCCCAATCAAGTTTCTTTGCGAACGCGTTTGACTGATAAAATCCAATTGAACATTCCTTTGGTTTCAGCAGCTATGGACACGGTTTCCGAATCCAAATTGGCCATTGCTTTGGCACGCGAAGGAGGAATTTCTTTTATCCATAAAAATATGTCAATTGCCGAACAGGCAAAAGAAATCGATGCTGTAAAACGTTCTGAAAACGGAATGATTACCGACCCTATTACGCTAAGCCGTCACCACAAATTGGGTGATGCAGAAGAATTGATGCGTCAATATCGAATTTCAGGATTGCCCGTAATTGAAGAAGACCGGACTTTGGTGGGAATCATTACCAATCGTGACATCCGCTATCAAACGGATATGGAACAAAGTGTAGAAGATGTGATGACCAAGGAAAACCTCATCACATCTGACATCAACACCGATTTATTGAAAGCCAAAGAAATATTGTTGAAAAATCGGGTTGAAAAGCTTCCCATCGTAGATGAAAATTTAAAATTAATCGGATTGATTACCATCAAAGACATCGATAATCTTTCGGAATTCCCCAATGCAAGCAAAGACAGCCAAGGTCGTCTACGCGTAGGTGCCGGAGTCGGAGTCGGAGCGGAAACGATGGAACGCGTTCAGGCATTGGTCAATAAAGGAGTGGATATTATAGCTTTGGATTCTGCCCATGGACATTCAAAAGGAGTCATCGATAAAGTAAGAGAAGTCCGAAATGCTTTCCCTGAATTGGACATCGCCGGGGGAAATATCGTAACCGGAATGGCGGCAAAAGATTTAATCGATGCCGGAGCCAATGTGCTGAAAGTAGGAGTTGGACCAGGTTCTATTTGTACTACAAGAGTCGTAGCCGGCGTTGGTGTTCCCCAACTATCGGCCATTTATGATGTATATGAATACGCTCACACCAAAAATGTTTCGATCATTGCTGACGGCGGAATTAAACTATCGGGAGACATTGTCAAAGCCATTGCTTCGGGAGCCAATACGGTGATGATTGGTAGTTTATTTGCGGGAACGGATGAAGCACCGGGTGAAGAAGTGATTTATCAGGGAAGAAAGTTTAAAACTTATCAGGGAATGGGTTCTCTTTCCGCAATGAAACGAGGAAGCAAGGATCGATATTTTCAATCTGATGCCAATAAATTGGTGCCGGAAGGAATTGAAGGACGGGTTCCATATAAAGGCCGTTTGTCTGATGTGGTTTATCAACTTTGTGGTGGATTGCGCGCCGGAATGGGATATTGCGGAACTCCGGATATAGAATCTTTAATCAAAAACGGCAAAATGGTAAAAATTTCCAACGCCGGATTGGCTGAGAGTCACCCTCATGATGTGGTCATCACAAAAGAAGCTCCTAATTATTCAAATTAATTCATTTCATTATAAAATAAAAATGGTGGCTGAGGTTCTCGAAGCCACCATTTTTTATTTTATGTGAATTTCTTTAAAATTGCCATCCGGCAGTTAAAAGAAACATTCCTGTTTTATTTTCAACTTCGGATACATAATTATGACCTGCATTTAACGGAAGTGCCGCCAGATAAACTTCACCTGCATCATAATCTACGTATTCGCCGTTTCCGAAAACATAATCATATTTTTGATTGGAGAATTGATAAGCGGCATCCAAATAAAATCCGCCGAAATCATATCCGGCACCCAAACTGAAACGGTTTGTGTCTCCTCTGAATGCTTTGTCAAAATTTTGTGTTACTACTGTTCCGGTTCCTAAATCTGCATCGAGCATGATTTCGTCAAATGGGCTTTGTACATAATTGTATCCGCCACGAAATCTGAAATTATTTAATCTATATTCAACACCGGCACGAATCTCACTGCTTGATTTCAGATAATCATCAAAAAATGTGTTGGTTGAAGCGAAATCATTGGAAGGCATCATTTTGGTTGAGCCGTTCATATGCAAAGTATAGTCTAAATTAACTGCCAATGATTTTGCAAATACGGCACCGGCACTCGCTACCAATCTACCGTTTGCATTTCGGTCGTACTCGCTGTAGTATAAATCATAATGGTAATTTTCTCCAAAAAGTAAATCTGCATAATAACTCTCCTGAATATTTCTGTACCAAACAGGACTGTGATAAGCCAAACCTAAACGAACATTGTCATTGATTTTCCCAATTACACCGGCACTCACTGAAAAGCCTTGACCAGATGCGGTATAAGGTGTTCCGTTTAAATCATATCTATAAACATTTGAGTTTCCGTCCTCTCCTATCGTTTCTTCATCAAAAACTACATAATTATCTTGCTGGACATCATGAAAATTCAAACCTAGTCCCAGATAAATTCTATCATTATAACTAGCCGCAAAGTCAATTGACATTTTGGTTTTGTATCCTACGACTTCGTCATGATATCCATTCATGGTGTAGGTTGTATATTCTTCCGGATCCTCATTGGTTAAATAAGTTTCCCGTATGTTTTCATTTCTTCCCATCCGAATCCAATTATCCAAAGATTGTTGTGAATATTTCACCCCAATTGAAAATCGATTCCAACCACTTGAAGTATTGGGATTAAAAACAAATGTGGCTCCTACATTCTGGAACATCACAGTATTGTCATCTGTATCAAATGTATTTCCAAATTTGGATTCGTTTTTATAGGAATTAATTCCTAATGTAACATTGACATCTGAAGCAATCGCCACAGCCAAACCTGCCGGATTTTGCTCGACTGATGAAATATCACCACCCAAAGCTCCCATGGAGCCTCCCATTCCTATATATCTCGCACTTCCGGCATTTATCTCATTTGAATAGGCCGACACTGAGTTAATATCTTGAACCGTTTGGGCGTGAACTACACCCGCAATCACTGTAAAAATTGCTATTACTTTCTTCATTCTAATCATCTAAATAAATCTTAATTTATCTTCTACCTCCGCTTCTTACACCACCTGTGGAACTGCTTCCGCTTCTCATTCCTCCTGAGGTGTTTCCACTTCGCATGCTAGAGTTAGAATTGGAATTAGAGCGCATGCCAGAGTTAGAATTCACATTTGAATTGGGGCGCGTATTTGAGTTGGATCTTATGTTTGGATTGGTTCCCGTTCCGTTATTTCGAATGTTAGAATTTGTACGAATGTTTTGATTGGTTCGAATGGGTGTGTTGGGTCTGACATTATCCGGAGCTGTTTGTCGTACAGGACGAACATTATTTTCAGAATTGGATATTATCTCTCCGTTTCGAGTATTTCTGACAGGTGTATTTCCTGTGTTCATGTCCACACTATTTCTAGGATTTTCTTTGATTCCATCCCGAACCGGACGAACAGGTGTATTCTCCGAAGATATATTTCCGTTTCGAACTGTTGAATTTCCGTTTCGGATAGGACGATTACTAGTCAATCCTTGATTATTTTGTGATCTGTAAGGAGAATAATTGCGGTATTGAGTTCCATTGGCCAAATAATTACCCGGACGCACACCCGGATTTACCCGAACACCTCTATTATAGTATCCGTTTCCGTAGTATCCGTTATAACCATAATATCCGCCTCCCCAGTAAGGATTTCCCCAGTAAGGGCTATAGCCATACCAGCCTCCCCAGCCCCAATAAGGATTGCCCCAATAAGGACTGTAGCCATACCAACCACCCCAACCATAGTAAGGGTTATTCCAACCCCAACCATATCTCCAGCTAGAGCCCCAGCCCCAACCCCAAGAGTTGTAGCCCCAACCCCACCATGGATCATTCCACCCATAGTTGTTGATTGTAATATCCAATCCGTCGTATCGCCCCCAATCTGTTGTTGAGCCCGATGCCACATAAACATTACTTCCTCCACTATATATGTTTACATCTTCAGCCGAAGTGTTTCCAGCCGTCTGCTCATTATAGTAAAAATCTTCCGCACCATTTCCATTTGCATCAAAATAAGGACTTCCGACCTGTATATCATAAGCATTAGATTCCGGTTGATCATAAGCAGACTGCACTTGACCGTCCTTTGAGGGACTATAGTAAACACCGTCAGTTTCTCCACTTGTCGCAGCTGTAGAATTTGACGTAGCGCAAGAAACCACTCCAAACATAACTATCAAAACAGCCAACTGCTTGAAGAATTTTTGATGATATAAGTAAACTTTGCTCATTTTTATATTTTTTACCAATTAGTATTCTTTAAATTTGTCCCCTATTTCAGGATTTCTCCCTAAAAATAGACATTATTAATAAAACGGCAATTACTATGCCAATAAAACATATGTTAAACTTCCTAAATGTTAAATTTTAAAGATGGCAAAACTAACACCTAGAAACGAAGATTACTCCAAGTGGTACAACGAGTTAGTAATACAAACCGGGATGGCAGAAAACTCAAAAGTAAGAGGTTGTATGGTTATCAAACCGTATGGTTATGCTATTTGGGAAAAAATGCAACAACAATTGGATAAAATGTTCAAGGAAACCGGGCATCAAAATGCCTATTTCCCCTTATTTGTTCCAAAAAGCTTATTTGAGGCAGAGGAAAAAAACGCTGAAGGATTTGCAAAAGAATGTGCCGTAGTTACTCATTACCGTCTGAAAAACGACACGGAGAATCCCGGGAAATTAATGGTTGACCCTGAAGCAAAACTTGAGGAAGAATTGGTTGTACGTCCTACTTCAGAAGCCATTATCTGGAGTACCTATAAAAACTGGATTCAATCTTATCGGGACTTACCGATTTTAATTAACCAATGGGCCAACGTAGTGCGATGGGAAATGCGCACCCGTTTGTTTTTACGCACTGCCGAATTTTTATGGCAGGAAGGACATACAGCACATGCAACTAAAGAAGAAGCTTGGGAAGAGACAAAAAAAATGCTGGATGTTTATGCCGAATTCGTAGAAAATTTCATGGGAATCCCGGTTGTAAAAGGCGCCAAGACTCCCAACGAACGATTTGCAGGAGCAGAAGAAACTTTATGTATCGAAGCCCTTATGCAGGATGGTAAAGCGCTTCAAGCCGGAACTTCTCATTTTTTAGGTCAGAATTTTGCCAAAGCATTTGATGTTAAATTTGCTTCCAAAGAAGGAACACTTGATTATGTCTGGGCTACTTCATGGGGTGTTTCTACCCGATTAATCGGTGCGTTGATTATGACCCATTCAGATGATAACGGACTGGTTCTTCCGCCAAAATTAGCTCCAATCCAAGTCGTAATTGTACCTATTTACAGAAATGAAGAACAAAGAAATGCGATTGCAGAAGTCGCAAATCAATTGTCTATTGAATTAAAACAAAAAGGAATTTCTGTGAAATTTGATGATGATGACAACGTAAAACCGGGTTGGAAATTTAACGAATATGAGTTGAAAGGCATTCCGGTACGTATTGCCATAGGTCCACGTGACCTGGAAAACGGACAAGTTGAACTGGCAAGAAGAGATACGCTGGAAAAATCCTTGGAAAAATTAGAAGGACTTGCAGATACAATTGAACAAAAACTGAACGATATTCAGGAAAATATTTTCAACAAAGCAAAAGAATTTCGTTCCAACCATACTACCGAAATTTCCGATTTCGAAGAATTCAAAAATATTCTGAAAAATAAAACCGGATTTATTTCAGCATTTTGGGACGGAACAGCTGAAACCGAAGAAAAAATCAAAGCAGAAACAAAAGCTACAATCCGCTGCATACCTTTCTCAGAGGTGGATTTGGAAGGGGAAATTGATTTTTATTCCGGTAAACCAGCAAAATTTAAAGTCCTTTATGCAAAAGCATATTAAAGTTTAACAAATAATTATTATTTTCGTTTTTCATTTGGCTTACTATTAGATAACTAAAAAAACAAAAATTATGAAAAAGATTTTATTAATTCTGTGCGTATTTGCATTTGCGGGTTTTTCTTTTGCTCAGGAAAAAACCATGACTTCAACTTCGGTTAAAACAGAAAAGAAAAACAATTTTGATGAGTGGAGTTCATTTTTGAATTTAACGGATGTTCAAAAACAACAAATTTCAGATATTCAGGAAAAATACAAAGCTGAAAAATCAACTTTACGCAAATCCGGAACTGCTGCAGACTTCAAAAAAATAAACGACAAACAAAAAGCAGAAATCAATGGCGTTTTGACTCCGGAACAAATGAAAAAATCGGATGAATTTGACGCTATTAAAGAAAAGGAGAAACAAGAAAAAGCTGCCGTAAGAACTGCGGTAAGGTAATCTTGAATTATAACCGACTAAATGCCTTCTTAATCCGGAGGCATTTTTATTGTAATTTTATTTAGTTAGACAATGTTAGCCAAAAAATTATTTTCTATCCCTATATTATTATTGAGTCTGATCAGTTTTGGACAAAATTTTACGCTAAGCGGTAAAGTAACTGATATGCAAAATCAACCGCTTGAATACTCTACAATTTCTATTCAAAATCCGGATACATTTGACGAAATAGCTGGTACCGTAACCGATGCAGAAGGAAATTTCTCTGTAGAAACTCCCGCAGGAACTTATATTTTATATATTGAAACCTTTACCGGTAACACTTATGAACAAACCATAGATGTAACCCAAAATAAAAACTTGGGAAGCTTTAAAATGGAAGAAAATGCTGTAGTAAATCTGGAAGGAGCCACCATAACCAGTTCCCAACCTATTTACAGAATGGAATTGGACAAAAAAGTTTACGACCTTTCGCAAGACCAAATGGCCAAAGGAAGCTCTCTTTCAGATGCTTTGCAAAACGTTCCTTCTGTTCAGGTGGATGGTGATGGAAATGTAAGTTTGCGCGGAAATGAAAATGTTCGCATCCTTATCGATGGGAAACCATCTTCCCTGGTTGGTATTTCAGATCCAGCAACGGCATTACAAAGTTTGCCTGCAGACATAGTAGAAAGAATTGAGGTTGTGACCAATCCTTCTGCTAGATTTGAGGCGGAAGGAAGTGCCGGAATCATCAATATCATATTGAAAAAAGGAAAACTTCGAGGCTTTAACGGAACTATAAATGTAAATGGAGGTATACCAACTACGGCCGGAGCATCTGCCAATCTTAATTATAGAACCGGCAAGTGGAATCTGTTTACAAATCTTAGTTACAGATATGCGGAAAGAGTGAGAGAAGGTAATTCTTATACCACCCGATTTGATTCTGTTGGTGTACCAAGATATGAAGATATGAACAGTGAAGCTACCCGTATCAATAACGGATATAATATTATGTTGGGAACCGAATATTATTTAGACGACCGAAATATTTTTACAGTTTCAGGAAGTTATAGAAACGGAAGAAACGAAAACCACTCAGATATTTTTTATGCCGATTATGATGCCGATTTGTTCAATACGGCCAATTCAATCAGAACGGAACGCGAAAATGAGAAGGACTATAATGCCGAAGGAAATTTTAATTATAAACATGAATTTTTAGATCCCGGTCATGAATTTACGATTGATGTCAGAGGAAATTATTCAGAAGAAACAGAATTGGGAGATTTAAGAGAAACCGGAAATGCAGTGAATTCTACAGAACGATCTTTTAGTTCCGAATATCAAAACCGTGTAATCGTCTCAGCAGATTATGTTTATCCCTTTGGTGAAAAAGGTAGATTTGAGCTGGGAGCCAGAGGTGAAATGGAAGGGACTTTGACAGATTTCAAAGTAGATAGTTTGGCTTCAGACGGTTGGGTTTCCAAGCCTGAATTTGCCAACAGAACAGATTACCGCCAAAATGTTTATGCAGCTTACGCACAGTATGGACAAGGTTTTGGGAATTTTTCATTTTTCGCCGGTTTGCGAATGGAAAATTCTGACATCACGGTTAAATCTATTTTAAACGAAAGCACTACCCGTAAAAATTATGTCGATTTATTCCCAAGTTTGTTTTTAAACTACGAATTTGAAAATAAAAACCAGTTGCAGGTGAGTTATTCCAGAAGGATTCGCCGGCCAAGAGGCTGGGATTTGATTCCTTTTACATCTTATTCCAACAACCGTAATCTTTTCATGGGAAATCCTGATTTGGATCCGCAATACACAGACTCTTATGAATTGTCCTATGTCGCAAAAATCGGAAAACTCATGCTTACACCCAATGTATATTATTCAAACACACAAGATAACATCCAACGTTACCAATCCATCAATCAATCCGGAACATTAGTTACCCGCCCCATAAATGCAGGAACCGAAGAACGTTACGGAGGAGAATTGACCTTTACTTACCGTCCTGCCAAATGGTGGAACATCATGGGAAATGTCAACCTTTTCGGATATAGAACCGAAGGAAAATATACAGATACTTTTGTCAATCAGAATGGAGATACCGTTTCGACAACCACCAATTTTGATGGGGATGGATTTAGTTGGTTTGGACGATTGAATAACTCTTTTACTTTACCTGCCAATTTTTCCCTACAATTATCAGGAAATTACCGTGGCGGTATGAAATCAGCACAAAGTGAACGCAAACCGGCCTATGCTGTAGACCTATCGCTCAACAAAGATTTATTTAAAGAAAAAGCTACCATCACCCTCAGTGTCCGAGATCTGTTTAATACCAGAGCTTTTGAAATTGAATCTTTCGGTGAAGATTTTTATCTGGAAAGCAAAAACAGATGGAATGTACGTTCAATCAATCTGACTTTTACCTACCGTTTTAATCAATCCAAAAGAGAACAAAAAAGAGAACAAACAGAACAACCCAACGAATTTGAGATGCAAGGAGGCGGCGAATAAATAGAAATAAAAAAGGGTTCCTAATTTTTAAGAACCCTTTTTTATTTATTCCTTTCAATATATCAATTCAAATGTATGTTATATTCCATTCGCAATTGGATACCTTTAAATTCACGCATGAATTTCAACTTCTGATATAGCTGAAAATATTCCGGCCCCAATTCTTCTCTCACCATGGTTTCAGCTTTTGTACCTTGGTATTCCTGTAAAAATTCTTCCCATCCACCTTTACGGAATGGATAACTCATTACAGAATACTTATCCAATTCAGCCAATTTTGCAGCTGCATTTATCGCATCATCTAAGGTTCCCAGTCTATCTGCCAATCCCAATTTTACAGCTTGTACACCAGACCAGACCCTTCCTCCTCCTATCGAATCCACTTGTTCAAATGTCATACCTCTTGCTTTCATTACATGGTTTACAAATGTTTCATATACACTTTCAGTCATCAAAGTCATGGTTTGAATACCCGTATTACTCATCGGTTTAAAAGGTGTTTTTAAGAAGTCTGAATTTTGATTGGTATTTACATAATCAGTAGTTATTCCCACATTGTTTACCAATTTTTGAACCGATGGAATCATTCCCAGAACACCGATTGAACCTGTTATGGTATTAGGACTTGTGAATATGGAATCAGCTTCCATCGCTATGTAATAGCCTCCTGAAGCCGCCACATCTCCAAAGGATACAATAACCGGTTTTTCTTTACGTAATTCTCTTAGTTCATATAAAATTTCTTCTGATGCATCAGCGCTTCCTCCCGGAGAATTAATGCGTAAAACTACCGCCTTCACCTTATCATCCTCTTTCAAATCTTTTATGGCTTTTTTATACACTTCAGACTGAATTCCTGAATAAGATTCACCTGGCATTATAGTTCCGGATGCATATAAAACCGCCACCTGATCTTTTCCTTTTTCAGATTTAAGTGTGATAGCGTAGTCCGATAGGGCAATCGTATGTTTATCTAAAACTTCATCAATTGTTTTATCTTCATCCAATTCCAATTCCAAACGATTAGCCAATGCTTTTTTATATTCTGCTTCATGGGAAATTTTATCTACCAATTTAAATTGAAGCGCTTTGGCAGGGTTAAAACTATATAAACTATCTACTATCCTATTAAAATCTTCATTGGATATTTTTCTGGATTTAGCAATATCCGTAGAAAAATTACCCCAAACATCATTCAGCAAAACGGAAAGTTGTTCACGGTTTTCAGGTGATAAATCATCACGCATATAGGGTTCTACCGCAGATTTATAAGCTCCGTGACGTATCACCTGAAAATCCACACCGTATTTATCTCCAAAATTTTTGAAAAACATTACCTCTGCACTGAGTCCTTGCACCAGAACCATCCCCATTGGGTTTTGGAATATAGAATCTGCAACAGAATTGAGGTAATAAGCGCCTTGAGTGGAATTATGCGAATAGGCATATATAAATTTCCCGGAGGATTTAAAATCTTCCAATGCATTTCGCACATCTGTAATCTGGGAAGTTCCTCCTTGGAAGTTTTGAACTTTTAAACTGATTCCTTTTATTTTATCATCTTCTTTTGCTGCTTCGATGGAACGGATAATCTCTCTGAAATAAATTTCAGAACCGGGAGGAGGTGAAAATAAACTGACTTCGTTATCCATGGCACTTTCCTTTACAGGTGAATCAAAAGTTAATTCCAAAACCGATCCGTCTTTTGGCCCTTTCGTTTGAAACCAATTCCCTACCATGGAAAATAAAACCATACAACCTACAACCAACCCTATAAGTGTGAATGTTAATATATTACCTACTATAACGGCAAATACATTTCCAAAAAATTTTTTCATTTCAAAACTAAATTTGGTTATTTTGCATCATATGTCGCAAAACACTGTTCAATTGTTACTCGGTTCCAATTTAAATGACCGAAATATTAATCTAATGACAGCTCAATTAAAGATTGAGAAAGAAATTGGGGAAATTGAAAAAAAATCAAAGATCCTTGAAACTTCTCCGGAAGGATTTGAATCTGCGCATGATTTTTTAAATCAAATTATCCAAATTAAAACTTGTTTATCTCCCATTTCAATTTTGAAAATAGTAAAAAAAATCGAAAAAGAAATGGGTCGTACTTATTTGGAAACTAATCAAAAATATCAAGATCGAATCATTGATATCGATATTCTGAAATTTAATCAAATCAAATTCAAAAGCACTGTTTTAGAGATTCCTCATCCTCAATTATTTTCCAGAAACTTCGTAAAAAAGATTCAGATTTAGTTTTTAAACAGATTATTTTATTAAATTTGCCTCAATATTAATTGTAAATATTAACCGACCAAACAACAATCTATGAGAAAAATTTGCTTACTCTCTTTAACTCTGATTTGTTTCTCGCTGTCATATGCGCAGGACACAAATGATTCATCTTCTCAAACAAATCAAACTAAAAAGTTTACCAATGCTGAAAAAGAATTCAACGATTGGTATATTTCAGCTTTTGTAGGGGGAAATGCCCTGCAAAATACTGATTTGGTTTCTTGGGGAAGTGGAAAATTTTTACCCGGATACGATTTCCAGCTACAGGTAACTAAAGAAGTTACCCATGCTTTTGGAATTGGCCTGATGGGACAATACGGAAGAACTCGCCAATATGGTGAAGGAACACAGATAAACTACACTAATGCTTGGGACGGAAGAACCGAATATTATGGTTTAAGTTTATTGGGCGACTTGAATCTAAGTATGCTTTTCAGAAGAATTGATAATGATTCTCCGTACAGATGGGCATGGCATGTTTATGCCGGTGCAGGGCTTATTTCTTACAAAACAGAACGAAAAGCCCGTTATGTTTATCACGATCAGCCAACAGGTAATAATTACTGGAATACAATTGACGACGTTTCTCTAAACGACCGCTCATTTTTTGCTCAGGTAGGTACAGGTTTACGCTATAAACTCAGCCAAAGATTTGATTTGGAGATGAGAGGTATGTATGTGATGACAGGTGACGAAGAATTTGATGCTTCCGGAGAACCAATCCCGGGTGTATTCACCTTGGCAGATATTGAGGAAGGACGTGATGACAATATGATAACTCTTTCATTGGGAGTTCATTATAAAATAGGAAAACATAAAGAATCTTTACAATGGCATGATCCTTTAACTTCTATTTCAGCTATTCCGGCTGCTGCAGACATTCCTTGTGCAGATGATGATAACGATGGTGTTTGTAATTTATACGACAAATGTCCCGGCACACCGGAAGGTATAAAAGTAGACGGAGCAGGTTGTCCGCTGGATGCTGATAATGACGGTGTACCGGATTCAATCGACGAATGTCCTACTATCCCTGGCCCGCCAACCAATAATGGTTGTCCAAAACCAATAGTTGAAGTAAGCATCGGAACCATTGCATCCAGTCTTTCAGACCTATTACAAGGAATTGAATTTGATTATGACAAAGATGTGATCCGTGAAGTTTCTTATCCGAAATTAAATGCTGCATTTGATATATTACAAGCTCATCCGGATTATAAGTTCTATGTAGAAGGACATACAGATGCTGCAGGTAGCGTAGAATACAACCAAAATCTCTCTGAAAGAAGAGCTGCTTCTGTAGTGCGTTATTTGGTAAACAAAGGTGTTTCAACCAATCAGCTAGTTCCTGTTGGAAAAGGTGAATCAGACTTGAAACACAAAGAGTGTGATCCTGTAACTAACTGTCCGGCTTGGAAAAACCTGGAAAACCGTCGTGTGGTTTTCAAACCATATGGTGAATCTATAGATGGTGTGGAATACAAAGATTAATTAATTGATTACTATATTATAAAAGGATGCTTATGGCATCCTTTTTTTTATGAAAACTCTTAAATTAAACCTCAAGCTCTCACTTGAAATCTTTAGATGACTTATAAATTACTTTTGGTTTATGATTTCAATGGATAATATAATCGCTTCGGATTTAAAAATTGTCCATAAAAAAAACCGGCATATAACCGGCTTTTTATTTTAATCTTAAATAATTATTTATTTTTAAGGATATCTCGGATTTCAGTTAAAAGCACTTCTTCGTTCGATGGTCCGGCAGGAGCTTCTTCGACTTTTTTATTCATTTTGTTGGCGCCTTTGATTAGGAAAAACAAAACAACCGCAATCATAAAAAACTTAATCACTGCTGAAAGAAAATTCCCATATTTCACTCCGTTCCATTCCAGTGATTCCAGATTGGCTACTCCCGAAGCCTCCATTACCGGAGTCAATATCAACGGTGTGATGACATCATCTACCGCCGAACTGATAATAGCACCAAATGCTGCACCGATGATCACACCGACTGCAAGGTCTACAACATTGCCTTTAAAGGCAAATTCTTTAAATTCTTTGATCATTCCCATTTTTCTATAATTTTAAGTTGTATAAATATAAAAAAATTTAATTTCGATTCCAACGGATTTTTGTAACCCCTTCTTTCAAGCCCCATTTATCTGCAAGTCCTCCATTGATTTCCACTACAAATTTTGAATCAGAAGCCGCGCCGTCTACCGTACCTCCTGCCAATCTTGAATCTTCTCCGGGTTGTGCATTCCGGGCTATATTGATTAATGTCGAGTCCTTATCAAAATACATGATGTCAAGCGGAATCCTTGTATCCTTCATATAAAAAGTATGCTTACGCACTTCATCATCATTAAAAATAAAAATCATCCCTTGATTTTCTTCCATTTTTGAACGATCCATAAGTCCACGCGCACGTTTATTGGGCGTATCGGCAACCTCAATGTCAATCTTTTTTATCTGTTCCGAATTTTCATTCAGAAATTCCAATTCCCCATTTTTTGTATATTCTATCTCTACAACAGAATTGTCCATATCTGAAACAGAAGAGGAACTGCTTTTTTCACAACCTAAAATTACCGTCAGAAAAGAAAGGGTAAGAATCGTCTTTTTCATATCTATTGCTCTTTATATTGTCTGTTTTTTGAAGTCATCATTACGATCAATCCTAAAATGATAAAGGGAATACTCAAAATTTGACCGTTATTTAATCCTATGCTTAAGGCCTCTGCCACAAATTCATCCCCTTGATCTTCTTTGAAGAATTCCACAAAAAACCGCACACACCATAACAGGACGAAAAACAATCCGAAAATATATCCCTGCTGGTATTTTTTATTGGTTTTTCTGTAAATATGCCAAATAATAAAGAAGATAATCACATAACAAATTGCTTCATACAATTGTGCCGGATGCCTTGCGACAACTTCACCATATCCTGCACTTTGCTGCACAAATTTTACACCCCAAGGCAAATCCGTCGCTTTTCCCACAATTTCCGAATTGATGAAATTCCCGACACGAATCGCCGCCCCACCCAGTGGAACCGTGATGGCAACTCTGTCCAGAAGCCAGAAAAGATTTTTCTTTAAATATTTTCTGTTAAACAAATACGAAGAAAGCAAGAATCCTAAAGTTGCTCCATGACTCGCCAATCCTCTGAATCCGGAAAATTCATATCCCTTTAATAATCCAAAAAAGGAAGATGCTTCCGGGTTTCGCTGAACAGGTAGAAATACTTCAAGCAATGCTTGTCCCACAGGCATCCCCATATATGTATCGAAATTATAAAATAACTCTCCTAAACGTGCTCCAATGATAACACCCAGAAAAGAATAGAGAAATAAGGGATCTAAAATTTTAACATCTACCCTATCGGTTTCCAAAATTTTCTTCATCACGTACCAGCCCATCACAAAAGCCAGAATCCACATCAAACTGTAATAATGGATCTTGATAAATCCAAAATCAAACAAAACCGGATCTATGTTCCAGGTAATTGCCATAAACAAATTTGTCATATTTTTTCTTTTTTAGGCACGGGATCATACCCGCTTCCACCCCAAGGATGGCATCTGAAAATTCTTTTCGTCCCCAAATATAAACCTTTTATCAATCCGTGCGTGCGCAATGCTTCCAACATATAATGCGAACAAGTCGGCGTAAACCTACAATTACTTCCCATCCACGGCGAAATTGCCAGTTGGTAAAACCTCACCAATCCTACGAACGGTAGGATTAAAAATTTTTGGAACCAATTCATTTCCGGCAAATTTATGAATTCTACAAGCAATATTTACGTTAGAAATTTTAAAGAAAATTTATCTTTGTCGCATGGAAATTTATAATCCGAAAGAATGGTTCAAAGCGGTGTTTTACCTGCATAGATCCGATACGGTTCGAAAACTGTATTTGTACCTTTTGCTTATGGCCGCTTTCTCCGGAGCCGTTGCTTATATGGAACTTGAAGTTATCAAAATTTCCGAAATCAGTTGGGTCAAAAATATTACCGTCGTTCATAGTTTATTGGGTTTTGCACTTTCATTGCTTTTGGTTTTCCGTACAAATACCGCTTATGACCGCTGGTGGGAAGCCCGAAAACAATGGGGAACTCTCACCAATGTCTGCCGGTCTTTAGCAATAAAAATCAATTCTTTTCTTCCGAAAAGCGACAAAGCAAATCGTCATTTCTTCCGAAAAACAATCCCTCTTTACGCCCACACCCTTTACCAGTTTTTACGTTCAGACTATACCACTTTTATGCTGGGTGAAACCGAACATCCCGAATTTGATTTTGACAAACAAAAACATGGCCCCAATCAAGTGGCTTCTCTGATTTACGAAAAAGCAAGCGAGTTAAACAAAGAAGGAAAAATTTCAAACGAACAACTTATCATTTTAGACCAAGAAATCAGAGAATTGACCAATGTTTGCGGAGCATGTGAGCGAATCAAGAATACTCCTATCCCACTATCCTACAGCTCTTTTCTCAAAAAATTCATCGTAATCTATGTAGCTTCTCTTCCGTTTGGATTTGTATTTTCGATCGGATATTTTGTGATCTTGGCTGTCCCGTTTATTTTTTACGTACTCGCTTCGCTCGAAATTATTGCCGAATCCATCGAAGAACCTTTTGGAACAGATGCAGATGATTTACCGATTGAAAAAATTGCCGAAAACATCCGAAAACATACCTATGAAATTCTATATCCATAAAATTTCGTCTATTTGATGAAACAAAACCGTCATTTTTAGGACTAATGAAATAGAAAATTCATTAATTAGCTATATAAAATAGATGAAATTATCCGATTTTGTTTTGAAAAGAAACGGTGTCCCCATCGGACATTCAAGATCGCTTAGAAACAATCTGGAACGATCTATTGGCGCAAAGAATTTTTCGACTTTTTGGAATTATTGGAATCCGGTTTTCGGCTATTATTTAGGAATAAAAATTTTCAAGCCCTTAAAAAAATTTCTTCCCGTCTATATTTCCTTAATTTTCACCTTTATTTTTTGCGGATTAATTCATGATGTTGTAACAATGCTAATACGGGGAAAACTATCCTTATTTTTCACTGTTTGGTTTTTGATAATGGGAATTATGGTTTTCATTTCGAAAAAAACAGACTACAATTTATCTCAGAAAAAATGGATTTTAAGAGCTTTGGTTAATTTACTCATCATTATTGCCTGCTTAGTAATTACCCTAATTCTTAACAATTTCCTGAGTTTTTATTGATTTCAATAAAGAATTTAATCCTTGATTCTAAATTCGCAAAAAAATTCCCACAACAGAATCCCTGCGCAAACACTTACATTCAGCGAATGTTTAGTACCGCCCTGCGGAATTTCAATACAGAAATCACTTTGATTTATCACTTCCTGCTGAACTCCTTCCACCTCATTTCCAAAAACAACCGCATATTTTTCGTTTGAATTTAATTCAAATTCAGAAAGATTCTTACTACCATCCGTCTGTTCGATAGAAAGAATTTTAAACCCCTCATTTTTCAAATCTCCAATTAATTCCGAAATTTCTTTCACATATACCCAGTCCACACTTTCGGTAGCTCCCAATGCTGTTTTGCGAATTTCTTTGTGGGGCGGCGTAGCTGTGATTCCGCAGAGATAAATTTTTTCAATCAGAAATGCATCCGAAGTCCTGAAAACAGAACCGATGTTGTACATACTCCGGATGTTGTCCAAAACTACAACTACCGGAATTTTGTCCGCTTCCTTAAATTCTTCCACCGAAATTCTGCCTAATTCTTCCAGTTTTAATTTTCTCATCTTTATTCAACCACTGAGTTCACAAAGAAAGCACAAAGTTTACAAATTTTCAAAAACAATTGCTTTCGTGTTCCTTGTGAAAAACTTTGTGCACTTTGTGGTTAAGGAAAATTTCCTTTTGGTAAATTAGCAATCCAAAATCAAAGAAAATTGGCAAAGAAAGAAACACCCCTCATGCAGCAATACAATAGCATCAAAGCTAAATATCCCGATGCTTTGCTTCTGTTTCGCGTGGGTGATTTTTATGAAACTTTTGGAGAGGATGCCATAAAGGCTTCCCGGATTTTAGATATCGTCCTGACCAAAAGAAACAACGGATCGGAGCAAAAAGAACTCGCCGGGTTTCCGCATCATTCTTTGGATACTTATTTACCCAAATTAGTTCGGGCCGGACTTCGTGTGGCTATTTGCGACCAATTGGAAGACCCGAAAATGACCAAAACCATCGTCAAACGAGGTGTTACGGAACTGGTTACACCGGGCGTTGCCCTCAACGATGAAGTTCTTTCAGCCAAAACCAATAATTTCCTGATGGCGGTTCATGAAAATGACGGAGCATTTGGAATCGCTTTATTGGATATTTCAACCGGAGAATTTCTCGTTTCTGAAGGAAACAAGGAACATTTCCATAAACTGGCTCAGTCTTTCCGACCGAGTGAAGTGATTTATCAGAAACGTAAAAAAATAGAATTACCTGAACTCAAAAGTTCGTTCCAAATAGAAGACTGGGCATTTCAATATGATTATGCATTTGATAAACTGACACAACATTTCAAAGTCAAATCCCTGAAAGGATTCGGAATTGAAAATTTACAACTGGCCACCATTGCGGCCGGCGCAGTTTTTTCTTATTTGGATGAAACACATCATTTTGACATTCAACATATTACCCAAATCCAGCGATTAGACGAAAACAGCTTTGTCTGGATGGATCCTTTTACCATCCGGAATTTGGAGCTGATTTATTCGCCGCATCCGCAAGCGGTAACACTGCTACATATTTTGGATAAAACCTGTTCTGCAATGGGTGCGCGGCTTTTGAACCGATGGATCGTAATGGTTTTAAAAGATGGCGACAGGATCAAAGCCCGCCACGAAATCGTGGATTTCTTTTTGAAACAGGATGAAAAACGAAATTTCCTGCGGGAAAACATCGAAAACCTGAGTGATTTGGAACGGATGGCTGGAAAAATTTCAACCGGTAAAATCACGCCGAAACAATTGCTTTCCGTTGCCCAAAGTTTAAAAATCATTACCGAAATCAAAGAAAAATTAGTCAAAGACAAATCCATTCAGTTTTTGGTAAATGAATTAAAAGATTGGACGGAAGTTTATTCGAATTTAATTCAGACTCTTTCAGTTGAACCTCCGCATCAATTAGTCAAAGGAAATGTAATTGCTGAAGGAATTTCGGAGGAATTAGACCGTTTGAGAGGATTGCAAACCAAAGGAAAGGATTATCTCGAAGAATTAAGAATTCGTGAAACGGAACGAAGCGGAATTCCGAGTTTAAAAGTTTCGTTTAACAATGTGTTCGGTTATTATATCGAAGTCCGAAATACGCACAAAGACAAAGTGCCGGAAGACTGGATCCGTAAACAGACTTTGGTCAATGCGGAGCGTTACATCACGGAAGAACTCAAAGAATACGAAAACCAAATCCTCGGAGCTGAAGAAAAAATTCTTTCGTTGGAAACCGAATTGTTTCAAAAATTATTGACGGAATTATTGGGGCATTTGAGCCAAATTCAGCAATCTGCCCGGACAGTTGCGCAGTTGGATGTGCTTTCCACTTTTGCGGAACTGGCGATACAAAACCATTATGTCCGCCCTAAAATCACAGAAAAACTGGACTTGTTGATTGAAGACGGCCGCCATCCCGTGATTGAAAAACAATTGAAACCGGGTGAAAATTATATTGCAAACAGTGTTTCATTGGTTCCGAAAGAACAACAAATCATCATGATTACCGGACCGAATATGTCGGGGAAATCGGCACTTTTACGGCAGACCGCTTTGATTGTTCTGATGGCGCAGATAGGGAGTTTTGTTCCTGCAAAAAGCGCAGAAATCGGAATTGTTGATAAGATTTTTACACGTGTGGGTGCTTCGGACAACATTTCTTCGGGCGAATCAACATTTATGGTCGAAATGAACGAAACCGCCAGCATTCTGAATAATTTGTCCGAAAGAAGTTTAATTCTTCTGGACGAAATCGGACGGGGAACCAGCACCTATGACGGAATTTCCATTGCCTGGGCGATTTCCGAATTTTTGCACGAAGGAAAAATTCAACCGAAAACATTATTTGCTACGCATTATCATGAATTGAATGAAATGACCCAATCCTTTCCACGGATTAAAAATTTCAATGTCAGCGTCAAAGAAACCAACGATACGATCTTGTTTATGCGGAAGTTGATTCCGGGTGGAAGTGAGCACAGTTTCGGGATTCACGTGGCTAAAATGGCCGGAATGCCGGCTTGGGTTTTGAAACGTGCCAACGAAGTTCTGAAAACGCTGGAAAGTTCCCATGTTAATGAAAAGATTTCGGACAAAACGAAAAAAATTACCGAAGAAAATCTGCAATTAAGCTTCTTTCAGTTAGACGACCCGATTTTGGAATCGATAAGGGAAGAATTATTGGGCATCGACATCAACACACTTACTCCGGTAGAAGCGCTCATGAAATTAAATGAAATCAAACGAAAATTAGGCAAATAACTTTGGAATAAAAGTTGTAAATTCATCAGGGAAAATAAAACCTATCAAAATGAAAAAATTCATAGCATTACCTTTTGTGGTACTTTTATTTTGGTCATGTGCGACAAATCCTTTAACGGGTAGACAATCGTTGGCTTTGGTATCAAATACACAGCTCTTCCCACAATCATTTGCTCAGTATAATCAGGTATTGGGAGAAAGTGAAGTTGATAAAACTTCTGCTGATGCAAAAATGATCAATAATGTAGGGCAGCGAATTAAGTATGCTGCTGAAAAATTCTATTCGGAAATCGGCCAGGGAAGTGCACTGCAGGGTTATGAATGGCAGTTCACACTGATTAAAAGTGATCAATTGAACGCTTGGTGTATGCCGGGTGGAAAAGTAGCTTTTTATACCGGAATTTTACCGGTTTGTAAAAATGAAACCGGAGTTGCCGTGGTGATGGGACATGAAGTCGCGCATGCATTGGCAGGCCATAGTGCCGAACAAGTTTCGAACGCAATGGTTGCTCAAGGAATCATGGTCGGTGGAAATATGGCTATTTCCAATGAACAATGGAGAAATACCTTTAACCAATTATATCCTGTGGGAGCCCAATTGGGAATGTTGAAATATGGCAGAACGATGGAGTTAGATGCTGATGAAGCAGGTCTGTATTTAATGGCAATGGCAGGCTATAACCCACAGGAAGCTACTGCTTTCTGGGAAAGAATGCAACAAGCTTCCGCCGGACAACAATCTCCACCTGAATTTTTAAGTACTCATCCCAATCCGGGAAACCGAATTGCTCAAATTCAGGCAATTATGCCAAAAGCGTTGCAGTATTATAACGCAAGTCCGTATAAAGGAAAATAACACCAATTGTACAATGTAAAAAGTATATGAATGAGGCGCTCAAAAAAGCGTCTTTTTTATTGGTTACTGACAAGTTTACTTTTTACTTTTTACTTTTTACTTTTTACAATACATTTGTAACATAATTAAAAAATCATGGAAATAATAGCTTCAAAATTCTTTGTGTAAGAATCAACTTAGGAAAACAAATCTCAATTTCATTTAAAGCTATTATTTTATGACTTCACACATTCAAAAAGATAAAATTTCTCATTATTTCAAAATCATTCTTCAATCGCTAAAAGGCGAAGCAGAGTTTGACTACACATCCGGTAATTTAAAAAAAGCCGTGGTTTTATTGGCGATTCCGATGATGCTGGAAATGGTATTGGAATCGGTTTTTGCGTTGGTCGATTTGTATCTGGTCGGGCATCTGGAACATAGTAGTTTTGCGGTTCAAACGGTTGGATTAACAGAATCGGTACTAACCATTATTTATTCGCTCTGCATTGGATTGAGCATGGCAGCAACGGCAATCGTAGCAAGGAGGATTGGCGAAAAGAATCCGGAAGCTGCTGCCAAAGCCGGAGCGCAGACTTTGTTGATTTCATTTTTCATCAATTTGATTTTGAGCATTTTCGGAGTTGTTTATGCTAAAGAAATCCTTTTGCTAATGGGTTCTTCGGAAGCGTCTGCCGAATATGGGAAAACGTTCGTCCAAATCATGATGGGCGGAAGCATCAGCATCGTTTTATTGTTCCTGATCAACGGGATTTTCCGCGGAACCGGAAATGCCACCATCGCGATGAAAAGCTTATGGATTGCGAATCTTTGCAACATCGTTCTCGCTCCAATTTTTGTGATGGGAATAGGTAGTTTTGAAGGATGGGGGCTGACCGGAGCAGCCATTGCCACAACTACCGGAAGGAGCATCGGAGTAATTTATCAATGTTATCATTTGTTTTTCAATTCAAAATCACTCCAAATTAAATTTCATCAATTCTTACCCGAATGGGAACAAATAAGGGCCATCGTAAAAGTAGCGGCACCGGGTGTGATGCAGTTTGTCATCGCTTCCTGCAGCTGGATTTTCTTGGCCAAATTGGTAGCAGAATCCGGTGGGGACGAGGCTTCTGCCGGGTATCAAACCGCTCTTCGGCTGATGATGTTTTTCATGCTTCCTGCTTGGGGATTCAGTAATGCGGCCGCTACGCTGGTCGGACAAAACATGGGCGCCAACCAACTAGACAGGGCTTCAAAATCCGTATTCCTGACCGCAAAATATAATGCAATTTACATGGGCATCATCATGCTTTTGACCTTTCTTTTTGCCGGAAAGCTAATGCCGTTTTTCACAAATGACCCCGAAGTAATCCGTATTGCCAGACAGGCAATTTACATCATGAGTGCAGGATATGTTTTTTACGGAATCGGGATGGTGATGGTTAATGCTTTTAACGGGGCAGGTGATACTTGGACTCCTACCAAAATCAATTTATTTGGTTTTTGGTTGTTCCAGATTCCATTGGCTTATTTTCTGGCTAAATATCTGGGTTGGAATGAAACAGGCGTATTCATATCCGTTCCTATAGCCGAAACTGCAATTTCCATAGCAGGAATTATTTTGTTCCGAATGGGGAAATGGAAAAAGGTAACTGTTTGAAACAGAAAAATCATTAAAAAAGGGAAAATCCCTTTCCGGATCTTCCCTTCTTGTTAAATGAAAATAGAATGTCTCAGGCCTGCCCCATGCGAGGAATCCAAACGGTACACATAATGCCTTCGCTTGCTTTGGAAGGATGAGCACAATTGGTGGTTTGGAATTTCGAGCATTTCAAACAATCGTCTTCACGATGCAATACCGGTTTGAAAGTATAGGCTTCACAAACTTGGTTTTCACTCACTACAATTTCTTGTACGGAACAAATCTGTCCATTGATAAAATGTTCACAGTTTCCACAGCATTGGGCTAATTTTACTTTCATGACTATCGGTTTTAAAAATTATAATTCAAATTTAATTCGAATAGTAGAAAGAATTATTTTAAATAACTGAATTTCAATTATTTGTATTTAGAATAAGTTAAAATCAAAATAAGAAAGCCGGATGATGGTTCATCCGGCTTTCAAAATCGTTGCAATTATTTTTTAAGAAAAGGAGTCCGCATAACCCGGATCCAATTCAAAGGTCTCCATAAATTTGGTAGTATAATTTCCTTTTTGAAAATCCGGATTGTCCATCAATTGTCTGTGGAAAGGAACCGTAGTTTTGATGCCTTCGATATAGAATTCATCCAATGCACGTTTCATTTTGGCCAATGATTCTTCGCGAGATTGTGAAGTCACAATCAATTTAGCAATCATGGAATCATAAAAAGGCGGAATCTGATAGCCGGCATACACATGCGTATCCACTCGGACCCCGTGACCTCCCGGGATGTTGATATTGGTAATCATTCCCGGAGACGGGCGGAAACCGCTATAAGGATCTTCCGCATTAATTCTACATTCAATAGAATGCAATTTCGGAAAATAGTTTTTCCCTGAGATCGGTTGTCCGGCTGCCAAAAGAATTTGTTCTTTCACCAAATCATAATCAATGACCTGTTCGGTAATCGGATGTTCCACCTGAATCCGTGTATTCATTTCCATGAAATAGAAATCCCCGTTTTTATCCACTAAGAATTCAACAGTACCCACTCCTTCGTAACCGATAAACTCTGCAGCTTTCACAGCCGCATTTCCCATTTCTTCACGAAGTTCAGGTGTCATAAAAGGCGATGGTGTTTCTTCCACCAACTTTTGGTGACGACGCTGTACAGAACAGTCTCTTTCTGACAAATGGCAAGCACGTCCGGTTGAATCACCTGCAATCTGGATTTCGATGTGACGTGGTTCTTCGATCAGCTTTTCCATATACATTCCACCGTTTCCAAAAGCAGCAGTTGCTTCTTGCACAGCAGATTCAAAGTGTTTTTCCAAATCTTTTTCACTCCAAACGGCACGCATCCCTTTTCCGCCTCCGCCTGCTGTGGCTTTGATCATCACGGGATATCCGATTTTTTTGGCGATTTTTTTTGCTTCGGCATAATCTTTTAAAATTCCTTCCGAACCCGGAACCACAGGAACGCCCGCTTTGATCATGGTTGCTTTGGCTGTTGCCTTATCTCCCATTTTATCGATATGTTCAGGCGAAGCACCAATGAATTTGATTCCATTGTCTTTACAGGTTTTGGAAAATTTGGCGTTTTCGGAAAGAAAACCATATCCGGGATGGATGGCATCTGCGTCTGTGATTTCAGCAGCGGCAATGATATTGGCAATTTTTAAATAAGATTCAGAACTCGAAGGCGGCCCTATGCAAACAGCTTCGTCGGCAAATCGTACATGTAAACTGTCTCTATCTGCAGTCGAATAAACCGCTACGGTTTTGATTCCCATTTCTTTTGCGGTTCGGATGACACGCATGGCAATTTCTCCCCGGTTGGCAATTAGTATTTTTTTAAACATCTTTTTCTAAATTATGAATTGATAATTAGTTATGAATTAATGTGCTGTAGAACGTCAAACTATTTAAATTCTTCATTCAACATTCATAATTTATTAGGATGGATCAATCAAGAATAAAGGTTGATCATATTCAATCGGTGTTGCATCATCAACCAGAATTTTCACGATTTTACCGGAAACTTCCGATTCTATTTCGTTGAATAATTTCATAGCCTCTACTATACATAATACACTTCCGGATGAAACTGAATCTCCAACTGACACAAACGGATCTTTTCCGGGACCTGAAGATCTGTAAAAAGTTCCGATCATGGGTGATTTTACAGTGATATATTTAGAATCATCTTCTGTTGAAGCTGCCGGTTTATCTGATGCAGTCGTTGCCGGGGAAGTTACTACAGGAGCGTTTTGAACCGGCATAGGCATCTGAGGTTGCATCATAGGTTGGGGCGCATAAGTTACGGTCTGACCTCCTATGTTTTTAATTTTGATTTCAAAATCTTTTAATTTCAAATTGACTTCTGCTACTTCTGATTTGGAAACGAATTTGATCAGATTTTGTATTTCTCTAATATCCATAATGTGTTCTTTTTATCAAAAAAATTGGGTGTAATCATCAAATGTATAAAAAAATTGAAAAAGCTGCCTCTAAAATTTTAGAAACAGCTTTTCATTTATTGTAAAGAAAGGATTATTCTACCTCTTCACTTTGTTCTTTTTCCATCACTACTTTTCCTCTGTAGTACATTTTACCGTCAAGCCAGTACGCTCTGTGGTAAAGGTGGGCTTCACCTGTTGCTTTATCAACTGCGATTTGTGGAGCTTCGATTTTGTAGTGCGTTCTACGTTTATCTCTTCTGGTTGTGGACTGACGTCTCTTAGGATGTGCCATAACTTATATTATTTTCCGTTAATATTGTTTTTTAATTTTTTTAATGCTTCCCATCTCGGGTCGTTTTCTTCTTCGTTTGAATCTTTTTCTGCTTCCTCTTCACTCTGCAAACCATACTTTTCAAGTAATTCCAACATTTCAGAGTGGCTTTTTCCTGATGCTACATCGGGATGAATGCGTTTGGTCGGCAAAGCAAGAATGGTCATTTCATAAACCATTTGTGCGATGTTGATTTGGTGCTCTCCTCTCGGTATAACCCAAACTTCATCATCTGAATCGTCAAATTCTTCTCCGAATTTCACAATTACTTCCGATTTTCCGCTGATTTCTTCGCGATAAGGCTCATTGGTCAAATCACAATTCACTTCAATGGTACCGGACAGATTAAAAAACAATTCCAAAAAATTATTCTTTTTGTCCAATTTTAATTGAAGTTTTAAATCAGGTTTTGCAAAATCCTGCTCAAATTCAAACAAATCAAAGAACGGCTGCGTTATCTGAAATTCGAAATCATGCTGCCCCAAACTCAAACCTGCAAAGGAAACATTATAATACCTGAACTTCTCCATAACTCAAACGGGTGGCAAAGATAATACATCTTACTGAAAAACAATAAGGTTTTTGAGTGAAATTTATTGATAAGAATATTTTGAAGGATTTTAAAACTTTATTTCTTGACTTTGCCAAAAATTTCTCCATCAATCCAATTTCCGGTATTTTGTTCTATTTGCTTGTCTAGTTTGGCTCTTACTTCTGATTCCAGCAACTCCTTCTCTTTATTTAAAACAAATTTTGAATTGTATTTTTTTTCGATTGTCTGAATATAATCCTGTAACGCTTCTTTTTCAAACTCATTTTTTGTAGGTTGGTTTAGATAGTCTAATCCTATATGAAACCAATTATTTTTGGGATGATAAAACTTGTCTTTCCCAAGTTGATTTTCTATAAAATCCTCTATGTAAATAACAGAGTTAATCAAATTTAATTTTCCGGCACGGTCAACAGTATAAACTTGTTTTCTGAACCCGAACGGAATAAGACGAGAAGGCATTCTGTCCGCTATTGCCCAATATGAATAAAAAATAATTTTTGCATCATCAATCACATATTTCCCAAGCTCTATACTTACAGAGCTACAATCTCCTTCCTGTCTTATAAGCGTATGAGTTAATAATTTTTTGTCGTTTCGGTATAGTGTGGCTGTTTCAAATTCTGCACCCTCTAAGGTGTCTATTTTTTCTGTCTCAAAATGAAATTCTACATTGTTGATGGTAAAATGATTGGATTGTCCACTAAGATTGATACATAGTAAATAAGTGATGATTGATATTATCTTAAATGAATTCAAACTTTCAATATTTTTAAATTACCTCTCCCTCTCCGGCTTCAATTCTCTTGTTTTCAATACATTACCTGTGAGCTCTTTGTATTCCATACGTTTCTGAAAAATTTCAACTGCCTTATAAATTGCTTCACGAAATGAAGTTTCGTCTGCAATTCCTTTTCCGGCAATATCATAAGCCACACCATGGTCGGGCGAAGTGCGAACAAACGGAAGCGACGCCGTATAATTCACACCATCCTCAAAACACAAAGTTTTAAAAGGGATCAAGGCTTGATCGTGATACATCCCCAAAACCGCATCAAACGTCTCAATATTGGACGGTGAAAAAAAGCTGTCGGCCGCATAAGGTCCGAATACCAACATTCCTTTTTCATACAGCGATTGAATCGCCGGAATGATGATTTCCTGTTCTTCTTGTCCAAGGAGTCCATTGTCGCCCGAATGAGGATTCAAACCCAAAACGGCAATTTTCGGTTTTCGAACGCCGAAATCCATTTTCAACGAGTCATTTAGAGCATTTACTTTTTCAATAATGGCTTCTTTATTGATTTTGGAAGCGACATCTTTTAACGGAATATGTTGTGTCACCAAACTTACTTTTAATGAATCGGTCACTAAAAACATCAACGGCTTTCCACCCCATACTTCTCCTAAATATTCGGTATGACCGGGGAAATTAAATTCCTCAGACTGAATGTTCTTTTTGTTAATCGGAGCCGTTACCAGCACATCACATTCACCATTTTTAACCGATTCCGCAGCGGCTTTCAATGATTCAAAAGCCATTCTTCCCGAAATTTCCGTTGCATTTCCAAACTCCATTTGTGCAGGTTCTTTCCAAAGATTGACCACATTTATTTTCCGCTCAACTGCTTTGTCAACCGAATTAATCCCAAAAAACTGAATGGATTCATCTTTTATTTGATTTCGGAAAAAATTCAAATGTTTGGTGGAACCAAAGATGACTGGTGTGAAAAAATCCAGAATATTTTTATCGGCCAAAGCTTTCACGATGATCTCATATCCGATTCCGTTGATGTCACCCACTGAAATGGCAACTTTGGGTTTATTATTTTCTTGTGAATTCATTTCCTACTGTATAATTGTATAACGTAAAATGTATAATGTGAAAATTTGATTCGTCATCAAATCAACCCATTTTATAAATCAAATTTCCCACAAAGTTAGTAATCGAATCGGGAATCATTCAAAATTCAAAATTTAAAATTTAGAATGGAGTCAATTTTTCTTCATCCAGCTCATCAAATCCCAATAGTTCTGCGGAACGATTCCATGCCCGCTCCGGTATTCGTGGTATTGGTTTTTGATGCCCAATTCATCCAAAAGCGATTTTCCTCTTCGCCCCCATTCTACCGGAATCACCATGTCATCCGTTCCATGCGAAATAAAAAAATCCAAATTGGAATAATCCAATTGCAAATTGAGTTCACCTATAAAATTCGGTTCTGGATAACCGCTCAGGCAAGCTATATGACGGACTTTTTCAGGGAAATTCAGTGCCAAAGCATAACTCAAAATCGCTCCCTGACTGAATCCGCAGAGCCAGACATTTTCTTTGTCCAGATTTTCTTTTGTAGTGATTTCGTCGATGAATTCCACCAATTTATTTCGGGACTCAATTCCTTGCGGGACGTTATTGTATTTCTCCATATTGACAAAATCAATTTCGTACCATCCGTACATCCCCGGCGCAAGCGTATGGATTCCCTGAACGCTTACGACATGGAATTCGGCAGGAAGATCATCGGCAAAACTAAATAAATCCTCTTCATTGCTTCCATAGCCGTGAATAAGTAAAAGTAATGGATTTTTCTCCAATTGGATACTTGGTTTCCGTTCCAGGTAATTAATTCCGTTCAGTTGATTCATTATTTTGATTGATAATTTTAATTTCTCTTGGTGCCACCGGAATTCTGAATCCGTTTGCTTCAATCGTATCTTTGCAGATTCCTCTCAAAATCAAGGGTGCATCCCAATAATCTTTGGGTTTTGCATAAGCACGCACCGTCAGATTGATTCTGTCGTTTACAAATTCTTCAATTTCAATTACCATCGGCCGATGATTCAAAAACATATCCTCATGCGAAATCGCACCAATTAAAAGCGGTCGCAGTTTGTGAATGTCCGACCGATATTCCACTCCCACCGTGATGTCAATCCGATAAGCACCTTTGGCGGAAAAATTCTGCAATGAGGTATTGAATAATGGCGCATTGGGGATGACAATTAATTCGTTTCGTTGACCACGAATAGTGGTATTTAATAAATTAATTTTTTCCACGATTCCCTCAAATTTTTCAGATCTAATCAAATCACCCACCCGGAAAGGATGCGTCAGAATAATCATAATTCCGCTGGCCAGATTGGAAAAACTTCCTTGTAAACCAAGTCCGACCCCTACCGCCGCACCTCCGATCAATGCAAGGATGGATGTCACTTTAATCCCGACCGTATTGATGGCGATTATGATGACCAGAATGTTCAATGTGATATGGACAATGTCTTTCAGGAAAATCCGGAGCGAATCTTCCACTCCCCTTTTCTGCATTCCCAAATGCGCATATTTACTGATAATTCTCGCCAACCAAAACCCAATCACCAAAATGGCAATCGCTTCCAGAAACCCAATGCTGAAATCAATGAATTTGTCAAAATACTTCGAATTGAAATTATTTAAGAAATCAGTCATAGAAACAAATTTAGAAAATAATGCGGATTAAAAATTTTCTTCATCATCATCAAAAGTCTTGGCAATTTTTTCGATGTTTAAACTTCTTGCCATCGCATCAAATATACCTTTATAAACACCCTGTTTATCATAAATTTCTTCGTGCGAACCAGATTCAACTACCTTTCCGTTTTCCATTGCATAAATTCGATCGGAATCGATGATTTGCGAAATACTATGCGAAATAATAACTACTGTCCTATTTTTCTTAATGGCATCCAGACTGTTTTTAATTTGTTCCGTGGCAATTGCATCCAGGCTCGCCGTCGGTTCATCCAGAAAGATAATCGGCGGATTTTTCAGGAACATTCTGGCAATGGCAATTCTTTGCTGCTGTCCTCCCGAAAGCAAAAGTGCATTGCTTTCAAATTTTTGGGGCAAATCCATCACCTGATCGTAAATATAGGCTTGTTTTGCGGCTTCATGGACTTGTTCAGCCGAAGCATTTGGATTTCCGTAACGGATGTTTTCTTCAATGGTACCGCTGAAAATATGATTTTTCTGAAGCACCAACCCTATGTTATTTCGTAAGAATTGGGTATCGTAGTCTTTTAGTGAAATTCCGTCCAATAAAATTTCACCTGAAGTAGGTTCGTAAAATTTATCAAGCAAATTGACTATCGTACTTTTTCCTGCGCCGCTCAACCCAACCAAAGCCGTGATTTTATTGGGAAGAATTTCCATATTGACATCAAAAAGTGCCTGCGTTCCGTTTGGATAAACGAAATCTATATTTTTCAATTCAAATTTCCCGGTAATTATTTCCGGTTTATAAGTTCCGGAATTTTCCATTTCATGATCGGCATTTAAAATTTCAAAGAAACTTTCCGAATAAATCATCGCATCATTCATCTCATCAAAAATCCGGTGCAGTTGCCCGATCGGTGCTGTTACATTTCCAAACAATAAAATATGAAACATGATCATCCCGATGCTCATCTGTCCATCCAAAACCAGATAAGCGGTCAGGATGATGATGATCACCACACCGATTTGTTCGATAAATGTTTTGGCACCATTAAACAAAAATCCTGTTTTTTGGGTTTTCAATTGGTTTTCAGTCAAATCATATTGAATCTGATTTTGTTTGTCGGATTCTATTTTTTCACGGTTAAAAGATTTGATAACCGTGATGGACTGAATGATGTTTACGATTCCCTGGCTTTTGCTTTCCCGGAAATTCCGCATATTTCGCCGCCATCCGCTGAGTGTTTTGGCTTGTTTGATGGTGATGAAAATATAAACCGGAACGATCATTAATCCAACGAATCCAACCCAAAAGTTGGCATTGAACATCAAAATCAAGGCAATAAAAGAATTCGCAAAAAGCGGTAAAATATTGATGAAAAAATTCTGAACCAAACGCGTTAAACTCTCAATCCCTCTGTCTATACGTGTTTGCAGTTTTCCGGACTCATTATCGTTGGCAGTATAGAAAGCCATCCGATACGTCAAAATTTTATCGACCACTGCTTGCGCCAAATCCCGCGAAACGTAAATCCGCAGTTTTTCTCCGTAAAATTTCTGCCCAAATGTGATGATAACATTGAGAATTTCTTTCCCAAGCAAAATCAGGGAAATGGTCACCAGAATATTCAAACCTGAATTTAAACCTTTACCGGACTCGACTAATTTGTTGACTTCGTCCACTGTGTATTGGAGTGTCAAAGCGTTTACCTGAGCGGTAAAAGACCCAATCAGCGTTAAAAACAATGCGGCAAAAACCAAAAATCTGTATGGTTTTACATACGGCCAAAGGTTTTTAAAAAGCTGGAGAATTGTCATAGGAATCAAATGTAATCAAAGTTTCGAAAATCCTTCAAAAACTCCCAACCCAAATAGTGCGAAATCATACTTCACCGGGTCTTTCGGATCCATCTTTTTTAAGTTCAATTGCAGTTCCGTGGCGGCTTTCCAGTCATTTTGACTTCTTGTAAGAATTCCGAGTTTTCTGGCGACATTTCCGGAATGAACATCGAGCGGACAAACCAATTGGGAAGGCGAAATGTTTTTCCAGATACCGAAATCCACACCCTGATTGTCCTTTCTGACCATCCATCTCAGAAACATATTCAACCGTTTGGCAGCAGAATTTTTGGCGGGACTTGAAAGATGCTTTTCAGAACGAATTTGATGGGAAGTTTCTAAAAAAATAGTTCGGAAATGCTCGATGGCATTCAGACTGTCCTGATCCGAATTTTCAAAATGGAATGCAGTTTCCAGTCCGCCGTGATTTTCATAAATATTCCGGAGCGATTTCAGATAAAAATCCAAATCAACTGAATTCAGTGTACGGTGTTTGAAGGTTTCAATCTTTTCAAATTCATCATCCGAATAATTCATCACAAAATCAAAAGGCGAATTTCCCAAACGGTTCATCAAATCATTTAGTTTATTGATGATCATTTTGCGGTTTCCCCAAGCCAAAGTAGCGGCGAGAAACCCGGAAATCTCGATGTCTTCTTTTACCGAAAACCGATGCGGAATCTGAATCGGGTCGGATTCGATGAATTTCGATTGGTTATAGAGAACGACTTTTTCGTCCAGAAATATTTTTAATTCGTTGAAATTCATTTGGATAATTTTTCAGCATAAAATCCGTCTTTTAGATTTCCGGTGCGCATTTGAGGGCGGATATGGTGCCATTTTTTGAAATATTGGACCATAGATTGATTTACACAAGGCAAATCTCCATCGCCTGTGATCCAGAAAAATTCGGTTTCACCTACAGGAGAATTGTACTTCAAATTACCTTCTGTAACTTTTTCGTATTCAAAATCATGAAGCGAATTTTTGGACGGTAAAATAAAATTAGACAATTGATAAGCTTCCAATTTGTCCGGCATAAATTGACTGTTTTTGATATTGGAAACATTGAAGGAAAAAAGCAAAGGAATCAGGCTGATTAAACTTAAAAATCCAAAAAAGGGCAATATTAGTTTCGATTTATTCAAAAATAATTTCGCCAAAATGTACAAACTCATTCCGATAATCAGCGGCATGAAAAACCGATATTGAGGCGAGGTAAAATACAATAATCCAAACTGAACCAGAGCATATATATACAACCAAAAAAGGGTTTTATTTTTCCTGATCCAAAATGGAAAAACCAATAAGAGTATGATAATCAACTTATTAAAAACACTTCGTAAACCGGACTCCAATAACCAGTTTTTAAAATATTCAAAAAACGATTGATTTTGTATTTCCGTTATATCCAGGCCTGTCAGAGAATCAACTTTCAGGTTTTGCATCATAAATTTGGCAACTTCCGGCGACAATTTCCAGTCCGGATTAAAAAGAGAACCGAACAAAGAAACCGGATAAATCAAATAGCCGGAAATGATATAATTCTTCAAAAAATAAATTGAAAATGATATAACCGAAACAAACATCACAAAACACCACTCGACTTTTAATAACCGATGTTTGATTAACAGAACAATCGGTAAAATCAGTAATGGTAAAACCGTGATTTTGATGAGAATCAAAAAAATGATCAATAAAAAAATTGGTTTAAAATCACTTTGATACGAAATGAAATTTTTATAAAACAAATAAAAAATCAGCTGGGAAATTAGGAAAACGGGCAAATCGGGAGAAGGTGCGCTGACGAACTGAAAGAAAAATAGATTTCCGACCGGAATCAATCCCAAAAAAAGATCCATCGTGATGCGGCTTTGGAAAAATCGATTCAGATGATGCAAAGAAAAAAAGGTGAAAATCCATATTAAAAATCCGTTTAAATCATTGTGACCATCAGTTGCAAACCCAAAATTGAAACCGCTTTGCAATAAATGCCATCCGGACATCTGACCCAAAAAGAAATGCAGGTTTGCCAAACCTTTTACCAACCCAAACTCATTTAACCATTTGATTGTCTGAATATAATAGGTTTCATTATCTACAATGAACGGTTGGGTTGCAGATTGCATTAAAATTAAAACTGTAAGCAAAAAACCAAAAATTTGAATTGTCTTTTTCCACGAGCGCCATTCAGAAATCAGCGATGAAAGTTGAGCAGGCAGACATTTTCTATGAAAAAATATCCCGAATGAGGCGATAATAAAATTGATTCCGTAAAAAATTTCGTTTATGGGAAGCCAAACGGCATAGAGATGAATGAGCAGCATTTCTGCAAACAACCCAAATAGTGCTATAAAAAAAAGGTTTGATTTTCTTTGCACAAAAGGTTGAGCCAGCAAGCCCATTCCTAGGCTTATCCAGAAAATGTAAATCCAATTCAGGAAAATCAAAACCATAATTAATATTTAAGAAGTAAATCAGAGTGAACCAAACGGCCTACATCTCAAATCTACCATCTGCCATCACCAGCTTTCTGTCTGCCATATCGGCAAGTTCCTCGTTGTGTGTTACGATTACAAAGGTTTGGCCGAATTCTTCCCGCAATCGGAAAAAAAGTTGGTGCAGTTCTTCTGCATTTTTTGAGTCCAAATTACCGGAAGGTTCGTCAGCAAAAATTACGCCCGGCTGATTAATCAAGGCGCGAGCCACGGCGACACGTTGCTGTTCACCACCGGAAAGTTGGGAAGGTTTATGCTCCAAACGGTTTCCCAATCCCAAAAATTCCAATAGTTCTTTGGCTTTTTTTTGTACCGATTGAGTTTTGGCATTTCCTATGAAACCCGGGATACAGACATTTTCTATGGCTGAAAACTCAGGTAGCAATTGATGAAATTGAAAGATAAATCCGATGTTTTCGTTACGGAATTTGGACAATTTGGAATCAGAAAGCTGGGTAATATCCTCTTTTTTAATGAGAATTTGTGTAAAAAATTTCTCCGGTTCCGTACTTTTTTCCAGACTGCTCAAAATCTGAAGCAAAGTAGTTTTACCGGCACCCGACGCTCCTACGATGGACACAATTTCTCCTTCGCTCACATTCAGTGAAACACCTTTCAACACTTCTAAATCCCCAAAACTTTTATGAATATTATTTGCCGAAATCATGGAGCTAAAATAAGGTTTATAAATTAGAAAAAAGTAATTAGTGATTAGTAATTGGTGAATAGTGATTAGTGATTAGTCATGGTAAAGTTGAAAAATAACCGAATCCTAACATTGCAATAAGATTCAATTCATGTCACAGTCGTTATTTTGCAGAAACTATTCATGAAAAGAAAGGTTGATTTGGTTGTGATTTCCGACACTCATTTAGGAACTTATGGATGCAGAGCCAAAGAATTGTTGCACTATTTGAGTTCCATACAACCCAAAAAATTAATTTTAAACGGTGACATCATCGATATCTGGCAATTCAAAAAACGATATTTTCCCCAAAAGCATTTGAGCGTATTAAAAAAAATCATCGGATTTGCAGCAAAAGGGACTGAAGTGATTTACATCACAGGTAATCATGATGAAATGCTTCGCAAATTTACCGAATTGCATCTGGGCAAAATCAAATTGACCAATAAGGAAATTCTCACGCTCGATGGTAAAAAAGCATGGATTTTTCATGGTGACGTTTTCGATGCTTCCGTTCAGCATTCCAAATGGATAGCTCGTTTGGGTGGAATCGGATATGATCTGTTGATTCAGCTCAACAATGCTATCAATTGGGGACTGGCCAAAATTGGCAGGGACAAATACTCTCTTTCAAAAAAAATCAAAAACAGTGTCAAAAAAGCTGTCAAATATATTTCCGATTTTGAGAATACCGCCTCTGAATTGGCCATAGAAAAAGGATTTGACTATGTGATATGTGGCCATATTCATCAACCGCAAATCAGAAAAATAAAAACAAGAAAAGGAAAATGTATTTATTTGAATTCAGGCGATTGGATAGAAAATTTAAGCGCACTCGAATACCATAAAGGAAGATGGTCTATATTTTTCTATGATGAAAATCAAAATAATTTTATCCAAAAAGAAGAGGAAGAAATAAATGATTTGAGTTTGGAAGAATTAATTTCATCTGTAACCAATTTAAATTAAATTTAGGTACGCAATTTGATTAATGCTTTTTCCGTTTATAAATTAAGGACCTGGCTTACCGTCTATTTTTTCAAAAAATTAAATTATGAAAATATTATATGCCCTTCAGTGTACTGGAAATGGACATATTGCCAGAGCTCAAGAATTACTTCCCATTTTAAAGAAATATGCAGAAGTGGACTTACTGGTAAGTGGTCATCAATCTCAAATTGAACTTCCCCAGAAACCCAAATTTCGTTTTCAGGGCATCTCGCTTCTTTATGATTCAAGGGGTGGTCTTTCTTATAGAAAAACGGCTTTTAAAAACAATTTTTTTCAAGCCTACAAAGACATCAAAACGGTTCCGATAGCAGACTATGATTTGGTTATAAATGATTTTGAGCCTATATCAGCCTGGGCTTGTAAATTAGCTAAATATTCCAACGTCCTGGGAGTAAGCCATCAAGCCTCAATGTTGTTTGAAGAAGTACCTAAACCTGAAAAGAAAAATAAGATAGGTGAATGGGTGTTGAAACATTATGCTCCGACGAAAGAGTATTTTGGGTTTCATTTTGATGACTATCATCCCAGAATTTTCAATCCCGTTGTTCGTTCTTCCATCCGAAATCTCAACCCGAAAAATAAAGGTTACTATATGACCTATTTACCAAGTTTTTCGGACGAATTTTTAATTGAAAAGCTAAACGAATCCCACATGGATTGGCGGATTTTTTCAAAAAAAGCCAAAGAAATTTATGTGAAAGGAAATGTTTTTGTTTTTCCGATTGATCAAACTGAATTCTTGAGATCCTTTGAAAATTGTGATGGAATTCTTTGTAATGCCGGATTTGAATTACCTTCCGAAGCTCTTTTTCTTCAAAAGAAATTGTTTGTGATGCCCATCAAAAACCAATATGAACAAGAATGCAATGCCATTGCCCTTGAGCGTATGGGTGTGCCTATAAGCCGCGAATTTAATCTACGTAAAATCCAAGAATGGGCAGATGGAGAACAGAAAATCGAAGTGAACTATGCTGATAATTCAGAAAAAATCATTCGACTAATTTTAGAGTTCAACTCATCCGAACACTTTGTACATAATGAAATAAGTCTTCCGGATCCAGTTGTGATTTGATTTGCTGAAGTTTTGGATAATTCTTTCCAAAATAAGCCGTTTCCCAATCCGGAAAATTGATGTCTGGATAATTTCGATATTGCGCCCTAATGCCGTTTGAATGAAACAATTGCTGGATTTCTTCAAATTTTTCCAAAAAAGAATTCTCCTGCGAAACATTGTCCCAGTAAGATTGCAATTCGCTCAAGTATGGGAAACTTCGATGCGGATAAGCCGAATTCTTTTCGAATTCCGAATTGTTGATGGCTCCGCCCAATGTATTGATTTGGTAAATCATACCTGATTTGGAAATTACTTTTTCAAAAACCTGTGGTAAAATGTTTTCGATATCTTCGATTCCATTATAAAGTCCGGCTGAAGCATTTTTAAAATACAGCGGTTCTTTCCGACCATAATAGCGTTTCAGGGCATTTGGCAACGGTTGATCATAGGTCGGACTATAATCATCCGATAAATTTTTCAATTCCGAAAAAGTCGATTCAAATTCAGTCGTATGTTTTTGGTAATTTGTAATCAAGATCGTCAATGTTTTTCCGTTTAAAACAAAAGCAGAAAAGGCTTCATTTCGTAAGCCGGAAGTATATGAAAACCACGCACGTATCAATTGCATGAACCGTTCAACATCCAAATTCCTAAATTTCAAACGATAAGAACTGAACGAGTCAGGAGCCGGATGCGTTTTGAATTCCAATTCCGTTACCACACCGAAATTTCCGTTTCCGCCGCCCCGACAAGCCCAAAGCAGTTCAGGGTTTTCGTCGGAATCCTGAATTTTTCCGTTTCCATCAACCAATTGAATCCTGGTCAAATTATCACAGGTTAATCCGTACTTCCGGCTGAAAAATCCGTAACCTCCGCCCAAAGCCAGCCCGGCAACGCCGACGGTTCCGCAGGAACCTGCCGGAATTATTCGTTTTTTGGGTAGGAAATCGGCATAAATTTCCTGCAAAAGACAAGCGGGTTGCAAAACTACATTTTCCGAATCTATCCAATTGATTTTATTCATTTGGGACAAATTAATCAGTAAACTATCTGCGCCACAAGAAAATGCTTCGAAACTATGTCCGCCACTTTTTACCGAAATTTTCAGTTTTTCGGCTTTTGCTTTTTGGACGGCTGCCTGAACGCCAAGAGTCGTAAAACAAAGCGCAATAATCTGAGGAAGACGATCAAAACGCTTGTTGAATCCTTTTCTTAATTCGTCAAATTTTACGTCGTTTCGGGTCAGGAAGAGTACATCTTTGTCTGTGAACTCGACTTTTTCCGAATTTTGATTTTGTGGGTTTTCGGGATTTGCAGGAGTGGAATCCGAAAGGTCAGAATTTTCTTTTTTGGCATCATAACATTGCCAGAAAATCAAACCTAAACTTCCCATTCCGGCAATTTTTAAAAATTCGCGCTTCGTAAAATTTTTCTGATTCATCATTCAAACAATTGAGTTCTAAATTATGAAAATGAATTGTAAGTAGAATATACATTTATGAAGAAACTTTGTCAAGGTTAATATTCGTTACGAAAATAACCTTGACAAGGTTCAATCGTTAATACAACCCTGCTTCGCTTACAAAATAAATCGTCGGAATATGGATGGTCAAACCGAATTTGATTCCGTCAAATGAAGTGTATTTGTGGTCGGCAAACTGGAAGGAATAGCCGATGTTAGCTTCCACGATTCCGGCAAGGGCGATTCCGATTTCGGGTGTGACGTTCCACGGCGAAACATTTACTCTTGCCGAATAAAACGTACTGTTTACATATTCACGGTAAGGATCGATGCGGTTTTCAACTCTCTTGCTGTTGAACTGATAGCCGATTCCCAGTTCGGGAACCACCACAAATTTATCTTTAAAATAAGCCATGTTTGCCGTTGCACTCAGGTCGATCAGATTTCCGTTGGGTTGAGTTAAATAAACTTCCGGCCCTAGTTTGAAATAATTTCCGTTGAGATTGGCGTAGCCTGCATTTATGAGCAAATGACTCATCAAACCACCTTTTTCCTGTGCTTTGGCAAATCCAATTGCCAGCAGAAATACTAAGATCAATAGCTTTTTCATCGTTTCAAATATATAAAAATTAAAAACGGCACAACCCGTTGTTAATTGGGTTGTGCCGAACCTAAAACTATGAAAACACAAATCGGTTTAGTCCAGTGTAAATCCTCTTGTATAGATTCTACCATACGGATCCACATAGCTGATGGAAACTTTTCCTTTATGGGATTTGAGGATTTTTTCTATTTCACTTTGTGAGCTTACTTCTTTGTCGTTCACTTTCAAAATGATAAAGTTTTCACCAATGCCTATAGCACCTAATTTACTATTGGACTCCAGATTTTTTACCATCACGCCATAATCAATCCCGAAACTCACTTTCTGACGGTCTGTCAATGGCTCAAATTCAGCTCCCAATTTTTCCGTTACCGTCAAATCAGAAATAGAACGTTTGCTCGTATTCCCTTTCTGGTCGCGTAGTGTAACGGTATATTCTTTTTCTTTTCCGTCACGCAATAGTTTTACGTTTACTTTATCGCCCGGATATTTACTTCCGATGGCAAATGAAAGTTTGCCAAAACTGGTGATTCTTTGTCCGTCAATTTCCGTAATGATATCGCCTTTTCGGATTCCGGCATCCTGCGCACCTCCGTTGTCCGTAACGGTTTGAACTAATATTCCTTGCTGGAATTTAAGGTCGGTACCCTTTTCTCGGTTGTACTGTTTGATTCGGTATTCGTCATTCAAATCCATTCCTTCAATTCCCAAATATCCGCGTTGAACCAATCCATATTTTTTGATGTCTTCGACAACTTTCTTCACCAAATTAGAAGGAACCGCAAATCCGTACCCAACATAACTTCCTGTTTGAGAGGAAATAGCCGTATTGATCCCCACCAAATCTCCGTTTGGATTGACCAAAGCACCTCCACTGTTTCCGGGATTTATAGCTGCGTCCGTTTGGATAAAGGATTCGATAGGGTTCGTCGCATTTCTACGTAAAATATCGATGCTTCTACCTTTGGCAGAAACGATTCCCGCCGTTACCGTAGAATTCAATCCAAACGGATTTCCAACAGCCAGTACCCAGTCTCCGACATTAATCGCATCAGAATCTACAAATTTGATGAACGGTAATCCTTTTTCTTCAATTTTAATCAAAGCAATATCTGTATTGGGATCTGTTCCGATTAATTCAGCCGAATAAGACTTTTGATTGTTCAAAACGACTTCAAGTTTATCTGATCCCTTGATGACATGATTATTCGTAACGATATATCCGTCCTCCGAAATAATTACTCCTGAACCTTGTCCCGTAGGTAAATCAGGATCTCTTTCCTGTTGAGGGAATCCAAAGAAATACTCAAAAGGATCATTCGTTCTTTGTCTTTGTTGCTGAGGAGAAAAATTATTGATGCTCACCACAGCATTGACCGTTTTCTGCGAAGCATCCACAAAATCGGGCGCATTGAAAGAATAATTTCCTTTGTAATCCACAAAAGAAAAAGCACCGTTGTTCTTGTCACCGGCAGTTGTTATGATACTGCCGTCAGAGCCATTTGAGAAATAGTTCATTCCCAAAATCGCAAAAGTTGCACTAAAAAGTCCAACCATTAAATATCCGATATATTTTTTCATAAGTTAAAATAAACTTGGTTTTTAATTATTAATTCTTTTAAAAACGATTCAAATTTCTGTTATTAAAATCGGGCCTACAAATGGTTTAACGCCACTTTAACAAAAATTATCAATACTTTAGAAATCAACCGCACAAACTATATTCCAAACTAAATTGATCCGCCAAAATTTCCTAAATTTGTTTAAAATTTTGCTTTTGAAAATTCGTTTTTATAAATATCAAGGTGCCGGCAATGACTTTGTGATGATAGATGACAGACAAAACAGATTTCCTGTTAGTCAGAAATTAATCGAACAACTTTGCGACCGTCATTTTGGCATAGGCGCAGATGGGTTGATTTTACTTCAAAATGATGAAGGTTCTGATTTCAAAATGATTTATTTTAATTCGGACGGACGACAAAGCACTATGTGCGGAAACGGTGGGAGATGCATCGTTCTTTTTGCACAAGATTTGAATTTAATTCAGAATCAGACTTCTTTCAATGCCATAGACGGGCTTCACGAAGCGTTTTTAGAAGGAGAAAATATTCATTTAAAAATGACAAATGTTTCCGACGTACAAACTTTTGAAAGCCATTTGTTTTTAAATACCGGATCTCCGCACCACGTGGAATTCGTGCAGGATGTCAATCAAATTGACGTAAAAAACACAGGAAAACAAATCCGTTACGGGGCACCGTATTTTGAAGAAGGTTCCAATGTGAATTTTGTGCAGATTTTGTCAGAAAATTCCTTGAAAATCAGAACGTATGAACGCGGTGTGGAAGACGAAACTCTTGCTTGTGGAACGGGAATTACAGCTGCAGCCATTGCGGCTTTTGAAGCGGGAAAAATAAATTCGAATGAAGTAAATGTAGAGTCCGAAGGCGGGAATCTGAAAGTCCGTTTTGAGAAAAATCAATCAGGCGGTTTTGAAAATGTCTGGCTGATTGGTCCGGCAGAAGCAGTGTTTGAAGGTGGAATAAATATTGATTAAAGAGATTCCCGAAATGAGAAGAAAATTGAAATCACTCTATAAATTATCAGGTCTTTTTTTGCTGACATTGACCCTGACAAGTTGTTCGTTTTTTGACGGAATGAAAAGCAATGTGAAAGAAGACGGATTTTTATACATCCGCTCAAACGCTGACTACAAAGAAGTTTTGGATTCTTTGTCAGTTAAATTGGAAGATCCCGAAAGTTTTGAAAATTATGCCGATTCAAAAGATTTCTCCGAAAAAATTAAACCGGGAAAATATAAGCTGAACCAAGGCGAAACCAATAAAACTGTTTTAAAACGTGTCGTTTCAGGTGCGCAGGAAGAAGTTCATTTGATGATCAAAAACGAACCGACCATATTCCATTTGGCAGGTTCGGTTTCCAAAAAAATTGAAGCTGATTCGGCTCAGATTGTACAATCCATTGTGAATTGGGCAAAACAAAAAGACCCCAATCTGACAGCCGAAACCGTAAAAATGTATTTCATTCCGAATACCTATAATTATTGGTGGGCAACTTCGGGCGATACTTTTGTCGAAAAAATGATAAATGAATACGAAAAAGTCTGGACAGAGGAACGACAGCAAAAAGCCGAAGCGATGAACTTTACACCGTTGCAGGTTTTTACGCTGGCATCTATTGTCCAGTTGGAAGCGTCTAAAAGAGATGAGCAACCCAAAGTTGCGCAGGCTTATCTGAACCGTTTGGCAAAAAATATGCGACTGGAAGCCGACCCAACGTCTATATATGCATACAAACTTCAAAACGGATTCAACCAAAAAATCCAACGGGTATATTACGGACATTTAGCGACGCCTTCGGATTATAATACGTATCGCGTCAAAGGATTACCGCCGGCTCCGATTTGTTTGCCCAATATGAGTGCGGTAGATGCGGTTTTGAATCCGGATGGGCATTCCTTCGTTTATTTCTGTGCCGACCCCGACAGACCGGGTTACCATAGCTTTACCAACGATTTTGCGGAACACGAACGCAATGCCGAAAAATACCGGAAATGGCTGGAGGAAAAAGGAATTAAATAATTTGTAAACGTGCCAAATATAATTATCATACTAAGTTTTTTGATGTCGATCTCGACAATTGCGCAGAAACCCAAATGCAAAAAATTCAAAGAAGGCGATTTTACCTATTTTGAACCCGGAATGCCTGATGATGAAATTCAAATGAGTCGGAAAGGCAGTGTGCAAACCGAATTCAATACATTTTTTCAAGGTACGGTAACCTCAAAAGTTGTTTGGAAATCGGATTGCGAATATGAATTGATTTATGAAAAATTTGAAGGATTTCTGTTTTCCATGGATGACAGTGTGGGTGATTCTGTTCATTGCCGCATTCTGGAAACCTATGGAAATGATGCCTATAAAGTTCATGCAAAATCTGACTCCAAAGATCCCGGGAGGATTATCATGGTAACCCGAGTCGGCGCTATTCCACCAAAACCCTGATGGGTTGGGATAAATAAGAAGTTCCGATTTCCGAATAATGAATTCCCAGACAAGCCTTAAAATTTCCAGTTTCAGAAATGTTTTTAAAATGGACTTCCAACTCTTTTTCTTCCTCAGGTTCCAAGGTGAAATTTTCTGTTGTAATTCCTTGTGAATAAAGGATTTCGTATTGCAAATCTTTATAATAACTCACATTTAATTTTAAGGGAGAATCCTTTCCGATCTGAACCGGATGTTTCTGTCCATTTTTGATTTTAATGTTCAATTGGATTTCTTCATTTGGTTTCGTCGAAACACATTCAACTATTTGGATTTCAACCAATTCATACGTCATATAATCCGAAATTTCTTTCAGATAATAATCGCGGTTTTTGTATCCTTTGAACGAATATTCCGACTTCACCCAAGGCGAAATATAGGTTACTTCCTTTCCAAATAATTCTTCTTCCCAATTCCAAAGTGTAAATTGACTTTTTCGATTTCCGAGCGTCCGGTGAACAGCCACATTGCGTTCGGGATTGTAAAATTTATAAACCGATGCTTCCTGGTATTTTTCAAAAATCGCATTTTCTACATCCATTTTTTGAAGGATACTTCCGAAATACATATTTTTAAACAAAGGAGAAATTCCCGGAACAGCAATTAGGATCCTCAAAATCAAAACCAAAATAATTCCACCAAATCCCAGCCCAAAAATCCATTTTAGATTTTCCTTCTCCGAATTAAAAAGGTATAAAACAATTGCCATTGCCACAAAGCTGATGAGCAGCCATTGCGGTTGGACATTGTCTTTAAAAATCGAAACGAAAAAGAAAATTCCGGGCAGAATTACCAACCACCAAGCACTTTTTTCAAAGGGGTTTTTCGAATTGAATTTTACAATAGATTGCCAAATAAAATAACTCAGAAACGGCGCACAACCCAGAAAATAAATTCCTAAATAATTAAACAATTTGCGGAATTCAAAATGCTCATCCGAACTTCTTTCCAAAAAATGATACTGAATCGGGATGAAATCATTTTGAAATAACCAATGAATATGCGGCAAATACAAAATCAAACTTCCCAGAACCGCCAGATAAAATTTCGGATTCCGAATCCAAACTTTTAGAATCGGAAGCAACGTAAACAAAATCACCAAAATCCCGTGATACTTGCTGTACATAAGCCCTGCAAAGGAAACGGCAAGTAAAATGGTTTGGAAAACGGAATTCTTTTCCAGAAAGTTTTTCAGCGAAAACAAATAAAAAATAGTAAAAAAGAGCAGTGGCGCATCGGGCGTGGTCAGAAATCCGAAAACCTGAAAAACCAAAACTGAACTAAAAATTATTGCGAATAATTTGAATTGTTTATCGGTTTTGGGTTGAAGGATTTTCCACAAAAGAAAAATACCAAATCCGCTAAACAAAATAGTCATGAGCCGAACGCCTAATTCATTTTGAAAGAATTTATAACCGACAGAAATCCACCAAGCCACCATAGGCGGATGATCGAAATAACCCCAATCCAAATTTTCTGACCAAAGCCAATAATAGGCTTCATCTTCCGAAATCGGTGTGAAGATCGCCTGCAAAAAATTTACAGCAATGAAAACCAAAATTCCGATGATGAGTCTTTTGTCCGGCACGATTGAAATTAATTCGTACAAAATAAATGCTTTTTAAGAAATGGTTCAATTTTATTTCATTTGTTTTTGATTCGTTTTTGGTGTAAATTTACATCAAATCAATAAATATGGCACGGCAAAGTATTTCCCTTACAGACCCAAATGATGAATGGTTAAAAGAACAAGTTGATCTTAAAGAATATTCGAGTAAAAGTGAACTTGTAAATGACCTGATTCGGCAGGCGAGGCAGCAACAACTGCAAGTAGATTGGATTAAATCAAAATTGGAAAAAGCTGAAAAAAGCGGCTTTACAAAAGATTCAAAGGATCAAATCCTGAAAGAATCGAAATCTTTAATTAGTGGCTAAATATAAACTATCCGAAGCTGCAAAGGAAGATTTAATAAGGATTCATCATTATGGTGTCCATAAGTTTGGTATGGAGCAGGCCGACAAATACTTTGATTCATTTTTTGAATATTTTGAAATAATTGCAGAGCGTCCATATTCTTTTGAGTCCGTGGATTTTATAAAATCCGGTTATAGGCGTTGTGTTTGCGGTTCAGATAGTATTTATTTTAAACTGAATGAAGGGATGGTCGAAATCATGGCAATAATTGGAAGACAGGATTTACAAAATATTTTTGACTAAGAAACTGTCTAAATATTTTTACATTTGAAATTATGACTTTTAACTCAAAAGAAAGCAAACTACTCATCGTCCTTTCCGGATTTTTTGTTGCCAATACAATTCTATCGGAATTAATCGGTGTCAAAATCTTTTCGGTAGAGAAATCCTTGGGTTTCGAACCTTTTTCGATTGATTTTTTGGGTGAAAAAAATTTGTCTTTCAATATGTCGGCAGGCTCCATCACCTGGCCACTTGTGTTTATCATGACGGACATCATCAACGAATATTTTGGCAAAAAACAAGTGAAATTTCTTTCCTATATGACGGCTGTTTTGGTGTTGTTTTGTTTTCTGATGACTTGGATTTCAATCCAAGTAGCACCGGCCGATTTCTGGGTTCATGATACGGTGCAAGGTGAAAAAGTCAATATGCATTTGGCTTTCAATAAAATATTCGGTCAGGGAATGTGGATCATTTTTGGATCCATCACTGCTTTTTTACTCGGACAAATTCTGGATGTTTCCATTTTTCACCAAATCAAAAAATGGACGGGCGAAAAGGCGCTTTGGTTGCGGGCAACGGGTTCGACAGTTGTTTCACAACTCATCGATTCGTTTGTGGTGGCTTTCATTGCTTTTTATTTAAATCCCGAATATGACTGGAGCTGGCAAACGGTTTTGGCGATTTGTCTGGTGGGTTATATCTATAAATTTACGGTGGCGGTTTTGGTTACACCTTTGTTGTATCTGATTCACAAAATCGTGGATAATTATTTAGGAAAAGAATTATCGGAGAAATTATTGGAAGAAGCGCAAAAATAAAATGATTCTAAATGATTTCTCCAAAAGTCAGCAGGTTATTATCAGGGTCGAGTAGATGAAATTCCTTCATTCCCCAAGATGTATCCTTTAATTTTCCGTTTGGATGAATCGCTATATTTTGGTCTAAATAGGATTGGTACAAGGATTCGATATTTTCTACGCGAATGTAAACCTGACCATAATTTTCTTTTGGGTCTAATTCTTTGAACAAAAAGAAATGGATTTCTATGTTTTCTTTTTTGACCATCAGATAATCCGGAAATTCATCGCTTCCGAATTGTTCAAAACCCAATTGGTTCAGATAATAATTTTTGGTTGCTGATTTCTCGCGCATCGGAAGTTTTGGGCAGATGGATTGGAGCATACAATTTAATTTAAATAATGAATTTAAAAAAATTATCTCAAAAAAATTAATTCCCTTGGTATTTTTCCAACAAGTCCCAAATCCTGTAAAAAGTATCATTTCCTTTTTTATCGGAAAAATTGGTATTGAAAATCATGATTCGTCCATAATTGGTTTTCGGGTCAAAAAACATCATGGACATAACGCCGGGATCTCCACCTGTATGTCCGATGTAATCCGTATATCCATAACCAATGAAAATTCCTACATTGTAGGATTCACTATACGGATTGGATTCGTTTCGGTCTGTAAAATTGGAAACAGAAAGCTGCGGTTTAAAGTATTCTGCATAACTTTCTTTTGAGAGGAGCGTGCCTTTTCCGTTATAGCCTTTTATAAGTTCCGATAAAAATTTGCTTAAATCTTCTGCTGAAGTGATGAATCCACCATCTGGATATGTAATCATTTCATAGTAAGGTAATTCCTTTAATGGGTTTTCGTACAATTTCGAATATTTGGTAAAATCAATGTCTTGAAATCTCCAGCCGGAAGATTTCATTTTTAGGGGCTTTGTAATATATTGCTCAGTGAAATCATAAAACGACTGTTGAGCAGCAAGTTCAACAATATAAGCGGCAAGAGCCGTTCCTACATTTGAATATTCATAGATTGATCCTGGTCTTTGCCGGGTGAAAGCATTTTCATGAAACCATTTTCCATTTGAAGTCAATGAATTTTCAAAAAATTCCTGCATAGAAATCTTTTCTTCCGACGAATTGAATAATTGTTCATCGTCAAACATCAATTGCATTCCAGTCAAATCCTGTCCGGATTTCAGAATGTAATTTTTGGTTGAATAAATTTCATTGTCCTGAATGGATGAAGTATGATTAGCCAATTGTCTGATAGTAATTTGGTCATCCGGGAAATTTGGATTGAAAACGGCAAACGGAAGATACTTATTGATCGGATCATCTAAGTCCAATTTCCCTAATTCCTGCGCTTTCATCAGCGCAATTCCCACAAAAGTTTTAGAAACTGAAGCTATATTTTGAATGGTATTTTCAGTATATGGTTTTCGGGAAGAAGCATCGGCAAAACCAAATCCATTTTGATAAAGACTTCCTTTATCGTTTACAATTGCAACTGAAAATCCATTGAAAATTCCTTGTTGTGCAATCTTTTCCAGCTCGAAATCAAGTACGTTAGTTTTGTCTGCTTTTGGAGTTGAAGAGCAAGATATGATAGAAAATATACCATAGGTTAAGAGTATCAGGTGTTTCATTTTTTTAGTTTAAATATAGTTTAATTAATTATTCCAGAAATCCAACTCATCATATCATCTGAATCCATTATGCTCCAAGAATGCGGATGTTTGCTACCATCGGGTCTTATACCTTTGTTTTCTGTGATGATTAATTCAGCTTTTGAATTACCGTTTAATTGTAAAAAATTAATCAAAGCGGAAATGTCTGTGCAATTTAAATCATATAAATCTCGTTGTCTGTTTTTTAACTGCCATTCAATTCCAGGTTCGGTATAAATCCTAATCGGAATATTTAGTAAATATTTTGCGTTTCCGCCATCCTTTTGGTGATAGGAAAACATGGAATTTTCAATGTAATTATCTTTTGCTGTTTCGGGTGTGCCGCCCAGTCCTTTTTCCATTTCATTTAAAAACCATTTGGCTTCATTTACTGCGACTTCTGAAAAATTCCGTTTAATTTCTCTTTGTAAACGATAATAAAAATTCTCATAGTCCAACGGCGGGTCGAGTGCAAATACTGCTTTGGGAATGAAAAACGTATTTTTATCTCTTATGGCTCTTTCGGTATAAGTTATCGCAAGCATTCCGCCTCCGGAAAGTCCGCCGATGATGATTTCGTTTTTAGAAATTTTATATTTTTCGGTCATCTCTTTCGAAATTCGGTCTAAAAACGCTTGTTCGGTTTCCATTTTAAAATCGCTTTCTTCGATATTCGGAAAAATAACGATGAAATCTTTTTTGACAGCTAATTCATCTAACCCAATTTGATTCATCACATCTTCCGCATTTTCGCCCCCTCCGTGAAGAACAATCAGCAAACCTTTTGGTTTGTTTTTAGGAATTAGTTTGAGATATGAATTTTGAGTATCCTCAAATGTTACCTTTTCAAATTGTTGAGCACATGAATTTGTCAGAAAAATAATTGCAATGAATAATGTTATTTTTTTCAGCATTGAATTTTTTTAAAGATTATCCCTTCCTCTTATATCCAAAATCTTTATAATCATGGTAAGAATGTAGCCCGATGGTTTCCGTGTTTTCAGGTTTCTTTTTGAACCAGGTTTTCATGCGGTTGTAATCCAGAAAATAGCTGACACGAACCGAGAAACTGTTGAGCTGGGGTTGATTGAACAAATAATCAAAATTATCACGGAAATTCATTTGTGAAGCTCTATCATAGCCCTCAATTGCATTTCGGTAAAGCAACGACAACTGGCTTCCCGGCGCAAACCACCAACTGAATCTGAGGTCTATGTTCCAGCTGTTGTAAGTCGCGTTGTGGTTTTCTGGATAGGAATCGTTGGGCGTTAATTCTCCGTCGTTTTCAAGCGTGAAGAATTTATCATAAGTAACATCAGTGAAATAATGACGGAAAGCGAGATTCAACGCCATTTTTTCGTTAAAAATATATTGGGATTCGAGCGAAGTTTCCACCGTATTCCTGTCGCGTTCGCCAAAGAAAATGTTTGTGCCGTCATAGGAAACAAATCCTTGTTCTTTGTCGGAAAGCGTGGTTTGAGTAAAAAGAAATAATTTCCATTTGTCCGAAACACGGAATCGAGGTGAAAATTCAAATATCAATTTCCCACGTCCTCTTTGGTCATATTTGTACCAATCCAGCGTAGTATCAAGTGCAAGCCGTTTCCGGTAATCCGTAGAAATCCAAACCCAGGGATTATAATAAGCCGGCACATCTACGTGGCGTGATTCCACGCGCGGTTCATAAATATCATTCATCCCGAAAGGCATCGTTTCAAATCCACCTCCAAAAACAAAAAAGGTTTTGGTTGTGAAGCTGGAGTTGAAATTAAAGTTGAAATTATAATACAAATCGGGATCGAGCCTGCGGTTATAATTCAAATTAAAATTCAGGTTATAACTATTGAATAACCCTTTTGGTTGTAGAAGTCGATAGCTATAATATCCATAATAATTGATATAATTCGTTTGTCCGGTGTAGCCCAGATCATCTATGTTATAATCCTTAGTCCGAAGAAATATACTCGCCTGATAACGGTGCTTTCCGCTGATTTTTGCCGCCGCCAGATTTCCTTCCATCCCAAAAAGATTTTCATCGGTCTTCACCCAACTCGCTTCGGCATCACCCCAGAAATTCCAGGTATTCTTTTTATTGGTCAAATCGAAATAAAGACCGGAAACATTGGCATCACGATGGTTTCCTTCGCGCAAAGTATTGGTGTTGACAAATGAAATCGAATTATTTTCTCCGAATCGCTGATCCAGAACCAAGACGTTATAATTCGCCAGCGGCTCTACCAACTCTTTCCGGGTTTCGCCGGTTTCGGTGTTGCGGATTTTGGCAAATGAACGCTCCGTTACCGCATTAAAAATTCCGATTCCGAGATTCTTTCCTGTCCTGCCCGAAACTTTCAAAGCATTGATCAAATCTACTCTTGCGGGAAATTCTGCGATTTCTTCATTTTCTGTCAATTGCGGATATAAAGTCGGAAAGCCTCCTACCCTTCTCGAATAAAATAAGTTTCCTTTGTTAAATAATTCTGTCCCTTCCGTAAAAAATGGCCGCTGCTCTTCATATTGCACTTCAAAGGCCGTAAGATTTAGCACCGAAGGGTCAAATTTGGTTTGTCCGAAATCCGGAATTAAAATCATATCCAAAGTAAAGGCGTCATTGATGCCATATTTTAAATCCATTCCGCCATTGAAGACAAATTCAGATTCGCCGTCATAATTATTCAGATACCCCGATAAATAAGGTTGAAACGAAAGTCGTGTAGGCGGATCAATGTTTTTTATACCATGAATTTCGCCGTCATAAATAGAAAAAGCTCCTTTTGTATTGTCCACAAAATTCCAACTATAACGTACTCTGCTTCTACGAAATTCTCTTTCCATCTGTAACCCCCAAACCTGAACATCTTTTCCAGGAAATCGGATTTCGGAATATGGAATAAAGATTTCCGCCACCCAACTGTCCGAATTGATTTTCACATTACTATACCAGACTCCGTTCCAGGAAGCGTCCTCGTTTCCGTTTGTCATTTTGGCATCATACTGAACACCGGCAGCCGTGACTATAAATTGTAAGCTCTGTTGACGGTCATTATATCCGTTTAGCAAAATAAAAAAGAAATCATCATTGCCGATTCCGTCACGTTCGGTTAATTCTTTGAGGATTTTATCGGGTTCCGGATCAAACATAGTGGCTCCGAAATAAATACCGCGATCATCATATATAACTTTTACCTCTGTTCTTAAACTATCCGGAATCGATTTTCCGTTGTTGGGCTGTCTTTCCACAAAACCATCGGCAATTGGCGCATTTTGCCAAACGGCATCATCTAAAACACCATCGATTTTAGGCTCATCCGATACCTTTATGAGATGGATTTTCTTTCTCATAATGGTATCGGATTCCTGCCCTTGTAAATAAAAACTGAGGAACAATGTTATAATAAAAAGTGTAAGTCGTATGATAAATGACATAAGGTACTCTATTTCTTAAAAGACGAAGAAAATTTTGATTTGTTACATATTTTTGAAAATAAATTTGATATATCAATTATTTTTTGACGTATGGGGTGATTTTGGCGGTTTTGGTGCTTTTTGACTACCAACTGTTTCGGAAATCTGGTCGCCCAAATCTTCGATTTTCAATTGAAAAGATTTGGTCACCGCATCTTTGTCCATTTCCATTTCTATTTTTCCCTGACGCAGGCTCACGCTGTATCCTTTTCCTTCCCAAATCGCAGTGCGATCGGTTTGTTCTGTTGCATTTCCTAAGGTTTTCATGATAACGGATTTGGCGGCGGCCGTTTTGTCGGAATCAAATCTTGCCATGTACGAATAATCATCATCATCACTGCTTACCGAAATGGAAATGTTTGAATTCGAAGAAGTTTTAACGGAACTTGTCTGCGTAAATGCCTGCAAGCTCATAAAAAGCATTGCCAAGCTAAATAGTATTTTTTTCATTTGATTAATATTAAATTGTTTACGAAGCAAATTTCTAACAGCTGAATTTGAAAATCGGTTAATCTAAGGTTAATGAAGGGTTAACGCTCAAATTTTCAATTCGAGAATAATTTGGGATGATTATTTTTGTGTCCGGATGAAAAGGCAAAACCAAATTAAATTTCTGATTTTTTCCTGCATAGCAATATTGGCCGGCTTGATTTCCATTCAATATTATTTGATCCAAAACACCTACCAACTCACTTCTGAAACCTATGTAAACGAAGTAAAAAAAGAAATCGCGCCGGTGCTGGAATCACCCGAAATGGACACCATCGAAGACCGTTTCGTTTCCGATCTTAAAAAATTATGTCTGAAAAAGAAGGAAGACAGTTTGTCGCTGTTACAGTTTCACATCAAAGCGCAATTCATTTCCGATTCAGTCCGGCTGATTAGTCAAAACTATTTGCAGTCCCAGTTAAAGGATTATCCGATTCTGAAAGAAATAAGAGTCCGGTTCGAACTCCGTCAGATTCTTTTTGAAACCGACGGAGTTTATGATACGCTGCTTCGTGTGATAGATCCACCATTGGTTTTTATGGGCGAAAAGTTTGAAGGAAAAAGTTTCAATATCAGTACCGGTATTACGAATACTTCCGTAGAATTGGATGAAAATGCAAGCCGGGATGCGGTTCAGTATTTTTACAAACACGACCTGTCGGTGGATATGGATATTTCCAATTTTCAGCAGAAAGTCTGGGGAAAAATGCTGGGTATGCTCATAGGAGCCGCCGCCTTGATTCTGGCGGTCATCGTATTGTTTTTTTATATGTATCGTTCGCTCATCAAACAAAAGAAAATTGCCGAAGTCAAAACGGATTTTGCCAACAACATAACACACGAACTGAAAACACCATTGGCTTCTTTAAACCTGATTATAAAATCTTTACAAAAAGAAGAAGTTAGACAAAACCCCGAAGTAACCCAAGAGTTAATGCAATCAATGGAACGACAAAACAACCGCATCCAGAATATCGTGGACAGAGTTGTGGAAAGCTCGTTTAATCATCAAAAAGTTCAATTACAGGAAGTAGAAATCGTGAAATTCCTGAGGGATTTTACGGCTGATTTCTCGTCGGAAACGCACCTATTAAAAGCCGAATTGGAACCCCATGAATTTGTTTTAAAAACGGATACTTATCAATTGGGAAGAGTCATTCAGAATTTGGTACAAAATGCCGAAAAATATAGTGCGAAGGGAAGTGAAATTCAAATTAAAGGATTTCTTAATAATTCAGATTATATCATCGAAATCCGGGATGAGGGAGACGGAATTCCGGCAACGGAACAAAAAAAGATATTTGATAAATTTTACCGGATCGCGACAGGGAATCGACACGATGTAAAAGGGTTAGGGCTTGGATTATTTTTATGTAAACAGATTATGGAAAGTCTGGGCGGAAATATTTTTGTACAAAGTTCACTGAAAAAAGGAAGTACGTTTATTCTGAGAATACCAACCTGATTTACGATGTAGGATTTACGATGTAGGATTTACGATTTAGGATTTAGGAATTTCGAGCTTGGAAAAACAATATTTGAAAATTATGACAAAAATTCTGATAGTAGAAGATGATTTGGATTTAGGAAATTTACTCAAACAATATCTGGAGTTAAATAAATTTCAGGCGCATCGTGTTTTCAACGGTATCGAAGCCCGGGAAGAATTGAAAAAAAATACGTTTGACATACTGATTCTCGACGTGATGATGCCGCAGGAAGATGGATTTACATTGGCAGAAAAATTGCAAAAATCCTATCCTAATTTGCCATTTTTGTTTGTAACTGCACGGAAAATGAAGGAAGACATTTTAACCGGATTGAAACTGGGAGCAGATGATTACATCACTAAACCTTTTGATGTCGATGAATTGATCCTAAGGATTCGAAACATTCTGAAAAGAAATGCCAAACCGGAAACAGCCAAATCAACTTCCTATGCTTTTGGTAAATTTACCTTTGAGCCGGAAAATTTAAGCTTAAAAACAGAAAAATCAGAACGGACGCTTACCGAAAAGGAAGCGCAATTATTGGAATATTTATTAGAACACAAAGAGCGGATCATCAAACGCGAAGAAGTGCTGAACCATCTCTGGGAGGAAGCCGATTTCTTTTCCGGACGCAGCCTGGACGTGTTCATCAGCCGGCTTCGGAAATATTTAGCTGAAGACAGTTCGGTACAGATCGAAAGCATACGGGGAGTTGGATTTCGGGTTTTGAGTCCGTGATTATTTTTTTACTTCCAGTTCCTGAATCCGTTTTGTCAACTCTCCTATACGTTTTTCGTATTGTTCGATAAGTTTTTCGGAGAGAGCATTTACTGTATTTATTGTGCCAATATATTGAAATGCCATACCTCCTTGTTGTCCTTCGTTAGTGAAATTTGGATTTTCATCAGATAATAGTTCTTCAGGTTTAACTTCCAAAACTTCAGACAGTCTTTCAAGGTGCGCCGCCCAAGAATTGGTTTCACCATGTTCAATACGCTGGTAAGCGGACTGGGAAATGTTCAGCAGATCAGCCAACTCTTCCTGTGACATCCCTTTGTTTTTGCGTATTTCACGTATGCGTTTCCCGATAGTCTTGTTCATGGCAATTCTTTTACACAAACTTAACTAAATTTTTCAGAAAAAAGAATAAATCCTTTTACCCTAAAACAGGGTGGAAATACCCGATAAATGAATAAGAAAAATTTCAACTCTGTTATAAGTTTGTTAAAACCAAATTTTTTATTAACTTTAAATTCTAACCAACATGAAAAAGACAATTTATTTTTTACTGCTATGTGTGGCGGGTATTTTGTTTTCCTGCTCGGAAGATGAGGGACTTTATAAGCACGCAACTGAACAAGAAACTGCCCTAAAGAGTGGCTATAAAAAAAGCATTGTGAGTTTTGAAGATATGAAATCAAAACTATCTTTATCAAAAGGGCGGGCACTTTCATTATTTTCCAATTTAGCCAATAAAGGAGGGGATGATTACATTCAGAAAATTGACAGTATTTACATTATTCAATTCAGTAATGATTCACTTACCACATTTACTATGGGAGTAAGCACATTGGACGATGAAAATTATTCATATTCCAACCTGATTATAAGGCTAATGGATGGCGAAACGGAAGAGTTCATAGCACATTATTCTCCTACAGAGGAGTGGCAAACCGCACATAATAATGGAGAATATTTACCTTATGAAGGAACTTTGCATGTAACGAATACAGACGGTATTTCTATTTTGGATAATAATGAAGAAAGCTCTCAAGGAAAATTATCTACATGTTATTTTGCATTAGAATCCGAACATGTTGAATGTACAGGAAACTCAAACACCTGCCCTTGTACAGATGGTAACGGCACTACAAATTATAGCATTACTCTTGTTTGTGATGGATCTGCAGGAGGGGGAGGTTCGCCTCCAGACTATGGTGATCCTGGGAATGGAGGTGGTTCTGGTGGTTCTGGATCAGGGGGTAATGGGCCTGATTTACCAACAGATCCTACTGAATGGACACTTATGATGCTTGAGAACGAATTGGAAGACAACACATATTTACTATTAGATTTGGGTTTTCCTTGTAGTCAGCTTGACAAATGGAGAGAGGTAATTGATTACGATTTCCCATATGAAGTTATGGATAGAATTGATGATATAAACAATCAAATTGGATTTAATGGGTTTGATTTGCAATTAATTGAGTTTGCAGACGGAGCAAAAGTTAATATGGACTATTATCCTATTACAATTTCAAATTTCCCTATAAACCCGAATACTGGTCAAGCATTTACACCTCAAAGTTTTTTTCAATTAATGAGAAAATCATTAAATTCATTCTTATCAGGAACACCTACTTCTTTTAGTGCATATAACTCAACAGAATTAGCTAAATGGAATTCAAATACATATCTATCTAGCATAATGCGATTTGATATTCAAGTAAATGACTGGATGACACAAGATGGCAGTGTGATTTGCGTGGAACAGCATCCGCAAAGATGGAAATTTGCCACTATGAGAACGCCACAAGATTTTGATCATCCTGTTAGTGGTGTTAGAGAATTTGGATACTATCAAGATGTAAATGGAAATTATGTATACTATACTAGGGGAGTTGATAGAGTGCAAAATGATATTCAAGAATGGATTGGTAATGTTGATGGATTACAACAACAATTCGAAGAAGCAGATGTTTTGTGGAATAAATTCCAAGATAATATGGTTGATTTTGTAAACGATTTTGGTGGTAATGCAATTGAAAATAATGATTTCAGATCAATACCTGACTGGAATCAATTGAAAAATGTACTTTTCCAAAATGCACCAATAAGTTCATTGCCAGGTTTTGATAACCCATGTGAATAATTCTTAATGAAAATTTTAACAATAATATTAATATTTATTTATTCAGTACTAGTTCTAGTAAGTCATTTGTTCGCTTACACTATTTTAAATAAATCATCAATTTATAATTTTTTATTTTCCGGATATTTTTATTCATATATGCTTACGATTATTATTCCAATTTCTTTTTTTGGAAGTTTTGTGTTTTTTTTACTATATAAAATATTTAAATTAATAAATACTTATATCTATACCTTAATAATTATATTAGGACAAATAATTTACTTTATTCCAAAAATAAGTAACAATGATAATATAGTAAACTTCATTACAATTGGTCTAATTATTTCGATTCTTTATAGTTTATTTTTAAATCATTTTATGAAATACAGATTAAATAATTCTAAATAGGTTTAAAATGAATATATTTCAATCAATATTTTGTTTGATTTTTCTGTACTTTGGGTTTTGTAAATTATTTTCACAACAAGTTAACGATTGTGACTCCTTACAATTTATTTCAACAGGAATGGGAGACGGAAAACTCCAATGGTTTGCACCTATAAAACATATTGTCAAAATGGACTCATTGATGATTGAATTAATAGGTGATAAAAAAGTTAACAAAGACGAAAGTTACTTTCAAGTCAATTCGGTAAATTGGAAATGGGATTGTAACCAAAAGCAAGGTGTTATCATAATGAGTTTAACAAAAAAAATTATTGCACAAGATAATCCTTTGGATATAAAATTTGTAGATGCTACGTATACAATTGACTTTTTTGTAGAACCTCCAGAAATAACATTAAAGTATGATGACAATCCTATGATTTACTTTTCAGGTGTAGAAATAAAAGAACAGGACGCAGTGACTAATATCCTGAAGTATTAAAAAATTTAATCATGGAAGATACAATAGTAGTAAATGACTTTAGCTGGAGTCTAATGATTTTTCAAGTCGTTGGATTATTAATTTTGATTTTTCTTGTTTATTTTGTTGTAAAAATTTACAAAAAATTAAACAGGTATCTTGAGATGAGAATAAAAGAGATGGAAAATAAGAATAAAACAGGGAGTTAACCCATAAAACTAAGATTCCGGTAAAATAATTCCGGAATCTTTTTCTCTGTTCATACATTATCTTGCCTTGACCAAAATCAATTGGGATTAAATAGTTAAAATCCAATAGAATTCTTACTTTTGCGCTACCAAATTTTATTATAATGAATCTTCACGAATACCAAGGAAAAGAAATCTTAAGCAAATACGGTGTTAAAATCCAACGAGGAATTGTCGCTTCCACTCCTGACGAAGCAGTAGAAGCCGCAAAAAAAATGACGGAAATGACCGGAAATGAAGGTTGGGTGGTAAAAGCCCAGGTTCATGCCGGAGGACGCGGAAAAGGAGGAGGAGTAAAATTCTCTCCGACTATGGAAAAGCTGAAAGAAAATGCCGAGAACATCATCGGGATGCAATTGGTTACACCACAGACTTCTGCCGAAGGTAAAAAAGTACATCAGGTTTTAATCGCTGAGGATGTATATTATCCGGGTGAAACTGAAACGGAAGAATTCTATGTTTCCGTATTGCTGAACCGTGCAAAAGGCGTGAATATGATCATGTATTCGACGGAAGGAGGAATGGACATCGAAACGGTTGCTGAAGAAACACCTGAAAAAATATTCTTGGAAGAAGTAGATCCTGCCGTTGGATTGCAAGGATTCCAGGCACGTAAAATCGCTTTCAACTTAGGTTTGAGCGGAGCTGCTTTTAAAGACGGTGTGAAATTCATTGACGCACTTTACAAAGCTTTTGTAGGAATCGATGCTTCTCTTTTTGAAATCAATCCGGTTTTGAAAACGTCTGACAACCAGATTATGGCAGTTGATGCTAAAGTAACGCTTGACGACAATGCGCTTTTCCGTCATCCAGATTTAGCCGCTTTGCGTGATACGAGAGAGGAAGATGCAACCGAAGTAGAAGCCGATGCAGCGGGATTAAATTTCGTGAAATTAGACGGAAATGTAGGATGTATGGTGAACGGAGCCGGACTTGCGATGGCGACTATGGACATCATCAAATTATCAGGCGGAAACCCTGCCAACTTTTTGGATGTAGGAGGAACTGCCGATGCAGAACGTGTGGAAAAAGCATTCCGAATCATTTTAAAAGACGAAAACGTAAAAGCTATTTTGGTCAATATTTTCGGAGGAATCGTTCGTTGTGACCGTGTGGCACAAGGAATCCTAGATGCCTACCAAAACATGGGTGATGCGATTCAGGTTCCGATTATCGTCCGGTTACAAGGAACCAATGCTGAAATTGCCAAACAAATGATTGACGATTCAGGATTGAAAGTTCTTTCTGCCATCACGCTTCAGGAAGCCGCTGACCGCGTAAAAGAAGTGGTTGCTTAAAAATTGTATAAAGTAAAATTGTATATGGTAGAATGTACAATTAAAATATAAAAAAGGGTTCAGGTTCGAATCCTTTTTTTTTGTTAGAAAACTTTGTGCTCTTTGTGAAAAAACTTTGTCAAAGTTGAGTATTGTTTCAAGTAAATCATTCTATTTTTACAAACCAAAAACGATATACATTTTACAACAATTACATTATACAATAAAGAAATGAAAGACCCGAAAAGTTTAACGTCCGTAGCCGAATTCCATAAAACTTTCCAACATCCAATTCTGGATTCCCCCCAAATTCCTTCGGAAGCAAGATGCAAACTGCGTGTTGCTTTGATCGCTGAAGAATTAGAAGAATTGGAACAAGCCATAAAAGACAAAGACATCGTGGAAATCGCAGATGCGCTTTGTGATATCCAATACGTTTTGTCAGGTGCGATTCTCGAATTTGGATTAAAAGACAAGTTCTCCGAATTATTTGACGAAGTACAGCGTTCCAACATGAGTAAAGCCTGTAAATCGGTCGAAGAAGCCGAAGCCACGATGAAACATTATTTCGAAAAAGACGGAACCGAGAGTTATTTTAAAGAAGTGGACGGATTGTTTCTGGTTTTCAGAAAAGGCGACGATAAAACATTGAAATCGGTCGATTATTCGCCGGCTGATTTGAAAGGGATTTTGGAGAAATAGTCACAAAAAAATTGCCCTTGTTTCCAAGGGCAATCTAACCAACCTCTAAACCAAATTAATCAACATTATCATGTAGAAAATTGTTCGGTCTTATTTTCGTTTCGTTATTACTGTCCTTACTCACGATGAAATCAGAGGGCGAATTATCGTCTCTTTCACTCAAATCCAATCCTTGTCTTTTATACGCCGGAATGTTTTCCACTTCATCCAAAGTTTTGTTTTGAAGCGTATTTTTAAATTTATAGTTGAATTGTTTCAACCGCGCTCTGCGTTCTTCTATGGCTTGTGAAAGCGATTGGGAAATAGGCGAATCAAAAGGATCTTCTTTTTCAACTTCTTCCTTTATTTCCTTTTTTATTTCCGGTTTTGCGGTTTGAGTAGCCGTAATGGGTTTTTCCAATTCAAGCAACTCTTCTTCAAAATCATCATCCAGCGTGAACATGATGGTTTGCGGGAATTCATCTTCCTGCTCTGTTTCTTGGGATTGATCTTCGATGATTTCTTCTTCAGCCTCAAAAACGATTTCTTCTTCTTTTTCTTCTGCAAACAGCGGTTGTTGAACTTCTTTTTTCAACTGTGGCTCCCAACTTTCTTCCACTTCTTTGACTTGTGGTTTTTCTTCTACTTCATCCAGAAAGAATTTGATTTCCTGAGGCTTTTCTTCAATCACCATTTTTTTTTCAGGAAGCTCCTCTTCCACGATCTTTTTTACGCGAACCGGATAAGGTGTTTCACTGGATAGTTTTTGTACCAATGGTTGTTCTTCTTCCAGCCTATGAAATACTTTTTCTTCTTCACGTCCGGTGAAAACCTGATCTTCCATCGGAAAACCGGTTGCAACAACTGTCACACTTATTTTATCGCCCAAAGATAAATCTTCACCTACCCCCATGATGATATTGGCGTGGTTTCCGGCTTCAAACTGAATATGCTCGTTGATGATTCCGATTTCGTCCATCGTTACTTCATTGTCACCTGAAACAATCAATAACAATACATTTTGAGCACCCGTTATTTTATTATTGTTTAACAATGGAGAATCCAAAGCCGAATTGATCGCTTCTTTTGCTTTATTTTCACCACTTGCGATACCGGTTCCCATGATGGCGGTTCCGGAATCTGCCAATACGGTTCTGGCATCGCGCAAGTCGATATTGGTCGCATAGTGTTTGGAAATTACTTCAGCAATTCCTTTGGCAGCTGTCGTCAAAACTTCGTCCGCTTTTGCAAAACTTGCTTTGTAACCAAGGTTTCCGTATAATTCGCGTAGCTTATCGTTGTTAATTACGATCAAAGAATCGACATTTTTCTGTAATTTTTCAATTCCTCTTTCTGCTTGTTCCAAACGCATTTTTCCTTCAAAATAAAAAGGTGCAGTTACAATCCCAACCGTCAAAATCCCCAATTCTTTGGAAATTCCGGCGATGATGGGAGCAGCACCCGTACCGGTTCCTCCGCCCATTCCGGCCGTGATAAAAACCATTTTGGTATTGGTGTCAAGAAATTTTTTGATATCGTCTATGCTTTCCAGAGCAGCTTGTTCTCCTACTTCAGGATTTGCTCCGGCTCCCATTCCTTCTGTTGTCGATTGGCCTAATTGAATGCGATTGGGGACAGGGCTATTATTCAAAGCTTGTGCGTCTGTGTTACAAACCACAAAATCCACTCCTTCTATTCCCTGTTGATACATGTGATTGACCGCATTGCTTCCGCCACCACCTACGCCTATCACCTTGATGGATGATGACCTTTGTTTGGGTAAGTCAAACATAAAATCTCCGCTACTCATATCTTTAATTTTTTGGTTCAATTTTTTAGTTATTCGGTTTCATTGATCATTTGGATAAATTTATCCGTCCATTTTGTAAAGACCGACGGTCCTTTTGGTTTTTTCACTTTTGGAACCGGTTGTTTTTTTGGCTTTTCCTGTTTGTCGACATCTAATAATGATTCGACTTTTACTTTTTCATTTTCAAGTCCTTCTGCCGATTCTTCTCCTCCTGTCATTACTGAAATGACTTCTTCTTCGTAGATCTCATCCATGTTTTCTTCCAGTTTCTCCAAACCTTTCATCAACAGTCCCACAGAAGTTGCATATTCAGGGCCGGAAAGTTCGTCCACCATTTCGCCTACTATGTGTTCGTTTGAAAAACCGATGCGCACATCCATTCCGGTCAGGTATTCAGTCAATTGACGGATGTGTTTCAATTTGGAACCACCACCAGTCATCACGATTCCGGCAATCAGTTTTTTCTTTTGTTCCTCGCAACCATAGTGTTTCAATTCCAAATAACTTTGTTCCAGAATTTCCTGAACTCTCGCATGGATGATTTGAGAAAGTCGCTTTAGCGAAATTTCCTTCGGATCACGTCCACGCAATCCCGGTATGGAAACGATTTCCGATTCTTTGTTTTCGCCCGGCCATGCCGATCCGAATTTTTCTTTTAACAATTCCGCTTGTCGCTCGATGATGGAACAACCTACTTTTATGTCTTCCGTAATCACGTTTCCGCCAAAAGGAATGACCGAAGTGTGACGGATCATATTGTCTTTAAAAATCGCAATATCGGTCGTTCCGCCTCCTATGTCTATCAAAGCCACTCCGGCTTCTTTTTCTTCTTTACTCAGTGCAGCATCTGAGGAAGCAATCGGCTCCAATGTGATTCCCGCCAGATTCAATCCGGCATTTTTAACACAACGTGCTATATTTTTTATCGAAGTCACTTGTCCTACTACCACATGGAAATTGGCTTCCAAACGGCTGCCGTACATACCCATCGGTTCGGTAATTTCACCTTCGCTATCGACTTTGAATTCCTGTGGCAATACATGAATGATCTCCTCTCCCGGCAACATCACCAATTTGTAAACCTGGTTCACCAATTTTTTCAGATCATTTTCATCTATGACATCCTCATAATTGGGACGGGTGATGTAATCGCTGTGCTGAAGCGAGCGGATGTGCTGCCCTGCAATCCCGACAGTAACATCGGTAATTTTATAGCCTGAGGCCGCTTCTGCTTCTGCAACCGCTTCTTTTATTGAATTAACCGTTTGGGTAATATTATTGACGACACCTCTATGAACACCCAGACTTTTGGCTTTTCCTACACCCAGTATTTCTATTTTCCCATGTTCATTTTTACGACCTACCATCGCTACTATTTTGGTGGTCCCTATGTCCAAGCCTACGGCTATTCCTCTAGTGTTTTTCATCGTTAATTCTTTTGGTTGCTACAATTTGGTTATTAAATCTTAGGTTAATTTTTTCATAATAATTCAATCCTACTTTTCCGAGAAATTGATCGTAAAATAATTTCAGTTTTTCGAATTTCGACTCGAAATTTTTTAATTCACCAAATTCAATGACGTAATCACCTTTGTTTACCAACAAAATAAACGAATTTGGCTTTTCTTTTTTAACGGCAATAATGTGTTTTTTCAACAACTTATCAGCCGATATATACTGGGTCAAAGATCGAATTCCCTCATAATCTTCTTCTTCAATCTCTCCTCCTACCAATAAAACTTCTGCCGAATACAAGGTAGAAAGCGGCATTTTGGTTAAATCGCCTGAAAGATAGTATTCATCAACACCGGTGTTAATACGGGCTACAGGCTCTTCTTGCTGGATTCTTACTTTTAATTCTCCATTTATGTCTTGAAAAACCTGTGACTTTTTTACAAATGAATTCCGGTCCAATATATTCTCAACCTGATCCACTTCCATATTACCAAGTGGCACCTCACTGACCCGAATTTGTTTTCCATCCAATACTTTCCTTACCAAACTATCATTCACAAAAAATTTTCCGGACTCATGATCAACCTTTATTTTTACATCGGTTACTGCTTTGCAGGCATGTCTTTGTGCCGAAAAACTCACCAGAAAAGCAAGAATCCCGACACCTAAAATCGTTTTTAACAACATCCATTTAGTTCTCATCTAACCATTTTTTTATAGGTTTAACCAAAGTGTCAATATTTCCTGCTCCTACCGTAACCAATACATCAAAATCTTTTGATTTTATCAATTCCATCGCTTCTGAAAGCGAACAGACTTCTTTATTTTTCAAATTAATTTTATCAGCCAATGCTTGAGAAGTAATACCGTCAATCGGTAATTCTCTCGCCGGATAAATATCCAGTAAAACCAATTCGTCAAATTGACTTAAACTCTCCGCAAATCCATCTATAAAATCTCTTGTCCGGGTAAATAAATGTGGCTGAAAAACTCCCAAAATCTTCTTTTCTGGAAACATTTCTTTCACAGAACTTATAACAGCATTGAGTTCCGTCGGATGATGTGCGTAATCGTCTATGTAAATTTTTCCCTTGATGTCCCAACGGTTAAATCTTCTTTTCACTCCTCTGAAATCCTCCAGTGCCTGTTTGATTTTTGCCACCGGAACTTGCAGGTGAAGCGCAACCGCAATCGCCGCCGTAGCGTTTTCCACATTGTGTTTTCCGGGTAATTTCAATTCGAAGTTTTCATAAACTCCCGCAGGCGTATTCAGATCAAAATGATAAATCCCGTTTTCTATCCGTATGTTTACCGCATCGAAATCCGCTCCCGATTCCACACCGTAAGTCGAAGCGTTTGGAATCGGCAAACCTTTCCGGACAAATAATTTCTCAGTAATTTTCTGACTGAATTCTTTAAAAGTTTGTTCAAATTCTTCTTTGTTTCCATAAATATCCAAATGGTCGGCATCCATGGAAGTGATGATTCCGATTTTGGGCGAAAGTCGCAGAAAAGAACGGTCAAATTCGTCCGCTTCCGAAACCGTAATCTTATTTCCGTTTATCAGAAAATTGGTGTCATAATTCTCCAGAACACCTCCCAAAAACGCAGTGCTTTCCAATCCGGATTCATGTAAAATATGTCCCAAAATGGAAGAAGTCGTCGTTTTTCCGTGCGTTCCCGCTACCGCAATTCCATAACTGGAACGGGTGATTTCGCCCAACACTTCCGAACGTTTCATCACCTGAAATCCATTGTCCAAAAAATAATTCAATTCTTTGTGTTCCATTGGTACCGCCGGCGTATAAATCACCAACGTATTTTCAGGTGTCAAAAAATTTGGAATTTTATCCAGATGATCTTCAAAATGCAGATCAATTCCTTCCTTTTCCAGTTGATTGGTCAATTCGGTGGGGGTTTTATCATATCCCAAAACCACTTTTTCCAAATATTTAAAATAGCGTGCGAGGGCACTCATCCCGATTCCTCCGGCACCTATGAAATAATAATATGTCTTGTCTAAAACACTCATTTGATCTGACTTAGCAAAATATCGACGATTTCTTTTGTCGCATTGGGCTTTCCCAATTTTTTTAAATTTTCCGATAATTTTCTTTGCTCTTCTTCATTTTGAATCAAGTCAAGCGATGCCTGCACCAAATGCTCAGGAACTTGCGAGTCCGTAAACATCAAAGCCGCATTTTTACTGACCAAAGCCATTGCATTTTTGGTTTGATGGTCTTCTGCCGCAAAAGGAAAAGGAACCAAAATCACCGGCTTTCCAACCAATGATAACTCCGAAATAGCCATGGCACCGGCACGCGAAACAATCACATCTGCCACCGCAAAAGCCGTTTTCATATCGTAAATAAATTCCGTGATGTGAATTCCTTTCAGATCATTTGGAACTTCATTTTTAATTTTCTCATAATCCAGTTTTCCGGTTTGCCAGATTAACTGAACACCTGTATCCTGAATTTTTTGCAAATCATTTTTCCAGGCATTGTTTAACGTCCGTGAACCTTGGCTTCCACCGATGGAAAGTATGGTTTTTTTATCCGGATCCAATCCATACGAATTCAAAGCCACATCTCGATTTGTCAGATTTTGAAAAATTTCGGAACGAATCGGATTTCCGGTATGGTGCGTTTTGTCTTTGGGGAATTGTGAAATGCCGTCATAGGCCACACATATCGCTGCTGCTTTATTTTTCAAAAGCTTGTTTGTGATTCCCGGAAAGGAATTCTGTTCCTGAATGATGACGGGAATTCCTTTTTTCGAAGCCTGCCACAAAAGCGGTCCGCTGGCGTATCCGCCGGTCCCGATGGCGACATCCGGTTGGAATTCATTTATAATCTGCTTCGCTAATTTTAAACTTTTCAGCAGTTTGGACGGAAAACTTAAATTGGACAAAATATTTCCACGATCAATTCCGGCAATCGGCAAACCTTTAATCGGATAACCCGCTTTCGGGACTTTTTCCATTTCCATTTTTCCCAGAGCACCTACAAACAAAATTTCGGCTTCGGGCAAACGGCTTCTGATTTCATCCGCAATGGCAATTGCCGGATAAATGTGACCACCTGTGCCTCCTCCGCTGATGATGATTTTAGGCGATGTCCTGGATGACTGCATCTGTATTTCTTTTTTCTTCTAATTGTATTTCTTCCGGCGATTTGATCGCACGGCTCACACTCAAAATAATTCCCAAGGCAATGCATGTTACCCAGAGAGAAGTCCCTCCATAACTGATCATCGGCAAGGGTTGGCCTGTAACCGGAAAGAGGTTTACCGCCACGCCCATGTTGATCATCGCTTGAAAAATTACGGGAATTCCTACCGCAAAGACGAGCAGCGTACCAAAAAATGTATGGATTTTAGTAGCGACTATCATAATCCTGAATAAGATGAGTAGGAAAATAAAAATTAATCCTGATGCTCCTAAAATTCCATATTCTTCTACGATGATGGCAAAGATAAAGTCGGAAGAAGATTGAGGTAAGGTCTGTTTGAAAACACTTTTTCCGGGTCCCACTCCGCTTACACCTCCCCGGTTTATAGCCGCTTTTGCGTGATGAACCTGATAGGATTCGATTCCGTCGTCTTTGGAATAATTTTCAATTCTGGATTTCCAGGTATGTACACGTGAATTCGGAATCAAATCCCCATAATTCAAAGCAATGAATATAAATGCTCCGCCGGCAATCATACCAAAACCAAAAATTCCCGCTAATATTTTCCATGGAAATCCGCCTATAAATAACAGCGTCATACACATGGCAAAAAGAATGACTGCTGTGGAACCGTTGGCCGGAAAAATCAGTCCGATTATTACAAACATGGGAAAAAACAACGGGAAAAAAGATTGTCCTAAAGTTACTTCTTTGTCCCGAATTTTGGTAAGATAACGCGCGATATACACCAGCAACACCATCGACGCAAAGGTAGAAGTCTGAATCGTAATCGAAGTTCCGGGAAGCTTTAACCATCGAGCAGCATTGGCTCCTTCAATGGTAGTTCCCTGTACCAATGTGACCACGAGCAAAATGAAAACAATAGGCAAACCCAATAACGCTAAACCCCCAAAATATTTATAATCTACCCGCTGAAGCCCCACGATTATGACCAGTCCCACTATCAAAAATGCAGCATGTTTTCCCATGTGCGAAAAGACCGAACCGGAACCTACCGTGTAAACCAAATTGGAACTTGCCGAATATACCGGTAGAAACGAAAATATAGCCAATATCACGATAAACGCCCATAGGTATTTGTCTCCTTTGATATAATTTTTCAGAAATCCCAAATTCATAATTTATAGATTTTTTACTTCTTTTTTGAATTGATTTCCACGATCTTCATAGTTCTGAAACAAATCAAAACTGGCACAAGCAGGAGACAATAATACCGCATCTCCCTTTTTACCAAACATATATGCAGCACGAACAGCATCCTGCATGGATTGGGTTTCGATGATATTGTCCACCAAACCATCAAATGCCGCCAAAATCCTTGAATTATCCAGCCCCAAACAAATGATAGCCTTTACTTTTTTCTTTACCAATGGCACCAATTCCGAATAATCATTTCCCTTATCCGTTCCTCCCACAATCCAAACAGTCGGGGTATTCATGCTTTCCAATGCATAATAGGTCGCATTGACGTTGGTCGCTTTGGAGTCATTGATGAATTCAATACCACCAATTTTCAAAACCGATTCCAACCGATGCTCAACCGCTTTAAAATCGGACAAACTTCTTTTTATCGTTTCTTTTCTGATTTTCAATATGTTGGCAGCAGTAGCGGCAGCCATCGTATTGGATACGTTATGCCGGCCTCGCAACGCAAATTGAGAGATTGGCAATTCCAAATGATCCGGAAAATTTACTACTACATTTTCATCTTCTTGAAAGGCTCCGTCATGTAATTCTTTGTTCATAGAATAAGGTACTTTTTGTGCTTCTGTATTTATTTCTTTTAATAATTCCAATATGTTGTCGTCATCAAAATTGTACACGAAATAATCTTCATGAGACTGATTTTCCGTTATTTTAAATTTTGACTGGGCATATAATTCTAATTTGTAATCGTATTGGTCTAAATGGTCAGGAGTGATGTTCAGTAAAATCGCGATATAAGGTTTAAAGGAAACCACATCATCCAACTGGAAACTACTGATTTCCAAAACATAAAAATCATATTCATCATTCACTACCAACTCCGCAAAACTCTTTCCTATATTCCCTCCCAGACCGACGTTCAGACCGGCTTCTGTCAAAATATGATGGATAAGCGAAGTCGTTGTCGTCTTTCCGTTACTTCCGGTAATAGCAATGATTTTGGCGGTTGTAAATCGGGATGCAAATTCGATTTCGGAAACCACCGGAATATGCTTTTCTTTTAATTTTTGAATCAATTCGGATTTTTTTGGAACTCCCGGACTCTTCACCACCAAATCGGCATTTAAAATTTTAGTTTCCGTATGTATTCCTTCTTCGAATTCTATTCCGCTGTCCAAAAGTCTCGTGCGATACTCTTCTTTCAATTTTCCTTTATCTGAAAGAAAAACGCGAAATCCTTCTTTTTTTCCAAGCAACGCAGCTCCCACACCGCTTTCTCCACCGCCCAATATGACCAAATTCTCCTGCATCTTATCTCATTTTTAGGGTGATAATGGTTACAACCGCCAGGATAAAACCGATGATCAGCATGCGGTTTACGATTTTGCTTTCGTGAAAACCTTCTTTCTGAAAGTGATGATGCAAAGGCGACATCAGGAAAATCCTGCGTCCTTCTCCAAACTTCCTTTTGGTGTATTTGAAATAGGAAACCTGTAACATCACCGACAAACTTTCGGCAAAGAAAATCCCACATAGCACCGGTAACATTAATTCTTTTCTGATGATAATCGCAATGACCGCAATCAATCCACCGATGGTTAAACTTCCCGTATCGCCCATGAAAACTTGGGCCGGATAAGTATTGTACCAAAGAAATCCTATCAAACCACCGATGAATGCCGTACAGAAAATCACGACTTCCTCCGTCCGCGGAATAAATACGATATTGAGGTAATCTGCAAAAATGATGTTACCTGAAACAAAGGCAAATAAAGCCAATGCCGCAACTATTATAACAGAAGACCCTGCTGCCAAACCGTCAATCCCGTCCGTCAGATTCGCTCCGTTTGAAACAGCAGTGATGATAAAAATAACCGCTATCAGAAAGACAATCCATTCGTATTTCATCTTTCCTGAATTATCCATCCAGAAAAGCAATTGACCATAATTGAATTCATTATTTTTAAAAAATGGAACTGTTGTATCCAGACTTTTTTCTTCTTCCCCAAATTTGACTATGTCATGCTCTGCAGATTGAATTTGTTCAATGGGAATTTGGTGCTTTACCGTTACATCCGGACTAAAATAAATCATGGTTCCCACAAACAATCCCAATCCCAATTGACCCAAAACCTTAAATTTCCCGGCCAATCCCTTTTTGTTTTTTCTGAATACTTTGATGTAATCATCCAAAAAACCGATGGCGCCCAACCATAGTGTGGAAACCAATAAAATGATGATGTAAATATTTTCCAGTCTGGCAAATAATAAAGTTGGAATGACTGTAGCCAGGATGATGATAATTCCACCCATGGTCGGTGTTCCGGTTTTTTCCTTTTGACCATCCAATCCCAGATCACGAACGGTTTCACCCAATTGCTCCCGCCGTAAATAATTGATGATTTTCTTCCCGAAAAACAACGCAATCAACAAAGCTGTTAAAACCGCCATTCCCGCACGAAACGAAGTGTACTGAAACATTCCGGATCCAGGAATGTTAAATTGTTTGTCCAAAAAATCAAATAAATAGTACAGCATAGTTTATTTATTGAGTTGGTTGCTTAATTCTTTTGTGGTTTCCATATCATCAAAATGATGTTTGATTCCCTTGATTTCCTGATAGGTTTCATGTCCCTTTCCGGCAATCAAAATGATATCGTTTTTTTCTGCCAACCTTAAAGCTGTTTTAATAGCTTCTTTGCGGTCGGTGATTTTGAGCGTTTTTTTATAATGTTGTGGCTCAACCCCTGCTTCCATTTCAGCCAAAATGACTTCCGGATCTTCGCTACGCGGATTGTCGGACGTAAAAATCGCCAAATCGGATTGCTGAGAAGCAATTCTGGCCATTTCAGGGCGTTTGGTTTTGTCGCGATCTCCGCCGCAACCCACAACTGTAATCAATTTTTCGCTTCGGGTGCGGATGTTTTGAATGGTATTCAACACATTTTCCAAAGCATCTGGTGTATGCGCATAATCCACGATAGCCACGATTCCTCCTTCAGAAATAAAAGATTGAAATCGTCCGTCCACATTTTTTAAGTTGCTGAGTTGTGTCAGGATTTCTTCTTGTCCGAAATTGAATAGTCGAGCAATAGAATAAACCGCCAACAAATTATATGCATTGAATTGTCCGATCAAAGGCGTCCAGAATTCTTTCCCATCCAGCAAAAGAAACATACCTTCAAATTGATTCTCCAAAATTTTTGCTTTGAAGTCGGCATCGGTTTTTAAAGCATAAGAATATCGTTTGGCAGGCGAATTCTGCAACATGACGATTCCGTTTTTATCGTCAATATTGGTCAAAGCCATGGCCGTTTTAGGCAATTGATCAAAGAACTGTTTTTTGGCTTTGATGTATTCGGCAAATGTTTTATGATAATCCAAATGGTCATGCGTAATGTTGGAAAAAACGCCCAATTGGAAATGTAATCCTGCAATTCTGTTTTGATGAATTCCATGCGAACTCACTTCCATCACCGCATATTCACAACCTGATTCTACTGCTTCGCTGAAGATTTTGTTCAACGTCAAAATGTCGGGAGTCGTATGCGAAGAAGGAATTTCTTTTCCGTGAATTAAAATCCGGATGGTCGAAACCAAAATCGTAGGATAACCCAAAGCTTCTAACAAATTATAAGTCAAAGTAGCCGTTGTGGTTTTTCCGTTTGTTCCGGTAATTCCGATTAGTTTTAATTTCTCTGTCGGATTCCCATACCAATTCGAAGCCATAATTCCGAGCGCTATGGAAGAATTTTCAACTACTAAATAAGTTACGTTAAGCTTCAGTTCTTCCGGCTTCTTTTCACAAACGATGGCAGTTGCTCCCGAATCAATTGATTTGGAAATGAAATCATGACCGTCAACCTGTGTTCCGCTTAGGGCGACAAAAAGCGAGTTGGGTTCAATTTTTCTGGAATCAAATTGCACAGAAGAGATTTCCATATCGGTTGTCCCAATGGTTTCAATTATTTGAACGTTATGTATTAATTCGCTTAAAATCATCCTTCCAAAACCAAATAAATTGTTTCTCCTTTTTTATAAGTTGCACCCGCCGGCAAAGACTGATTCACTACTTTTCCTATCCCCGTATATCGTACATCCAATCCCAGATTTTCCAGTGCCGGAATGACGGTTTCACCACTTTTCCCGATTACATTTGGCACTTTTTTGTTTTCAAAATTTGGCTTGAAAACAGGCGTACTCTGTAATGTCTTTTCCACGTTGACCAGTTTGGGAAGTTCCGGCGTATCTTTTGGCGTACGCGAATACACCCAATCTGCAATCTTTTTAAATACCGGTGCTGTAACCGTTCCACCGTAATAACCTTTGTTGTTGGTCGGTTTATGGATAATTACGACACAAGTATATTTCGGATTGTCTGCCGGGAAAAATCCGGCAAATGAAGCGCGGTAACGCATTTTCTGATCTTTGATCCAATATTCAACCCGGGCTGTTCCGGTTTTTCCTGCGATTTCATAATGTTCCGTAAAAATATTTTTTGCCGTTCCTTCCGAAACTGCTTTTTTCAGCATTTCGGTAACTGCTTTGATGTTTTCTTCCGAAGACATTTGTTTGACCAGAACTTTTGGTTTGAAATCTATGACTTGACCATCACTTTTCTCAATTTTATCAATGAACAATGGCTTTAACATTTGTCCACCGTTTGCAATTCCATTATAAAAAGTAAGTATCTGAAGCGGTGTCAATTTGAATCCATAGCCATAGGACATCACAGGAAGCGTGATGCTGCTCCAATCCGGGTCTGAAGGTTTATGAAATTGCGGAGTTGCTTCTCCCTGAATATCTATCCCGAGTGGTTTGGTCAGATGCCATTTATCCAATTGGTCAAAATATTCCTGCGGATCACTTCCGTAGCCGCCGTTAATCAATTTGGCGGTACCGATATTGGAGGATTTCACCAAAACCTTTTCTACGTTTATGGTTCCGTAACCGTGCGTATCCCGTATGGTTCGGTTGTACAGCCGATAGGAACCACCACCCGTGTTAACCGTCGTTTCCGGTGTGAATTTTTCATTTTCCAATCCGGCCAAAATGGAAACGGTTTTGAAGGTTGAGCCAGGCTCTGCACCATCACCTACTACATAATTATATACGTCAGAATAAACCGAATCGGTTATTTTTTTCAAATTGACGATGGCTCTGATTTTTCCGGTTTTCACTTCCATAACTGCCACACATCCGTAATCTGCCTGAAATTGAACCAATTGTTCATGCAATGCTGCATAAGCCGCAATCTGCATCCCTGCATCTATGGTGGTATAAACATTGGAGCCGTTTACAGGTTCTTGTTCCCAGGATTTGAACGGCTTCCACTGTCCGCGTCCCATGAATTGTTCCCAACGTTTCCCTTCTCTTCCCGCCAAATCTTTGGCATAAGCACCTTCCAACCCGGTTTTCCCGCGGTTGTCATCATAACCTATGGTTCTCGCTCCTACATCTTCCAAAACCAGTTCCCGTTTGGGTTTGGTTTCATGGATAAATCCGCCTCGATTTTGCCCTTCTCTGAAAATAGGAAAGGATTTGATGCGCACATAATCCTGATAATCCAAACCTTTTATCAAAGTCATGTAACGGTTTTTCTTATTACGCTCCGTTCTTAATTTCTGCTCAAAATAAGAAGCCGGTTTTTCAAACATACGGGAAAGCGAATCGGACAATGCACCTACTTCGGCATCAAATAATTCATCTTTTATGACGGTTAAGTCCAGAAAAATATTGTGAATCGTAACGGTGGTCGCCAGCAAATCACCGTCTGAAGCATATAGATTCCCTCTTTCGGCCGCTTCCGTCGTTAAACGAAAATTCTGCTGGGCAAAATCATCCAATCGCTGACCTTCTGCTATTTGAATCTTCGCCATGGAATACAAAACCCCTATGGCAATCAACAATAGTCCAAAGCCCACTACATAACCTCTCACCAATAAATTTTTACGGTTCTTGATCATACACTTTTTTAATTAGCACATAAGGTTGTTCATCTGTCAATTTTATACCGATGGCTTCAGATTTTTTCATGATTTCCGGCTCCAACTGCATTTTCATAAGAGTTCGGTGAGCATCCGTAAATTGAGCTTTAAGACTTGAAACATCTTCATCCAATTTATTGATTTTCACTACTTTTTTATCAATCCAATGGGAGCTTGAAATGCTGATAAAAGCCAAAAAGACCAGATACATCACAAACCGCCAGTTCTGCATGGAACCGTCGTCAACGAGGAATTTCCCTTTCAGGATATCCTTAAAATTGATGTTGCTGTTTTTGTTTTTTGCCATTTTCTAATTCTTTATAGCGACTCTCATTTTGGCGCTTCTAGCTCTTGGATTCTCTTCGATTTCTTTTTCATCGGGAATGATTACCTTGGATTGCACCACTTTAAAAGGTGCTTCCCAATTCCCAAAAACATCTCTTTCCGGCTCTCCTTCAAAAAGACCTGTTTTCATGTATCTCTTTACTAATCTATCTTCCAGCGAATGATAAGAAATCATCACCAACTTTCCTCCTGATTCGATTAGGTCACCGCACTGAACCAATAATTCTCTTAAAGCAGCCATTTCGTCATTTACTTCAATCCGGAGTGATTGAAAAAGCTGGGCAAGAATTTTGTTTTCTTTGTTTTTTGGGATGTAATGAAAGATTTGTTTCAATTGCCCTATTGTTTTAATCGGATTTAGTTTTCTTTCCGAAACGATTTCCCGCGCCATTCTTCTGGCAGATTTTAATTCTCCGTAATAAAAAAAAACATCTGCCAACTTTTCTTCTTCATACGTATTGAGAATTTTTGCGGCAGTCAGTTTCTGGCTTTTGTTCATCCGCATATCCAGATCTCCGTCAAAACGAATGGAAAACCCACGTTCGGCCGTATCAAACTGATGAGAAGAAACGCCCAAATCCGCCAGAACACCTGAAACCTTTTTGATGCCGAGATAACGGAGATTATTTTTCAGAAACCGGAAATTTTGTTTCACCAATTCGAAACGATCATCATTCAGAGAATTTTCCCAGGCATCTTCATCCTGATCAAATGAAATCAATCGCCCGCTCTCTCCGAGCCGACTAAGAATCTCACGAGAATGACCACCGCCTCCGAACGTGCAATCCACATAAACACCCGCCTTATCCTCAACTAAAGCATCCACACTCTCCATCAACAGCACGGGTCTATGATACTCCATCTTCTCCTTTTTTCACGTTACCCATCACCTCTTCTGCCAAGGACGCAAAATCCAGCTCTTCAATATCTACCACTTTCTCATAACTGTCTTTATCCCAAATTTCTAAAACCATGGCATTGGGCGAAAGAACCACTTCTTTATCAATCCCCGCAAAAGCAATCAAGTCTTTTGCGATTTGGATGCGGCCGTTTCCATCCACCTCTACCACTTTTAATCCGGCAGTAAAAAGCCGAATAAAGTCGTTGTTTTTCTTAACAAAACGATTCAATTGATTTACATCTGCCATTACATTGTTCCATTCACTCATCGGGTGCAATTCCAAACATTTTTGAAACACCGAACGTTTCAACACAAATCCTTCTTCCATAACTCCGGCCAGTTGTTTTTTCAAACCGGAAGGAAGCGGAAGACGACCCTTTGCGTCAACTTTGCATTCATATGTCCCAATCAATGGCTTCAAATCGAAATTTTTATCAAAAGTAAAAAACTTTTTACCATTTTTTACCACAAAATACCACTTTGTTGAAAACTTTTACCACTCAAAGGCAAATCCTCTGCACAAAATAGAATGGGAAGTATTGAAAAGAAAATCAATTGGTTAATAAAGCAATTGTCGAATAATGAAGGTGAAAAAATTAATTTTAAAGAATTTTATTTAGAATTCCTTATTTTTGTTTCAAACTCAAAAGTGGAATGCTTTTAAAACTTAAGAAGTCAAAAAAATTCTCTTATATAGAAGAAGGCGAGGGGACACCCATCGTTTTGCTACATGGTTTGATGGGAGAATTAAGCAATTTCGGGTCATTGATGCAGTTCTTTTCGAAAAAAGGATATAAGATTTACGCGCCCGAATTACCTATATATAGTTATCCTTTATTGAATACAAACGTTTCGAGCATCGCAAAATTTGTCGCCCGTTTTTTAAAGGAAATCGTACAGGAACCTGCTATTTTGGTAGGCAACTCGCTTGGAGGCCATTTGGGTTTGGTTGTGACACACAAACATCCGGATTTGGTGAAGGCACTTTGTTTGACAGGAAGTTCCGGTTTGTATGAAAAATCGTTTGGAGAAACTTTCCCAAAACGCGGCAATTATGATTATGTTTTGAAGAAAACGCAGGAAGTCTTTTATGATCCTGCGGTTGCAACCAAAGAAATAGTCGATGATGTATTTGAAACGGTAAATGACCGCAAAAAAGCAATCAAAACGCTTTACATTGCCCGAAGTGCGATCAAACACAACATGAAAAAGGATTTGAAAGATATTCAAACACCCGTATGTTTGATTTGGGGGAAACAAGACGGCGTTACACCACCTGAGGTGGCAGTAGAATTTGACGAAGGTTTACCAAATTCCACTTTATATTGGATCGACAAATGCGGGCATGCACCCATGATGGAACACCCTGAATTATTCAATGAAATTTTGGAGAACTGGTTGGTTGAAAAAAATCTTGCTCCGGTCAAATGAATGTAAAAGCTGAATTCCTAAAAAGTGCTCCCAAATGGTCAGATTGTCCCGAGCCCGATAAGCCTGAATATGCTTTTATCGGTCGGTCAAATGTCGGTAAATCATCTTTGATCAATATGCTGGCGCAAAGAAAAGATTTGGCCAAAACTTCCGGAACGCCCGGTAAAACACAGCTTCTCAATGTTTTTTTAATGGATGAAACTTGGTATTTAACGGATCTTCCCGGCTATGGTTATGCAAAAGTCTCAAAAACCAAAAGAAGTCAGTTTGAAAAAATGATTACCAATTATCTGACACAAAGACCTAATCTGGTCAATACTTTTGTGCTAATTGATTGTAGAATTCCTCCTCAAAAAATTGACTTGGAATTTATGGAATGGCTGGGCGAAAATCAGATTCCTTTTTCCATGGTTTTCACAAAAATAGATAAAATCAGCAGCGCCGCCCTTCAAAAAGCATTGCTCAATTATAAAAAAGAAATGTTGAAAACATGGGAATCCATGCCGCAAACTTTTACAACTTCTGCCACCGGGAGAATCGGACGGCTTGAATTATTGAATTATATCAATTCTTTAAATGAACAACTAAAAGGAAAATTTTAACGGGAAATTAATTCTTCAACCGCCAAACGGTAACCTTCCAATCCCTTTCCCGAAATAATCATTTTACAATTGTCTCCCGTAACGGAAATTTTTCGGAAATCTTCTCTGGAAAAAATATCAGAAATATGTACCTCAATCACCGGTACTGAAATCGCTTTTATCGCATCGGCAATTGCATAAGAATAATGCGTATAAGCACCCGCATTTAGGATGATTCCATCATATTCAAACCCGATTTCGTGTAATTTATCTATAATATCTCCTTCATGGTTGGATTGAAAATAATGAAGGGAAACATCAGGAAAATCCTTCCGCAACCGATAGAAATAATCTTCAAACGACATATTCCCATAGATTTCCGGTTCTCTTTTTCCCAGTAAATTTAAATTTGGGCCGTTTATTATTTGGATTTGAATCATTCGGATTTTTGGAATTTCAGAACGTAAAGTTAGGAAAAATCACATTATTTATAAATTAAAATATCCTTTTAAATATTTGGATTGGCATTGATATTGATACATTTACCCAAATAAAAAACCTATTAAAAATGAAAAAATTAAATGTAAGTTTATGGACAATTATCGCATCGGGAATGTTTTTTATGACCTCATGTGAACCCAAAGAAAAAGCAGTGGAAACAGAAACAATCATTACAGATTCTACTGACAACGACACTGTTATGGTAGAAACAATTGCAACGGAAGAAGTTTCTGCTGCAGAAGCTCATTTAAAAGAAGCGGAAGAAAACTTGAAAAAAGCAATGGAAAGTGGTGATAAGGCGGCTCAGGAAGCAGCCCAAAAAGCAAAAGATGATGCTCAAACCGCTTGGGATAAAGTTAAATCAGCTGCCAATAATACTGCCGATGCAGTAGAAGAAGGTGCAAAAGACGTGGCTAATGAAACCAAAAAAGTAGCCAATGAAGTGGCCGACAAATCCACGGAAGTGTACCAAGACACAAAAGAAGGTGTGAAAGAAGCTGCCAAAGATGTGAAAGAAGGTGCTAAAAAAGCTGGCGAAGACATCAAAAACATCGGAAAAGACGATTCAAAATAATTCTTCATGTTTTAAAAAGAGCCTTTATCGGGCTCTTTTTTTTATAAATCCCAACGATTTAATTCTGAAATAAAATGATGAGCAGTCATATCATATTGAATCGGCACAACTGAAAGAAAACCTTCCTCCAATGCAAATTCGTCTGTGTCTTCTCCTTTATCCAAATTTTTAAATTCACCGGTCAACCAATAATAAGTTCTACCTCTTGGATCCTTTCTTTCGTCATAATCCTCTACCCATACTGCTTTTGCTTGTCTGCAAACTTTAATTCCTTTTAGTTTTTCTTCAGAAAGTTTCGGGATATTGACATTTAGGACCATTCCTTTTGGCATTTCATTTTTGATGGATTCTTTGACGATTTTCTGAATGTATTTTTTAGCGGCAAAAAAATCGGCACTATAGGAAAAATCGCACAACGAAAACCCAATGGCAGGAATACCCTCTATTCCGGCTTCTACGGCGGCCGACATGGTTCCCGAATAAATCACGTTGATCGAAGAATTGGATCCATGGTTAATTCCCGATACACATAAATCCGGTTTTCGGGGCAGAATACGGGTAATGGCCAATTTCACACAGTCTACCGGCGTTCCGGAACAGGCCCATTCTCTTTCTGCTTGTTTCCCATCATCAATTTTTATTTTTTCGCAAAAAAGAGTTGAGTTAATAGTAATGGCATGACCCATTCCACTCTGCGGACTATCAGGTGCCACGACATATACTTCACCTATTTCATTCATCATTTTGATTAACGCCCTGATACCGGGCGCAGTAATCCCATCATCATTTGTTACCAGAATTAATGGTTTTTGCTCAGATTTCATTTATATTTGACCGTTTATTTGTCAAATGTAAGCAAAGTATTTTTTGGCTTTATATTTGATTCAAAAATTAATCAAACCCTAACAAGGATTTTATATGCTGATGAGAAAAACTTTTGTGCTGCTGTCATTTTTTTCCATGTGTTTTCTGGCTTTTTGTTTTTGCACACCGGGAGGCTCTAATACAGATGATTCCAAGATTAAAACCATCATTAAAAACGTCAGAAATACACTTACGTATATGCATTATCGCCCGCAGATAATCAATGACAGTTTTTCTGAAGATGTTTTCAATATGTATTTTGAAAAAATAGATGGAAATAAACGCTATTTACTACAATCGGATTATGATGAATTCAAAAAGGATTTTCACAATCTGGATGATTATTTCAACAATCAGGATTTACGGTTTTTTCACGCAACCATCGACACACTTTTTAAGCGTTATGCTGAAGCCAAAGTTTATTCGGAAGAAATTTTAAAAGAGCCTTTTGATTTTTCAAAAGATGAAGATTTTTTAATCGGTGACGAAGTGATTCAATATGCGAAAAACAAAGAAGAAGCCAAAGAATTATGGCGAAAATTCTTGAAATACAATACCTTATCCGAATTAGTTCGTCTTCAACAGGATTCTACAAAATCCAATAAGCCTTTTGCAGAATTGGAAAAAGAGGCCAGAGAATCTGTTTCAGAAAATATTTCCGATTTTTTCAGAAGACAATTGAAACTCAAAAAAGAAAGATTTTTAACCCATTACGTCAATTCATTTACAGAAAAATACGACCCTCATACGAGTTATTTTTCGCCTGATGATAAAGATGAATTTGATGTATCTATTTCCGGACAATTGGAAGGAATCGGCGCCCGTCTTCAGGATAAAAAGGGATATGCCACCATCATGGAGCTGGTAATCGGAGGACCGGCCTGGAAAGACGGACAATTGGAAGTCGGTGACCAAATCACCCACGTAAAACAAAAAGGAGAAGATCCTGTCAATATCGTAGGAATGCTGTTGGATGATGCCATCCGTTACATACGCGGAAAGAAAGGAACGGAAGTTACCCTGACTGTAAAAAAGAAGGACGGCTCTATTAAAGATATCAAACTTATACGGGATGTGATTGAACAAGATGAGGTCTTTGCCAGAAGTGCTGTCATAGAGGATGGTGGTGAAAAATACGGCATCATCTATCTACCGGAATTCTATACCAATTTTAATGACCGAAACGGACGCGATCCTTCAGATGACATTACCAAAGAAATCCTCGAATTGAAAAAAGAAAATATCAAAGGATTGATTTTCGATTTGAGATTTAATGGTGGTGGATCTCTCGAAGAAGTAGTCCAAATCGCCGGATTATTTATTCCAAAAGGGCCGATTGTGCAAGTTCGTAGAAGCGATGGACAGATGAGCATCCATGAAGACAAAGACCCTTCTGTTTTATATGATGGGCCGCTTGTCATCATGGTAAACGAACTTTCTGCTTCTGCTTCCGAAATTTTGGCAGCAGCTATGCAGGACTATAAACGCGCAGTAATCGTAGGAAGCAATAAAACTTTTGGAAAAGGGACGGTTCAAACATTTATACCACTTGACCAACGCACTTACAATCCGGACGAATATGGTTCTTTAAAACTGACCATTCAGAAATTTTACAGGGTTACCGGTGGCTCCACTCAGCTAAGAGGTGTAACTCCCGACGTGGTAATGAGTGACTTTTTGATGTATTCTGACATAAGTGAATCTAATTCTCATGATGCACTTCCTTGGGATCAAATCAAAGCCATAAACTTTACACCTTGGGCCAATTCTTTCAATCTAGAAAACATAAAAGCAAAAAGCGCAGAGCGACTAAATCATAATGCTTATTTAAAATTAATAGATGATGCAGCACGTTATTATAAAGAATTGGATAAAATTGACAGAGTTTCTTTGAATTTGGAAAAATATAAATCGGAACGTGAAAAACGTGAAAAACAAGCCAAAATGTTTGACTCAATTGACGTATATAAATCACGCCTGAAAGTCACTTCTCCAACTTATGAACTTCCAAAATTTGAAAAAGACACCATTTTGAGAGAAAGAAGAAAAGACTGGCATAAAAACCTATCTGACGATTTTTATTTGGAAGAATCTGTCAATATTTTGAAAGATATTTCATAAGAATTAATGACGCAGTCCGCCCAATCATTTAATCAATCAGCAATCCGAAAGATTAAAAAAAATCCATTGGGTATAGCTTCGTTCATGTTGATTTTTTCGGCAGCTATTATGACCATTTTTGCCTATCCTTTTTCGGGTGACAAAGTCAAAAACGCCAATCAACAAAATATAATTATCGCCCATCAACCCATGGGGTTCAAACAATTATTATTGGAAATACCATTGGAAAACTATACAAAATCCAATTCTATTTCAGATTTCTTTTTTGGTAAGGATATAGAAACCGAACAAATCGCCATTGAGTCCTATCAAGTCGGAAATGATTCCATCGCTTATGTCCCTTTTCTAGGGCAAGGCCTAAAAGGTGATATAACCCGTATTTCTTTAAAAGAATGGACGGATAAAGGAATTCGAAAATCGGAAGTTGAAAGAGATTTCATTTATGAAAAAACCTTTATTTTCGGGACTGATGCATACGGCCGGGATTTTTATTCGCGATTAATCGTAGGAACACGGATTTCATTTTTAATCGGATTTATTGCGGTTTTCATTTCTCTTTTTGTCGGCATTCCGATTGGTGCAATCGGCGGATATTACCGTGGAAAAACAGATGATTTCATCATGTGGCTCATCAATGTCGTTTGGTCTATTCCTACTTTACTATTGGTCATTGCGATCACATTGGCTATCGGGAAAGGGTTTTGGCAGATTTTCATTGCGGTCGGACTCACGATGTGGGTGGAAGTTGCCAGAGTCGTTCGCGGTCAGTTCATCAGTTATCGTGAACGCGAATTTGTAGAAGCTGCCCGGGCATTGGGTTTTTCAGATATGCGTATAATTTTTAAAGAAATTCTTCCTAATATTTTGGCTCCGGTTATTGTGATTTCGGCAGCCAATTTTGCGGCGGCTATTTTAGTCGAAAGCGGACTGAGTTTTTTGGGAATCGGCGCACAACCACCGACGCCTTCTTGGGGAAATTTGATTAAAGAAAACTATTCACATATCATCATAGGTGAAGCGCATCTGGCATTATTCCCCGGAATTGCCATTTTACTTTTGGTTTTGGCATTTAATGTATTTGGGAATGTTTTGCGTGATGCCTTTGATGTGAAATAGGATTTTTCCTGTTTTTATACAGGGTTTTTCCTATTTTTCTGACTAAACATACCTTCTTTAGACAAATTGTCCTTATATTTACTAGACCTCTCTATCCTATAATCCTATCAATTGTTTGTTAGGACTCTTTCCCATTATTTTTCGAGTCTATTATTGAATTACGTTAATTCTTAATTTTTATAATATGAAAAATTCACTCTCTCTTACACTAGGATTATCTTTTATGGTATTTTCAATTGCACAAGTTGGAATTGGGACAGATGATCCGCAAGCAACCCTTGACATTAACGGAAATCTAAAAGTACGTTCCATTAATGAGGTAACTACGCTATCGCCTGATTACGCTGTATTATTGGTTGATCATTCTCCTGGAGGAGACAATGAAATTATCCAAATAAGTCCGGATAATTTATTCTCTACTTCTTCGAGTGCTTATTCCGCTCGAAAGGATGGAAGCTGGTCATTGCTCAATCTGGGGATTTCAGGAACCAATTGGTATAAAATAAACCTTACAGGGGATAATGATACTCGTGTAGGAAATCCGGATCTGTTTACAGATGGTGTTTATACAGCACCCGAATCCGGCATTTATATGGTCATGTATGAATTTCAATTGGAAGCCGGTGTAAATCTGGATGTTTTGGGAAATAAAAGATTGGGATTGATTAAAAACGGAACCGAAATATGGGAAGACAAATATTTTGATGCCGTTCGGGTCGAATTAATTGTTCCACTTTTAGCCGTTCCCGTAACCTCTTCTACCATTTCAAGCATGGTACAATTGAATGCCGGGGAGACCTTGACATTTGCAGTTGAAACAGGTGGTGTTAATTTAAGCTTATTGACCAATAATCTGGTAAGTATCTCAATACTTAAAATTTAAACCTACTATATATAAATAAAAAAGATTTCAGGCATCTGAAGTCTTTTTTGTTTATAAACCATTCACTTCAAAACCAATCAATTCACCTTCTTCGCAGCTAACGGTTATTTCCATAGGATTACAGCAGACTTCACAGTCTTCTACATATTTCTGGCAGGGGACAGATGTGTCTACCAACATAGAAATCTCTTCCCAACAGTGAGGACAAGTGAAAAAGTGCTCAAGCATTTCTTTTTAATTTTAAGGTCATTACGAGCGTAACGAAGTGGAGTGAGGTAATCTCTAATTAATAGGATCACAAATCTACGGATTGCTTGTTCCTCGTAATAACAGTAATTTTCAAATTAGCACATCTTCAAATTCTTAAATTAGAAGATCATCTCCGGAATATCTCCTTCCACTACCAAATCCGCTTCGGTCGCATTCTGAATATGCTCTACCGAAACACCCGGTGCACGTTCCAATAAATGAAATTTACCATCGCGGAGCTCCATCACACATAAATCGGTTACTACTTTTTTCACACAATTGACTCCGGTTAAAGGAAGCGTACAATTTTTCAAAATTTTGGATTCTCCATGTTTGTTGGTATGCATCATTGCCACAATGATATTTTCTGCCGAAGCCACCAAATCCATAGCACCTCCCATACCTTTCACCAGTTTACCGGGAATTTTCCAGCTGGCAATATCACCGTTCTGATCCACTTCCATCGCACCCAAAATGGTTAAATCCACATGTTTTCCCCGAATCATCCCAAAGCTCATGGCCGAATCAAAAAATACGGCACCCGGCATGGTGGTGATAGTTTGTTTTCCGGCATTGATCAAGTCTGGGTCTTCTTCTCCTTCAAAAGGAAAAGGACCCATTCCGAGAACTCCGTTTTCACTTTGGAATTCGACTTCAATTCCTTGTGGGATGTAATTTGCAACCAAAGTCGGAATCCCGATACCCAGGTTGACATAGTATTTATCTTGTAGTTCTTTGGCTATTCGTTGTGCTATTTGTTCTTTACTCAACATAATTTGAAGATTTGAAGATTTGAAGATTTGAAGATTATTTCTTTTTGCTTGATGAAATAATTTTAGAAATTATCAAACCTATTGATTTTAAATCATTAAATATTTTTTCACTTGGATTTGGATAATGCTTGGATTCTTCACATAATCTCAACCAAAAATTCAACTCATCGGCTTCTTTTGCCGAAATTTTAAATTTGTGAATGAAATCGGGCTTGCTTTCCGCATTTTGCGCTTCCATAACATTTGCTCCTATTGATGTGCCACATCTGAAAATCTGAGATGCCATTTCAAAACGATTCGTACTTCTGATTTCCTCCGAAAAATCAATTACTTCTAACGCAAAGTTAAAAGTCATCTCCACAATCAGATTTTCTTTATCGTTTCTCATCTTCAAATTTTCAAATCAACACATTTTCAAATTACCGTTTCCGAACGGTTCTCTGCTCAATTCTCTTTTCATATTTTTCTCCCTGGAAAATCCTTTGGACAAAAATTCCGGGAATGTGAATTTCGTTTGGATCTAATTCTCCTGCAGGAACAAGTTCTTCTACTTCGGCAATGGTGATTTTTCCGGCTCCGGCCATAGGCGCATTAAAGTTACGTGCGGTTCCTTTGAAAATCAGGTTTCCGGCTTCATCTCCTTTCCAGGCTTTCACAAATGAAAAGTCAGCTTTGTAGGCCATTTCCAGCAAATACATTTTACCGTCAAATTCTCTGGATTCTTTGCCTTCGCCTACTTCGGTTCCATATCCGGCCGCTACCCACACCGCCGGAAAGCCGTGTTGGGCAGCACGGCAAAGCTCTGCTAAAGTTCCTTGAGGTGTGAGTTCTACTTCCAATTCTCCGCTCAGCATCTGACGTTCAAATTCAGCATTTTCACCTACATAGGAGGCAATCATCTTCTTTATTTGTTTTTGTTTCAACAATAACCCCAAACCAAAGTCATCCACGCCCGCATTATTAGAAATACAAGTTATATCTCTAACATTTAATCGAACCAGTTCAGCTATGATATTTTCCGGAATTCCGCAAAGCCCGAATCCGCCTACTATAAAGGTCATTCCGTCTTTTACGCCTTCCAGTGCAACCTGAACATTATCTACTTTTTTATTGATCATTTATGTTTGTTTTGATTGCCGATAAAATTACAAAATAATTTTAGCGAATTGTGTATTTTTGTAGGAATTAAAAGGATTTTGAATGGAAATTCTGTCTCCAGAACTTGAAAAATATTTAAACCAACATACAACTCCGGTTTCGGATTTATTGAATCGTTTACAAAAGGAAACCTTTCAAAAAACCACCCAGCCCCAAATGCTTTCAGGCGCATATCAGGGTCGAATGTTAAGTTTGATTTCGAAAATAATTCGTCCAAAAACCATTTTGGAAATCGGGACTTTTACCGGTTATGCCACTTTATGTCTGGCGGAAGGTTTACCAAAAGAAGGCAAAATTATCACCATTGACCGAAATGAAGAATTGATGTATCTTCCCAAAAAACATTTCGCCGAATCTGAATTCGCGGAGCAAATTGAAATGAGAATCGGAAATGCTTTGGAGGTTTTGGAAGAATTGGATGAAAGTTTTGATTTGGTTTTTATTGATGCCGATAAATCGAATTATATTAATTATTACGAAAAGGTTTTGGAAAAAATGAACCCGGGAGGTGTGATTCTGGCGGACAATGTTTTATGGTACGGAAAAGTGTTGGAAGAAGCCAAACCCAATGATAAAGACACGATTATTTTAAAAGAATTCAATGATTTAGCAGTGAAAGATGAACGTGTGGAAACGATTATTTTACCCATTCGGGACGGAATCAGTTTGATAAGAAAATTAGGATAGAAACGCGTAATTGTGCGTCTGTTCATACGAAAAGATAAAAAATGAAATATGCGATTTGCCAAGTAAGTGTTGTGCCTTTACGGGCTGAGAGTTCTGATCGTTCAGAAATGGTCAGCCAAATCTTATTTGGTGAAAAAGTAGAAATCCTCGAAGTCAAAAAGAATTGGGTTAAAATCAAATCTGAATTTGACAATTATGAAGGCTGGGCTGACGAGAAACAGTTTTTGGAGGTTTCGGAAGAAGAATTCAATTCGGGTCAAATCGGAAAATACGCATCGGAAAGTTTTAATCTGGCAGTAGAAAAAGAAAATCCGATTACGCTTCCCATGGCTGCTCATCTGCCAAATTTTGAAAACGGAAAAATCAAATTCGGGAATTTGGAATGGGAATACTTAGGAGAATTTCAATCAGGAAATTTAGAAAAGTCGGAATTGCCTCATTTGGCGATGATGTACCTGAACACGCCTTATTTGTGGGGTGGAAAATCGGTTTTTGGAATTGATTGTTCGGGCATGGTGCAGCAGGTTTACAAATTTTGTGGTGTAAAATTACCAAGAGATGCCTATCAGCAAGCAGAAATCGGTGAAGCTTTAAGTTTTGTAGAAGAAGCCGAACCGGGAGATTTAGCGTTTTTTGACAATACGGAAGGAAAAATCATCCATGTCGGAATCATTCTGGAAGGAAATAAAATCATTCACGCACATGGAAAAGTGAGAATTGATCCCATTGATTCGACCGGAATTTTTAATACGGACTCTCAAACCTATTCACATAAATTAAGAGTCATTAAGAAAATTTTATAATTCTGAAATTCAATTTATTGTACAATTAATCGTCAAGAATTTATTCCATTCGGAATAAATCTTCATTTTTTCAAAAAAAAGACAATTTTTCCTTTCTTTATCTCGTTATAATTTATCTATTTTTGTAAGCACTTACCAAACGAATAAAAGTTTTAGATTTTAGATGAAGTTATTTAATTTTTTCACACAAGAGGTAGCTATCGATTTGGGTACTGCCAACACACTTATCATACACAACAACAAAGTAGTAATAGACAGTCCGTCTATCGTTGCAATAGACAGGCGCACCAATAAAGTAATTGCCGTGGGAGAAAAAGCCAAGCACATGCAGGGAAAAACCCATGACGACATCAAAACCATACGACCACTGAAAGACGGAGTAATTGCAGATTTCGAGGCTTCTGAATTCATGATTCGGGAGTTTATCAAACAAATCCCCGGAATCAGAGGGAAATTTTTCTCTCCTTCGCTTCGAATTGTGATTTGTATTCCTTCGGGAATTACCGAAGTGGAAAAGCGTGCTGTAAAAGATTCGGCAGCACATGTCAATGCAAAAGATGTTCGATTGATTTATGAACCGATGGCTGCGGCAATCGGAGTTGGAATTGATGTTCAGTTGCCTAAAGGAAATATGATTATCGACATAGGAGGAGGAACTTCAGAAATTGCAGTAATCGCTTTAGGAGGAATTGTTTGTGATAAATCGGTAAAAATTGCCGGTGATGTTTTCACCAATGACATCGCTTATTATTTGCGAAGCCATCATAATTTATACATCGGTGAACGTACTGCTGAACGCGTAAAAATAGAAGTCGGAGCTGCCATTGAAGATTTGGAACACGAGCCGGAAGACATGGCGGTTCAGGGTCGTGACCTCATCACCGGAAAACCTAAGGAAATCACGGTGAATTACAAAGAAATTGCCCGTGCTCTGGACAAATCTATTTTGAGAATCGAAGATGCCGTGATGGAAACGCTTTCCCAAACGCCACCGGAACTGGCTGCCGATATTTACAACACCGGAATTTATATGGCCGGAGGAGGTTCTATGTTGCGCGGACTGGATCAGCGAATCAGCAAAAAGACAGGATTACCCGTATTTTTGGCCGATGATCCTTTGAGAGCAGTCGTTCGCGGAACCGGAATTGCACTGAAAAATATAGACAAGTTCACTTTCTTAATGAAATAATTTAACTTATGCAATTCATCCTTAACCCTATCATCAAGAATGGATTGTTAATTTTTTACGTCTTGTTATCCCTGCTTGCCTTTTTGTTCACTTTCAGACAAAAAGTTTACCATAAAGCGGTTCTGGATAAAACAAGTACGCAGTTCGGCGGTTATGTGGACCAACGGATTTCCGGCATCACCCAATTCATCCATTTAAAAGATGACAACAAAGAATTGCAAACTGAAAATGCCGACCTGCGAAAAGAACTGGAATTATTAAAAGGTGAAATCTCCGAATCCAAATTACCCAGCGACCCCATCAATAATGTAGCATTTCATCAAACTTACAGATTTGTTCCTGTGCAGGTTATCAATAATTCTGTAATGAAAAAATACAATATGATGACCATCAACAAAGGTTCTCGTCAGGGAATCGAAAAAGGAATGGGCGTTATTTCAGGTAACGGTGTCGTCGGCTATGTTTACAAGACTTCAGATAATTATGCTCGTGTGATGTCGCTGTTAAATCCTAATTCAAAAACAACCGTTCAACTCAAAAAAAACCAATATTTCGGAATGTTAGCCTGGGAAGGAAAAGACCCGAGGTTTGCCAAATTACAAGAAATCCCAAAATACATAGAAGTAGCAAAAGGCGATACGATTGAAACTGACGGGAAATCAGGCGTGATTCCGGGCGGAATTATGATTGGAACGGTTTTCAGTTCAGAGATTGATGAAGTAACGGGAGAATTGGATATCCAAATAAAATTAAAGGAAGACTTTGCAAGACTGCGCTATGTACAAGTGGTTGTCAACCTGGAAAAGCAAGAAATCAAAGAAATAGAAAAAATAGACAGTTTAACACAAAATGCTAACCCTTAGACTATTAGGAAATATCGTACTTATCATTATTTTGGTTTTGTTGCAAAGCTTTGTTTTCAGTAAAATCAATTTTAATCAAATTGCGACGCCCTATATCTATGTGTTGTTCATTTTACTATATCCGGCCAATCAAAACCGGTATTTGTTTCTGATCCTTTGTTTTTTATTGGGCTGGGGAATCGATTTGTTTGAAGACACAGGAGGCATCCATGCTTTTGCCTGTTTGACCATCGGATTTCTGAGCAAGTACATCATACGGATGGTTTCCGGCACCAAATATTTTGAATTGGAAGAATTTCGTCATTCCGATTTTAATGTCGGTCAATGGGTCATATATTCTTTTTTAATGGTCTTCATTCATCATTTTCTTCTCTTTTTTGTTGAAAGTATGTCCTTCGCCAATTTTGGCGGAATCATGATCCGAACGATTTCCAGTGTCGGTTTTACGCTCTTATTTGTATATTTCTATTTAATTTTGTTTAGAAAGAGGGCGGAAAGATGAGAAAGATTTATGTAATCTCTGCAGTAGTATTAATGATTATCGGTTTGTTTGTTTGGCGGTTATTTTTCCTCCAACTTTCCACTGACCGCTATAAACTCAATGCTATCAACACCTCTATCAAACAGGAAATCATTTTCCCCAACCGGGGTGATATTTTGGACAGAAACGGTGTGCTGCTTGTAAGTAATTCTTATAATTATGAAGTGGATGTTACGCCTGCTTTGATAACGGAAAAATTTGATACCGCTGATTTTTGTGAAATGGCCGGAATTAAAGTTTCGGATTTTCATAAACGCATGGTTCAAATTAAGAACGAAAAAAATTACAGAGGTCTTTCTCAATATCCTTTGATCAAAAATATTTCGCGCGAAAATTATGCTCGGATTCAGGAACAACTTTACCTCTATCCATCCATGTCTATCGTCAAAAGACCGGAACGAAAATACATGGTAAATTCCGCAGGAAATATATTGGGATACATCAATGAGGCCAACGAAGCTTATATTAAATCTGATTCCAATTATTATAAACCGGGAGATCTGGTTGGGATTTCCGGTGTGGAAAAGTCTTACGAAAAAGACTTACGCGGTATAAAAGGCGTAAAGAATTATGTGGCAGACCGATTGATGAAATCCGTGGGTCCTTATAAAAATGGCGAATATGATCAGCCGGCAAAAAGCGGTAAAACGATTACTTTGACAATTGATTACGAATTACAAACTTACGCTGAAAAATTATTACAAAATAAAAGAGGGGCCATTGTAGCGCTCGATCCCAAAACGGGAGAAATTTTGGCCATGGCTTCTGCGCCGACAGTTGACCCCAATTTATATCTGAAATCTGATACCCGAAACCAAATTTTACGCGACACGATTTCTATGCCCAATTATGACCGGTCTACACAAGGTACTTATCCGCCGGGTTCTACTTTTAAAATGATCACGGCCCTCGCCGGAATGCAAATGGGCGTCCTCGATGCGGACTCTACCGGATATGTCTGTAAACACGGATTTCGATATGGCCGTATGCGCATTGCCTGTCACTGTGGACAATATTATCGTCCCATTTCTTTGCGTACTGCCATTGCAAAATCCTGTAATAATTATTTCTCCGAAGCTTATAGAGATATCGTCCAGAAATATCCTTCAGACTATGCAAAAGGAATGGACGAATGGAAAGAAATCATGAATAGCTTTGGGCTGGGAGTGTATTTAAATAATGATTTGGCGGTAGGAAGTTCGGGACTGATTCCCTCCGGAAAATTTTACAACAACCGGTTTGGAGAAGCAAAATGGACACCATACCAAATGATTTTTAACGGAATGGGACAAGGAGATATCACCACTACTCCTCTTCAAATGGCCAATTTTACTGCTATCATCGCCAATAAAGGTTCATTTTATACCCCACATATCGTAAAAGAAATAGACGGTGAAGCTCAAAGCGACGAACGGTTCACCAATATGAAAAAAACGCTTGTGGACTCCCGGCATTTTACACCGGTTCTGGATGGGATGACACAGGTTTTCACAAACGGTACGGCAAGATCTTTTCTTTCAAAAGATTTTACCCAAGCCGGAAAAACCGGAACGGCACAGAATCCGCACGGACAGGATCATTCGCTTTTCACATTGATAGCTCCGGTGGAAGATCCTAAAATAGTCATTGCAGTAATCGTGGAAAACGGTTATTGGGGTGCTCGATGGGCGGGTCCCATGGCAACATTGGTTGCGGAAAAATATCTGCTGGACACAATCAAACGTACTTATCTGGAAACAAGGATGGTCAATGGGAACTTGCAGGGCGAATATAAAAAGCAGTTTATAGCCTACATGAAACGCAAAGGCTGGTATGTAGAACCGGAAAAACCGGACAGTATTAAAAAGGACAGTTTAAAAAAGGAAAAAGTTGAGCCAAAGCAGATCGCTAAGAGGAATTGATTGGACCACCATCATCATGTGTCTGATGCTCATAGCCTTTGGGATTATGAACATTTATTCCGTGGAACCCGATAAAGGTGAAAAACAACTTTTATTTCTGGGCTTAAGTGCTATTTTGGTCATTGCATTGATTTCTCTTTCTTCCATTACTTCCAACTTTTTTGAAGTATATAGCCCTATCCTGTATTTAGGCGCACTGGTGCTGTTGATAGGAGTATTAATTTTTGGAAAAGAAATCAACGGTGCAAAGGCCTGGTTCAATTTCGGATTTGTCAGTTTCCAACCTGCCGAAGTCGCTAAACTCGCAACAGGATTGGTTTTGGCCAATTTCATAAGTTCACCTTCCATCGAAATCAATTCGAGAAGAACTGTCATCACGTCCTTCAGTATCATCGGAATTCCGGTAGGGTTGATTTTATTGCAACCCGATTTGGGTTCGGTATTGGTTTTTAGTGCCTTTATCGTTGCACTCTACAGAGAAGGTTTTTCGGCCTGGTATATTTTCATTCCTGTAATTGGCGGTGCACTTTTTTTGATTTCCATTTCCTATCCGACTTATTATGTTCTGACGGGAATTGGTTTACTGACTTCCATAGTCAGTTTAATCATCATTGGATTTACATATAACCGAACATTATTAAAAAATGTAATGGGCTTGCAACTTGGGTTGGTGGTGTTTTTTATCCTGCTAATTCTTCTCCAGACCTTTTTTCCGGAATGGGGTGCCATTGCCGATGAAACAGCCAAACAATATGCACGGCCCGACGTTTTGGCGTTCAACGTTTATTTTTATTCAGGGATTGGATTGGCCATTGCGCTTCTCTCGTCATTATCTGTATCCTATTTTATTTTGCGTGACAATGCCGAATCTCCTTACAAAATGTTGAGTACGGAATTTGGTTCCAATCAGAGTTATGAAGTAGCCATCATTTCGACTATCATTTTCCTTATCGTTTCGGGAATTTCGCTTTCCTCTTCCAAAATCTATTCGGAATTGCCCAAACACCAACAGGAGCGGATCATGGTTTTATTTGAAGGAGAAAAGAAATTTCGAGATACTTCAGGTTACAATTTATTGTATTCCAAAACGGCCATTGGTTCCGGTGATTTGTTAGGGAAAGGATATATGCAGGGAACGGTAAAAATGGGAAAATTTGTTCCAGAACAATCCACCGATTATATTTTCTGTACAGTTGGGGAAGAATGGGGATTTGTCGGCAGTACTTTACTCGTGATTTTTTACGGATTATTTATACTTCGAATTTATTATCTGGCCGAATCCCAGCGCAGCGTTTTCTCAAGATTTTTCGGCTATTCCGTCGCCACGATTTTCCTGATTCATTATTTTATCAATATCGCGATGGTCATGGGACTTTTCCCTACGGTAGGAATTCCGCTTCCGTTTTTCAGTTATGGAGGAAGTTCGCTTTGGGCATTTATTACTTTGACTACCATTTTTCTGATTTTGAATTATAAAGACAAACAGAGTTTGATTTGATTTTCATTGCAGAAAAAACACCTTTTGTTTCTGCATAATGTTCATCTGTTGCAAATTTTCCTCTATTCCGTTGAATCCAATTATTTTTATCCAAACAAATGGAAAATTTGTAAATTAGATTTAATGTACAGGAAAATCATTTTATTTTTTTTAGGGCTTCATTTTTTATTTCCGATTATAAAAGGTCAATCATTTGAAATAGAAAATGGAAAAGAAAAATTTTCCGTTCCTTTCCAGCATATAGGCGGTTTGGTCATTTTGCCCATTTCGATTAACGGCTCTATTCCTTTAAACTTTATACTGGACACGGGTTCGCCTTATACCATCATCACCAACCTGGATGCCATTCACCATTTTCAGTTAAAAAAAGGAGAATCCATAGGTGTTTCCGGTTTGGGGCGCGACATCCAAACCATAGAAGCCTATTCGTCCAAAGGCAATACCATACAATTGGGAAAAGCCGTTTCCAATCATACCGATATCGTATTGATTTTTGAAGAAGGATTTGATTTGAGCGGAAGATTCGGGATTCCCATCTACGGCATCATCGGTTATGACATCCTGAAAGATTTTACGGTCGAAATCAATTACAGCAAGAAAAAAATCAGTTTTTACAAACCGGAATTCTTTCATGCTAAAAAGAATTTGAGAAAATATATAGCTCTTCCCATCGAAATCAAAGGCAAAAAACCTTATCTCAAACTCAACTCCCAAATTTCAGACAGTGAAATCGAACTCAATCTGCTTGTGGATACCGGAAGTACAGACGCGCTTTGGTTATTTGAAAAAGAAAATGTCCAAATCCCTTCCAATCATATTGAAGACTATCTCGGCTATGGACTGAATGGCGAAATTCATGGTAAAAAAACCAGGATTCCAAACTTGACCATGGGAAACTTCGAACTGGAAAACCTTACTGCTTCCTTTCCTGACAGTATTTCGGTTTCAAATCTGATCCGGAAAAACCGGAACGGAACCGTGGGCGCAGAAGTATTGCGGAGATTCAATACGGTTTATGATTATTACGAAAAAAAAATATGGATTAAGAAAAACAAATATTTTAAAGACGATTTTCATTATAATTTAGCCGGATTGGAACTCTATCAACCTTATGCCGATTTGCCTTATCTGGAAGTGGCTTATATACGGAAAAATTCACCCGCTGATTTAGCCGGACTTAAAAAAGGAGATGCTATACGTATGGTAAATGATAAAAAAATCAGCGTTTTCAATGTCAGTCCCTTTCAGGATAAATTCATGGCACAAAAAACAGACCTCATCCAATTGGACGGCAAAAAACGCGACCCCATTTCCCTTCCGGAAATCATCGATTTGTTTAAAAGCCATGAAGGAAAAAAAATAGAAATCGTTTACACAAGAGGCCTGAACGATGTGGAACGCCATGCGAGTTTTGTGCTTAAAAAGTCGATTTGAGTTCTTCTTCATTCAGATGTTGCTGATTTAACTTAATTTAGCGTGGTAATGAGTAAAAACAATAAAGGCACGGATTGCAAATCCGCGCAATAGGACGGATTATGTGCAATACTTGCTTTAACTTCACCCATTCACAAAAACAAATTTCTAAAAACAAAACCCTAAATTTTTCTTAATTCAATCTTTCATTTCCGTTCTTTTTCTAACTTGCGACTATGAAGGAAGCCAAACAGCTCAAGTATGACAAAGCCTATCTGAGGATGGCGCTGGAATGGGGAAAATTATCACATTGTCATCGACGTAAGGTCGGTGCGATCATCGTCAAAGACCGGATGATCATTTCCGACGGATATAACGGAACACCCAGCGGATTTGAAAACCCATGCGAGGATGAAAACGGCTACACTAAATGGTATGTACTTCATGCAGAAGCCAATGCGATTTTAAAAGTAGCTAATTCCACACAAAGCTGTAAAGGAGCTACACTTTATATCACGCTTTCACCCTGCAAGGAATGTAGCAAACTTATTCATCAGGCAGGAATCACCCGGGTTGTTTATATGGAGGCATACAAAGACAATTCGGGTTTAGAATTTCTGGAAAAAGCACAGATACCATTAACCCAAATCCGGGAAGAAGATTTATAAAATGAGGACGTTTCTTAAAATCCTTAATATCATTTTAATCGCCCTGACCGTTCTGATCATCGGATTCATGTTAGGCCGGAAATACGACATCGCCATAGATGAAAACGATAAACTGGTCGGGCTCGAATACAGCGCAAACGAACAGAAAATCAGACGTCTGGTTTCGCTGATCGATGACCAATATATGGAAGAAGTCAATACCGACAGTCTGGTGGACAATGCCATCAACCAGATCATCGGGCAGCTGGATCCGCACAGTAGCTACCTGAACAAAGAAGCGCTAAAAAGAGTGACGCAGGAAATGAGCGGAAGCTATAAAGGCATCGGTGTGCAAATCCGCAAAATAGACGATACCCTGACCATCACGCAGGTTTTACCACAAAGTCCAAATTACCGGAATTTAAAATTGGGCGACAAAGTCCTCAAAATCGATAGTGTGGATTTAGGAGAAATGAGTTCTGAAAATGCACAGAAACTATTTCAGGAAATCAATTCGGATAAAGTAGCGCTAACCATCTTTCGTGACAAATCGGATACGGTAATTATGGCCAACAAAGGTGATGTTCCATTGCCCAGTTTGATTTCACATTTTAAAATCGATCAGGATTTGGGCTATATCAAATTGGTGCGTTTTGCAGAACATTCGGCCGAAGAAATGCACGGTGCTTTACAGGATTTGAAAAAACAAGGCATGAAAACCTTGGTTTTGGATTTACGCGGAAATCCGGGAGGCATCATGAAAGTAGCGGAACAAATCGCCGACGAATTCCTCAAAAAAAATGAACTCATCGTCTATACGCAGGACAAAGAGGAAAAACGAAAATATATTTATGCCACAAACAAAGGGATTTTTGAAGACGGAAAAATCTATGTTCTGATCGACGAGGGCTCTGCTTCCGCCAGCGAAATCCTTGCCGGAGCATTGCAGGAATACGGAAGAGCGACAATCATTGGTCGCCGGTCTTTCGGGAAAGGATTGGTACAACGGGAAATCAGTCTGGGCGACGGTTCGCGGGTTCGTTTGACGGTAGCGCATTATTACACGCCTTCGGGACGTTCCATTCAGCGGCCCTATGACGAAGGAAAAAAAGTTTATTCGGAAGAATTATACAGACGAGTAAAAAGTGGTGAACTTTTGTCAAAAGACAGCATCAAAGTCAACAAAGAATTGGAATTCAAAACGCCTTCCGGAAAAATTGTTTATGGCGGCGGTGGAATCATTCCGGACGAATTTGTTCCGGTAGATACTTTACAATTAAAAGGTTGGGTGCTGCAAAATGCTTATTCGGAAAACAACCTCAATTTTTTCTTTAATAAAATTATAGAAAACCGATACAATCCTTTTTGGATGAATGAAAATTGGTTTTTAAAATATGACATCACACCGGTTTATGAAGAATATTTAGGTGTTTTGGGCATAAGAAGCGATCGTGTCAACGATAAAGAGGCCGAATTATTAAAGAATTTCATCCGGTCTTCTATCGCCGAAGAATTATTTGGAACCAATGTGCTTTACCGGGCTTGGTGGCCGGAAGACAGTATGATTCAAAAGGTTTTGGAGTTGGAAAATAAGATTTGATATGGACTGGAAAGAAGCACTTTCTGAATACAAATCCCATTTGAAATTGGAAAAAAGCCTTTCCCAAAACACGATCGATGCCTATTTGCGGGATCTAAAAAAACTGGAACGTTTTACTGAAAACGATCCTTTAAAAATTTCCCAAACTGATTTGGAAGAATTTCTTTATCAATATGCCAAAGAAAATTTCGCAGCCCGTTCACAAGCCCGTCTGATTTCGTCTGTTAAAGGTTTTTTTTCTTATCTGCAATGGGAAGAATGGCGTGCAGACAATCCGGCGGAACTACTGGAAACACCCAAACTCGGCATGAAATTGCCCGATACTTTATCGGAAGAGGAAATCGATCAAATCATCGCTCAAATCGATCTGAGTTTGCCGGAAGGCGAAAGAAACAGGGCGATTCTGGAAACGCTTTATGGTTGCGGTTTGCGTGTTTCGGAACTGACGGAACTGAAACTTTCCGATTTATTTTTTAAAGAAAAATTCATTCGGGTAATCGGAAAAGGAAACAAACAACGGCTGATTCCGATTTCAAATTATACCATCAAATTCCTTCAAATTTACATCGGCGAAATCCGGGTTCATATCAAAATTCAAAAGGGGTTTGAAGATTATGTTTTCCTGAACCGAAGAGGGAAAAAACTGACGCGTGTGATGATTTTTACGATCATCAAAAAATTAACGGAAAAAGCCGGAATCCGGAAAAAAATCAGTCCGCATACATTTCGGCACTCTTTTGCGACCCATTTGCTAAAGAATGGTGCAGATTTGCGTTCTATCCAGATGATGCTCGGTCATGAAAGCATTACCACAACAGAAATTTATACGCATCTGGATGATACGATGATACGCGAAACGGTACTGAAATTTCATCCGAGGAATGAATCGAAAACGGAGGAATTCTAAATTATAAATTCAGAAAATTGTATCTTTGCGTAAACATTTCAGGTTATGGATATTCAGGCAACAAAACTCGAATTGGTTAAAAAAATTTTGGAAGTCAACAGAGAATCGGTTTTAAAGAAAATCAAAGAAATTCTTGCTTCTGAAACTAATTCCAATCCGTCTGAAATTGTCGCTTATACGACACAGGGAGAGCCTTTGACTATAGAAGAATACAAAGCTGAAATTCAAAAAGGGTTAGATGATATTGAAGCCGGGAGATTTATTTCGCATAAAGATTTATTAAAAGAAATCGAAAACTGGTAATGATGGAAACGTTTGGCTATCACATAATTTGGTCAAATACTGCAAAATCAGACTTAAAGGAAATCTATACTTTTATCAAAATGAAATCTCCGCAAGGAGCAAAAAATGTAATCAACGACATCACAAAGTCCACCGAACATCTTCTATTTTCAAAACAATATCAAATAGAAGAATATCAACCTAAATGTAGAAGAATTATAGTCAGAAACTACAAAATTCTTTACGAAATAAACAAAATCAAAAAAGAAATCAACATAGTCAGAGTCTTTGATACAAGACAAAATCCCGACAAACTGGAAAATCTAAAATCGTAATTCGTACTTCTCAATACCAACCCCTCCTCAAATAATTGATGATACTGCTTAAGTTAAAATTAAACGTAAAACGAATTCTTTCCCAGTATTTATCCATCGCCGGTTCAAATCCGAGCGAAGACTGTACCGGCAGATAAAACTCCAGAAAGTCGGGAATGACTCTGAATTTGATTCCGGTATCGTAAATAAATTCCGCATTCTGGAATTTGTTTTTGTAAACGCCTGCATCAGCATAAATGCTCAGCATATTTAAAATCGGGTAGTCTAAATTGGTGGAAACAATCCATTGATTGACCGTAAAATCAAATTGGGATTTAAAACCGGATTCCGCCATGACGTATTGCTGGCTCAGGATTCCCGAACTCTCGGAACGCCCGAGAAGGTTTAGGTTAAAAGCATAATCCGAAACTTTGCTCACCCCGAAATTAAAATAATCCGTATCGGCTTGATTGCTGATGAAACTTCCGGCAAATAAACGAATGCCTAATTGCTTTTTAGGCGTAAACCGCCATCGGTAATAAATTTCACCCATCACTTTTTGAAAAGTTTCGGTCGTTTGAAGCGTTACCGAACCATAGGATTCGTTGATGTAATCGGGTTTTGAATAATAATAAGTCAAATTCCAAAGCCCGTATTTATCTTCATCCGTTTGAATTTCAAACTTTGGCACCTCTTTATCCAAATTGTCATAACTAAAAATAAATCCGTGTGAAAGCGTTTCCCTCGGATCTTTCTCAAAATTCGTCGAAGCATAAGCCGACCATTTCAGATAAGTGAGATCCCGGTCATAATGCTCATATTTGGCGGAAGCACCCAGCGTAATGGAACGGAAAATGGTTTTTTGTGGCGTAAACGTATTCTGAATCCCGCCACTTCCGGCTATTTTTCCCGTTCCGGTTGAAATCTTGGGTGTGAGGTTCCATTTAAAAGGACGTGTCAGCAAGGATTGGTTGTGAAAACGCATCCCGATGAGGAATTTGTCATAATTGTTCCAGCGGATTTGTGGATTCATGAAAATCTGCGCATACTCCGGATTTTCAATATCTGAATACAATTTAAACTGTAATTTTTTACCGTTTTTAAACAGACCTTTTGTGCGCATATAATTATCGCGGTCATTAAATTCGGGAAATAGATAACCGGGATTTAATTCGATTTTATCATAATCACCTTTTGGAAAAGAAACTTCCGTTTTTTTCTCATTTGAAACATACCATTCTTCTTCCACCGGAATTCCTGATTTGTAGGCTACAACTTGAAAAGGGCCGGAAAATCCGGTTTGGTTTTTTACTTTAATTTTCAAATCGTTTTCCATTTCTTGGGTTCCGGCCAGTTTAAAATTGATTTTGTCTTTTTTATCGATATAATCATCAAAAAACCAAGTCAAATCCTTGGGCGAATGCTCCACTAAATAATTCCGGAAATTGATTTGGGAAATTAATTTCCCCCGATTTTCTTCGCTGAAATTTTTAACCAATTCGTAAAAAGTCTCATTTTCCAAATAGCGATCCATGTAATAAAAGGTCAATCCCGTTTTGAAACCGCTCATGGCAATTTGGTTCATGTTGCTCAATTCGTCGAGCGGCGTATTGATGGCTTGGTCATAATTCTGCCTCGCCAGATAGAGATATAAAAGTTTGTACCGGTCGTTCATCTGCAATTTTGCCGCATGGAAAAAGTTTAAAGGTTTTATTCCCAACACCTTTACTTTATCGGGAAGATGTCCGGCGAGTTTTAATTTAGGATAAACTTCATCTACATATTTCATCGTTAAATAAAACTGCAAACCGTTTTTGAGCCAATGATCCTCGATTTTATTGACAGAAAAAAGCCGGTCAACATATTCATAGCTTAAAATCTGAAAAAGTTTGAGTGCATTTTTTTCCTCTTCGGTAAATAATTTCACTTCAAAAAGCCAGGCATCTAAATCATCTACCCCAAAATATTCCTGTTCCTTTTTGGTTTTATAGGAAACAAATAATTGGTTGGTGGGTAATTGTCCCAAATGGTTTTCCAAAAATGCAAGCTGATGTGGCAAAAGTGAATCGATAATAGGCTTTTCGATGGAATCATAAGAAAATCCGAAATCCACATTGACACCCGATTCTTTTAAAAGAAAACTGTGTTTTTCCAATTCGTTTTGGGTCAGATACACACGAAAATGTTCCATATTTTCCGCCGTCCAATTGTTTCCATTCCACTCCAAATCACCGGTCATCTGATAATTTTCAGGATAATCAAAATCCAATTCATAATAAGACGGATAAGCCGTCAATTCTTCAAAATCTTTGTAATGTTGCAAAACCCAATGTCCGTATTCGTTGACTGTTGCGGGTTGCAAAAAGAAATATTTCAGCAGATAATTTCCGATTTTGCTTCGACCGTAGCGGGTAAATGCATCGATGGGAACTTTTACCACATATTCCGCTTTGAATTTTATTTTTTCGCCACGCCGCCAAAATGCCGGTAATTTAATTTTGATAAATTCCCTTTCCTGAATTTGGTAAGGAAGGCTGTCGTTTTCAGCATTTCTAAAACCCAAATTCCCTGTTCCGCCACGTTCATCTCTTTCTGAAAAATGCAAAGCTCCTTTTCTGTCTTGTAATTTGATTTTATTGAGAACGGTCAATTTGCCGGAATAAGCATTGACCCAATTGTGGAGATAGATTTCATTGAGCGTTTTGGGAGAATGATTGATAAGCACAAATTCCTGTTCTACATGAAGTTCATGGCGTGCCGTATCCAATTTGACTTTCAAAAAAATAGAATCGGTTTGTTGGGGAAAACAACATCCAAAGAAAAACATCCAAAAAAACAGACAACCGTAAAACTTTCCCATTACTGCAAAATGCCAATCGTAAATTTGTTTTATTTTTTTGGGAAAACCAAGTTTTTAACAGAAATACTCAGAGCCTGTTTAAAATTTAGATTTTAGAAATGTTATAGCATATTTTTAGCCGAGACGAGGCTCCCGAAGTTTCGGGATTGCAGTCGAAATCGGGCATATTCGATGAAAAAATTAACAAAGTCGCAGGCAAAAAGATGTATAACAAAATAATTAGATGAAATTTAAACAGGCTCTTAACGCAATTTGACTTCGGTGGCACCTAATTTATATTTCCGGAAAGAGGCATCATAAACTTCAATTCCGGTATATCGGCTCAATAATTTCATCATTTCTTCCTTCAATTTTCCCGAGCCGTGTCCGTGAATAAAAATCAGGCGGTTTCTACGTTCGGCTCGTGCCGATTCGATTTCGTTTTCGATGGTACGGAGTTGGATCTGAAGCATTTCGAAATGGGATAAGTTCTGAAAAGAATCTACCAATTGACCGATATGTAAATCGATTTCTTTTATTTCTTGCTGCGAACTTTCCTTTGGTTTTACTGTGGGTTGATCCAAAAAATCCACTTTGACATCTCCTATTTCCATGGTTTCGTCCGGCAAAAGTTCATGGGCGGAATAAGTTTCTTCAAAACCAAATTCATTTTCAATTGTAATTCGGTTAGCATGAATCCTAACGACAATCCCTTTTTGATCGTCGTCAATTACTTTTACGCTATCCCCTATTTTAAACATATTCAAAGATATAGAATCATACTAAACTAAATAAGAAGAATGGATTTACTCTAATTTTTTATGATAGATATCATGGAAATTACTAAATTCGATTGCTTATTTCACAAGGGCTAGAATTCTGATGAAAAATTTTTACTATTGGTTTCCTTTATTAGCATTTCCGATTTTTATTTCCTGTTCTTCAGACAATGAAGGAATTCCGGAAGAAGAAGCAGAAGAAGTTTCGCCTGTCGTGATGGATTTGGAAGCCGTTCCCTATCCTAAACTTTCAGATTACCATTTCTTTAAATTACCTATTTCCGATTTGGAGCCTGTTTATGGCGTACTTCCATACGAACCGATTTCTACTTTATTTTCAGATTATGCACATAAAAAACGATTTGTGTGGATGCCGGAAGGAAGTACTGCAACCTATGATACCGATGCTACTTCTCTTCAATATCCTGATGGTGCTGCATTGATCAAAAATTTTTATTATGAAAATGTCCAACCCGGAAATAGCACTAAATTAATTGAAACCAGACTGATGATAAAGATTGCCGGCGAATGGATTTTTGCCAATTATGTCTGGAATGAAGAACAAACGGAAGCTTTTTATGATATGGAAGGCAGTTTCGTTCCGGTCGTCTGGCTACAAAATGGTCAAACCAAAGAAGTGAATTATAGAATTCCCAATGGTGTCGAATGTGTTACATGTCATAATTCCAGTGAAATCCCACTTCCCATCGGGACAAAACCACAGCATTTAAATAAAAATTATACCTATGCTGACGGGACAAAAAATCAATTGCAAAAATGGAAAGAATTCGGCTATTTAGCCGAATTTCCCAATCAAATAAACACATTGGTCAATTATCAGGACGAAAGCCAAGATTTAGAAAAAAGAGTAAGATCCTATTTGGATATCAATTGTGCGCATTGTCATTCTGAACATGGCTTTTGTAATTACAGAGTTATGCGGTTTGGATTTGAAAAAACCCATGAACATGATAATTTGGGAATCTGTAAATTTCCGGATGAGGATATTTCACATTGGCCGGAAGTAGGAGATCCTACCCATATTATTTTTCCCGGAGATCATGAAAAATCAGTTATATATTACCGACTCAACACCACGGAAGAAAGTTTGAGAATGCCGTTACGAGGACGAACCCTCATCCATGAAGAAGCCGTTGAAATGATCACAGAATGGATTGATTCTCTCGAAGATATTTGTGAATGAATTTTTAAAATTAATAATTAACATATGAAAAGGAAATTTTTACTTTTGACAGCTTTTACAGCATTTACTGCGTTAAATGCTCAGCTAAATTTTACGACGGAAACTGTTCCCAGCCAAGGAAACTACCAACGATGTGTGGTGGATATGAATGGGGATTTTTTAGATGATATCGTATCAGTAAGCTCTACTAATATCAATATTCTTTTCCAAACCGAATCAGGATTTGAAGAAGGGAATTTTACTACCACTACAGCCAATAATATGCCTGGATGGACGATGGCAGCCGGCGATTTTAATGGTGACGGATACAATGATTTGTTATACGGAGGAGGAAGCGGCGCTACTTTTATGATGTCTGACGGCACGGGAAATGGATTTATTGAAAACTCACCCGGACAGTATATCTTCTCACAACGTACCAATTTTGTAGATATAAATAATGATGGTAATTTGGATGCATTTGTCTGTCATGATGTGGCGCCCAACGTTTATTATCTGAATGACGGTAATAATAATTTGGAATATCATCAAGGCGGAATCGGTGATTATCCGAGCGGAGGCCACTATGGCTCACTTTGGGTTGATTATAACAATGATGGTCTGATCGATATGCATATGTCCAAATGTGGTGGGGAGGAAGAACGTTACACAGATAATCTCTTCCGGAATAATGGAGACGGCACCTTTACCGATGTTGCCGCCATGGCCAATATGGACAACAAAACCCAAACCTGGTCGACCGCTTGGGCTGACTTTAATAACGATGGATTTATGGATGCCATGATAGGTGTAAGTTCGTTCAACACAGGAGGTCAAAAATTAATGAAAAATAATGGTGACGGGACATTTACAGATGTAACAGCAGGCTCCGGTTTTGATAATTTTAACCATACAAGCTGGATATATGCACCGGCGGACTTTAATAACGACGGTTTTGTTGATGTTTACGGAAGCGGAAATAAAGTGATGATAAATAATGGCGACATGACATTTACGCCGGTTAACGTTCCTTTTTCTACGGCCAGCATCGGCGATTTGAACAATGATGGATTTTTGGATGCTTTTAATTTTGGGCAAGTTTACTTCAATCAAGGGAATAATAATAATTGGCTGACTATTAACACAATAGGAACTGAAAGTAACCGAAATGGAATCGGAGCAAGAGTGGAAATCTATACAGAAATGGGCAAACAAATCCGAGATGTAAGAAGTGGTGAGGGATTCAGTGAAATGAGTACATTAAATACACATTTCGGAATCGGAACCGATACGGAAATTGAACAAGTAATTGTTCGCTGGCCATCCGGAATTGTAGATACGATTGAAAACCCTGATATCAATTCGACTTTAGTCATCATAGAGGGAGAACATCAGATGGGCGTTCAGGAAGTACAGCAAGAATTGTTCAGCATCTATCCAAATCCCGTAAAAGATATCCTGAATGTACAAGGAAAATCATTGGATGCTGCTGATTTTGAAATTCACCATATCACCGGCTCAAAAGTCATGAACGGAAAAATCAACAATGGAAAAATCAATGTCAAACATCTAACAAAAGGAATTTATATCATTTCAGTGAAAAAAGAAGGCAAAACCTCTACCCTGAAGTTTATCAAACAATAATTTATAATACAAATTACCCTTTTGGAATTATCAAAAGGGTAATTTTATCATCATAACACACAAACATGCTATTTAAATTAAAGAAAATTTTTATCTGTACCTTTTTGTCGGTTTGGTTCGTCAGTTGTTCAAGCGATGAATCTCCTCCTATTTTTGAGGATGACGATGAACCAACAGAAGTATCCCCTGTCGTTTTTGATATCAATGAAGTCCCCTATCAAAAGCTTTCAGATTATAATTTTTTCAAATCACCGATGTCCGCACTGGATCCTGTTTATGGTGTTTTACCTTTTCAACCGGTCTCACAGCTTTTTACGGATTATGCTTTAAAAAAACGATTTGTCTGGATGCCGGAAAATGCAAGTGCTTCCATAGGACAGGACAACGAAATTTTAAACTTTCCGGTAGGAACAGTGCTGATAAAAAGCTTTTATTACAACAATGTTTTACCGGGAAATTCTACAAAAATCATCGAAACGCGTTTGATGATCATGAAACCGGACGGATGGATTTTTGCCAATTATGTTTGGAATGAAGATCAGACCGAAGCCGTGCTTTCAGAAGACCTGATCTTTGTACCGGTCAGTTGGATGCAGAACGGAGTACAACGGGATATCCAATACCAGATTCCAAGCAGTGGTCAATGCTTCATGTGTCACTATAACAGTAGTGCCAATTACCCCATCGGTCCAAAACCTCAGAATCTAAATTTTGCCATTACATATGCTGACGGTGTAAAAAACCAGTTGGAAAAACTCAAAGAATTTGGTTACATCAATAACGAAATTCCGTCAACAATCAATTCAATCGTCGACTATAACGACACATCGAAATCATTGGATTTACGTGCCAGATCATATTTTGAAATCAATTGTGGTCATTGTCATAAAGATCAGGGATATGCGGAATTTTATCCACTTCGTTTAAATTATCTCCCAACTCCTGATTATTCTGCCATGGGCTTTTGCGTTGAACCTAATCTGAGCGGACATCCTGAAATACCGCCGGGTGTGGATCATATCATTTATCCGGGAGACCATGAAAAATCAGTCCTACATTACCGCATGACCTCTGTTGATGATAGTTTTAAAATGCCGATGATCGGACGCACAATCGTTCATGACGAAGCTGTAACATTGATCAATCAATGGATAGATTCTTTTGAAGAAGGATGTGAATAATCCGTTGGATTTTAAATATAAGAAGTAAGATTTTTAGAAGAACTCCATACTTTATTTCAAAATAAAAACGGACACTGAGGTTCTCGAAGTGTCCGTTTTTAATTTAATTCTAATTTCTACACGGGTGTGTTCAAATCAAATCCTTCTAAATACTGTGCCACTCTCTGCACAAACATTCCGCCCAGAGCTCCGTCCACGACTCTGTGATCATAAGCATGTGACAAATACATTTTATGACGGATCGCAATCACGTCTCCTTGCGGTGTTTCCACAACTGCAGGCTTTTTGATGATCGCTCCAACTGCTAAAATGGCAACCTGAGGCTGAGGAATAATAGGCGTTCCCAACGTATTTCCAAAACTTCCGATGTTTGTAATCGTATAAGTTCCACCCTGAATTTCTTCCGGTTTCAGTTTATTTTGACGAGAACGATTGGCCAAATCATTTACTTTTGCCGCCAAACCGGACAAACTCAACTGATCTGCATTTTTGATAACCGGAACAATCAGGTTTCCGCTCGGAAGTGCAGCTGCCATCCCGATGTTGATGTTTTTCTTTTTGATGATCTGGTCACCGTTTACTGAAACATTGATCATCGGAAAATCCTTAATAGCTTTAGCGATAGCTTCGATGAAAATTGGCATGAAAGTAATTTTCTCTCCGTTTTTCTTTTGAAATTCATCTTTGTATTTATTTCGCCAAAGAACGATGTTGGTCACATCCGCCTCGATAAAAGAAGTCACATGAGGTGCAATTCGTTTGGCATCCACCATGTTTTGCGCAATGATTTTACGCATTCTGTCCATTTCGATGATTTCATCATTTCCAGAAATGCTCACCGGAACGACTTGTTGCTTTGGCTCTGCAACAGGCGTCTGTGAAACTGCCGGAGCCGAAACTTTACCTGATTTTTTATCTTCTACGAATTTCAGGATGTCCTCTTTGGTCACACGACCTTCTTTACCGGAACCGGAAATTCCATCCAGCTCGACAACCGAAATCCCCTCTTGCTGCGCAATGGATTTTACCAACGGCGAATAAAACTTATCAGAAGCCGAAGTATCCATAGACCCTGCTGCTTGTAAAGGTTTTTCCAATTCGGCAACTACGGCTGTTTCAGGTTGGGATTCTGCGACTGTTTCACCCTGAGTAGAAACGGTTTCTTCTGCAGGCGAAACTTCTCCCTCCACTTCCAGAATGGCTATGGCCTCCCCGATTTTAGCAATTCCATCGACATTGATTAAAATCTCTTTCAACTTTCCGGCCACGGGTGAAGGAACATCTGAATCCACTTTATCGGTAGCTATTTCTACCACAGATTCATCCTCTGCAATGCTGTCTCCTACATTTTTTAACCAATTGATGACGGTCGCTTCCATCACTCCTTCGCCCATCGCAGGCAGTATCAATTTGTAATCGGCCATAGTTCTGTTTGTTTGCGCAAAGCTAATTAATTTGAGGCGAATGGTAAAATGCAGAGAGAAATTTTAAATTATTCCGCAAAATACAATCAACGAAACTTGAATTCTTTCAAAACACCTTACATATCACCATCCCTGCAAAATATCTGAAATAGGATAATAATCAAACTTAAAATCCATGTACCTATCAGAACATAGCCCCATCTCTTTAAAATTTTATAGTATTTTACCCTATTTTCCTCGTTTCTTTTACTTTTATAAAAAGATACGAGATAATATACATACACGATTCCACTGACAAAAAACAAGTAATATAATATTATCATTTCAGAGTTTAACAGGATTACTATCTTCATCAAAGAAAATAGATTCTAATATAGTAACTTTGTTTAACTGCATACCAAATCGCACTAAATTAAATCCGCGTCATAAGGAGTCATAGACATTAAATTTTCAACCCAGTTCTAATTCCAAGTAAGCAGAAACTGTATCAAAATCTGTTTGATTTCCAATTTTAAACAAGCGAATCGGTTGTGGATTTGAAGCATTTGGACTGTCGATTGGAATTTCTTTCCAAGCCGATTCCACAATTTCTTGTACAAACGAAACATCGGTAGATTCGTTAATGATAAAACACGTTTTTTCTAAAGGAATAAAATGTACCAATGCCTGGATTTCGTATGCACATCCCGCATTTTTCCGATGAAAATTCCGAATGTCCATCAGCGCATAATCCGTTCTATCAATCAGTTCATGTAAAACCGTTTTCCATGTAGAATTATTAGAATACATTTTATTGATCCGAAATCTTCGGTCAAAATCAGTTTTGAAATCCAGTTTGGAAATATTTTGTTGAATGAGTGAATTACTCAAATTAAAGCGGTTTTTTATTTGTCCCGAATAAAAAACCAGCAAATCGTCAATGTCCATGATACTCGTAGTCAAATCATAACCGGAAATTAATTGGATACTTCCGTTGTACGCCCAAAAATTTTTTAATTTTTGAAAGAATTTTTCACTTTTCCTGCCCAAAGAAAATACCCGCAAAACCAATAAACGTTTGTTTTCTTTCTTATCAGAATGAAACAAATTCAAACCTATCCAAAACACCAATTTGTATAAAAAAAACAGCACAGGAATTACCAAAATTTGGAAGGGAATCTCTTGAAAACTCAATATGACATAAGTGATTTGAGAAATCCAAATCATATCGGTTAGAAACAGAAAATTGTTATATCGTTTATTTCGGTATTGGCTTCGAACGATTCCGCTAAACAAAATCGCTAAAATCCCCACAAACAGTAATACCATAAAATAAAGTACAAATCGGGTAAAATCTACCCATCCAAAGAGTTTAAGAATTTCATATAAGAAATTAAAAACCACACGGACGGACTCTTCATTTCCCTGAAAATCGTTCGCTAAAAATGTCAAAGTCGAAATAGCAATAAAAATAGCCGGAAAAACCACAAAAACGATGGATTGTATACTACGGAAAAGATAAAGCAAAAAGAACAGTAACGGGACAAGTCCAAAAATAAAGAAGAGCCCAAAAACGGCATCAAAGAGGTTCAATTTGTCAGAAATAAAAACAGCGAATACTAAAATCATTGCATAAAAAAATGCCCCTAATTTTAAAATCCTATTGCGGTAAAAAGCAGAATAATTGCTAAATAAAAATCCAATCAAAAAAACCGGACTCATCATAAACAAAAATAAAATAGAACTGTTCAACCAAGAAAAGTCATCAGGATTTATCCAATAGATGGTCAATGCGATAAACACAGAAAGAACAAAAGCGCTTAAAAAAAATGGGAAAAAGTAAAGGAATGGATTCTTTGGATTTTTTCCATTTTTAAGTGGAATGACTTTCAATTCGGGTGCCGAAACTTTGGGTTGGATATAGAAAATTTCTCGTTGGGGTGACTGAAAATCCTGATGGGAATTGATCCTTTTTTCCACGGCAATTTTGAATCGCCAAACCAATATATAACTAAGCGGAATGGTAAACAAAAAGGCCAAAAGCACAACGGACAGGTAGTTGCCAACCATATTTATTTTTTAGAGGAGATTCTAACTGAATCGAATTTTCATTCGAGTCATTACGAAGATAAACAAAAAACCGTCTCGGCTAAGCCAAGACGGTTTTTGTTTCGCATTTTTGTACAATATACTTTCTACATTGTACAATTATACTTCAATCATGCTTCACCCGGAGGGCCAAAGTTTAACGGCATGGCAGGATGATGCTGATCCTTGATTTCCCCGAATTGTTTTTCAAATCGGTTCACATTTTCAGCCAATGCATTTGCCAATCGTTTTGCGTGCTGAGGTGTCAAAATGATTCTTGATTTCACACGCGCTTTGGGAACTCCCGGCATCATTTGGATGAAATCCACGATGAATTCAGAAGGCGAATGGTTAATTACCGCCAGATTGGAATAAATTCCTTCCGCCGTCTGATCATTGATTTCAATATCGATGTTCTTTTTGTTTTCTGACATAATATCACTCAAAGTTTAAAGTTTAAGGCTTAACGTTCTTTGTCTCCACCAATTCTGCGAAGCAGAATCAAACTTAAACATTGAACTTTAAACCTTAAACAAATTACAGTACGCTTTTCGCGCTAACTAATTCTTCATATTCCTTGTTGGAACCAACGATGATGCTTTGGTATTCTTTCAAACCGGTACCGGCCGGAATTAAATGACCAACGATCACGTTTTCTTTCAATCCGTTCAAATCGTCCTCTTTTCCGGCTACCGCAGCTTCGTTCAAAACTTTGGTAGTTTCCTGGAAGGATGCAGCCGACATGAAAGATTTCGTTTGAAGGGAAGCTCTCGTGATACCCTGCAAAATCGGTTCTGCCGTTGCAGGCATTGCGTCTCTTGCTGTCACCAGATTTTTATCTTCACGTTTCAATCGGGAGTTTTCATCGCGTAAATCACGTGCAGAAATGATTTGTCCCGGTTTCAGTGTATCGCTGTCTCCTGATTCTTCTACGACTTTCATTCCGAAAATTCTGTCGTTTTCAGTCAAGAAATCATCTTTGTGTTCCAAAGAATCTTCCAAGAAACGGGTATCTCCTGAATCCACAATCCGGACTTTACGCATCATTTGACGTACAATGATTTCGAAATGTTTATCATCGATTTTCACCCCTTGTAAACGGTAAACCTCCTGGATTTCATTTACCAAATATTCCTGAACCGCAGTCGGCCCTTTGATTCTTAAAATGTCTTCCGGTGTGATAGCTCCGTCTGAAAGTGGCATACCTGCACGGATGAAGTCATTTTCCTGAACCAAAATCTGGTTGGATAATTTCACCAAATATTTGGAAATTTCTCCTGTTTTAGATTCCACCACGATTTCACGGTTTCCTCGTTTGATTTTACCAAATGAAACCACACCATCGATTTCAGCAACTACAGCCGGATTGGATGGGTTACGTGCTTCGAACAACTCGGTTACACGCGGTAAACCTCCTGTGATATCCCCTGCTTTTGCAGAACGACGAGGGATTTTTACCAAAACTTTACCCGCTTTGATTTTCTCACCGTCATTGACAATCAAGTGAGCGCCCACAGGTAAGTTATAGTTTTTCTCTTCTCCTCCGGAAATGATTACTTTCAGCGTAGGAATCAACTTTTTATTACGGGATTCGGAAATTACTTTTTCTTGGAATCCGGTTTGTTCGTCGATTTCCAATTGGAAAGTAGAACCTTGTTCTATATTTTCATATTCTACTTTACCGGCAGCTTCTGCGATGATTACCCCATTATATGGGTCCCAGCTGGCGATTACATCACCTTTTGAAATTTGTTGTCCGTCTTTTACACGTAAAATCGAACCATAGGAAATGTTATTGGTCATACGCACGTTTCCGTCAGCATCGATCAATTTCATCTCTGTCGAACGAGAAACCACTACGTCTGCTGGATTTCCGGACTCGTCTTCACTTTTTACGGTTCTCAAATCTTCAAATTCTACTTTACCTGAAGCTTTGGCAACAATTGAGGATTGCTCCGAAACGTTACCCGCAGTACCTCCTACGTGGAACGTACGAAGTGTCAACTGCGTTCCCGGCTCACCGATGGATTGTGCTGCCACAACGCCCACCGCTTCTCCTTTCTGAACTTTTTTACCGGTTGAAAGGTTACGTCCGTAACAAGAAGTACAGATACCTGTTTTGGCTTCACAAGTCAATGGTGAACGAACCTCTACCATTTCAACTCCGGCTTTTTCGATAGATTCAGCGATTTCTTCCGTGATGATTTGGTCGGCAGAAACTAATTTTTCACCTGAATCCATGTTGTAAACATCATGAAGTGAAGTTCTACCCAAAATTCGCGAAGCAAGAGATTCAACGATTTCTTCGTTTTTCTTTAAAGCAGTCGCTTCAATTCCTCTCAACGTTCCACAATCTTCTTCCATCACGATTACGTCCTGTGCCACGTCCACCAAACGACGGGTCAAATAACCCGCATCGGCCGTTTTCAAAGCGGTATCCGCCAAACCTTTACGTGCACCGTGCGTTGAAATAAAGTATTCCAAAATGGAAAGTCCTTCACGGAAATTGGATACAATCGGGTTTTCGATGATCTCTCCTCCTGACGAACCGGCTTTTTGCGGTTTCGCCATCAATCCACGCATACCGGACAACTGACGGATCTGCTCTTTCGAACCCCGTGCCCCGGAATCCAACATCATGTAAACCGAGTTGAATCCTTCCTGATCTTCCGTCATACGTTTCATCACAATCTCGGTCAAAGTAGCGTTGGTGTTTGTCCAAACGTCGATTACCTGATTGTAACGCTCGTTATTGGTGATAAGACCCATGTTATAATTCATCTTGATTCCCTCTACCTGCTCAATTGCACCAGCAATCAATTCTTTCTTTTGATCCGGAATCAAAATATCTCCTAAACTAAAGGACAATCCTCCCTCAAATGCGTTTTTAAATCCAAGATCTTTCATTTTATCAAGGAAATCCGCAGTGGTAGGGAAGTCTGTAATTTTCAAAATGTTGTTAATGATGTTTCTCAATGACTTTTTAGTCAAAACTTCATTTACAAATCCTACTTGTGTCGGAACGATTTGGTTGAACAATACACGACCAACGGTCGTTTCAATCATTTTTTGAACCAATTCTTCTCCTTCACGTACGGTCGCTTTCACTTTAATTACCGCATTCAGATCAACGCTTTTCTCGTTGTATGCGATTTCAACTTCTTCAGCCGAATAAAAAGTGATACCTGAACCTTTGGCAGTTTTTCGGGCTTTGGTCATATAGTAAAGACCCAAAACCATGTCCTGAGAAGGTACGGTAATCGGCGATCCGTTTGCCGGATTCAAAATGTTTTGAGAAGCCAACATTAACAATTGCGCTTCCAGAATAGCTTCCGGCCCAAGCGGTAAGTGAACCGCCATCTGGTCACCGTCAAAGTCGGCGTTAAATGCCGTACACACCAACGGGTGCAATTGGATGGCTTTTCCTTCGATCAATTTTGGCTGGAATGCCTGGATCCCCAAACGGTGCAAAGTCGGAGCACGGTTCAGCAACACAGGATGTCCTTTCAATACGTTTTCCAAAATATCCCAAACGACAGGCTCTTTTCTGTCGATGATTTTCTTGGCCGATTTTACCGTTTTTACAATTCCTCTTTCGATTAATTTTCTGACGATAAACGGTTTGTATAATTCGGCTGCCATATCTTTTGGCAAACCACATTCGTATAATTTCAAACTTGGCCCAACGACGATTACGGAACGAGCCGAATAATCCACACGTTTTCCCAATAAGTTCTGACGGAAACGACCTTGTTTTCCTTTCAATGAATCGGAAAGGGATTTCAATGGACGGTTACCGTCGGCTTTTACGGCCGAAGCTTTACGTGTGTTGTCAAACAATGAATCGACCGATTCCTGCAACATACGTTTTTCGTTACGCAAAATTACTTCCGGTGCTTTGATTTCCATCAATCGTTTCAAACGGTTATTACGGATGATCACACGACGGTACAAATCGTTCAAATCGGAAGTTGCAAAACGTCCACCATCCAACGGGACCAACGGACGCAATTCCGGTGGAATAACCGGGATCACACGCATCACCATCCATTCCGGACGGTTAACATGCTTGATGTTGGATTCACGCAAAGATTCCACTACCTGAAGACGCTTTAACGCCTCCGTTCTTCTTTGTTTGGACGTTTCATGGTGTGCTTTGTGACGCAATTCATAAGATAATTCATCCAAATCGGTACGTTTCAGCAAGTCTTCCAATGCTTCTGCACCCATTTTGGCAATGAATTTGTTGGGATCTGTATCTTCCAAATACTGGTTGTTAGCCGGAAGTTGATCCAGAATATCCAGATATTCTTCTTCTGTCAAGAAATCGAGTCTTTCCAACTCACCTCCTTCCGGTGCTTTTGCAAGACCCGGTTGGATGACCACATATCGTTCGTAGTAGATCACCATATCCAATTTTTTAGACGGCATACCCAATACGTATCCGATTTTGTTTGGCAACGAACGGAAATACCAGATGTGTGCAACCGGAACCACCAAGTTGATATGCCCGATTCTTTCACGACGCACTTTTTTCTCGGTTACTTCCACACCACAACGGTCACAAACGATTCCTTTGTACCGGATGCGTTTGTATTTTCCACAGGCACATTCGTAATCCTTTACAGGGCCGAAAATTCGTTCGCAGAACAAACCATCGCGCTCCGGCTTGTGGGTTCTATAGTTAATCGTTTCGGGTTTCAGGACTTCTCCTCTTGATTCGGAAAGAATCGATTCCGGAGAAGCTAACCCGATGCGGATTTTTGAAAATTTACTTGTTTTATTTTTTGTTGACATATTCTATATCGTTTAAAGTTTAAGGTTTAAAGTTTCAAGTTTTAATTCTAAGAAAATTGCCAAGCAATTGACGTTAAACATTGAGCTTTAAACTTTAAACAATTATTTGATTATTCCTCTAAATTTATGTCTAATCCAAGACCCTGTAATTCATGCAACAATACGTTGAATGATTCCGGAATACCCGGTTCCGGCATTGGCTCACCTTTCACAATCGATTCGTACGTTTTCGCTCTTCCGATTACGTCGTCCGATTTTACCGTCAAAATTTCGCGTAAGATGTTGGACGCACCAAATGCTTCCAGTGCCCAAACCTCCATCTCTCCAAAACGCTGACCTCCGAACTGGGCTTTACCACCCAATGGTTGTTGTGTAATCAAAGAGTAAGGTCCGATAGATCTTGAGTGCATTTTGTCATCAACCATGTGGCCTAATTTCAACATGTAAATTACACCAACCGTTGCTTTCTGTGCAAAACGCTCTCCGGTTCCACCGTCATACAAATAGGTGGTTCCGAAACGAGGCAATCCGGCTTGATCTGTCAAATCGTTGATTTGATCGATGTGTGCTCCGTCAAAAATTGGCGTAGCAAAGGTTTGTCCTAATTTTAGTCCTGCCCATCCTAAAACGGTTTCATAGATCTGCCCGATGTTCATACGGGAAGGTACCCCAAGCGGATTCAATACTATGTCCACCGGTGTTCCGTCTTCCAAGAACGGCATGTCTTCATCACGAACGATACGGGAAACGATACCTTTGTTACCGTGACGACCCGCCATCTTATCACCTACCTTTAACTTACGTTTTTTGGCGATGTAGATTTTGGCCAATTTCACGATACCTGCAGGTAATTCGTCCCCGACTGAAATCGTAAAACGCTCACGGTTCAATGCTCCCATCAAATCATTGTATTTGATTTTATAATTGTGAAGCAATTCTTTGATTTGGTCGTTTTTGTCCTCATCCACAACCCAAACACTTTCTGCTCCTGTCAAATTCAAATAATCTTCAACAGAAGAAAGTGCTTTTTTGGAATATTTCGTTCCTTTTTTGATGACTTCTTCGTTCAGGTCGTTGAACACACCCTGAGACGTCTTTCCATCCAAAAGCAAAAATAATTTGTCCAATAATTTATCGCGCAATTCGTCAAATTTCTTTTGGAATTCCGATTCGATGCTGTCGATGATGGCTTTATCCTGAGATCTTCTTCTCTTATCTTTGATGCTTCTGGAGAATAATTTTTTATCAATTACAACTCCTCTCAAAGACGGAGAAGCTTTCAGCGAAGCGTCTTTTACATCACCTGCTTTGTCACCAAAGATGGCACGTAAAAGTTTTTCTTCCGGCGTAGGATCAGATTCACCTTTTGGAGTAATTTTTCCGATCAAGATATCACCGGGCTTCACTTCGGCACCGATACGGATCATACCGTTTTCGTCCAAGTCTTTGGTTGCTTCTTCCGAAACGTTTGGAATGTCGGCCGTCAATTCTTCCATACCCAATTTGGTATCACGAACGTCTAATGAATATTCGTCAATATGAATGGAAGTAAACCAGTCTTCGCGAACTACCTTTTCGTTAATCACAATCGCATCTTCAAAGTTATATCCTTTCCAAGGCATGAAAGCAACCACCAAATTTCGTCCGATAGCCAATTCTCCGTTTTCCGTCGCATAACCTTCACAAAGCACCTGACCTCTTTCTACTCTGTCCCCAACTTTTACAATTGGCTTCAATGTGATGGTCGTTCCCTGGTTGGTTTTACGGAATTTGGTTAAATTGTATGTTTTTTCTGACGAATCAAAACTTACCAATTCCTGATCTTCTGTTCTGTCATAATTAATAGTAATGATGTCCGCATCTACGTAGATTACGGTACCGTTTCCTTCGGCATTGATCAGAATTCGAGAGTCTTTTGCAACTTGTTTTTCCAGACCTGTTCCCACGATTGGAGCTTGTGGCTTCAACAAAGGAACTGCCTGACGCATCATGTTTGATCCCATCAAGGCACGGTTCGCATCATCATGTTCCAAGAAAGGAATCAAAGATGCGGAAATCGAAGCAATCTGGTTTGGTGCGATGTCCATTAATTCAACCTGATTGGGTTCAACTACCGGGAAGTCACCGTCCTCTCTTGCTGTTACCCTTTCGTTTACAAATGCTCCGTTATCATCAATCGGTGCATTAGCCTGAGCGATAACTTTTGCTTCTTCTTCTTCTGCCGATAAATAAATAGGTTCATCTTTCAATTCAACTTTACCGTTTTCAACTTTTCGGTAAGGGGTTTCGATGAAACCTAAATTGTTAACTTTTGCAAAAACACAAAGCGAGGAAATCAAACCGATGTTCGGTCCCTCCGGGGTTTCAATCGGACAAAGTCTTCCGTAGTGTGTATAGTGTACGTCACGTACCTCGAAACCTGCTCTTTCACGGGAAAGACCTCCAGGCCCTAAGGCTGATAAACGTCTTTTGTGCGTAATTTCAGACAATGGATTGGTTTGATCCATGAACTGAGAAAGCTGATTGGTTCCAAAGAATGAGTTGATTACAGACGAAAGTGTTTTAGCATTGATCAAATCAATTGGTGTAAAAACCTCGTTGTCCCGAACGTTCATTCGCTCACGGATGGTTCTCGCCATACGTGCCAAACCAACGCCGAACTGCGCCGCCATTTGTTCTCCAACGGTTCTCACACGACGGTTTGACAAGTGGTCGATGTCATCCACCTCTGCTTTTGAATTCACCAATTCAATCAAATATTTGATGATGGAAATGATGTCTTCTTTGGTTAAAACCTGTGTTTCTTCTGAGATATTCAATCCCAATTTTTTGTTCAATCGGTAACGTCCTACTTCACCTAAGGAATAACGTTGGTCTGAGAAAAATAATTTGTCGATGATTCCTCTTGCCGTTTCCTCATCGGGTGGCTCAGCGTTACGCAACTGACGATAGATGTATTCCACCGCTTCTTTTTCCGAGTTGGTCGGGTCTTTTTGAAGCGTATTGTGGATGATGGCATAATCGGCAGATTTGTTGTCTTCTTTATGAACCAAAATCGATTTTACACCGGAATCCACGATTTGATCCAAATGTTCTTTTTCGATGATGGTTTCACGATCCAAGATGATTTCATTTCGCTCGATGGATACCACTTCACCTGTATCTTCATCTACGAAATCCTCATGCCAGGTATTCAAAACACGGGCTGCCAATTTTTTACCGATGGCTTTTTTTATCGTTGTTTTGCTTACTTTGATTTCTTCTGCCAAATCAAATATTTCCAAGATATCTTTGTCCTTTTCATATCCGATCGCACGAAGCAAAGTAGTCAAAGGTAATTTCTTTTTACGGTCGATGTACGCATACATTACGGAGTTAATGTCTGTCGCAAATTCAATCCAAGATCCTTTAAAAGGAATAATTCTGGATGAATACAATTTGGTTCCGTTTGCGTGATAAGATTGCCCGAAAAACACACCCGGAGAACGGTGCAACTGGGAAACGATCACACGTTCCGCACCATTGATGATAAACGAACCGGAAGCCGTCATATAGGGAATAGTCCCTAAATAAACGTCTTGTACCACGGTTTCAAAATCCTCGTGTTCAGGGTCTGTACAGAATAATTTCATACGAGCTTTCAACGGAACGCTGTATGTCAAACCTCTTTCGATACATTCGTCGATCGTATATCTCGGCGGATCTACGAAATAATCTAAAAATTCTAATACGAATTGATTTCTCGTGTCGGAAATCGGAAAGTTTTCTGCAAACGTACGGTAAAGTCCTTCATTTCCTCTTTGGTCGGGACGGGTTTCCAATTGGAAAAAGTCTTCAAATGACTTGATCTGGATGTCCAAAAAGTCCGGAAATGCGGATTGAACTTTGGTTGACGAAAAACTAATTCTCTGATTTTCCTGAGTTTTTGTGTCTTTTTTACTCATAAAAATGTTAAGAAACGGGTTAAAAAAATATTTTGTTTACCAAAAAATATCAGATTGAGAGTGAATAGTGATGAGTTATTAGACTTAATGTCTAACTTCTGATTTCAAACTTCTCATTCTAACTGCAACACTGGTATATCTTTTCACAGCGTAGTGCAAAATATTTTTTATTTTCCTTCTGAAATCATAAAAAAGTTGATATAGGCACAAACAAAAATTCCCCTTCCGAAATTCGGAAGAGTTGATTTACAGTAAGTTACTCAGGTATAACTATTTATTACTCTCAAAAGGACGACAAATGTACGAATAAATTTGAGAACAAACTAAATTAAATTGATAAAAATAAAAAAAATGGAACTTAGCTACTATAACGGATACTCAAAATAATATTTAACCATCGTATAGAAAAGAATATTTTGATTTTCTTTGTGCTAAGTAAATCTGTTCATTGGCAGATTTTGCCAAATATCTCTTTTCAGCTTCAAGTGTTTTCAAGCGAAAAGCATAATATTCATTCATCTTTTCACCAAATTTTCGATACTGATTATCTTGCGTATCTTGGTAGCAATATTGATATACTTTGCCTTCAAAACCTTCCTTTTCATAGATTTCTTTCTCCATTTTTTCTATATTCCTTGCATAATATGCCTTAAGAGAACTTTCCAAATTATCTATTTCACCTTCCTGAATTTCCTCTTTTTCAATTCCTGCTAAGATTTCATCTACCTTAATTTGGAAATGAGAGGCCAAAATTCGGAATTCTTGTTCCTCTTTTGAGTAATTTAATCCATTGTCTGAAAGGAATTTTATTTTTTCAAATAGTTTCATTATCTGATCATAATACTCATCGGCTTCTTTTTCAAGCCTTTTCAAGTATTGTTTTCCTCTTCTAAATAATCTTTCTGCCGCTGTTTTGAATTCAGCATATCTCTTTTGAAGTGATTCCCAAGAATCCAAAATACCTCTGTAAGCATCATCCAGAAATCTTTCAAAATCTAAATAGTGGCTTTGAAGCTTGGTAATGATTTCCTTCACCTCTTTTCCAAATAGCTCTGCACTGTGAAAGGCAAATTCATCTTCGTGCAATTTCTCCAAACGATCGACACTCTCTTTTAACCATTTTTGTACAACCTGATCGGCCCATTCCATATTGGCAGCACAAGGGTGTTGCATGTGATTTATAGCTGTTTCAAACATTAAATTAGACAAAGATTCAACGTTTAAAGAACTTCCATCAATCATTTTTTTTATTTCCACTCCTACATTTAAAACAGCCTGAAGCGCAAGATCTCCTGCCAAAGAATGAATTGGACTGTGATCCGAATCTTTGGCAAGCTGGGTATGACTTGGATTGGTTCCAATGTCTGAAACCAATTGCATGCTTTGCCAATCTTTGATGATATTGTTAACAGAATGAAGCATTTCTACCGCTATCGAATTGACCATGTTCATAACAGAGGCATAAAGTGCATTCAATAACCGGTCAACCAAATAAAGAACAATTCCTATCAACCCCGCTCTTTTTCTCGCGCTTTCTGCAACGCCCAATATGAATTCGCGCATAAAGATTAATTCTTTGTAATATTCCATCAATTTGGAGTGGTCCACACCGGTATCTTTCGCAGATTTGCCTTGTTCTTGTTGCGAAAGCATAAGGTCTGTTAAGATATGGTAGATGAGCATATCCATCAACTGGATTCCTTTTGAATGCTTAAAGTCATTGGTCATTAACACATTGCGCCAGTTTATTTTACTTTGCTCAAACATTTTTTCGGCTAAATCCAAGAGTGAATGAAAAGTATCTGCTCCCGAGAAATATCCTGAAACGATAGGGATTTGGGAAGGATAATTTTCACGATCGGCAGAATTAATAAGTGAACTATCTTCTGTTACCAATTCAGTTGTTAAATTATAATAACCATATACTTGACGCATACGCGGTGCTATACATAATTTTTTGAGATGGAGCGGGTCTTCATTATACGATTCTACATCATCAAGAAAATCAGCCGCACTGGCCCTGTACAAATTCTTTTTTCCGTTTTTGGGGTGGAATGTAAAGTAAAATCCTTTGTAACTAAATGAAGGCAACAATTTTAAACTTCCTAAATCGGACAACTCATCATATAAGGCTGTTATATCATAGTATGCATTATAGGGCAGATCTCCGTTGCTGATGGATTTTGTTTCTTTTTTCGGTTCTGCAAAATTTTTAAATTGAAAACGTTTTTTATCCGGTCCGTATTCGGTTAATTCTGCATCATAAAACTGTACCCAGGGATAAACCGAAACACCGTGTTTGATCAATAAGATTTCACAAAAATTGGTATGGGCAAAATAATCTTCTAAAATATGCAAGCCAGAACCAATCAATACCAAACCTTTGTTTTTCTCGTGATCATTTTTGCCTTCTTTGTATTTTTTTACGCCCTCTTTGAAGTAATTTTTCATACAAGTGACGGCTGTGGGTAAGACACCATCTGCATAATCTCCTGTCCCTTTTGCTCCGTCTATCTTATCCGTTTGTTTTTCAACACCGTTTTCCTCATTTCGTATATAACGTTTCATCCCAAAATGATCCCCGATGGATGGTTTGGTTTGAGGTGCTCCTTTTTCATTTTTTTTAGGAGGGCAATAGTAGGCAGATTTAGGAGACGACAGATTGTCGTAAACCGCAGCATAAATAGGGTTGTCTATATGTTCTTCCGGACGGTAAACACCCAGTTCCTGTTCGGTTATACCTTCAAAATGTTTGATGAAATTGACATAATCCAGTCCCATTTGAGCTACTTTTAGGCCTAAATCGGTTGCTTTGTCTGTTAAAAATTCTTCCGGTGTTTTTCCATTGCTCATAAATTTATCCGTAAAACTTTCCAGTGCTTCGTCTTCCTCTGGTCTGAATTCGGCCATAGTATGGGAAGCGGCCATCACTTCTACCACTCTGGTCCAATTGGTGCGCGTTAACTTCAGTGCATCAAAAAAACTTTCTTTGAAAATTCCCCTCATATCTGCATCCAAAGCATCCATTTCAGAGTGTTCATCAGGTGTGAATTCGGTGGTAACGGGCGTTACTACCTGACTCATATCACGCATATAATTCCCCAAATAAAGCCAAGACATTTGTAAGTCGTTAAGTCCTATATCCTTAGCCAGTTTATTGGTAAAATCAAAATGACCATATTGTTTGACAGAAATATCGCCTTTTCCTGCTTTGAAAAACTCTTTTTCTCTTTCCTGAAAATCCGCCTCTATTCTTGCTTTTTGCTCTTCATAGGACTGAACGATTTCTTCCAAATTGACGATTAAGTTGGTTTCGGCTCCGTCTATTTTTGCAGTAGCATAGTCGATTTTTTTGTCGGTAATCTGGTAATTGGTAAAATAATAAGAATATACCGCTCCTTCATCTTTTGAGGCATCTCCTTTTACCGTTGAAAATTCATTTCTCAAAACGTCGTCCAAAAAATGACCGTATTCTTCCAGCAAAATTTGCAAGAGTTCTGCCAATGCTTTTAACTTTTCTTCTTCCTGACCTTCTACAGCCGCTATCACAATGGATTCTTTGACTTCAATTTTTTTGGTCAACCTGTTGTAAGCTGCTTTTCTTCCATAATTTAGTCCTTTTGACAACACCTCAATTTCGGGCATCATCTCTTCTTTTTTCTCCTTCAGCGCATAATAGAGTTTTTCGTAGGCAATGATAGGAATGTCTTCTTCAAAAAAGGCAGACATCATCAGGTAAAAACTGCTTTTTGCCGTTTCCATTGCCAGTTCGTGAATTTGAAGCATGGGGTAATCTGATTCTAATTCTACAGTTTTGGAGACTTCTGCAGGTTCAGATTTTTCTGTTCCTTCATCTGCTCCTTGAGCCTTGTCTGCAGGTTCTATGGTAGCAGTGGTATTTCCTTTTGTCAAAATGGTAGCTCCCGCAGCCGTTTTGGCACCCACAAAGGTGAGGGCTTTATTGTTTAGC
>JAEWOD010000019.1 GCA_023461035.1 Bacteroidota bacterium | reverse complement strand
ACCAAAGCCTGATTAGAAAACAATACTCAGAGGTGGCTCACTTCTCGGTGGAAAAACCGGCTCAGTTCCGCGTGGAAACCAACAACCATGGCTCCAACGTAACCAACTCGCACGCAGCCTGGATCATAGCGGCGCGGACCAAGACCCCATGTGGTCGTATATCTGGTCACGAAGCTGCCGGACGTTTCTGTTAAGCGCGGCAAGATCGTCGGGCGTCTTCCCGGACGCGCCCAGGAGTGCGTCTCCGAGACACCCTCCGCGGAGCCTGAGCGCCTTGCCCTCATCGGTCAGCGCGACCACGACCTGTCGTTCGTTTTCCGGGTTTCGTGACCGGTGTACCAGCCCTGACGGAGTTGTCACGTTATCAAGCGGCGAGCGGTCTTCGTCGCAGGGGTCTGCGATCAGGCAGCCGCGCCGGTGACGACCTTCCAGTGCGCCATTGCGCGAATGCGATGAATATGAGTGGCCAGTGCGGATCGTTTGTGACGTGGGGCGACGAAGAGATTTCGAAGTGCGGAGAAGATCGAGATGAAGCGCTGCAGACTTCCCGGTGATCGGAAACCTTGCATCGTCCTCTCCCGTTTCCGCAGTGGCAAATGGGAATTTTCCGCTCGATTATTGAGACCCTTATGGGATCTGTGCTCCACAGCTGGCATAGCCTCACGCTTGGCCGCGCCATATGAGCGAAGCTTGTCGGTGATGATCCGCTTGGGTGTCAATCGGCATCGAAACGGGACCCCCTATCGGCTCCCAAAAGGGACCCCTGCCTCTGGTTGCATCGGGTCAGCGCGCGTAGGCCCGGAGCTCTCCATTTAGCGCAGGGGCCTGCGGGCGCGGGTTGTTTGTCTTTTCGGCTTTAGCTTTGAGAGCGGTTTTTGAAGCGCCAGGATTCGTTCCCGGTTTCCACGATCTCGCAATGGTGGGTTAGTCTGTCGAGCAGAGCGGCGGTCATTTTGGCGTCGCCGAATACGGCGGGCCACTCGCCGAACGCCAGGTTTGTCGTGACGATGATCGAGGTCCGCTCGTAGAGCCTGCTGATCAGATGGAAGAGGAGCTGGCCGCCGGCCTGAGCGAATGGGAGGTAGCCGAGTTCGTCCATGATGACGAAGTCGAGCCTGGTGATGAAGTCGGCCAGCCGCCCCTGCTTTCCGCTACGTGCCTCCGTCTCAAGCCGATTGACGAGGTCGACGACGTTGAAGAAGCGGCCGCGTGCTCCGTTGCGGATCAGAGCACGAGCAAGGGCGATGGACAAGTGGGACTTCCCCGTGCCGGTTCCGCCGACCAGAACGATATTGTGCTGCTCGGCGAGGAAGGCTCCTGTCGCAAGCTGGCGCACGAGCCCTTCGTTGACCGGCGTGTCGGTGAAGTCGAAGTCGTCGATGTCCTTGGCCAGCGGCAGCTTGGCGACGGTGATCTGGTATTTGATGGAGCGTGCTTGCTTCTCGGCGATCTCCGACTGTAGCAGGTCACCCACGATGCGCGGCGGTTCGTGCTGCCGCTTGATGCCGGAGGCCATGATCTCGTCATAAGCGCTGCGCATGCCGAACAGCTTCAGCGTGCCCATCATGTCGAGGATTTGGGATCGTTCCATATCAGCTTGCCCTCCTGAGGCTGTCGTAACGCGCGCAATCGGCCAGAGGCTCGTGGGTCAGGCGAAGCGCATCGGGAATGGAAAGGATGGCGGCCGGCTGCGGATCACGCTTGCGGGCCAGGATGTTGATGATGACGGCAGCCGAGAACACGCCCTGATCGAGCGCCTCCTGGCAGGCCGCTTCGACGGCGGGGAGCCCGTCCAGGCCCACACATTCGAGGATCGACACCATCTGCCGGTCGCCGTCATGCATGGACTTCAGCCGGCGGCGCACCTTCTCCATGGCGGCGGGCAAAACCCAGTCGTGGAATGGCGCACCGTTGCGCAGTGCTCCCGGCTTGCGGGTCAGGACCGGCACGTAATGCCAGGGATTATAGATCGTCTCGCCACGGCCGAAGCAGCGATCGTGTTGGCCGATCTCCACGCCATCCTGCCGGATGACGATGCGATCTGCATAGGCATGTATCTCGGCCGGGCGGCCGACTGCCGTGGATAGCACCGAGTATTTGTTGTTGTCGAAACGCACGAGGCAGGTCTTGCCGATCGAGGCCTGCACCGCGTGGAAGCCGTCGAACTTGCCGGGATAGCCGACCAGGTGCGGCCGTTCCCCATCGAACACCTCCCAGATCGTGCGCTCCGTTTGATCGACATGTTTATGGGCGCGGGCATAGCTGATGCACTTGTCCAGCAACCAGCCATTCAGTTCATCGTAGGACTTGAAGCGCAGCCGTGGCGTGAAGAAGCGTTCCCGCACCAGGTTGACCTGGTTCTCGACCTGGCCCTTCTCCCACCCCGACGCCGGCGTGCAGGCCACCGGCTCTATCAGGTAATGGCTACACATCTGCAGGAAGCGGCGATTGTATTGTCGTTCCCTGCCGACGAAGACCGTCTCCACCGCCGTCTTCATGTTATCGTAGATGCCGCGCGTGCAGGCCCCGCCGAAGAACGCAAATGCCCGGTCATGGGCATCGAAGACCATCTCCTGCGTCTCGCGCGGATAGGCTCTCACATACATCATCCGGCTGTGGCAGAGCCGGACATGCGCCACCTTTACCGTCGTCGTCACGCCGTTCAGCACGACGATCTCGTGGCTCCAGTCAAACTGGTAAGCCTCGCCCGGCGCATAATAGAGCGGCACGTAGGCTTCCGCCGTAACCGAGCCGCGTTCCTTCGCCCAGGTTCGGGCGTAACGCCGGACGGTGTCGTAACCGCCCTCGTAGCCGAGGTCGCGCAAGTCCTCGAACAGCCGGATCAGTGTCAGCCGTTCGCGAGAGGATTTGGCCGCATTGGCGAGCAGCATTCCATCGAGCTGATCGCGCCAGGGGCCGAGCTTCGGCTGAGGTTGACGGGTCCGCTCGTACTTGAACTCCGTCTCATCGCTGCGCAGAACCTTCCGCACCACTTTCCGCGATACACCCAACTCCCGGCAGATCGCCTTGATCGTCTTGCCCTGCACACGGGAAAGCCGACGTATCTTCAGAATTGTCTCCACAACAAGCATCCAAATAAAAAGCCTCCGATGAAACCGGAGGCTGTTGTAACCCCATCGCAGATGGGGGTCCCGTTTGGACGCCGATCACCCCATGTGCGGGGTCCTTATTCCATGCCGAAACACAGCATCACCAGCGAGGAGGCCAGGAGCGATCAGTGCCAGGGTTTTGCGATAGTCATTCATCGTGCCACCACCGCTTCATCTCAGGCCGGATGACGGCCAGGCAAATCTCGACCCACACCCGTTTCAGCATTGCTCGGGTCCGACGCCGACCGGTCTTCGGAAGGCGCTCCAGTGCGAAGGCATCAACGACATCTTTGTCCAGATCGGCGAACGTGCCTTTGAAATCTCGGACGTATTCCCTGATCACGGCCACCATGTAAGGGATCGCTTCATCGAAAAAGATCGCATCGTCATACATCCGCTGACAGGTCGGGCAGAGCACCTTTTTTGCATCGATGCAGCCACGGACGATCTGAGGCTGGCCGGGATCGCCACAGCGTTCACAGACCTACCTGGACTGCTTAGTG
>JAEWOD010000018.1 GCA_023461035.1 Bacteroidota bacterium | reverse complement strand
GCCCAGCACCGGCCCCTTCGCCTCGGCCAGGATGCGGCGGAAAGCCGCAATCTGGCCGGCCGAGGGCTGGCCGGACACCGGAATGTGGCGGGCGGTCAGGCCCAGGCGCGCGGCAGCGGCGGCGATGGTGGCGAAATCGGGCTGGCCACGTTCCTCGCCGTCGCGGCGAACGCAGACCAGCACCCGGAACCCGGCCGCGGCGACCGCCGGCAGGTCTTCTGGACGAAGCTGGCCGGTGGCCGAGAACCGGTCGTCAATCTTGCGAATCCGCGGCTTGCCGCGCCGTCGAAAGGGCCACATTCATGCCCCCTGCCGATCGGCGGCAGAGCGGGCCGCGGCCCATCGCTGCCCGATTTTGACCATTGCGATTCCGGCGGCCATTGTTGCGGTGAAGAGGACGGGTTCGGGGCGGATGAGGCCGATGGCGGGGATGGCGCCGCCGGGGCAGAAGCCCGACAGCCCCCAGCCCAGGCCGAACAGCGCCGAACCCCCGACCAGCCCGGCGTCGATGTCGCGCCGCTCGGGCAGGTGGAAGCGCAGCGCCAGCACCGGCGCCGGCCGGCGCAACACCAGCCGGTAGCCCGGATAGGCCACCAGCAGCGCCCCGCCCATCACGAAGGCCAGGGACGGATCCCAGGCCCCGGCAATGTCGAAGAAATTCAGAACCTTCGCAGGGTTGGCCATGCCCGAGACCGCAATCCCCGCGCCAAAGACCAACCCGACCAGCAAGGCCGACAGCAAGACCATCTCAGAACCCTCCCGCAAGATGGCGCACCGCATAGACCGTCGCCCCGGTCGCCAGCATGAAGCTCAGCGTCGCCACCAGCGACCGCGCCGACAGCCGCGCCAGCCCGCAGACCCCGTGGCCCGAGGTGCAGCCGCCGCCATAGCTGACCCCGATCCCGACCAGCAGCCCGCTGAGCGCCGTCCAGCCCAGCGGCACCGGGCTGTCGAAGCCGATCTCGACCCCGCCCAGCCGCACCAGCAGCAAGGGCGCCGCCACCGCGCCGGCCAGGAAGGCCAGCCGCCAGCCGCCGCCCGGCGCCAGCGCCCCGGCCAGGATCCCGGTCATGCCGGCGATGCGGCCGTGCAGCGCCATCAGCAGCACCGCCGCCAGCCCGATCAACCCGCCGCCCAGCAGCGATTGCACAGGGGTGAATTCGGTCATGCCCCGCCTCCGTCCCGACGATCCCCGTCCTCGCGATCCCCGTTTTCGCGATCCCCGTTTTCGCGGTCCCCGCCCTCGCGATCCCCGTCCCGACGATCCGCGCCTTCGCCTTCGGAACCGCCTTCGGAACCGCCGCCTTCCAGCCCGCGGCCGATGCCCAGCAGCGCCCAGACCGGGCAGAAGCGCAGCGCCGCGGTCGCCAGCAGCACCAGCCCGACAACCGCCGCCGCCCAGCTCCACGCCGGCGAAAGCCCGGCCAGCAAGGCCAGCAGAACCAGGCCGAGGCCCAGCACCAGCCGCAGCACCCGCTCGGTGCCTGCGATATTGATCCGCATCCTTCCTCCTCCTCCTCAGTCCCAGGGCGCCTGCAGCAGGTCAAGCGGGATCTTCAGGTAGCGCCGACCGTTCGCCTCCGGCGCGGGCAGCCGGCCGGCATTGGTGTTGACCTGCAGCGCATGCAGGATCAGCTTGGGCATCGGCAGGGTGCGGTCGCGCGCCTGCCGCGCGGCGACGAACTCGGCCTCGGTCAGGTATTGCGCCATGTGGCTGTTGCGCGCCTTCTGCTCGGCCACGGTCGATTCCCAGGCCGGCGCCCGCCCGCCCTGGCAATAGTCGTGGCCGGTGAAGACCCGCGTCGCCTCGGGCAGGGCCAGGATCTCCTGGATCGAGCGCCACAGCGCATGCGCGTCGCCGCCGGGGAAATCCGCCCGCGCCGTGCCGCTGTCGGGCATGAACAGCGTGTCATGCACGAAGGCCGCGTCGCCGATCACATAGGAGATCGAGGCCAGGGTATGGCCGGGCGAGAACAGCACCCGCGCCGGGATCGAGCCGAGGCGGAAGGTCTCGCCCTCGGCGAAGAGCCGGTCCCATTGCGAGCCGTCGGCGGGGAAGTCCGGCCAGTTGTAGAATTCCTTCCACAGCTTCTGCACCTCGACCACCTTCTCGCCGATGGCGGTGGGGGCGCCGGTCTTGCGCTTGAGGTAGTCGGCGGCCGAGAAATGGTCGGCATGGGGATGGGTGTCGAGGATCCATTCCAGCCTGTAGCCGCGCTCGGCGATGAAGGCGAGGATGCGGTCGGCCTCGATGGTGGCGGTGGCGCCGGATTTCTCGTCATAGTCCAGCACCGGGTCGACGACGGCGCATTGGCCGGTCGCCGGATCGGCCACCACATATTGCACCGAGCCGGTCCGCGCCTCGTAAAACCCCGTCACCTCCGGCGCAGCCGCCAGGGCCGCGCCTGCGCCAGAACCGGGGCCAGGATCGGAATGCGGATCGGCGGCCCGGCCGGGGCCGGAAACACGATCACGGGTATCACGATCAGGGGCCGCGCCCTGGCCGGGCGTCGAGGTCGAGGTCGGGGCATGGCTCATCGGATACTCCTCCTGCGCGCAAACTGTCCTTCATCCATGAGATATTCGAGTATGCGAATATATGCAAGGGTGGCGAGCGGGGGAAAGCTTGCGCCCTGGCGCTTGACGGCGGCAGGATCTTCGATTCTTCTGGGAATCCGGGGCGTCCTTGTGCGCCGGCGCGCCTTGGCGGGGCTTGATTTCGCAGCATCTTGCGGAAAGCCAATGCCAGACTGGCGCCGGGAGTTCCAAAAACCAGCAGGAGGAGAAGGGAATGAGGATCGGCTGCCCCAGGGAGATCAAGCCGCAGGAATTTCGCGTGGGCCTGGCGCCCGCCGCAGCCGCCGAGGCCGTCCTGCGCGGCCACCAGGTGCTGGTCGAGGCCGGCGCCGGCCTGGGCGCGGGCTTCGCCGACGAGGACTACCTGGCCGCGGGGGCGCGGATCGTGCCGGATGCGGCCGCGGTCTTTGCCGAGGCCGAGCTGATCGTCAAGGTCAAGGAGCCGCAGGCGCCCGAGCGCGCCATGCTGCGGCGCGGGCAGGTGCTGTTCACCTATCTGCACCTGGCGCCAGATCCGGCGCAGACGCGCGAGTTGCTGGCTTCGGGCGAGACCGCCATCGCCTATGAGACGGTGACGGATGCGCGCGGCGGGCTGCCGCTGCTGGCGCCGATGTCCGAGGTGGCGGGGCGGCTGGCGCCGCAGGTCGGCGCCTGGGCGCTGCAAAAGGCCAATGGCGGGCGCGGCGTGCTGCTGGGCGGGGTGCCGGGGGTCAGGCCGGCCAATGTGCTGATCATCGGCGGCGGCGTGGTGGGCGCGGCGGCGGCGCGGGTCGCGGTCGGCATGGGCGCGAACGTGACGGTGATGGACCGTTCGCTGCCGCGGCTGTCCTGGCTCGACGATCTCTTCATGGGCAAGCTGACCACCCAGCACGCCAGCGCGGCCGCGACCGCCGAGCTGATCCAGCGCGCAGACATGGTGGTCGGCGCCGTGCTGGTGCCGGGTGCGGCGGCGCCGAAGCTGGTGTCGCGGGCGCAGCTTGAAACCATGCCGCGCGGCGCGGTGCTGGTCGATGTCGCCATCGACCAGGGCGGCTGTTTCGAGACCTCGCGCCCCACCACCCACCAGGATCCGATCTACGAGGTCGACGGCGTGATCCATTACTGCGTGGCCAACATGCCGGGGGCGGTGGCGCGGACCTCGACCCAGGCGCTCGGCAATGCCACCTTGCCCTTCCTGCTGGCGCTGGCCGACAAGGGCTGGCGCCGCGCGCTGGCCGAGGATGCGCATCTGCGCGCGGGCCTGGCTACGCATGAAGGGCGGCTGACCTCGCCGCCGGTGGGCGAAGCGCTGGGGCTGGCGGCGATCACCCCCGACCAGCTGCTGGCGGGCTAGGCCACCCTAGCGCCAGAAGCGCTTGGCATCGACCAGGGCCTCATGCGCTTCGGCGGCGGCCTCGACCAGGGCGCGCTTGTCGCGGTCGGTGCCCAGCAGCGCGGCCGCCGCGGGGTCGCCGGCCAGCCCCAGCCGCTCGACCAGCGCCGGGGCCGCCGCCAGGTCGTTCAGCGCCCCCATGCGGTCCTGCAACGCCTCGAGTGCGGCCAGGAAGCGTGCGGCCCGGCGCCTGCGGCGCTTTTCCGCATAAAGCGGTGCGAAGAACTCGGCGGCATAGCGCAGCTTCTTGGCGTCCTTGCGCAATTCGTGCCGGGTCTCGTCATCCACATCGGCAAGGCCGATGCCGTCCTTCTTGACCTTGCGGCGCAGGCGGTCGAGCGCGGCCGAGGCGAATTCGCGCAGGGGCAGGTCGCGGATCTCGGCGGCCGAGGGCTGCGTCGTCCAGGGGCCGATGGCAAGATATTCCGCCAGGTCGAGCATCAGCAGCCGCGCCCGGCGCGAGCCGAGCGCCGTCCGGGCCTGGGC
>JAEWOD010000017.1 GCA_023461035.1 Bacteroidota bacterium | reverse complement strand
TCACCAACATCTTGCAGCGCAATGTGAGTGGCCCAGCCACCAGCGCCACGGCTTCGGGCTACTAAGAGCAGGAGCACCCCATGGCTGCAAGCTCCCGAGGTCGCGGTCGCCGCACCGTCAACGAAATCAATATGGTGCCCTTCATCGACGTGATGCTGGTGCTGCTCATCATCTTCATGGTGACCGCGCCCATGCTCACGCCCGGTGCCATCAATGTGCCCAGTGCCGGAAAATCCACCAAGCCCGCCGTCAAAAACGTGGCCCACGTGCTGATGGAAGCCGATGGCAGCATCCGCATCAAAACCCCCAATGGGGAACAAGCCGTATCGCTGCAAGAGCTGGGCGTGGTGGCTGCGACCTGGCAATCCAACCAGCCGGAAGACAGTGCCGTCATGATCCAGGCCGACAAGGGCCTGACCTATGAAGCCGTCATCACCGCCATGGGCGAGCTGCAAGCCGCAGGCGTCAAACGCGTGGCGCTGGGTGTGAAATCCGCCGCCAAATAAACTTTTTAACGCGCTGTGTGCGCAGCGTTTTTGCCCTCCATGTCTTCTCGCCTCGATCACGATCCATTTGCCCCACCCCGCCAGTCCAAACGACTGCGCAACTGGGTCCTGGCATTGCTGGCACATGCCATTTTGGTGGGTGCTTTCGTGTGGAAAGTGAACCCGCCTGAAGCGGTGGAGCAAGCCGCCGTTGAAGCTGAACTGTGGGCCGAGAACTTCGAGCAGGCTGCGCCGCGCGCGCCCACGCCACCGCCTGCACCAGTGCCCGAGCCCACACCAGAGCCCGAGCCGGAGCCAGAACCCCTTCCACTGCCTCCGCCACCACCACCGCAGCCACCCAAACCCAGCCAGCAAGAGCTGCAGGCCCAGCGTGATGCTGAACTGGCCCTGCAAGAACGCAAGGAAAAAGAAGCCGAGCTGAAAAAGCAACGTGAGCTGGAAGCCCAGAAGGCCAAGGAAAAAGCGGAACAGGAAAAAGCCGAAAAGGCCAAGCAAGAAAAAGCCAAGCTCGAAAAAGAGAAGGCTGAACAAGCACGCAAAGACAAGATCGAACAAGCCAAGCGTGACAAGCTGGAACAGCAAAAGCGCGACAAAGCCGAGCAGGAAAAGAAAGAGCGCGTAGAAAAGGAAAAACGCGAAAAGGCCGAGAAGGAAAAAGCGGAAAAAGCCAAGGCCGACGCAGAGAAAAAGGCTGCCGACGACAAGCGCAAAAAAGAGCAAGCCGCCAAAGATACCAAGGCCGCCAAGGAGCTGGAGCGCATGCGTCAGGAAAACCTCAAGGCCATGGCGGGGCTCGCAGGCTCAGGCGGCAGCGGCACGGCCGAAAAGAGCAGCGGCCCCAACGGCGGCAAGGGCACAGGGGGCGGCACAGCTGGCCACTCTGCCGGCTACGGCGCACGCGTGGCGGCCAAGGTCAAGCCCAACATCGTCTATCCGGACGTGGTCAGCGGCAACCCGCGCGCCGAAGTGCGGGTGCGCGCGGCGCCGGACGGCACCATCACCAGCGTGCAGCTGGTCAAGTCCAGCGGCAACAAGGCCTGGGACGACGCCGTGGTGCGCGCCCTGCACAAGACCGAGACCCTGCCCAAGGACACCAACGGCACCGTGCCCGCGGAGTTCACCTTTGGTTTCAGGCCGCAGGATTGATCACACTTTGATAGCTGCCAGCGCTGAAAAGCAAAGGACTTCAGATGTATTTCTATCTGAAGTCCTTTTTCTTTGGGCACAAGAAGCTATGAATTCTGCAGTGTGCGCTATTGACTATCTCACAAAACTGTTCAGTTCAATGATGGGCATCAGCACGGCAAGCACAATCATCATGACCACAACGCCCATCGCCAGAATCAGTAACGGCTCCAGCACTGAGGCCAGTTGCAAGGCCCGGCGCTGCACCTGTTCTGACAACTGCCTGCCTACGCGCAACAGCATCAAGCCCAGATTGCCGGTCTCCCCTCCCAGACGTGCAAATGTACTGACCAATTTGGGGAAACGTGGCTTTTGGGCCAAGGCAAGGCCAAGCGGCGCTCCTTCTCGCACCATGCGCGTGACATCCTGCAGATCTTCTCGCATGGCATGGTTACCCACAGTTTTGCTCGCTGCTTGCAGGGCCTGCAAGATAGGTACACCGGCGCCAGACAACATACCCAAGGTTCCGGCAAAACGCGCTCCGTTATAGCTGCACAACAACTCACCCAGCACTGGCACTCGCAACAGGAATGCATGCCAACTTTTTTTCTGCGCAGGCTGCCGCAATGCCAAACGAAACATCGCCAAAGCCGTCGCCATCATGCTTACGATCAACCACCACCACTGACTCAGCACATCACTGATAGCCAGCATGACCGTCGTCAACATGGGCAGACTGCGCTTGGAACTGGAAAATGCAGTAGCGACCTGCGGCAGCACATAGACCATCAAAAAAATGACAATCAGTACAGCAATCGCACTCACAATGGCCGGGTACAGGGCTGCGCTGACGATTTTACTTTTGAGCGTCTGGGCTGCTTCCAGGTCATCTGCCAAGCTGGTCAGCACCATGGCCAGGCTACCGCTACGCTCACCTGCACCCACCACAGCGCAATACACCTCGTCGAACTCCTTCGGGTGCTGTGCAAGTGCCTGAGAAAATGCATGACCCGCCTTCACTTGCGAGAGTAAGTCAGCCATCAGCGCCGTAGCAGCTTCCTGCCTTTGCTCGTCCATCAAACTTTGCAGTGCACGCTCGATGGTCAGGCCAGCATCCACCAGCGAAGCCAGCTGGCGCGTCCACACAGCCAGTTCTGCCGCAGGCAAGGTACGGGGAGTACCTAAAGACCATTGGCTCATGCGAGCATTGCTCGCCGCAGTACTGACTTCTTGCACCTGTACAGGAAGCAGCGACTGTGCACGCAATTGTGAGCGGGCAGCCCTGGCTGAATCTGCCTCCAGCTTGCCCTTCAGCGTCTGTCCCTGTGCATCCAGGGCTTCATACCGGTAGACGCTCATGCCGCATCCGCCGTTGCAAGCAGCACTTCAGCCTGGGTGGTAATACCCTGAGCGACCAGACTCTCACCGTAAGTACGCATGGTCTGCATACCATTTGCAATCGCTGTTTGGCGAATCTGGCTGTCACTGGCACGGTCGTTAATCAAGGCTTTGATAGGCTCATTCACAGCCAGCAGTTCATACACACCAATGCGCCCTTTCATCTTGCCAGGCGATGAAACATCACATTTACGCACCAGACGCTGCGCCAGCACCCCCAGCAGTGAACTTGAAAGCAGATAAGGCTCCACCCCCATTTCAACCAGACGTGTTACCGCACTGGCTGCATCATTCGTGTGCAGTGTTGCCAGCACCAGGTGGCCGGTCAGTGAAGCCTGGATGGCGATCTGCGCTGTTTCTGTATCACGGATTTCACCCACCATCACCACGTCTGGGTCCTGACGCAAAATGGATCGCAGCGCTTCTGCGAAGGTGAAGCCAATCTTGGCATTGATCTGTGTCTGGGCGATCCCCGGTAACTCATACTCAATGGGATCTTCCACTGTCATGATGTTCATGGTGGAAGCATCCAAGCGCTTGAGCGCAGAGTACAACGTCGTCGTTTTACCCGAACCTGTAGGACCTGTCACCAAAATGATGCCGTGCGGCTGCCGAATCAACCCATCAAACTGCGCCAGCAGATGATCCGGCATTCCAGCACTTTCCAAGGTCAGTTTGTTTCCCGACTTATCAAGCAGACGCAGCACAGCCCGCTCACCAAACGCATTCGGCAAAGTGGACACACGAATATCGATCATGCGACTACCCAACCGGGTGCTGATGCGGCCGTCCTGCGGCAGCCGTGTTTCCGCAATATCCAACCCAGCCATGATCTTCAGACGAGAAATCAACGCCTTGTGCAGTTCGCGCTTAGGACGCGCAATCTCCTGCATCTGACCATCCACGCGCATGCGCACGGTCGAATGACTTTCATAGGCCTCAATGTGAATATCACTGGCGCCCTCCTTGGCAGCTTCGAGCAACAAGGCGTTCAGGATACGGATCACGGGAGCGTCATCTTCCGCTGCCAGAAGGTCTTGCGTCCGCTCCACTTCCTGCATGAGCAGACCCAGATCTACCTCTTCCTGCACCGAACTCACCAACTTGGCTGCATCCCCTGTGTCGCTGTAGACAGCATTGATACGCTGCTCGAGCTCGCTCACCTCCAGCCTGGTCACTGCAACATGGCCATGCTTGCGAATCACCTCCGTCACCGCAGGCATATGAGTCTGAGCGCTCATCAGTAATTGAGGCACCACATCGTGCAGCAGCAGCAAGTGGTGCTGACTTGCATAGGCATAAGAAAGAATGGGCATCATGGCAGGCTTACTGAGGCGCGTACACGGAATCTGTCAGAGGCTGCAATGGCACATGCTGCACAGCCTGAGGCGCAGACACCGGCAGTGTCATAGTGCTTAATGCTGGCACTACAGGCGCATCTGAAATATTGCCCAGCACCGCAGAAGGTGCAGGTTGCACCTGCTGCTGCATACCGCGAATTGCCGCATAGCGGTCCATGGCAAGGTCCTCAGTTGCCTTGCCATCTCGCAAAACCACCGGACGCAAAAACACCATCAGATTGGTCTTGTTACGCGAACGGTTCTCTGACTTGAAGAGATTCCCTACCAGCGGCACATCACCCAGCAGCGGAACTTTGTCCACGCTATTGCTATAGCTGTCCTGCATCAAGCCACCCAGCATGACGATAGAGCCATCATCCACCAGCACGGTGGACTCAATAGAGCGCTTGCTGGTAGAAGGGCCGTTGGGGTTGTTCAGTGATGCCTGGTCAATGCTCGAAGCCTCCTGACTGACCGTGAGCTTGACCGTTCCGTTTTCATTGATCGTAGGACGAATACGCAGCATCAGGCCCACGTCCTTGCGCTCCACGGTCGTAAAGGGGTTCACCGTACTGTTACCACCCGTAGTAGCGTAAGAGCCCGTCACAAATGGCACGTTGTTACCAATGATGATGCGAGCTTCCTGATTGTCCAGCGTGAGCAAATTAGGCTTACTCAGCACATTCGCACTGCCATCCTGCTGCAAAAAGTTGGCAAGTGCTCCCAGGTAGTACTGCCCCAGCGCCTTAGGAGCAACCGCCAGGTTCAAACCGCCCCCCAGGCTGCTCAGTGCGTTAGCCATCAGCGTCTTATCACCAGATGCCAGGCCCGCAGCAATATTCAAAATGTTTGCGCCCGCATTGGAAGAATTCGTCCCAATTGCACCCAGCGTACGACCATCCTTACCTAGTGCAGCCTGCCACTGGACGCCAAACTCGGCGAGTCGATTGTCCGACACCTCAACAATCATGCTCTCCACCAGCACCTGTGCACGCCGTGTATCGAGCTTGTCAATCACCGTCCGCAGCTGCCGATACAGGGGTGCTGGCGCAGTAATAATGAGTGCATTGGTATTAGGATCTGCCTGCACCAGCCCTCCAACACTGGGCATCTGTATCTGACCCAATGCAATTGGTCCGCCTGCTGTCAAGCCTCCGCCCGTGTCACTGCTGCTACCGGACTGCACGGCCTTGCTGCCTGCCTGACTACTGCGCGAGCCTGTCGACGCACCGCTGTTGCTACGTGCAACGCCTTCTATGCTGGCTGCTGGCGATGTTTGCTCCAAAGACTGTATCGCCGCTCGCAGCGTTTCAGCCAGAGACACGGCATCAGCATGCTTCAGATAGACGACGTGGATATTGCCTGCAGAACTGGCGTTTTGAATGGATGGCTGATCCAGACGGGCCACCAGTGAACGCACTTGCTCCAGCTTCGCTGCGTTGGCAGCTCGCACAATTAAGGCATTGCTTCGATTGTCCGCAATCAGACTCGATTGCAGCACCGACTCGGACTTCCCCTTCCCACCACTGGCATCCACACCATCGCCATTGACAAGGTGCTGCAGCAGCGGCGCTATCTCAGAGGCAATGGCATGCTCCAGAGGAATAATCTCCACGTCATGCATACTGGGCTGATCCAAAGAGGCGACCAGCTTGGCAATGCGTGCCAAGTTGGCCGCGTAGTCTGTTACCACCAGCGCATTGCCGCCTGGGCTGACGTTAACCACATTATTGGGGCTCACCAATGGCTTAACGACATTCAGCACCTGCCCAGCATTTTCATGCTGCAGCTTGAACACCCGCGTCTGCACCTCCCCTCCAACAGACGGTGCATTCACCTTGGCAGCATATGTTTTGGCTTCTGCCTCAGGAATCACCTGAAACATGTTTCCCGCGTCCACCATGGCAAAGCCATGCATGCGTAAAGCAGCCTGCAGCTGAGCCAAGGCATTTTCAGGACTCACTGGGGTATCACTCACCAAAGTCATATTTCCCTTGACCTTGGGATCAACTACCACATTCTTCCCTATCATGGCCCCCACTGCCGTGGCTACCGCATCGATCCTAGCGTCGTGGAAATTCAGTTCCACCTGCACTTGTGCTTGAGCAGTCAAAGCACCACCGACCAAACAGGTCGCGAGCGCATAACGACGCGCCTGAGCCAATATTTTTTTCATCACAAACCCCATTGAATTCTGGTCTTGTCGCCGGAACGCTGTCCCAGCAAATTCAGTAAATTAGCCATTGCTTGCGCATGCTCTGGCTGGGCAAAAGCCTGCCCTTGGAAACGCCAGTGCCCATCACGCAGCTGGCCTGTGCCTTCAAGCTGCAAAGCACCGCGCAATGTAGACAGCTGCAGCCCTGGCTGTGCACCACCTTGAAGCGCTATGCGGTAGCTGCCAATGTCTGGCAGCGTGGACAAGCGTGTTGACAGCCTCAGCGCCTGGAGCTGCACCTGCCCTGACCAGCGCCAGGCTCCAGCCTCTCTGTACATCTGCATGGCATCTGACTGCCACAACAAGTCGCCCTGAAGCTGCAAGGTATTCCAGGGAGCGCCCAAGCCTTGCAGCAGAGAAATCGGAATGCGCACAGCGGCCGGTTGCACCGTCACACCATCCACACTCAGACGCAATTGGAACGGCTCAGAAGTACAGCATGCGGACTGCAGGCTCACACCTAGGCCCATACCATCAGTGCGAACACTCCACTGCCAGCGGCTCGGCCAAGTCATGGCGGATGTACCGCCAGAGGACGCCGCCAGCACCAAAGCTGCCGAACCATTCCACAGCGTCCCCTGAGGCTGCAGCAACTGCACACGCCCCTGGCTGGCATAGCGCACAGCCCCAGCCAGCCATGTTGCTGGCGCACACCACAGCAATGCCAGCAACAGCCCGCAGCAGCAGCCCCATGGCGCCAACCACCATGAAGTACTGCTCGAACGGCGTGTAGACCATGGCATAGCGGTGCGCTGCCTCATCGCTCCTCCGGCATACGCAGTTCCACTTTGCCGCTCAGGTTGCCGTTCACCGCATGCACTTGCAGATGCTCAACCTGTGCACGCACCTCCTGACGCGCTGATGTCAACGCAGAGATGAGCAAAGGCCCAGGCACCGCCTGCAGTGTGAGCACCACGCTGTCTTCCGCCACAGAAACACTGGCTTTTCCGTCCAGCCATTGATCCACCAGAGATGGCAGCATGCTGGCTGGCACCACATCCGGTGCAGCCAGTGTCTGCGCTTGCAACTGCTGCGCCTCCTGGGCCATGGCTTGCACTTGCATCCACTGCTGCTGCAGTGCAGCTTGCTGTGCTGGCAGCTTTTGGAGACTACGCACCGGCCACACACCAGCCAGCACCACCAGCAAAGCGCCCAATAGCCACAAGCTCTCTACACGTACTTCTTTCAGCATTCTTCGCGGGTTCATCGAACCTCCTGCACACGCATGCTCTGACCTTGCAAATCGGCCCTATACCCCGAACCAGCCAAACGTTCGTTGAGCTCAGACAAACGCGCACTGGGAATGCCCTCCAGCATCAGCTGCCCAGGCTCGAAGAGCACGGAACTAGGCTGCATACCCAGCGCATGCAAAGCTGCACCAACAGCAGCAGCCATAGGCTCAAAATCTCCGGCATGCAACACACCAGCTTGCACACGCAGACGCTGAAGTTCCCGTTGCATCTGTACAGGAGCATCAATAATCACCCGTAGTTGCGGAAAGGTTTGCTGCACCGTCGTCATCAGCGCTTGTTGCTGAGCCTCCAGACTTTGCTTCTGGCGCCACGCCTGCACGTTCAGCGCCAGCACTCCACCGACAGCCAGCACCACACAGGCTACTCGTGTCGCCTGCCATTCAGGCGCATGGAAAAAAGCCTGTGACCACACAGCAGTTTTACGTCTCCAGCGCTCCAGCCATGTACCCGCAAAGCCATGCTGCGCCAGGTTCCATTGCGTCGCCAGCTGTGTCTGCAGGACTTCAGACACTTCCAACAATTGCACACGCTGCTCACCGAATTCCTTGCCTGCGGCTGCATATACCGCAGGCAACGCCTTAACAGGCGCTGTCTCCGGCCAGACTTGGCGAGCCCCCTCTGCAGGGATCACCACTGGAACACCCTCCCGCACACCCGCAACCCAAGCGTCATGCCCTATTTCGCTCACCCAAAGCACATCTCCCAATGCATCGGGTGCAAATTCAGGGACAACACGTACCACCTTGATCCCTGCCTGCTCAAGCCGCTGCATCCACTGAGCGAGCCAGGCTTTGTCACATGCGGCCAGCGTCACCAGCGATCCCGCGCTGGCCTGAGGTGGCAACGCTAGGTGCATGCCTGCAGCATCATCAAGTAATACCTCCTCTACCAGCGCCTGCAAAGCAGGCATCAGCCTTGCGTCACCTGCCAGCCTGAGTGCCGCAGGCAGTGTTACCTGAGGCCAGGACAGACATGTCGCCGGCAGCACCAAAACACACTGCCGTCCTCGATAGTCAGCAAGATGATCCTGACTCCACTGCATGCTCGTCACCTGACCATCGTCCGAGAGGTCATAGCATTGGATGGTCTGGCTAGCTGCATGAATGCTGGGCAGAACTGCCAGCACGCTTTTCATAATTTGCCCTCTCTACTCATTGTCGTGTCTGGCCTGCCATGAACGGCACGCCCTCAAAATCCACATCTGTAACAGTGACCGTGGTGCCATTGCGCTGTAGCTGTGCCTGCAAAGACAAGGCGATGGCATCCATTCGTACCCATCCCTGTGCCATGAAAGAGGGACTATTGACCGTAAACACATCTGCGGACAAAACCACGCCAGGTACGACCTCCCGAGCCTGCTCCAGATCCCGAAAATGCTGCTGCTTGCGCGCCTGTACGAGTGCTTGCGCTTGCGCTGGCCGCATGCCTGGGCTGGCTGCCTGAATCACCACCGCACTGGCAGTATTGAGATTGATCTTGCTTCCTACATGCGCCTCGCTCCAGTAGGCATAAGGCATCAAGGCCTTCACCGTACTGGGGGAAATGCCATACCACACCAGATCCTGCAGCCGCTGCGGCGCAATCAAGCGACGCGTTTGCTCAGCGTTCGCAGTGGTTCTTTGCAGCGCATCCCACAGCCGTACATACTCGCTCTGTGACAGGCTCAACACCTCAAACAAACGCTGAACCATGTTTTCTTCAGCCATATTCTGGCCGCTTTGCACCAGCTGCGCCAGATTGATCTTGGCCTGCATATCCTCCATGGCGCCAGCCAAAAATGCCTCCGACATGTCTGCACTGGCATCCACCTGGTGCACTCCGCTGTCTGCACTGATAAATGTAGTGAGCTTGGTCTCCTGCAAAGGCACAGCCCAAGGCTCAGACAGATGATCCACAGCACTTGCGCTTTGTGCATCCTGACGCAGCAGCAGACGCGACCAGTCCATAGCTCCACGCAACAGCCACATCGCCTGCACCCGCCCACGCTCAGCCATTTGCACCTGTACATGCGTGCTTTGCCAGGCAACCGCTGTGGCAGCCAGCGATGCCACCATCACTACCACCACCATGGCAGCCAAAATTGCAGCCCCTTTTTGCGCTTGCAACGCCTCTGCCCTCATGATTTGGGCTCACTGAAAGTCAGTGCCACCCAGTCCTTGGTCAGCACCCCCTGTGGCACCCCCAACTGCATGCGCACTGCCTGGGCCTGCTGCACATTGCTGCCTCCTCCACCCCACCTGCGACGCCGACTGGAAGCACTGGTTTGCCCATTAACCCATGCATTACCACTCCAGACAAAAATTTCCATTTCAGAGGCCGGCAGCAATGCAACGCCTTCCCCGCCACCCACAGATCGTGCCCAGTTGGCAGCATGCTCCCACGCTTTTTGCCACTGCTCTACCCCAGTGAATGGTGCAGACTGCCAGCGCATCAGATGCTTGCCCTGACCGTTATCCCGTACAGTCCATGCCACCACAGTTACGCCTGCTTCTGGCTGTGCAGCTCTGCGCGTGAGTCGGAAAACTTTGCCATCCCACCCCATCGGCGATAAAGCATCTGGCTTCCATGCCTGATCAAGGTCCAGCATCCACTGCTGCAATGCAATTTGTGTCTGCGCAGTACGCACACCCTGTTCTTTGACGTGTTGCTGGCTACGGATGAGCACATCCATCCCGACCCAGGCCATGGTGCCCATCACAGCCATAATGGCCATTGCCACCATTACCTCGATCAAAGTAAAGCCTTGCTGCCGCATTAATAGCGCCCCACCACCGTCACCAAGGAAAGCACAGTCTCATCACCCTCCTGCACTTTTGCCTGTACACGGCGAAAACTGGGGTTCGCGGTAGCTGCAACCGACACATCTACTTCAAACGCGCGTCCTGATTGCTCGCACGTGTGACTGCTCTGCCCCACAGCAGGGAACTGCGAGCTCAGTCTGGCAGCAACCAGCGCGTTCTCAGCACACACCTGAGCCAGCATTGACTGTTCCTGCCGCATGGCTGCATGTGTCATAGCCCGTACCGCCTGTCCGGCTGCCAGCAAAGCAACCGCTGTAATGGACAATGCCACCAGCACCTCCACCATGGTCAAGCCTTGCTGTTGCACACCTTGCCTCTGCATCACGCTTACTGCACCTCAAAAGGGCGAACCCCATCGCTGGACACAGTGACGCGCGTGCCATCGCGCCCCAAAAGCTGCAGGCTCTGGGCAGCAATCACGGGCTCCGGGCCCAGATGCAAGGTTTGTGGCTGAGCAGAAGTCTCTGGATACAACCATGAACCAGATGCAGGTTGCGGAACATGAGCGCCCACCAAGCGAAAGCCCTTGTCATGTACCTGCAACTGAATGGGCAAACCACTGGCACGCGACTGGGCACGTGCAGCTTCCAGAAGCACCGACATGCGCGTGGCCTCCTGTGCCAGCTGACGGCCATCAGCAGACGGCAGCGACAGCACCGCTCCTGCACTCACTACTGCAATCACGGCCACCACCACCAGCAGCTCAATCAAAGTAAAGCCCTGGTGCTTACACCTGACTTGCAAGACGCGCGATCGCATTGGAGTGTTTACTGCCAGCTGCCAATATCTGCATCAAAGCCTTCGCCACCTGATTTGCCATCAGCGCCAAAGCTCATGACGTCAACATCACCGTGCACACCAGGATTCAAGTACTGATAAGGCATGCCCCATGGGTCATTCTGCAGCTTGTCCATATAGGACTTCCAGTTCGCAGGCACTGGACCGGAAGCTGGTCGTGCCACCAGCGCATTCAGGCCTTGTTCTGCAGTGGGATAGCGGTGGTTATCCAGCTTGTAGAGTTTGAGCGCCTGCATGATGCTGGCAATATCCGTTTTCGCGGCAGTGACCCGTGCCTCATTAGGGCGGTCCATAAAGTTCGGAACAATCAAAGCCCCCAGCACCCCAATAATGACCACCACTACCATCAGTTCCAACAACGTAAAACCGCGTTGTTTTTTGTTTTTCTGCATCTGAACGCACTCCTCCCCTCATGGGCTGCAAGACGGCATGATTCACAATCAGTTTCAATCATGCAAAGCCCGGCATCTTACTGATACTTCAGCAGCACTGACCGCAGACTCATGCTATTTATCGCGCGGACTGCACAAAAAAACAGGCAAAATCGAGCATCACATTCATCTCAAGAAACATATTGCTTATGTTCGCCCCACGCTTGGCTAGCTTTGTACTTTGGGCTGCTGCCATATTCACCCTGGCAGGGATAGCGATACGCTATGAACCCAGTGGCTTGACTGAGCTACCTGCTATAAGCACTCCTGCAAATATCAGTTATTCGGCTGCGCAGATTCAGCATTTATTTGCAGCAGATACAGCCCCCGAGGCAAAAAACGTTCGCACCAGCGATATACAGCTCAAAGGCATTGTCTTTACCACCCCCCCCAGCCAGTCCCGTGCACTGATACAGATCTCAGGTGGCAAGGTCATGACTTACAGCCCGGGCAGCCAGCTGCCCAACGGAGCTCGCCTGGTGGAAATTAACCAGCGCGCCATCGTGTATGAGCAGCTGGGCACACGCCACGAAGTGGAACTGCCCCGCCAGCAATCTTGACTGCACACCGTGCAGGCTCATACCCCCTGCACTATCACGGGCTGCGCACAATCAAGGAAAATACCCCCCCCTATGAAAGCCCCCGAACTGCTGCTTCCCGCCGGCTCGCTCGACAAGATGCGCGCCGCCTATGACTTTGGCGCCGACGCTGTCTATGCCGGCCAGCCCCGCTACTCCCTGCGTGCCCGCAACAACGAGTTCCGCATGGAGCAGATTGCACAGGGCATCCAAGAAGCCCACCAGCGTGGCAAGAAGTTTTTCCTGACGTCCAACGTCATTACCCACAACGACAAGATCCGCACCTACCTGCGCGACATCGAGCCCATCATCGAGATGAAGCCCGATGCGCTGATCATGGCCGACCCCGGCCTGATCATGATGGTCAAGGAAAAGTGGCCCGAGACCGTGATTCACCTATCGGTGCAGGCCAACACCACCAACTACGCCACCGTCAAGTTCTGGCAGAAGATGGGCGTGGAGCGCATCATCCTCTCGCGCGAGCTGTCGCTGGACGAGATCGAAAAGATCCGCCAGGAATGCCCAGACATGGAGCTGGAAGTGTTCGTACACGGCGCGCTGTGCATTGCCTACTCGGGCCGCTGCCTGCTGTCGGGCTACTTCAACCGCCGTGACCCCAACCAGGGCACCTGCACCAACGCCTGCCGCTGGGAGTACAAGACGCACGATGCGCAAGTAGACCCCAACACCGGCGAAGCGCTGGGCGTGGCCATGGACAAGGGCTTCAACTTTGAAGAGGCCAAGAACGACCTGGACAACCAGTTCACCAGCACCTGCGGTGACCAGAAGCGCCACCCCAAGGCCGACGCCATCTACCTGCTGGAAGAAAAGGGCCGCCCTGGCGAGATGATGCCCATCATGGAAGATGAGCACGGCACCTACATCATGAACTCCAAGGACCTGCGCGCCGTGGAACACGTAGAGCGCCTGGCCAAGATTGGTGTGGATTCGCTCAAGATCGAAGGCCGCACCAAGAGCCTGTACTACGTGGCCCGCACCGCCCAGGTCTACCGCCGCGCGATTGACGACGCCGTGGCTGGCCGCCCCTTCAACCCCCACCTCATCACCGAGCTGGAAGGTCTGGCCAACCGTGGCTACACCGGCGGTCTGCTGGAACGTCGCCCTGCCAACGACTACCAGAACTACGAAACCGGCACCTCCGTGCTGCAGCGCAGCCACTTTGTGGGCCAGGTGCGCGGTTACGAAAACGGTCTGGCCGAAATCGAAACCATGAACCGCTTTGCCGTGGGTGACATGATTGAAATCATCCACCCCACAGGCAACCGCACCGTCAAGCTGGAGCAGATGTTCAATCTGGAAGGCGAACCTGTGCAAGTTGCCCCCGGCAACCCCGTGCGCGTGCGCATTCCCGTGGAAGGCCCTGTGGAAGGCGGCCTGATTGCACGCCTGCTGCAACCTCAGAACCCTTAAAAACCATAGCTAGCAGCGCTGGTCAATGCTTTACTTGAGCAACAAAACTATTTGAAACTCAGGCAGCATCAGCGCTAGCTGCTTCACTTCTTGAAAGGCACCTGACGGTGCCTTTTTTAGTTTTGCAGCCCCTCGTGCGCTGCATACAGCGCCTTTACCACACATGCCGCGCAATACAGACACACCTAATAGCACAAACAACGCAAGCACACTGCAGACATAAGGATGGTGTTCAAAACTCTGCCGCTGGCGCTGTCTGAAGTACGGCGCCGCGCCTGACAATACGCTCATGAAGCAACAAGACCTCGGCCTGAATCTGAGCAAGCGACGCACGCGCAAAGCGGTAT
>JAEWOD010000016.1 GCA_023461035.1 Bacteroidota bacterium | reverse complement strand
CACGACCGAAATTCTGACCGATTATATCCGATCCTATGATTGAACCTGTGGCTGTTCCGACTTCTGTTCCAGGTACGCCTGAATTATTGTCATAGAAAATAAAGTTAAAGGAAGACGCATTTGTTCCAATTGGCACAGCAATGGTAATGTACAATCCTTCTACTGTAAATCCTGCATCACCCACCGGAATATCTACGGCCAATCTGTTTGCAAAGAAATAAGCATTTTCCATACCGTTATCAAGTACCTCGTGATCTTCACAATCAGCAGGTGGCGGTGGAGGAACAGCACAGCTTATATCAATTACAAAGTCACCAACATTAGCTGAGAATCCTTCCACCATGATGACATAAGTAGAAGTTCCGTCAGATGTAAAGGTCAATTCGGACTGAAGTCCACAGAAATCATCATTGAAGGCGATTTCAGTTGATAATGTACAGTCTGTAAATACTCTTAAATAGGTGTCATAAGAAGATCCACATAGAGAAACGGTTACGAGTTCTGCTTCACCGGTTCCGGTAAAGGTATAGAATACGTCTCCAGCAATATTTCCTCCGGAGTTATTGGCTCCTAAAGTAGTTCCTGATGCATTGTCACCACAAGAAAGTGCAATAGCGTCTTCACAATCATCATTTTCAGGAGCTGGTGGTATATCACCACACTGAACGGCTCTTGTTCTGGATATTTCTTCTATTTCACAATCTTCATTTAAGTGTGTATAGAATCGGATAACTTGATCGATAGGGGAAGTCCATGTTACAGAACCTGTCCCGGTTGCAAATGCAATTTCTTCATCTTCATCCGCAATCGTAATAAAATCAGTTGTTACTGAACTTGAGAAAATATATTCTGTTCCTGCAGTTACCTGAACTTTGGAGAACTCACCGGCCCAACCTGCAGTAGTAATTACTTCCACAGTTCCGCTACATGTAGGTACGAATGTTGTCGATGGCCATTGATCAAATGTTCCGGTTACGAAACAACCATCTGCAGACTCTTCACACTCACCAGCTACAAAGAACACTGCCTGATAACCTGCGTTAGGAGTCCACGCTCCATTAAACTCACTTGTGTGAATAAATCCACCCAAAGATCCGTTTGAAGTTACCTCCCAGAAAGCTACACCGCCTCCGTTAGTGACTACTGGTTGTAACCAATAAGTCCCCGCAGATAATGGTGGTCTGTCAGCGTCCAGTACAAATTCTACTTGTGAGATATTATAACCAAAGTTACTTCCAACTAAAACTTGAGAAGTTGGAGTAGCAGTAAAAGTATCTACTATTGTTGACTCGCTTGGAGCACCTCCCTCATCTGCACGTACATTAAATGTTACCGAAGAAGCAGTATCCCCTGGAAGCATAAACAAATTCAACCTTACATATTGCATAGTAAATGTATCATCAACGATAAAGTCATCTGCGTTTCGGTAATTACCTCCTGCAGTTACGTTTAATCCGTCCTCAAAACCGTTACTTGCTAGACCATCACCTTGGAAACAAGGATAGTCTGGTTCTTCCACCACAAAACAATCCTCAGAAATTACATTCATTACATAATCTCCTAAGGTATTACTTGCAGGGTCTAAAATTACAGGTAAATAATAAGTTCCCGCAGGAAGATTATTATATCTTATAGTTCCGTTTCCGTCTCCACAAGTTGCAAAATCATAGCTTCCTATTACATAAGAAGTAGCAGGACAATCAGGCGTATATACTATGAACATATTATTCATGTTTCCTGATGGAGTTCCGCAGTAATCTACAGTCAGATTATTACAGTCTCCGGTTAAAGTAACAGCTTCCCAAACAGCACCATATCCTAAAACGGCCATTTCTTCAGGGCTTGCAGTACCACCCACTGTTGTTCCATTAAAGGTAACAGGAACGCCATTGGTCAATTCAGTTGGAGTTACTCCGCTACAATCATCATTTTCAGGTGCCGGAGGAGGAATGTCACTACAGTTCAAATCAGAATATGTGCCCTCTGTTCCACCTGCAATTCCACCGGTTAAAATTACACCGTTAGCATTCTCAATTGTAAAGGAAGGTGTGTTGTCATTCCATGAGCCCATAGACTCAATATAGAATTCCATTGGTCCTTCTGCAGTTACGGTTTGAGTGTCTGAATAAGTAGCACATGCATATGGACCACCGGATAAAACGACAGCACCAGATCCGTCAGTGAAAGTCCAAGAAACCTCATCTCCACAACCTCCGCTTACAGTTACGGTCCATTCACAATCTCCGCCAGAACCACTATCAACAGTAAAGTTCAAACAGAAGTTGAATAAAGTTCCTGTATCACCGCTGAAGTCATCCCAGATTCTTAGTGTCCAGTCACCGGTAATGCTTTCTCCGGCAAACTCATCGTTCAGGTTTACACCCGGTCCATCCGTGCCGGTTGTTCCGCTACCGTCTACAGGGTGAGCTGTTGCGCCGCCTTCCGCTCTATATTCCGCGGCAGGAGCACCGGAATCCCAAACTCCCGCAGGGTTTGCGGCAGTATCTGTGAAAGTCAGTATCGCTTGAGTATCCAAACCGTCACCACCACCATTGTCAGTAGATAATGCAACTTCGGTTCCGGCAGGAGAAATCAAGATAATTTCCAAATCATTTGCCCAAGTATGTTGAAGCTCTGCAATAACTGAATCCAAAGTAGCATCGGTTCCGATGGTTCCTGCATCTGTAACAGAAACAACAGAAGTATAAGCCACACCATTTGTCGCGATGGCTACATCCGTGTCATTACACGCCTCAATGGGATCTTCTCCGCCGCCACTTCCTTCACAATTCAAATCAGTGTAGGTTGCATCAGTGCCACCTGTTAATTGTCCTGAAGCTACAACTTCAGTTCCATTGGATACTTCATAACTTGGCGTATTATCTCCCCAAGATCCATTAGACTCAATATAGAATGTCATCGGTCCTTCAGCAGTAACAGTTTGTACGTCATTGTAAGCATCACATGAATATGGTCCTCCGGAAAGGACAACATTTCCTCCACCATCTGTCAATGCCCAAGAAACTTCATCTCCACAGTTTTCATCATCACTTACTGTTACGGTCCATTCACATCCTGTAGGAGATGTTATAGACTCACAAGTAATATCTGCTATCCATCCGGCATAATTAAATGAAGAGTCAGATGTAAAAACAAATGTTAGTGCTCCTGTAGCGTGTGTAGAAGTGAAAGTTTGACCATTTGCGGAATAAGTACCCGTTCCGGTCCATGCACCATTAGGGCAAGTTGCTCTGTTAAAAGTAGAACCTGAGCTGATCAATGGGGCGGAAGTATCCGGACCGTCATAAATCATCAAACCATCCCAACCGCTTTCCACATCAAATGCTGTGAAAGTAACCGCTATAACCTCATTAGCAGGATCACTAGGATTAAATGTCCAAGTTAAGTTTTCATTGTTTCCATAATTTGCTCCGGTTCCCCCTGAATCAACAAATTGAGTTCCGCAGTCGCCTGTTGGAGGCTCTTCTTCTTCACTTACAAATGAAACCCAAGTAAATTCAGCTGTAGACCCTGCAATGTTGCTAACAAGAGTAGTCATCCCTGTAGTTGTATTTACAGATCTAAGTTCAGCCATAAAAGTAGTTGCATTAAAAGCTGCCATATAAATAGTATCGGTAAACGGATCGTAATCCATACCCTGTGCATAATTACCATTGAACCCTATCGGTCCGATGGATGTTGCTGCACCTGTAGTAAGATTGATAGAATAAAGTACATCATCCCCAATATCATATGTATAAGCCGTTCCCGAACCGTCTATGGCAAGGGCAATGGCAAGACTTTGAGAAGTGCCGAGATTTCCAATTAAGGTTGCACTTGGAACGGAAGTATTAATAGAGTATAAGGCTGTTGGAGAGATAGCATAAAGTTGCCCGTTTACTGGATTAAACGCCATTCCACTCATATCACTAATCCCTAAAGAACCTAACAAGGTATAAGCCCCCGTAGGAACGTCCACACTGTAAAGGCTTCCGGTATTTGTTAAAGAATATGCCAAGTCAGGGTTGTCCAAACTTACGGCACCTGCGAACTCGGATCCAATCCCTGCGCTAATAGTTGTAACACTTGTAGCAGCTTCGATATCAAAACTTGAAAATCCCGGTGCTAAAAAAGCCTCAAATCCATACGCAACTACATCGCCTATTGCGTCACTTCCAAAAATAGGGGTTCCAAGATTTACCTTCATGGAATTCTCAAATTGGTAATAGGCCTTAAGTTGTGCGATTTCAGATGAAGTAAACACTTCATCAAAACTTCTGAAATCGCTTTGCTGAACTCTGTTCAGCAGGTCATTGATGTTACTTTGGTTTGCACCAGAAGTAACCACCTGACTGTAGCCGGTAAAGAACATACAGATCAGGAATGTCGATAATAAAAATTTCCTCATGATGTTTATTGTTAATTAATTGAGACTAAATTAGTAATTTGTTTTGATACTTTAACATAATTTTAAAATAATTTCGAAAAATCAATAATTCATATTCATCACTTATGGACTTATCTTATCAATCCTATAAATTAAAATTTAAAATTCCGGGCGGTACGTCACGTGGAGTACTTACAGAAAAAGAAACATTCTTAATCAGACTAAAAATGAACGACCTAAAAGAAACCGAATTTTTTGGTGAATGTGGACTTTTTAGAGGACTTAGTTTTGACGATATACCGGATTTTGAAGAAAACCTAAACCGGATTTGCGAAACTCTTGATTTTGAAAATGAAAATTGGTGGGAAGAATTGAGAGCATTTCCTTCGATACAATTTGGATTTGAGCAAATCCAAAAAGCAAAAGAAATCTATCAAAATCAAAAACCGGAAGATGAATTCAATCCCATCCTTTTTCCTTCTGAATTCACAGAAGGAAAAGACGGAATTCCCATAAACGGTCTGATTTGGATGGGGACTCCTGAATTTATGAAAACCCAGATCCGTGAAAAACTGAAACAAAAATTTTCTTGCTTAAAACTAAAAATTGGCGTGAATTGGGAAGAGGAATTTCAAATACTGAAGAATCTGCGTAAAGAATTTCCCTCAGAACATCTGGAAATCAGAGTAGATGCAAACGGAGCATTTGATTTTGAAAAAGCAAAATTCGTTTTACAACAACTTGCAGAACTCGAAATCCACTCCATAGAACAACCCATAAAAGCCGGACAAATTCAGGAAATGGCAAATCTTTGCGCTATGACTCCTGTGCCGATTGCACTTGATGAAGAATTGATAGGCGTAGTCCAATTGGAAGAAAAAAAGAAATTGTTGGAAACGATACATCCTCAATTTATTATCTTAAAACCAAGTCTGGTAGGAGGTTGGAAAGGAAGTGAAGAGTGGATAGGTTTAGCAGAAAACCAGCAGGCCGGTTGGTGGATTACTTCCGCTTTGGAAAGCAATATCGGTCTAAATGCAATTGCCCAATGGACTTATACCCTTAAAAATCCCATGCCGCAAGGTTTGGGGACGGGCGGTTTGTTTGAAAATAATTTTTATTCACGGCTCAGTGTAGTGAAAGACCAATTGTTTTTTCTGTAATTTTGGGATATGAAACATGTCATTATACCTTATTATATATATAGTATGATTTTGGTTTTTTCCATTTCATGTACTAAACAAAATTTTGATGCCATTTCAGATTATCAAAATAAATTAAAAGAAGAATGGGCCAATCCTGAAACCACTCCTCTGAAAGCAGATGAAAGAACGGATTTTAAAGGAATAAGTTTTTTTTCCATCAAGAAGAAATACATCATAAATGCAAATTTTGCTCCGATTGAAAACGGAAAAATACTTCCTTTTCCAACTTCTGCCAAAAAAATTAAATACTATAAAGAATACGGAATTGTCAATTTTAAACTGAACGGAAAACAACATGAATTAACGATTTATCAATCCGATCCACCGATTGAAGGTTACGAAACTTCTTTATTCCTGCCTTTTACGGACGAAACAAACGGTAACACAACCTATGGCGGCGGCCGGTACATAGACTTGGAACTCTCAGACATTCAGGACGGAAAAGTGGAAATTGATTTCAACAAAGCCTATAATCCTTATTGCGCTTACAGCAAATATTACAATTGCCCGATTCCGCCGGCCAATAATTATCTCGAAACCGAAATCCTTGCAGGCGTAAGTTATACTGAATGAAACTTCTCGATTTTTCTTCCGGTAAATTTGACAAACTAAATCCTGAAATTTTTTGGGAGAATGAAATATTGCTTTTTATAAATGAATGGAATTCTTCAACAGAATTTATCATTTCCAAAACCTCCGGTTCTACCGGAACGCCCAAAGAAATCCGCTTGCCAAAACCGGCAATGAAAATGAGTGCAAAAATGACCGGAGAATTCTTCGGTCTGAGAGAAGGAATGTCTGCTTTGCTTTGTATGCCGGTCAACTTTATCGCCGGTAAAATGATGATTGTAAGAGCGATGGAATTGAACTTAAAATTATACATCGTCGAACCGAAATCTAAAATCAAACTGGATTTTGCAGATAAAATCGATTTTGTTCCCATGACACCCATGCAGGTGGAAAATTCATTAGAAGAATTATCCAAAATCAAAATACTTTTAATCGGCGGCGCACCGCTTTCTGAAAGTTTGCGCAATAAATTATTGGAGCTTTCCGTGCAGTCTTTCGAATCTTACGGCATGACCGAAACCATCACGCATATTGCGTTAAAGGAAATTTCGGAGCAATTTTTCAGAATCCTGAAAGGTGTTTCTATCCAAAAAGACAATCGGGATTGTTTGGTTATCCAAACGCCTTATTTCGAAGAGGAAATCATCACAAACGACATCGTCGAATTGCAAAACAAATCTGAATTCAAATGGCTTGGACGTTTTGATAATGTCATCAATTCCGGAGGAATTAAATTGTTTCCGGAGCAAATTGAGAAAAAATTGAAACCTTATATTTCAGAGGAATTCATCATTACCTCCCTTCCCGACAATCTTCTCGGCGAGAAATTAATTCTCGTCATTGAAAAAGATACTTCCGACTTCTGTTATGCTGAGCTTGTCGAAGTACAAATGCCATCTTCCGTCCTTTCAAAATACGAAACCCCAAAAGAAATCCATTTTCTCCAAACATTTCCCCGAACCGAAAGCGGAAAAGTTAAGCGTGAAAAAATCAGGGATTTGATGAATTTTCTTTGATTAGAATTACCGGATTTTCAAACCAATAGTTTACATCATCTGAACCGTAGTGCGAGCGATTCATAGATTTGAAATATACTTTTATATGGTAGTTGCCCAAATCGCCTTCTACCGAAAGTTCGTCCAATTCATGATTGTTGGGAGTTGACTTGTTTTCTTCAAAAATTTTTTCGATTTGAGGTGTTAAATCAAGGGTTGTATTTTTATTTAATTTGAACAGGTATCTGTTATTGTTGTTTGACTGGAAATTTAATTCGATTAAATCAGCATTGATTTCAAGCGAATTTTGAAGCAAATCATTATGGGAAACCATGTATTGATAATCCCCAAGCGAATAAATCTTTCTTTTTGCTACTAAATTCCGATAAGGATTTGGGTGAGGATCAACGCTTTCAGTCCATTTTTTATTTGTGAATTTTTGATGAAGATTCCAGTAACCGTTTTCTTTAAATTCGCTTTGAGTTTTTTCATCTAAATAATTTTGCAAATATTCATTTTGAAACCGGTCGGAAAGAAAATCGAACTTATCGACTATTTCACTCACTACCGTATCCTGAATTTCTTTTGCGAAATCAATTTTTCCGTTTTTGAGCAAATTGTTTTGCGTCAGGATTTTTTCCAATTCGTTTTTCTGGCTTCGTTTGGCAACCGAAAATGTATTGAAATAAGGAAAGATCAATGCAAACAATCCAAAGCAAAACAAGGAAATCGGGATGAACTTAATCGTTGGGTTTTTCCGGAAAATGAAGTACAAAACCACAGAACTTAACCAAACCGCCAAAAGCAAGACGAAATAGCGCGGTTCAGTATAACCGTATTCCAAAACCCTTGTAAAAATGGCAATGAACAATAAGACAACGAGTGGAATCAGCGTAAAATAAAATACTTTGCTGAACATCTTCACCCAGGATTTGGCGTTGTCTTCTTTCAGCGGATGAACCAGCAGCAAAGCGAGAATCCCGATGAGCGAATAAGCCAAAACTAGATAAGAAACCCAACCTCTAGGCAGTTCCCAGTTGATTAGGATTTTAGCAGAATAAAAATAAAGGATTACTGCATAAATACACAGAAGCGGAATCAGGACATATTGGGTGAAAAATTTTAAAACAACCGGATAATTTCCTTCTTTTTCCAGAAAATCAAGCCCGGTTTCATTGAACAATAAAAAGATGAAAGTGCTGCCGAAAATCAGTAATGAAACAAATATTTTCCCGTACAAATTATCATCAAATCCTACATTAAAAAGTTTATCTACAGCCAAAACCGCCAGTTCAACACCTCCGGTCAACACTCCCGTAAACACAATTGTCAGAAAAAAATTGACAAACAGACTTTTATTGTACTGCCAGAAATGACGTTCATAATTTTCCCTTTTTGCAAATGCCACAAACGAAACCAACAAATGCGACATCACATATACCGGAACCAATAAATAGGCGTACATTTCTGTGAAATCTTTTTCTTCGTTTGGTAAAATAAAATAAAATCCGATCAGAAAGACGATTCCCAGTATTTCAATGATGAAACCTTTATTCATCCTTTGCGAAAGCATTTTCAAAGCAAACATCAATGAAATCCCGATGGAAGCCACGATCAGAATTTTAAAGAGTGTGAAATTTTCATCTGCATCTTCAATCAAACAAACGGCAACTACCGCCATTATTGCAGACATCAAAAGCACCAAAGGGTAACGAAATATGACTTCTTTTGCATTTAAAAGAATTTCCCGGAATTTGTTTTTCATGATTTTAAGTATTTAATTGAGGGATGACTTTCAGGACTTTTCGCTTAGCCGAAGCAATTCAGTTTCCGGCTCGTAAACACCTAATTGTACCGGAATGATGGTATTTTCAAAAATAAGTTTTGCTTCATCGAGTAAGACATTCAGATCTTTATAACGGTTGGAGAAATGTCCGAGAATTAATCTGCCTGCATTGGCATTTTTTGCAATGGTCGCTGCTTCACGGGCAGTAGAATGTCCTGTGTAATCGGCCATATCCTGCAAATCACTTAAAAAAGTAGCTTCATGATAGAGAATATCTACATTTTGAATGATGGGGACTATATCCGGTTTGAAACGAGTATCAGAACAAAAAGCATAACTATAGGATTTCTCCGGCTCCAGCGTCAGCTTTTCGTTTGGAATAAATTCACCGTTTTCACATTCGAAATCTTTTCCTCGTTTCAAATTTTCATAATCACAAATTTGGATTTCGGGATAACGATGAACTGCTTCTATGTTTAGTTTTCGTTTTTTTGGTTTTTCCCTGAACAGATAACCGTTAGTGTAAATCCGGTGATTGAGCGGAAGGGTAAAAACTTCGACCTTTTCATCTTCAAAAATTTGGATGCTTTCCTTGCTTTCCAATTCTTCAAAAATGATTTCAAACGTACATCTGGCCTGAGTATGCATCAGTTGGTTCATGATAAATTCCTTGATGCCCTTTGGTCCAAAAATAATCAAAGGCGTTTCTTTTCCCAATAATTGCAAGGTGCTAATCAAACCGACCAATCCAAAAACATGGTCACCGTGCAGATGCGAAATAAAAATATGGTTGATTTTGGAGAATTTGGCTTTGGCTTTACGCAATTGAACCTGCGTTCCTTCACCACAATCAATTAGAAAATGACGATTGGCGATTTCCAATAATTGAGCCGTAGGTGCCGATTTTTTTTTAGGAATAGCAGAATTAAATCCAAGTATGGTCAGTTTTAAAGACAATTCTATAAATTTTCAATAAAGGTAAACAATTTTTGTACCGCTTTGGTTCTGTGACTGATTTGGTTTTTCGCTTCTGAACTCATTTCGGCAAAAGTTTCATGAAATCCGTCCGGTATAAAAACCGGGTCGTACCCGAAACCCTCTGTTCCTCTTTCTGTTTCGATAATTTTTCCGTGAACTTCACCTTTTAAGAAATCAATTTTTCCGTTGATTATGACACAAAAAACCGTTTGGAACGAAGCTTTCCGGTTTTCATGGTTTTTTAGTTCACCCAAAAGTTTTGAAATATTGTCTTTTGAATTTCCGGTTCCGGCATATCGAGCCGAATAAACGCCGGGCGCTCCGTCAAGCGCTTCCACAAACAACCCCGAATCATCTGCAAATACATTTTTTCCGGTTTGATTGTAAATGGTTTCGGCTTTGATTTGGGCGTTTTCTTCCAGCGTGGTTCCGGTTTCGGCTATTTCTTCAAGGAAACCGATGTCGTTCAGGGATAAAAGTTGGATTGAATCCGGCAGTACCGCCCGGATTTCTCTGACCTTATTTTCATTGTGCGAAGCAAATATCAATTCCATGAGACTTTATTTTTTGTCAATTTATAAATTATCCAACCGATCAGAACCGCCACCATAAAACAAATCACGACGGAAACCGGATCATTTGGGTTGGTGACGTTTTCGTCCATGGATTTATATTTTAGCATCATGACAAAGGAAACCGTATTGTTCAGCGCATGTAAAAAGATACAGACCCAAAGAGCTTTTGTTCTATAATAAATAAATCCGAAAACGGCTCCGAGAAGTCCTGCGCCCATAAATTGCCATGGATTTAAGTGTGCCAATCCAAATAGGAATGAGCTCAGAAATATTGCAAGAATGGGTGAAACTCCTTTTTGCAAGAGTCCGCGCAATAAAATTCCCCGAAATAATATTTCTTCTATGACGGGTGCCAGAATGCAAACGGTAATGAAGCCGGCGATTTTATAATCGAGCATCATTTCAAATGCCTGGGTGATGTCTTTGTAAAATTCTTCTAAAACTTCGATTCCGTTTGTGGGAACCATCGAAGTCAAAAATTCGGCAAAAGGTAAGAGGAAAATATAAAAAAATGTGCTCAATAAAACGATGCCGATGCTTGCCGGTTTCCAAATATGACTGACAATCGCTTTCCAATCTGTTTTCACATAAGGAATCAAAATGAAAATGGCCAAAGTTCCGCCCAATAAAAAGGAGAGAGGCAAAGTGAAATGAAATAAGGATTCCCACTTATAAGATGGAAGATTGATAATTCCGGCCAATAGTTGTAAGGAAACGATGATGATAAATGCTACGGCAAAGGATTTAAGGATGGAAATTTTAAATCGGGTAGTTTCTTTTTCAGTACTTGGTCTTTCTTCCTGAATTTCTTCATTCATGATGATAAGGTTTGCCTTGCAAGATAGTAAATGCACGATAAAGTTGTTCGGTTAAAAACAGGCGGACCATCTGGTGGGTAAAAGTCATTTGGGAAAGTGAAAGTTTGCGGTTGGCGCGGGAATAGATTTCGTCAGAAAACCCATAAGGACCACCGATGAGGAAAACGATTTGTTTGACCGATTGGTTCATAAGTTCCTGAATGGACTGTGAAAATTCGGTTGAACTCAGTTGTTTTCCTTTTTCATCCAGCAGGATGACGAAATCGGATCCGGTGATTTTTGAAAAAAAGAGTTCGGCTTCTTTTTCTTTTTGTTGTGATTCCGAAAGGTTTTTCCGATTTTTGATGTCGGGAATTTCGATGCGTTGGTAATTCCAGTGGGAGGGAAGTCGTTTTTCGTATTTGGAAATCAGTTCTTCCAGCGGTTTTTCATCGGTTTTTCCTATGCAAATGAGATGAATGGTCATTAGTGATTGGTTAAAATTGATTTAAAACGCTACAATATACAATTTACAATAATACAATTTAAAATCCATGGCGATTCGTTCAAAATTAAGAAAAATATCATCGGATAATCTTTTTGTGAGGATAGCCAAGCGTATCAAATTCAAATCCCTGAATGATACTTCACTTTATATGCTTTTGGGCTTTTTGATGAAAGGCATTTCCAACCAGATATTTGCATTGCGTGTGGGAGCGGTTTCCTGGGCATTTTTTTTCAGTTTGTTTCCGTTTCTACTGTTTTTGTTTAGTGTGCTGCCTTATGCGCCGCTTTATCAGGAGATTCAAACGCTGCTTTTTTCCGAATTTATACCGCGTATCCTTCCTCCGCGCATCACAAATGAAGTTATAGGATATGTTTCCCAAACGGCTGATGGAAAAAGTGGAAGGAGTCTGGGATGGTTGTTCATATTTTTAACCATATTGCTTTCTTCCAATGGGATTACGGTGATGATCAACGGGTTCAATGCTTCGCATTATGGTTATGCAAAACGACGTAAGGGGATTCATAATCGGCTGATTTCCATCGTACTTACCTTGTTTTTTGTGTTTTTTATCATCGTTCAATTGATTGTAACCTATTATACCAACTTTATCTGGCGGTACATAGAGGAATACGGCGCATTTTTGGAGGTGCCGACCATGGTTCATATTTTAAATTTTGCATCGGCATCTTTGTTCTATTTTACTTCCTTGGTGATGCTTTACTATTATGGAACCAACGTAAAACAACGATTCCGGAATGTAGCGCCTGGTGCTGTCATGGCAACGGTTTTGTTTTTTGTGACCTTAATGGGATTCCAGTTTTACATCAAAAAATTCAACTATTATGATTTGTTGTATGGTTCTGTCGGATTGGTAATGATCATGATGATTTTTATTTACATCAATGTATTGTTGATCATGATCGGGTTTGAATTAAATGCAGCCATTCACTATGCTAAAACCCGGAAATTAGTGGAGAAGAAATAAAAAGAAAAAATCTTATTTCTTCTAGTCTAATCCAATTTAATCATCTGATAAACAATTAAATTCTTTGTGTTACTTTGTGATTTCTTTACCTGTTAGCAGACAGGTTGGTGAAGCTTTGTTTGGAAGGTCGTAGAGAAAATTGAATTATTTAGCAGTATCAGAAATCAATTCAATTATCCATAAAAAAAGCCACTCAAACGAGTGGCTTTATATTTTGCTAATCACAAGATGGAAAAACTACAGTTTTATAACAGTATTCTCCTGGGCCTGTACCCCACTTAACCTGAATCTGCACTGTGAAATTTTGTTTAACTCCAGGACAATATAATGCCTGAAAAAAATAAAATGGGAAACTACCAGTTGTTGGTTGTCCCATTGCTTCATACATTAATACTCCATTTGGGCAATTTTCATTTGGACCTGAAAAAACCCAAATATTCGTCACAGGCATTGTTATTCCTGGGGGTTGAATTGTTGTGCTATAATGGATAGTGTTAGTTGTGCAATTCCTCCAAATATTTATACAATCCATAACTTGATCTACAGAAATATTATTATTTTCAATAATATAATTGTTATCCTTAATGTGATCAAAACTAAAATCTATTTTACTATGATAAGATAGAAAAGGACTTTCAGTTGCGCCAAAGGCAAATGATGAAATTAATAATAAAAAAAATGTTTTCATAAAGAAGTATTTAAAGATTAGGTTATGAAGATAAAAATAAAAAATTTATAAAACAAGTAAAGCCACTCAAACGAGTGGCTTTACTATAATTAGAATTTTTTAAATTCAATTATTTTTTTACAATTTTATTCATGTGAGTAACTCCTTTGCTGTCGGTAACTTTAACTACATAAACTCCTGCAGGCAAGAAAGAAACATTTACTGAATTTGTTGATTTCGCAGAAAGTACATTTTGTCCTGCTAAATTTGAGATTTCTATATTTCCGGCAATTTCTCCATTTTTCAAAGAAACATTCACCATATCAGTCGCCGGATTAGGGTAAACAGTTAGAGATCTAGAATTTAATTCAACAGTTCCCATTGAAGTTTCTCCTGTTACTGTCATAATTACATGGACATCGCCAAATCCGATATCTGCCATAGCAGTTGGGTCTAATATACTACAAGCTTCTGCAGTAATATAAGTTGGAGCAGATTCACCTCCATCATTTGACGCCGGATACCAAGAAACAAAAGTAGATTCTCCGTCCGCTTCAAAAGACATAACTAACTCTGATCCTGCAGGAACTGTAACAGGTGTACTGTAAGCATAGTCAAGGATTGTCAATGCATCTGCTACTCCGATGTTCATCAATTCACTACTTAGCTCAGTTAAGTTACCCCAAGGGAACATGTCATCTGTCGTAGAAAGTTTGATTGTAAATGGCAACTCTCCTGTGATGTTTTCAACTCCAAAGCCTACATTCGTTACATTGAAATCTTCAGTAATACCAAAATCAGAAAGTACAAAACTTCTGCTGAATACATTGTGACCTGTGTAAGAACCTTGTTGGCCACAAGTAACAGCATGTGGTGTTAAAATAGTCGTAGTATCAGTGTTGTGGGTAATGGTTGTTTGAGCAAAGCTAAAAGTAGAAGCGAATGCACAAAAAAGAATAGATAGTTTTTTCATTTTTTTTGTTTTTAATTAATTTTTCAATCCCCGAAATTATGCAAAACTTTTAATTAAAAAAGTTAAAATGCAAAATCTTTTATCGTTTTTCCTTGAAAACAGTAGGATTTTAACTCTTTTTCTATTAAATCTATTATTTCAGGTTGATTTTTTTCCGGGTATAACAGATGAACATTAGCTCCGGCATCCAGCGTAAAAAACAAAGATTGTTGTGTTTCTTTTCTGAATTCCCATATTTTTTCTATCACCTTTAAGGTATTGGGTTTCATTAAAATAAAATAAGGATGTGACATCATCATCATCGCATGTAAACTCAAGGCCTCATGTTCCACAATCTTTCCGAACTCCTCTAAATCCCCGGATTTAAGCACGGGGATCAGTCGTTTCAGATTTTCTTCAGCAGTTTGAAATCTTTGTTCGGCATAGGGATGTCCTTCCATCAGTTTGTGGCCAACAGTGCTGGAAACCTCTTTCTGTCCTTCATCTATTAATAAAATGGTATCCTGAAAATTTCTGAAATCTTTGTGTACCTCGTATGGAAATGGAACGGCATAGAAATCAGAACTTCCTTCCACTTCTTCTGTTTCTCCCCAAACTGCAAGTCCCGGATAAATGGAACGACAGGCGCTTCCTGAACCCAACCTTGCCAGAAAAGATGCTTTTTTTAATTTTTCCTGCTCATTTAAATCTCCACCCAATTGATTTTCCAATTCGACCAAACAAAGCGATAAAGCACCCAAACCCGATGCCGATGAAGCGATTCCGCTGCTGTGTGGAAAAGTATTATGGGTATGAATTTCAAATTTAAACCGATTTAAAAAAGGAATAAATGCGTCGATTCGGTTAAAAAATCCGATGATTTTCGGAACAAAATCTTCCTTTAATTCTCCATCTAAAAATACCGCTACCTCCCATCCGGAGCTTTCTTTTGGTTCAAATTTTAACCTAGTTTGGGTATAACTCTCATTCAGCGTAAAACTGATGGAAGGATTCATAGGGATTTGAATTTCGCGTTTTCCCCAATATTTAATCAGTGCGATGTTGGAAGCGCATTTGGCTGAAATACTTCCTTTTTCGGTAAACACGGAGTTGGTCAATGAAGATTTAAACTGATTCATTTAAAATTGCTGGTTTTTTATTTTTTCAAATCGTTTGGAATGAAAGTCCAAAGCATTCTGAATCGGAATAAAATCAATCCCGATTTCTTTTTTTATTTTTGCGTTGGAATAAATCGAATTTCCTGTCAGGGCATGGTAACTGGCTTCACTCATATACGGGCCGCCAAAAATCCGGCTGATTTGTGACATTGCCTTTGCAAATTTTAATTTCCCTTTTGAAACCAATCGGGCTTCGCCTAAATTTTTTTCCTTTCTCAAATAATTGAAAACATTGATAAAACTTTCTTCACCTGAAGTTAAGATATATGACTCATTCCATTTCTCTTTTTCAACCAATTCGGCCATCGAGAAAACAACATCCCGCACATCCACATATCCCGTCAAACCCTCTGTTGCAAAGGCTTTTTTCTTGCCTGCCAATTGGAATAATCGTTCACTCGCTCGGTTTCCATCCAAACTGCCGATGACCACCGACGGATAAACCACCAAAACGTTCAAACCTTCTTGCGAGCCACGCCAAACATTCATTTCGCCCTTTTTTTTGGAAATGGCGTATTCGGAATGAACCCGTTCCGCATCAAAATTCGAATTTTCAGTGATGATTTTTTCTCCCGGAGTTTCATCCAGAACCGCAATGCTGCTGATGTAAATAAAATTGGAGATTGAATGAGAGATGGCCAGATTTACCAGATTTTCCGTTCCTGTGACATTGATTTCATGAATCAATTTTTTGGAGCGGTCATCAAATCCTACCGAAGCTGCCGTATGATAAATCGTTTCAATTCCTTCCAATTGTTTTTCCAGATTGGGAATATCCAACAAATCAGCTTCCACCCATTGGATTTTTTGAAAGGATCCTAAATCGGAAAATTCAAGAAAAAGATTTTGAACGGCTTCCAAATTGGAGTTTTCCCTTTTCATCGCCCGAATCGTCTTTCCTCTTTTGGACAATTCAAGCAATAAAAAACTTCCGATCAAACCAGTGGCACCAGTTACAAAAACCATTTTGCGAAGATAATTATTAGATTTTAGAATAAAGAAAATAGCCCACAGACTTTTGAAAACTACTTTGATTTGGATTTGAAATATTCTAAATTAAAAATGTTTATTTTTAGACCAACTACAAAGCGCCATGAAAACAATAGAAGAAGTATTGGGGAAGCTGGACGAAGTCATCCTCTGGAGTAAGGAAAATAAAAGTCCTTTGGGCTATTTTGCCTGTACTTACCGTGCAACTACCGAACAGGTTTTACGAAATGTACAATTGAAAAAATTTGAAGATAATCAACGTATGGTGCGTATGGATGTACATTTTGCGCTTCGATACATCGATGCTTGGGAAGCTTATCAGAAAGAAAAAAAATGTACAAATTCCTGGTACCTGGCTTTTGAAGCAGCAAAAAATGATAAACTCCTCATTTTGCATCATGTTTTTCTGGGGATGAATGCGCATATCAATTTGGATTTGGGTATTTCGGCGGCAGCTGTGATGCCGTACAGGAAAATCAATCCTTTAAAAAATGATTTTGGAAGAATTAATTCCGTCATCGCCTCCATTAACCAAAGTGTACAGGAAAAATTGGGCGATATTTTTTACCCCGTAGAATTATTGGATGAATTGACCAACGGGAGAGACAATGCAATGCTTGATTTTGCGATCTCGAAAGCAAGGGATGCTTCATGGACAACGGCTGTAATCAACTCCAATACGCCTAAATTTTTAAGAGAATCCCTGATCGATATCGTGGATTATGCTACTGCAAAAGTGGCTACACAAATTCTCAAACCTAAATGGACGGATTCCAAAACCATTTCGAGGTTGAGAAGTTGTGAAAATCAGGATGTTGTAAAAAATATAGAGATTTTACAAGCGATTAAAAACGTTTAAAGTAAAACCGGTCGTTTGGGTTTTTCGTCTTCCAGAATTTTGGCCAACGTAGGTGGCAGGAGGGTGATGTTGTTAAAAAAATCGTCAAAAAAACCCTTGGTTTCTTCGGACAATAATTCGGAATATTCTTCTATAAAACTTTCGCCATACAGCATGGGTAATTGTACTAATTTTCCGTTTCTGAAAATCCCTACCAAATGATATTCGTTTAGTTCATCTTTGGTTTTTCCGCTTGCTATACAATGATTCAACAAATATTTCAAATCGATTTTCACATCATTGGCATTTTCCATTTTGGGCATTCCACCTAAATTCATGGCAAATTCCTGAATGTTTTGCATGGATTCTTTGGAAATGCTTTTCATCATATCGGTTTTACAACGTTCACAAATGGCATATTCAAAAGTTGTTTGAAACTCGGACAGGTCATGTGTTCGTTGAAAAGCTTTTTCTATAAAATAATGTCCGCTTCCGAATCCGCTCCCGCAAACCGAGCATTCGGTATGGGGTTGATGGTTTTCTTCAGAATAAAATTCTTCAGGAATATCCTCATTAAGATTGAAAAAGAAATGCACTTCAAATGATTTTGAATGTAAAATTAGGAAAACTGAACGATACTATTCGGATCAAAAGGTATCCTTGTGGAAAATTTAGCTTTTCATTTGGATTTTGAAAAAAAACCGCCTGAATTTCAGACGGTTTTCATTTATTGGTTTTTACTTATTTATTTAATCCAACAAATCCTCTAATACAAATATATTGAGTGCGGACTGTGACATATCGGCATTTAACCTAGTGGGAACATTGGGTTTTCCGATAGCTAACATACCTGATCCATTTGAAAATGTTCTACCTCTACAAGCTATTTTGAAAGTATGATTTCCCTGTGAAACATTATCAAAACTTGAGTTAATATTGAACACATTATAAGCGCCTGAATCTCCTCTTACGATGTCGACCCGAGTTCCTTTTAGTTGACCATCCATAAAAACCCCACAGGCAAAACTAGCCGTACCATCAAAATTGATTTGAGCAGTTGTCTGAAATTGCACATGTACTTTATTGACAAGATGACTTACTGAAATCTGTTTAGATAAACCGGAAATTTCTGTCCAGTTCCCGGATAGAGCTTCATTTTGAGAATAGGGGCCGGAACCGGTCGTTGCCAAATCCAAACCAACTTGGTCATGATGCGCTTCTACAGCTGTCAGGTATAAGCCTCCTTCATATCCCACAGGGATTTTTACTTCTTCCCAGCTTACGGTGTTCCCAGAACCGTTGGAAGATAGTGCTTTGTTTTTAGCTCCGGGATCTCCCAAAGCGTTATCGGTTCCATTTACGTGAATTTTTCCGTTGACATTTATGTCGCCGTTTACATCCAGTGTCGTAACCGGTTGATTAGTATTGATACCAACTTGGCTCAATGCCGGACTCCCGATTAATGCGATTGCGATAATTTTGAATAATTTATTTTTCATTTTTTTCAGGGTTTAGGTTAAGGATCAACATCTATATAAGTATCCGGAATTTCAAAAACTTCGACTTTCAGGGTAGATTTAGCCATAAAATTGTTTAGGTTTGCGGCCACAACAGATCTACCGATTCCTAGCTCTACCGAAGTAGAGTAATTTTGTCTTCGGGTACAAGCGACATCTATCGTATGATTCCCAACGGGAATATCTTCGGCAACATGCATCATAGTGAGGGTTTTGAAAGGTCCATAAGCATCGCTGGGTTGTTCGATTGAATTCAAACGTACTCCTTGCAACTTGCCGTCAATAAAAACGCCACAAGCAAAATCAATGGCATCCAGCATGTTTGATGATCCGGATGTTTGCATCTGAGCTACCGTTTCAAACGTAAAGAATGTTTTGTTTTCTTCACTATAAACCTCAAAAGTTTGGGTTAAACCTGGGATTTTTTTCCAGGAGGTCAATGAGCTCAATAAGGTTCCTCTTGTATAAAGATTATTTCCTGAATTTTCAGATGAAGTAAAAGAAATCCCTACTTGGTCTTCAAATGTGTTGTTATAAATCAGATAATAGTTTTGTTCAAGTTCAGGAATATTCAAAGTCAGCCATTTGGGAGGCAAACCGGGGCCTTGCGAAACCAGAACTTGCCCTGCTACTCCAGGATCACCGACGGTTCCTTCTGCACCACCGGTATAAATTTTTCCGCGAATACTTAAATCTCCGTTTACATCCAGCATGGCATTGGGAGAATTGGTATTAATCCCCATTTGTGCAACAGACAAATAACTGAGAATAAGGAAAAGGGTTGTAAGTGTTTTTTTCATTTTGTTTGATTTAGGTAGGTTAATCATCTTCATTTGTTATATACTCCATTACATCAATTTTCAGATTGGAGCTCAACATAAAATTATTGGCAATTTGGGTTCCTGTACTTAGCGTTCTTCCAATCGCCAACGAATAGTTTCCGGAACTGGTTCTGACTTTACGGCAGGCAACCTTCAGCGTATGATTTCCTTCTGCCACATCTGATAAAACATAGGACAAAGTATAAACACCTTGGTTCTTTGCGTTTTTATTAGTAATACCATTGATCTGGTCTCCTCTCAATGCCACCAAGACATCATTCATAAAAACTCCGCATATATAACGGACAAAATAACTATTGGTACTTTCGGAGTCATAAGTATTGGGTATTTCAACTCCTGACTGAAACAATAGATTGATTTTGTTGACAGAATGACTGATTTCAATATCGGTTTGAAGTCCTGGAATCTGCGTCCAAGCGTTGGTAAGAGGAGCTCCCAAAGAACTTACGTCTAAGCCGTCACCGGCTCCGGTCGGGAACTGAATCCCCACCTCATCAGCCACTGCGTAGCTGTATTTTAACTGAATTTGTCCTTGCTCCAGAAAAGGAATCTCAACAAATTTCCACATCGGTTCATTTGAACCGTCCTGAGAAAATAGGACTTGTCCGTTTTGACCCGGATCACCCTGCATAGAAGGAGTTCCTTTCAAACGAAGTTCTTTTCGCAATGTCAAATCACCGTTGATGTCCAAAGCGCCTTGAGGTGAAGAGGTTTCAATACCTACTTGAGCAAATAAAAATGTTGAATAAATAGATAACAAAAAAAGCAATACGATTTTTTTCATATAGTTTAGTTTAGGATGTTACAAAAGGAATATTCCTATTATGATTTCTAGCGCGAAACCCTATAAGGATATGTGCAATAAATTAGGTTAAAATTTATTACAACAAAATGATTACGTGAAAATGTCGTGGATAGCCATAGTATTTAAAGATTAGTTTCGGTTAGTGCAAATATATAAAAAAAGATTTTTAGAAAATCAAAATATCTTTTCCGGATTCATGATATTTTTCAGATTTTTATCTTTTAAATGAGTTCGACTTAAAATTTATTTAAAAATAAAAAGGTCTGTGAATTCTTTCACAGACCCTCTTACAATTAACGATTCAATATGTTCAGCGTTTCACTATTTTAAAAGTTTCAATCTGACCGTTTTTCAATTCAACTTTCACCAAATAAATACCTACCGAAAGTGAAGAAGTATCCAGTTTTTTAGCCATTGATTTTGAACGCATCACCAATTGGCCGGAAAGATTGTAAATTGAAACATTTCTCAAATCCGATTTTGAAAGGATATTCAATTCATTCATTACAGGATTTGGATAAAAGCTGAAGTCCGATTCCTCCAAATCATCTACTGTCAAAGTTTCTTTACAATAACCCGAAACATCAAATACCAGATTGAGTGCTTCTGCTTCTGTCCATGTTTCTCCATCGAAAGATTCAAACGCATTTCCACCTATTCCTGGAAGTGAAGTAGCTTCCCAAGCCAGAAAATCGGTAAACGGAACATAAATCACATCATGAACATCTATGAAATACTGACCAGCGGTTAATTCAAATGGTTCCTCAAACTCAAATTCAAGGACGACTGAAACCACATCCAACGGAAAACCTGCAAATGGATGATAACCAAAGAAATTCTCCGTTTTCGGACTTACATTTTCTGCTGTATAAATCACATCTCCCGGACGACCGTCAATTGCATTTCGAATACTGATTCCTGCATTTACGATGTTTCCTAATTGAAGCGTAGCCATTTTTAATTCACTTAAATAGAAAGTAGTATTGTCCGGTACTATGAAATCATCAGCTAACCTTCCTCCTCTTAAATTCAATCCGGTTTCATGTTCATTTGACTCATTTCCCTGAAAACATTCCTCTCCATAATCAGGTTGTTCCTCACCTGAATCAGTGCAGGTTCCCATTACCTGAAAAATGTAATCATAATAAGCAAATCCTCCAAACCAAGAATCCTCTCCAAACTTGCTGAAATCAAATCTTCCCAATGAAGTCGTTTCTTCTTTTCCTATTTCCCAACTTACAGCTATTTCATCGCCGGGAGCTCCTTGAATATCTAAATAATATTTTCCTTTTGACAGCTCAAATGAACTAGGCAAGTCCACTATTATCGTATAAGCATTCATACCTTCGATTGTGGAAATATAGGCAAGTTCCTGACTTGCCGGAACCAAGTTTTCAAATGTCTGAAATGTTTCGCCGGGCTTGCCGTTGGCATCTTCTAAAAACCGTACATCAACATATTCCAGATCTGCTTCTCCTTTTAGCACATTAAACTTCACCTGATTGACAGTAAATATAGTTCCGAACGGAACATCAAAGTCAGAAGCGGCATAATATTCAAAAGCTCCGCCTGTCGAAATATTTCCGCCATTGGATGTGTTTTCTGAAACAGTTCCGTATAAACAATCCTGACCGTAAGAAAACAATCCCACAAGCAACATTGTCTTTAATAAAATTTTCTTCATCTTAATTTTAGTTTTCGGTAAATCTAACTTCAGAATCTTGGTTATGCTAATGAATATATTTCAAAATCCTTGATTTTAAAATATAAAACATGAATATAAAATGCTTGTAAACAAATATTTAGTCTAATTTTGTTTTGATTTATAAGATTCTCTTCTTGCCGCTTCGCGTAGGAAAACAGAAGGAGAAATTCCGGTTATATTTTTAAAAACCGTCGCAAAAGAGCTATGAGAAATAAAGCCACTTTCTTTTGCTAGATAACTGATTTTATAATTTAAATATTCGGGGTGATTGTAAATTTTCTCACAGATATACTGAATGCGAAGTTCATTTATATAGGCATTGAAATTTTTATTTTTATGTTGATTAATCACTTCAGAAAGATAAGTGGTATTAGTTTTTAGCTGAACAGCCAGCATGGAAATACTGAGTTTCGGATTGGTAAATTTTCCGGAGTTCTCAAATATTTTTAGTTTCCGAAGTAAATCTTCTTCCGTTGGGTTTGAGATGTCCGGATTTTGTTGTTTTGATTTTGTTTCCATTAATTTCGGGACATTCTCCTCTGGTTTCTGCTGTTTTAAATTTGAAATGATTTCCACAAATTTCTTCCGTTCGTTTTTTCTTTTTTGAATTAAATAAAAAATCAAAAAAAGAAAAATAAGGAACAATGGAATTCCAATGAAAATCAACATCTGATTCCTTTTTCCCGCTTTTGACAAGGCCGATTTGATTTCTTTTTGCTCCTGATTGATAGCCGTATTAATCGCCTCAAAATTATTCAGCTTCAAGGAATCGCTCAGCTTTAAATATTTCTCATTGTAAAGCGTATAATTGGCTTCGTCTTTCAAGCTTTTGTAATTCCGTGAAAGGTTCAGGTAGATTTCGGATCGAAGTTCATGATTGATGAATTCAGGATCAGCCAATACGACCTGAAGAGAATCAACAGCGCGTTGGAAATGATTTTTTTCCGCATAAACCTGCGATAGCGTTGTATAAATAAAAAATTTCAGTTCGGAATCTTGTGTGTTTTCTAAAACAAGCGCTTTATTCAGATATAATTCCGCCGAATCGGCCTGATTCAGAGATAAATAAGAGTTTCCAATGTTATAAAGCGATCGAAGGTAATGATAGGATACTTTTTTTCCGGGTTCTATCATATTCTGAAACTGTTTCAGGGAGTTTTTATAACTTTCGTTGGCAGTGCCATAATTTTTTTCATCAAACAAGATATTTCCCATTTCGAGATATGATAATGCCCTTAAAAAATATTTACTGTTTCCATTTTCCAATTTATTTGTTTCTTCAATTGCTTTATCCAAATAAAATTTTGCCCTGTCATGTAAGTTCAATTGAACATATTGATGCGCAATCGATCCATAAGTCTGAGCAATCAGTTCATGGTTTCCGGTTTTTTCGGCTTCGACTTTTGAAAGAAATAGCAATTCAGTTGATTTATTGATATCGTTTTTGATGAAATAAGAAACGGCAATCATCCCGAGCACTCGGCTTTTTTGTGTTTCCGAATTAGAATTTTCAAGGATTACATTTCCAATTCCGATTGCCTTATCGGGTAGGTTCTTGTAAATGACAGATAGATTTTCTTCCAAACTATCCAATTCATTCCGGCTGATTTTCTGCGCATTGGTCGAGGCAAAGCACCAAAGAAGGAAAATAAGAATAAATGACTTTTGAAAAACCAACGGTTATAATTTCTCCAAATTTAAAATATCTTTCCCGGATTCATGATATTTCTCGGGTCGATGGTTTTTTTGATGGATTTCTGCAATTCCAAATTGGCTTTGGAAAGGACAATCGGCAGATAGGGTTTTTGGATCAAACCGATTCCATGTTCGCCTGAAATGGTTCCGTCCAATTCTTTTACGATTTGAAATAATTGATTTAAAATCAATTGAATCTCAGGAATATTATAGGAATTTTTATGAACCGGATGATTAATTCTTATATGTAGATTTCCGTCTCCGGCATGACCATAACAAACGACTTTAAAACCGCTTTCATCTGCCAATTGATGGATTTTTTTTATCAATTTGGCCAAATTCGCTCTCGGAACTACGGTATCTTCTTCTATGGTGTAGCCGTTTATTTTAACTACTTCCGCCACACGTCTGCGAATCAGCCAAATCCTGGCTTTCTCCGTTTCGTTTTCTGCAAAAAGAATTTCTCCGATTTTAAATTTCGAAACCGTTTCTATTAATCTCTGAAGATCTGTTTCAATTTTTTCATCCAACGAAATCAATAAATGTGCTTGGATTTCAACATCCCCCTTGCCTCCTTCAAAGGGGGAATTTGTTTCGTTAAATAAAAATTGGGTTGCGGCATCAATGGCGCGTTGTTCCATAAACTCAAGAGCCGATGGATTTATTCCGGCATGAAAAATCGCCGAAACAGCTTCGCAAGCATCCTCTAAATTATAAAAAGGAATCAAAACCGATACATCTTTATTAGGCTTTGGGATAATCTTTAAAACTGCTTTTGTAATGATCCCGAGCGTCCCTTCGCTTCCCACAAATAATTGAGTCAGATTTAAACTTGTACTGTTTTTTAAAGTATTGGCGCCCGTCCAGATGATTTCGCCGTTTGGCAAAACCACTTCTAAATTGAGAACATATTGGGCAGTAACACCGTATTTCACGGCTTTCGGACCACCGGCATTGGTGGCGATATTTCCACCGATAAATGAACTTTGCCAACTACTTGGATCGGGCGGATAAAACAAATTCTTTTCAGCTAATTTTTTCTGTAAATTATAATTGATGACACCGGCTTCAACCGTTACCTGGAAATTATCTTCATCTATTTTTAAAATTTGATCTAATTTTTCGACCGATAAAACTACGCCGCCTTTTATAGGCAAAGCACCGCCAGCCAATCCCGTTCCGGCTCCGCGCGGCGTGATGGGAAGAAGTTCTTGGTTGCAATATTTTACAACTTCAGCAATCTTTTCAGCCGAATCGGGTTTCAAAACCACGTCCGGAAAAAACTGGAGTCTTTCGGTAGAGTCGGAAGCGTATTTGTCAAAATCTGAAAGCAAAACATTCTTCTCACCAATTGTTTTTTGAAAGAAAATTATATCCTCATCGGTCAGCACTTTGTATTCCAAAACCTAATGTTATTATGAATGTTCAATTTTGAATGATAAATGTAGGATTTTCAAACTTACACATCTTCAAATTTTCAAATTAATTCGTTTACTTTTGTTTTCTAAATTGGTTTTTATGAAATATTGGTCTTCCATTTTATACGGATTTCTTTTAGTCGGACTTATTACTTCCTGCGGAACAACCATCGATTTAAGCCAAAAATCAGATGATTCTGCAAAACCTGCTCAATCTGTTTCTGACCGGAAATTAAATGACATTGCGCTAAACGGGAAAGTTTATGCGGCTATCTGGCAACAAAATGCAGGCGAGTTCAAAGCTTTGTGCCATCAGGCATATAACATCGCAACAAAAATCGTGGAAGAAAAATCAAAATTGCAACATCTGCGACCGATTGCCATCGTGACCGATATAGACGAAACGATTCTGGACAATTCGCCTTATGCCGTAAAGCAGGCAGAATTGGGGAATGAATTTGATCTGGATTCTTGGCTGGAATGGACTTCAAAAGGTGAAGCCGTTGCTTATCCGGGCGCTTTGGCATTTTTTAAATTTGCTGCTTCGCAAAACGTCCATATTTTTTACATTTCCAATCGGAATGAAAACGACAAATCCGGCACTTTGAAGAATCTTAAAGAATTAGGATTTCCATTTGCCGACGAAGCACATGTCTTGGTCATGAAAGATACTTCCAACAAAGAAGCAAGAAGAAAGGTCGTCCTGAAAGATTTTGAAGTTTTTATGTATCTGGGTGATAATCTGGCTGATTTCTCGGAGGTTTTCTATAAAAAACCGCAAGAAGAAAGAAACCAAGTCGTAGAGGATTTATCAAAGGAATTTGGAGAAAAGTTCATCGTTTTGCCTAATTCGGGTTACGGTGATTGGGAAAGTGCAATGCCCGGTTATGATTATATATTAACGCCACAACAAAAAGACAAAGTTATTTTGGAGAATCTGAATAGTTATTGATTTAATTTGAACTTATAAATTATTTCAAATTAAGAAAAGTATTTATTAAAATTTATCTGCAAAGAATCATCAAAATTTTCATATTTCAATCGAAATCCATCTCGATATTTTAGATAGACATACATCAACCCTCTGTTAATAAATACGGTTTCAGCAATATATGCAGGTATCCTTAATTCTTTTTGAATACAGTGACTTTCCTGTTTTAAATTTACTCTGATAATACTGTAGTTGTACTTTAATCCTAATATCTTGTTGTAAGTGAAAATAAAAAGATTATCTTTTATAAAAATTAAATCAGCAAAAGCCTTTTGTCCAATTCCCTTGTATTTAATTCCTTCAAACTCTAAATTTTCAAGCATTGTAAATTCATAGTTTTCAGAAATTAATTTTTGGATTTTACTCTTAGAATAAAACATTTTCAAATTATCTCATTTCCAAATTTTCAAATTAATTATTTCTGTCTGAAATAAATTTCAATCGGAACACCGGTAAAATCGAAATTCTTACGCAATTGATTTTCGATAAATCGTTTGTAAGGCTCTTTTACGTATTGCGGTAAATTGGCAAAAAATGCAAATTGGGGTGTACGAGTCGGCAATTGAGTGACGTATTTGATTTTGATGTATTTTCCTTTGATGGCAGGCGGTGGCGTGATTTCCATGATCGGAAGCATCAATTCGTTTAATTTCGAAGTTTTAATTCTTCGATTACGGTTTTCATTGACCTGCATGATGGTTTCCACCGTTTTATGCACACGCTGTTTGGTCAAAGCTGAAATAAAAAGAATCGGAACATCGTTAAAAGGTGCAATTTTTTTGCGGATTTCGGCTTCATATTCCTTGATGGTATTGGTTTCTTTTTCTACCAAATCCCATTTGTTTACCAAAATGATAACGCCTTTCCGGTTTCGCTCTGCGAGAAATAAAATATTCAAATCCTGGGCTTCAATTCCTCTGGTGGCATCGATCATGAGCACACAGACATCACATTCTTCCACAGCACGAACCGCACGCATCACCGAATAAAACTCCAGGTCTTCACTTACTTTTCCTTTTTTTCGCATTCCGGCAGTATCAATCAGCACAAATTCATGTCCGAATTTATTGTAAAGCGTTTCAATGGAATCACGCGTAGTCCCGGCGATGTCGGTAACGATATTTCTTTCTTCACCCAGCAAAGCATTTGTCAGCGTGGATTTTCCGGCATTGGGTCGTCCGACGATGGCAACTCTCGGCAGTCCTTCAAATGGGTCTTTATGATCGGTTTCTTCAAAATGGGTAATGGCTTCATCCAGCAGTTCTCCCGTTCCGCTACCGGTCATAGACGAAACGGTGTAAAATTTTTCAAATCCCAAATTGTAGAATTCGTAAGTATCGTCGAGGTTTTTATTGGAATCAACTTTATTGACTACCAATAAAACCGGTTTTTTTGAACGGCGAAGCAATTGTGCTACTTCTTTATCCATATCGGTAAGTCCGACCTGGTTGTCCACCATAAAAAGTATGACGTTGGCTTCGTCAATGGCCAATTCCACTTGTTTACGGATTTCAACTTCAAACGTATCATCAGACCCGACGATGTATCCGCCGGTATCAATGACGGTAAATTCCTGTCCGTTCCAGTCGCTTTTTCCGTAATGACGGTCACGCGTAACACCCGAAACATCATCTACAATTGCCTGACGTTTTTGCAATAAACGGTTAAAAAGTGTGGATTTTCCGACGTTTGGCCGGCCTACGATTGCAACTATGTTTGCCATAAAAAATGTTTAATAATGAAATTATTAATGGGTATCTCTTTGAGCCCAATTTTTTGCAAAGGTAATCTTTTAAAAATTAGGATTTAACTGTCATTTTTAACTCTAAATATTTCTGAAGTTTTATTGCATACTTTTACCTTTGCAGCGTGTCCAGTATCCTTTTACTTTTTCTGTGTTTGTTTTTAGGTGTTTTCTTCCGGAAATTCAAGACTTTCCCGAAAGAAACGCCTATCGTCCTCAATCAATTTGTGATTTACATTTCGCTACCGGCAATGGCATTGTATTATTTACCAAAAGTTGAAATTTCATCTGAGCTTTTGTATCCGCTGGGTGTTGCCTGGATCGGGTTTGGTTTGGCGGCAGGTTTGTTCATCGCGTTGGGTAAAATTTTTCATTGGTCCAAAAGTCTGGTTGGCTGTTTGATTCTGACGAGTGGACTGGGCAATACTTCCTTTGTCGGCATTCCGGTCATCGAGGCACTTTATGGAAAGGAAGGTTTGGAGACCTTGATTTTGGTGGATTTGCCAGGTACATTTATGGTGTTGTCAACCTTGGGAATTTTGGTGGCCGCGACTTATTCGAGAGGAAAAACCGATTTGAAACAAATTTCATCCCGGATTTTCAGGTTCCCGCCATTTCTTGCTTTCTGTTTGGGTATTTCATTTACGTTATTTGGATTTGAATTTAAACCGGAGCTGAATTCCGTTTTTGAAAAGTTGGCACTTACGGTAACGCCATTGGCATTGGTTTCTGTGGGGTACCAATTGAGAATTGAACGAAAAAGCAAACATTGGAAATTTTTGTTTCTGGGATTGGGATACCAATTGATCATTTGGCCTATGGTTATTTTTATTTTGTACAAATTTGTATTTGATCAAACGGAAGTTCCTTTTGAAGTATGTGTGATGGAAGCTGCGATGGCACCGATGATTACCGCTTCGATCGTCTCGGCTTCGTATGGATTGAAACCGAGATTGAGCACCATGATGGTCGGAATTGGGATTCCGGTTTCGTTTATCACTTTAGCAATTTGGTATTTGATTTTGAATTATGCTTAAATAGTTTTTTTAACATTAAGAATTTAGTCTAATTAAATTTTGAAGACTAATTAAGATTCAACAAGTTGATTAAGAATAAAGCGACTTCTTAAATCATTTATGATAACTTAATAATTCTTTTTTCAATCCAATTCTAAACTTCTTAATGTTGAAAATTAATCAAATTATTTCCGCTTCCCAAACGATTTCATCAAAAAATAAATAAGCAGAATTACTGCAAATGCACCCAAAATCCATTGAAATCCATTCAAAGATTCTGAAATCGTATTTTCAACAGTTTCGTTCATGCGTTAAAATTACACGATTCTCTTGACAATGATTTTTTATATTTGAGAAATAATTTCATTTATGAAAATCTCCTGCAATCTTTTATGGGCTCTCTGTTTCATCCTTTTTTTCATCCATTTGAACTATCTTTTTGTGGACATCATGGAAGCAAGGAATTTCGTGACAGCACGAGAAATGGTGGATGACGGAAATTGGCTATTCACCACTATGAACGGCGAACCTCGCTATCAAAAACCGCCTTTGCCTACATGGTTGAGCGCGGGAATGGCAGAAGTTTTTGGAACGAATTCTATTTGGGCATTGCGGTTTCCTGCAGCCCTTTCATGTGTGGTTCTGATTTTGGTATTTTACCGATTTGTAAAAGAAGAAACCCAAAATAAAAAATTGGCTTTGATCATCGGACTCATTCTCGTGAGCAGCTATTTGGTTTTATTTGTGGGGAAAAGAGCAACTTGGGATATTTTCTGTTACAGTTTTACACTCATCGGAATTTACTTTTTATACCGGACATTTAAATCCAATAAACCTGATTTTCTGAATTTTACTTTAGCCGGATTATTTTTCGGATTTTCAATTCTCAGCAAAGGGCCAACCGGATTTTATGTGATATGTGCACCTTTTTTTCTCGGGTATTGGATTGCTTACGGCTTTCCTAAAATCAAATGGATGGGATGGGCTTGGATGGGGGTTTTGACTGCATTGGTTGGGCTTTCCTGGTACGGATACATTTATTTATATGATCAGGAAACCTTTTTGGCTACGATGGAGGCCGAATCTTCCGCCCGCACCAACCGGGAAGTAAAACCGTTTACGCGTTATTTCAGTTTTCCTGTTCAGATGGGCGTTTGGGCAATTTTTGCATTGGTTTCACTTGCGTTTCCTTACATGAAAAAGAAAGTGGAGTTCCCGAAATCTTATACTATGTTTTTTTGGTGGACGGTGATTTGTTTTATTTTGCTTTCGCTGATTCCTTCAAAAAAAGAACGCTATTTATTTCCGCTGATGATTCCACTTGCCGCTACCACAGGATTTTATGTTTATTATTTAATTCAAAATCAGAGTTGGAAAAATTGGGAAAAATATTTGGTTAAATTCTCATTTGGACTGCTCGGATTGATTGGAATTGCGGTGCCGGTTATTTTATTTGTAATCCTGAAAGTCGAATTGGGACTGTATTCTATTTTGTTTTCCATAGCCGGAATATTAATCGGGCTATATATTCTCAAAGAAATTTTGAAGGAATTCAATGTGAAAAATGCCTTTTTGGGAACAATTGCTTTTGTTGCTTCGGCTATGATTTTAGGCATTCCTGTGATTGATGGCATTTTTAACAGCAATCCGGATTATAAAAGTTTGATCACTCAAAAAACGATGATTAAAAATTCAGGATTAGAATTGTACGGATTGGATGCTTATTCGCCTGAAATTTGGTTCAAATACGGTAAAATCATTCCTGAAATTTATCCGGACAACCCCGAAACCTATCCGAAAGAGAAAGAATTCTTTTTAATTTCTTCTGAAAATGAACCTGTGGAATCGGTTATCGGACAAATTGAAAAATTAGGATATTCCGCAAGATTTATCGAAAAGTTTGACGACAATGAAGAAAAACCCGGTACGAAAAACCATGTTGACCGGAAGCGGATGCTGTTGTTTAAAGTGAAAAAATAGGATTATCAGCCCTGTTAGGGTTTTAAACCCTAACAGGGCTAAGACTAAATAAATGCAAAATTTCGAACTCAGGAAAGCGAAAAAAGAAATTTGACGACAATTAGCAGATATTTGAATTAAAATAAAAAAATATGCCTTGGAATCCTGAAAAATACAATCAGTTTAAAAACATACGTTATCAACCATTTTTTGATTTGATGGATTTGATATCGCCCGAAAATTTAAAATCGGGCATTGACCTGGGTTGCGGAACGGGTGAGCAAACCGGCATTCTGGCAGAGGAATTTGAAGATGCTGCATTTCTGGGGATTGACTCATCAGAAGAAATGCTTGAAAAAAGTAAAGCATTTGAAAGTGAAAATCTTGATTTCAAACTCGCTTCGGTTGAAGAATTCATTCAATCCGACCAAAAATTTGATCTTATTTTCAGCAATGCCGCACTCCAATGGTCAGATGACCATAAAGAATTATTTCCCAAATTGATTTCGCATCTAAATGAAAACGGACAATTCGCAGTTCAAATGCCAATGCAGGCAGATAACATCCTCAACAAAATTCTTCTCGAACTCGTTCAGGAAAAACCATTTTCGGATTATCTAAACGGTTGGAAAAGAGAATCCACCGTTTTAAGCATTGACCAATATGCTCAAATTATGTTTGATGGCGGTTTACAGGACATTCAGATTATCCAGAAAGTCTATCCGATTATTGCTAATGATGCGGACAAACTTTTTGATTTCATTTCCGGGTCCTCGCTTATTCCTTATATGGAAAGACTTTCAGAGAAGCAGCAAGAAGTTTTCATTGCTGAATATAAATCCCGAATTCAGAAAGCATTTAAAAAGTTTCCAGCGATTTATGCATTTAAACGTTTGTTGCTTTATGGGAAAATCTAATTTTCATTTCCTGTTTCTACATTTTACACTATACATTATACATTATACTATTGGGTGAATTATCTTTGCACACCGAAAAATGAATTTAAAATGAACAATTCGAATCGATATACCCTAACTGCTGCACTACCTTACGCCAACGGACCCATTCACATCGGGCATTTGGCGGGAGTTTACATTCCTGCCGATATTTATGCAAGGTATCTGCGCAGAAAAGGAATGGACGTGGCTTTTATTGGTGGTTCGGACGAACACGGAATTCCGATTACGATTCGTGCAAAAAAAGAAAATACCACGCCACAAGCGATTGTCGATAAATACCATGAATTGATAAAAGAAACCTTGTATCGTTTCGGTGTCTCATTTGACCATTATTCGCGTACATCCAACCCAAAACACCACGAAGTTTCTTCCGATTTCTTTCTGAATTTGTACAACAACGGAAAATTTATCGAAGAAATTTCGGAACAATTTTACGACGAAGAAGCCAAAGAATTTCTCGCAGACCGATACATAGTGGGTGAATGTCCAAAATGTGGTAACCCAAATGCTTACGGCGACCAATGTGAGAATTGCGGTTCTACTTTAAGCCCCACGGAATTAATCAATCCGAAATCGGCTTTGAGTGGAAATACACCCATACTGATAGAAACCAAAAACTGGTATTTGCCACTAAATGAATACGAAGGTTTTCTGAAAGAATGGATCCTCGAAGGACATAAAAACGACTGGAAATCAAATGTTTACGGACAAGTAAAATCATGGATTGACGATGGTTTGAAACCGCGCGCCATGACACGCGATTTGAACTGGGGCGTGAAAGTTCCATTGCCGGATGCCGAAGGAAAAGTGCTGTACGTTTGGTTTGATGCGCCGATTGGGTACATCACTTCCACCATCGAGTGGGCGGAACAAAACGGAAAGAATTGGAAAGATTATTGGCAAAATCCCGATGCGAATTTGATTCATTTTATCGGGAAAGACAACATCGTTTTCCATTGCATCATTTTTCCGGCGATGCTCAAAGCGCACGGCGACTATATTTTGCCGACCAATGTTCCCGCAAATGAATTCATGAATTTGGAAGATGATAAAATTTCGACTTCGAGAAACTGGGCTGTTTGGGGCAATGAATATCTGGATGAATTTCCGGGGCAGGAAGATGTTTTGCGTTATGTTTTGACTGCGAATTTACCTGAAAACAAAGACAATAATTTTACTTGGAAAGATTTCCAAACCAAAAACAATTCGGAATTGGTAGGAATTTTGGGGAATTTCATCAACCGCGTGATGGTTTTGACGCACAAATATTACAACGGTGTAATTCCTGAAAAAACAGTTGAATTTGAAGAATTGTCCCAATTAAAAGAATTCGCCAAAAACATCGGATCGTATTTGGACAAATTTGAATACCGAAATGCGTTGATGGAATACATGAATTTGGCACGTTTGGGAAATCAGTTTTTGCAATTCCAAGAACCTTGGAAAAAACAAGATAATCCGGAAGAAGTAAAAGGAATTATGTACGCTGCCGCTCAAATCGCCGGAATGTTGGCGCAATTGGGTGAACCGTTTATGCCGTTTACTTCGGAGAAATTGTTTAAGATGCTGAATCTTTCAAAATTAAATTGGAATGAATTGGAACAACTAAATGAAATTCTTCCGTCCGGTCATCAATTGAATCCATCGGAATTGATTTTTGCCAAAATCGAAGACGAAACCATCGACTTTCAAATCAATAAATTAAATCAAAGCAAAACCCAGAACAAAATGACAAATCCAAACGCAGAACCACAAAGAGAAACCATCGAATTTGATGATTTTACAAAAATCGATATGCGCGTAGGAACGATTCTGGAAGCGGAAAAAGTCGAAAAAGCCGATAAATTGCTGAAACTGAAAGTTGATACCGGAATTGATGTGCGAACCATCGTTTCGGGAATTGCGGAAAGTTTCACACCGGAAGAAATCATAGGAAAACAAGTAACGGTTTTGGTGAATCTGGCACCGAGAAAAATCCGCGGCATCGAAAGCCAGGGAATGCTTTTATTGACTGATAAAGAAGACGGCAAACTTACCTTTCTCGCACCGGAAGAAAAAACCCTGAATGGTGTGAATATCGGGTAAATTTAGAGCCTGTTTAAATTTATATTGTGAAAATGTTTATAGGTTATTTTTGAGCGAGACAAGGCATATTTTTTAGAGATAGCTTGGCTCTATCTCGAAAAAATATAACGAGGTCGCAGCCAAAAAGAAGCATAAACAAATTATTAGATAAATTTTAAACAGGCTCTTAGTTCATAAAATTCGTAAAGGCCGCCTGCAAAACAAAACGGCCTTCTCAAATATGAAAAAAAATCTCTCTATTTTTTAATTACTTTAAAGGTTTCCGTTTTCTTGGCGGAGATTACTTTTACCATATAAATCCCTGCCGGAAGTGCGTCCATGTTGATTTGGTTTTTATGGGTTTCCATCAGTACAAGCTGCCCTGCCGGACTGTAGATTTCTACTTTTTCTACCGCTTTTTGAGAGGAAATATTCAGCACGTCTTTTACCGGATTAGGATAAACGCTGAATCCCGAAACATCCTCAACCTCTGAAACGCTTAAACCTGCGGGGCTGTTTTTAAAAATAAACAAAGTGCCGGGTCTAACTCCTACTAATTCCGGTATGCCGTCACCGTCCACATCGGCTATTTGTAAGCCTTCCATATCACCGGGAATTACCACCTTGTCTGCAAAGCTGATGTTTCCGGCACTGCTTTGGTTTTTGTAAAGAAACATATTGTGATACCCAAAATCTTGTGTTGCCATATCCAACTTACCATCACCGTCAATATCGCCGAGGGGGATAGAACGGGAATTCACACCTGTATCAATGTCAATGCTTGGCTCAAAAGCAAGCGTACCCGGCGTGCTTATATTCCTAAAAAGGGAAATAAAAAACTGCCAACTTACCACTGTAATATCCAACATTCCGTCCCCGTCTATGTCGCCTATGGAAAGGTCTTCTGAAAAATTTGTTGCAACGGGAAAGTTCACGTATGTTGCAAAACTAATGTTGCCCACTTCACTGGTATTCCTTAACACCGATACATAGCCATAGAGGAAGCTGGTAAATGCCAGATCGGGTTTTCCGTCACCGTCCAAATCACCCACCTGCAAATCCTCTGCACCCACATTAGGCCCGTTTAGATAAACAGGCTCGTCAAAACTGATATTGCCCGGCGTGCTGGTATTCCGTAAAACATATTTTTGGGTTGAAGGTTGTGTATGGATAATATCCGGCTTGCCGTCACCGTCTATATCCGCTATTCTGGAATATTTGGCACCATCCACATTCCCGCCAAAATCCAATCTTTCGGCAAAACTTATAGACCCGGGAGTACTCGTATTGCGGTAAACGGAAACAAAACTGAAAAAATTGCTCCCGTTATAAATCGTGTAGGTGGACACCAAATCGGGCTTGCCGTCACTGTCTATATCTCCTATTGAAATGTCATACGATGTATAACTGCTTCTTGCAGGCAAGTCAATACTTGGGGCGCAACTGAGAGTTCCGGGCGTACTGGTATTTCTCAAGATGGATATGATGCCTTCATTTCCGGGCATAGCAAAATCCGGCTTGCTGTCACCGTCCAGGTCGGCAATTGCGACTCTCGAGTAAGCACCGACAGCGGGAAAGGATATGGCTGATTCGAAATCCTCCGCCGTGATGGTTCCGGTATTGGGCGAATAAGTAGGTATATATTTTGTGGCAGAATAAGTCATCAAATCGGTATCGCTATTCAGAACCGAAATAAAATCGTGCGTGGCTCCCATAGGAACGCTAACCGAAAGTGAAGTTGCCGAAGCGGCAGTAACATTAGCCCGAGTTGCTCCAAAAAACACAACGTTGTTGGCAGGTGTGGCGTTAAAGTTCGTTCCCGTGATGGTTACGGTCGTACCGACAGAGCCACTGCCGGGTGAGAACGCTGTAATGTCGGGTGCTTGTGCATTTACTGTTACAGTAAAAACAAGCATGGCAATAAGTAAATGTATTTTTTTCATTTTTCTTTCATTTTTAGTAGCCCTGCCAGGGTTTCCTTCGACTTCGCTCAGGACAGGCTCACCCTGGCAGGGCTAATTATTATTTTTTAATAATTTTTTTACTGACCGCACCGCCAATTGAAGTTCGGGCTTTCAGGATATAATTTCCTGACGGTAGATGCTGTACTCCGACAGATTCCGCAGATTCAACCGCTATCATTTTTTGTCCGGTCAAAGAATAGATTTCTATATTTTTTAATTTCTCGGAGAAATTCAGGATGTCTTTTACCGGATTAGGATAAACGCTGAATCCCGAAACATCCTCAACCTCTGAAACGCCTAACCCCACGGGGTTGTTTATAAAAATAACAAAAACGCCGGGTCTAACTCCTACTAATTCCGGTATGCCGTCACCGTCCACATCGGCTATTTGTAAGCCTTCAATTTTACCGGGGACTTCCACTCTGTCAGCAAAGCTGATGTTCCCGGCACTGCTTTGGTTTTTGTAAAAAAACAATTTGAGGTGCCCAAAATCTTGTGTTGCCATATCCAACTTACCATCACCGTCAATATCGCCGAGAGGGATAGAACGGGAATTCACACCTGTATCAATGTCAATGCCTGGCTCAAAAGCAAGCGTACCCGGCGTGCTTATATTTCGTAAAAGGGAAATATAAAACTGCCAACTTACCACTGTAATATCCAACATTCCGTCCCCGTCTATGTCGCCTATGGAAAGGTCTTCTGAAAAACTTGTTGCAACGGGAAAGTTCACATATTGTTCAAAACTAATGTTGCCCACTTCACTGGTGTTGCGCAGCACCGATACGTAACCATAGATATAGCTTGTAAATGCCAGATCGGGTTTTCCGTCACCGTCCAAATCACCCACCTGCAAATCCTTTGCGTCAACAACAGGCCCGGTTAAATAAACAGGCTCGGCAAAACTGATATTGCCCGGCGTGCTGGTATTCCGTAAGACGTATTTTTGGGTTGAATGTTTTGAATGGATAATATCCGGCTTGCCGTCACCGTCTATATCCGCTATCCTGGAATATGTGGCGCCGCCCACATCCTCACCAAAATCCAATCTTTCGGCAAAACTTATAGACCCGGGAGTACTCGTATTGCGGTAAACGGAAACAAAACTGAAATGAACGCTCCCGTTCCAAATCGTGTAGGTGGACACCAAATCGGGTTTGCCGTCACCGTCTATATCTCCTATGGACATATCATACGACATGTAAATAGTTCTTGCAGGCAAGTCAATACTTGGGGCGAAACTCATAGTTCCGGGCGTACTGGTATTTCTCAAAACGGAAATTATACCCTCTTCTCCGGCCATAGCAAAATCCGGCTTGCCGTCACCGTCCAGGTCGGCAATTGCGACTCTCGAGAAAGCACCGACAGCGGGAAAGGATACGGCCGATTCGAAATCCTCTGCCGTGATGGTTCCGGTATTGGGCGAATAGGTAGGTATATATTTTGTGGCAGAATAAGTCATCAAATCGGTACTTGTGTTGAGCACCGAGATAAAATCGTGCGTGGCTCCCATAGGAACGCTAACCGAAAGTGAAGTTGCCGAAGCGGCGGTAACGTTTGCCCGTGTTGCCCCAAAAAATACGATATTGTTACCGGGAGTTGTGTTAAAGTTCGTTCCCGAGATGGTTACGGTTGTACCGACAGGGCCGCTGCCAGGCGTGAAACCCGTTACCGTGGGCGCTTGCGCTTGCGCTGTCATAGAAAAAGTCAGAAGGATTAAGAATAAATGAATTTTTTTCATATTGATGATTTTTATTCTTTGACAATTAATTTTTTAGCGTATTTTTTGCCGTTCTGCTCAAATTCCACTGCATAAATCCCGGAATTCAGGTTCTGAATACTGATTTGCAACGTTTCATTTGCTGCCGTTCCGGTGTAAACCGTTTTTCCTGACATATCAAAAATCCGGATGTTCGTTCCCTTTTCCAAACCCTGCAGGTTGACAAAATCACGGGTAGGATTGGGATACATCATCAGATTACCTGCCGCGATGTCCTGCACTGCCATCCCGTCTGCCGAGAGCTTCACGACCCAATAGTCAGCATATTCGTAAGTACCGTGATGCCCCGTAACATCGCCGTCGTCTGAATAGGAATATCCGGCAACGATATAACCGCCGTCCGCTGTCTGCTGAATGGAGCTTGCAAAATCACCATCGTTCCCGCCGAGGGATTTCTGCCATACAATATCCCCGCTGCCGTCTAACTTCACTACCCAATAGTCCTGACTGCCGTGGTTTCCGCTCACATCACCGTCGTCTGAATTAGCATAACCGGCAACGACATAGCCGCCGTCCGCGGTCTGCCGGACGGAATAAGCAGCATCACCATCAGTCCCGCCAAGGGATTTCTGCCATACCATATCGCCGCCGCTGTCGAGCTTTACGACCCAATAGTCAGTATTGCCATGATTTCCGCTCACATCGCCGTCGTTTGATTCAGACAGTCCGGCAACGATATAGCCGCCGTCCGCGGTCTGCTGAACAGAGTAAGCAACTTCAGATCCGCTCCCGCCAAGGGGTTTCTGCCATACAATATTCCCGCTGCCGTTTAACTTTACGACCCAATAGTCAGCATTTCCGTGATTTCCGCTCACATCGCCATCGTCTGAATTAGCATAACCGGCAACGATATACCCGCCGTCCGAAGTCTGCTGAACAGAGTAAGCTTCATCATAACCACTCCCGCCAAGGGATTTCTGCCATACAATAGTTCCGCTGCCGTCGAGCTTCACAACCCAATAGTCATAACTGCCGTTATTTCCGCTCACATCGCCGTCGTCTGAATAGGAATATCCGGCAACGATATAGCCGCCGTCCGCTGTCTGCTGAACTGAACGGGCAGCTTCAGAACCACTCCCGCCAAGGGATTTCTGCCATACAATATCCCCACTGCTGCCTAACTTTACGACCCAATAGTCATAATTGCCGTGGTTTCCGCTCACATCTCCGTCGTCGGACGAACTTTCTCCTGCCACGATATATCCTCCGTCCGCGGTCTGCTGAACTGAACTGGCAACTTCAGTACCACTCCCGCCAAGGGATTTCTCCCATACAATAACTCCGCTGCTATCGAGCTTTACGACCCAATAGTCACCGTCGCCGTGATTTTCGCTCACATCGCCGTCGGTTGATTCAGACCGTCCGGCAACGATAAAGCCGCCGTCCGAAGTCTGCTGAACAGAGTAAGCATCTTCGGAATCACTCCCGCCAAGAGATTTCTGCCATTGAATTTCAGGCGCTGACTGTGCTTTCGCTATCGTAGAAAAAGCCAGCAGGACTAAGAATAAATGATTTTTTTTCATAACCGTGATTTTTTGTTTGAAGCAAAGTTGGGAAACAGGTGAAAGCCGGTCAATACCGAGAACGGGGGATGTGGGGGTGGGTGATGGATGTTGGATGTTGCCTGCCTGACGGCAGTTAGGGGTGTTAGGTCAGACCAACCGCTCCTGAATGGCTTTGGCTACGGCTTCCGGCCCTGAATGTACATGAAGTTTTATATAAATGTTCTTTATATGTGTCTTGATGGTTTCAGAGGAAATCTGCAACTCTCCGGCTATCATTTTGTAGCTTTTTCCCAAGGTGAGCTGCTGAAGCACTTGTTTTTCCTTTTCGGTAAGTTGGTAGGTTTTGTCAGAAGCCGGCTGTAAATTTACCTTGAACAATTGGAGAACCCTTTTGGCGATGCTTGGGGTCATGGGAGCGCCTCCGCTCTGAACGTCTTTCAATGCTTCGATGTAAAGTTCAGGAGATGTCGTTTTTAATATATAACCCGATGCTCCTGCGCAAATGGCCTGAAAAATGGAATCATCATTGGAAAAAACCGTTTGTATGAGCACATGGACGTGAGGCAATTTAGATTTGATGACTCGGGTGGCTTCAATACCGCTGATACCCGGCATTTCAATGTCCATCAAACAGATGGAGGCTTCACTGCGGGTCAATACTCCGATTAGGTCATCACAATTGGGGTATGCGCCCGCGCACTCAAAACCATCCGAAATATTCAGCATTAACTCGAGGCTTTCCCGAAGGTGCCTGTTGTCCTCAAAAATGCAAACCTTTGTTTTTTGCTCCATGATTACAAAAGTAAGGGTTCTTCCCAATGAGCGAAATACCGAGATTGGGTGAACTATTTACCCCAACGGGAAATCCAATTGGATTTTGGTTCCTTCGCCGTAACGGGATGTCACCGTTAACTTGCCCTTTAATTCGGCGGCGCGGGCTTTCATATTTTGTATCCCGTTTCCTTTTTTTGTATTTTCTTGTTCAAATCCTTTTCCATAATCCTGAATCAGCATATCCAATTCTTTGCTGCTCTGTGCTATCCTTATCTCCAGTTTTTGGGTGTCGGCATACTTAAAGACGTTGTTAACGGCTTCTTTAAAAACCAGATACAGGTTTTTCTTTTGCGGTACGGTCAGTTTTTCTTCATCCAGACCATCTATTTCCAATTTGCAGGCAATACCTTGAAGTTCACAGGCCTCCAGAATAAACCGCCGTATCCTTTCCTTCAAGCTTTCTGACTGGCTGTTCACGGGTTTTATCATCCAAACTATATCGTCCATTTTTTCCATGGTTTCTTTGGCATTTGTTTTCACCTTGTCCAAAATGCCGGCTCCCTCTTCAGGGTGGGTTCTGCCGGCCAATTGGCTCAGCATATAAATACTGCTCAGGGAACTTCCTACTTCATCGTGCAGGTCGGCAGCGATGCCGTTGCGCAATTCCAGCTCTTTCATTTGCTGCCTTACACGGCTTCTGCTGATGATTACCCATATACCAAACCCTGCCAATAAGGTCAAAAGACCGAAAATGATGATCCATGAACGTTGCTGTTTCAGCTTTTGAGCATCAATCTCTTTGTCTTTCCGGAGCAGGGTGATTTGCTTCTCGTTTTTTTCCTTGTTGTATCGTTCCTCTATGGTTTTAAAATGCAACTGTATTTCTTCGCTTTTGAGGCTGTCTTTTAAGTCGTGAAATTTCCGGGTGTACTCCAGCGCTTTATCAAACTGTTTGGTTTGGGTATAATATTCAGCCAGATTCTGGTAGCCGTAAACTTCGCGGTATTTCACTCCTTCATTTGAGAGCAATTCTAAATTTTTAACTGCTTCTCTTTCGGATTCCGGCCGCTTTTCATTAAGATTTTTAACGGCCAGCATTTCAAGTTCAATCCTTGAGACCATGCCGCTATTATCACCCTTTATTGCCAAAGCCTTGCTTTTTTCAAAATAGGAAATTGCTTTTTCGGGATTGGTTTCGGAATACAATCTTCCCATATTGAAATAATTTTGCATTAGGCCGGAATTATTTTCCATTTCGGTGTTTAACGCGATCGCTTTGTTAAAGTATTTTTCCGCTTTTACAAGATCCCCCATTGCCATATAGATGTTTCCAAAATTTTGGTTCGTATTTGTCAATCCCTGCCTGTCACCCAGTTCTGTTTTCAGTTTATAGGATTTTTGTAGATATTGGAGTGATTGTTCATTTAGTTTCAACTCGTAATAACAATTGGAAATACTGTTGTAGCAAAACGATTGTCCGGCCTTGTTTCCCATAGTTTCAAAACCTTTCAATGCTATCAAAAAATAGTCAAGCGCTTTTTTGTAATCGGCAAAGGCATAGTAACAATTGCCTACATTCAGCGCCTGCCCTGAGGCGTCTGTAACATTGCTTGTTCTTTTTGCGATTTCATACGCGTTTAAAAGATGAGGCAAAGCGGTTTTGCTTTTTCCGATAGACTTAAAATAAAGGCCTGCGGTGGAATGATAGGTCAGGTTCAGTTTATCCGTATCATCCTTTGAAGCTCCGTCCGTCAAATTCTTTAATGAGGTGAGATAAAATGCCGCACTATCTGTTTCACCGGCATTTTTATGAAGTGTAACAAGATGGGAGTAGGAAGTGCCAAGGGTTTTGTTATTTCCTATTTCCCGGGAGAGTGATTTGGCTTTCCATGCGTAGATTTTTGCCTTTTCAATGTCTTTCCGGCTATATTCCCAGGAAATTCTGTTCAGGGTTTTTGCCATCTCCTCATCACGGGTGTTTCGGGCAACGACTACTTCAAGACTGTCCAATACCGTCTGCTGCGGGTAGCCGAATGCCCCAAATAAAAACAGACCAAGCACAAGATAGTAATTGAGTCGCATAGCCTTTGTATTTTGAATGCAATTAAGGTATGAAAAAATGAATACTTATAACTCAAATTCAATACAATAATTTATATTTTGAAAAATCCTGCAATTGGAATCAATAGTCACTCTTCATTTTTTGTACAATTTAAAACCTAATCAAGGTTTTTCTTTATTGAGATATTGAAAGAATTCAAACCTTGAAGGTTTCAAAAATTTTGAAGTATATATCTGTAACTAATTTATTATGAGTTTCTTGTAAATTAAAATAATCTTTTACAAAACATTCAAATCACATTACAAAAACTTTACAAGCTCTTTTTCTTGATTTCTGCACAACCCTTTCTTTCTTCGTGGCATCAATTCTTTAAAAATCCATTGTTATGACACAAAACATTTTAATCAGAAATTTAGGAATCGGACTATCTCTTATTGGTTTGATTACATTGAGCTCCTGCGGAAATCAAGGAATGCAAGAAAAATATGCTGTGAAAGAAGCCGCCGATGCAGCTTACGAAATTGCACCGGCTCCGGACGGAGAACCCGTAATCGTTCAGCACAATACGGAACGCTATGCTGAAATCGTGGAAAATGAATTTAAAAATGCAAAAGACAATCCGCTTTCCACGTTCTCCATTGACGTGGACAATGCTTCTTACGCCAATGTCCGCCGTTTCATCGAAAACGGACAAAAACCTGAAAAAGGGGCAATTCGCATAGAAGAAATGATCAATTATTTTTCGTACAATTACCCGAATCCGACCGGAGAAACGCCTTTTTCCGTGTCAACCGAATTGACAGAATCGCCTTGGAACAAAGAGCATCAATTACTTCGAATCGGCATTCAGGGAAAGAAAATCGATTATGAAAACTTAAGACCATCCAACTTGGTTTTCCTGATTGACGTTTCCGGTTCTATGAGTGATCAGAATAAGCTTCCATTGTTGGCTCGTTCGTTCAAATTGATGGCGCAAAATTTAGACCCGAAAAGCAAAGTTGCAATCGTTAAGTATGCCGGCGATGCCGGAGTGGTTTTGGAAAGCACATCGGTTCGGAATATTGAAAAAATTGAAGAGGCATTGGATGCTTTGCAGTCGGGTGGTTCTACCAACGGTGCAGGCGGAATCGAAATGGCGTATAAAATCGCAAGAGAAAATTTCATTGATGGAGGAAATAATCGCGTGATTCTCGCTACCGACGGTGATTTTAATGTAGGAAACACTTCGGATAGCGGGTTGCTGGATTTGATCCAGAAAGAAGCTAAATCAAAGGTTTTCTTAACGATTTGCGGATTTGGAATGGGTAATTACAACGACCAGATGATGGAGTTGATTTCCAACAAAGGAAACGGAAATTATTTCTACATCGACAATTGGGGCGAAGCCCAAAAAGTATTCAAAAAGGAATTAACAGCGAACTTATTTACCATCGCCAAGGACGTGAAAATCCAAGTGGAATTTAATCCCAATACCGTAGAAGAATATCGGTTAATCGGGTATGAAAACCGTTTGCTGAACAACGAAGATTTTAATGACGACACCAAAGATGCAGGTGAATTGGGAGCAGGACATAACGTAACGGCAATTTACGAAATCGTTCCAAAAGGCGGAAAATCCCAAGCCGGAAACGTGGATCCACTTAAATACCAAAACACATCCGCAGGAAATAACAATTCGGATTTAGTAACGCTGAAACTTCGATACAAACCGATTGATTCCGAAACCAGTAAGTTGATTTCAGAAGTCGTAAAAACTTCGGATTTGAAATCTTGGAGTTCGGCAAGTCAGGATCAGCAATTCGTGGGCGCAGTTGCCGGATTTGGTTTGCTGCTTCGCGATTCGAAATTTGCGAAAGACTATACCTATTCAGATGTATTAACTTGGGCGAAATCGGGAATGGGAAAGGATGACGAAGGTTATCGCTCTGAATTTTTGGGACTGGTAAGAAAAGCAGAAGATTTATAATCCTACCCAACCTCCAGGGCTTCAAAAACCTTGGAGGTCTTTAAATTTCTCTTGTTTGTACCTGATGATTATTGTTTTATAAATTTCGACCAGTGCTGGTTTCCGTCTATGTCTTTGATTAACATCAAATAAATTCCCTGACTTAATCCCGATACATCTAGCTTTTTATTATTGTGACTGTTTAAAGATAAAATTTTCTTCCCCGAATAATCAAAAATCGATATGCTTTCGATGTTTTTATCTGAACGTATAAATAATTCTGATTTTACGGGATTTGGGTAAAGTGTTACAGCATTCGATGTTTGGACTTGATTTTCCGATGATAAAGCATCTTCCAAATCAATCATGCTTATAAAAAACCGAGTCTCTTCCCAAGAAATAAAGGGAGTTGGATCGGGAGTCACTCCGGTAATTAAAATCTTGTTTGGACCATACTGCAATACATGCATAACAGTTTCATTGCTGTTTTGTTCATCAATATTTATTTCCAGTAATTCTCCAACAGGATTTAGCTGTTCATCCAGAACGGCAATATAAAGATTCCCTTTTTCGGTTTCATCTTTATAACTTTCGTATAAAAATACGACCTGACCGTCTTCGTTTATATGTATATAAGATTCCTGACCGATGATGGTAAGCAACTCGGTGTTTTGTATGTAAGGAAAGAAATGCTGATTAATGATACCGGTCGTCTGATTATCAATTTCAAACAGCAAAATGGCGGATTCGGGGAACCCACTGATGTAGCTTATATACATATGGTCATTGACGCTGTTGTAGACAAAATGATTAAATTCAACAGAGCAGTTGTCGCACACAGGTGGTAAGTCTACAGGTTCCTGAAAAAGGATTTCTCCAGAAGTTACATCAATATGCGAAATAGTCAAGTTGTCATCTGCCGAACCATCAACCCAAGCTCTTTCTAGACCAACAGCATATAAAATATTGTCGTTCTCTTTTACCCGATATTGCAGTAAATTTCCATAGTTGGTGTTTAGGGATTGTTCCCATACAAGAGACTCACTAGTAAGAGACACACACCTGATGATATGGTTATTTCTACTTTTGTATGAAAAGATAATATTTCCATTGTCAAGCAATATGTAGTCTTCCCCGTGAGAACTCTCTATGCTTCCATTGTAGATTATGGATAGGCTGTCATCGTTATTTATTTTCAGTAAATGATGGTTTCCGTTTGAGGTTGTTGTAAGATAAAATTGGTTGTTGTATTCAATAAGATTTCTGATATGAGGGAATGAAATTTCCGAGGGAATTTGGATTTCAATATCTTTTATTATATTAAGATTTTCATCCGTATGAAGCAGCCAAAAAGTTCCCGGATATGGATTCGCTCTGAACACGAGTGCCTGACCACCATCTCCTGTTCTGATAAGAGGAGTATAATCAGAGTAATTGGTTTTGTCTGAGGTGAATATATTGGTAATTGTTCCGTCTTGTGTTGTCTGATATAATTTGATTATATAATCTTCAACTACCAAGGTTGTTATCTTTCCCTCATTATCAATCAGACTGTTTGGTGTTATTGCAGATCCGGTGCCGTGAACATCAAAAAGATTCAACCATTCCACGACCTGTGCGTTTGCTCTAAGAGAAAAAATGGAAATAATGATAAACAGGTAAATATTTGATTTCATAATGGACAAAGGGTGTTGCTTATAATTATTGTTTAATGAACCTCGACCAATGCCGGTTTCCTTCTGTATCCTTCATCAAAGCTATATAAATCCCTTGATTTAATCCTGATACATCTACTTTATTGATAGCGGAATCCTTTATGGACAGAACTTTTTTTCCTGAATAATCAAATACCAATATGCTTTCGATCTTTTTGTCCGATTGTATAAATAATTCTGATTTTACAGGATTGGGATAGAGTATGACAGTGTCAGTTATTTCCGTCTGATTTTCTAATGATAAAATATCTTCAAAATCAATCATAGCCGTAAAATATCTTACCTTTTCCCAAAAAATAAAGGGGTCTGGATCGGGTGATATACCTGTGATTAAAATCTTGTTTTGATCATATTGTAATATGTCTGTAGGTGTTTCGTTGCTGTTGTGTGTGTCTAAATTTATTTCTAATTCCTCTCCTACAGGGTTCAGCTCATTGTCCAACAGAACAATGTACAGATTATCTTGCTCTATTTCGTCCTTATAGTTTTTATAAATGAAAACTACCTGACCATTTTCCATAATATGAATATGAGATTTCTCGCCAATAGTAGGTAGAGTAGAATTAACATCATACGTGAAACTTTGCTGATTGATAATGTCTGCTGATTGATTGTCAATTTCAATCAATGAAATGTTATCTGTCACTAAATTTATATAAATGTGGTCATTAATGCCGTTGTAAGCAAAGTCGACTATGGTTCCAAAACAATTATCACAAACTAATGGCTCCTGAAATAAAATTTCTCCTGAATCTGCGTTTACATGCGAAATAGAAATTTGTGAATGAAGTACTCCGTCAATCCATTCTACCTCTTTTCCTACTGCATAAAGTGTGTTGCCATGGTTTACAACTTTGTATTCACTCAGTAAATTATAAACTCCGGCATCAATGGTTTGTTCCCATATAAGTTCTTCATCATCAAGGGAAAAACATCTGATAATCTGACCATTGCCATATGCGCCATCTTTGTAAGAAAAAATAACATTTCCGTTGTCAAGCAGTATATAATCCTCTCCAAAAGCAACATCTAAACTTCCGCTGTAAATTTCTAAAAGACTGTCATCTTCATTTATTCTGAACAAGTGATGATTTTCATTTGATGTTGCGGTTAGGTAGAATGTGTTATTGTACTCTATGAGGTTTTCAATATTTGGAAACGAAATTTCTTGAGGAAATTCAAGCTGCACCTCTTTGGTAACGTTTAGCTCATCATCAGTCTGAAGCAACCAAAACAAGCCGGGATATGGCAAGGACTCATATACAAACGCTTGCTCATCTTGACCAACCCTGATAAGTGGAGTATAGTGGAAATGATTCATTTTGCCTGAGTCGTATGTATTTATGATGGTTCCGTCCGCAGCAGTTTGATACAGTTTTATCGTGTCGTTCTCAATTACCTGAGTGACAATTTTCCCGTTATTATCGACCAAACTATTTGGAGAAATTCCTGATCCTATTCCGAATGAATGCACATCAAAAACATTTAACCATTCAAGTGTCTGGGCATTTGTTCTAAAAGAAAAAATGGAAAAAAGAACAACGGTATATAAAACAGATTTCATAACATTGATGTATTTAAAAGTTCTACTAAATACACCTTCGTTTCCTTTGATATCATATACCCTTTGATGATCTACAGTAAAAGTCATTTGTCCATGATTTTTCAAATCATAATTTTTTTTAGTTCAATCGATTATAAAGATATATATATAACAAAATGTCGGGTACGATTTATTACCAACAGCCACTTTTTCTTGACCAACGGTATAATTTATCGAAGAATTTCCAAATGTTTTTTATAGGTCATAAGACAGCTTTCCGAGAATTGCTCAAATGAAACGGGTTTTTGTAAAAAATCAACAGGATAAATTCCGTAGTGAGATAATTCCACAGAGGTATAACCTGAAACGACAATAGTTTTTGTATTGCGGAATTTTTGAAGAAATGAAATCGTACTGCATCCAAAAAGTTCCAGATTGACAAACTGAACATCAATAGTAAAAAGCCGGTGATACATTTCCGCTTCTTCAATCGTTGATGCAATTCCGGTTATTTCGATGAAATTGATTTGCTCAAGGTATTTCCTAAAACCGTTTTGAGCAATCTCCTCATCTTCTATAAGAATACATTTTAGCTTTGACATAAAACCAATTGGATTAGCCCAAAAATACGTAGCGATCATCCCGGTCCTTTGAAAAATACACAAAAGGTTTCTTTTTCTTGACCAACGACAACGGATTATTTCCTTAAAAGCTTTGCCGCTACGATTTCCCTGAAGAGAAAATCGCTGTAGCTTCTTCCAACGGGCAGGGCGTTCCCTTTTATGATGATTTCTTCCCTGGTAACTGTGTCGATGTGGTTTACCCCGACAAGAAATGATTTGTGAACCTGAACGAAAAGAGACGGGGGAAGTTTTTCATAAATCTCTTTCAAAGACATGTAGGCTATCGTCTTTTTTTGCAACGTATGCAGGATCACATAATTCTGAAGTGCTTCCACAAATAGAATGTCGTTTATTTGAACTACCTCGTATTTTTTATTGCTTTTAATAAAAAAAGAACCTTCAGCCTTTGGTTCAATGCTCTTTTCTGCAGAAAGAATTTCTTTTGCCTTTTTACAGGATTTGTAAAACCGGTTGAACGAAATAGGTTTCACTAAATAATCCACAACATCTAACTCATAAGCCTCTACGGCATATTCGGAATAAGCCGTGGTCAATATCACCTTTGGAAGAATTTGTGCTGACCTCAGAAAATCAATACCGCTCATTCCCGGCATCTTAACATCCAGAAACATCACATCTACGCGGAAAGCGTTCAATAGCTCTGATGCTTCCTCAACATCTTCTGCCATCCCTGCCAGCTCCAGAAAATCAATGTCTTCGACATATTCCTGCAAGCCTTTTCTGGCAAGGGCTTCATCGTCTACGATAAGGCATCTTAGTTTAGCTTCCATCTCCTTCAATTGTTAATGTCAAGACAACGGAATAACGCTCTCCGTTTTCTGTAATTTTCAAAGCATGCTTTTCGGGATACAATAAATTCAGTCTTCTTTTAACATTGCTTATCCCAATACCGCCCGGGCTGTCAGAATCCTTTATTGCTTGGGGAATGTAAGTGTTCACAAGGGTAAAAGTAAACAAATCTGCGTTTCTTTCCAGGCTGATGTCAATCGTATTGGGAGAATTTTTATGATGCGACAGGTATTTAAAAGCATTTTCTACAAAAGGTATAAGCAGCAAAGGCGAGAGTGCAAACCCCGATACACTTTCGGCAATGTGCAAATGAAGCTCGGTATTTTTCGCTTTCCTCATCAGTTGCAGCCGGACGTATTCTCTGAGGTATTTGATTTCGTTTTCGATGGGAACCTTGGGCTGGTTACACTCATACAGTTGATACCGCAGGATGTCCGAAAATCCTGACAAAGTATCCCTTGCATCATTGTTGCTCTTGTCAATTTTAAAATAAATGGAATTAATCACATTGAACAGGAAATGGGGATTGATTTGCGCTTTTAGAAAATCAAGTTCGGCACTCAGAATCTCCTTTTCTTTAGAAGCGATCAGCGTATTTTTCTTTTCAATTTCTACCTGTTTTTCGTTCTGTTGGTATTTGAACCTGAAAAAAGCCATTGTCAAAATCAGTCCAAGCACCAAAAGCCCCAGATAAAGCAGCCTGTTCTCTGCCTTTTTCCTTTCTATCTGAGCTTTGGTGAGTAATTTTTCATTTTCCGACCGAAGGCTGTCAGCTTCTCTTTTCAGTTCGTATTCATATTGCAACTCTTTTTCTATAAATTTCGCTCTAACTTCAAAATTATTGATGCTGTCAGCCATATTCCGCTCGAGCTCTGCCATTTCGAAGGCTTTTTGATAGTTTCCTTCTGTCAGGTATATTTTTTTTAAGGACTCGTAGACTTTCCTTTTATTTTCTTTGATTTGGGTTCTGGGCAGCAATTCATAACTTTTCAAAAAATAGGATTTGGATGTTTGCAAAAGATTCTGACTCTCATAAACAGTACGAGGAATTTCAACGCTTTTTCCTGCTGACCTGTGAACGGAATCCAGCTTAAAATAGGCGTTCCCCAAGGCATTGTAGAGCTTAGTATCTCTGTTGGAAAATTTGTTTTTCTTCTGGAAATCAAGGCTTTTTTCAAATTCTGCAATGGCAGACCCAAAATCATTTTGATAAAAATACCACAGCCCTTTGGTGTAATGAATCCTTCCTGTGAAAATCGGACTGTCTATGTTTTCCGCTTTCTTTATCTGCTCGGAAGCCGCCGCAAAGTCTTTTTGAGCTATATAAACCGAGGCAAGTTCTAAATAGATATTTAAAAGGTAAGTGGATTCAAATTTATTTTCTTTGCTGATACGCTCTGCTTCTTTCAGGTAGAGTAAGGATTTGTCGTATCGGTGTATTTTCCGGTACAAATCAGATATTGTAATCTGAGTTGTGTATTTTTGGTCGGGCAGTTTTTGAAGTTTAAGGCTTTTGTGAAAAAATTCTATGGCTTTATCGCTCACTCCCAGCTCCGCATAATTCAATCCGATTCCGTTGTAAGCATTTACCAGAGTCACAGTGTCCTTTGCAGTTGCCGCAAATTCTATAGACAACTGATTGTCTGTGATGGCCTTCTGAAAATCATGTTTAAATTTAGAAAAATACTGACCTCTGAGATAATAAAGTTTCCCGTCAAGCTCTGTAAGATTTTTTTCTTTTGTAAGATCAATTAACCCGTTTAACCGGCCTAAAAAGTTTTTTTCCAAAGCAAGCGTCCTGATTTGATTTGACAGCGAAAAATAATCCCGATATGCCCTTGCCAAATCTGCGTATTTCAGGATTTCGGGACTTTTCCCTGACGAAATTTTTCTGATGAGCGTATTTAATTCAATCGAATCTTCTTTTGTAAACGCAGATTTACGGGAATGGTGACCTCCTTCTTTACTCTCATTTTCTATTTTCTTGAGAAGGCTCCTTAGGCTAATCGTGTCATTTGTACTTTGGACGGTTTGCGCTTTCAGTTCAAAAAATGCAGACAAAAAGAACAACACCAAAACGATTTTAGCATTTTTTATACAAGGACTTTTATCTATTGTTTTTACCAAAACAATCTTACTTACATAAACTCAAATTTAAGGAAAATCTTCTTTGAATGTTTAAAAGCGGGAATTGACAATGGGTAAGTCAGTCTTTTTAATTTATTTACTTTAGGTAACTCTGATCTTTTCCAAAGTTCCGAACTTTGGAAAAGTTTTTTTGAGCTAACTTCACATTTATTAAAAACCTGTGAGGTTTGTATGATTTATTCTCCTGCTTTTGTTTTTTTAATTGGTTTTGAATCCTATATTTGAAACACACAAAACATACAAATATGAATTTGAAACAAATTGCGATGATGAGCTTGATTTGCTTTTCTTTATGGAACTGCAAAGAAAAAAAATCATTGGAAACCAAGAAGTACACCGCTGAAGAAATGAAAGACAATCCGTTGGTGCAGGAAAGCACACTGCCTTATTTTGCGCCCGATTTTACCAAAATAAAAGATGAAGATTTTCAGCCTGCGCTGGACTATTCTTTGCAGTTAGAGACCGAAGCGATCGGAAAAATCGCCGATAACCCGGAAGCACCGACTTTTGAAAATACATTGGTCGAAATGGAAAAAGCACACGAGTTAATCGACCGTGTTTCTAACGTTTTTTATGCTCTAACCGGTGCAAATACCAACGAAACACTGAAAAAATTAGAAGCCGATATGGCACCGAAATTTGCAGCGCATACAGACAATATTTTGTTGAATGAAAAATTGTTCCAACGCATCCAATCCATTTATGATAAACGTGCCGAATTAGGATTGCAGGGAGAAGATTTGAAATTACTGGAAGTCAAATATCAGGATTTTGTGAAAGCAGGAGCCAATTTGAATAAGGAAGAAAAAGAATCGCTGAAAGAGATCAATTCGCAATTGGCTTCATTGGAAAATGAATTCGGGCAAACCTTATTGGAAGCGACCAATAATTCGGCTTTTATCATCAGAGATACAGCCAAACTAAAAGGATTGACCTCAAGCGAAATCAATTCTTTAAAAGTAGAAGGAAAGTCCGAATGGAAAATTCCGATTCAAAATACAACCCAACAACCGCTTTCTCAAAGCATTGAAGACAGAAAAACACGTGAAAATCTGTTTATGAAAGCTTGGAAACGTACAGATGGAGGCGAATATTCAACTTTGGACATTATCAATAAAATTGTGAAACTGCGCATCGAAAAAGCCAATTTGCTGGGATATCCAACTTATGCCGCCTGGAATTTACAGGATACGATGGTCAAAACCACCGATACAGTAGATGATTTCTTTGCCCAATTGGTTCCCGGGACGGTTAAAGCCATCAATGAAGAAGAAAAAGTCTTGCAGGAAAAAATCAAATCGACCGGAGAGGATTTCGACTTGAAACCCTGGGATTGGACTTATTATGCGGAGCAAGTCCGGAAAGAAAAATACGATTTGGATGAAGGGCAATTGAAACCTTATTTCGAATTAAAAAATGTGCTGGAAAAAGGTGTTTTCTATGCCGCTACCAAATTATACGGCATTACATTTAAGCCACGAACGGACATTCCGACTTATCATCCTGACGTTTTGGTATATGAACTTTTTGAAGAAGACGGCTCGCAACTTGGTTTGTTTTACGGTGATTTTTACAAAAGAGAAAGCAAAAGAGGTGGCGCATGGATGAGCAATTTCGTGACCCAATCACATTTATTGAATAAAAAACCGGTGATTTTTAATGTTTGCAATTTCACCAAACCTGCGACCGGCGAACCTGCGCTTTTGACCTATGATGAGGTGGAGACGATGTTTCATGAATTCGGGCATGCATTGCACGGTTTTTTTGCCGATCAAAAATATCCGTCTATTTCGGGAACTTCGGTAGCAAGGGATTTTGTGGAATATCCGTCTCAGGCAAACGAACACTGGACATTGCATCCTGAAATTTTGAAGAATTATGCCATACATCATAAAACCGGAGAACAGATTCCTCAATCTTTATTGGACAAATTGGAAAAAGCCTCCAAATTTAACCAGGGATTTGCATTTGGAGAAACCTTGTCAGCAGCGGTTTTGGATTTTAATTTTCATTCGTTAAGTGTAATGGATAAAGATTTTAATGTGAATAATTTTGAAAAGGAATCTTTGACGGAAGATAATCTTTGGATGAAAAATGTGCCGCCGAGATACCGTGCGACCTATTTCAACCATGTTTTCGGTGGCGGATATGCCGCCAGTTATTATGCTTATTTATGGACAGAAATGCTGGCGTTGGATACCGGAAAATGGTTTGATGAAAATGGAGGTTTAAATCGTGCAAACGGCCAACGCTACCGTGAAATGATTTTATCTCGGGGAAATACCATCGATTACAAAGAAGCCTATAAAGCCTTCAGAGGAAGTGATCCAAATGTTTCCGCCATTTTGGAAAGCAAAGGATTTCAATAATCCGGTTTCAACTGATAAAAAAACCTCGAATTGATGACCAATTCGAGGTTTTTTATTGGACATAAAAGATTATTCTTTTACCAATTTTTTTGAAATTGTTTTTCCGTTTTTCAATTTTACAACTACTAGATAATTTCCAGCAGGAAGTGCTGAAACATTGAACGAAGAAGTTGGATCAGATACCAATTTTTTTCCTTCCATGTTATAAACAGAAACATTTACGATTTCGGATTGTGACTTAACTGTCAAGATATCTTTTACAGGATTAGGATAAATCTGAATTGGAGAAATTTCATTTTCATTTGTGGCTAAAATCCTTTCGGTATCGATGGGGCCAATCCAGCTGCTGGATAATTCTTCGTCACATTTTGAGCGCAAATAAATTGAGTAGTACCAATTCTCAGTTAAATCGGTTAATTGATATCCCGTTTCTCCATCCGTATCATTTAAGAAAGACTCTTGGGCGGGAACGCCTCTTCGTCCATACATAATTTCCCATTCGGTAGCCTCACCATTTTCAGTCCAGTCAATTGTGACGGTATTTCCAACTTGTTCGGTAATCACAAAATCGGAAGGATCTTTACAGATAATCTGGCCACTCTTGCGGTTTTGCATGTACATGGAGATTGGGAAATAGCCTTCGTCGTTATTAAAAACAGCATCCGGAACATCCAATTTGATGGTATGGCTTCCGGTAGATAAATTGCCCAATTCAAATTCGCGGTTAGGGATTTTATCACCGGGACACCAATTGTTAAAATCCAACCATTGACGTGTTGTTTTAGGATTGGCACCATAAATTCCATTTCCTTGTGTGTTATATTGACGCCAAGGTTCGCATGATTTTCCTCCCGGAACATAGGTCTGAACCAATTCGTCATCCAGATACAAAAAATGCTCTCTCCGCTCGTATTCTTCACCTCCCGAGTTAGCTCCGTGGTTGGAACTGATCAGGTATAATACTACATTTTCCTGTGGAGCGTCAAGTGTAAAATTGATGATTTTTGTGGTTTCGCCGGGAACATCGGTTGAATTATAATTGTTTAGAATTTCATAGTCGGCCAATGGTAAAAAGAAGGGTTCGTCTGTATAAACCTCGGTTCCCTCATCCACATTGAAAACCAGAGTTCCTTCAAATACATCAATTCTTCCAGCACAACCCGAAACCTGTGTTTGGGCGGCATAAGGAACACCAAATACTTCAAATTCCAACCAGAAATCATAAGCAGCATTTAAAGCATCATCTTTGAAGATTTCCGATACGTTGTCTATCTTAAAATGATAAGGAACTTCTGTCGGATTGATATTTTTATTCATAAACGGAGTGATGATTCTGGCAATTTCGATTCGGTCAACGTCATCAGAATTATATTCGGTCGCACCTTGCGGAACAAATGCCAGAAAAATTTCTCCCAAACGGTCGTAATTATCACATAGCGCACCGATTGTCACATCCAGAGTCAACGAGCCTTCTGAAAGGTTATTGACCATTTCGTCGCTTAGTTTCGTAGTGTATCGGGCATTGTTAATCCGTACAACTCCGGGAGGAACGGGTTCATCCACGGTAGCAGCATATCCGTCATAAAAAACGATTTGATCATAAATCGTGTAAGAAGTTTGGGAGAAACCGAATATTCCCAAAATTGAAAAAAAAGTAAATAAAATGTTTTTCATGTATAATTATCTGTGTGTTAAGTTATTATTTAATTGCATCCTCCGTTATACATCTATGGATTTGCCTATTTCCAGTAAAATCAATTCTTTTCCTTTGGATGAAAAATAATCTTTGGCCATTTGATGATCGATTTTAATCGGAGGGAACGTATCAAAATGATACCCTAAAACTTTGTCGCATCCAACAAAATCACTGGCAAGGCTTGCATCTTCAAAACCCATCGTAAAATGATCGCCCACCGGAAAAACTGCTAAATCCAACTGCCCGACCGTTTCCGGAATCAATTTCATTTCGTATGTCAAAGCCGTATCACCTGCTATGTAAATCCGTTTGCCAGCCGATTCCAAAACATAGCCGTTCGGATTTCCGCCATAGCTACCGTCAGCGAACGAACTTGAATGAAAAGCTATGGTAGATTTCACCGAAATCCCGTCAAAATCGGCTTTTCCTCCTGTATTCATCCCGATGACTTTCAGCCCTTTGCCTTCATAATGATAGGACATTTCTGCATTGCAAATCACCGTTGCTCCGGTGCGTTCTGCTATAACATCCACATCTAAAACATGATCCTGATGAGCATGGGTGAGTAAGATGAAGTCGGCTTTTAAGGTGTGAATGTTTATATGCTTCGCCAATTCATTGGCTGAAATAAACGGATCGACTATGATGTGTTTTCCGTTTGTTTCGATTGCTAAACTTGCATGACCCAAATAGGTGATTTTCATTTGATTCTAATTAAAATTTAATCCAAAACCCAAAAGTAAAGAAAAACCCAAAGTCATCAAAGCGACTTTCTTTAATTCTTTATCCAATAATCTCGGTTCAGAATTAGTAAATATGGTTTTGACGAGTAATAGGGCAGGAATTAATAAAATAAGAAAAACAAAACGAAACCATTCGGTTTTACCGATTTCGACTAAATAAATACAGCCCAAAATGAACGGAGCCAGCAACAGAAATGTCTGGTAGAATTTTGCCTTTCGAAAACCCATTCGCAAAGGCAAAGTAAACTTTCCGGCTTTCCGGTCAGTTTCTATGTCACGCATATTGTTCAGATTCAAAACCGCAGTACTCAAAAAACCGATGGCTGCTGCCGGAAGAAAAATAGAAAGATGAATTGTTTCATGTTGGTACAACGTATAACTTCCCCAAACCGAAATAATTCCAAAGAAAAGAAACACAAAAATGTCGCCCATCCCGGCGTATCCATAAGCACTTTTCCCAACCGTGTAGCGGATTGCCGCCCAAACACAGGCAAAGGTCAAAAAGATGAAAAGCAAGGCCCAGATGAAATCTTCTTTGAACGAAATGTAAATCAGCAGAAATGCGGTGACGGCCGATAAAATACTGAAAAGAATGACTGCATTTTTCATTTGCTTCGCCGAAATTTCTCCCGAAGCAACCGCGCGTTTCTCGCCGATTCGCTCGGCATCGGTTCCTTTCACACCATCCCCGTAATCGTTTGCATAATTGGACAAAACCTGTAAAAATAAAGTAGTCAGAAATGCCAGAATAAAAATTGCCCAACTCCAATGTCCTTCAGACAAAGCAATTAATGACCCTAAAATAATTCCGCTGATGGACAAAGGCAAAGTCCGTAAACGAGCAGCAGCAATCCATTTTTTCATCCCACAAAAATAAGTGAATTTCATTTCGAAATTCGAAATTCGAAGAGCGAAGTTGGACGGATTTTCAAGAAAGTTCATTCTTCCATCTTCCATCTTCCATCATCCGACTTCTATCCCATTTATTCCAATTTAACTCTGCGAATGGCTTTAATCGAAACCGCAATCACAATTACCGTCAAAATCGTCATCGTTCCACCAAAAATAATCGCCGGAACCAGACCCAGAAAACTAGCCGCAACGCCACTTTCAAATGCTCCCAATTCGTTGGAACTGCTGACAAAAATACTGTTGACAGAAGAAACGCGTCCCTTCAGGTTTTCAGGTGTTTTGTATTGTAAAATGCTTTGGCGTATGACCATGGAAACCGCATCAAATGCGCCGCCGAGCAATAAAATCCCAAAGGATAAATATACATTTTTTGATAAACCAAATACAATGATGCAGACACCAAACATCGCTACACTTCCCAATAATTTAAAGCCGACCCTGGATTTCAGCAACGGTAAAGAAGAGAGAAAAAACAACATGATGAGTGAACCAATTCCATGCGCCGAACGCAACCATCCGAATTCTACGGCTCTTCCTTTTAGAACTTTTTCGACAACTGCAGGCAATAAAGATTCGGCTCCGCCAAAGAAAACCGCAAACATATCCAGACTTAAAACCGCCAGAATAATCGGTGTCGCCCAAATAAATTTGAATCCTTCTTTTATGCGTTGAATCGGAGTTTCCAGGGATTCTGTTTCTTCTTTTTCGGCCGGTTTGGGAGAAATCCGTAATATCATCACCATCGAAATACACATAAACACAAATGCAGTCCCCAAAGCTGTTTCAATTCCAAAGGCCGCTAAAATCAATCCGCCGGCGAGCGGCCCCAAAACCGACCCGATCATAAAAGCCGATGAACTCAGTGGAATGGCTTTTTCATAGTTTTCCTTTCGCACGACCAATGCCAAAAGTGAAAAAACCGCAGGCCCGCTGAAAGCCCTTGTCAGCCCCAAAATGAAAAAGGCCAAATAACAAATCGCCAGATAAGCCGTCAGTCCGACTTGTTCCCGTATGCTTGGAAAATTGACCAATAACAGCACAAAGGAAGAAAGCATAAAACTGCTGATCGTCCGGACGATGACTTTTCGTTTGTCCAATTTATCGACCAATTGCCCGGCATAAAAAGCCGTAAAAAGAATCGGTGCGAATTCAAACAAACCGATTAATCCCAGATAAATTTCTTTCTGAGTCAATCGGAAAATCTCAAATGCGACCGAGGTACTTTGAATAAACAACGCAAAAATTAAGGAAAACCTTAAAAATATAAAGGCGACAAATTCTTTGTTTTTCCAGACCGATGGGATTTGTTGGTCTTCCATTGAGAATTTTAATTTGAGTAATGCCCTTCGGCAGAAAGAATTTCTACAATTTTGGTTTCCGGGTCAATTCGGTAAACCAAGCGATCTTTTTTGTTGATTCTTCTCGACCAACAGCCTGTTAAATCGTGTTTTAATTGCTCCGGTTTTCCTGTTCCTGCGGTGGGATGCTCCCTTAATTCATCAAGAAATTTATCTATTTTGATGAGGGCAGAAAGATTTCCGGTTCTCTTGTGATAATCGATGTCCTGATTTGCTCTATCAGAAAAATCTATTTCATAACTCATAGCAAGCCCAAAAATTCTTTTTGATCTTCTTTGGTGACACGCGTACTTTTTCCTTCTCTAATCTGCTGTTCCGATTCCTTTATTTTGGCAACAAATTCCGGATTGTAAGTATCTTTTTCTGGCACAAAAGGTATATCAAAAGCCTTCAAGAAGTTCTTTATGGCAGTAACCTGTTTTTTATTTTTCGGGCGAATGATGATTGATTCCATAATTGGATTTCTTTCTACAAAGATAATTGTTTTTTCTGTAGAGCCGGACAATTGTCCGGCTAACTGCAATTGTCCGACTTTACATTTTACCGGAATTTATCAAAATCCCGTTTTCTTTTTTCCAGAAAAGCATTTCGACCTTCTTCGGCTTCATCCGTTCCATAAGCCAATCTTGTCGTTTCGCCGGCGAAAACTTGTTGGCCGATGAGTCCGTCATCAATTAAATTAAACGCAAATTTCAGCATTTTGATAGCCGTAGGGGATTTCGTCAGGATTTCCTGTGCCCAGTCAAAAGAAAATTGTTCCAATTCATCATGCGGAACGACTGCATTTGCCATCCCCATGTCAAACGCTTCCTGCGCCGAATAATTCAATCCGAGAAAGAAAATTTCGCGTGCTCGTTTCTGCCCGACTTGTCTTGCCAGATAAGCCGAACCGAACCCACCGTCAAAACTGGCCACATCGGCATCGGTCTGTTTGAAAATCGCATGCTCTTTTGAAGCGATTGTCATATCGCAAACCACATGAAGCGAGTGCCCGCCACCAACAGCCCAACCATTAACCACCGCAATTACCACTTTGGTCGAAAACCTGATCAAGCGCTGAACTTCCAGAATATTCAATCGACCGACTCTGTCTTCGCCTTCATAACCAAATTTTCCTCGAACCCGTTGGTCGCCGCCAGAACAGAACGCCCAGCCACCGTCTTTCGGCGAAGGACCTTCGCCAGTCAATAGGATGACTCCAATGCTTCTGTCTTCTTCTGCAAGGTAAAAGGCGTCTAAAAGTTCAAAAACCGTTTTCGGACGGAAAGCATTGCGCACTTCCGGACGGTTAAAAGCGATTCTGGCAACACCGTCGCACTTTTTAAATGTGATGTCTTCGTATTCTTTTATGATTTCCCAATTGATCATTGTGTAAATTCTATAGTTAAAAGGCAAATGTAACAAAGTATCTTTATTTTTCACTTCCGGTTCTCTTACAACTTTCCAGATGAAAATGGATTTTCTAATTTATTCTAATCAAATAATTTATACATTTATATCACACTAAAACTAAAAAGATGAGTACCCGAAGAACTTTTCTCAAACAATCGGCTTTGGCAGGAGCCGGACTTTTTTTGTATTCCCCTTCTTTTGCTAACATCCTTCAACCCAATTCCAATTTGCATGTAGTCTGTATCGGCGCAGGTCTTGCCGGACTTTCGGCTGCTTACAAACTCAAACAAAAAGGATTTAAAGTAACCGTTTTGGAATCACAAAACCGAATTGGCGGTCGGGTTTTTTCGCATAACATCAATTCGGATTTGATCATCGAATTGGGTGGAGAATGGGTTGGAAATTCGCATACTCGGATACAGGAATTATGCGGAGAATTTAATCTGGAACTGCAAAACAATCAGTTCGATACCCATTTGATTTATAAAGGAGAATATTCGCCTGCCGGCAAATGGGATTATAGTGAGAAATGGAAAAATAAATTCGACCAGATCATCAAAGATTATGAGCATTTTTCAGAAGAGGATTTGATAAAACTTGACCAATACGATTGGTGGCGGTTTTTGGTTAATAATGGTTGCGAAGGACGGGATCTGGACATCAGGGAACTGCTGGACAGCACCGATTTCGGAGAGAGCATTCGTCACGTTTCGGCTTTTGCCGCACTGGCTGAATACGCCGAGAGCAGTGAGAAAAACGAAATGGATTTAAAAATAAAAGGCGGCAATAAAATGCTGGCCGAAAAACTGGCAGATGCCATCGGGCGGGAAAATATCCTGCTTCAACATAAAGTCAGCCAGATCAAACAGGACAATAAAGTTTCTGTGGTTTGTGCAAACGGAAAAACCTTTACAGCCGATAAAGTAGTTTGTGCGCTACCGACATTTGCGATGAGTAAAATCGACTGGCAGCCCGGCCTGCCGGAAAATAAGTTGCAAGCGATTCGGGAATTGCAATATGCGAGAATCAACAAAAGAGCGGTTTTGTTTGACGAACGTTTCTGGAAGGATGAAAGTTTTGATATGATAACTGATGAAATGCCTCATTATTTCTATCATGGCACCAAAAACCAAAAATCCCGAAATGGCGTTTTGATTTCTTATACAATTGGTGAAAAAGCAGCAGTTGCAGCCAACCGAACGCATGAACGTTATAAAAAAGACATTGTCGATACGCTTTCTCCGCATTTTGGAAAAATCGAACCCTTATTCAAAGACCAATTGAATTATTATTGGGGAACAGACGACCGAACCATGGGGGCCTATGCCTTATACGGAATCGGCCAATGGTTTACAGTGAAACCTATTTTGGCCGAACCCTTTCAGCACATTCATTTTGCCGGAGAACACATTGCCGACTGGCAGGGCTTTATGGAGGGAGCTATCAATACTGGAGAGGATGCGGCAGATGAAATAGTTTAGAAGAAGGAGTAGGTTTGATTTATTTCAGGTTGTTTTATCCGTCATTTTATGTAGTTGGTCAATTCATACTAACACTTTATAAAATCATCGTTTTTACTATGGTGTGACTTCACTTCATTTGTAGAAAAAAATCATGAAAAAAACATTTACCATTTTAGGGATTTTATTGTTAGTGTCATTACAAGCGCAGTACGATAACGGCCCTTTGTCAACGGGAACAGAAGCAGAGGATGGAACGGCTGCTCCGGGCGGATATGAATTCAGTGAGCTGCAATATGATGCAGGTGATGATGATACGAATTCTTCGGCAGGTTTTACCGGGAATTCAGCCGCAAATTATATGCTGTCGGACGATTTCAGGATTCCGGAAGGAGAGGAGTGGAATTTAGAAAGCATAGAATTGTTTGCTTATGCTACCAATTTAGCGGATGGCTGCCCGGTGCAATCGGCCAATATTTTTATTTTGGATCATCTGGCAGGAGAAAACATCCCTGTCAATACAGATGATTATGACTGTGCACAAACGAGTTTGTTGAGGGTTTTTAATTCAGTTGATGAACCGGTTATTTTCAATGACCAGATGATGAGCCGGTTAATTGCAAAAATTACTTTTTCGGCAGAAGGTATTTCGCTGGGTGAAGGATACTATTCTCTCCGCTTCCAATCTACAACCATGGGTGGTTTTAATCACTTTTATCCAACGGTTACCGTTCCGGGCGAAAGAAGTGTCGTAACGGAAAATCCGGCGCAACAAAGCAACGACAACGGTGTCAGTTGGATAGATGTAGAAGATATAGGGTATAATGGTGTTATCGCACCTCAAGATTTTCCTTTTGTAATTCATTATTCCAATCTGGCGACCAATGAAATCATGAGTTTGGACAACCGGATTAAGTTGTATCCCAATCCGGCAAAGGACCATTTTTCAGTTTATTTGCCAGATAATTTCAATCATAATAATTTGAGTATCAGCGTGAAAGATTTGACAGGAAAAGTTGTGATGAATTTGAATCAATTTCGGGATGAGTTTAACGTCAGTTCGTTACCAAAAGGAATTTATGTCGTAACCGTAACCGACGGAAAAAATACCAACACCAATAAACTCATCAAACAATAACAGTTTTTGTATTGAGAATCATCGTGTAATTAAAATTTTAGGTTGCAATTATATAAACAATAGACATAAGCCCTGAATTATTTCAGGGTTTTTGTTGTAATTAAAACCTGCCGACATTCATCTAACTAAACATTTCTTTCACACGGTCAAAAAAGGATTTTTCGTTTTTCCCCGGATGTGGCGAAAAATGCTCGTCTTCTTTCATTTTTTCAAAGAATTGTTCTTGTTCTTTGTTTAACTTTTCAGGTGTCCAAACATTAATATGTACAAACAAATCACCGTTCCCGTAACTGTTCAGACTGGGAATGCCTTGACCTTTCAAACGCAATACTTTACCTGATTGGGTGCCTTTCTCTATTTTGATCCGGACTTTATTGTTGACAGTCGGAATTTCTTTGGAAGCACCGAGGATGGCTTCGGGAATGGAAATGTATAAATCATAATGAAGGTTATTTCCGTCCCGTTTTAAATCTTCATGAACTTCTTCATCAATAACCACCAGCAAATCGCCCGGAATTCCGTCAAAAGGCGCATCATTTCCTTTTCCGGAAACCTGTAACTGGATTCCTTCGCGCACACCGGCCGGAATTTTTATTTCGACGGTTTCTTCAATTTTATTTAAACCTTGATTATTGGCTCCGGGCGGAATATGATCGGCGATCTTCCCGATTCCGGAACAACTTCCGCAAGGAACGGTGGTTTGCATTTGGCCGAGAAATGTATTAGTCACTTTGGTTTGATAACCGGAACCACCACAAGTCGGACAGGTTTTAAAAGTTACGCCTTCCGCTTGTTTGAAACGTTTGACTTTTACTTTTTTAGTCGCTCCGTTCATCATTTCTTCGAGGTTTAATTTCACGCGAATGCGTAAATCAGAACCTTTCATACGTCGTGGGCCGCGTTGTTGCTGCCCGAATCCGCCACCAAAATGACCTCCGAAAATATCCCCGAAATGAGAGAAAATATCTTCCATATTCATACCTCCACCACCAAATCCGCCGCCCGCAGCTCCGCCGACACCTGCGTGACCAAACTGGTCATAACGTGCCTTTTTGTTAGCGTCGCTTAATACTTCATAGGCTTCGGCAGCTTCTTTGAATTTTTCTTCGGCAGCTTTATCTCCCGGATTTTTATCAGGGTGAAATTTAAGCGCCTGTTTGCGGTATGCTTTCTTAATTTCCTCTGTAGAAGCGGATTTGGAAACTTCCAGTATTTCGTAATAATCTCTTTTTGACATTTTTTTTATGTATAAAGTATAATTGTATAAGGTATGATGTATATGACTTCTTTGGCTAAATTCAAGATTTCAATATACTTTTTACATGATACATTTTACGCATTATAAAGTTATTGTCCGATAACCACTTTGGCAAAACGGATTACTTTGTCGTTCAGGGAATATCCTGTTTCCAAGATGTCCACTACCTTTCCTTTCAAATCTTCTGAAGGAGCCGGAATTTGGGTGATGGCTTCCATTTTATCTGTGTCAAATTCATCGCCCGCTTGTATTTCAATTGCTTTCAAACCTTTTCCACGTAAGGTTTCAATCAATTTATTTTGAATTAATAAAACACCTTTAAACAAATCATTGTCCTCCGATTTTTCAATTTCTTTGATGGCACGTTCAAAATCATCCAAAACCGGTAAAAGAGCGGTAATGGTTTCGGCATTGGCAGTTTTGAATATGTCAAAACGTTCCTTTGTCGTTCGTTTTTTGAAATTGTCAAACTCTGCAAAAAGACGTAGAAACTGGTCTTTTTCTTTTTGAAGTTCTTGCTTTAAAAATTCAGTTTCCGATAACTCATTTACTTCATTTTCAGCGTTTTCTGTTGAATTATTTTCTTCGAAAACCTCTTCGTTCAATTCTTCGTGTATATTATTTTCTGACATTTTATTTCTGATTTTCCGTTACAATTTCAAAAACATTGCCAACGGCCGGGATTGTGACTTTTTGGCAGGATTTAGCTTTATTGATTGAACTAATCAGGACTCAAAAACTTAAAAACATAAGTCTGTTTTCTATTCTCTATAATCTATTTTCTTTTAAAAAACATCCGTCAAAACCCTTATCTTTAAACTTTGAACGTTAAACTTTAAAATCTGAAATTTGTTAGTCGAAATCTGTGCTACATCTGTCCAATCTTCTATTAATGCCCAACAAGCCGGGGCCAAACGCATCGAACTTTGTTCGGAACTTGCGGTAGGCGGAATCACGCCGTCTTATGGATTAATCATGCAAGTTCGGAATGAAATTTCCATTCCGGTTTTTGTGCTGATTCGTCCGCGAAGTGGTGATTTTGTTTATTCTGATACAGAATTTGAAACAATGAAAACGGATATTGGAATCTGTAAAGAATTGGGTTGTACCGGAATTGTATCGGGTGTTTTAAAGGAAGATTTTTCGATTGATTTGGTTCGAACCAAAGAATTGATTGAACTGACAAAACCATTGGAGTTTACGTTTCATCGGGCATTTGATCTGACAAAAAATCCATTGAAGTCATTAGAAGAACTGATCGATTTAGGAGTTTCACGAATTTTAACTTCGGGGCAGGAAACTTCGGCCGAAATAGGAATTGATTTGTTGGTGAAATTAAAAGAATTAGCCCAAGACAAATTGACCATTTTGCCCGGTGGCGGAATTAATCCCGGAAATGTGCATTTATTCAGGGAAAATGGATTTGCGGAAATTCATGCTTCGGCTTCCTCTTTATTCAAAGAAAGCCCAAAATCGAAAATTTCCATGAACAGCGAAAAGTTTTTTGATGAAACGAAGGTATTTGTTTCGGATGAAGAAATAATTAGAAAATTAATTCAAAAATAATTTAGCCCTGACAGGGTTTCAAACCCTGTCAGGGCTTTAAAAATACAGAAAATGAACCGCAGAAAATTTATACAAAATACCGCTTTGTCGGGATTGGGGCTTTCGGTGGGCGCATCCGCGCTTGCAAAAGGTTTTCCGGAAACCGGCACTAATTCTGAAATCAATAAAGAAAATTATCCACTTGTCATAGCAACCTGGGAAGCTGAAAGAGCCGTTTCAACTGCTTGGGATACTTTGCAAAAAGGAGGTTCGGCGCTAGATGCCATAGAAAAAGGATGTAATGTCGAGGAAGAAGATCCGACCAATAATTCCGTCGGATTTGGTGGAAGGCCTGATCGGGATGGCCATGTGACGCTGGATGCCTGCATCATGGATGCCAAAGGAAATTATGGTTCGGTGGTATTTATGGAGAACATCGCCCAAGCGATTTCGGTAGCCCGAAAAGTCATGGAAGAAACGCCACATGTTTTGCTGGCCGGAAAAGGCGCGGAAGAATTTGCGGTTTCGCAGGGATTCAAACGCATGAATTTATTGACCGATGCTTCCAAAAAAGCATGGGAAGAATGGAAAATCAAGTCCGAATACAAACCGATTATCAATATCGAAAATCATGACACCATCGGGATGCTGGCAAGGGACAAGGATGGAAATCTTTCCGGCGGATGTACCACCAGTGGTCTTGCTTATAAAATGCACGGAAGGGTAGGGGATTCGCCTATCATCGGGTCAGGACTTTTTGTTGATAATGAAATCGGGGCGGCAACCGCAACCGGATTGGGTGAGGAAGTCTTGAAAACCGTAGGTTCGTTTCTGATTGTGGAACTGATGCGACAAGGAAAAACTCCGCAACAAGCTTGTGAAGAAGCTGTTCACCGAATCATGAAAAAACAACCCGATCGAAAAGACTTTCAAGTCGGTTATATCGCAGTGAATAAAAAAGGCGAAGTAGGAGCGTATTCGATTCACGAAGGATTCAGTTGTCAAATCTACCAAAATGGGAAAAATGAAAACATTAAACCGGGGTTTTATTTGATATAGATTTTACGATTTATAATTTAAACGGTGTCTTATGCTACATTTTATGAAAAAGATTCGGGGGATATATTTTTTTGTATTTATCATTTTATTTAGTTGTAACAAGAAAATAGATCAAGAACCATATAAAAAATCAGAAGATGATTTAGAATTAGTTACAATTGAATATAAAAGTGAAGATCCTGTTTATTTGAAAAATCCTGAAAAATCTGACACAATGTGCATAAATGCTATTGAAAGAGCAAAAATTGATTTAAAGAATTATGAAGGAATATTTACTCAAGCAACTTGTTTTGGTTGTAAATCTGAGCCTTATATCAGTGAAACAAAAAAAATAGTTAAGAGTAAAGGTTTTAAATTTCATATTGAAGATTTTGGTTGTGTCATTTTTGAAGGGCAAACAGAGGGTTGTTACAGTGGTTATGTTAATATGATTATGAAAGATCGTTTTGGCCAAGGTTATTACCAAGATATTTTAGATGAAGCAAAGGAAAATTTTATTTTCAATCTTGTTAAAAATGATTCAATTATAAGTAATTATGCGTTAAGAGAAGATGAAAGGCCAAAATTGAAAAGTCAAAAAATTGAATTAATTGATGAAGGGATTATGCCGACAATACAAACTGAATTTCCATTGAAAATTAAATCAAATACGTCATTATTTTTAGATTTAAGATTTGTAATCGGAAAAAATGGAAATGTTTCAAACTTTATGGTAGATAATTGGGTTAATGTATATCCTGAAAATGAGAAGTATAGGCAAGAATTGATTGACAAAGCGATCGAAGAATTAAAAATAAAATACAGTAATTGGATTCCGGGGAGATATTCGGATAATATTGTAAGGACGGAGAACCTTCTTAGAGTACATTTTGAATAAAAAAAGCCATATTATAATTGGAAAAGTGAGAACATTAAACCGGGATTTTATTTGAAAGATATTTGATTTATGAGTTTTTATTTACAACAAGAATTCGATTTTATCGATAGAACAAAGGCTATTATTAAACAATATGATAGTTTGGAGCCTGATGATAAAAAATTTGAAGTAACGCTTTTTATTAATTGTTTATTTGGTTTATTGATATTACCCCAACAGCATTGGTTTAATATGTTACCTGAAGAATTATTGAATACTGAAAAATGGGGTATAGATGAGGGAGATATTATATTTATAAAATCTGGAGAAGAAAAGAATGTGAAAAATATTGCAAGACATTTAAGAAATTCGATATCTCATTACCGTATAAAGGTTTTTAATAACACCTCCAATGAAATTAAGAGTATGAAATTTGAAGATTTTGATCCAAAAAATATTAAAACTTTTGAAGCAACATTTAATATTTTGCAAATGCGAAAATTTGTAGATTCATTTACATTGTGCTTGGTAGAGCAAATGAAGGATAATTAAATTTTAATTGTAATAAAAATTGTTACAAATAAAAAAATCTCTATATTTGCATCATGAATAACACAAGATTTGCAACCGCAATTCATATTTTAACGCTTTTGTCCATGGAATCAGGAAAATGGATTTCATCGGACTGGATGGCGGGAAGCATCGGTGTAAATCCGGTTGTGGTACGCAAGGAAATCGGAGTATTGAAAAAAGCAGGATTGGTGGAATGCCAAAGAGGAAAGGAAGGTGGTTGTCGATTAGGTAAATCGGAAATCAACTTGGGAGAGGTTTTTATGGCGGTTAAAAATTCGGAAGTTTTAGGAAAGAAAAACCAAAATCCAAATCCAAATTGTCCCATCGGAAAAAATATAAATTTGAATTTGGATGAATTATTTCAGGAAGCCGATTTGAAAGTTTTTAACTATTTGGAAAGTTTGACACTGGTAGAATTCAGTCATCAATTCGCCTAAAAAAATTTAAATTAAAATGTAACAAAAATAATTACAATATAAATTAAACAAACATGAAAAAAGTAGCAGTTATAGGAGCAACCGGATTTGTCGGTTCAAAAGTGGTCAATGAATTGGCCAATAGAGGATATGAAGTGGAAGCCATTGCTCGAAATATTTCGAAAGTGCAAAATGGCGAAAATATACACGCCGTAAGTGGAGATGTGTATAATGAAGCAGATTTAGCAGCGAAATTAAAAGGAAATGAGGCGGTTATCAATACATTCAACGCAGGTTGGACCAATCCAAATTTATACGAGGACTTTTTAAAAGGTTCACGAAGCATCGAAAAAGCGGTGGAAGAGGCCGGAATCAAACGTTTCATTACCGTTGGTGGTGCAGGAAGTTTGTATATCAACGGGAAACAATTGGTGGATGGACCGGAATTTCCTGCGGAATTCAAACCGGGGGCGACAGCGGCGAGAGATTATCTAAACGAAATTAAAACGAATGAAAAGTTAGACTGGACTTTCTTTTCTCCTGCTATCGAAATGCATCAAGGAACAGCGGGTGTGCGCAAAGGAACCTACAGAACCGGTACAGAAAATCCGGTTTTTGATGAAAACGGAAGAAGTGTTTTGTCTGTAGAAGATGTGGCGGTTGCTTTGGTTGACGAATTGGAAAATGGAAAATTTATCAAACAGCGTTTTACTGCTGGGTATTGATTTTTTACCGCAAGGAATAATAAGATTTCGTAGAGAGAGAAAAGTAAACCCCGAGAGTTCTAAAACTTTCGGGGTTTTGTTTTTCTGTTTTTTTTGGGCTGGATGAACGAATTTAACTAAAAATTAGTATGTTGAAATTATTAAAAAACCTTGCCAAGGTTCTTCTCGTAGTGAAGATTAATCTTGGCAAGGTTTGATTTTTAAAATTAAATTATATGATTTTCAAATCCTCAAATTTTCAAATCAATCATCAAAACTTCATCCTGATTTTTCCATTGATAAATCTTCCGGTCAAACGGTTGGGAACCCCGTAAATCATAGAGGAATTCACATCACGAACCCATGTATTGCTGATTTCGTTACGGATGTCAAAAATATTGAACAAATCCACTCCCAATGATAATTCCTTGAAATTACTCCAGAAATTTCCTTTGGCTACTAAATCGGTTTGGTTGATGAATTCTTTCACAAATCCGATGTCCACACGTTTGTAATCGGTCAGGTAATTCTGAAAGTCATAAGGATCGGTCAAAGGCGGTGCTCCATTTGGTAATCCTGAAGCATATACCAAATTGACATTGACCTTAAATGACGGTAAAATCGGCATATAATCCTGGAAGAAAATCGAAGCTTTGAATCTCGGGTCGGTTGGCAACGGAATGTTTCCTCTGTCGGCTATATTTTGAAATGCTCTCGCATAGGACAAACTCAACCAGGAATCCACGCCCGGAACAAATTCTCCGAACAAACGCATATCCACACCATAGCCATAACCTTTGGCGTTGTTGTCAGCTGTGTAGCGGATGCGGACATTGTCCACAAAATACGGATTCAGGTCGTTGAACATTTTGTAATATGCTTCTGTCGTCAATTTAAACGGACTGTTCCACATTTTGAATTCGTAGTCATGCCCCAATATAAAATGAATAGATTGTTGTGATTTTACTTCATTGTTCAGCGATCCGTCCAGTCTTCGTACTTCACGATAAAATGGCGGCTGATAATAAATCCCCGTGTTAAAACGGAAAGTCATATCCGAATCCCAATCTGGTTTAACTGCAATCTGCGCTCTTGGCGAAATGTTGAATTCTTCGTTGAAATCCCAATAAGTAGCACGCACACCACCGTTTACCAAAACTTTTGAGTTTCCCCAGTTGAATTTTTTAGTGTACTGCGCATAACCCGAAAAACGGTTGGATTTCAATTCATTTTTTGCATGAACACTGTAATTCAATACCAAATCAGATTCGTCCAAAACACCCGGATTATAATTGCCCGGAATCGAATAACCTGTCGAATCCAGTAACTGCCATTCGCTCAGTAAATCTCTGATGTCTTCCTGCTGATATTTTACGCCCCATTCGATGTCGGTATTTACATCCAATTTGTATCTCCCGCGATGTTGCGCTCCTACGACTAAAGCGTCAAAATTATTTCGTGCATGATCTATCTGACTACCGATGTCATAAGTGGTCATCACATTTCCTTCTCCATCCAGTTCATTCAAACGATAAGCACCATAAATATCAAAATATTCGCGCTCTTTTGAATGAAAAGCAAAAGCATCCACTACCAAATCCAATTTGGAATTAGGAGTATGGCGAACTGTTACCGAACCCGATTCGGTCGCAAAACGATCTTCTTCATTTCCGTCATAAAAAACGGTCAAACTCATTGGTGTATCAAGCGTTCCGAATTTGGTGTCACGGTTTTTTGGAACCAATTCAAATTTACTTTCGGTTTTGGCTCCTAAAAAGGAAACTTCCCATTTTGAATTGAATTTATAATTGATATTGGCCTGAACGTCATAATAAACCGGATTGAAATCACTTTCACCATCCAAAGTATTCAAAACCAAATTTCTGTTTTGGTAACGGCCACCCACTATGGCTGATAGTTTTTTGTTTTTGGAGGCACCGCCCACAGTCAAACTTCCACCCATTAAACTCGCTTCCAGTGTCGCTTCAAATTCTTTCGGGCGTTTGTAGATGATGTCCAAAACACTCGACATTTTATCACCGTATTTGGCTTCCCATCCGCCGGCAGAGAAATTCACCGCATCGGTCATGGTGGGATTTACAAATCCCAAACCTTCTTGTTCGCCGGAACGGATCAATTGCGGTTTGTAGATTTCGATTCCGTTTACATAAATTAAATTCTCATCAAAATTTCCACCACGCACACGGTACTGTGAAGTTAATTCGGAACCGATGCTTACTGACGGTAAACTTCCCAACATTTCAGAAACACCACCTGTCATCCCGATGGAGGTTTCCATCGCAGCCGGATCCAGCGAAATACTGTTCAGAGGTTTTTCGGTTACCCGTTGGAAGATGACAGCACCTTCCAGTTGGACGCTGCTGGCGAGAATGATATATTTTTCTAAAGTTTCGCCTTCGGCCAAATGAACGGTTTCTGAAAAACTTGATCTTCCTTCTTGTTCAAATTGAATTTGGATATCTGTTCCGGCGGTTATTTCGATGGAGAATTCCCCGCCTCCGTCTGTATAAATGGTGTTGACACCATCCGAAACCGAAACATCCATAAGCGGAATCTGGTATTCGTCAAATACTTTTCCTTTGAAAGTTGCCTGTTGGGCATAGGTAAATCCGGCAATTAATAAGAAAACAAAAAGAAAATTAATTCTTGTTGAAATTGACGGTGTAGGTAGCAGTATTGTTCTTTTCATCCCAAACTTTTAGTTCTAAATTATGTTTTCCGGTCGTAATCCCTTCACGGTTCAGATCGATGGTCAATGACTTTGTTTTTTGATCATAATTAGTCAAAATCCATTTTCCGTCCACATAAGCATCAAAATCCTCAATCCCTGATTCACTGTCGCTTATCGTGAAACGAATTACTCCTTTAGAGCCGGTAAATGTACTATTTTCTTTGATATTAACGGGATTTATTGTCGGTTTCGTATTATCAATTCCCACAGAAAACACACCGAAGTCCCGGGTTTCACCTACGACCTTTCCGTTTTTATATTCGGCCGTGATGTATTCCTTTTTCCATGCACCCCCTTTTTGATATTCCAAAACTAAAATGGCTTTATCCAGTTGTGCAGTAGGAATGCCGACGGGTTCCAGGGCAATCGTATAGTATTTATGAACCGGTATATTCCAATCATGCACCCAGTGTTTGCCATTTTCTGCTTTTTTGTATTGGAAATTCAAATCTTCATAAATCACACCTTTGGGCATGGAAATTTCGATTCCGTCTTGTTTGAAATAATTTTCTTTGTCCCAACTGAAAACCGTTGCGTTTTCATCTTTTGGTTTTTCTGCCGGAGGTGTTTTGCCTGAAATCTTGAATTTTGATTCTTTTTTATTTCCTGCATAATCCGAAACTTCAATTCTTACCGCATAAATTTTTCCTTCTTCCAAATCGATGATTCCGTTATTTTGAACCTGTGAATACATCTGAATCGGGTCGCCTTCTTTCCGGTACAATTGATAGACCCAACTGTTGTTTTTCATTCGGTCGCTGTAATCCACCAAACAATTAATTGCGCGAGTCCAATCAAAATTCATGCGTTCGGCTGTGTAAGTAAAATAAGGTTGTTCATCTACATAGACATTGATTTGGTAAATACCGTTCATGTTTTCTGCGCCGTTGTGCTTGTCATAAGCTTTGATTCCCAAACCGACTTTTCCGGAAGCGGAAACGGTGCTTCCGGCCGAAACCACCTGACGGGAAGTTTTCCCGTTCACATTTCCATCAATCGGATAAATATAAGTCCCGTTGATCATGGGAGCGCTGGTGTCGGGAATATCAAATCCAAAAAGAAAAGGATTGATGGGTTCTTCTGTTTGGGTATCACGGATTTCAAAATGAAGATGAGGTCCGCCGGAGCCACCTGAATTTCCTGAAAGTGCAATGATATCACTCTCAGAAACTTTTATTTCATTTTTTTTCGGATAAATTTCTACAGCAAACGTTTCGTTTTTATATTGGTATTGTCTGACAATTTCTTCGATTTCCGGACTGAATTTTTGAAGATGCCCGTAAACCGAAGTATATCCGTTTGGATGGTCGATGTAAAGTGCGTTTCCATAACCACGCGGAGAAACGTTGATACGGGAAATATAACCATCACCCACGGCGTAAACATTGAATCCTTCTTTCTGATTGGTCTTAATGTCGATGCCGCTATGAAAATGGTTATTGCGCAATTCGGCAAAATTTCCGGCTAAATAATTTGTGATTCCCAGCGGGTTTCGAAATTCGCCTTTTGGATAAGTCTTTTGTTTTGAGGTTTTTTCGGAGGGATTTTGGGCGCAGGCACAGAAAAAAATTAATCCGAAAAGTACCACATTCAACTTCTTCATTCGATTCAAATTTGGACAAAAATATAAATTTATAACGAAGCAGTTTTTCCAAAAAGACAAATTAAAATCCGAATCACTTTTAAACTAATGTAAAAAAAGTTACCTTTGCGTTAAATAAGTTAGGACGAAAAAAGTTCTCTTATCAAATGGATCAAAATGAATCAAATTTCATAAAACTTGAACAAAAGCTCTATCAATTGGTAGGTGCTTATAAAAATATTAATAAAGAAAAGGAGTCGCTGAAGGAGGAAAATGAAGCATTGAAACAAAATTTGAAATCATCAAGAACCGAAGTGTTGAAACTGAAAGATGAAACTGAAAGACTGAAAGTGGTAAATGCCATGTTGGGGGACGAAGAACACAGAAGGCTGATGAAACTGAGGGTTAATAAACTTATAAAAGAACTGGATGTTTGTATCGCTCAGGTTAAAAATGAAAAAGGATGAGTACGCTGAAAGTAAAAATCAACATAGCCGGAAGGCAGTATCCTTTGAATATCAATGCGGAAGAGGAAGAAGCAGTGCGAAATGCCGGGAATGAAATTAATAAATTAATTCAGGAGTTTGAAGACAGATATGCAGTAACGGACAAACAAGATGCGATTTCTATGGTAGCTCTTCAGATGGCTTCCAAGTATAATTTACTCAAACAGTCCGGAACAGGAAATGAGGTTGAAATAAATGAAAAATTGAACCAATTGATCGAAATTATAGATAGAGAATTGGAAGAAAGTAAATAATAAAAGACGTTCAGCTGTTTAAATACAGTAAAAATATTTATCCCACATTAGTTCTAACATTTTGGTAAGCTCAACGCCAGTTTTGTAACCGGGTGAAAGTTGTCCGGAAAGCGGACCGCAACAACGCAAGTTGTTCAAATTTATTTGACAGCGGATTTTTGACTGACAAAATAGCCTAAAACCTGTTTTCAGGAGCTTACGCAAAACTTATTTAACTAATGTGGGATTTTTTATGACCTATAATTTTATAAAAAATGGAAACAACGACTATACTAGTTGGAATTGCAGGGCTTGTTTTAGGAGCCGTGATCAGTTATTTTTTGGCAAAAAAATCTGTCGATAAAGAAAACCAGATTTTGGTGGATGATGCAAAAAGAAAGGCAAACGAACTAATTAGTGATGCTGAAAAAGAAGGAGAAGCCATCAAAAAAGAAAAGATTTTCCAGGCCAAAGAAAAATTTTTGGAGTTGAAATCGGCGCATGAGGAAGCCATCAACCAAAGAGAGAAAAAATTCTCTGAGTCTGAATTGCGTTTAAAAGAAAGAGAGGACAAAATGAAGTTGGACTTGTCTGATCTGCAAAGACAAAGAGATTTATTGAAAAATGAATCCGCTAATCTTCAATCCCGTCAGGATAAATTAAATCTACGTCAAAAGGAAGTAGATACCATGCATAAAAAGCAGGTAGAAGTTCTGGAGAAAGTGGCCAACTATACGGCAGATGAAGCCAAAGCAGAACTGATGGAAACCCTGAAAGATGAAGCACGAAGCAAGGCGCAGGCGCATATTCAGGAAATCATGGAAGAGGCAGAGTTGAATGCGAAAAATGAAGCGAGAAAAATCATCATCGGTTCTATACAGCGTATCGGAACCGAACAAGCGGTAGAAAATGCCGTGTCGGTTTTCAATATCGAATCAGATGAAGTAAAAGGACGCATCATTGGCCGTGAAGGACGGAACATCCGTGCGATAGAAGCCGCTACCGGAGTGGAAGTCATCGTAGATGATACCCCGGAAGCCATTATCCTTTCCTGTTTCGATCCGGTTCGCCGTGAAATTGCACGTTTGTCTTTGCACCGGTTGGTGACGGATGGACGTATTCACCCGGCAAGAATCGAAGAAGTAGTGGCAAAAACTACCAAGCAGATTGAAGACGAAATCATCGAAGTCGGAAAGAAAACGATTTTGGATTTGGGAATTCATGGATTGCACAAAGATTTGGTAAAAATCGTCGGACGTATGAAATACCGTTCGTCTTACGGACAAAATTTATTGCAGCACTCGCGTGAAGTAGCGCATCTGGCCGGAACCATCGCAGCTGAGTTGGGCCTGAACCCGAAATTGGCAAAAAGAGCAGGATTATTACACGATATAGGAAAAGTTCCCGATCAGGAATCCGAACTACCACACGCCATTCTCGGAATGCAATGGGCGGAAAAATTCGGAGAGCATCCGGAAGTCATAAATGCCATAGGAGCACACCATGACGAAATAGAAATGACCTCTTTGATTTCCCCGATTGTACAGGTAGCAGATGCCATCAGCGGTGCACGTCCGGGAGCCAGAAGACAAGTAGTGGAGTCCTACATCCAGCGTTTGAAAGATCTGGAAACAACCGCTTTGAGTTTCGATGGTGTCGAAAAAGCATTTGCAATTCAGGCAGGACGTGAATTGCGGGTGATGGTGGAAAGCGATAAAGTGGATGATGCAAGAGCTTCTGAATTATCATTTTTAATTACCGATAAAATCCAAAATGAATTGACTTATCCAGGACAAGTTCGCGTTACCGTAATTCGGGAAACGAGAGCCGTAAATGTGGCGAGATAGTTTTTGAGTAGAGAATTTCTGTAAATAAAGGATTGAGGTGAATAATCAAATCGGGAAGTTTTTAATATCACAACAGATATTCAAAACGTAGAACCCACAACCCAAAACATAAATATAAATATCAAACAATTTTATTAACAAATTCCGGACACTGAGGTACTCGAAGTGTCCGGAATTTTTTATGACGAAAATCAGCTTGTAACGCTTTACTATTAAAAGTTTTGGATGTTTTTTAATAAGATTTTCGGGAAAAATTGATATTTGTAAATAGCTCATTTTTAAATAATTACAAAGATGTTGATAACCTTTTGATTACTTTTTGTGAAAGAGTTGTTAAACATAAGTTTGAAATTATAATTTTGAAAATACCAAGGTACTCAACCAAATAATAAGCAAAGTTTTGACTATGAAGAGATTCAGTTTTGAAAAATTGAATCCCAAAAATCGACACCGCTTTTTTTGAGACTTTAAATGTTTTAAATTACAAATAAAATCAGTTTGCCCTATGTCCATATTTGACAGAAGAATTAATTATAAGCCGTTTGAATATCCCGGTATTTTACAATTTACTGAAGCCATTAATAAATCCTTTTGGGTGCACAGTGAAGTAGATTTCACAGCGGACACCCAGGATTTTCATTCTCACTTAAATGTTGCGGAAAGAACGGCCATTAAAAACAGTTTATTAGCCATCGCACAAATAGAAGTTGCCGTAAAAACTTTCTGGGGTGATATTTATGAGCATTTCCCGAAACCGGAATTTAACGGTCTGGGAAGTACATTTGCCGAATGTGAATTCAGGCATTCTGAAGCATATTCTCGTTTGCTGGAAGTTTTGGGGTATAACGACGAATTTGAAAAATTACTGGATGTGCCTGTGATCAGTGAGAGGATTGCTTATTTGTCATCAGCCCTGAAAGACGCCCGTTCGCAAGACAGAAAAAAATATGTGGTATCATTGATTTTGTTTTCTATTTTGATTGAAAATGTTTCATTGTTCAGCCAGTTTGCTATCATCCTATCCTTTACCAAATTCAAAGGATATATGAAAAATGTAAGTAATATTATCGCCTGGACTTCAATTGATGAGCAAATCCACGCCAATGCCGGTATTTATATCGTGAATAAAATCAGGGAAGAATTCCCTGATTTCTTTGATGAAGAAACCGTTCAATATATCCGTGAAACGGTAGAAAATTCCATCGACATAGAAGGAAAAATATTAGATTGGATTTTTATCGAAGGCGAAATTGACACGGTTAATAAAACGGATTTGATTAACTTCATGAAATTCAGAGTAGATGACAGTATGAAAAAAATCGGACTGAAACCGATTTATGATGTAACGGCTGAATATTTCAAACCCATGGCATGGTTTGAAGAAGAAGTCTTTGCCAACAGCATGGACGATTTCTTTGCAAAAAGACCAACAGATTATACCAAACACGACAAACCTATTACCGCAAACGATTTATTCTAACCCCAAAAGAAACAAAAAGCATGGAATCAAACAACAACGAACTCCCTATACAAACTTCATTGCAACCTGAGACAATGGAAAAACTCTGGTGGAAAAATGAAGAAAGTGAACAAATCCTGAACCGAGGCTATCTGTTAAAAGGCGAAACCGTAGAGGGCGCTATTGAAAGAGTAGCTACTGCAGCGGCAAAACGTTTGTATAAACCCGAATTGATCGAGCCATTCAAGGAGATGATCGAACGCGGCTGGATGAGTTTGAGTTCTCCTATTTGGGCCAATATGGGAACCCAGAGAGGTTTGCCTATTTCCTGTTTTAACGTTTTTATTCCGGACAGCATAGAAGGAATCACCCATAAATTAGGAGAAGTCATCATGCAAACCAAAATCGGAGGTGGAACTTCCGGTTATTTCGGGTCGTTACGTGAGCGCGGCAGTGCCGTGACCGATAACGGAAAGAGTAGTGGAGCCGTAAGTTTTATGAAGTTGTTTGATACGGCAATGGATACCATTTCACAAGGAGGAGTTCGTAGAGGTGCTTTTGCGGCTTATTTGGATATTGATCATGCAGATATCGAAGAATTCTTAAAAATAAAAAGCATCGGTAACCCGATTCAAAACCTTTTTACAGGTGTTTGTGTGCCGGATTACTGGATGCAGGAAATGATAGATGGAGATGTAGAAAAACGTCAGGTTTGGGCAAAAGTGTTGGAAAGCCGCCAACAGAAAGGATTGCCCTATATTTTCTTCTCAGATAACATCAACCGCAATAAACCTCAGGTTTATAAAGACCTGAATATGCGTATTCATGGAAGTAATTTATGTTCCGAAATCATGCTGCCTTCCAGTGAAGACGAGTCTTTCATCTGTTGTTTGTCTTCTATGAATTTGGAGTTATATGACGAATGGAAAGATACAGAAGCTGTGAAGTTAGCGATTTTCTTTTTGGATGCAGTTCTTCAGGAATTCATTGAAAAAACGGAAGGAAACCACTATTTGGCGTCGGCCAATCGTTTTGCAAAACGACACAGAGCACTTGGTTTAGGCGTTTTAGGATGGCATTCTTATTTGCAGAAAAATATGATTCCATTTGAAGGACTGGAAGCCAAAATGAAAACAAGTGAAATCTTTAAACATATCCAGGACAGAGCCGACAAGGCCACCCAGGAATTGGCAAGAATTTATGGCGAACCGGAATTATTGCGCGAATATGGAAGAAGAAATACTACAACGTTGGCAATTGCTCCAACTACTTCATCTTCAGCTATTTTAGGGCAAACATCTCCGGGAATAGAGCCATTTGCATCCAATTATTACAAAGCCGGACTCTCTAAAGGGAACTTTATGCGTAAAAATAAATACTTAGCGAAATTGCTTCAGGAAAAAGGTCTAGATAATGAAGATACATGGCGAAACATCATGTTGAATCAGGGAAGTGTTCAGGGGCTTGAAGGTTTGACCGAACATGAGAAAGCAGTATTTAAAACTTTCCGCGAAATCAGCCAGCTGGAAATCGTTCAACAAGCTGCAATTCGTCAAAAATTTGTTGATCAAGCGCAGAGTTTGAATCTCAATATCCCGGCCGAATTACCAATAAAGGATGTCAATAACTTGATGATAGAAGCTTGGAAATTGGGTGTGAAAACTTTGTACTATCAGCGTAGCCAAAGCGTTTCAAAAGAAATGGTGACCAACCTGGTGACCTGCAGCAGTTGCGAAGCATAATTTAAATATTTCAAAAAAAATAAGGTCATGGCTTTTATTAGTCATGGCTTTTTTTATTGAAAAAGGACATTGGAATAATTTTTGTTACCGTAGACTAGAGCAATTGGGAAAAACTTTTCGAATGAAGAAAATTTGTATTGTATCTTTATTGGCTTTATTATGTTCATGTAACACACTGAATCAGGAAAGTGTGTTATACCCAAATTCTATGAATTTGGTTGAAAACACCCCTTTGATCAATGATTACGGAAAAACCGTTTTGGAAAGGTTTGATGCACCATTGGGTTACAGTCGTGTGACGGTTTTGCCCAATACTTTTCAGCATTTTCTGAGAACTTTGAGATTAAAACCGGAAGGAGCTATGGTTCAATTTTATGACGGAAAGACCAAACCCAATAATAATGTCTATGTTTCCGTCGTGGATTTACCTATTTCCCGGCAAAACGTCCAAATGTCATCCGATTCTGTTATCCGCCTCATTTCCGAATTCCTTTATAAAAATGCAGAGTATGATAAAATAGCTTTTCATGCAAATAAAGAGCGATTGAGTTTCAAAGATTTTGCAAAAGATGATTTTTCCAGAAAAAATTTTGAAGCATACATGGATTACGCTATGGAAAAAATATCGACTCCGAGTTTCTGTACTGATCTCAAACACGTATCTTTAAAAGATATCAAAATCGGGGATATTTTTGTTCAAAATACTCAACCCAATGGTCATGCCGTAATCGTGGTTGATCTAGTTGAAAATACAAAAGGTGAAAAATTATTTTTATTGGCTCAAGGATTTCAACCGGCACAGGAAATTCAGATATTGGCCAACCCCAGTCAAGACGATATCAGCCCTTGGTACGCATTAAAAGAAGGAGAATTGCTAACGCCCGAATGGCGTTTTATGACATCTGACCTTATGCGATTTGTATTTTTACAACATTAATTTCTGATTCGTCCCAAATTAATTCAGTAAATTTGGGGTTAAATTCAATCAAAATGAAAACACTGTTTTTTTGTTTTGGGTTTTTGCTTTTAGCAAATGCCTGTAGCAATTCGCAAGCAACATCAAACGAATCATCCAAAATGAACGATTTCGAAATTTTATATCAATCTGAATACGGAGGAAGCGGAGTAGAGAAGACAGAAGTATTTACAGATGAAGAAAGTTTTGATAAAATGTGGAATGAAACGATCAATGTCTATTCCCAATCTTCAGAAATACCAAAAGTGGATTTTGCTAAAAAGATGGTAGTTGCCCAACATTTTCAAAGCAGAAACAGTGGTGGCACCGAATATGAAATCCAATCCGTAAAACAAACCGGAGATAATTTGGAAGTCTTATACAAAGCCACTCCGCCGGAAGGAATGGCGACTATGGCAATTACAAATCCGCTGATGATTGTCGTAGTGAACAAAGTTCAAAACCCGGTTGTAGAATTTAAAATTCAAAAATAGCAACACACAATAACACACGAAGACATGCAAAAAATTTATTTGGACAACGCTGCTACAACACCTATCCACGATGAAGTGATAGACGAAATGGCCGACTGTATGAAAAGAATCTATGGCAATCCATCATCCACTCACGTTTTTGGGCGGGAAGCCAAAGCCAAAATGGAATTGTCCCGAAAGAAAATAGCGGAGGCCTTAAATGTTTCTCCCTCAGAAATTGTATTTACTTCCTGTGGAACAGAATCCAATAATTTAATCATTCGTTCATCTGTCGATTATTTGGGAGTGAGAAGAATTATCACTTCCAATCTTGAGCATAAATGTGTAAAAGAAACCTCTCAGGAAATGGGCGAATGCCGAAATGTGGAAATTCAAAAAGTGAAGACAGACGAGAAAGGATCCATTGATTATGATGATTTGGAAAAGAAATTAAAATCTTCCGACAAAAAGACTTTGGTGACTTTAATGCATGCTAACAATGAAATCGGAAATATGCTGGATGTGGAAAGGGTACAAAAGATGTGTGAAGAAACAGACGCGCTTTTTCATACCGATACGGTTCAAACATTGGGTCACTATCCGATGAATTTAGGCGAATTAAAAGTGGATTTTGCTTCTTGCAGTGCGCATAAAATCCATGGACCGAAAGGAATCGGATTTGCTTATATCAAAAAATCCACCGGTCTTCGCCCACAAATTACCGGTGGCGGACAAGAGCGCGGACTCCGTTCCGGGACTGAAAATGTTTATGGAGTTGTTGGACTTGCCAAAGCATTTGAAATGGCGATTCAGGATTTGGACAAACATAAATCACACATTGAAAATCTTAAAAAATATACCATTGAACAATTAAATGCAACCATTCCGGGAGTTGAATTCAATGGACTTTCTGCCGATTTGGATAAAAGTTTATATACGGTTTTAAACATTCGTTTACCGTTTAAAGATGCATTAATCGGTTTCGAACTGGAATTAAAAGGAATTGCGGTTTCACAGGGAAGTGCCTGCAGTTCAGGTGCATCCAAAGTTTCTGCGGTGATCGAATCTATTTTGACACCGGAACAAATCGAAACCACCACACCCGTCCGGGTTTCATTTAGTTGTTATAACACAAAAGAGGATGTGGATGCACTGGTCGGTGTTTTGAAAAACATCAGCGAAAAACATTTGGTAGCACACTGATGAATTACCTTGACTGGTTTTTTGTAATCGTTTTGGGCTCGGGTGTTTTCTGGGGTTATCAAAAAGGTTTCATTAAAGCCATCTTGGGATTTCTGGGAATCGGTTTGGCGATATGGATAGGATTAAAATTTTCACAAATTGTAGAACCATATATCTCAAATGTAGAGGCCATTCCAAACGAATTGGTAGCCGTTGTGGCCATTTTGATTACCATAGTCCTGATTTATATTGCCGTCAAGATCATTGCCAGAATTTTACATTCGGTCACACATACCATAGGACTGGGGATTTTTAATCGTTTGGGCGGAGCTGTGTTTGGGCTGTTGTTAAACGCTTTGATGCTGAGTGCTTTGGTTTTTTATGTTTTGCCTTTTTTTGATACAATGATCGGTTCGGAAATGATCTCGCAAAGCAAATTGATGCCTTATCTACAAGATGTCATTGACTTATTTCGACTGAATTTTCATTTGGTTACCGACTCGTTGCAATGAAAGAACATAAATTCATTATAAAACGCGGAATTTCCGATAGGAACGAAAGACAATTAATTCTCAATGAAAAATTAATGAGTTTTGAAGATAAAGATTACATATATGATGCTTTCACCACATTTCAAAGTGATGAAATTATAGCTTTCAGATATGGAATTAAATGGATAAGCATATTCGGATATGTTTTTCAAATTTTCATAAAAAATGTGGACAATAAACAAATTAAAATTGATTTTGCAACCTACTTTCATAGAAACAAATCAAATTACTTTGAGAATTACCAAAGAATTTTGAATGCATTGTGGGAATTATATTTTTTAAATATTTCAAATGAATTCATTCAAAAGTTTCAAAATGAAACCGAATTTGGGATAGCAAATGTTTTTTTTAATGCTACTGGAATATCATATAAAAGCGGAGTTATGAATTCTACGGAAATTGAAATTCCGTGGGAAAAAATCAGGACTTTTAATTATCAACGACACTTTGTTATTGCTCATTCAGATAACCAAGGAAAAATTAGCAAACAATTCAGTTATTTAGATGATTGGAATGTATCTGTTTTATACAGTGTCATTCGGACAATTTTGCAAGAAAAAGGTATTGAATCTTATGATTAATATTAAGCCTTTTTAAAAATTTCTTTTTACATTTTTGAGAAATAGTATATTTGGGACACAAAAACAAACAGAATATGGATTTCCAATTATCAGAAGAACAATTGATGATACAACAGGCCGCAAGAGATTTTGCGCAAAACGAATTATTGCCGGGCGTTATCGAACGCGATGAACACCAGAAATTTCCTGCCGAACAAATCAAAAAAATGGGAGAACTCGGTTTTCTGGGAATGATGGTCGATCCCAAATACGGCGGAGCCGGACTCGATACGATTTCCTATGTTTTGGCGATGGAAGAAATTTCAAAAGTTGATGCTTCCGCTTCTGTGGTAATGTCGGTCAACAATTCGTTGGTTTGCTGGGGATTGGAAAAGTTCGGCACCGAAGAACAAAAACAAAAATACCTGACCAAACTGGCAACTGGTGAAGTCATCGGAGCATTTTGTTTGTCAGAGCCGGAAGCCGGTTCAGACGCGACTTCACAGCGAACTACGGCAGAGGACAAAGGCGATTATTATTTACTGAACGGAACCAAAAATTGGATTACCAACGGTGGAACCGCTTCGGTATATTTGGTGATGGCGCAGACCGATCCGGAAAAAGGACACAAAGGAATCAATTGTTTGATCGTGGAAAAAGGAATGGAAGGTTTTCAAGTTGGTTTGAAAGAAAATAAATTGGGAATCCGTGGTTCCGATACGCATTCGTTGATGTTTACCGATGTGAAAGTGCCAAAAGAAAACAGAATCGGAGAGGATGGTTTCGGGTTTACATTTGCGATGAAAACTTTGTCCGGCGGACGAATTGGAATTGCTTCTCAGGCATTGGGAATTGCAAGCGGAGCTTACGAACTGGCACTTAAATATTCAAAAGAACGAAAAGCATTTGGAAAAGAAATTGCGAACCATCAGGCGATTGCATTCAAATTGGCCGATATGGCGACCAACATAGATGCTGCAAGACATCTTTGTATGCATGCGGCATGGTTAAAAGACCAGAAACAAAATTTTGACAAAGAAGGTGCGATGGCCAAATTATTTGCATCCAAAACAGCAATGGACGTAACGGTAGAAGCCGTTCAAATTCATGGCGGATACGGTTATGTAAAAGAATACCATGTAGAGCGATTGATGAGGGATGCCAAAATCACACAGATTTATGAAGGAACTTCCGAAATCCAGAAAATCGTGATTTCGAGATCTGTTTTGAAAGATTAATTTGAATTAATTAGTTAATTTAATCCTGTCAGGTTTTAAAATTTGACAGGATTTTTTTATTAAATCAACCCAAACTGCCGGAAATGATGGGCAAAATGTTTGGTGTGAAAAATTTTCCATTCGTCATAATTTAGAATTCCCAATGCCGGATGCATGACTTCTTTTTGGGGATTTTTTTCGAAAAATTTTTCAAAATCTTTTAATTCTTGAATTAATTGGTCAATTGATTCTTTCAAATCCGAATGTTTCAAGGAAAGTAAAGTGTTTTCCGGCACGAAAGGGGCTCTCACACCCGGTTGCATCTCATAATCGGTGTAGATTAACGCTTGTTTCCATCTGATTGCCGTTTCTTCGCTTTTTTGAAGTTCGGCGGTTTGTTTTCCGTTGGAATATTCCACAACCAGAGCCAAATGCTCCACCATGTGTTGGGGTGTCATCATCCCAAATTTTGGTTGAACTTCAGGAGTCAATTCTTCCAATTTTTTTCTTAATTCTGTCGGATTAGATATATCAATCATATTTATCGGATTTAGTTTACTAAAATATAAATAAAGCCGTATTTTCAACCAAAATTTCGAAAATGTTTGATGAGCTTTTGGCCTATTTTGAAGAGAAATCTGTACAGGTAACACCGGAAATGAAAAAATGGATGGACGAACGTTTGATCCGTCAAAATGTCAAGAAGAACGAAATCATTTTACGTCCGGGCGAGGCTTGTCATCATACTTTTTTTGTAGCCAAAGGACTTTTGCGCGCCTATACGATTGATGAGGGCGGAAAGGAACATATCTTACAATTTGCACCTGAAAACTGGTTGATTTCAGACCGTTCGAGTGTTTTGTTCAATGAAGTTTCGGAACAATTCATAGATGCAGTGGAAGATTCGGAAATCATTTTGATTGAAACCGGATTTTTTGAGAAATTGTCAGAATTAAGTCCCAGTTTTCAACGGTTCAATATGCTGGCGTTGAACAATCACATCCGTCATCTGCATAAGCGTATTAATTTGTTGATCAGCGCCTCAGCAGAAGTACGCTATATGGATTTCATTAAATTATACCCTGATATTTTATTACGTGTTCCTCAATTGATGGTGGCATCTTATCTCGGCATCACACCCGAATCCCTCAGTCGGGTACGTAAAGAATTGGCACGAAAAAATTTCAAACCCAACTGACCTCATTCTTAACACAAGTCAATGTCTTTGTCTTTTTTTTGAATTAAATTGGATTTAAAACAAAGAAAATCAGTTAATTACGTTCTTATCTTACATCAATTTACATCGGTTTGCGATGTGGTAAATTTGTACTACAAAATAAGAGATATACAATGAGAAATTTAGAAGTTTTGGTGGTGAATCCATTACATGAAACTGCTAAGGTTTTAAACTGGAAAGTGGCCACAACAGAAAGTGTAGATATTGCAATTGAAAAAATCCAAACATCAGCTTTTAAGGTTTTAGCCATTCATCATTCGATCGATGAATTGGAGAAAACGAGGTTGAAAAAATTAAGCCGAATTTTAGATACCGATTTGGTTATAATAGAATTTGAAAATTCAAAAGATTTAGATCGAATGGTCAACGAGAATTATTGGAAATCAAGAAAATCTAAAACCAATATCGTTTACCACGATAATTCATTTGGACTGGAATTAAGCGATTTTTTTAAATTTAATTAAAGAGAGACAAAGATGAAAACAAAAAGCATAGATAAAATTACAAGGCCGGGAATGCCTCATTTTGTAGGTGACGGATTCAGGGTACATAACTTTATTCCGGGGACTGAAACGATGCAACGTATGAATCCGTTCATCATGCTGGATTACAACTCCAAATACATTTTTCCGCCATCTGAAAAACCAAAAGGAGTAGGTGTACATCCTCACAAAGGATTTGAAACCGTAACCATTGCCTATAAAGGCAAGGTAGAACACGGTGACAGTTCCGGTGGGGGCGGCATCATCGGCGAGGGTGATGTTCAGTGGATGACAGCGGCTTCCGGAGTGCTTCATAAAGAATTTCATGAAACTGAATGGAGCAAAACCGGAGGAGAATTTCAAATGGTCCAGCTATGGGTTAACCTCCCGGCTAAGGATAAAAAAGGTCCTGCAAAATATCAGGCAATTTCAAAGACCGATATCAAAAAAGTAGAATTAAGCGATGACCGCGGTGCTGTGAAAATTATTGCCGGCGAATATGAAGGCAAAAAAGGGCCGGCAAGTACATTTACGCCGATTCATTTATACAATGTGGAATTGAAGGCCGGTGCAGTTTTGGATTTGAATTTTCCGACTGATTTTACCACGGCTTTGGTCGCCATAGAAGGGAATTCCAAAATAAACGGAACAGAATTTTTACAAGATCATTTTGCATTGATGGCCAATGATGGTGAAACTTTTTCTATCGAAGCAACCACGGATACCGTTGTTTTGGTGATGAGTGGTGAGCCGATTCATGAACCGATTGCTTCACATGGTCCGTTTGTGATGAATACAAGGGAAGAATTGATTGAGGCTTTTGATGATTTTAATTTAGGGAAATTCGGATATTTGGAAGACTAATCAATTTGTTTTGAATGCTTAATTAGTTTAATTTTAATTAAGCATTCAACTTCTCATTTAAATTGCGTAGTTTATAATTCCAAATTTAAAGTAATGAATATGAAATCAGAATTAGAAAATATAGAACTCATAAAAAACGAAACCGACAATCGATTTGAAATGGAAATAGATGGATCCAAGGCTTTTATCCAATTCAACGAATTTTCAGACCGGATAGCGTTAATCCATACAGAAGTTCCGGAAGAATTAGGTGGGAAAGGCGTAGGTGCTGTTTTAGTTGAAAAAACTTTGTCATTTATCAAAGAAAGCGGAAAAAAACTGATGCCTTATTGTCCTTTTGTCTTTGCTTATATCAAACGGCATCCGGAATGGAAAACCATAGTTGCTGAGAATTTTCCAAGTTATAATCAATTATAAAAATCTCTCATTTCGTTATGCGGAATGACATTAAAACTAATAAAAATGCAATCCAACGTAGGTTTAATTTTAGAAGAAAAAGCCGCTGATATCGGTAATTTTTTGGTTGGCAGACTACTTCCATTCCGGGAAAAAAGAGCGGTAGGACCATTTGTCTTTATTGATCACATGGGTCCGGCCTGTTTGAAAGAATATGAAAATTTGGATGTTCCGCCTCACCCGCACATCGGGCTTTCGACCTTGACGTATTTGTTTGACGGTGCTATTTTCCATCGGGATTCGATGGGGAATGCGGTAGAAATAAAGCCGGGTGAGGTGAATTGGATGACCGCAGGAAAAGGTGTGGTTCATTCGGAGAGAACACCTGAATATTTGCGGAAACATGATAAGTTTCTGCATGGATTTCAAATCTGGATAGGGCTTCCGAAAGATCTGGAACAAAGTGAGCCGAGTTTTTACCACATCAATAAAGAAGATATTCCGATTTGGGAAGAGAACGGAATCCGGTTCAAATTAATCGCAGGCGAATTGACCGATCGAAAATCTCCGGTTCCGGTTCAGAGTCCATTGTATTTTTTGGAAATTAAAACGAGTGAAGCGCAGAAAATAAATATCGGTCATAAATTATTTGGGGAAGTCGGGATGTATGTTTTGGATGGGACAGTAAAAATCGAAGGTAATGATTATGGGAGCAAACAATTGTTGATAGCAAAAAACGCTTCGCTTTGCGAATTTGAAACCAACGGCGAAACGACTTTGTATCTTTTCGGCGGCGAACCTTTTCCGGAAGAGCGATTTATGTTTTGGAATTTTGTGAATTCCGACAGAGATATTCTGGAAGAGGCCAAAAAAAATTGGCGGGAGCAAAATCTGGAAGCCTTTCCAAAAGTCCCCGGTGATGAAGATGAATTTGTGCCGTTTCCGGTTAAGAAAATTGAAAAATAATTAAAATGAAAATTGAAAGATGAAAGATGAATGGTTAGACAGATGGAATACGAGATATCAAGCAGAAGAATATGCATATGGAACAGAGCCTAATCAATTTTTAAGGGAAAAAATTCAGAATCTAAAGCCTGGGAAAATATTATTTGGAGCGGAAGGAGAAGGTAGAAATGCTGTTTATGCTGCCAAATTGGGTTGGGATGTTTTTGCTTTTGACATCAGTGTTGAAGGAAGAAAAAAAGCTTTGGAATTGGCCGAGAAACATAATGTTTCAATGGATTATCAAGTTGGATTTTTACCGGAATTGGATTTTAAAAAAGAAGATTTTGATGTTGTTGCCCTTATTTATGCCCATTTTCCGAAAAATATCAAGTCAGAATACCATCAAATTTTAAATGAAACATTAAAAATTGGCGGAATTATAATTTTTGAAGCATTTGGTAAAAAACATTTGGATTATCGAAATCAAAATGAAAAAATAGGCGGTCCAACGGATTTGGAATCATTATTTTCAATAGAAGAAATCAAAAATGATTTTAAAGGTTATGAAATTCTTCAACTAGAGGAAGTTGAGGTCGAATTAAGTGAAGGACTTTACCATAATGGAAAAGGATCTGTGGTAAGGTTTATAGGGAAGAAAATCTAAATTTAGTTTATAAATGAAAATATTGGCCTTTGCAGGAAGTACTTCTTCCACCTCAAGAAATCGGGAATTGGTAAAATTCGTTTTGAAAAGTTTCACAAGCGACGAGATTAATTTCATAGATTTAAATGATTATGAAATGCCGATTTTTTCCGTCGATCGGGAGAAAAAGGGCTATCCTGAGGAAGCCCAAAAATTCTTAAAAGACGTAGAATCCTGTGATGTCATCATCTGTTCGTTGGCGGAACATAACCGGATTTATACGGCTGCTTTTAAAAATGTTTATGATTGGGCTTCGCGAATTGAGGTAAAAGTCTGGCAGGAAAAACCGATGTTTCTGATGACAACCTCTCCGGGAGGATATGGAGGTGGAAATGTGATGGAGCATGCCAAAAAGTATTTTCCACAATTTGGGGCAGACATCAGGGAAACTTTTTCATTGCCAAAGTTCGATGAAAATTTTGATCGGCAGAAAGTTGAAATCACCAATCCGGAATTGGCAGATGCGCTTCGGGAAAAAATTGAAAATTTCAAAAATTCGTTCTAAAAAAGAAATGATGGGAAAGGTTTTGGCCAAGATAGGCAGAGAAAAATACAGGACAGTAATTGAGACAGATGGACAAAGTTTCGTAATGGATGAGCCGGTCAGCTTGGGAGGAAAGGATCTGGGGCCGGATCCGGGCGAATTATTGTCTGCTTCGCTGGCGGCTTGTTCAGCAGCAACGATGAAAATGTATGCCGACCGAAAAGGCTGGGTGCTGGAAGAAGTTGTGGTCGAGGTGGATTTTAAAAAGATTGAAAAATCACAGGCCACAAGATTTTCTAAAACGATACGGCTAAAGGGAAATTTGGACGAAACCCAGAAACAGCGCTTGCACGAAATAGCTTCCAGATGCCCAATTCATAAACTATTATTGGGAGAAATAGAGATAGGCTCAGAAATGGCATAAAAAAACCCTGAAATTTCAGGGTTTTGAAATAAATATTCTGAAGTTATTTATTCTCTTTTTTCCATTTTGTTCATGTTTTTTGCTTCGTGGCGTTTTGCTCTTTCAGCTGTAAATTGTTTGTATTGCTCCGGAGTCAGGATTTTTTGAAGCTTGGCATCGAACTCATTTCTTTGGGCTTCTTTTTTTGCCTTGAATTCTGCTTTTTCAGCATCAGAAAGAGCCTTACGGTCTTTGTGTTCTGCGTTCAAGCTTTGATGGTCGTCTTTCTTTTCCTGATAGAGTGCTTTGATATCGGCTTTTTGTTGGTCGGTCAAATTCAGGTTGTCAAACATCTCCATTTTATGTTCCGGATTCCCGCCCATACGGTCTGGTTTTTTCTCTTGCGCTGAAACACTGATAACGAGTGCCAAAGCGGATAGTGTTATGAACTTTTTCATTTTTTTAACTTTTAATTTGTTATAATTTAAAAGTAATTTCAATTTGTGTGCCTTAAACTGTTAAGGTTTCCCATTAAAATGATAAAATGCTGATAAATTTAAATAGGCTCTTAATCGAAAATTGTACATTTATGCAACCAATAATTAAAATCAATTTGAAATGAAAGTAGAACGAATCAACGACGGAAACAAGGGTTTTTTCAGGGCGATGGAAAACGATATTCAGGCTGGACTGATGACCTATACATGGGCAGGGAACGATAAATTTATCATCGACCATACCGAAGTAAATCCGGACTTTAGCGGACAAGGAGTTGGTAAAAAAATGGTTATGGATGCGGTGGCATTTGCTCGTGAGAAAAATTTGAAAATCATTCCGCTTTGTCCGTTTGCGAAGAGTGTTTTTGATAAGGTGGAAGAGATAAATGATGTGAGGGAATAATGGATTTCTTCTCGAATCCTAATTTAAATTCAGCAAATTCTAATTCCAAAAAATATTTGCATTTGAATAAGTTACATTTGCGGATGTAGTAATTATTTGAAAATGCCTTATTTCATCAGACCGTTCTTAACTCTATTGTTGTTAATCCCTGTTATGATTTTTTCGCAGAACGGGGAAATTGACAGTTTGAGGAAATTACTGAATCAACCGAGCAATCCACACCAAAAGGCTGAAAAGCTGAATCAAATAGCGGATTTATTTAAAACCACACACCCCGATTCCCTGAAATTCTATGCTGAAAAGGCTTTGACTTATTCCAAAAATAATAAGATTGAGAATGAAGAGGGGCGTGCCTGTCTGAATTTAGGCAATTATAATATTATTACAGGAAATTATCCGGATGCATTGGAGTTTTTTGACAAGGCAAGGATTATTTTTGAGAAATCAACAGCCCCTGCATCTCAGACTGATTTGGCTCGTGCTTATGGAAGTATGGGGATTGTATTTTCAGAGCAAAGCAGTTATGACAAGGCACTTGATTATCATTTGAAAGCCGTAAGGATATATGAAAAAGAAAAAGATTTACCTAAACTGGCACGGGTTTATAATAATGTAGGGGTTGTTTATAAGGCAAAAGGAGAATATGTAAAATCGTTGGAGTTTTATCAGAAAGCCTTGAAAACTCAGAAAAAAACAGGAGACCCGACTATTGGAATCACTATGACGAATATCGGGAACATTTATTTCAAACAGGGAAATTATTCCGATGCCTATACATATTATGTTCAAGCCGAGAATCAGTTCCAAAATTCTACGAATTACAGGGGATTGGGAGAATTGTACAATAATCTCGGTTTGTATTTTGAGCAGAATAAAGAGCCGGAAAAAGCTTTGGAAATATGGGAGAAAGCCATTTCTTCTTTTTCGCAAATTGGGGATAAATTTGGGGTTTCGGATACCTATTATCATTTAGGCAAATTTTATTTTGCACAAAAAAACTATCAAAAAGCACTTGAAAATGCTACGAAATCCAATGCTCTTGCCCGAGAAATGAACATACTTGAAACTGTTTTGCTGACGGAACAGCTTATCAGCGAAATTTATGAGAAAGAAAACAATTTTCAGAAGTCACTGGAGCACCACAAATTGTATGCGCAGGCACGGGACAGTCTTGTAAATTATGAAAATATACGGAATGGCGTACGGTCAGAAATGAACTTTGAATCTGAAAAAAGAGATTTCATTCACAAAGAACAGCAACAGGCGCAGAAAGTATTGTTTGAAGAGCAGTCAAAAAGGCATATTTTACAATTGGTTTCGAGCGGATTGATTTTGATTCTGACTTTCGGGCTATTGTTTCTTTTTTATAACCGGAATCAGTTGAAAAAGAATCTTACGCTTCAGAAAAACCTTGCCGAATATGAACAAAAAGCCCTTCATTTACAGATGAATCCGCATTTTGTGTTCAATTGTTTGGGTTCTATTTCAAGTTTTATTGTTCAGAACAGCAATGAATCTGCCATTAAATATCTTGCCAAGTTTTCCAAACTGATGCGTCTTACACTGGAGTACTCAAAAGAGTCTTTAATCCCCATAGATAAAGAAATTGAAAGTTTAAAAAATTATCTGGAACTTGAACAGTTACGTTTTAACAACGCATTTGACTTTTCTATTCATAAAGATAAAAATATTGAAGATGACCTGGCTGTCCCCCCGCTTTTGATACAGCCGTTTGTGGAAAATGCCATTATTCACGGACTAATTCCCAAAAAGGAATACGGTACGGTAACCATAAATTTTGAACTGGATGAAAATAGTTTGATTTGTACGGTCACGGATAACGGAACAGGAATAGAAAAATCCAAACTACTTAAAGAAAGATCCGTTTCCGCCCATCGGTCTATGGCGATGAACATCATACGCAAAAGACTTGAAATGATAGAAAATTCCACTTCCCGGAAATCGAACCTGAAAATTGAGGAACTGAAAGACGATACGGGAGAATCCCGTGGAACCAAAGTTATCCTTGTTTTGCCTGTTCAGTATATTGAAAGTTAAACCCTAAAAAGAAAAATATGATTTCGGCAGTTTTGATTGAAGATGATGGAAACCTGAGAGAAGGATTGAAAGGGCTTTTTAAGCTGTATGTTCCTGAAATAGAAATCGTAGGGGAGGCAGAGAGCGTGGCGATGGGGGTTTCTGTCCTGGAATCGGTAAAACCCGATGTCGTCTTTCTGGATATACACTTGAACGACGGGACGGGGTTTGACATTTTGGAAAAAATTGCGCAGGAGTATGGCAGAATTTCTTTTCAAACCGTTTTTATTACCGCTCATGAACAATACGCTATCAAAGCGTTCCGGTTTAGCGCGCTTGATTTTTTACTGAAACCGATAGACCCCGATGAACTCCGGAAAGTTATTATAAAAATTAAGGAAACCATTGAAAGAAATGAATCATTTGCCAACATCAATCTCTTGTTGGAAAACATCAGGATGAAAGTGGATAATTTTAAACGGATTGCACTTTCCAATTCGGACGGGGTACATTTGTTCAATGTCAGCGATATTATTCGCTGTGAATCGGAAGATAATTATACCACGTTTTATATACGGAACAGTAAGCCGGTCTTGATTTCCAAAACGCTGAAAGAGTATGAAGAATTGCTTTCGGGACACGGTTTTGAACGAATTCATCAATCTCATCTGATTAATCTTGCGTATCTGAAATCTTATATCAAAAAAGACGGTGGATATGTGGTGATGGCGGACAACAGCCAACTGCCCATTTCGCAGAGGAAAAGAGAGCGTTTACAGGAAATCTTGAAATCAATCTGACAAATTCTAAATGAAATACTCACTATGCTCATTTATGATTTGGTAATTAAGGAATTGGAAATAATTTAGCAGAGTAGTATAAACCAAAACCTCAAAGAATGAAAAACATAATTTACTTACTTTTCTTGTGTCTTGGTTGGGCAAAAGCGCAGATAGTAGAAATTTAAACCTATAATTGGTACTATGAAACACTTATTTTTTCTGTCAGTTTTGCTTTTAGGTTGTGTAAACGCCCAGATTGTTAACATTCCGGATGCTAATTTCAAAGCGAAACTTTTGCAGGCAAATGAAACGAACGGAATTGCAATGGATATGGACGGGAATAATATTGCCATTGACACAAATGCAGATGGCGAAATACAGATAAGTGAGGCGCTTACGGTTTATTGGTTATATATATATGGAAATGAGAATCTTCCTGAACTACAAATAAATGACTTGACAGGTATTGAGGCTTTTGAAAATTTGGAGGCTTTGAATTGCCGGCAAAACAATCTTACAGAATTGAACGTAGCTAATTTAATTAATTTGAAAGGATTAGTCTGCGGTGAAAATGAACTCACCCATTTGGATGTTTCGAGTCTTCTAAATCTGGAACTTTTATATTGTAATTCTAATAATTTAACGTCTATTGATATTTCGAATTTAACTCTTTTAGAACATTTATATCTTGACCATAACTTTATTACATCACTTGATTGTTCTGTTAATCCTAATTTACAATTTGTAAGCGTATATGACAATCAATTAACTCATCTGAATGTGAAAAATGGTACTCCATTTGACGAAGATCAATATTATCTTGAAGACAACATATCGGCATTTGCTGAAATTGGAGACTTTGTAAATATATGTGCCGACGATTTTGAAATAGCGTTTTTAGAATCAATTCTGTATAACGACTATCAGTGGAACCTGAACACATATTGCACACAAGAACCGGGAGGGGATTTTAATACTATTATCGGAATTTTGCTATATGATAGTAATAATGACGGTCAATGCGATGAAAATGATTTTCCACAACCATTTATAAAAATCAATAACACAGACGGGACATCAATTAATTCTTATTTCTCAGATAATCAGGCAGAATATGTTTTTTATACCATGGATGGAAGTTTTACGCTTTCGCCTCAACTTGAAAATCCTGATTTTTTCAATATCAATCCGCAAATCGAAACGGTAAACTTCCCATTGGTTGACAACAGTATAGAAATCCGGAATTTTTGTATTACCCCAAACGATGAGCATTCCGATCTGGAAGTAATGGTAGCACCCGTGATCCCGGCGATTCCGGGCAGTATTTCAACCTACAAGATTGTTTACCGCAATCAGGGAAATCAAACCGTTTCGGGAACCGTGAATTTTGAATTTGATGATGAAAGAACGGATTTCATATCCTCACTTCCGCTTCCCGATATCCAATCCTCCGGATTGCTTTCCTTTGATTTTTCGGGGTTGCATCCGTTTGAAAATCGTGAGATAATCATCCGGTTAGATGTCAATGATTCATCTGATTTCCCTCCGGTGGAAGCAGGCGACGAATTGATTTTTACGGCTGATATACAGTCGGCTCTTACCGATGAAAACCCTGCCGATAACATTTATCCATTGAATCACAAAGCTGTCGCTGATTATGAACCCAATGATTTGATATGTTTAGAGGGAAATTCCGTTCCCACGGTTATGATAGGCGAAGAGCTCCATTATTTCATCCGTTTTCAAAATACGGGAACGGAAACGGTTGAAAATATTGTAATTTCAATGGAAATTGACCCGGAAAAATATGATGTCCCAAGCCTGATGGTATTGAACAGCTCACACGAAGTGAAAGCAAGAGTTACCGGAAATACCACCGAGTTCTTTTTGCCGATGGCAATGCTGGAAACCGGCGGACACGGAAATATTTTACTGAAAATTAAAACCAAAGACCATTTAACGGCGGGAGATATTGTAAAAAGTAGCGTTAACATTTATTTCGATTATAATTATCCGGTAGTTTCAGAAGACGAAGAAACCGTATTTGAAAATTTACAGGCAGAAGATGTTTCCGGAAGCATAGAAATACAAGTCTTTCCAAACCCGGTAGAAGATATTTTAAACATTCAATCGGATTCTAAAATTAAACTTATTGAAATCTATTCCGTTTCAGGGCGGTTGATGCAAATAAGTCTGATAAATGATTTTGAAACCGGATTAAATTTGTCCGCACTTCCAAACGGAACTTATTTCGTGAAAATTAAAACGGACAAAAGAACAATGACGAAGAAAGTGATTAAAAAATAATATTTTACAGCCGTTTGATTATAAGTTAATTGCGTAAAAAATATTTATGTGCTGTTTTTAATTAACTTGTGAATTTGAAAAATGTATTTAGGAAACATAATAGATTAAAATATTTCATATGAAAAAACGTATTACTTATTTTTTAGCTTTCATTCCGGTATTGCTCTTCTCCCAGCAGTCTCAAAATATATGGACATGGATAGGTGGGGGTAAAGTTGGGAATGCAGAAATAGCAGATTACGCATTAGTAGGAGTGGAACACCCCGATAATTATCCGAATCCTTCGGAATATTGTGATGGAGTTCTGCTAGATAATTCATTTTATTTTTTTGGGGGTGGAAGAAATGATGCTGGTGAGACAAATTTATTTTGGAAATTTAATAATGAGACTCAAAATTGGGTTTACGTAAGTGGTATTTTTATAGAAGAGGAAGATGCAGAAGAAATTGTTTATGGGTTAAATAATGAGGATTACAGAAATACACCAAGAGCAAAAATAGGGGTTCAATTGTGGACTGATTTGGAAGACAACATTTGGTTATTTAGCGGTTTTTTTAATCACAATAGTACATTTAATCCAAATTTCTTTTATGAAGAAAACCTGAATGATTTATGGAAATATAATACTGCAAGCAAAATGTGGTCGAAAGTTATGAATGAAACTTTTGAGAATGAACCTCATTTTGGTACACAAAGTATTGAGTCGCCTGAAAATCAACCACCTTTAACTGCTTTCTCCCAAACTTGGACAACACCGGATGGTTATTTATGGATGTTTGGAGGAATTACAGTTGGGGAAGATACCTACAAAAAACATATTAATACCATGTGGAGATTTAATCCACAAACCCAAATGTGGGCATGTATGTCCGGATCTAGGGAGTATTTTGATCTTGGATCTTATGGCGAAATGGGTATAGAAAGTAGTTCAAACTACCCTCCTTCAAGAAAGAATGCTGCTACTTGGGTAGATGATGAGGGAAATTTATGGTTTTTTGGAGGACAAGTTGCTACCAGTGTTCATCCGGAGGGGTGGGTCTTGCAAACAACTAATACAAATGAAGTTTGGAAATATAATCCACAAACAAATTTATGGACATGGGTAAAGGGAGATTTTACAACCACTGAAAATAATCCAAATGTAGGGGTGGAGGATATTCTTAATATGCCGGTTCCAACCGGTTCATTTAAAGCAGCATATTGGATAGATGAAAATGACCATTTATGGTACTATTATACAAGAAGATTATGGGAGTATAATCCCCAAACAAATATTTGGATTTTAAGAAAAAAGCAAAATAGTGGAGAAGTAGTAATACCCGATGAGATAGATATATTTAGTGGAAATTATGATCCAAATACAGATGGAACTGTTAATTATACATCCTTAACCTCAAATCAAACATGGATATATGATGGTGAGTTTTATTTATGGAATTACAGAAGCTTCTGGAAATTTAATCCAAATCTTAACGAATGGTCTATGTTAAATAGGATGGATGCAAATGTAAATACATTCGAAAGAAAAGTAGTTTTGGATGCAAATAAGACTGAATTCACACATCCTGGTTCTCTTTATGCTTATAATGCAAAGTGGAACGATTCGCAAGGAAATCTTTGGTATTACCACAAATACGGCTTGGGTTATAATAATACACAAACAGAAACACGAGATATTTGGAAATATGATGTTTCAACTCTCAAATGGCAATTTATCAGGAGTTTTGAATTTGATTTTAATTCCACGAATCCAAATTATGGAGAATTAGGTATCGAAGAGTATTTTAACTATCCGGGAAGAAGAGATTGGGTGTCGTCTTGGGCAGATGATGAGGATAATCTATGGTTGTACGGGGGACATATTTCGTATAATAACTATAAAAGTGATTTATGGAAATTTAATACCCAAACTAGAAATTGGATTTGGATGGATGGTTCTGCAAGTAATAACGAAATTCCGAATTATGGAATTCCGAATGAATATAGCGAGGAGAATACTCCGGGAGGAAGAGGTCATGCAGTTTCATGGAAAGATGCACAAGGAAATTTCTATTTGTTTAGTGGGTTTGGTTATGTTTCTCAAGGAGATCAGGTTGAATTAAATGATGTATGGAAGTATAGTCTTTCTGAAGGGATGTGGGCATGGTTAAAAGGTAGTAATAATGATGAAATGCCCGAACATTCAATAGGAATTGGACTGGAGGATGAGAATAATCAACCAATCGGAGGAAGACAATATACGAGCTGGAATGACAATGACGGTTTTTTATGGGTGATTACATCCAACGGAGGTTTATGGAAATTTAATAATGAAAATTGGATACAAATGACTGAAAACTCCGAATTAAGTTATGGTTTAATTGGAGTTTATAATGAAAATAACTCACCTGGGATTAGACATAATGCAAGTACTTGGGTGGAAGAAAACGGTTCTTTATTGCTTTTTGGAGGAAGTGAAGATTTTTATTTTGGGCCTGATGAAAATTACTTCTACAACGACATATGGAGATTTGATATTAATTTGAAACAATGGGCATGGATTGGAGGAGAAAAACATATAGGAAATTACCAAGATGAAAGATTTGGAAATTATGGTGTTTTAAATGAACCTTTTATTACAAATTTACCTGGGGTTAGGCAAAGTTCATTGTTTTGGCAAGATAATGACAGAAATTATTATTTATATGGAGGGAATGGTCTTGGAGAAGACCCAAATGAGGGATACCTTTCAGACGTATGGAAGTTTAACCGTACATTTAATGTGATATCAGGTGAGATTAAAATTGATTTGGATGGTGATGGTTGCCAAAATTCAAATTTACTTATGCCCTACACAAGAATAAATGTTGAAAATGATTCTAGCCCAAATACACTATTTACAAATTATAATGGTGCCTATGTCGAAGTAAATGATTTAAATGATTTCAGTTTAATTCCGGAAGCAGATTATTTTTCTTTTCAACCCGCTAATGCAGCTTTTTCGTTTGATATTGTAGGGAATTCCATAACTCAGGATTTTTGTGCTGTCCCAACTGGTAATTATAATGATTTGAATATTGCCGTAATTCCTCTTACAGATCCTGTTGCAGGTTTTGTAAGTCGCTATAAAGTAATCTATAAAAACGTTGGTACAACCATACTTTCCGGTACTGTTCAATTAGACTATCAAGGAGATTATATGGAATTTATAAGCTCTGTGCCCCAAACTGATTCTCAAACCGAAAACTCACTTATTTGGAATTTTGAAAATTTAGCTCCTTACCAGTCTGCTGAGATCCAGTTTGAATTAGAATTTAATGAACCCACTGATCCTGAATTCCCATTGAATAATGATGATGAATTAACTTTTGAAGCTACAATTAATCCAATTGAAAATGATCAAACGACAGAAGATAATATGTTTTCACTAGTTCAAACGGTAGTAAATTCTTTTGATCCAAATGATAAAATCTGTCTTCAAGGAACCTCAATTTCACTAGAAGAAGTTGGAGAATTTGTCTATTATAAAATACGATTTGAGAATACAGGTACAGCATTTGCCAGCCATATTGTTATCACGGATTATATTGATACTGAGAAATTTGATATTTCTACAATCACACCTGTTGATGCAAGCCATAATTATTCGTTTACCGTTAGCGATATAAATAAATTGACTATAACATTTGAGTATATAAATTTACCACCAGCACCGAGTCAAAATAGGTTTGGATATATAGCTTTTAAATTAAGAACAAAAGAAACCCTTCAGGAAGGAGATATTTTCTCAAATACCGCAAACATCTTTTTTGATTATAACTACCCTATCGAAACAAATGAGTATGAAACAATTATTGAAAGTGAACTGGGAATAAATAATGATTCCAATCTTTCGCCTAAAGTTTCGGTTTTTCCCAATCCCGTAAAAGATGTCCTGAACATCAAATCTGAAATGCAAATCAATTCAGTCGAAATCTATGATGTTGCCGGAAGACTGGTGAAAATTTCAATGGTAAATTCGGTTGAAACGATTCAGAATATTTCCAAGTTAGAAACAGGGATGTATTTTGTGAAAATAAAAACCGATCAAGGGGTTGATGTTCGTAAAATAATCAAACAATAAATTCGTTTGAAAAATAAAATGAGAAAGGCGGTTAAATGAATGACCGTCTTTGTTTTTTGTATCAATTCAAATTCCTATTTTTGAAAATATGAAAACAAATTTTGCAAGTATATTTTTTCTGACTGCCATTCATTTATCGGCTCAGCAATATTCGGAAGCCCTGCCGCCGGAAAACATCAAAACGGTACAATTGTACAATCCTCAAACCAACGACCAAACACCTGTGGCGCGGTTGGGAGGCGAATATTTTGTGTTGTCCTTTGATGATTTGAATGCGGGTTTTCAGGAATATAATTATAAAATCGAACATTATAACGCCGACTGGACACCTTCGGGAATTTTCCAGTCCGAATTTCTGGACGGATATTCCTCCGACTATATACGCGATTACCGGAATTCGTTCAATACCTATCAGAATTATACCCATTATCAATTGATCATTCCCAATCAAAATGCCCGATTAAAGCTTCCGGGAAATTATGTAATAAAAGTTTATACAAAAGATGAAAACAACCCGGTTCTCACCCGCAGATTTGCACTTTATGATGACCAGAAAGTAGTTGTAGGCATTCAGGCCGAAAGAGGCATCGGTACCGGAAATTTGAATCAAAGATTAAATGTGACGGCGAGCAGCGGTCAGGTAAATCTTACCGAAACGCCTGACGGAGCCACTCTCTTTATTATGAAAAATGGGAATTGGGAAGATAATTTAAGCTTAAAAAGACCTTCTTTTGTGCGAAACAGTCAATTGACCTATCGGGATCAGAACCATTTGTTTGAAGGAAACAGCGAGTATCTCTGGTTTGATACCAAAACGCTGGAAGTTCCCGCTATGAGTACGGAGCGCATTTTTCAACAAGATAATTTGTATCATACGGTTCTAAGAGCCGATTTCCAAAAATGGAATTTGGGATATTTTGACGAGCCTGATGTAAACGGGGCTTTTTACGTGCGGAATGTCCGGCTCTCAGACCAGAATTTATCAGGCTCACAAGCCGATTATACTTGGGTGCATTTTGCTTTGGACGAATTTGACGACGCAGGAGGAACCAAAGAATTGTACATCGTGGGCGCATTTAACGATTGGCAATTAACTCCCGAATTCCGGTTGAAAAAAGCGGAAAGTAATTATTGGGAAGTTGCAGCTTTATTGAAACAAGGATATTATAATTATCAATATGCCGTTTATGATCAGAGCACACAAACCGTGAGCTATTCCATTGTTAACGGAAGTTTCTGGCAAACCGAAAACCTTTACCAGGCATTATTCTACTATCGTCCCTGGGGCGTTCGTTATGATGTTTTGATGGGGTATGGCGAAGTAAATACAAGGAATTAATTTACCTGATTTAAAACTTCAAACTTTCCGTTGGTTGGCAGGTAGAAAAACAAAATCATTCGTACCTTTGCACCTCAAAAATCAGTTTAAAAACAACAAAATAAATACGTTATGCCAAAAGGAATTTATCAGGTACCCTTTGTAGCCAATGAAGAAGTAAAATCTTATGCGCCGGGTTCTCCCGAGCGTGAGGAATTACGGGCTACTTACAAAAAGATGTACAAACAACAAATTGAAGTTCCTCAATACATAGGAAGCAAAACAGTGAAAAGCGGTGATAAAAAGCCCATCAGTCCGCCACATGACCATCAGCACATAGTAGGCTATTATCACAAAGGAACCCAAAAAGACGTTAAAGATGCCATTGATGCGGCATTGAAAGCCCGTAAAGATTGGGCCGATATGTCTTGGGAAAACCGTGCAGCTATCTTTTTGAAAGCGGCTGATTTATTGGCAGGACCTTACCGTGCCAAAATCAATGCTGCTACTATGATTGGCCAGTCCAAAACAGCTTTTCAGGCAGAAATTGATTCCGCTTGCGAATTGATTGATTTCTTGCGTTTCAATGTGGAGTTCATGACACAAATCTATGCCGATCAGCCGATTTCTTCAGAAGGCGTTTGGAACCGGGTGGAATATCGTCCTTTGGAAGGATTTACCTTTGCTATCACTCCGTTTAATTTTACCGCCATTTCCGGAAATCTTCCGGCATCCATGGCGTTGATGGGAAATGTAGTAGTTTGGAAACCGTCTGACAAACAAGTGTATTCGGCACAGGTAATCATGGAAGTTTTCAAAGAAGCCGGATTACCGGATGGTGTAATCAATATGGTGCTCACCGGAGGAGCCGAAACCGCCAAAACCGTAATCGAGCATCCTGATTTTGCAGGACTGCATTTCACGGGGTCTACAACCGTTTTTAAATCACTTTGGAAACAAATCGGTGATAACATTAACATTCATAAAACCTATCCGAGGATAGTTGGAGAAACCGGAGGAAAGGATTTCGTAATTGCTCATAAATCAGCCGATGCTCAGGAAGTAGCAACAGCATTGATTCGCGGAGCATTTGAATACCAAGGACAAAAATGTTCGGCAGCATCCAGAGCTTATATATCCAAATCTTTATGGCCGAAAGTCGAAAAAGAAATGAAGAAAGCACTGGATTCCATTACGATGGGTTCGCCTGAAGATTTCTCCAATTTCGTAACGGCAGTGATCGATGAAAATTCTTTCAAAAAATGCAAAGGATACATAGACCGGGCAAAAAAATCCAAAAAAGCAGAAGTTATTTTTGGTGGAAAATGCGATAGTAAAGTAGGATATTTTGTTGAACCAACCGTGATTTTGGCATCTGATCCGCATTATGAAAGCATGGTAGAAGAAATTTTCGGCCCGATTCTGACGGTGTATGTATTTGAAGACAAAAATTGGGAGAAAACATTGGAATTGGTTGATACCACATCTGAATATGCATTGACCGGAGCCATTTTCTCCAAAGACCGTTATGTATTGAGTCAAGGGATTAAAGCATTGGAAAATGCGGCCGGAAACTTCTACATAAATGACAAACCAACCGGTGCCGTCGTAGGACAACAACCGTTTGGAGGGGCAAGAGGATCGGGAACCAACGATAAAGCCGGTTCTGCCATGAACCTGCTTCGATGGGTTTCAGTTCGTACGGTAAAAGAAACTTTTGTTCCGGCAAAAGATTACCGCTATCCGTTTTTAGCAAAAGATTAAAATATAGAAAACACAGGCATAGCCCTGTTAGGGTTTCAAACCCTAACAGGGCTTTTTATCAATTATGAGTTCAAAAACCGCCATCAGGACTTCCATTTTCAGTATTCTGGGAAACATTTTCTTTGCCGTTGTTAAATTTATAGCCGGTATTTTAGGGAATTCCTATGCGTTAATTGCCGATGCGATTGAATCCACAGCTGATGTTTTTGCATCCGTTCTCGTTTGGATTGGACTTAAATATTCCACCAAACCTGCCGATGAAAACCACCCTTACGGACATGGACGATTTGAAGTGATTTCGACTTTTGCCGTAATTGGATTTTTGGTTATTTCGGCGACTGTGATTGCGATTGAGAGCATTCAGAATATCAAGACTCCGCACGAAGGCCCGAAAACCTTTACCCTTTTTGTATTGGGTGGGATTATTTTGTTCAAAGAATTATCCTATCAGTATGTCATTAGGAAGAGCAAAGAAACCAATAGTTCATCGCTGAAGGCCGATGCCTGGCACCATCGCAGCGATGCGATTACTTCAGTCATGGCGTTCATTGGGATTTCGGTGGCTATTTTTCTAGGTGAAGGCTTCGAAGCGGCAGATGATGTAGCGGCGCTTCTTGCATCGGGAATTATTATTTACAATGCCTATAAAATTTTCAAACCGGTTTTAAGCGAAATTTCAGATGAACAGATTTATGATGACCTCATCAAAGAAATCCGTGAGATTTCCCTGACCGTGCCCGGTGTGGTCGATACCGAGAAATGTCACGTCAGGAAAATGGGAATGGATTACTATGTGGATTTACACATGATTGTGGATGGCAATATTTCGGTCATTAATGGCCATAAAATTGCACATGATTTAAAGGATGAAATCCAGCGAAAACTTCCAAAAATAGCCGATGTGCTGGTACATACAGAACCTGACAGGGTGAAGGTAAATTGAGTTTTGTGATGGAGAATTTATTTTTCTGAAAAGTGGATGAAGCTGAGTAAGGCATTTACATTTTGAAGCTAACCACTTCCAAAAGATTGGAAACCAATAAGTTTGTGAAGAATTAAAGGGTCATAACAAGCAGAATATCGAAAATAATTCCTGTAAAATTTAACGGATGGCATAATCAGTCAATAGTTTACTATTTTGTAGATTTGTAAAAAGTATGGCTATGAATATAGAAGCAACCAAATTGGAATTGATGCAGCTGTTGCTCAATACAAACAGAGAAAGTATTCTGATGAAGATAAAACGTATTTATCAGGAAGAATCTTCCGATTGGTGGGCGGAAATGAGCGCGGAAGAACAGGCGGAAACAGAGGAAGGCCTGAGACAGTCAGAGAACGGGGAAGTCGTGAGCCACGAAAGCGTGATGAAACGGTTTGATGTATGGAAATAGAAATTGTCTGGACAAAACAGGCAGAAAACGGATTGTCCAGGACCATTGACTATTTGGAGAGAAATTGGACAAAGAAAGAAATTTTGCGGTTGGAGCAAAATATCATAGACTTTATTGAGCGAATCAAATTACAGCCTGATATTTATCCGAAAACTAACCGATATAAACGACTTCACAAAGGGATGGTCGACGAGAATAATTTTATAGTTTATAAAATTTATCCGCGAAAGAAACAAATTGCAATTATCAATTTCCGGGATGCCAGACGAAAACCGATTTACTAATCAAATAAACCGACTCATTCATTTCTCTAAATAAAAATCCGCCAATCTGACGGATTCCTATTTCTTTGTATAATTACTTGACACTAACTCCCAAATGCCGATTTAAAACAATTCCGGAAAATTATTCGGGTTAGCTTCGCGAAACAATTCATAAACTTTTTCCACAATATCATCCACCGAAGGTTTGGAGAAATAATCTCCGTCAGTAGCATACGCCGGCCGGTGTGCTTTTGCTGTGATGGTCAGCGGTTTGCTGTCCAAATGGAAATAGCCGTTTTGTTCTTCCAGAATTTGTTGCAGGATAAAGGCCGAAGCACTTCCCGGAACATCTTCGTCAATCACCACCAAACGATTGGTCTTTTTCAGACTTTCCACAATTTCATGCTTTAAATCGAATGGAAGCAAAGATTGAATATCGATTACTTCCGCATCGATGCCTAACTGAGCCAGTTCTTTGGCTGCTTCGGTTACAATCCGCCAAGTAGAGCCGTAAGTTACCAAGGTAACATCCGAACCTTCTTTGGTGATTTCGACTTCACCAATCGGTGTGGTAAATTCGCCCAAATTCGTCGGCATTTTTTCTTTTAATCGGTATCCGTTCAGACTTTCTACTACGATGGCCGGTTCGTCACATTGTAGTAAAGTGTTGTAAAATCCGGCGGCTTTGGTCAGATCCCTCGGAACTAAAACGTACATCCCCCGCACCAGATTCAGGATTCCTCCCATGGGAGAGCCGGCATGCCAAATTCCCTCCAGTCGGTGGCCACGCGTACGAATGATAACCGGTGCTTTTTGGCCACCTTTGGTGCGGTACTGAACTGTCGCTAAATCGTCCGACATTAATTGCAAAGCATAGAGAACATAATCCAGATATTGAATTTCCGCAATCGGACGCAATCCTCTCATAGCCATCCCGATTCCTTGTCCTAAAATCGTTGCTTCACGGATTCCGGTGTCGGTTACTCTGCTTTCACCAAATTTTTCCTGTAAACCTTCCAGTCCCTGATTAACATCTCCGATGTTTCCGGCATCTTCTCCAAAAACAAGGGCTTTGGGATATTTCTGAAATATTTTGTCAAAATTATCACGCAAAACAACCCGTCCGTCTTCCATTTGGTCTGAAAATTCAGGATCAACTTTTGCTACATTTGCAGCACTCCATTGTGACTGGCTGTACAAATGTGAAGAATAAACATCCTCTTCAATTTTCATTCGTTCGTCATACCAGTTTTTCAGTTCGGTTTTGGCCGGATTATTTTCTCCGCGCGTCAGTCGGAAAGTTTTTCGTATCGCACTATAAAAATCCTTTTTGAAAGGTGTTTGTTTGGCTTTCAGCGAATTGATTTCGGTTTCGATGAAAGATTTATTCGGGCTCTCATCGGCTGCTTTTTCAAGCAGTTCAACGGCTTTGTTTTTTAATTCAACAATTGGATTCAAATAATCATCCCAAGCTTGTTTTTGAGCTGTTTTGACTTCTTTTTTTGCTTCGGATTCGATTGATTCCAATTCTTCAGCTGTTGCAATTTTTTCATCACCTGCATCAAAATTCAAAATCCATTCTTTGAATTTAACAATCCCGTCAAATTCCTTTTCCCAATTTAGACGATCTTCTGATTTGTAGCGTTCATGTGAACCCGATGTGGAGTGTCCCTGTGGTTGCGTACATTCTCTGACATGAACGATGCAAGGAATATGTTCTTCTCGCGCCAATTTTTCAGCACGCTGATAAGCATCAATCAAAGCCGGGTAATCCCAGGCTTTTACGGTGATGATTTCATATCCGCGCTGTTCTTCATCCCGTTGAAAACCGGAAAGAAGTTCGCTCAAATTGGATTTGGTGCGTTGGTATTTGGCCGGAACGGAAATTCCGTATCCGTCATCCCAAATAGAAACAATCATAGGAACTTGTAAAACACCGGCAGCATTGATAGTTTCCCAAAAAGGGCCTTCTGAAGTACTCGCATCTCCGATGGTTCCAAAAGCGATTTCATTTCCGTTTAGGGAGAAATTATTTTCTGCATCAGCTTCCGGATGATTTCTGTAAAACCTGGAAGCTTGGGCAAGTCCGACCAAGCGTGGCATCTGACCGGAAGTAGGAGAGATGTCTGCGCTTGAATTCTTCTGTTCTGTTAGTTTTTTCCAGGATCCGTCTTCGTTCAGTGAGCGAGTAGCAAAATGAGAAGTCATCTGACGACCGCCTGAAGCAGGTTCTTTTTCCAGATTAGTATTGGAATATAATTGTGCAAAAAATTCTTCTATAGATAATTGACCAATAGCAAACATAAAAGTCTGGTCGCGATAGTATCCGGAACGAAAATCTCCGTTTTTAAAAACATGCGCCATAGCAATCTGTGGTAATTCCTTACCATCCCCAAAAATTCCGAATTTTGCTTTTCCTGTCAAAACTTCTCTTCTCCCTAATAAACTGGTTTCACGAGATAATACTGCGATTCGGAAATCTTCCAATATTTGTTGTTGAAATTGTTGAAAAGATAATTTAGTTTCTGTCTGTGTCTGCATATGGAAAGTTTATCTAAGTATAATAAGTGGCAAAAATACTAAAATTGCATGAAATAAATTTGAATTACAGTATTTCCAAATTCATAAATATTAAATTTTAACTGAATTGAATTTTGTATTTAAGAAAGTTTTAATAATTTTACATTCTAATAAAAACAATAAATAAGAATAATTATGAAAAAAGTCTATTTTTTAGCATTGTCATTAGTGATTGGCTTTTCGGCAAATGCGCAATTAACTGATGGTTTTGAAGATTATCCATTAGGGCCGTATTTCGGAGGGCATTGGACAAATTGGTCAGGTGCGGATATCGAAGCAGAAAACATTATCATTGCAAATGACCAAGCTTCTTCAGGAACTCAATCCGGATACATTGGTGGTGGTGGAGTTCAAGATGCTGTTCTTAGTTTTGGAAACGTAACCGGTACCGTTTGGACAACTGAAATAAAAGTTTATGTTGACTTTGGTGCTACAGGTTATTTTAATTTTCAGGATGTTGTGCCAATCGGAGCAGGTAGCTGGGGATTGCAAGTTCACATTAACGACCAAGAAAACTGGCCAGATAATCCGGATCAAATTGTAATTGTTGCAAATGATGCTGCTGTAGCTTTTGCTGCTCCATTTCCATTTGAAGAATGGGTGACATTAAGGTTTGTTCAGGATGTGTCAGCAAATACTGCTGTGGTAACTTTAAATGGTGAAACTATTTATGATAATGCAGCGGATTTAGGCGGAACTTTAGGTGGTATGGACTTCTATAGCGTTAGTGCAAACAACAGTATGTATATTGATGACATCAAATTAGTGGAAGGCGAAATGGGAGTATCTGATGTAACTGGAGCTACAATCTCTGTTTACCCAACAGTGGTAAAAGACAACGTAAACATTTCAGCAAAAGGAAATATTTCAAATATCGCTGTATTTAACACAGCCGGGCAACAAGTTTTGAAATCTAATCCAAATGCTCAAACAACTCAAATCAACATGAGTTCACTTCCTGCAGGAGTTTACATCGTAAAAATCCAAGCCGGAAAAGAAACATTGACTAAAAAAGTCGTGGTAAAATAATAAATAAAACCACTTAAAAATAAAATGCCCTGAGAGATCGGGGCATTTTTATTTTCAATTAATTAAAATAATTCTGAAATGAATTTGGGAAAAACAAAATGAATTCCTACATTTGCAACCCGAATTTTCATTCACAATATATAAAATATTAAAAATCAATACAGTGGATACGTTGAGTTATAAAACAATATCGGCAAATAAAGAAACCGCACAAAAGGAGTGGATTCAGGTAGATGCTGCCGGCCTAAGTTTAGGTAGATTGGCATCAGGAGTTGCTAAATTGGCAAGAGGAAAACACAAAACAAGTTTTACACCTCATGCTGATTGTGGAGATTATGTGGTGGTGTTAAATGCCGATAAAATTCAGTTGACAGGAAAAAAATGGGACGAAAAACTTTACATTCGTCATACAGGTTATCCGGGTGGACAAAGAAGTTTGACGGCTCAACAATTGTTTGATAAAGATCCAATCCGTTTGATTGAAAAAGCGGTAAAAGGAATGCTTCCAAAAAACAAACTGGGAGCACAGATTTTGTCAAATGTTTATGTTTACTCAGGTGAGGAACATCCACATCAAGGTCAAAAACCAAAATCAATAGACATTAACGCATATTTATAATTATGGCAATCGTTCACAAAATAGGCCGAAGAAAAACTTCCGTAGCTCGTGTTTATCTACAAGAAGGAAACGGTGAAATCTATATCAATGGTCGCGAATTAAAAGACTATTTTACTACAGGTGTATTACAGTTTAAAGTAGAACAGCCATTGGCTATTACCGGAAACAAAGGGAAATACAATGTAGACGTAAAAGTATTTGGAGGTGGAATTACCGGTCAGGCGGAAGCAATCCGTTTGGGTATTTCCAGAGCACTTTGCGAAGTTGACGCAGATTTCAGACTTCAGTTGAAGCCGGAAGGTTTGCTGACTCGTGATCCTCGTATGGTAGAGCGTAAGAAATTCGGTCAGAAAAAAGCTCGTAAGAGATTCCAATTCTCGAAACGTTAAAAATTATTATTTAAAGTTTTATGTTCAAAGTTTAAATTATTTTAACATGAACTTGAAACCTTAAACTTGAAACAACAAATTAATTTATAAAACCATTTTCCGGTTGGTTTAGCATCTAAATGTTTTTGGCGAGATCATTTCAACCACTTAAACATTGCTTGCTGATTAGGCGGAACGTAAACTAAAAACAAAGAAAATGGCAAAAGCAAATGTAAAACAATTGTTAGAAGCCGGAGTTCACTTCGGTCACCTGACAAGAAAATGGAATCCAAACATGTCTCCTTATATCTTCATGGAGAAAAACGGAATCCATATCATTGATCTTCACAAAACAGCCGTGAAGTTAGAAGAAGCTTCCAGCGCTCTTGGAAAAATTGCTTCATCAGGAAGAAAAATTCTTTTTGTAGCTACTAAAAAACAAGCAAAAGAAGTTGTTGCAAAACATGCACAGGAAGTAAACATGCCGTACATCACTGAACGATGGATGGGAGGGATGTTGACAAACTTTGTAACAATTCGTAAGGCGGTTAAAAAAATGAATTCCATTGACCGCATGAAAAAAGACGGAACTTTTGAAACGCTTTCCAAAAAAGAAAGATTACAGGTAGATCGTCAAAGAGCAAAATTGGAAAAGGATTTGGGTTCAATTGCTGACATGACACGTATCCCGTCTGCGATTTTCATTGTGGATACCGTAAGAGAACACATCGCAGTTGCAGAAGCACAAAAGTTGGGTATTCCAATTTTTGCTATGGTAGATACCAATACTGATCCGAGAGAAGTTGATTTTGCAATCCCGGCAAATGACGATGCGTCAAAATCAATTGATATTATCTTGCAAAATGTAACAGACGCTATCAAAGAAGGATTGTCTGCCAGAAAAGCGGAAAAAGACAAATCCAAAGATGAACCAAAAGATGAAGTCGAAGAAGTAGAGGTTCAGCAAGAAGCGGAAGAAACGAAAGAAGCGGAATAAAAATTCAGATGATTCATCATCAGAATTAATCATAAATTAATGTAGTTCTTTCGTTTACGGAAGAACTACTTTTTATTTTAGAATTCAATTTTTAACCATTAAAATAATTTAAAAATGTATAAAGCAACTGCCGCAGAAGTAAGTAAACTTCGTAACGCAACCGGAGCCGGAATGATGGACTCTAAAAAAGCTTTGGAAGAAGCAGGTGGAGATTTTGATAAAGCCATCGAAATCCTTCGTAAAAAAGGACAAAAAGTAGCTGCTAATCGTGCTGACAGAGAAAGCACAGAAGGTGCAGTTATTGCAAAAGTAAACGGTGACAATTCAAAGGGAGTAATCATTTCTTTAAATTGTGAAACCGATTTCGTAGCTAAAAATGAAGACTTTGTTGCATTGGCTCAAAAATTGGCTGACATGGCACTTAGCTATGAAGACAAAGAAGAATTTTTGAAAGCTGACATAGACGGAATCAGCGTTGCCGAAAAAATGACAGAACAGACAGGTGTAATCGGAGAAAAAATTGAAATCGGAACTTTTCAGACTTTGGCAGGTCCGTTTGTAAATGCTTACATCCATGCAGGAAACAAAATCGGTGCAGTAGTAGCATTGTCCGATAAAGTAGATGGTTCAGAAGAAGTTGCAAAAGAAATAGCCATGCAGGTTGCGGCTATGAATCCGGTAGCGTTGGATGAAAGCCAAGTTTCTCAAACCGTTATCGATCAGGAACTGGAAATTGCAAAAGACCAACTGCGTCAGGAAGGAAAACCTGAAAATATGATTGAAAATATCGCAAAAGGAAAATTGCAGAAATTCTTTAAAGAAAACACATTGGTTCACCAACCGTTTATCAAAGAAGCAAAAATTTCTGTTGCAGAACACGTAAAATCGGTAAATCCTGAGTTACAGGTAATCGGTTATATCCGTTACGGACTATAAAAACCGGATATATTTCACATAAAAATGTGGTGCTTTTGTGCCACATTTTTTTATTTAAATTATTTTGGTACAGATATTGGAAAATAAAAAATATGTGCTAAATTTGTACTAATTGAAATGAAACGAATTCTACTTTTATTGTTCTTATGTTTTTCCACCTTGAGTGTGTACGCACAATCAAAGGATGGAATAGCTATTTCTACTACTGTGAACGATAAAAATGTAAAAATTTCTCCCAATCCTGCTGTTGCAGACATTAAAATATCTGTAGAAGGAAGTCAGGAAGAAATCAGATCTATTTCTATTTACAGTATTATAGGAAGTGAAGTTTTTTCACAACAATATAATACGAATTCAAAAATCATTGATCTAAATGTTAGAAACCTGAAAAAAGGAAAATATTTAGTTCGTGTAATCTTTGCAGACAACTCATCTGAAGTTGCGACTTTAATCAAGCAATAACTTTTTCCCGAAATCTGAAAAACTGCTATGTCATATTTGACCTACATATTACGCATTTTTATTTTTTCATATAGTTCGGAAAGAATTGTTCTTCTTTCTCATAGTAAAGCCTTTATTTTCTAATTCTCCCAAATTGAATTTGGGAGCTTAATCATAAATCAGACATTCTTTTTCAGGAATGCTTCTTCACTTTTTTAATTTAAATTTTTAGTCATGAATGTAAAACCCATTATATTATTATCCGAATATCAAGCACTTCGCGAACTGATCAAAAGAAATCCTAAGGAAGGAATACCACTGTCCGATGAATTGGATCGTGCAATTGTCATCAAGGAAGAAGAGCTCAATAAAAAAATCATCCGCATAGGTTCTGAAGTGGAATTTGAAGTGGTAAAAACCAAAAACAAAATGCAAGTTCAATTGGTTTTACCGGAAGAATCCAATTTGAAACAACAAAAGATTTCCATTTTTGCACCATTGGGAACGGCACTCATCGGTTTCTCTGAAAATGACGAAGTCGAATGGGAAATGCCCGGTGGGAAAATGCTGCTTAAGATTCTGAGTGTCTCAAATGAGCATTTGGTGGAATAATTGAAGGATTTGCTTCCAGCTTACTTATAATTCACCACCGCTTCCACAAAAGCCCTTGCATTTTCAACCGGAACATTGGGCAGGATGCCGTGTCCTAAATTGGCAATGTATTTTGTTGTACCAAATTCATCAATCATTTCTTTGACCATTTTCTGAATGGTTTCCGGAGGAGAAAGCAATCGAGCCGGATCAAAGTTCCCCTGAAGCGTGATTTTATTTTGGGTTAATTCTCTTGCGATTTTCGGCGAACAAGTCCAGTCAACTCCCAAAGCCGAAGCTTTTGATTGGGCCATTTTTTCCAATGCGAACCAACAGCCTTTGGCAAAAACAATCACCGGTGCTTTTTCTGAAACTGCATTGACAATTTGCTCAATGTACGGCCAGGAAAATTCATCATAATCTTTAGGCGAAAGCATTCCGCCCCAACTGTCAAAAACCTGAATCACATTACAACCATATTCAACCTTTTTAAGCAAGTAAGCAATTGTCGTATCCGTGATTTTTTGCAATAATTCATGAGCGGCAGCCGGATGCTGAAAACAAAAACTTTTGGCGATGTCAAATGCTTTCGAGCCGCGTCCTTCCACGCAATAGCAAAGAATCGTCCACGGCGAGCCGGCAAAACCAAATAACGGGATTTCATTGTTCAATTCGTTTTTGGTGAGTTTAATGGCTTCAAAAACATAATTAAGCGTCTCCTCTACATCAGGAACCTGAATATCTCTGACCTGTTGTGGGGTCCGAATTGGATTTTCCAGCCACGGACCCACATTGTGCCTCATCTCAAAATCGAGTCCCATTGCCTGCGGAATTACCAGAATATCGGAAAACAAAATGGCGGCGTCCAGCGGAAATCTTCTGATGGGTTGAACCGTGATTTCGGCTGCCAGTTCAGGCGTTTGACAGCGAGTGAAAAAGTCGTATTTATCACGCAGAGCGATAAATTCAGGCAAATATCGTCCGGCTTGCCGCATCATCCAGACCGGTGGCCTTTGAACTTCTTCTCCTCGTAATGCCCGCAGCAATAAATCATTTTTCGGTGTCATAGTGCTTGTTTATTTTTTCCACTACCTTTTCCAAAAGCGGAATTTCGGCAGTAATGATGTCATTTTTGATATATTTTTTTATCTCTTCTGTTGTCGTATTCCCAATGCTGAAGATAACCGAATTTTCCGGTACAGAATTATTTGAAAAATAAGTTTTTACAGCCAATGGACTAAAAAAAACAAAACCATCAAATGAGTCAGAATCAATCATATAATTCATCGGAATCGAATCATAGCAAATGATTTCATTCAAATAATGTCCGTTGGGAGTCAGTTTTTCAAACAATGTTTCCCTGCGATTATTCCCACAAAAGAAATTCCAAATTTGGGGTTTTTCATTTTTCAGAATATATTCGGCTAATTCAGAAGCGTAATTTTCAACATGAACCACTTTAAATCCGACTTCTGTTAATTTCCGGGCTGTATTTTCTCCTACAACATAAAATTCTCCTTCCAATTTTAAATCCTCAATTGCTTTGACCGAATTTTGACTGGAAATAATAAATTTATGGGTGTTTTGATTGATTTTATGAACAAATTCTTTCTGCGGATAAATCTCAATTTTCAAAGCCGGACAAATTTCAAATTCTATATTTGGGTCTAAATTTTCATTTAGCCAGTCCCTACTTATTTCTTTTGTGAAAAGGATTTTTTTCACTTTTGAAACTGGGTTTTAATTTCTTCAATCAATTCTTTCGCACCCAATTCAAAACATTTTTCTGCCAATTCTTTTCCTTTGTTTTCAAAATCAGAAGTAGAAAAACTTTCTTTAATAGAAATAATTTGTTTTCCGTCCAGTGAAAGAATGGAACCTTTGAAATCTACAATTCCATCAGAAATTTCAGCATTTGCCCCAATCGGGGCCGTACATCCACCTTCCAAGACATTTAAAAATTCCCGTTCAATGGTTGCGGCAATTTTTGAGTTTTCATCGGAAATATCCGGCATTTCAAAATCTGATTGGCAGGTAATTCCCACGATTCCTTGTGAAGGTGCAGGAATCATCCATTCCAGAATTTTATATTTCAATCCTTTGGCGTTGAGCTCATTCAGGATTTCACTTCGCTCCAATCCGGCATAAGCGAAAATCGCTCCGTCCCAGTCAGAATCCATCAATTTCTGAATTCTCAATTGTACATTTCCTCTTAAATCAACTACGGAATCCTGCGGAAATTTATTTAGCCAAAATGAAGTCCGGCGCAAACTTCCGGTAGCGATGGTTTTTTTTTCTTTTTCAAAAATTTCATCGGATTTATAGACCAAAATGTCATTTGGATTTCCGCGTTTCATAAAAGCTTTTAGCTTAATTCCATCCGGAAGCAGAGTAGGAACATCTTTTAAGCTGTGAACTGCAATGTCGATTTGATCGTTTAAAAGTGCAATATCCAGCGAACGAGTAAAAACGCCCGTGATGCCCAACTGATAAATGGGTTGTTTCAGATTTAAATCACCTTCTGAAGTGATGGGAACGATTTCGGTAGAAATATTTTTTTCAGTTAATTTTCTTTGTACCCATTCTGCCTGCCATATAGCCAGCGGGCTTTTTCGTGTTCCTATTCTGATGATTTTGTTTTTCATTTTTTCTACCACAAAGAACACTCAATTTTTGCCAAAATGGGCACAACGTGTTCTGATTTTTTATTTGTGAACTTTGCGCATTCTTAGTGACCTTAGTGGTTATAAGAATTCGTTTTTAACCTGAAAATTTCTTCCATCATGGCGATGGTTTCGTCTGCATTTTCACGGTTTTCCAATAAATAAGAGGCGAATTGATTGGTCAGATTTTGAACTAATTTTTGAGCTACTTCTGTTTCTGTTCCGTTGATTTTCGGGTTTTTCTTTTGGAGATTTTTCAATTCAAATTCCTGTAAAAATTCCAAACGCTCTTTAAAAGACTGAATCACCGGAACATATTCGCGTGTTTTGAGCCATTTGTCAAATTCGGTTTTGCATTCGGAAATGATTTCCAAAGCTTTTGGAACTGAATTTTTTCGGGAATCCAGCGTGTCATCCACCATTTTGGAAAGGCCGTCAACATTGATTAGTTGGATGCCCTCCCGGGAACCCAATGTGTGTGCAACGTTTTCCGGAACAGACAAATCGATGATCGTCATTTCTTTATCAAACGGAATCATTTCTTCTGTTATGGTAGGTTGCTCAGCTCCCGTAGCGACAATCAGAATGTCAGTTGATTTTAGTTCTTCTTTTAATTCAGAGAAATCTTTAACCAGAACATCATATTTTTCTGTCATCAGTTCCGCTTTTTCTTTCGTGCGATTGATGAGTGAAATATGATCATTTTGGGTATGTTTGACAAGATTTGTACAAGTATTTCTTCCTATTTTTCCAATTCCGTACAGTAGGATATTTTTTTCAGAGATGGCTGATTGAGTCGCTAAAATATATTGAACAGCGGCAAAAGAAACCGAAGCGGCACCATTGCTGAGCGTGGTTTCGGTTTTGACTTTTTTACTGATTTGGATTGCGGTGTTGATTAATCTTTCCAGAAAAGCACCGGAAGAACCTTGTTTTTTGAAACGTTTGAACCAGGTTTTGATTTGACCGATGATTTCAAAATCACCGAGAATCTGACTTTTTAATCCGGCCGCCACTTTGAATAAATGATCGACGGCTTCATCGTTTTTATAGATGGAAACCACGGAATTCATTTCTTCCAAACTACCGTTTGTGTGTTTGCAATATAGTTGTTTCATGGATTCCACACTGTCCGCAAAACCGTAGAATTCAGAGCGGTTACAAGTAGAAACCACAAAGAAATTTTCAATTCCTATGGATTTTGATTCTTCCGAAAATGCTTCGACTGATTCCGGGAAAAATGTAAATTTACCCCGGGTTTCAGCATCTGCTTTTTCATAGCTGACACCAATTACATAAAAATCCTTTTTTGAATTGTGTTTCATCATAAAATTCAACAAACAAAAGTAAAAGGCTTTGCTTAGTTAAAGTAACGCTCGATTGTGAAAAATACCTCTATTTGGTGAAATCCTGTTTTTTAGATTAATTCTAAACAAACTGAATGAATTTTGATAAGAAAGCTTATTCTATAAAAGCTTTTTGTAATTTTGTCAGAAATTGAGTAAGAAATTATTGATGGAAGACAAACTGGAAAATACCTATAAAAGTAAGGTGAACGAATATTGGCCGGACGAGGAAGTTTACGTGGCTTATGTGGACAATCACACCGCCTTTACTGATACACTGATACGGAAAATAGATAAAAAGTTCATTCAATTTTATTTTTGCACCAAAGGAGGAATGACTTTTCATTTTAACGAAGGAAGTTATAAAATAGGATTGACAGACGGTTTAAGTTTCCTGATTTATAATCCTAATCTGGAGTTACCGCTCAACCTGAGTTTAAATGCAGACTCCAAAGTCTGTATGGTTTTTGTTTCGGTTGAGAAATTGCACCATTTGTTTTCCAGCCACAACATCCGTGCGGAATTTCTGAATAGTTCGAAATCGCCCGGGAAATATTACAACCAACAAGCTTTTTCAACTACGGTTCGAATGGTTTTGAATCAAATTGAAAATCATAATCTTTCTTCGCATTTCGAAAATCTTTATGTTTTGGGAAAAGTTTATGAATTGTTTACCCTTTATTTCTCTGAATCGGAAGCTAATCAAAAGGAAAATTGCCCGTTTCTGGACAATGAAAAAGATGCCCGTAAACTCAAAGAAGCAAAGGATATTTTATTGGATCGGCTCGATAATCCACCAATCCTAAAAGAACTTTCCGAAATTTCAGGTCTTTCTGAATATAAGCTGAAAGAAGGGTTCAAACAGGTTTACGGCACCACGGTTTATGGATTTGTGCTGGACAAAAAGTTAGAAATGGCCCGTGAAAAGTTAGAATCCGGTGAAATGCAGGTAAAAGAAATTGCCTTTGAAATCGGGTATGAAAATCCTTCCCATTTTATTGCCGCATTTAAAAAGAAATACGGAATTACGCCGAAACAATTCGCCAAACAAGTTTAGCAACCCTCAAAAAACGACAAAGAAATCTTGTAAACGATTCCGTTTCGCAATTGGAAATACAAAGCGGTTCCGGCATCATAGTCATGCAGTTGAAATATTCGTTCAGTGGTGGAATATTTTTCAGTCTTTTCATCCCACGAATTCCAAATGGAAATATTATAATTTTTGTACGCCTTCCACAAATCATCAAGCGAGCTTCCTACGCCTAATTTGGAAAGGGTTTTGATGGAAGTGGATTTTGTAGTTATTTCATAGAGTTCGATGATTTGTTTTCCATTTTCATCCGTGTATTCTGTAAAACTCAGTTCAAACTCAGAACCCTTGTCATTTACCTTGACATTGTATAGCCAATCATCTAGTTTTTTGGAAATTTCCAGCTTTTGTCCGATTGCTTTCTCAACTTCAGGCAATGTACTTTTGATGCGCATTTCATTCATGCGCGTTGTAGAAATTTGTCCAAATGAAAATTGAATCATAAAGAACAAAAGCAGCAGCAATATTTTTTTCATCAATTTAGTGTTTAAGTTTAGAAACAAATTCTAAGTTTCGTTTCAGCCCTTCAAATTTAGTTCTTTTAACGGGAGATTTTTGAAAAATTTTCTGGAAAACATCTTCGGTGATTTCCAACCAATCAGATTTGGAATACATCAACAACTCTTCCTTTGGCTGAAATTTTTCTTCTTTGTGTGGCAATGAGAACCGGTTCCACGGACAAACATCCTGACAGACATCACACCCAAAAACCCAATCATCAAACTTTCCGGACATTTCAGAAGGGATTTCGTCTTTTAATTCAATTGTGAAATAGGAAATACATTTGCTTCCATCAATTTTACGATTGGGTAAAATCGCTTCAGTCGGGCAGGAGTCAATGCATTTTGTACAACTGCCACAATGATCTGTTTGAATCGGATTGTCATAATCCAACTCCAAATCGAGAATTAATTCAGCCAAAAAGAAAAAAGAACCTTTTTGTTTGGAAAGGGTCAAGCTGTTTTTTCCAACCCAGCCGATTCCCGCTTTTTGTGCCCATGCATGTTCCAAAACAGGTGCCGAATCGACAAATGCACGCCCGTTTATTTCCCCGATTTCTTCCCGGATAAAATTCAAAAGTTCTTTTAATTTGTCTTTTATCACAAAATGATAATCCGTTCCGTAAGCATATTTGGCAATTTTAAAAGAGTCATTTCGCTGCAATTCATCCGGGAAATAATTATAGGTTAATGATATGACCGATTTTGCTCCTTCTACCAATAACCTTGGATCCAGCCGCATATCAAAATGATTCTCCATGTAAGACATTTTGCCGTGACGATTTTCTTTCAAATAATTCTCCAAACGAGGTGCTTCGTCTTCCAAAAATCCGGCTTTTGCTATGCCAAAATCCAGAAAACCCAGTTCCAGCGCACGTTTTCGGATACGTTCAGCATTGGACTTTAAGTCAGCCGTTTTTGTTAAAAATTCCACAAAACTATCTTATCATTATGCAAATTTAGAAATATCGGTCAAATGTTTGCCGTTATATTTTCAAATCAAAAAATTATGAAAAAGTTGAAATTAATGATTCTGCCTCTCTTGCTAATTGGATTTTTATCGGTTTCGTGTAATAACGATGACGATTCATCTGATAATAATGTAGACATTATTGTTGGAAAGTGGAAAATTTCAGATGCTTGGGTAGACGGCGAGAGTGTTTATGCCCAATTGTTGATGGTTGCTTATTGCCCGCTTCAAAACGAGTATAATTTCATGAATGATTATTCGCTGCGCATTGATACTTTTGAAGAGGGGATAAGTCCGCAAAACTGTGTTGTAGGTACACCTGAAACCGGAACCTGGTCTAAGCAAAATAACGTTTACACCGTTACGTTGTCAGGAGAAACGAGCAGTTCAACGGCTGATTTTCAGAACAACAATACCTTTACGACTCAAACGACTTTTGAAGGTCAGGACGTGTTACTTGAATTCACACGACAATAAAGAGCAACTTAATCCAAATTCTGTAAACGGATTAAATGGGTGTAAATTCCATTTCTACCCAAGAGTTCGGTATGTGTACCGGACTCTTTTATTTTTCCCTCTTCCATCACAATGATTTTGTTGGCTTTGGCGATGGTTGAAAGCCTATGTGCAATCACAATCGAAGTCCGGTTATTCATCATGTTTTCCAAAGCATCCTGGACCAGTTTTTCCGATTGGGTATCAAGCGCAGAAGTCGCTTCATCCAGCACCATAATCGGCGGATTTTTATAAACGGCACGGGCGATACTCAATCTTTGTTTTTGTCCGCCGGAAAGTTTTCCACCGCTTTCTCCAACTGAATCTTCGTATTCATCGGGTAATTTTTCGATGAATTCTTCAGCATTGGCAATTTTAGCGGCAGCGGTAACTTTTTCGGAAGTGGGATTTTCATCACCCAAAGCGATGTTATTAAAAACCGAATCGTTAAACAAAATGCTGTCCTGCGTCACCAACCCAAAAAGTTTTCGGTAACTTTTCAGTCGGATATCCTTGATGTTGATTCCGTCGATTAAAATTTCGCCTTCCCTAACATCATAAAAACGTGTTACCAGATTGGCTATGGTAGATTTTCCACTTCCCGAAGCCCCGACCAGTGCTATGTTTTCTCCTTTGTTTATAGTCAAATTAAAATTCTGAATCACATTTTTTTCGGCATAGCCAAATGATACATTTCTGAATTCGATTTTATCTTTGAATTCGGGTAAATCAATAGCGTTTTCTTTGTCTTTGATGGAAATTTCCGTGTCGAGCAGTTCAAAGATCCGTTGTGCGGAAACCTGACCTTTCTGAATGTCGGAAAGCGAGCGTGAAAACCGTTTAATCGGATCTAACAAAGTATAAAAAATCCCTATGTAGAAAATAAATTCGGAACCTTTCAAGCCGTTTCCTTCCAAGCTTAGTTTTCCACCAAAAAATACAATCATCCCGATGGTAATCGCTCCCAAAAATTCACTCGTTGGAGAAGCTAGCGCTCTTTTTTTCATCACTTTTTGCAATAATTTGCGGTAGCGATTGATGGAGGCATCAAATCTCTTCATGATTTGGCCGTCCGCATTGAAAATTTTGATGATTTTTAAAGAATTCAAGGTTTCGTCCACATACGACATGATATTTCCCAATTCGACCTGCGCTTTTCCCGCATCTCTTTTTAGGCTTTTTCCAATCAGGGAGATAATCGTTCCCATCACAGGAAATACAATCAGCGCAAATAAAGTTAATTGATAACTTGTTATAAATAAAGATGTTACAAAAACGATGATCATAATCGGGCTGCGGATGATTTCTACCAAACCGTTTAAAATATTTCCTTCCACTTCGCCCACATCGCTTGAAACCCGTACGAGCATATCGCCTTTTTTCTTTTCGGTAAAATAAGAAACCGGAAGCGCCAGAATTTTATTGTGAATATCCACCCGGAAATCTCTTGAAACGCCCGAACGTAAATCTATCAAAAAGAATTCGGAGAGGTAACTGAATATGTTCCGGAAGAAAAATAAAATGATAAAGGCAACACATGAAATCAGCAAGACCCGTATCGGGCCGTTTTCTTCCGCAATCTGGTTCATGTAAAATGAAGACAAATTGGAAGCATAGTCTTTTAGTTCGAGCAGATTCCCCGAATAAACCGGTTTTTTTAAAATCGGCCGACTTTTTTCATCAAATAAAATGTTCAAAATAGGCATCATAAATGCCAACGCCAACACATTGAAAATCGCATACAAAAAGTTGCATGCAATAGCAATGAAAAACGAAGAACGATAGGGTTTTGTATATTGGATTGCTCTTTTCAGTAAGCTCATTAACAATCAAATTTGAACAAAGGTAAATAATAGTAGAAATTAAAAGCAGAAACTGGAAAGAATTTCAAAAACTTTAAACCTTAAACTTTGAACCTTAAACATTAAGATTTAACTTCGCAGACATGACAAAGATAGGAATTCTTGGCGGCGGACAATTAGGGTATATGTTTTTGCAGAATGCCTTGCAATACCCGTATGAAATTCATATTCTGGATCCTTCAGAAAATGCGCCTTGTGCTAAGCATGCCCATCATTTTGTTCGGGGTGATTTTGCGGATTATCAGACGGTTTTGGATTTCGGAAAGGATTTGGATGCAATCGGTATCGAAATTGAGCATGTCAGTGTTGATGCGCTTCGCGAATTGAAGTCTATGGGGAAAAGAATAGTTCCGGATCCGGAAACTCTGGCAATTATCCAAGATAAATCGCTTCAAAAGCAATTTTATGTGGACAACAAAATTCCGACTGCGCCCTATTTTGAATTGGAAAATTGGAAAGATCTCATTTGTGTGGTAACGGAATTTCCTCTTTTTCAAAAAGCCAACAAAGGCGGATATGATGGAAAAGGAGTTCAATATTTAAATTCCAGAAACGAAATCGAAAAAATACTCCGTGTTCCGTCTATTTATGAAACGCCGGCCGATTTGGAAAAGGAAATTGCAGTAGTGGTGGTGGCCGACGGAAAAGGAAACCTTGTGAGTTATCCGGTGGTGGAATTGGTTTTTAATCAGGAGTATAATTTACTCGATTACTTATTGGTCCCCGGTAATTTATCGGAATCACACACAATAGAAGCTGAAAAAATAGCCAGAAAAGTTGTCTCCAATTTTAATTCACCTGGCGTTTTTGCCGTCGAAATGTTTTTGAACAAAAACGGAACGATTTGGGTAAATGAAACCGCTTGCCGCGTGCATAACAGCGGTCATTCGACCATTGAGGCCGCAAAAAGCTCGCAGTTTGATCAGATGCTTCGGGTTCTGGCGGGATTGCCATTGGGAAGCACAGAACTTTATGCAACTTCGGCGATGGTCAATTTGATAGGAGCGGAAAGAGAAACAGGATTAGCTCAAATCGAAAATTTAAATGAAATGTTGGAAATACCGGGTGTTTATTTACATTGGTATGCCAAAGAAGAAACGCGTCCCGGCAGAAAAATGGGGCATGTGACTTTGGTTGATGAAGATTTGGAACGCCTAAAATCCAACATAGAAAAAGTAAATAAAACGGTAAAGGTTACAGCAATTAAATAGGCTGGAGGATGGATGCTGGAAGATGGAGGTCTTCCGGGAACTTGAAACTTTGAACCTAAAACTTTAAACGAAAATATTATGGTAGGAATCATCATGGGAAGCGACAGCGATTTGCCAATTATGAAACAAGCGGCAGAAATTTTGGATGAATTTGGTATTGATTACGAATTGACCATCGTTTCAGCGCATCGCACGCCTGAGCGTATGGTAGAATATGCCAAATCGGCGAGAGGCCGAGGTTTGAAAGTGATCATCGCTGGAGCCGGCGGGGCAGCTCATTTGCCGGGAATGGTGGCTTCTTTAACTTCTCTGCCCGTCATAGGTGTCCCTGTCAAATCATCTAATTCCATAGATGGATGGGATTCGATTCTGTCTATTTTACAAATGCCCAACGGAATTCCGGTGGCAACAGTCGCTTTGAATGCTGCAAAAAATGCAGGGATTTTAGCTGCCCGTATGTATGGTGCTTTTGATGAAGAAATCGGAAAAAGAGCCGGGCTTTATCAGGTCAATTTGCAAAAGGCAGTAGAGGAAAAAATTCATTTGGTGAAGAAAGAATTCCCCAATGAATTTGATAAATAAACATGTAATTTTTTCTTTTTACTCGCTTCTCGGGTCTTGTTTCAACGGCATTTTACCGCATCTTGTCACCTCCAAAGCAGGACAACCAAAATCCACCGTAACTTTTCCTTCCAACAAATATAATCCTGAACCGCGAAGCGGATATTTGGCAAGCGAAAGAGGAAAGTGTACCGTGTCAAAAAAGTCTCCGTCGGTATCGAAGAATGTCCCGAATTTCATTTGCTGTCCACCTTTAGTTCGTGAAGTTTTGTCGGCTACAAAATCTCCTACCATGCGGATGATTTTTCCTTCATATTGACTCATTTCAGAAGCCAGGGCATCTCCTTTAAAATCCGATTTTGCCAAATCAAACAAAGATGCTGAAACGGGAAAACCAATGAGTTCCATTTCATCGTAAATATCCTCCAGTACGGAATATTCCAGTTGAGGCAAAACAGGTTTTTCAGAGACCGATTCAAACATTGGGATCATATCCCTTTTTTGAGGTTGCCCGTTGAGTAATAGATGTGCTTCCCATAGCAACTCTTTCTTACCAATATTCAGAAACCGGAAAGCATTACACCGAATGAGGATCACAACCTGTTCCAATCCTGCTCCGGTTCGCAGGATGAAATTCTCAATTCCGGTATATTCGCCGTTTTGTTTTTGTTCCTCTACAATCCTGTGTCCCAATTGGGTTTCAAGGTTCAGGATTCCATCAAATCCCAGATAGATATCATCTCCATAAATGGTGGTATTGTAAATGCTTTTGTTTACACAAGGCAGACAGATATTGGCTCCTGATTTCTTTGCTTCGTTCACATAAACTTTACGGTTATAAAACCCACCGTAATTGTTTAGCACGGCCACCATAAATTCTTTGGGAAAATAGGTTTTCAAAAACAAACTCTGATAACTTTCCACTGCAAAACTCGCACTGTGTGCTTTGTTAAAAGAGTATCCGGCAAAACTTTCCATCTGCCTCCATATTTCATTGGAAGTTGTTTCGGGGTAATTCATTTTCCTGCAATGATTGAAAAATTTATCTTTTATTTCGATTAAATGATTAACATGCCGGTATTTTCCGCTCATCATTCTTCTTAAAACATCAGCATCTGCTAAATCAAGTCCTCCGTAATAATGCCCGATTTTCATTACATCTTCCTGATATACCATCACTCCGTAAGTTTCTTTTAGCTGTTGTTCAAAGACCGGATGCGGATAAACAACTTTTTCAGGGTCATGATGGCGTTCGATATAGGCTTTCATCATTCCCGAAGAAGCCACTCCCGGACGGATAATGGAGCTGGCAGCTACCAGTGTCAGGTAATTGTCGCATTTGAGCTTGGTCAGGAGTTGCCTCATCGCAGGGCTTTCAATGTAAAAGCAACCGATACTGTTGGCAGATCTTAGTTGCTCTGCAATCTTTTCATCTTCAAAAAACCGATGTGGGTTGTCTGTACTGATTTCTTTTCCTGTGTTGAGTTTGATAATCTCTTTACAATCTTTGATATGCCCGATTCCTCTTTGGCTGAGAATATCAAATTTCTCAAACCCTATGTCTTCTGCCGTGTACATATCCATCTGAGCAGTAGGCAATCCTTTGGGCGGGTAATCCAAAGCGCAATAAGTCGTAACGGGCAATTCAGAAATCAATACACCACTTGCGTGGATGGAACGTTGGTTAGGGAAATCGGCCATCCGGTTGTAAACGCTCAGAATCATGTTGGTAACCTCATTTTTGTTGAGCATATTTTGAGGTTCATGCACGAGACGGTCAATTTCGGTTTTGGGAAGTCCATAGATCTTGCCTAATTCTCTGATGATACTTCGCGAACGAAAAGTACTCATCGTACCCATGAGTGCCATATTTTGAGAGCCGTAACGGGCAAAAATATAATCATACATCTCATCCCTTTCCTTCCATGAAAAATCTATGTCAAAGTCGGGAGGCGATTTACGCTTGGGATTCAGGAATCGTTCAAAATACAGATCCAGCTCAATCGGACAGACATCTGTAATTCCCAAACAATAAGCCACTACGCTGTTGGCACCGCTTCCTCTTCCTACATATTCAAACTGTCGGCTTCTTGCATATCGGCAGATGTCGTCCGTGATTAAAAAGTAACTTGAGAAGTTGAGGTTGTCTATGATTTCCAATTCTTTCCGGATGCGTTCCAATGCTATTTTGTCTGTGGATTGATAACGGCTTGAAAATCCATTCATCGTATATTTCCGGAGCAATTGTTTATCATCATAACGGCTTGTCGTAAAAGTTTTTTTGTTTTTCACCTCTTTGAAATCAAAATCAAAACTACACTGAGAGAGCAATTTATTTGTGTTTGCAATCAATTGAGGAAAATCCCGATAGGCTTCCATGAGTTTGGCTTTGGACACAAATCGTTCATCAGGTTGGGCGAACTGATGCGATTCCAGTTGTGAAATCAGAATATTATGGTCAATGGCACGCAACTGTTTGTGAAGTGTATAATCTTCCCGGGTAAATGAAACAGGGGAAAGGATAACATATCGCTCTAAGTTTGAAGCGGGTTCCAATCTGATTTTGTTTCGTTCCGAAGGACGTATTCCAATGAATTCATAATCCCGAAGCTGATCCGGATTCCGGCTTCCATGCGGATAAATCACAAATGCCTTTTTAAATTCCGGTGTTTTTTTGGGTAATGATTTATTTTCCTTGTTATGATAAGTCATCCATTCGTTGAGTTCCTTAAATCCGACTTCATTTTGGGCAATTCCGATGTAGAGCAGTTCGTCCCCATTTCGAAATTCCATACCTGCCAAAGGATTTAAGCCGGCTTCTTTTCCCAGACGAATGAAATCCAAAATGGCAGAACTGTTGTTAATATCGGTGAGAACCGCAGTGTCATAGCCACCATGACGCATGCCTTCAATCAGGTTTTCCAAACTGATCGTACCATATCGTAAACTGTAATAGCTATGTAAATTCAGCAACATTTTTTTATCTATTTTAGAAGTTAGAGGTCAGAAGTTAGAATTTGCCCATTTCTTACTAATTACCAATCACTAATTACTAATCACTAAAACCTATTATTCTAAAAACAAATTTCCTCTGGCTACGGATTTGAAGCCGTGCCGTAATCGTATTCTGTCCATTGCAAAAGCAAGGTTCAGGTCTTTTTCATTATCGCTGAATAAGTCGGTTTGGTAATTTCCGGTAATTAAATGGCTGAATTTTATTCCAATCAAGCGAATGAGCATTCTCCGGCTGTAAAGTTTTCCAAATAATTCCATTATTTTTTCGTGGATGATCCGGTCAGAGTTGGTATAAGGAATTCTTAATTGTTTGGTGTGGGTATCAAAATTGCTATATCGTATTTTGAGGGTAATACATCCGGTCAGTTTCTGTTCTTTCCGTAGGTCGAACGCCAGCTCATTGACCATTCCTGCCAGTGTTTTTTTAAGCAGATCCATATCAATGGTGTCGGTCTGATAAGTCGTTTCCTTACTCATGCTTTTTTGTTCGTGGAAAGGAACAACGGGAGAGTCATCCAGACCATTGGCTTTTTTCCAGATACTGATACCGTTTTCTCCGAGCACACGGCGCATGGTAAAAACTTCCATTTGTTGCAAGGTCAGGCATTTTGAGATACCCATGTTACGAAGTTGGGTATAGGTTTTTTCTCCAACCATCGGAATTTTACGGATGGATAGGGGAGCGAGAAAATTTTTTTCCGTTCCGGTATCTACTTTTAATTCTCCGCAGGGTTTGGCCTGTCCTGTTGCTATTTTGGAAGTGGTTTTATTGACTGATAAACCAAAAGAAATGGGCAGACCCGTTTCGGTGATGATGCGTTGACGGAGTTCGCGAGCCCATTTCCAACAACCAAAGAATTTATCCATTCCCGTTAAATCGAAATAATGTTCGTCAATGCTCGCCTTTTCAAACAACGGGACGTTTTCTTTTATAATTTCCGTCACAATATTGGAATGATAAGAATAGGAATCATGATCTCCCTGCACGACAATGGCGTCAGGACAGAGCCGAAGCGCCAATCTCATCGGTATGGCAGAATGAACTCCGAACTTGCGGGCTTCATAACTGCAGGAAGCCACAACAGCACGATCGCTTTTCCCGCCAATCAAAACAGGCTTACCGAGAAGGCTGCTGTTGTGCAAACGCTCCACGCTCACAAAAAAAGAATCCAAATCACAATGCACGATATGACGTTCCATATTAAAAATTTCATTATTTTTGACTATAATTTAGTCAATTGAATGACTACAATTTAAACAATAAGAAAGAATGAAAGCAAATATTTTTTTCGGGAGCAATGTTAAATTTCTTCGAACTCGACAAAAACACACACAGGAACAGTTGGCTCAAAAGCTCTCTATGACCCGCTCCAAGTTGAATTGTATAGAAATAGGACAAACCAAATCTCCTTCTATCGAGGATATGTTAAAATTTTCTTCCCATTTCAAAATGAGTTTGGATACGCTGGTTAAAATTGATTTGTCCAAATTGGGAGAATTAAAACTGCGGGAATTGGAAGGCGGGAACGATATTTACATCAAAGGCGGAAATTTACGGGTGTTGGCCATTACGGTTGATAAGGAGAACAATGAAAATGTTGAATATGTTCCCGTAAAAGCCAGAGCAGGTTATCAATCTGGTTATAGTGATCCGGAGTATATTGCTTCTCTGCCTAAATTTTCCTTGCCTAACTTACCCAAACAAGGAACTTACAGGGTTTTTCCGACAGAAGGAGATTCCATGTTGCCCGTTCCTGAAAATAGTGACATAACCGGCGAATACATCAAAGATTGGCAAGATATCAAACCTAGGACACCTTGTATTGTCATTCTAAAAAGAAATCAGGATTTTGTTTTTAAGATGGTGACGCTCCAAAAAGACCGAACTTTTCTGTTGGAGTCGATGAATCAGCTTTATGAACCTTATACCGTTGAGGCAAATGAGATACTCGAAATCTGGAGATTTCATTCGTTTAGCAGTAAGGAAATCCCGGAGATGGCTTCTGATCTTACGGTCTTACTTAAAGAATTACAAAATATAAAGACTGAAATCAGCAAAGTAGGGAGATGATTTAATTTCAGAACCACTTGCTACAAAGTTATAAAACGAAAAAAAACTAAGTAATTCATTTTTAATCTGCGTACTAGTCTCAGGAGTATCCATGAAATAAAAAAAGCCTGAACTTGTTTTAAGTCCAGGCATTTTTTATTCAATATAACAAAAATTAATAATCCCAGTTATTATTTGTCTCTCCTCCGAATTCCCATGTAAGTGCAAATCGAAGCGTATTTTCCAGTGCATTATTGGTGTCGGAAACCGGTAACAGGTAAGAGAAATCCAACCCGAAGGCATTGTATTTCAACCCGGCTCCCAATGTGATGTGCTGACGGTCACCTTTCATAGGGCTTTCGTGAAAATATCCGGCACGTACAAAAAGGACATCATTGTAGGAATACTCTGCCGATGCTCCCCAAGTAAACTCTTTCATTTCTTCTGCAAAACCACCCGGAGCATCTCCAAATGAACTAAACATTCCTTCTACAACTCCTTTGTTTGGGATGTATCTTGAACCCGGAACCTCAGCTCCTGTACTGTCCACTTCATATTGTGGAGTAGGAACCAAAAGTTTGTTAGCTTCAAGCGTAACTGCCACCGTGTTATATTCATCCAGGATGAAGTCATATCCGGCACCGATTCTTAAATTGGTTGGTAAGTAGGCTGCATTGTCTTCAGAATTGGAGTAATCCAACTTTGGTCCGATGTTACTGATGTTGAAACCGGCTCTGGCGCGACCTTCAAAATTATTCCAGCTATGACGAGGTGTCTGATAGAAACCGGAAACGTCTACTGCAAATGTATTGGCAGGCTGAACGGTACCATCGTCAATGTTATTGAACAAATCGGAACGGATAAAACGTCCGGTAACAGCCATACTATAAGTATCTGATAATCTCAAACCATAAGATAAGTCAAAAGCAAATTCGTTTGGTTTGGCGATACCGGTATTGACAATCTGTGTTCCGACCAATTCGGTCAAATCAATTTCACCGATGTTGAAATAGTACAAACTCGCTGACAATGTACTTCTTTCTTCTTGTCCTAAAAAGGTATAAAATGAGGCATTTAACAGGAAAACATCATCTGTAATGCTACTCATATAAGGTGTATAAGAAACCGCTACGCCTGAATAGCTTTTGCTGAAAGCATATTTAGCTGGGTTCCAATATTGCGAAAATGCATCTGCTGAAGTTGCCGCTCCCATATCTCCCAATGCACCCGCTCGGGCGTCCGGTGATACTCTTAAAAACGGCGCACCGGTAAGAACAGGGTTGGGCTGCTCCTCTTGTGCAAATGCCAATGCTGAAGCCAGCATAAGACATCCCATCGAAATTTTCTTTATCATCATTTTTAATTAATTATTTTAATATCACTAATTTTTCTATTGCTGTTGCGGAGCCTTTACAGGTCTCCGGATTTACCCCCCTTGCTGTGACGCGGTAAATATACACACCTTTTCCTATTTTGTCACCAAAATCATCCAATCCATCCCATGGAATGGCAAATCTTCCCGTTCGGTAGCCTTCTCTCCATGGCTCTGCCGATACGGTTTGGCGGATGGTTTTTACCAATTTCCCAGAAATGGTAAATATTTGTACCATGACTTCCAATTCTGTATCACAATTATGTTCAAAATGGAAATAGGTTTGGTTCGTAAAAGGATTGGGCCAGTTCAATAATTTTTCGATATGAATATGATCCGATCCTTCTTCCATCACTACGAAATCTAACGTTTGCTCGGAAGAATTATTGTTGATGTCCCATGCTTTGAATACAATCTGGTGATTTCCCAGCTCCAAATTATTCAACCTGTACATCACCTGTCCCTTTTGATAGTCCAAAACCTGTGGATTGGTACAAGGGTTATTATCTCCACCTTCATAATATTCGTTTAAAACATAAGTTCCTTCTACATTTTGATCCAAAACCCCGGTGATGTCATGCCCTATGGCTATTCCACTGGTATTAATCCCTGTACTGTCCACCAAACAAGCCAGCAGATAAGGATTTCGGTTGGTGATCCCACCATCTACAAAATTCAGGTTATTCATATAAAGTCCTATGGTCGGGCCGTTATCATCGTTTAATCCGTCCGGGTTTTGATCACCGACTTTTATGTTTTTGGTCGTTACACCGTCGATTACATTGTTATGAGCATATACCATAAATTTCCCGTCACCTATTTCATAGTTGATGTCTTTTGGAATATAAAATTGGAACTTAAATTGACCGTAATTCACATTGGTTCCTCCTTTAAAAATGGAATTAATCTGTTCCTGATAATTCATGATTTGAGGAGTGACATTTGTTCCCCAATTATTATTGTTTAAAGTGGATTTATTGACCGGTTTGTCAAAAAGGACACCATTTGCTTTTCCGTTAAACGAATTATCCCGCATGGTTCCGTTTTCATCCAGTACTTCTCCTTCTATTTCTACAAAATCCATGGCCCGTAAAACACCATCAAAGGTCTCTGCATCCTCACCGTTAATTTTGGTAATCCTGATTTGACGAGGTGGCCGCGCTATACTCAACATAGGGTCTCCCAACAAGTTCACACTTAAATTATAACCTGAATTGTCCATAACTTTTGCATTCATCAATGCTTCTCCGAGTGATTGGTATTTATTTCCTTGCACTTCCAGCAGTTCTTCAAGTACATTTTCATTAAAAACGCCTCCGTAATAAGTTCCGACCGGTCTGCTGGTCGTCAACATGGCGGAAGCTCCTCCCTGCGGTGCTTTGAACATATAAACGCCGGCAGATGGTAAATAATTTAAATCCCAAACTGTAAATTCACAAGTGATGGTCATAACTACAGGTAAACGGGAATACAAACCGGAAAAATTGGAGAAGTTATTAATTTCCTCATAAGTAATAACCCTTTCCTGCGACCAGCTTCTCGGCCCTCCGTGTCCAAAGTAAACAAGTAGAGCTGTTCCTAAATTAAATGCATTTCCTATAATTTGATTGACTTGGGGATACCTTGGACCGGCTGAAGTGCTTTCTTCAACAAAAGAATCCAAATAACCCTTTCTGAGTGTGGCATAACTGATGTTATTTTCAATATAATTTGCCGAAGTGTCCTCTATATTTTTATGAAAGGGGATGTTTCCGGACAAATCATCATCCACAACCAATAAAAATCTGGTTTTCCATTCACCAAACGAACTTCCTTGCCCCGGTAATTTCTCATAATAAGCCAATGTTTTATCTACCATTAATTTTGCTTCATCAATCGTATGTGCGGGCATACGGCCAATGGCAACATCCATTTCATCTGAATTGTCCGTAATATATTCTACAGGTTGACTCAGATTATTCAGGATTTTATCCGTATCATCCAACATCGCAAAGAAGTCATCTGTTACAAAGGAATCATTTAAACTGGCAGAAAGAAAACTGATGTAAGCCGGGACAAAATTAGTATTGTTGGCTATTCTGTCCTTATAATCATAAGAAGCACCTCCCATCATCAATACATATTTTAATGGATTTCCCTTATCCCTTAAATGTTTAAAAAAATCTCTGATGGCTGATATATCAGGTCCGCCTGAGGAAAAATCATTATAAATCTGGTCTGTGGTTACCACGATTGCCTTTATCCCATCGTTCATGATTCTGAAGTTGGCCAAACGAGAGGCTTCACTTAAAAAATTGGGATGGGTAACGATAACGTATTCAACATCGGTATAAGACCGTAAATTTTGATTGGCTACCGTTCCCACATATTCAATTTCGGTAAAAGCCGCTGATTCATTAAAGGCTATAAATTCGTTTAAAAAATAAGGGCTATTGGATCGATATTTAAAAACACCACCTGATGAAACGACATTTGAAGCAGTTGTATGATCTGATATATTCCAAACTTTCGGAGCTCCGGAAATGGCAAAACCATAGATGTTTCCATCATTTAGATTTTGCAATTGGCGGAAGTTCATTTGGCTGCCGTTGAAATTTAAATTTGCCCTATATCGGATTTCCAGATAATCCAGAAAGACAAAGGAAGCAGGATTAGCACTATTGTTGGACGTTACCGTAAAATTAAAGGTGTTTCCGGAAGTGCTGACGACTTGGTTGGTCGTTCTGGAAACAAAATCACCGGCAGAGAAACTTTGGCCGCCTGCTGCGACTCCATTTACCGAAACATTAAAATTCACAGCATCTGCATTTTTTCCTATCATTCGGCATAATGCATAAATAGTTCCTGAAGCAGTTCCACCTCCTTTCAAAGTAAAACTAAGACTGGGCTCCACGTTAAAGGGCTCACCTACCCATTGTTTTCCCGCTTGGTTTACACTTAAAGAATCTTTTTCATAGAATTGGTATTCATCATATTGAGAAAAAGTTTGAACAGGGTTTCCATCTATAGTCTGGTCCTGTACTCTTTTTCCCTCATTTCCGCCAAATGTGATAAAATAATAAGCGTAATCTGAATGCTGGTTGAATTTATGACGTAAATTTTCTAATGTCGAATCCGATAATCTATACCAGTCATGTGGTCCTTGGGCATAAAACAGGATGAAATCACCATTGTCAAAACTTCCGTCGTCCTGACCGTTAAATTGGATAGCGTTTTCTTGAAGGGCACCATACCGAAAATCACCTGGATTTTCGTTTAATTGCTTTCCACCGTTTCCATAAATTTTTAAGGTTCTGGGGTCAAAATTGGTTGGAATCCCATTGGCATCAAAAAAAGATTTATCTAGTCTGAAAATCCCCGATTTATTGACTCTTATTTTATACCAATTTCCACTGCTTAACACACTGGTTATAGCAGGATCATAAATATCATCTGTACCCAAATCCGGGTTGATGCCGGCTTGGGAAACAATTTGAAATGAGGTTACTTTTTTGATTTGATTGTTTTCTTTTACAAAAGGGATCATACTGACCGACACAAAGAAACGGCTACCAGCTTGGCTCACCTTTGCTTTGTAATCCAATTGACTGGGGATTTTGTCTATGTTTAAATTTCCCCGCTCATTGGCAGATAGATTTTCAAATTGAATGTTTTGAAGACTGATGCTTTTCAATCCATTTGTCTGTTCCGAGTAACTGAATCTGGGAAGATTTTCACGTACGGTATAGCCTTTATTGGAAAAAAAAGGAAGACGGCTTATGTTATCCGGTCCTTTTTCATGTTCCTTTACACCTTGCCAATCTATACTTACGGTTTGAGCAGTAAGATTCAATAGAGATAGTAACAAAAGAAAAAGCAAATATTTTTTCATGTTGTCTAAACGATATTTTGACAAATATATTCTATCTCACAATAAAAAAAGATTAAGCTCGTTAAAGATAGGCGGAGTAAACTTGTCGAATTCGGAAGAATTTGTTTTCTTTGCAAATCGTTTTTTGAAAATTTAATAGAAACAACACATATTATAATATGAACAAGGGTAGAATTTTAGCAATTCTTTTAGTAGCTATTTCGGTTACGGTAGTCAGTTGTACGGGTCATGGAGGTGGCCGGAAAAAAGGTGGAGGAACCAAAAAGTTCACCAGTACAACCGGATGGAAACCCAATGACCAGAAAGGTTGGTTTTTTAGTGGGAAGAAAAAACCAAAAGTTAAAGCTTGGCCGGGAATGGTATTCATTGAAGGTGGTTCTTTTACCATGGGATTGGTGAAAGATGACGTAATGCGCGACTGGAATAATACACCAAAGCGTATGCAAGTTCGTTCTTTCTACATCGGTGAAACTGAAATCACCAACTATCAGTACAGAGAGTATTTAACCTGGTTAAAAGTTGTTTTCCCTCCGGAAGAACAGCAGTATAAGCATATTTACGAAGGTTCACTCCCTGACCCTCAAGTGTTTAACAATAAATTGTCAAAAAATGATTTTGACAACGAAACTTATCTATTTTCCACAGAGTTCAGTTATTATCCTGTAGTAGGGGTAACTTGGTTACAAGCAAGCAATTATTGTGACTGGTTGACAGACAGAGCCAACGAAAAAGCTTTGATGGACAAAGGGATTTTAAGTAAAGACTATTATTCAAACGAAGAATATAACTACGGTTCCAATTACTTTGATGCGGAGTCCTATAAAAATAATGACAGTAACGTAAAAGATGCGATTGATACAACCAGACTGGCCAAACAAACTATGATCAAATCTACCAATCAACGTATCCAAAAAGCAAACCGTTCCACTGCTGCACTTGATGTAACTCCTTTCCGACTTCCAACTGAAACAGAATGGGAATATGCAGCACTTGCATTGCCTGCAGACAGAGAATACAATGAGTATGAAGGAAAACCCATTATTCAAAATGAATTAAGAGGAGAAAAAGGTCGTTCCCGTGGACAATATATGGCAAACTTCAAAGTAGGACGTGGTGACTATTCCGGAATCGGGGGTTACGGAAATGACGGATCTGCCATCACCAGTGATGTGAAAAAATTCCAGTCCAATGAGTTTGGGGTATACGGAATGTATGGAAACGTAGCTGAATGGACTGCAGACGTTTATCGTCCTATCATCGATGAAGAAGCAAATGACTTCAACTATTTCCGTGGAAATGTCTATGAAACAACCATCGACAACGAGAATGGCGGATTTGAAAAATTTGAAGATGATATCGAATTTGACACATTGAATAGTGGTAAATTGGCTTACAAATCATTGCCGGGTAAATACAAAAAACAAATAGAGGAAGACAATATCAACTATCGTGACGGTGACCGTATGTCCTCTTTAAACCCAAGAGTAGAAGATGATTATTATGACGAAGGATTTGCAAACACAACGACAGACTCTTTAGGAAACATCATCGAAGTTCCGACTACAGATTCCGTTTCAGGTGACTCATCTGTATTGGCTTTGATGGGCGGTGGATCAACAGGAAGCTCTACTGAGGAAATGTATAATGCTCCAAAACGTAGATTTTACGTAGATGAAAAAGGAAGAGTCATTCTGGAAAAAGATAACGCTCAAAGAACAACCAAAATCAGTGACGAAGTTCGCGTTGTAAAAGGTGGCTCTTGGAAAGATCCAATTTATTGGCTGGACGCAGGACAAAGAAGATTCCTGCATCAGGCAGAAGCAACAAGTTGGATTGGATTCCGTGTTGCACAGGATTATCAAGGTAGTTTTGAATCAAAACGATCCAAATCAGGAACAAAATAATTCTTTAGAATTCTTATAAAATCTTATCCCAATCTGAAATTTCAGATTGGGATTTTTTATACATTTACTCCTATGAACATTGAAAAACTTTATGCGCTGTATTTGCGTTCCCAGAACGTTTCTACAGATACCCGTAACATATCCATGAAATCCATTTTCTTTGCGCTGAAAGGCAATAATTTTAATGGAAATCAATTTGCCGAAATGGCCATAAAATCAGGAGCACTTTTTGCCGTGGTGGACGAACCAGAATTTGCCGATGAAGACCAGGACATTTATTATGTAGAAGACACGCTGAACGCATTACAGAAATTGGCACAATTTCATCGGGAAAAATTAAATATCCCCATCATCGCCCTGACAGGAAGTAATGGAAAAACAACAACAAAGGAATTAATTACTGCTGTTTTGGGTAAACGGTATAATGTTGCCTCTACTGTTGGAAATCTAAACAATCATATAGGCGTTCCCCTGACTTTGCTTTCCATTCATCCCAACCATGAAATAGCCGTTGTGGAAATGGGTGCCAATCACCAAATGGAAATCGATTTTTTAAGCCAAATCGCTCAACCCGATTTTGGTTATATTACCAATTTCGGAAAAGCTCATTTAGAAGGATTCGGAGGTGAGGAAGGTGTTGTCAAAGGAAAATCTGAACTCTATGATTATTTACGCAAAAACGATAAAACCGTTTTTGTGAATTGCGATGATGAGAAACAAGTCGAATTGACCCAGGATATGCGAAAAATTACATTTGGAACAAACCCAAAGTCCGAATATCCTTTTAGTTATTCTAAAACTTTAAATGGATTTTGCCCGGAAATCATCTATGAATCCACTCATATCGCAAGTCAATTAGCCGGCGAATACAACCAAAGCAATTTAGCGGCAGCCATTGCCATCGGTTTGAAATTTGAAGTTCCCGTCGAAGACATCAAAGCAGCGATTGAAGAATATGTCCCGGATAACAACCGCTCCCAAATCATTATGCGAAAGGAACAAAAAATCATAATGGATGCTTATAACGCCAATCCAAGCAGCATGCAGGCTGCGCTCCATAATTTTAATAAAATAGAAGGAGAAAAAGCCGTCATCCTGGGAGATATGTTTGAATTGGGAGAGGCTTCTGAAAAGGAACATAAAATAATTGCCGATTTAGCACAGGAGTTGGATTTCCAATCGATTTATCTCATAGGAAAATTTTTTCATCAAATTTCCGTTTCAAATAAAAACGTTAAATCTTTCATGAGCCGGGAAGAAGCGGAAAATTATTTTAGTAAAAATCCTGTTCTCGAAAACCAATTACTCATAAAGGGCTCAAGAGGAATGGCACTGGAAAAATTATTGGAAGTTTTTCCCGAATAATTTATTTTTCATAATTTTATAAAACACACAGATAGAGCATCATAAAATGAATAAATTTCCTAACATACTATGCCTGTTATTAATTCTGTTTTCTTTTTCGTTTCTAAATCCCGATTATTTGGAATGGTCAACAGAAAGAGAATTGACATTTGCAGATTTTAAAGCCAAAGTCCCAAAAGATGTTTCTGCCGGATCAGCTGTCAATTTATCCACAGTATTCTCTTATGAAACCCAACAAGCAAAAGGTGAGATTCCAAAAATCACCATACTCAATCTCATTGACCGGAATGCCTCTTGGATCAAAGTAAAAAAACCGGAAATTCTGGCTATCCAACAAATCAAATTTGACTATGCCGAACTTTATGCTCGGAAAATCAGAAAAGAAATGGCTGCCATGAATAAAAAAGGAATCAAAGACAAACAAAAATATTTGGATGTGATTGCTAAAATTGCCAAAAATTCTGAAAAAAGACAACGACAAAATAACGTCATGCTGGAAGATCAGCCGCATCTCATCAAAATCATGAAAAAGGACATAAAAGATTCTCTGAATCTTTATAAAGAGTACCAAAAATAAAAAAAGCGGCTAAAGGCCGCTTTCATTTTTTTTATGCCGATCGGATTAAAAATCATCCATATCTATTTCTGAATCTATTTCCAAATCATCAAATGTAGAATCGTTATCCTCATCCTCATCCATGATTTCATCTTCTTCCAAATTCAAAATCTCCATATTTCTTTTGGGTGCTTTTAGCGGCATCGCTCCATATCTGTAAACTGTCAAAGGATAATTTAAAACAGCTTTTTTATCCTCTATGGAAACCACCTCAACAGAAAAAGTCCACATGTCAAAATAATCATACACAAAAATCAACCGAGAGCCTACTTCCGGTAGCACTTCATAAATATGAAAATCGGCCATCGTTTCATCTTCCGTCCCTTCATCCATATTTTCCAAAGGAATTTCTTTCCCCTGACTCCATGCTTCATCTGAAATATAAAAAGAAGCCAACTCCTCTCCTTGTAAACTGAACGCACTCATTATCCCTTTGTATAGCGTAAACAAAGTTTGTTTGTCCCTAATTTCTATGTCCCTGAAAACATCATCTTTTGTGTCGAGAATTACACGAATTTTATAAATCACTGTTTTTTTATTTTGGATTCAAATATAATTTTTTTCCTAATTCCATCATATACTTTAACGCAGATTCGTAATTATTTTCAATCTCTCCTTCCAAAATCGCTTCTTTTATGGCGTTTTTTATCAAACCAACTTCTTTACAAGGTTGAATGCCAAATGTTTTCATAATCTCTTCTCCCGAAACCGGTGGTTGGAAATTTCTTACTTTATCGCGTTCTTCTACTTCTTTTATTTTTTGTTCAACTATTGAGAAGTTAGCCTTAAACCGTTTTTGTTTTTTCTCATTTTTAGTCGTAATATCTGCTTTACAAAGCGTTATCAAGTCTTCAAAATCCTCTGCCGCTTCAAACAATAACCTTCTGAGTGCCGAGTCCGTCACATTTTCATCAATCAGCGAAATCGGTCGTGAACTCAATAAAACAATTTTTTGGACATATTTCATCTGGTTACCCAATGGCAACTTCAGCCGTTTGAACAATTTAAAAACCATTTTAGAACCTACAAATTCATGCGAATGAAATGTCCATCCGATTTTTTTATCGTAACGTTTGGTTGGTGCTTTTCCTATGTCGTGCAACAATGCCGACCATCGAAGCCAAAGATTATCTGTATGAGGAGAAATATTATCTACCACTTCCAGCGTATGATAGAAATTATCCTTATGCGTTTGTCCCTCTATTTCTTCAATTCCTTTTAACGCCACCAATTCAGGCAAAATATATGGCATCAACCCCGCATCATCCAGCAATTTCAACCCTATGGATGGTTTTTCCGTCAGCATGATTTTTTGAAATTCGTCCATCACCCTTTCTTTGGAAACAATCTCAATTCGCGAAGCATTTTTCAAGATAGATTGAAAAGATTTTTCTTCAATTTCAAAATTCAATTGCGCAGCGAAACGAATTGCGCGCATCATGCGCAAAGGATCATCCGAATAAGTAATATCAGGCTCAAGTGGCGTTCGGAGGATTTTCTTTTCCAAATCTCCGACTCCGTCAAAAGGATCCATCAATTCGCCATACGTATTTTCGTTCAACGAAATTGCCAAAGCATTGATGGTAAAATCCCGGCGTTTCTGGTCATCTTCCAGCGTACCATCTTCCACAAAAGGTTTTCGGCTGTCTTCCGAATAGCTTTCTCGGCGAGCGCCTACAAATTCCAGTTCTATACCGTCCCATTTAAAATTGGCAGTCCCAAATCTTTTGAAAATCGTCAGTTTCGATGCGTTTTTTAGTTTAGAATGGACCTTTTCTGCCAATTCAATTCCACTTCCGACCGTCACAAAATCGATATCCTTCTTATGATCTCTTTCCAACATGAAATCACGCACAAACCCTCCTACTACATAAGTTTCCAAATCCAATTCTTTTGCAGACTGGCGGATTACATCAAAAATTTTATGGGAAAGTGCTTTTTCCGGATTCATTTTGCAAAGGTATAATTTTGAAGGATGATGGAAGTTTTTATTCACGGATTACTTTCACTTTTCCGTCTGCCGAAAGTTTGATGATGGAAGAACCGGAAAATTTCGGGACAAATGTTTCACATTCAGGGAAAATATAATCCACCCCTTCTTTTATTTGAGGAGAAATTTCTAAAAATGAATGAGGGGTTAGCTCGCCTGAAACGTTGGCAGAAGTTGAAACCAAAGGAGCATTTAACCTCGAAATCAATTTCTTACAAAACAAATCATGGGTTAGCCGAATGGCAATTGTGTTATCCTCCGCAATTAGTTCTTTGGGGAGATTTCGTGGGTTCTCATAAATGATGGTTACCGGTTTTTCCGACAGATCCATGATGTCCCAAGCCAAATCGGGAACATCCACAATTCGTTGCAAACGCGCCGGATTATCCACCAGAATAATCAAGGATTTGGAATCCGGACGATTTTTGATTTGAAAAATCCTCTGAATCATTTCTACATTATTCGCATCACAACCAATCCCAAAAGTGGTATCGGTGGGATAGAGAAAGGTTTGGTTTTTTAAATTATCTGATTCTTTCAAAATTTTCTAGGTGTTTAAAATTCTTTTTACCCAAGATTGAAGGGTGTATTTCTCATAAATTTCTTCAGGAACTTTTACATAATCCGTTTTGAAGAATTCCTCGGGAATGGAGATTTCATCTCCTTCTACTACCCAAATATTTTCGGGATTATAAAAATTCATTTTTTTTATTTCCGGGTTATTTGTAATCAATTTTTTTTCATTTCCAAGTGCTTCAAAAGGTCTGAAACTTAAACCCGACTGATCAAACCGATTGATATCCAGAATGATTTTGGCTTTTTGCACATGAGGCATTATTTCCTTTTGGTCAATTCTGCGCGGATGAATATGAAAATTTTCCAATTCCTTTAATTTGCTATTCACCAATTGAAAGTCATAAGAAATACCATGCTGATTAAAATATTCGGCAAATCTTTTCAAAATTTCAAGCCGATGATCTAGCGAACTGATGTTATACACCAAATACTCAAAAGTCTTACTCCTGTAATTTTCAGTCGGAATATAATTGGTCAAAAAATGAAAACCTTCTTTTTCACAATCTTCCGGATCATACGAATAAATTTTATCAAAAAAGGGCACTATATTTCGCTGTCGTGGCATTTTTCCTAAACCGTCAAAAAGAAAAGCGATGTATTCGCCGGAAATAGATTTTAGGAAACGGTGGCTTTTATCCAAAAGATATTGACCGTGGATAATGATGGTTTTATCAAAGGTTTGGTCCTTTAAATTCTTTTTCAGAAAACGGTGACGAAATTCTTTTTTTTCATTGACACCTGCTAATTTTTTCACACCTGAAAAAAAATGTTGGAATTTTGACTGATAGATATATTCAAAAGGAGGTTTGTCATAATTCAAATAGGTGACTTCATGTCCTTGCCGTTTCATCTCATCTACCACATAATCCAGATAACCAAATAAATAACTCGATATAAACAATACTTTCATCCTGAAATAATTAAGATCGGTAACAGTCCAAATATTCTTCAGCTGCTTTTTCCCAACTAAAATAATCGGCTCTTTCTTTTAAATTTTTAATCCAATTTTCCTCGTCCTGATTAAATTCTTCCAACTTGTGAAACAAAAATTCTTTCATATAGTTGGGGTCAAAATTCTCCCAATAAAAAGCTGCCTCTCCACCAACCTCAGGAAGCGAAGCAAAAGTGGACAAAAAAACAGGTTTCCCAAACCGCATAGCTTCTATGGGAGGAAGCCCAAACCCTTCACCAACCGAAGGAAAAAGAAAGGCCTTGGCATTTTGCATAAAATATTGTTTTCCTGTTTCGGAAACCCTTTCGGTCAAAAATACACGGTCTTCCAGATTGAGTTCTTTGATTAAACTTCTGATGGTTTCACCATAAGATTTCTGTGTATTTCCGGAAATAATCAAACGATGATCAGGAGCAAACTGCATCATCCGAACCAAAGATGCATAATTTTTCTTTTCGAGGAAATCACCAATCGAATAAAAATAAGGCAAATCCACAGGTACTTCCGGATGATAATTGGAAATATCCAAAATTTCGGTAATGGGATTTCCATTGTAGATAATTCTTTCTTCTATATGATGGGGAACCTGAAAATATTGATGGGTTTGTGTACGGGCATATTCCGAAATATAGGTAATCATATCCACTTTTTTCAGTTTCTTTTTAAATCTATCATGCCGGCCGCTGTTTGCTTTCACATTGACATCTTCTACAAAATTCACATCATGTACCGTCAAAATGTATTTTTTTGGCTTCGAAATGGGCTCAATTCTTATGTTCTGATTCATACAATGCCAAACATCGTATTTACCTAAAACGCCCCACCAATCTTGCCGTTGCAAAGGAGTATACCGATTATAAATAAACCGGTCTCCGAATTCTTTTTTTAATTTTCCGGGATGCTTTAAGTTCAATGTCAACTCTAAATCAGCTGGATTTACTTGTGCAAATGCTTTGATTAGTTCATAATTAAAAATACCAAAACCGGAAGCAAGATTTTTAATATTATGAGATTCTAAAAAAACGGATTTCATGCTCATTTCACGTTAATTATCCAAATATAAGTTGTACAGACTAAAATAGTATCATTATTTTTGCGCAAATCTTTTAAATGATTTTTGAGGTAAACCCCGAATTTAAACTGATTGAAAATGAAATCCGCTCTGCTTTTCAAAATTTTGAGAACACAGGAAGCGATTTCATAATCGGTGAGCGAAATAAAATCAAGATTTTTGAAATCGGCGGACAAAAAATAAATGTCAAATCTTTCAAGATCCCCAACAAATTCAATCAGTTTGTTTACAAACATTTCCGTAAATCAAAAGCCAGAAGGTCGTTTGAGTTTGCTAATTTGCTGTTGGGAAAAGGAATCGGGACTCCAACTCCGGTTGCTTTTATGGAAAATTTCAGTGGGTTGGGACTACAAAAAAGCTTTTACGCAAGTCTACATCAGGAGTATGATTTGACCTTTCGTGAATTGGTCGAAATTAAGGATTTTCCTGACGAAGAATCCATTTTACGTCAATTTACCCGTTTTTGCTACAAAATGCATGAAGCGGGAATTGAGTTTAAGGACCATTCGCCCGGAAATACGTTGATTAAAAATTCAGGAAACAAACAGTACGAATTTTTCCTTGTGGATCTAAACCGCATGAATTTTCATGATATGATGTCTACTGAACTCCGCATGAAAAACCTCTCCCGGCTTACGCCCAAAAAGGAAATGGTAAAAATCATGGCGGAAGAATATGCTGAAATTTCCGGCGAAAATCCTGAAAAATTATTTGAGCTGCTTTGGGGTTTTACGGAAAATTTCCAAAGGAGATACCATCGGAAATTAAGAACAAAACAAAAACTTAAATCTTTTCTAAAATAACTAAAATGAAATCCTTGCCATTTTTAACCCTATTATTTTTGGCCATCATCAGTTCTGCACAAATCAATCCCAAAACCAAATGGGGAGATATTTCACAAGCTGAAATCGACTATAAAACTGTTTCATTTGAACCTGATGCGCCGCTCGTGATTCTTTTTGAGGAGGGTAAATCTATTATTACCGGCACTTTTCAAACTCATATTTACAGGAGATTTAAAATTTTAAATGAAAGAGGAATTGAAGCTGCGAATCAGGAATTGGTTTATTACAATTATAAATCAACAGAAAACATCAAAAACATCAAAGCGCAAACCATCAATATCGAAAACGGAAAAGCGGTTATTTATCCCGTAGATAAAAATTCGATTTTTGATGTAACCGTAAACGAATATTATAACGCCAAAAAATTTACTTTCCCAAATGTACACGTGGGATCTATAATTGAATTTGAATATACTTTGGATGACCAAAATCTTTACTTGTTAGATGCTTGGAGGTTTCAACATGAATTCCCTACACTTTTCAGCCGATATGATATAAAGAATGAAATGCGGTTGGACTATACTTCCCTGATGATTGGCGAAAAAATTGTCCAATTTGCAAAAGGAAGAAAAGGTTTGAGCAATTGGACCCTGAGCAATGTTCCTAGTTATCGGACATTGAATTTTCTTTATAATCGGAAAGATATGTCGGAAAGAATTGTATTTCAGTTAAGAGGATACATGAAAAGTCAGGGATTTGATGGCTCTTCCAGTTCATATGAAGATGTTCTGTCTTCATGGGAAGAATTAAGCGAAGAAATGGCTAAACATTATGCAGGAATAAAAAGCAATTCTATTGGAAAAGAAATCGCAGGATCCATCCCAAATGGCAAAGACGAACACGAAGCTTTAAAGAATATCTACAATTATTTCAAACAAAATTACAAATGGAATAATTTTTACAGTATCTACACCCAACAATCCAATCGTGAAACATATAAAAATCATTCAGGAAATTCTACCGATTTAAATCTACTCTTAAATTCGGTTTTAGAAAACAAAGGACTCAGAACAGATTTGGTTTTACTCAGTACACGCGACCACGGCAAAATCATAACTTCCTATCCATTTCTTGGGCAGTTTAATCTTGTTCTGAACCTGATTACTTTAAATGATGGATCAACTTATCTAATTGACGCATCTGATATGAGCTATGATTTAGGATATGTGCCGCTTAGAGATTTTAACCATTATGGCCTAGTTGTAGATCCGAAGATCGAACGTTTTATTTCTTTGAATCCTATGGTATCCGAATATCATTCTATTCAGAATTACGTCTTTCGTAACGGAAAATATATGCTGAACCGAAGTGAAAAACGAAACGGTTACTTTAAAGAAAAATCGGTAGGTCATCAAAAAGGCATAGAAAAATACAATCCGCAAACTGATGCCTTGGATATTCTGACGACTGAGAAAAAAAGAGATTTTAAAGAATCTGATGAAGAAAATTTTGAATTGGAAAGGATTCTGTCAGAAACTTCTACCTTGGAAAATACAAATTTCATAAGTATAGAAAACCCCTTAAAAAATCTGATTTCCGGATTCTCACTAAGTGAAGCAATGCGTGAACGTGCCTTGGAGTTCAATTTTCCATTTTTTTATAAGACAGATGTGGTGGTAGAAATTCCGGAAGGTTATAAAATGGAAGTCCCTCAAGGTTTCAGTGTCCATAGAAAATTAAGCACAAATGAATTAGTTTATTTCCAAAATGCCGAGATAAAAGATGGAAAATTGATCTTTCACATCGAATTTTATTTAGGAAAAGCCGTATTTGATAAAAATTATGCTGAAATAAAATCCTTTTTTGAAAAGGCAAATCTGGATGCTTCCAAAACGATTTTAATAAAGAAGAACTAAACATCAGCTACCATCAGGTTACAACCTCTGACATCAGAATTGTCAAACCTCCCCAGAACTTCAAACGAATTATCGGAATGAATTTTCCCCAGATCATCGGTTGCAATGAAGCTGCAGGAATTCAGATTAGCCAAATCAATCACGTTAATTCCGCCGGTTTTTCCTTCTGGCAAAAAGGTCAAAGGATCTTCCGTATCCCGAACCAGAATTTTCATCCAGTGGGGTGTTTCAAACCGGGAATTTCCTTTTGAATAGGCCTGCGAAAGCAATTCCGTCATACCATATTCCGAATGAATTTCATTTACACCAAATCCTTTTTTCAGGATTTTATGCAGTTCCTCGCGCGTAACTTCCTCTTTTCGACCTTTCATCCCACCGGTTTCCATGACGATGGTATTTTTTAGGTTCAATTGATAATTCTCCACAAAATCCAGTAACGCAAACGAAACGCCGATTAAAATCGCTTTTCTTCCTTCCTTTTCATTTCGAATCAAATCTTCACATAATTCTTCATGATTGTACAAATAAAAACCACCTTTGTCCGACTTCTTCAACCAGAATTCTACCATATCAATCAGCGAAGAACCTTCCCGCTCCAGATAAGAAGGCAACAATGCAAACACCGAATAATCCTCAAAATTTCCATAAAAATGATGAAAACCATGCTCCAAACCTTTTCTGTAAAAGCTTAAATCCGTCACCAAATGCCTGCTCGTTTGACTTCCGGTGGTACCGGAGCTGGTGAAAATCGTTTCGGCGTTTCCGCTTCCCGAAATCACGTCATGGGATTTAAAAAAACGAATCGGTAAAAAAGGAATTTTTTCTACGGAATCAACTTCCTCCGGATTTACTTTCAGAAAACGTAAAAAATCGGCATAAACCAAATTATTTTTCGCTTGAATTTGAAAAACTTTCAAGGCAGTTTTTTCAAATTCCTGTTGGTTTTGAATAGAAAAAATATCTTCTTTGGAAATCATCTGCCAAATTTACCAACTTGAAACCTTAAACCTTAAACTTTAAACGAATTTATTTCCCAAGTGCTTTATTGGCCTGATATAGATGATCGCCGATCAATTCGTAGTTTTGAATTAATTCGGTATAATAAAGTGCGCTTCTTGCAGATAATTTATCGGATTCTATCGCTTTCAGCAAAGCATCTTCTGCCTGTCCAAATTTTTTATCGATTGATTTTTCAATTTGTTTTGCCTCCAGCAAATCCACTTTTCCGTTTGTTTCATTTAGATTTTGAACCAAAGTCGTGGTCGCCGTGGAAAGCGAATCCTGTAATTCCAAAAGCAATTCTCTCAATTTGGGCGTAATAAAACTATTGCTTTTTCTTCTTTCCTTGTGAATGTTTGCAATTTTCAACGCCAAATCCCCTATGTTTTCCAAATGATGACAAATTTCAATCAGCCGATGGATGTTCAGTGCTACTTCACCCGACATTTCAAAATGATAAATTGAATTCAGATAATTCAAAATACTTTTTTCCAAATCATCACTTTCTTTTTCTAATGTGAAAATCCGGTTCTTGAGTTCTTTGAATTTTTCATCGTCACTTTCCGAAATCATTCGACCTAAATTATTGATGATCTGGCGGGTAATTCCGGCAAATTTCACGATTTCGCGATTGGCTTCGTATACATACATTTTGGCAGTTGGCCCAAACGGACGGCCAATCAGTTTCAAAGCAGATTGATTTTCGGATTTCTTCAAATATTTTTTTTCAGCCCAATCTGCTGCCGAATTGACAAAAGGTAAAATCAACAAAGCCGAAACGACATTGAAAAATGTATGAAAGGAAACCAAGAGAATTTCTCCGTCAGTAGAAACCGTTTTTTTCAATAATTCCAGAATGAACGGAACGAAAAAGAAAAACAAAGCAACGCCCATCATATTAAAAAAGAAATGAAACCAAGCCGTGATTTTAGATGCTCTGTTCCCCACGGTAGAAGCAATCAAAGCCGCCGAAGTCGTTCCTATATTGGCTCCGAGAACCATCATGGCGGCTTGTTCTATGTTCATCCATTTTGAAACCAAAACCGCTGCCAATAAAATAAAAGCACTGGACGAATGAAATAAAAACGTTACAATAATCCCAATCAGAATAAATACCAGCGAAGTTGCGTAGGAAGTACTTCCACCGTATTCCTGAATATATTGGTCAAATAATTTATGATGGGTTAAATCAGGGAAAAATTGATTCAAAAAATAAAATCCGATGAAAATAAGTGCCAACCCGATGCAGAATTCGGCCCATTCTTTGGCCTTTTGGTTCCGGAAAAAGAAAAAGGTCACCGCTACTGCAATGATCGGTAAAGCAAGAGATTCTACATGCCAAACCATTCCCAATCCTATGATGAACCAAAGTTTGATGACCGTTCCCACATTTGCTCCGACGATGATGGAAAAAGCACGCCTCAGATTCAGAAGACCGGCATTTACAAAACTCAATGTCAAAACACTGACGATGGAAGAAGACTGCAAAGCACCGGTAAAAACCGTTCCGGCTAAAACACCCGAATAGGGATTTTGAGTCATACGGTTCAGGAATTGCTGCAATCGTCCGCCGGCCGAACGCTGCATGGCTTCGCTCATCACTTTCATCCCATAAAGGAAAAGCGAAACGGAACCCAGCACATTCAAAATCAACAGAAATGTTTGCATATATCGGTTTAAGGATGCAAAATTACTCTGTTCAATGTAAATTGATTGTTAAGGATTTAAGTTGAGTGTTTGAGTTGTAGAGTAATGGGTGATTGAGTCTTTGATTAAAATTAAATTTCGTCCAGTAGGGACGATTGGTGGGTAAAAATAATCCTACAATATACTTCACAAAAAAAACTTCTCCGCTTCCAAAACGCTTTCCTGACGGCCGACATCCACCAGTACTCCGCCGCTGTGATCAAATCCCAGAATTTTTTCCGATTTCATCAATTCCATATAAGTCGTCATGATGGAAAATTTGCCGGATGAAGGCATTTTCTCAAAAATCTTTGGATCGATGATGTGAATTCCACTGAAAGCCAATTCGTTTAATTCATTATCCGACGCAATTATTTCTTCGCCTGAATTCAAGTTTTTCCAGCCTTTCAGCCGGTTGGTTTCTTCAAATAATAATTTCCTCGAACTTTCTCTGTCCGACACAGCCAACGTGACCAATGGCTGATTTTCCCAATGAAACCTCATCAATTCGGAAAGATTCAAATCGGTCAGGATGTCTACATTCATTACCAGAAAAGGTTGATTTCCCAACAATTCTTTTGCTTTTACCAACCCACCGCCGGTTTCCAAAACCTCATCCGATTCATCCGAAATCTGAATTTGAACACCGAAATTTTCATTCTTCGTTAAAAAATCCAGAATCTGATCGGCAAAATGATGTACATTGATCACAAATTCCTCAATCCCAAACGACTTTAAATATTCGATATTTCGTTGGAGCAAAGGTTTCCCGTTGACCATTGCCAAAGCTTTGGGATGATGATCGGTAAAGGGTTTCAGACGAGTTCCTAAGCCTGCGGCAAAGAGCATAGCGGTAGAGATGGAAGATGGAGGATGGAAGATGGAAGTTTTCATTTTAAGTTCTTTCGGAATGCAATTAGGGAATTCATCAAATCAAAAGCAAATTTATAATGAAATTCAAATTCTTCCTGATTTATATATTTTCGATTTTTGGCTTTATAAAGACAAGTGACCACTTCAGCCAATGAGCGGATGGAGTACCCTAAAAACCTTTGGAATTCAGGTTTTGATTGAAGAATTGCTCCCTCAGCAATATTTAAAGCGATTGAATCTCCTGCTCGGGTAATCTGTGAAGTCAAATTAAATTTCTCCCGTTCTGGAAATTTTTCGGATAAATTGAAAAGCATTTCTCCATATTCCATTGAGCGTTGCCAAACAATTATTTTTTCAAATTTAAAACTCATTTTCTATAATTTATGTTTTCTAACTTCCATCTCCAATCTCCAATCTCCAATCTCCCATCCTCCAGCCTCCATCCTCCATCTTCCATCCAACATCAATAAATCTCGTTAATCCAATTCTTCGCCTCCTGCTCCACGTGCTGTAAAACCACCTGAACCTCCGGAAATTTTTCGGAAATATGTTTTGCCATCGCATCGGCCGAATAAACCGAACGGTGTTGACCACCCGTACAACCGAAATTCACTTCCAGATTTTCAAATCCGCGATTCAGATAATCTTCGATCGAAATATCCACCAACTGAAATGCCGCTTCAAGAAATTTGGCGATTTTCGTTTCGGTTTCCAAATAGTTTATGACGGCTTGGTCACGTCCGGTTTGGGTTTTGAATTCCTGAATCCTACCCGGATTTAAAATTCCCCGACAGTCGAAGACAAATCCGCCACCATTGCCGGACGGATCTTGTGGAATTTCTTTTTTGTAAGAAAAACTTCTCACATTCACATTGAGTTTATTGCTCATTTATGATTGTATTTATCGTTATAAATGTTTGAGGTTTAGCCAATTTTCTAATGACCTTTTTCAATTCGGGATAATTTTCCAGCAAAACCAAATTTTCTATTTCTTTCAGGTTCTTCAAACCAAATTCAATGCTGTTCAGAAAATGTGGTTTCCGCTCATAAATCCCCCGGAAACCATAGGTTCCCAAAACCTGTAAAAGCCGCTCTATCAGACATAATTCATAGCCATTTCGAAACTCGATCTCATCCAAATCTTTTTGGGTTAAGTCGATGAATTCTTTTACATATTCATCATATAATTCGGCTTTCCAATCCTCAGATAAATTGGCTTTTGCCTGCCAAAGCAAAGCAACCAAATCATATTGAACCGGCCCTTTCATTCCGCCTTGATAATCAATAAAATACGGCTCGTTTTCATAAACCATAATGTTTCTCGATTGAAAATCCCGAAACACGAAATGTCGATGCGGAATTTGTTCGAAATCCAACGCAAACCGTTCAAAATCGACCAATAGTTTTCCCTGATTAAATTCAATTCCCGACAGATTCAAAAAATAATTTTTAAACGAAAACAAATCACGCAAGACCAACAAATAATTGAATTTCGGATAGCTGAAACACTTCGAATAATCCAGATTTTCATCGCCCAAAACCTGCATTTTCACTAATTGACGAATGGATTTTCTGTACAATTCTCGGGCGGAATCCGCATCCGAAACCAAAACATCCATCAGCGAAACATCTCCCAAATCCGATTGGCTATAAAGTGTAAAATCTTCCGAAACCTTATGAATTTTCGGAAGATTTTCGATGACTTTTGAAAAATGTTCTGTGAAATAAAGAAAGGTCTTGTTTTCTGCGAGGTTCTCACTTTCCGTCAAAATCAAGGTTTTACCTTCCCATTTAAACCGATAATATTTTCGGGAAGAACCACTTTGGGCAAGCAGTTGCAACGAGTCAAAAGCTTGTTCACCATAATGAGAAACAAGAAATTTCTGAATTTTTTCGTTGGTCTGAAACATTGCCGAAAGTTACAAATTTCCACAATAAGACCTCTGTTATTTCTAATTCATCGCTATAAAAATCTGTTGAAAGTGATGAAAAATTAATTTATAAATTTGCGAGGATGAATGACAGGAATCTTTACATAATTGCAGGTTGTAATGGCGCAGGAAAAACGACTGCTTCATTTACAATTTTACCTGAAATTCTGGACTGTAGGGAGTTTGTCAATGCCGACGAAATCGCAAAAGGTTTATCGCCTTTTCAACCGGAAAAAGTTTCATTCGAAGCAGGTCGAATCATGTTAAACAGAATCAACGAATTACTTTCTGAGAATCAAAACTTCGCATTTGAAACAACTTTATCTACGAAAAGTTACAGACAAAAAATATCTGAAGCAAAAAGTAGAGGTTACAGAGTAACATTATTGTTTTTTTGGCTTCAAAATATTGATTTGGCAAGAGAGCGTGTAAAAACAAGAGTTTTGGAAGGTGGTCACAATATAGAACCTGAAGTCATCGAAAGAAGATACATCAAAGGAATTAAAAACCTTTTCGATATTTATTTATCAATTGTTGATGGACTTTTGATTTTTGATAACTCGGAAGGAGAACACCAACTTATTGCAGATAAACAAATAGATGGCATATTAAATATTGCTAATCAAGAAAAATTTAATCTTTTAAAAAGTTATTATGACAACTATTGAAATTCAAATAGAAGAAAAAAATAAAATTATAAAAGGACTTGAAAAAGTTTACGAAAAACTGATTGAATTTAAAAAATCTAAAAACAGTGAACTTGTTGTTATCCGGGAAAATAAGATTGTAAAACTCAAACCGGAATAATAACTTTTTCAAAAAAATTAATTTAATACTAACTCCCTGAATTCAATTTCTCTTTCAAGTTTCCGAGCATCGCATCGGTCATTTTTTCCAATGTAAATTCCGGTTTCCAGTTCCAGTCTTTTTGCGCAACCGAATCATCGATGCTCGCCGGCCAGGAATCTGCAATCGCCTGACGGAAATCCGGTTGATAAGAAATTTCAAAATCCGGCAGATGTTTTTTGATTTCTTCGGCTATTTGTTTTGGAGTAAAACTCAAAGCATTTAAATTATAAGAAGTTCTTACGGTCAATTTTTCTTTGTCCGCCTGCATCAATTCTATGGTTGCTCGAATCGCATCGTCCATGTACATCATCGGTAGAGCGGTATTTTCGCTTAGAAAACATTCATATTTTCCTTCTTCCAATGCCTGATAATAAATATCCACCGCATAATCGGTGGTTCCGCCTCCCGGACGGGTTTTCCAGCTAATCAGTCCCGGATAGCGGATGCTCCGCACATCTACTCCAAATTTTTCATGGTAATAATTGCACCAGAATTCTCCGGCTCGTTTGGAAATCCCATAAACCGTAGTCGGAATCGCCAATGCATTTTGTTCGGTATTATTTTTTGGGGTATCGGGACCGAAAATCGCAATACTACTTGGCCAATATAATTGATTTATCTTTTTGTCTTTGGCTAAATCCAGAAATGTCAACAAGGATTCCATATTTAAATCCCAACCTTTTCTTGGATATTTTTCTGCCGTTGCTGAAAGCATGGCTGCAAGATGGTAAACTATGTTAATCTTATGTTTGGAAACGATTTCAGAAATCTGATTTTCATCCATCACATCCAATTTTTCGTAATAAGGGTCATTTATATTTTCTTTTTCCTGAATGTCTGTGGAGAGCACATTTTCCTCTCCGTAAATATCTCTTAAAGCCGACGTCAATTCGGACCCAATCTGTCCCAAAGCCCCTGTTACCAAGATTTTTTGTGTCATAAAATATGTGTGTTTTGCTATCACAAAGATAGTATTTATACGCAATGTCTTATTTAAAAAAACTTTTTAGATTTGTAATCTGCTAATTTAAAATAACATAATTCACATCAAATAATTCACAATGAAAAAAATAATTCTATTGAGCTTGTCCCTCTTGGCATATTATTCGTTTGGACAACAAGACTTTCACGCCATAAAAGAGCAGTACATGGACAGAAATGTTAAACCACAAGAGGATTTTTATAATTTCGTGAACGGAAACTGGATGAAAACTACTGAAATCCCTTCTGACCGTTCGCGTTGGGGAAGTTTTGATGAACTTCTTGAAAATACAGATGTCGTTACACTCTCCATTTTGAAAGGACTTTTGGGAAAAACCAGTCCAAAAGGAAGCGACGAACAGAAAATCGGGGATTTATATCAATCTTATATCGATTTTGATGCACGGGACAAAACCGGTCTGAAGCCGATTCAACCTTATCTGGACAAAATAGACAAGTTGAAATCCATCAAGGATTTGGAAAAATATCTGACGGAAGTAACACCCATCGGGTTGAATCCATTTTATGGATTTGGAGTTCGTTCACACATGAAAAACAGTGGTGAAAATGCAATTTATCTGGGAAGTGCCGATTTAGGTTTGGGGCGTGCTTATTATCAAAAGGACGATGAAAACAATCGGGAAACACTTCAGAAATATTCAGAATACATCAATAAAATTTACAATTTCACCGGTGAGAAAACCCGGGACCTCAAAGGTCCGAAAATCATTGGTTTTGAAAAATCAATCGCAGCTTCCATGCTTACGGTTGAGCAAATACGCGATGCTAAACTTCGATTTAATCCCTATGCAGTAAAGGATTTAAAGAAATTATCCAAAAACATAGATTTGGCTAAATTTTTATCGGATTTAAACGTTCAAACTGATTCGGTGATCATCGGAGAACTAAAATATTTTCAGGATTTGGATAAATTCCTGACCGATTCAAATATGCCTATCATCAAGGAATACATGAAATTCCATTTGATCGATGGTTCCACCAATTTTCTTACAAAAGAATTGGACGAATTGAGTTTTGATTTCTACGGAAAACAACTGAAAGGCCAACAGGAACAAAGATCTTTGGACAAACGCGGTTTGGAATATGTAAACGGAAGCGTGGGCGAATTGCTTGGAAAACTCTATGTGAAAGACAATTTTCCGCCTGAAGCCAAAGCCAATGCAAAAGAAATGATTGATTATTTATTCAAATCTTTTGAATTGCATATCAATAATTTAGAATGGATGTCACCCGAAACCAAAGTAAAAGCACTTGAAAAACTAAGCAAGTTTTCAGTGAAAATAGGTTATCCCGACAAATGGAGAGATTATTCCAAATTGGAAATCGTACCTCATAAAGAAGAGGCTGCCTTATTTAAAAACCAAATGAATCTGAGAAAATGGCGATACGATTATATGTTCAGCAAAATAGGGAAACCGGTTGACCGAACCGAATGGGGAATGTCGCCTCAAACGGTAAATGCATATTTCAATTCATCTAACAACGAAATTGTATTTCCTGCCGCAATCCTGCAATATCCTTTTTATGATTATCGTGCTGACGCAGCGGTGAATTTCGGAGGAATCGGAGCCGTAATCGGACATGAAGTTTCCCATGGATTTGATGACAGCGGTTCACAATATGACGGTGACGGAAATCTGGTGAATTGGTGGACAGAACAGGATCACACCAAATTTAAAGCAGCCGGAAAAGCGCTTGCCGACCAATACAGCCAGTACGAACCGGTCCCCGGAACTTTTGTAAACGGCGAATATACACTGGGTGAGAACATCGGAGATTTAGGCGGATTGAATGTAGCCTATGATGCTCTTTTGATGTATTTAAAGGACAAAGGAAATCCGGGCAAAATTGACGGATTTACACAAGAACAACGCTTTTTTATTTCTTGGGCAACTATCTGGAGAACTAAATCTACCGAAGCTGCGCTGATCAATCAGGTAAAAACTGACCCACATTCGCCGGGCTTTTATCGTGCCATCGGTCCGGTGGAAAACATTGAAGGATTTTACAAAGCTTTTGATGTAAAAAAGGGTGATAAAATGTACAAAGAACCAAAAGACAGAATCATTATCTGGTAATTATGATTATTCCTAAATTATTCAGATGGCTATTTTTTAAAAAAGTAATAAAAATGACAACAGTAGATGCAATAAAAAATCCGAATGCCACACTCATTGACATTCGTGAACCTTACGAACTGGAAATCGATGGAAGTGTTGAAAATGCCATCAATATCCCGATGGGTGAAATTCCCGATAATCTGGATAAAATCAAAGATATGCCCAAACCCATCGTCATTTTTTGCAGAAGTGGCGGAAGAGCATCTTCAACTTTAAGTTTCCTAAAAGAAAATGGTTTGGAAGATGTTTTTAACGGAGGCGGATTTGGAGATGTAAACGAAATCCTGAACAGTTAAAAAATCAATTTATTTTAAATCAACTTTGTCAAAGTTCCGAACTTTGACAAAGTTTTTAATTTACAAGAATGACAAAAAAAGAAAGGGTACAATTTGTGGTAGAAGAATTGGAAAAATTATACCCCAATCCTCCGATTCCGCTGGATCATACAGATCCTTTCACGCTACTTGTAGCGGTGATGCTTTCTGCTCAAACTACAGATAAAAAGGTAAATGAAGTAACGCCCGATTTATTTGCAAGGGCCAATAATCCAATGGCAATGAGCCTGCTGGAGGTAGATGAGATCAAAGGTTTAATTCGTCAGATAGGACTTTCCAACACAAAGGCCAAAAACCTAAAACGTCTTTCCGAAATCATCATCCAAAAACATGGAGGAGAGGTTCCGGCAACATTTGAAGAATTGGAAGCACTTCCCGGAGTTGGTCATAAAACCGCTTCGGTTGTGATGTCGCAGGCTTTCGGATATCCTGCATTTCCGGTTGATACGCATATTCACCGGTTGATGCACCGGTGGAAATTGAGCAATGGAAAATCAGTGGAACAAACGGAAAGAGATGCAAAAAAACTATTTCCAAAAGAAATCTGGAACAAACTGCATCTGCAGATTATTTATTATGGAAGAGCATTTTCTCCTGCGAGAAGTTGGGATTTGGAAAGGGATTTCATCAGTAAAAAAATTCTTTCCAATTAGTTCCACATAAACTTAATGTTAAATCCGACATATATTTATTAAATTTGCCCTTACAAAATATGAGTTTTCCGTTATGATCAATACAGTAATCACCGGTTCAGGACATTTTTTACCAGAAAAAATCGTAAAGAATTCAGATTTTTTAAACTACGAATTTTATGATGAACAAGGTGTTTTTATCGAAAAACCTGTAACGGAAATCATACAGAAATTTCAGGAAATCACAGAAATTGAAGAAAGAAGATATGCAGATTTTGGAGATTTCACTTCAGATTTGGCGGTGTATGCTGCAAAAAAAGCGATAGAAGAAGCCGGAATAGACAAAGAAGAATTGGACTATGTAATCGTAGCCAATAATTATGGTGATATAGATCCCGTTTACAGACAAGTGGACAATATGCCGTCTGTTGCTACGAGGGTCAAACATAAATTAGGCATAAAAAACAATCATTGTCGTCCCTATGATATGTTATTTGGTTGTCCGGGATGGATTGAAGGATTGATTTTAGCGCATCACTTATTTTTATCGGGGACGGCAAAAAAAGCATTGATAATAGGTGCAGACACGCTTTCAAGGGCGGTTGACCCACATGACAGAACGGCTATGATTTTTGCGGACGGAGCCGGAGCCGTGATACTGGAAGCGGTTGAAGATAATACTAAATACGGCATCATCAGCTATGATACGATTTCAGACAGTATGGACGAAATGACTTATTTGCTCAATGATGTTTCGCTGAAACAAGACTATGAAGGTTCAAAAGTCAATATCAAAATGCGCGGAAGAAAGGTATATGAATATGCTTTGCGCAAAGTTCCTGCATTGATAAAAAGAGTAATTGATAATTCGGGAGTGGATGTGAATTCTATTCAGAAAATCCTGTTGCATCAAGCCAATGCCAAAATGGATCATGCGATGATAGAACGTTTGTTTCGTCTTTACAATATCGATGAAATCCCTCAAGATGTTGCTCCCATGACAGTTCAAATGTTTGGGAATTCTTCCGTAGCGACAGTTCCGACGATGTATGATTTGATTGCCAAAAAACAATTGGGAAATCATGAATTCCATGCAGGAGACCATATCGTATTGGGTTCTGTGGGAGCCGGGATGAATATCAATGCCATTCTATATAAATTTAAATAATTCATCTTTAAATAATCAAATTCATCTTTGGATTGGTTTTTAAAATCTAAAAATCGTCTACAGTTTTCATATATATATATTATTTAAAAATATGTTAGTTATATTTATAAGGGAGTAAATATCACATCTTTTCCATTTTTTTCATATGTAATTAACCATAAATAATATATTAAGATCAATTAAGAATTAAAAACCTTAAATTTTTTTTTAAATCTAAATCTTCTTAATTTTTAAAATTGCAAATATCAATTAACCAGATGATTACAAAAATATTCATGTCAAACTGAAGGTAAAATTTATTTTTTTTCAAATTATCAGTGACTTTTTATAATTTTCTGTGTCAAATAATAGAAGACAAGTTTATGGCGTTCCAAAAATCGTTTGATAAAATAACTGATGAGGAACTTATACAGAAAATCACCCAATCAAATGACACCCATTTGTTTGGAATTCTGTATGACCGCTATGCGTCTGTCGTTTATAATAAATGTTTGGGATTCATAGGTTCAAAAGAAGAAGCTCAGGATCTCACACATGATATATTTGTGAAGCTCTTTGTCAAATTAAAAACATTTAAAGGAGATGCGAAGTTTTCCACTTGGATGTTTGCCTTTACCTATAACCATTGTGTTAACTATCTTCAACGCGAAGTAAAAGGTAAGAAAAACACATTTAGCGTAGAGGAAGACTATGGAGAAGCAAAAGAAGATGAGATTTCAGATGCCTTGATATTTGAAATGAAAGCCGAAAAACTGAACCGTTCATTAAAGCTCATTTCCCCGCCCGAACGTGCCATTTTGTTAATGAAATATCAGGATGATTTAAGTATAAAAGAAATAGCAACCCTCTATTCGATAGGAGAGAGTGCCGTGAAAATGAGATTAAACAGAGCAAAATCAAACCTTATCGAACTATATAAAAACTTATGAAAATGGAAAATCCATTTAAAAACATTATCGAAAATCAACAAGTTCCTGAAATACTTCGGGATCATGTGATGAATGATATACGTATGATAAAATTAGCTTTGGATATGACCGATTTAGTTTCCGTAAAATATCCGTCTTCCATATTTAATTTATTAAATGCTACCGAACGTAAAAAGAAAAAAGATTAACCATTAGAAACCAATGCGCATGGAACTTCCATTAGATTTAGTTGAAAATTTTTATAACAATTTTTTAAACGCTTTTCCCCAAATTTTAAAAGGATTGGGATTTATAATTGGGGCAATTATATTATATAAAATTTTAATATGGGTTGTAAAACGACTTTTGAAGTTTTCAAAAATTGAAAAAGCGAATGCCATGTTAAATGAAATGGATTTTCTGCGAAGCATGAATGTCGAATTAAATCTATCCAAAATCATTTTGGGCATCCTGAAATTTGTATATGTTTTAATAGTATTAATCATAGGAGCCGAATTTCTAGAATTGAAAATCGTTTCAGAGCAAATTGGAAAATTGCTGGAATATCTCCCTAAACTTTTCATAGGATTGGTGATTTTTATGCTCGGACTATATCTGGCATCTCAAGCCCGAAAACTGATTTATTCTCTGATTAAATCTATCGATTCAGGAGGAGCAAAGGCCATCAGTTCCGTAATTTTTTATCTTATTTTCATCTTTGTTTCCATCACTGCTTTAAACCAAATCGGAATCGATACTCAGATAATCTCCGACAATTTGACCTATATCATAGGAGCTGCGTTGGTTGCCGTTACCATCGCTGTTGGATTAGGATCAAAGGACATAGTATATAGATTGATTCTCGGATTTTATACAAAAAAGAATTTAGAAATCGGAATGAAAATTCAGATAGGACAAGACATTGGGATCATCGAATCCATAGATAACATTTGCTTGGTTTTAAAAACAGAAAATGAAAAAATAGTTTATCCCATAAAAAAAGTTACCAATTATGAGATTAAAATATTGGAAAAACCTAATTAAGAGAGTCTAAACCTAAACTCTAGACTGTTTAACATTCCCTAACCTAACCAATAATGTTAAACAACAAGGCTGCCGTAACCTAAGCGGCAGCTTTTATAAAAAATAGTTAAAGAATTTAAACATAAGTTAATGTTTTCATAAAATTGACTTATCCCGGGCAATCCACTCACTATTCCGATTAGATTTGCGTTTGTAAAGAGAAAAACACACAATACTTTTTGAACGGGATCAAGTATGAGAGGGCTTACAATTCTAACTATTTTATTAATTTCAATTTTCTTAACTTCCTGTGGGTCAATGATTTCTACGACTCAGGCAAAATCGAGTTATGTTCCATTGGAAAGATCCTATTATACAGAAAGTTCTATCATCAACAAAAAATTATTTGCTGATAATAAATCGGAAGAAGTTAAAACTGTTAAAGTTAAACCGGAAAAATCTGCCATCGAAGAGTTAAATGAAATTCACACGATGGCGATGAATTCATTTGTAACCCAGATTTTATCGGAAGCCGAAACTTATTTAGGAACGCCTTATCGTTATGGAGGCACTACCCGAACTGGAATTGATTGTTCTGCCTTTGTTCAAAGTGTTTTCCAGATGTTTAACCATGAATTACCACGTGTTTCAGCAGCTCAGGCCAAAGAAGGTCACATCGTTTCAAAAGATGAAATCCGGGCAGGTGATTTGGTGTTTTTTGCCACAAATGGCGGAAGCCGTGTTTCTCACGTTGGCATAGTTCATAATGTATCTGATGAAGGCGAAATCGAATTCATTCACGCTTCTACTTCCCAAGGCGTAACCGTATCACCATTAAGCATGGAATATTGGTCAAAAAGATATCTTTACGCCAAGCGAATTATTGATTAATTCCCAAATTTTCCCGCACCCATTCTTCAGCAATCAGATATGGATTTTTATCCAAATCCCATTGAACAGAGTCTTCTTTGATTAACCTCGTTACGTGCCGGTTTACTTGTTCCTTTATATATTCATGGACACGCAAAGTGTTTTGACGGGTTCTTCTTTTTTCTAAATACCCGGATTTTTCAACTAAATCAAAATACACCAAAATTTCATCCCAAACTTCCTCCAAACCCTTTCCTGTCAGACCGGAACCCAATAAAACCTTTCGTTTCCATCCTGAATCGTTTTGAGGCAAAAATTGCATGGCTCTTGCCAATGTCACTTTTACTTCCTTCGCTTTTTCAGATCCAAATTCGTCCGTCTTATTGATAAAAATCAAATCAGACATTTCCATAATTCCGCGTTTAATGCCCTGTAAATCATCTCCTCCGCCCGGAATTTGTAAAAACAAAAAGAAATCGGTCATATCATAAACCAAAGTTTCAGACTGCCCGACTCCGACCGTCTCAATCAAAACCACATCAAACCCTGCAGCTTCACATAACAACATCGTTTCAAAAGTTCTCGATGCAATTCCACCGAGAAAACCACCGGTTGCTGAAGGCCGGATAAATGCCAATGGATTTCTCGCCAAATCTTCCATGCGCGTTTTATCACCCAAAATACTTCCACCGGACAACGAACTGCTTGGATCAATTGCCAATACAGCCACTTTCAAACCTTTATCGGTCAACAATTTTCCAAAACTTTCGATAAATGTACTTTTCCCTACACCGGGCACACCGGTTATCGCAATACGTTTGGATTTCCCGATCCACGGCATGAGTTTCTGAATTAATTGATGTGCCTGGCTCTGATGCTCCGGCAAGGAACTTTCAGCCAAAGTGATGGCACGGCTCAGTAAAACGCGGTTGCCATTCTTGATTCCTTCTGCTAATTCTGCAATTGATTCTGTTTTCATTTCAAACAAATGTAGGAATTTGGCAATAGAATTCATGAAAATCGAGATTTGCTTTTTTTCACTCTAACCAAAAAAACTTCTATCCTCCCGCTTCTGTCTTCCATCAAAAAATTCCTACTTTTATTCAAAAATTTATTTTGAATCCCGATTTTTTAAAACCCAATGACAAGGTTGCCATTGTCGCACCTTCCGGACGAGTTTTCAAAGAAGAACTGCAGGAAAATATCGATTTCTTGATTTCTTTAGGATTAGTCCCTGTATTGGCGGAACATTTGTTTGATGATTTTTATAACGGTTATCATTTTGCAGGTACAGTCCAGTCAAGGATTCGCGATTTTCAATGGGCGTTGGATCATGATGAAATCAAAGCCATTTGGTGTGCAAGAGGTGGTTATGGAGCCGTTCATTTAATCGACCAACTCGATTGGGAAAAATTTATCCAAAAACCAAAATGGCTTATCGGATATTCAGATATTACCGTTTTTCATAATCATTTGAATAATTGGGATATACCGACCCTACACGGTTTAACCATCAAAAAATTAAATACAACTTACCATCCCGAAACCTTTTCCTCACTTAAAAAAGTTCTTTTTGGCGAAGAATTATCCTATGAAATTTCTGCACATTCTCTGAATAAAACGGGGAATGTAAGGGGGAAATTGGTAGGTGGAAATCTTTCTCTTATCTATAGTTTGACCGGAAGTTTATCGGCCTTGCAAGGAGACAATCTGATTTTGTTCATCGAGGACTGGAATGAAAACTGGTACCATCTGGATCGGATGATGATGAATTTGAAACGCTCCGGATTATTGGGTCGTATCAAAGGATTAATTGTGGGTAGTTTTACGCGAATGGATGTAGAAGATGAAAACCCGGATTTCCATTCTGAATTTGACCCGACGAGTTATCAAATCATCCATCAGTTTATGGAAAATTATCAAATCCCGGTTTGTTTCGGTTTTCCGGCAGGACATATAGGAGATAATCGGGCGTTGATTTTAGGAAGGGAAGTGGAATTAAAAATATCAGTTGAAAAAATAAAATTAGAATATATTTAAATGAATCATTTACACATCATAAAACATCCGCTTATCCTTTCCAAAATGACCCAAATTCGCCGGAAAGAAACCCCGACTAAAATGTTTAAGGAATTGGTCAACGAAATTTCTGCGCTCATGTGCTACGAAATCACGCGGGATTTAGAGACAGAAACTTTTGAAATCGAAACGCCCATTTGTAAAACGACAGGTTATAGGATAAAAGGTGAGGATTTGGTTTTGGTGCCGATTCTCCGCGCCGGATTGGGAATGGTGGAGGGGATTCAAAATTTAATTCCCAATGCCAAAACCGGACACATAGGTATTTATCGGGATCACGATACCTTACAACCGGTGGAGTATCTCTGTAAACTGCCTCCTAACATGGAAAATCGGGACATCATCATTCTGGATCCTATGTTGGCAACAGGCGGTTCAGCTGTTAAAGCAATTGAAATTTTGACTTCCTATAAAGTGAAATCTATCAGGCTGGCTTGTTTGGTGGGTTGTCCGGAAGGAGTCGAATTTGTACATAAAAATTATCCGGAAATCCCGATTTATCTGGCGGCGATGGATGAAAAATTAAACGAAAACGGTTATATCGTTCCCGGATTGGGCGATGCGGGAGACCGGTTATTTGGAACAAATTAATTTTTTAATAATTGTATAATGTATGCTGTCAATTGTATATTGATTCTTTATTAATCAAAACAACCTCGATAAGTTAATTAACCTTTCAATTAAAAATGGCAGATCATAACGAATTTGGAAAAGAAGCGGAATTCAGAGCGGCTAAGTTTTTAGAAGAAAAGAATTATGAAATTCTAAAAAGGAATTTTCGGTATCAAAAAGCGGAAATCGATATCATCGCGCAGGATATGAATCGAAACCAAATCGTAATTGTAGAAGTAAAAGCACGTAAATTTAATCCATTGGTGGAACCGGAAGTTGCTGTAACCAAAACAAAAAGAAGACTTTTGATCATGGCTGCCGATGCTTTTCTCACAGAAAATGAAATCGTTTTGGAAACCAGATTTGATATCATGAGTTTATTTAAATCCAATTCGGGATGGGAAATCCAGCATTTGGAGAATGCATTTTTTGTTTATGAATAATGGATATTTAATTTGAAATTCATGAAAATGTCAATTATTCAAAAAATAATTCTAATTTAGTATAAACCAAATGATAGAAAAAAATGAAAAAATTACTAACTGCTTCCATGGTATTGTTTTTTGGAATGATGGTTTATGCTCAATCTCCGATAGGCACCTGGAAGACCATTGATGATAAAACCGGAAAGGAAAAATCTTATGTAAAAATTTATGAAACCAAATCGGGAAAACTTCAGGGTGATGTTACAAAAATTTTGACTGCCGGAAAAGAAAATGCAAAATGCACCGAGTGTGATGGTGATAATAAAGACAAACCCATAAAAGGAATGACCATCATATGGGGGTTGGAAAAAGATGGAAGTGATTGGTCGGGCGGACATATTTTGGATCCCAATTCAGGAAAACAATACAAATGCAGCATGAAATTAAAGGACAAAAACACCCTGGAAGTAAGAGGTTATTTGGGCGTATCCCTGTTGGGAAGAACCCAGACCTGGGAAAGGGTAGAATGATATTCTTACAAGATTAAAACCCTCCCTTGCCGATGTGCAGGGAGGGTTTTTTGAATAGTTGAATTGCGAGTGACTGAGTCCTTTTCCTTTATACTTTTTCCTTTATATTTTCCCTTTAACCTTTTCAATATTTAAGAAGGAGATTTTTTTTAATTTTGGAGCATAAACAAATTCAAATGAAAAAAATATTTGTGATCCTGTGCATAACGCTATTTTTCTACAATTGTAGTGAAACAGAAGTGCTGGACGAAACGGGAAGAATGGAGGTGACGGATTTTAATTTGCCGGAATTACCCGAGAATTACTATTATGAAGGATGGCTCTTGGTGGACGGAAGTTATGTTTCGGTAGGAAAAATCACAAATGATTCTTTACAAAATAATCGGGCTAGATTCAGCGAAATAGAAACTACCGATTTGTCGACAGCCGAATCATTTGCCATTACAGTGGAGGCAAGCGGATCTGCGGCTCCTTCCAATTATGTGTTATTGTTGGGTGACTTCAATGGAAATACTGCTCAACTCAGCCCAAATGCAGAAGTTTCAAACGGCGTTTTGAGTTTGGCCAACCGCATTTCGGCATCTTATACAGTTCAAAATGCTTCGGTTCCTGATGAAAATCAGGATGAATACGGAACAAACGGAATCTGGTTTTTTAAAGGAAGCGGTTCCGAAATGGAAACCACTATTCAACTCGAATACGGAGACATCAAATACCAGGCTTGGTTAACCAAAACCGGAAATGATGGTCTGTCCTACAATTTAAATATGGGTGTAATCGAAAACGATACGATAGGTGATAACTCCCGCATCTTCATTCCATCTGCTTTTGCATCCAATGTCCCTGATTTTTCAGGGGAGGATTTTTTACAACTTCCCAACACAAATGGTGGTTCTTTTCCTGAAGACTTTTTCCCGGTAGATGTACGCGGCGCAAAGTTGATTTTAACCCCTATTCCAACCAATTATAATAATGCCATAACCCCGTTTCCTGTTTATCTTTTGCAAACGACGATCCCCACAGATGCTGTAAAAGATCCGAACTTAGTGCGTGAGTTGCAGGTCAATACAAATTTTGGGGCAACAGCAACCAAACTATAAAGCCGAATTTCTTTTGTTCCACGAACAAAAGTTCTACATTTGTAAAAAATAACCAGAAAGGGGTGCTTGCCGCTACGGCGGACAGGCTGAGATTATACCCAAAGAACCTGGGCAGGTAATGCTGCCAAGGGAAATTGAAAGGATTCTTTTCCAAAAAGAATTTTCAATCAAGGGTAAATCCACCTTTCATTTAATAAAAATAAAATGAAAAGTAGGATTTTTTTATGCGCTCTGATGAGCGGAACCGTGGCATTTAGCCAAATCAAAGATTCCATCCAAACCATCGACAGCACAGTCGTAGAGCTTGATTATGTCGAAATCATCCAACGTCTTCCCATTACTTCAGAAAAAATTGGGAAACAGAATTTAAACCAAAAGAATTTAGGGCAAGACATTCCGACTCTTTTACAAAATGCAACTTCTGTTGTCACCACTTCAGATGCCGGAGCCGGAATCGGCTATTCGTCGCTGCGTGTGAGAGGAATCGCACAGGAACACATCAACATCACGATGAATGGTGTCGCCCTTAACGACCCCGAGTCGCATGGTGTCTTTTGGGTCAATATGCCCGATTTGACTTCCAATTTGAATTCAATTATGATCCAAAGAGGTGTAGGAACTTCCACTTCCGGGACCGGAGCTTTTGGGGCAATTGTCAACATGGATTCATCCCAGCCCTCTTCCAATTCCTTTTTGGAATCCGCTAATTCCTGGGGAAGTTTTGCTACGCAAAAATACAGTTTGCAGGGAGGAACCGGAAGAATTCTGAATCAAAAATTACGTATGGATTTTAATGCTTCACTGATAAAATCTGACGGATATATTGACCGCGCCTTCAGTGATTTATTTTCGTTTGGGATGAATGCCCGATATGATGTAAACGAGAAAACGAGTTTCCGCTATTGGACATTTTTCGGAAAAGAAAAAACCTATCAATCTTGGAATGGAATTGATGTAGAAACGATGGCTGTCAACCGAAGATTTAATTCTGCCGGTGCGATTTACAATGAAGATTGGACAGAGGTAATCGGCTATTATGACAATGAGACCGACAATTATCAGCAACACCATAATCATTTGATCTGGGAGCAGAAATATGGTAGAAATTGGCACTCCAACACCACTCTTTATTATACGCGGGGAAAAGGATATTATGAAAATTATAAACAAGGAGCTGAATTGGCCGAATATAAAATCGAATCAGATTTGGAGTATTCCGATTTGGTCCGGCAAAAATGGTTGGACAATCATTACTATGGTTTAAATTTCAATTTGGAGAATCAACATTTGGGGAAATTTAAATTTTTTACCGGATTTTCTGCCAGTCAATTTAAAAATGATCATTACGGAATCGTTACTTGGGTGAAAGACTTTGTTCCTCAAAAAACCGATGTCGAATTTTACCGTAATCAATCTGAAAAAAACGATGTTTCGGTTTATGCAAAGGCATTGTTGAGTTTGAATAAATTTGAATTATTTGGTGATTTACAATATCGTTTTGTGAATTATAAAGGAATTCCTGTTGCAGGCGGTGAAAATCCTAATGAAGATTTCTTTCCTTTTGAAGGAGATTTTAATTTCCTGAATCCTAAATTTGGACTGAGTTTTTATGCTTCTCCGCAAGATGTCTTGTATTTTTATTATGGAATGGCGCATCGTGAACCTCATCGGGGGGATTATCTGGACAATTCGGAACTTCCAAAACCGGAAAAGTTACATGATTTCGAATTGGGTTATAAAAAATCAGGCCGACTGAACTTAAATGCCAATGGTTTCTTTATGTATTACATCGACCAATTGGTGGCGACCGGAGAATTAAATGATGTGGGCGGATACAAGCGCACCAACAGTGGAGAAAGTTACAGAACCGGAATTGAATTAAGTGCAGCTTATGACATCATCCCGCGGAAATTAAATGTTTATGGGAATTTAACCTATAGTTTGAATAAGAATCTGGATTATTCGGAAATCTCTTATGATGCGGACTGGAACGAAGTTTTGACAAACTATGGCGATACCGATATTTCTTTTTCGCCTAATTGGATTGGGGCATTGGGTATTCAATATAATCCTATAAAAACTTTGACGTTAAATGTTCAGAATAAATATGTGGATGAACAGTTTCTTACCAATACTGAATTGGAAGACGGAAAGTTGGACAGTTATTTTCTGACCGATTTATTGATCAATTATGCTCCGAATTGGTTTGGTTTAAAGAATCTGGAGTTCTCGCTTCTGGTCAATAATTTATTTGATGTGGAATATGAAAGCAATGGATATTATTACGAAGGCGCATACTATTATCCGCAAGCGGGGATCCATGTTTTGGGTGGATTTAAAATTCGTTTGTAAGAATTCATTCGAAGAATTCTAATTCTCATAAACCGGATTTTGTCCTGATTTTTGTTTGTTTCACCACAAAAATTCACGCCAAAATCCTACTTTGTACTATTCATTTCCCCGGGCAAAGCCCGGGGTTTAAGATTTAATTTTACAGGCTATAGAGTGTCCATGAAATAAAAAATTCCCTTTGAAAAAGATCCAAAGGGAATTTTTAAGTTGGGTGTCAATTCAATTATTTCTTTACAAATTTCTCTGTTGAGACTTTCCCGCCAACGGTCATTTTTAAAATATAGGCACCTTTTTCAAAATGCTCTACGTTAATTTCAACATCTTTTGTGTTTGGTTTTCCGGTTTGAACTTTGGCACCTGAAAGTGTAAAGATTTCGATTCTCTCGATTGTTTTTTCAGATTTCAGATACAATATATTTTTTACCGGATTGGGATAGACCGTAACATTCAGTTCAGCATTTACATCTGAAACAGCCATTCCTTCACCCCAGATTACATTTACCCATTCCGGATGATCTACATAAGGATTTCGGTTATGCTGAATGTTATATACTGCATTGTTCCGGTCGATTTCCTTTTGGCTCACGGGATCCATATTGTGCCAGCTCAATAATACATCTACAAACCAGTCTTCATAAACCTGATCGTTTGTACCATTTAGCGGATTATTATTATCGGCATCCGGATTGTCCCAAGAACTGGAAGTAACTTCATTTTCATATCGGGTAGCAAAGTAAAATAAGATACGTGCTACGTCCCCTTTGAATTCATCGATGGGTTCAAACACAACGCCGCTGTGTCCCGGACTTGCCGAACTTCCTCTTTTTGAACCATTGCTGGACGTATAAGTAGCAGTACCAACTTTCCCAAACGGATAATTGCTTCTCATGCCGTTTACATATCCGTCAGTCGGTAAAACCTGGTGCAAATCGGTACGCATAGGCAATTGTTCATTAAAAAATCCTTGTGGAAAAATATGTTCTTTGTTCCAACAATCCCCTTCGCTGTTATAATTTCCACATTGGTCACTTTCACCAAACCCATAATTATAGGTATCAGGTCCTGATGGTTTCTCTGTATAAATATCCAGCAAGCTTGCATCATTTTCGTAATATAAATCTTTGTCTGTCTGGCTGTATTTACTGTCCAAACTTCCATAAGAAAGGACGGTATGTCCATCGATTATATTTTTTAAGGCTGTTTTTAAAGCATATCCTTCAAGTCCTTCTGCATCATCATAATATCCGTTAGGAATCTGGGCACAAGCCACCGTAGAGAAAGCGACAAAAAAGAGTAAATAGTTTAATTTCAATAATTTCATCATTTTAATTAATTTTGAGTTGCAAAAGTATAAATTAACTCAGTATGATTTTCTTAAAACTTTAAAATATTTTTTGAAGAAACTATTGCAGATATAAAAATTTGTTCTAATTTTGCGCTCTCATTCAGTTAAAGACTGATGAAAATAAAAAACAGAGAAATTTTAGGATTTCAAAAAGAATAAAATTTATGGCAAATCATAAGTCAGCATTAAAAAGAATTAGACAAAATGCAGTAAAGAGAGATCGTAATCGTTACTATCATAAATCTGCTCGTACTGCTATCAAAAATTTGCGTGCAGAAACTGACAAATCTGCTGCAGAAGAACAATTTCCAAAAGTTTCTTCTCAGATTGACAAATTGGCTAAACGCAACATTATTCACAAGAATAAAGCGTCTAACTTAAAGAGCAAATTGGCTAAGCACGTTGCTGCTTTGGCTTAAAATAAACGTTGGCCCGTTCGTCTATCGGTTAGGACTTCAGATTTTCATTCTGGCAAGAGGGGTTCGATTCCCCTACGGGCTACAATTTATACCCTAAGAGAATTCTTAGGGTTTTTTGATTTATTAAGTTGTACGATTTATGTACTGTAGATTTGAGTAAAACTTATTTCAATAAAAAAGTCACCTTGCAGTGACGTAATGTTATGACGGCGTTCTTTCCAGTTAAACTACAAGGACTAAATTATGTTGTAATTTCGTAGCATCCTTGGAGGCACCACTTTATAAAAACGCAATTAGCTATTTTTCAGTTGATTGCGTTTTTTTGTTTGTGAAATTTTGCACACCAACTGCACACAAAAAAGTTTTAATGGATATTTTAATAATAAAAAATGGACGTAATTACGTCCATTTTTTTATAAATCATTGCTCAGAGTCTAACAATAAAGCCTTGAGTAGTCTTCTAAATATTTCGAAATTCTCAAGTATTGATTCCTGCTACCTTTGAACTTTATATTTTGTTTAAATTCTGTTAAACCAAAGGTGTCTAAATATTCTCCAATAGATGAATTTAAGAAAGATGATGACAATGTTAAATCGTTTGAAATTTCCAAAATAACAACATCCTGCTTATACTTCTTTAGCTCATTAAACAATACAAATCCTTGACTATTTGAACTTGTATTGCTTACTAAATTTTTCAATACAATCGTGTTCATAAGTTTTTAATTTAGAATCAAAGGTAATAACTTTTAACATCATATTAATCTTGTTAGGTGTTAAAAATCAAATAATTCTTCTATTTCGTCTTTATCGTCAAATGTATTTAAATCAACTCTTACTTTTATTAATGTGCCGGGAAAATAAGAATTCATATTCCCTAAATTAAAATTCATGCCTGCCGTTTTTTCATAATATCCAAAATTAGACCGTATAACTAAACTCCCATTTGAACTTTCGGTTAAATTTAAAATATTATCTAATCCAAATCCTCTATTTCTTGGATTACTTTTGACCGAAACTCCTTGTTTAACGGCTTCAACTATAGCTTGCCAATCGGGTAAAGTTGGCTCTTCTTTTGATGCTAAATAATTATTGATGCTTTTTGCTATCCCAATTCCAAAATCACAAACTGAGAAAGAGAGTTGATTGTTTTTTGGGTAAAATTGTGTTATTATGTAACCTTGAATGATTGATCCGGAGTGGTCTAATATATTATTAAAAACCTCATCCATATTACTTGCTAATGGAAGTAAGTCTTTATTATCTGTAAACTTATCCTCAAAGTATTTTCTCGCATGAGTGGAATAGTTATAAATCATATCTGGAGTGACTTTCCATAAACATAGTGTGGTAAAGTTTCTTGATGGGGTGAAAGATGTTCGATTAAATCCTTGATTCCAATAGTTTTTAAATTTTATGTTTTCTAAGTGTGCATTAAATTTATCAGAGCCACCTACAAATTGAATCTTAGAACAACCATAATGCACGAAACTCTCTATTAAACAGGCTAATACTACGAAATCATCTGTTTCAAGAAAATATACTCTATTAAAATCTATTATTAGTTCATTTGTATCAAAACAATGCTCTAAGCTATTATTTAAAAACTCGAACCAATAATCTTGATTATTTGTCGAAGGGACTACTAACCTATAAATCTTACTCATAAAACCAAGATACACCAAAGTTAATCACTAAAAAAATGGACGTATTTCTACGTCCGGATCTGTTCAGTTTTTAATTCGTTGGCTTACGAATTAATACAAATGTACTAATTATGTGTGAATTGCACACGAAGGTTGTTAGTTTTAGGTTTTTTTTGATCCTTTTCCCATTGCTTTATTTTTTCTTCTACCTCATCTGGAAATTTAATGTCAATGTAGGTTGGCTTATTTAATAATTGTCCGAGTTTCATAAGTGTTTTAGTTTTAAAATTATTGCCATCCCCATTTCGGATCTGTATAGTAAATATCAAATAATCCATCCTTTATAGCAAAAGCATGCTCGTCTGTTATTGTGTAATCGACATCCCATAGATCCCGTATTTGCTTAATTGGTTTTGTTTTATTCATTTGCAAAATTGAAATTAATTCTTTGTTTGCATTCTCGTCAGCTAATGTGAGTACTTCAATAAGGCTATTAATTGAATTTTCCTTTCCCCAAATTCCATCTTCGGTAAAATGGTACGGTGACATCATAGAAACCGATTTAACTAAGTGAACCTCTTCGATTTCATCTAAACAAAGTTCTAAATCAGGATACCTTTTCTTATTTTCATTCTGAAATTCTAAAATAACAATTGAATTTTGAAACCCTTTTAATCGGCCAGAAGTGTAACTATTTCCTGAGCCATGTTTTTTTAAAGCCACTAATCTACCTATGTATTTCAAATCATAAAGTATACTTTTTTCTACTTTTTTACAGGTAAGTACATCTCCCGGAGCAATACACCTAACCTTTTTGGTATAATGTTTTGTAGCATTACTTAGATCCTCGATCTTAATTTCAATACGTTCTCTGCCTTCTATTGCTTTCATAATATTTAAATTTTAATTGTTTTGACTTGGTTCCGCGATGTTTTTTATATCAATTGCTTGTTTCAAAAAGTCTTCAATATTTATTTCTCCATCAAGAAGCTCATAGAATAATTTAGCATAAAAATCTTCCAATTTCAGATAATCCACCCATTCGAAATCTTTGGGAGAGACTCCCAACATAAACATGTCAATCTCATAGGAAAAGTATTTTGCCATTCTTGTAATTACTGAAAATTCATCTACAATCTTCCTGCTCTCTACAATATTTTCAAAATACTCAATCTTATCATGATGCGTGATTTTATTATGCGCATTTACATCATTCAAAAGCCCCATAGCGTTATAAAACGGTTTTACATTTATTCTTTTCTCTGCCCCAACCCGAACCAAACAGTTGTTAATTGCGGAGATTTCCAAAATAAAACAGCTTAAATCCAATGTTAATCTGGAAACATGATAGAAATCTTCATCGAATATTTCGTCTGAAAATTCAATAATTCTATACCTTCCAATATCCAAACAATTACTGTCTAATCGTTTGATGATCTGATCTTTTGTAACTTCATTAAGGCGATTTACTACATACATAATTATTTAATTTTAAAATTGTTGTTTACTCATAATATAAGTTATAATTATATTATCGTGACGTAAATATAAGTTTATATTTAATAAAATGCAAGTATAAATTATATTTATGTTTTTTATATTTAAGTTATAATTACATATCACTATTTTTGTAGAAATTTATTAAGATAATGGGAGTTCTAAGGCTGAAGGCATTAATTAAGGAAAAGGGAATCACTGGTAAAGATTTAGCTGATAAAATAGGTATTTCAGAAACGGCAATGTCTAATATAGTAAAAGGGCAAAGTTTTCCACGCCAGGAAGTATTAATTCAATTATCAGAGGTTTTAGATGTTGATATTCGTGAATTATTCAACCCAACAAAAGAAACCCCCAAGCAGACGATTTACATAAAGGAAGGGGATGATTTTAAAGAAATTGGAGAAATAAAAGGAACTTTAAAAAATATTTAAGAATGGACGAAATAGTTCAATTAAACAAAAAAGACCTTTACGATATGTTGAGAGATTCCTTGCGGCACGTAAATGATGAAAGGCGATTACGGATCATTTCAAGAAACGAAACGATGGAGCGGCTAAATGTGAATAGGACGGCGCTCAGTAATTTGATGAAAGAATCGGGATGTTGTTTAAAAAAAGCAAGGGGCAAGAAAGGGTTTTTGGAAAGTTCAGTAAATGCAGAGATACTACGGTTAATAAGCTGAAAGGAAAATGAGGTATTCAAACGAATACCTCATCACAGTTCAACGAAATAGCATTTCGGCTGTTTTTATTAAAGTTTAAACAATAGTTCAAAGCGCATCATGTCGGTTCTCAAATCAAGCTCCATAGAACTGACTTCACCCCACCCTAAAGTTGATTTCTGTAAATCCAAAGGGTTGATCTGGCTTACCTGATCACAGCATAATTGAATCAAAAATGGACTTTGTTCAATTACCGGAACAGTTGATTTAAATTCAGACAATTCCGGGTTTTCTTCGGTAATAGATGTATTCATGTATCCAAGTAACTGACATCTTCCATGCAACCAAAAGTATTGATGTAAGTACGGCCAACTTAAAACATTATTAGGCAAAGTTCCTGGAGTTATTATATTTGGAAGCCAAATAACATTTTCATGTTTGTCACATGCGACAATAACAAAACCAGAGTCGGTAACATCTGAACTTGAATTAGAGTGAGTAAAGCATTGTAAAATATCTGTGGTGACATTATTAACTTGATTTGTTAGACTTTCCGCTAAATCATCATCATCCTCTACACATCCGTTAGCGTACCAAATCGGGAAGCCCTCAAATTCTTCTGAACTTTCATCCATCCATTTGAAATACTCATATTTGGGTAACCTTGTTTTGTCAAAAGTATATTTCCGGGTTCCGTTTAATGTAATTTGCTCTGTTTGTTTGGCAATGCTTACTAAATCTAAATTCTCATCCTTTGCAAACCAACTGATATGCTCAACTCTTAATATATTTCCGCTGATAAATAACCACAATTGAACATTCTCAAAACGTCTGAAAACAGCTCAAAAAATGTGGTTTCAGCTTTTGTAGCTGGGTTGCTTGCGTTTGGTCGTTTAACATCTGATTTTTGGAATATCCGAAGTTTGTTTACCATAGAGGTTATGCCTGTTACATAATTAATATCCGATTGGTTTTCGGGTCTCCATTGGAAGAAATCAGAAACTATTTTCAAATCCGGACAATTCTCTTTTAGTAACTCATTCAACACCTCTTCCAAAGAAAAACCATTTTTCATGTATTTCATTGCATCTACAAAAAATAATTGTGTAGTTGAATGGTCAATTCTCCCATTCAGATTCAAAAATAAGTCGCGGTGATCGTCGTTATTGTATTCATAAACATATTTCCATTTGCCCGGAATATCTGATTCAACAAAAAACCAATTATTAATAGTCGTTCCAATGGGAACGTAAAGAACAAGCCTTAAATAGTGAAAATATGTGTTATTTGAAACTTCATAGGTTTCGTAAAATCCCCAATGATTGTCTAAGATGTAATCTTCATCACAAACGTTTTCATTTGTTTGTCCATGTAACCGGCACCAATGATGGTCAAATGTAACTACCGCACCCAAGTAAATAGATTTGGCGGGTTGAATTTGTACTTTCTTTTTCTTGTTGTACAAAAGTATTTATCAGCTTCTTCCAGTTTGAATTTTACAATGCATTTATCTAAGTCCCACGAACCGGACAATGAAGTAAACACACTTTCAAACCTCAACATTCGCACTAAACCGCACATCTGAAAAACCCTAAGAGTGTGTTCCATACAAGAATCCGTATTTCTGTAATGTAGAAATTTCTGATAATCTTCTTTGATGAATTGTAAATCGTTAATTGACTTCTTAAAGTCATAAAGGCGATCATCTTCTCGCTCCCATTTTAATTTACCCTCAACGCCTATTGGATTAACCAGAAAGGTTTCTTCATTGTTTTCTATTTCAAATATCCATCTGCTCATCGTCTTCTATTTTTTTGTATTTTTTTACTATTCCGTTTTCTTTCACAAAGAAATAGTTCGGTGTTTCCCAAGATTTAACATCGGTTTGTCTTTCGTTTTTATATCCACCGAATTCTTCATCAAACCGTTTGTTGAACTTTTTCATTTCCTGCAAAAGTTCCCTTTGCTCGTTGGATGCCTCCGCCCGCTTTTGATTGGCGGAAACGGTAATTTCATTTACTTGTCGAACTTTATGAATCAGTTTTTTTCCGGTGTTCGGAATGCGCCCCATTAAAGTGTCCATAATAGGCTTTCTGCCCTTAGCATCATCTATCATTGCCTGCATCAACCAACCATATTTTGATTGCTGCCCTTTGTTCAGGGCGAATAACTGTTCTCCTCCTTCATATTCGGCTACTTTTCTGCCGGAAACAGAATCATACAACCCCATTCCCCCACGCTCATGGGATGATCCTTTCAAATCAAGCGCGCCCTCTTCTAAACCTTTACGGAATGAAGGAGATGCGGAAGCCTCAGCCGTTCCCTTAAATGACATGAATGCGGCGATTAAAGTCGCAGCCAACGCAGCACCCAAAGCCACTCCCACAATCGGATTCATTTTTGTAGTTCCTTTAAAAATATTGGTTGCTGCTTCAGCCAAATTAGCGATTTGCATAGCCGTGGATGCGATGATTTGCGCTTTTTGGATTGCGGCTTGTTCCCGTTGGGCTTTCCGAAGTAACTCTAATTCTTCCGCTTTTTGTTTCCGCAAATCGGCTAATTCCTGTTTTCTTAAATCGTAATTATTGGCATATCCATCTTCGTACAATTGCCTTTCCTGTTCTAATTCAGATTCTGTTTGAGAGATTAAATTTTCTATTTCAGAAAGTTTATTTTGATGATCAGTTATTTTTTTGTCGATTATCGATGTTATAGTATCCCAAACAGTAACTATAGCATAAGCTAAATTGGCTGAGAATGTTTTTGTTTCTTCATCGGTTAGTTTAAAAAACTTTGCGATTCTATCTGTAAAATCTTTAACAGAAGGACTATTGAACCAATTTTCAAGGGTTTTTGGTTTTTTATTTAAATCTTCAATTTCTTTATTTACATCTTTTATATTTTTTATAATATCCAGAATTTGATTGGCCGTTTCTTCTCCAAACATATCTTTTAGCTGATCCGATATTTCCTGCCATTGTTCGGGAGTTGCATTTTCTCCCATGTTCATTATTTGATTGGCAATGTCTTCTAAAAACGTTTTTTGGCTTTCGTTGAGGTATTTCTTCTGATTTTCAAGCATTTGTTCTAAAATCATTTTTTGGAAAAGTAATCTTTGAGTTTGAACGACTTTTTCATTATTCAAAATCTTAGTGTTTCCAGTTGCCCAAATGCTAATCATTTTGTTAACCATCTCCTGCTGTAACTTCAAATCTTCATTGTCTTTTCCAAGCAAAAACTGATTTTCTTCTGTTTTTTGTGCGTTAATGGTTTCCTGAATTGTTTTTCGTAATTTGGCTTGTTCAACCACATCATTTGTAAGCTCAAGTTCTCTTTCTAATCCTTTCCGGATTTCATCCCAGCGGTCTTTTATGGCTTGTAATTCTATAGCTGTTGTTTGACCGTTTACTTCTCTTATGGCTTGCATTGCTTGTAAACGCACCTCCTCCGCCTGCTTGGTGTATTTTTTATTTATTTCCAAAATATCTTTTTGGAAAGATTCGTATGCAATTCCATTTTCTTCATTGAATGTTTCATTGAATTTGCGTTGAACTTCTAATTTTTTTTGATTGTTTCCGGTAATCGCATCAATCTGATCCTGATAAAATTTCTTTTCATCTGTAAAAGCCTTGGTTCGCTCAGCTATCTCCCGCTCCCGGTCATTCTCAATTCCCGATATAGCGTATTGCTCCTGAAGTTTTATAAGTTCTGCAATTAGTTTCCTTATTTCATCCGTCCAGTCTTTTACTTTTTTCTTCTTTTTTTCATCTACGTCAGGGTTTATGTCCCCTGCTTTTTTGGCTAATTCATCCAGCCCTTTTAAATAATCGGTTTGCCGGTTTAGAAGAGAATCAGAATTTTTATTGTCATCATAATATTCTTCAAGGATTCTTTTGTTAGTTGCTGAATATTGAGAAAGAAATTTCTCTACAGATTTTTCATCGGGCAATCCCATAAGGTTTTCAAAATCCTCATTTGTTAATGGTTGTGATCTTAGTTTGGCGCTGCCAAAAAAGAAATTTTCGAGCTGAGAAGTAAGTTTTTCATCCCATAATGTGAATTTTTCACCTGCTGTAAAATCTTTATTTAAGACCCTTTCCCTGTCTTCTATTGCTTTTTTTGTTTTTTCAATTGCCAATTGATAGGCAGCTTCCGCCTGTGCTTTTAGTTTTACATATTGGATATAAGTTTCACCGTTTTTAATCATTCTGGCTTCCAATTCGTTGTAATTCTTTACAGAGCCGAGTGTTTTACCAAACTCTGCATTGAAATCTTTTACGGCTGCTTGTTTTTGCCTAAATGACAAACCGCCCTCTTTAACTTGTTTGTTTAAAAGGGTGAGCTTAGCGATTTGTTCACCGTACAATTCATTTGAGCGTTGGGATATTTCAGCATTTCTTTCCACTTCTTCATTGGTCAATCCTATGGCTTTTGCAATATCTTTCCAGTAAACTACCAAAGCAGCTATGCCACCAATTACCAGTCCAACACCCAATAATTTTAAAGCTGCGCCAAATCGGGTAGTAGCCGTTGCACTTGCATTAGTGGCGATTGTATATTGGTTTTGTGTCCATGTTAATGCTTTAGTTGCCAAACCTTGTTTATTGGAAAGTTCCGCCTGTACTGCCTGCAATCCGTTCAATACAGCTAACGCGCCACCTAATTTTTGGATGGTCTTTTCAAGTTCCTCGTTTTCTTCCCCGAACAATGCGGCCGCTCCCTGTGCTGTGGCATAGATACCCACCAATCCGTTTACCGCTCCAATTACGTTTTCCAGTCCGGCCGTGTCTGATGCAGAATGCTTGATTTCATCATTTACATCTTTGATGGCTTTTTGAAGCTGTACGGCTCTGTCACGTAATTCTTTATATCTTTCAGAATTCTGTTTGCCTTCTGATTCCAGAACGGCCATTGCGTGTTTTGTAACTGTTAACTCCTGATTTAGTGTTTTGAACTCGGTTCCTGTCTTGTCCACATACATAGCCAAGGCTTCAACCTGAGGGGTTAATTTTTCTAATTCATCATTTAACTTTTGGGCGTTTTCATCCTTGAAATCCATTTCATCGAGCTTGCCCTGCATTACCGACATGACAATTAAAAGTTGCTGAAATTCGTTTTCTGTTGAATTCAATAATGAAGAAAGCGTTTGTAAATCTTTTTCATTGAAATCAAATGAAAGGCTGGATAGTCCCTGTAGTTTGTCGAATTGTTTTTTAACGGTTTCGCCGAATTGTTGGACTTTTTTATTGTCAAATGCTTTCGTTCCTGTTTTGTAAAAGGATTCTAAGATTTTTTCGGCTTGTTGAAATGTTGCTACCTGATCCTTTAGTTGTGATTGATTTTTTGCGACAATTTCATTAATTTTCTTCCGGTCATTTATCATCTGATTATAGAGTTTTTCAGATGCTGCTTTTTCGTCTTCTATATTTCTTTGGGTTTTTTCATGTATTTGCTGTTGCAAATCTACTACAGGCTTTAATCCGCCAATATCCGCAACGTATGCAATAACTACTTCCTTGTTTAATTCCATGGTAATGGTTTTTTAATTTAACAATCATTGTTTCAGCTATTTGAGTGGCAAGCTCCCATTACCGTATTGTTGAGGTCGGCTTCCTCCAGAAAAAATCATTATATCATTTCCCTGCCGGTTCAGATTCTTGTAATAGTTTGGTATAAATATCTTGTGCGCTCGGCATTTTATGTAGAACGAAAAGTAAAAACCCTGTTAATGTTAATCCGGCTTCCTGCCAGTCTTTAATCTTTTGCTCAATATCTTCATCTGTTATAGTTCTTCTATCCTCTTTTTCATGGTTAATAAACAAGGCAGAGTAACGCAATATAGGATGCTCATTGAGTTCAAAATTAGTTTCGTGTTGATTCATTAAAGATTGTACTTTTCGAGCAGCATCGGCGAATTTTACCATCTTTTCTGAATTATTTCCATTCAAATCATTGTAAACACTTGCCAATGTGGCTTTGATTCTTTTAAAATCCAGTCCGTATAAGGCTAATTCTATTTTATCAGCTTCTAAAAACCTTTGAATTGATAATTTATCCTCAACGATGTATTTCTTTCCGTTAGCCTCAAATTCATATCCGGTTTTTGGTTCAATTGTTTTTAATTCTTGTATTGTCATAATCCTAAGTTTTTATTGAATATTTCTATAATTTTTGGCGTGAGATATTGATCTATGATGATTTCATTTTCCTGCTCACTCAGGTTTGTAAATTCCGGGAAGCGTTTTTTATTCTCCCTCAACTTATATTTCGTTTCATCATCAGTCCCGGCCACATACCCAAACACTTTATTTCCCTCCCTGAAGGAACCGGAAACATTAAGCCCCTTAAACATTCTTCCGGAAAAACTAAGATTCACAAAGTTTACCTGAAGGTTTTTTGATTTCCTCAATTCGATATAGGATCGCGAACGGTATTTTCTGCCAAATCCTTCGTTTATGATTCTTTTTTTCAATAGGCTCGTTGCGGTTACGGCTGCCGTTTGTACAATTGGCTTAATTTCATCTGCCGTTCTTTCAATCGCTCTGCTAAGTTGTTCCATGACTTCCTAAATTATTTGGTTTCGTATCATCGATTCCCGGATTATATTCTTGGATTATCAATTTCACTTTTTGCAACGGTTTAGGTGCAATATCCAGTTGTGTTTTCTGGTTAATTTGTTTCGGCGTATTAAATCCGTACCATTCACCGATTTGTTTTCGAATTGCTCGGATTTCTCCCTTTGCTCTTAACTCATCGGTAAAAGTTGCTATAATCAACTGATTAGCAACTTTTAAAGCTTTTCCGGTTGTTATTTGTTTTAGCCGCTCAATATCTTCAAGAAGTTCCTGGGCGTGTTTGTTTTTATCGCCGACGAGGTTGGCAATGGCTTCAGAATTTTGTTCGGCTGATTCTGCAATTGCCTTTTCATTTATTTCTTTCATTATTTCCGGGTAATACAAATCAAAAAGGTTAAATGATCTTTGTTTCATAATTGAGTAGGTAGTTCTCAAAAGTTCGAAAAAGGATGTTTTTTTATAGGCCATTGCGTTTCCTTCCGATATTGCTTTGACTAATTCTGTCTTGAATTGCTCGTTGCTGATTCTTGGGTTTTTATTTGTTTTCATAAAAATAACTTTTGACTCTATCTAAGTATGGTAAATATGTTTTGTTTCCATTTTGAGCTTTCACGAATGTTAAATGAGTATTGATGAACCTCGGCACATCTTTTTGATGTTGAAAGAAATCTTCCATTTGTTCAATTTCCTTTGTCCAATCTTCCTTTGGGGAAAAAATCAAAGGGTTTACCTCCATTACAAATTTTGGTTCAGGTTTTAGCTCGGGTATTGATTCCGGTTCCGGCCGTGATTCCGGCAACTGTATTTTAACTAAATAATCAGCTAAATCAAACCCACTCTCTCTTTCTTCATCCGTTGCAATTTGCTCCAATAAATCCGAAACAGATGAGTTGGTTAAGCCTTTGATTTGCTCTGATTTCGCTTTCCAGTTCTCAAATGCTTTCAGATCGGGATAAAGAATAACCTTTCGGCCTTCAAACACCTTACATTTATCTTCATTCAGGTTGTTTAATGATCCGCACGCCAACCAAATGAAATCAGGAATGTAAACGCTCGCTATTACCGCCGTTTTTTCACTCTCAACGATACAAACGGTCTTTTGGCTGTCTTTTAGCAAATGTTCCCCGAAAAAGCATTGTTTTAGGGCAAAATCAGGATTGCTTATAAGTTTGTGTGCCCAATGAATATGATTAAACGGTTCTTTTACTCTTTTTCCGGTAAATTCATTATAAAGCATAATTTTTCCGGTTCTAATCTTTCCATCAATGTCAATTTGGTAAAATATCGTTGCGCCTTCCCAATGATTTGAAGTACCGATAAAATATTTTGCTATTACCTCCTCGGCTTTTGCTTCTCCAACAAGACCCACCAACCAATTAACAAAATGATTTTTCTCAAATGATTTCAGGCTTGCCTGGAACAATTCAAACGGGAAATAAGTATTTGGTTTTACTGTTAGTTTATTTTGTTTAAGCCTTGGTTTATTGGGTTCGAAATCGTGAACATTAAAGTAATCTTTTGGAGAATAATGATAGCCACATTTATCTTCACGGTTACACCGGCCGACCTCACCAGAAATATAATCTTTCGTCTCAACGGAAATATACTTTGCAAACACACCCTTTTTCCCACATTGTGGGCAAGTGTGCCGAGTTTTCATTCCATCGTATGGCTCAAGTATGTAATTATATTCTTTCATTGGTTTATCAGTTTAAACCTGTTTATTAAACTGTTAGTTACATCGGTTTATCAGTTTAAAAGCGTATATTACGCTTTAAACTAAACCGATAACACTTGAATATTTTATTTGATGGTTTAATGTTATTTTTCATCTTCACTCATTTTAAACTTCCCAAGTCTATAGGCCCCTTTTTGTGTTTCCTGAATTAGCCAGTTATTATTTTTTGCAATGGAGACTAAATCTTTCGCTCTATTATCCCCAATGCTTTTCCCAAATTGTTTAGTAAATGCTAATTTGATTTGACGCACCAATTCACTGTACCCGAATTCATTCCCATTACTGTACGTTTCTGCCAGCAAAGAATAGATTTGCCATTCCCCTAAATCGGACATATTAAATCGGTTCTTACTGGTTTCTGTGCGGATTTCGTAATTATCTGCTATGGCTGGCAATCCATCAATAATTTCAAAAGCAAATACGTCCGGCTCCTTATCCCTACACAATTCCGGCGTTACGATTGATATGTCTGAATTTCCTTCTGATTTTGCGACAGACAAGACGGTTTCCGCTTTGTTAATCAATTCCGTCCCTAAATGCCCTCTTGCGTTATTATCGGATTTGTTTTGATGCAAGACGACCGAAATATGAATATTCAGTTCCTCGCTCCATTTAAGAAGTTTGGAAGATATGAACGTCGCTTGCTCTTCATCATTGATCGAGGTTACCAAGTCCCGAATCCCATCAATAAAAACAAAACCCAAATCTGATGTAGAATAAATTACCGCTTCTATCATCTCTAAACGCTCCTTTGGTTGCAGGGTTCTTAAATGAAAAATATCAATATATTCCAGATTATTTCCAGATGTCATTTGGCGAATTCTTCGAAAAGCACGCTGAACGTGGAATTTAGCTTGTTCGGTGTCAAAATAAAGAATCTTTCTTTGTTCTCTTGGGAGTGTTCCACAAAACCCGAACAAGTCATCAACTAACAACACAGAAGACAGCACACCTAAGAAAAAGGACTTTCTACTTTTGGCTTTTCCCATAATAAGAGAAAAGTTACCAAGTGTGAATAATGATGACTCACCTAATTTTATAGCCGTTTCAAGTGGCTTGATTACCTCTTCAGGATCAATCCGGTGAAGGTTTGCTTTGGAGAGAATTGGATTGTCTTTATTAGGCTGTGCAAGATGGCCTTTGAGGTCTTGTTGTAACAAACTCAAATTGAACTCTGGGTTTATACCGACTGCTCTATCCATCGTTTGAAACATTTGTTGTATAAAATCCTGCACGATGTTTTGAAATAGGGCAGATGCCGAACCTTACCACAGTTATCCGGTCTCTTTTTCTCCATTTCCCAACATATCTACAGATGTTCGCTCGTAAAATTCCGGTCTCCATTGAAACTTCTAACATAGTCTTTGGCCGTTCAGAAAACGATGAAAAAACGGTTTTCATTTGTCCGTGGAATTTCTTATTTTCGCATTGCTTTCCTATCGGGCTTTGGTTTTTCGCACTTTCCATTGCCCTATTTTTTTTCTATTAAACTTTCTTCGAGTTCAGAGCGTTTGTAGTATCGTTTTGATCCAATACCATGAGATTTTATTTTTCCATCTTTTTCCCAACGCCAGAGTGTGGCGGATGTGATTTGCAAAAGTTCCAAAGCTTGCTTCCTAGAAAGAAGATCTTCAGATTGGTTTAATTGAGAGTCATTTTTTTGGTTTTGTAGGATTTGAGCCGTACGACTGGCAATATTCTCAATTAAGGAATTAACGCTAATAGAAGTTAAAACAATTTGTTCCATATCACTGTTATTTATGATCATGAAACAAATTTAAATGTGGAATAATGGTACTAAAACTCGGTACAGTATCAGTTTAGTACCAATCTTATATTATGTATTCGTGTTTTTTTAGCTCTTCTAAAAACCATTCAGATATTGAAATATTTTTTTCAGTGCAATAACGGCGCAAAGCTTCCATTTTATTCTTGCTTCTGAATATGTTTTTGTCAGACTCATTATTATTATAAGTACTCGAAACATAGGGTTTCATGGTTTTTTTCAAACCAGCATTTTCTGTTATTACTGCAAATGAAGGTCGCCCAATAGTTTGGTATTTTATAGTTCCATCGGCAAATTTTAAACCTACTTTAAACCAAGATTTTTTTTGTTTATCTTCATCTTCCAACAAACCTTGTATATTCCCAGCACCCAAACTTTCTTTCCTTACTTCTTTTATTTTATCTTCAACCCATTCTTTGATTTGCCTGAATGAAATCTGAACATTTTTTAATTTATTATAATCTATTTGAGAGATTCTAAAGTCAAAATCATCATTCAATAAATCCGAATCATGAATATGAAATAATATCTTGATTGTATTTGAATCGAGATCCCTAAAATCAATTTCCTTCTGTATTATTGTGAATTCATGTTCTAATAATCTTTGGAAAAAAGCTTCTCCATAATTATTGTATATCGCTTTCAATTCCCACAAAAAATCCACTTCTCTACCTTCAGTGAAAATTAATTTCCATTTATCAAAATCACTTTGATAATTCTTTTGAAATTCGGTGAATGATATGTAGAAAGGAATATTCATTAAAGCCCATCTATTTTATAAACATTCATTATAACATTAAATTTCTCTTTTGTATCCAATAAATGAAACTCTGTTTTTGCATCATACCCCAAGTATTCGATCAATAAACGTTCATCTACATCATCAAACAACTCTGAGTAACTATAAAACAAATTTTTAGCTGCATTGTCAATTTCTATTTGTTTTACAATTGGCAACTTCTCATAATTTACCTGATGTAAATCTTCTCCATATTTAGACAAATGATTAGAAATTAATTTACCCTTAAAATGATTTATTTTTTTTAAATCCCAAGCCAAAACTAAAGCCATCTCAGCTTTAATCTGTAATTCATACCATTGTTCAATGCCATCAATCCACTCTACAAGACTACTTCCATTTCTTTTAGTCAATTCCTTTATATTTAACCTATAATCAGTCTCTGTAATTTTATTTTTTAGTACTTCACGACTTAACTCATCGTTCGAATTGGCATATTTTCGTAAATATTTAAGTACCTCTTCTTTTTGAAATTCCAAATACCCTACGGAACTCACATTATCCTTACGTTTAATAAACTCATATTTTATGGGCAAAGAATCTAATTCCCCACTTTGAGAAAATCCCAGAAAAGGAAAAATAGCAAATAAGAGTAGAAATCTTTTCATAACTATTTATTAGGTAGTTGATACAAAACAAACTATTTCACTTTCTCCTTCTTATTTCGGGTAGAGGTTTTTAGTTTTTCTTCGATGGCGGAACGAACGAAAGCATTCAGGGTAATACCCTCAGACTTGGCTTTTAAAACTGCTTTTGCGTGGTATTCTGCCGGAATCCGAACGTTGAAATTACCGGTAAAGGATTTCTGCGGAATTATCCCGGCTTCTTTGCTACTTTCTATGTATTGATCAATGCCGGCAATAAAATCCTGTTTGAGTTCCTGAATGGTATTTCCTTCGTATGAAATCAGAACTTTATTAAGCCCCAGAACTTTCCCATACAAACAATCATCTTCTTCACTATATTCAATGCTACCTACATAGCCTTTGTATTTTAAATTATCCATAATTACAATATTTTATTTTCTGATAAAAATTCTCTAACCTGACGTAAAACATACGTTTTAACTATGTTTCCCGGATGGGGTTTGTGGGCAAAATAACTCAAACCCAAATCATTGTTTATGAATTCAACCCTGCTTCCCGATGTTTTTCCTTTATTTCCCATTTCAAAACCCAGATGATTGAATAATGCCATCAATTCATCAAATGTGAAATCTTTCGGTATCGTTAGGAAACGTTTTACAAGTTTATCTTTTTTCGTCATTTCAATTATTTACAAATGTAACTATTTTTAGTTGCTCATTAACATTGTTAATTAAAAATAATCTGCCAACTGTTTAGCCTGTTCTGTTTGAGTTTTTCCAATGTATTTTAACAACATGGCTTCAGACCTATGTCCGCTTGCGCTCATGATTAAAGAACTTGGGATGGTTCCAAAATAATTTGTGCAGTAACTTCTACGTCCTATGTGGCTTGTTACAAGTTCATTTTTGGGATAAATCCCGTATTTCTTTCTGTAAATTTTACTTTCGGGGGCTGTTTCTTCCCTTTTTTCTCCTTCCACGAGCTGCGTGATGCCCGCTTCTTCACAGACTTTTTTTATGTACTCGTTATATTTTTGGTCGCTTATAGCATGGGGGAAATCTCCGTTTCGCTTTTTCAATATTTTCAAAACCTCTTCATGTAGAGGTAAAGCAATCGTTGCTCCCGTTTTGGTTTGCGTAAATTCAATCAGTGATATTTCTTTGCCGTGAATATTTTTTTCCTTTCGAATCATTGAATTATTGAAACGCATGAAATCAGAAATGCGCTGACCGGTATAACATGAAATAATAAGCCAGTCCCGAGCATTTTCAAGATAATCCGGCAATTTGTTTACGGCCTGTATTTTTCTAATTTCATCAAAGCTGAGGTAAATTATAGGTGTTTTTTTGTTTTTAATCGTCCATCCAGAAACATCTGAATGAATCTGAATTCCTTTTCTTTCGGCATGCCGGCAAAGTGTTTTTATCAATTTCAAGTCCTGTTGGACAGTATTGAAAGAATAATCTTTAAATATCTGAATATATTTATCTCTGAAATAGTCGTTCATATCTATCATGAGAACTTTTCGACCATAACCGAATTGATCAACTCTTTCTTCCAACTTGTTTTTTAGCGTTATGAACTTCTTGGAGGTTCCGTACTGAATATGATTATGATATTTCAGGTAATAATCAAAATACTCGATCAATCCTTCTGGCGCATCAGCTTTGCTTAAATCAATAGGGGGATTGTAATAATTGTCTACTTGCAGCTGCAGCCATTCTTTCTCCACCTCATCCGGATGCGCATTATTGAAGGCAGATAAAATATGGTTTTCAATACTATTGAGTTCCGAATTGATTTCAGTTTGTTTATTGCTAATTTTCATATCCTTTACCCGTTTCAGCTTGTGTTGTTTTGTCCAATAGTGCTTCGTTACCGTCAATTGAGATTTTGCTCCTAAAACAAAATCTTTATTATTGTGGCGAAACAACAACCGGATGGTTAAGGAAGCTTGCTCCCTTGATGAACGATAAAGGAAATTTAAAGTAGCCATACAAAATTTAAACTGAACCGTACAAATTTAATCAATATGTACGATTTTTGTACGGTAAATTGAAATTATTTGATACTGAATGAAATAATTTTAAACATCAAATAGAATTAAAATATTTGAAAAGCAATACTTTAAGGTTAATATTTTAAATTTATGATTTCAAATGAATTCATAATTTTTAGCCCCCTACGGGCTACAAATTTATACCCTAAGAGAATTCTTAGGGTTTTTTGTTTTTTATAATTCTATAATATTTGCTCATAGATTATTGAGCAAATCCAGCAATTCTTTTTTATTGCTCACACTTTTTACTTTCCCTTGTTTTGCCTGCTCAAAGCACTCTCTTATTCTTTCAAGCATTTCGGAAGTGAAAAACATATAACGGGAATCAGTTTGTATGTCTTGTCTTTACCTTTTTGTGCTATAATTGATTTTCCCAGTTTGGGACTATATCTTTACAATATTGTTGTCGTCGCGTCTTTGATTTTATCAATAGAACAAAAAATCTGTGTAATTTTATCAGGCGAAAGCATAAATTAAAGTTTGTAACTATTTGATTTTCAAAAATTTAAAAACACTAACTTTTGCTTTTTTATGCAATTTTTTTCCAAAATTATATCGGGCTCACGTTAAATTTACGTTATTTTAAAAAGACATGACACAGGACATAAAACCAAACCCATAATTTTATCTACTTTCGCAGAGAAAAATTTAACAAAAAATAGTAGTTTTAGTATTTCTTAATTGAAAGGTTATGTCATTAAATAGTTTTTTACAATTTTTAGTTCCGAAGGACAAAAAATTCTTCCCTTTGTTTCACGAGCATGCAAAGATTTTAGTAAATATGGCTGAAACACTTCACGAAGCCGTGAACTTAAAAGCAGAGGAAAGAGAACCTTATTTCCAGAAATTAAGGAAACTGGAAGATGAAAGTGAAAAACTGACCAATACCATAAACTTTGAATTAAGTAAAAACTTCCTGACACCATTTGACCGTGAAGACATTTATGCACTTGCGGGAAAAATGAATGAGGTCACTGATTTTATAGATGCCAGTGCCAGCCGAATGAGACTTTATCAAGTAGATAAAGTGAAAAAATCAATCCGAAAGATTACCGAGGCCAATGTTGAGGCTTGTGAAAATATCCAGAAGGCCATTAAATCTCTGGAAGGATTTAAAGATGTGAAAGCCGTTTTAAAATGCTGTGAGAAAATCAACAAACTGGAGAATAAGGTTGACAACATTTACGACAAAGAAATTTTTGATATTTTTAATGAAAACGAAAACGTTAAGGAAATTATTAAATACAAGGAAGTTTTCTCGGCACTTGAAACTACGACCGATAAATGTAAGTATGTAGCGGACGTTCTGGAAGCGGTTTCACTTAAGCATTCATAATTATAATTCAGGATGGATTCACAACTGATACTACTGATTGTCATCATTGTCTTGGCTTTGGCATTTGATTTTATCAACGGATTTCATGATGCAGCCAATTCCATTGCTACAATCGTTGCAACCCGTGTTCTTTCGCCTTTTCAAGCAGTTCTTTGGGCGGCGTTATTTAATTTTGCGGCTTATTTTATATCGAAATTTTGGATTGGAGAATTTAAAATCGGAAATACCATCGCCAAAACCGTAAATGAAAATTTCATTACGCTTGAAGTAATTCTGGCAGGCATTATAGCAGCCATTATCTGGAACCTTTTGACCTGGTGGTTTGGTATTCCATCTTCTTCTTCTCATACATTGATCGGAGGATTTATGGGAGCGGCAATTGCCCACGCAGGAGCCTTTGTCCAGAATGGCGAAGATGTAATCAATTATGTAAAAGTAATTCCCATCTTTCTCTGTATTTTTCTGGCACCTATGATTGGGATGTTTTTGGCCTATTTTATCACGATTCTCATCATGAATATATGCAGGCGCTCCAACCATAAAAAAGCAGAGAAATGGTTCAGAAGATTGCAATTGGTTTCATCCGCCTTATTTAGTTTGGGGCATGGAGGAAATGATGCACAAAAAGTAATGGGAATCATAGGTGCCGCCGTTATTTTTTATCATGTACAGGCCGGACATCAGGACTGGATTACGGCAGAAAACCAATTTAGTTATTTTGTAGATCAATGGGGCTGGGTTCCGCTTGTTTCCTTTATTGTAATCGGTTTGGGAACCATGAGTGGCGGATGGAAAATTGTCAAAACTATGGGAACAAAAATCACCAAAGTAACACCGTTGGAAGGTGTAGCAGCAGAAACATCGGGAGCCATGACACTTTATCTAATGGAATATCTGGGAATTCCGGTTTCGACCACGCATACCATAACGGGATCCATCATCGGGGTGGGTATTACCAAAAGAGTTTCAGCAGTTCGTTGGGGAGTGACCATTAATTTGCTTTGGGCTTGGATTCTGACAATTCCGGTTTCTGCTCTCATTGCCGCCCTTATTTATTATTTTATTAAGTTGTTTTAAAAATTAGAGAATTAAAATAAAGAAAAGGATTGACTCATCTGAATCAATCCTTTTTTTGTTTAGAAAATGTCCCGTCCTAAAATAGTGATATAGCAAATAATTCACTGAAAGTAAATAGAATATATAAAGCATGACTCTGTAGTAGTCAACTATTTGTAACCCCGAATGAAATTCGGGGAAAGAAAATAAAAGGATTTCGGGTTTTGGAGCAGATTTTTGTAGCGAAACGGAGTATTTGAGATTAAGAGGAGAACTGAAGGTTCTGGTTTTTAAAAGTTCTGACAAAATTGTCTTTTGATTGATAATGCACAACGGGTTAATTGTCAATTTATTAATGAGGTAATCGAACAATTTCTCGCTCTTCATCAAAGAAAATTTTTTACCTTCTCCCAACCTTTTGAATAAAAAACTTCTCTTTATAAGTAGAACCTTGTAACTATGGACATAAACATTTTAGAATCCTGCAGACAAATGGATCGCAATGCTCAGCGAAGGCTGTATGATACTTTGTATCCCAAGCTGTATTTCGTATGCAGCCGCTATTTACAATCGGAGGAGGATAGAGAAGAGGCAATGGCCGATGTTTTTTTTACCATCTTTTCAAAGATTAATGAATTACGTGATCTGGATGCTTTTAACGCGTGGAGCAAAAAGATTACGGTGAACCAATGCTTAAGTTATTTAAAGAAAAAAGTAGATTTTGAGACTTACTTAGATGATCATCGGACAGAGGTCGCCAGCGTAAATGCTGAATATGCACATACACTGAACGAACAGGATTTGATGGGATTTCTCGAAAAAATTCCTGACGGATGCAAGACAATTTTCAATCTGTTTGTAGTCGAAGGTTTTTCGCACAAAGAAATTGCCGAAGAACTCAATATTTCGGTGGGGACTTCCAAATCGCAGCTCAATGTGGCGAAAAATAAGTTACAGGATTTAGTAAACACCTATTATTATTCAAAAGCCAATTAAAATGAAAAATTCAAATCAAATAAAAGATATTTTCCAAAAGCTTGAAAATGGCGTTTCAAACGATCTTTCCCGAAAAGAATCAGTTTGGGAGAAAGTAGAGCAGAAACTGGATAAAAAAGAAGAAAAAAACAAAGTGATTCCTTTTCCGGTTTGGAAACTGAGTGGAATCGCAGCGTCGTTGTTGCTAATGGTTGGGGTGGGTATTTTTACATGGGATTATTATAATAGGCCTGCAGTTATACCATTTTTAATGCCTAATTCTGAACGTATTTCATCCACTGAGAATAAAGTTATACATTCTAATGAACCAATTGACTCTTCCCATTCAAATTCAACTCAAATCGTTCAAGAATCAAATGCTCATCAACCCATTCAAAAGAAACCAAATTCTATTTCTGAAACAGTTGATTCTCAGCAAAAAATTGTTTCCAATGTTCAAACTACTTCATCAGAAACAGATGGAGTCAAAACGAAACCAAGCAGTTTTCCAACAATTCAAGGTTTGATAGTAGATGATTACGGTCCAATTGCTGATGCGGAAGTAGCGGTCCGAGGTAAAGAAGGGGTGACAATCACGGATGAAAATGGAAATTTTAAAATTGATGCTAAAATTGGAGATGTTCTGACCATCACTGATCCAATGGGAACTTCGCAGGATTATGCTGTTTATAAAAGCAATATGGGACAACTGAAGTTTGGAAGTATAGAATTGGCAGCTGTGACCGTAACATCTGTTTTTAGTCCAACTGAAAAAATACAATCAGGTGCAACTGTGGTTTCAAGCCAAGCAATAGAATCAAAACCGAAAAAGAACCGAAAAAAGAATAAAAATTCAGACCCAGAAGCAATGACTTCAATGCCATTGTCCAATCAAAACATTGCTGTAAATTCCTCTGATTATAAAATAAAATCTGATAAAATGTCCGTTGACCAGATGCTTGCCGGAAAAGTCGCAGGCTTAAATTCAATTTCACAAAATGGAGGTGCGCCGGGTTCAACTGGAAATGTGGTCATTCGTGGGGCAATAGGATTAAATGGAGGGGTAAAAGAACCTTTGTATGTTGTAGATGGAATTTATATGTCAGGTAATGATGTAAAGGTTATAAACTCTGATATGATTCAAAATATAGAGGTTTTAAAAAATCCGACTCAATTATCCGTATACGGTTCTCGTGGTGCAAATGGTGTCATCATCATTAAAACCAAAAACGGAATCAGCAAAAAAGAACTTCGTAAAATCAAACGGCAAAACCGTAAAAACAAAGGAGAAAATATTGAACAAACGTTTGTTCCTAAACCGATAGAAATTTCCAATGAAGAATATTCCTCTTTTGTCGAAAACAAATTCGAAAATCCGGCTGTAAATCCGCTTTCCACTTTTTCCGTTGATGTTGATAAAGCCGCTTACAGCAACATCCGTCGTTTTCTGAACAACGGTCAAATCGTACCGAAAGATGCCGTTCGGATTGAAGAAATGATTAATTATTTTAATTATAATTATCCACAGCCAACTGGGAAACATCCATTTTCAATTCATACTGAATTCAGTGATGCACCTTGGAATCCGGGACACAAATTATTGAAAATCGGTTTGCAAGGGAAAAATCTTGCCACAGAAAATTTACCCAATTCTAATCTGGTTTTTCTGATTGACGTATCGGGTTCGATGAATGATGCCAATAAATTGCCTTTGCTCAAAAAGTCACTGGAATTGCTGGTCAACAACCTTCGGGAAAATGACAAAGTGTCGATTGTCGTTTATGCCGGAGCTGCAGGTGTAGTTCTGGATCCCACTTCAGGAGCAAATAAAACAACCATTCTGGAAGCGCTCAACCGGTTGTCGGCTGGCGGCAGCACAGCCGGGGCAGCCGGAATAGAGCTGGCTTATCAATTGGCACAGGAAAACTTCATCAAAGGTGGAAATAACCGGGTAATTCTGGCAACTGATGGCGATTTCAACGTAGGAACTTCTGCGGTAAAAGATTTGGAAACCTTGATAGAAGAAAAACGCAAATCCGGAATTTTTCTGACTTGTTTAGGTTATGGAATGGGGAACTACAAAGACAATCGGATGGAAACGCTTGCCAACAAAGGAAACGGAAATTATGCATACATTGACAATTTACAGGAAGCCAATAAATTCCTTGTTCAGGAATTTTCCGGAACGCTTTACACGATTGCCAAAGACGTAAAGATTCAGATTGAATTCAATCCGCAATTGGTACAATCCTATCGTTTGATCGGTTATGAAACCAGATTGTTGGAAGACGAGGACTTTGCAAATGATGCCATAGATGCAGGTGAAATAGGGGCCGGACATCAGGTGACGGCTTTATACGAGATAATTCCGACGGGTGTTCAGAGTAATTATATAGAGAAAGCGCAGGATTTGAAATATTCTACTTACAAATCAAATAATTCCTATCAGAATGAATTAGCAACCATCAAATTCCGCTATAAACAATCCGATGGCGATAAAAGTACAGAAATTGTTCAGTTAGTCCAAAATCAGTCAATACCGTTGAAAAATGCAAGTGAGGATTTCAAATTTGCAACAGATGTAGCTTGGTTCGGATTGAAATTACGAGACTCCGAATACATCGAAATAAAAGACAAGGAGAAAATATTGGAATTGGGAAAAGAGTCAATGAAAAATGATCCGGAAGGTTACAAAAGTGAGTTTATTCGCTTAGTAGAATTAGTGAAATAATTTAGAAACCCTGCCAAAGTTTCAAACCTTGGCAGGGTTAAATCTCACTCCTTCATCTCAATTTGTTTTGGACCTTTGATTATGATTTCAGGTTTCCCTTTATACAAAACCAATTTTCCTTTTACACAGATTTGTTTTTCAAGCAGGAATTCTTCCGGTTTATAACTGAAATTTTTCCAGTCATCATTAAAAATGGCTACCACCAATTTTGCATCCGGAAAATCGGCTCCCAAATTCAATAAAATGACAGGCTTTTCTCCTTTTGTGACATGAGCCCCATAAACATAATCGCAATACCTGACTTGTTTGTTGACATATTGCGTCAAGTCAGCGTCGTTCAGATTTTCTTGTGCCAATGTAGCACTGCACAAGATGAAAATCAATAATAAATAAATCATTTTCATAGTGGCAAAATGGTTAGAATCGTTTTAAAGTTAATCAATAATTCGCAATTCTCCCTCTTTTTTTTAGATAATAATGCCACATATAATAGGTTGCCAATGAGCGAAAGGGTTGCCAGCTTTCGGAAACTTTAAGGATTTCTTCTTTTGTGTTGATTTTATAAAGCTCTTTAATCGAATGAATGACTGCGATGTCGCCAATGGGGAAAATATCTTTGTGTTGCAGACAAAAAAGCAAATAAACATCGGTAGTCCAATTGCCGATTCCTTTGATGGAAGTGAGTTTTTCACGAATTTCTTTTTCTTCGAATTGATGAATTTCCTCCAAATTCAATTTTCCCGAAACAATCGCTTCTGAGAGCTCCCGAAGATACTTGGCCTTTTGCCGGCTGATGAAACAATTCCGCATTTCATCGTCCGATATAGTTAAAATTTTTGCCGGAGTGAATTCACCCAAAAAATCATTCAGCTTATGAAAATGTGCCCGGGCGGACTCCAAACTTACCTGTTGTTCTAAAATGATTTTGCAGAGTGTGACAAAACCCGGATCGCGTTGCCAGTTGGGCGGAATACCATATTGAGTATGGATTACGGCAATGACTTGATCCTTTTTCAGAAGAAACTCTAAATCTGTTTCGTTGACGATTTTATTCATCTTTATGGTCGATTTTCAAACTCACAACCCGAAACTCCCAACTCCCAACGTTTAGTACGTCTTGGTCATATCGGCAGGAAAAACCAGATTGTATTCCGTCGGGATAAAATCTTCTTTTGGTAATGGCAATTGGGCATCATCCGACTCAAAAACCGAAATAACGGCAATCTTCAAATCGGGATTGAGCTTTTTCAGATACCAAACCGTTCCACCATACTGTTTGCTGTGGTAGTCACCGTTGTAATGGATGAAAAGTTTTCCCTTTTCCAGATTTTTGAAAATGGATTCCGCCATGGTCGCATCTTTTACAGCTTGAGCCGCTACGAAATTCATAGCATTTGGACCGGCATGATCACCCATCATTTCTTTCATTTCCGGATATCCGGGCGTGTCCAAAGTTACTTCCACCGGAAGTTTCATCATCCAGTTTTTTTCTTTTTCTGTTACGGTATTCAAACTGTCCAAACCTTTTTTGGCAACGATGGAGGCATATCTTCTTGGAATGTTTGTCGCGATGAATTTCAACTTTTTCTCTTTTGCAAAATCGACCAAGGGTTTATAATCGGTAGTGAAATTCTGCCACAAACGCATGGAATCCTTCAACAGTTTTTCGTCCAATTTCCCACTTAAATAATCGTTCAATTGAGATTGGTTATCGCGTTCAAACATTTCCGCTCCCAAAGTCATTTGTCCGTTTTTATTTTTGTACAAATCTTTTGTCAATCTTAACTGTAGCCAGTGATTGATAGAATTGTTGTGATGTTCACCAAAAAAAACCACATCGTATTCGGTCAGTTCATTGATGACTTTTTCAAACTTTACGACTTTTCCTTTTTTATTGTAGAATTGATAGGGTAGTTCTTGCGAAAAAACGATTGATGACAATATTGTCAAAATCAGTATAAACGAATTTTTCATTTTCTTGAATTAAAAAATAAAAAACCCCACAGATAGTTTTTTCTGATGAGGTTTTTTGTGAATTATTATGCTTCCAATTCCGCTACTAATTCTCTCCAGGTCTCCAATTCCGGGATTCCCGGTTTTCTTTTTCCGAAGAATTGTACGATGATTTCACCTTCTTTATTGAAAACTTCAACGGCGGTTACCATTCCGTCTTCAGTTGGTTTTCTTACTACCCAAGTTTCGGCGATTCTTGTTGTGTCCAAATGCAGGTTGAAATTGGGATCCATCACATTGATCCACGGTCCGTGCCACATCACTTTTTTCACGTTTCCGGTGTGAATCTGAATGTTTCCTCTGTTTCCTACGAAAACCATAATTGGTAAATCCCTTGCAGATGCTTGTTCCAAAAGGGTTACGACTTTTTCGTTGTCTATTTTTTTGGCAAAAGTGGTGTCCGGTGCCAAACGTAATGCCTGGATTCTCGAAACACCAAATTTCCGTAACATCATAAAAAAATCATGGGTGTCTTTCAGTTCTTTCCAAGCGGTTTGGAAGCCTGCTACATCTATTTCAGAATCCGGTTTTTCTTCTGCTTTTGGAGTAATTGCTTCCGTTTCGATTCCAGCAGATTGATCTTCAGATTTAAATTTTTCGACCAAAGCATCAAAAGCCGCTTCATTACTGTCTTTTGTCAAATAGATTTTATGAATGGCCATGCCGTCTTTGCCGAAGAATTGTAAGGACTTTTTATAGCCTTCCACTACGGCAAACGCAAATTTCCATTGGCTTAAAAATATACGCAAATCTATGTCCTCTCCTACAAATAATTGAGCATGCGGACTGCTGAAGTCTCCGTTTAAGTAAACTCCTTTTCGTTCATGGACACATTCGTCATTTCGGGTAAGCGCCATCACTTTTCCCAAAGACTCGATTTCTGAGAGAATAGCAGGGAAATCCGGTGTTAAGACGGTTACGCTTTCGCCTACATTTGTTGATAATAATTCTCCTTCACTTACTCCCAACGCATCGGCAGCGTTTCTGATACGCATTTGAGGTTGTTCCGCTTTTAGAGCAGTCCATTTTTCTTTTAAAGTATCTATTGCAGTATTCATTATAAATTTGTTTCAAGTTAAAATTAAACATTAATAATCAAAATAAATCCCTCCCTTTGGATTCTTTTGCGAAGGCAAAAGAGCGGGGCTACCCAAACACAATCATGGGTTTATGAGTGACCGGGTTGTTAAAAATCTCACAGGGGAAATTATAAGCATCTTGGATGATTTCTTTTGTGAATACATACTGAGGTTTTCCATCTGCAGTTATTTCACCTTTTTTCATTAAAATTATTTTATCGGCAAATTGTGCTGCCAAATTTAAATCGTGTAAAACAACGATGGCCGAATTGGATTGGAGCGTAAATTCCTTGATGGTTTGCAGTGCTTTGTATTGGTGTTTTACATCCAGATTATTCAGCGGTTCATCCAAAAACAAAAGTTTATGCTGCACCTCATTTTTTAGCTGTGTCAACACTCTTGCCAAATGTACTCTTTGTTTTTCTCCACCGGAAAGATGATTATATTCCCGTTCTTTCAGATGGTAAACATCGGTCTCCTTCATGGCATCTTCTGTTGCCTGAAAGTCCTCACGGTTGGGTGTGTTGCTGAAATAAGGATAACGTCCCATCAATACCACATCCTGCACTCTCAGAGTTATGTCGTTTGGATTGTGTTGGGAAAATTTTGCTTTGTTTTTGGCTAATTCTTTCAGGCTCCAGTTTCGGAATTCTTTTTCTTTGAAAAGAACATTGTTTTTTAATTTGGACGAAATTTCATTGGCCAAAATACTCAGAAGCGTTGATTTTCCGGCTCCGTTCGGCCCGACAATCGCCAAGAATTCGCCATATTCCACCTTCAGATTCACACTTTTTAAAATGTGAAAATCTTTGTGCGAATAGGTTATATCATGACCTTTGATCATCATATCGAATTTTTAAAACGAATTAAAATCGCAATGAATACCGGTGCTCCCAAAAATGCCGTAATCACACCAATCGGAATTTCCGAAGGAGCAACGACCGTCCGACTAAACGTATCGGCGACCAATAATAAAATGCTTCCCATCACGGCAGCTAAAGGCAGGATGATTTGATAATTGGATTTGAAAATCAATCGTAAAATATACGGAACAATTAATCCTACAAAACCAATGGTTCCGGAAAATGCTACACAAGCTCCTACCATCAAAGCCGTCAAAACCACAATTTGCTTTTTGATTCGCTCTACCGGAATTCCCAGATGTTCGGCATCTTTTTCTCCCAGCATCATAGCGTTCAGTGCTTTTCCTTTGTTGATTAAAACCAAATAGGAAAGAACCATTACTGCCAGTAAAATTCCGTTTTTCGTCCAGGTTGCTCCTCCCAAACTTCCCAAATTCCAGAAAGTCAAATCCCTCAATTGTTCGTCTTTCGACAAATAAATCAGAAATCCGACGACGGCAAATCCCAAAGCTGAAATAGCAACCCCCGAAAGCAACATAATGACAACGTTTGTTTTTCCCTGCGTGGTGGAAATTCTATACACTGCAAAAGTAGTTACCAGTGCACCGATGAATGCCGCAATGCTCAAAAGGGATAATTGCATAAATTCAGGCAAATATTCTCTGAAATACGAACCCAAAACGATGGTAATGGCCGCCATCAAGGTTGCGCCGGCCGTAATCCCGATCAGATCAGGAGTTGCCAACGGATTTTTAAACATCCCCTGCATCACGGTCCCCGAAACAGCCAAAATACTTCCGATCAGGATCGCCATAACGATTCTCGCCATACGTACATCCCAAATCACGTATTTTTCGCTCAATGAAACATCAGGGCTTCCCGAAATTACTCCCTGCAAAACCGTAATTGGTGACTTTCCTCCGAAATCATACACGCCCATAAACAAAGCGCCAATTGCCAATGCAATCAGCAAAAGGATGCTTACGGAAAGATATATGAATAATTTGTTTTGCATTCTTTAAAAAGACCTGTCAAGTTTTATAAAACCTGACAGGTCTTATAATTTTGAAAAATTATTTCGTTGCTTCGATTAATTTTTTGTTCAGTTCCAAAGCGGCTTCACCAACTCTTGGTCCGAAATTGGACATCAGACCACCGTCCATCGTGATGATTTTTTTATTTTTTCCGGCGTTGGTTTGTTCAACTCCCGGTACTTTCAGAATTCCATCAACACCGCCCATGCTTTGGATTCCGGAGTCAAACATTAAAATCACGTCCGGATTTCCTTGCACCAATGATTCAGGAGTCAAGGGTTTGAAATCAGCAAAATCAGTTACGGCATTCTCACCTCCGGCAACTTTCACCAAAGCCTCCATAGGCGTTCCTGTTCCGGCAACCATCAGGTTTCCGGCTCCGCGCGCATAGATGAAAAGCACTTTTGGTTTTTTCTCGATTGGCGTAATTTGCGCAACATCTGCATCAATTTTGTCTATTAAACTTTGCGTTTCTGCAACACCCAAAATTTCCGCCACTTTTTTGATGAGGTTTTTTGCGCCTTCAACCGAATATTCTTGATTGATCAATTCCAATTTGATTCCTGATTCTTTGATCTTCGCCATTAAATCAGGATTTTCTTCTTTAGATGTCCCGATGATTAAGGTAGGATTAACTGACATCAGCCCCTCTATGGTCATCCCTCTTCCCACATGCCCCAAATCTTTTGCAGTTAAATCGGCAGGATATGTACTCGTAACGTCTCTTCCTACGATTTCACCACCTTTTCCCAAAGCAGCAACCGTTTCGGTGATAGCACCGTTTAAAGAAACAATTTTGTTTTCTGAAGCAGGCTGTTCTACAGAATTTTCATTTTTAACATCTTGATTTTCAGTCTTACATGAGATGGTTGATAAGGAAGTTACCAAGGCTAACATCAAAGTTATTTTGTTCATTTGTGTAGTTTTTAATTTTTATTAAATCTAAATAAATGCAAAATTATTGATTTTAATTTACATAATTTTATGTGGTTGGTCATATAACGGTGATTTTTTCATTTTTTTAACAATGATTCTAATCATTGTATATTTTCAATTATCAACTTCATAAACCCTTAAATTTGTAAAGTGAAGAAAAAAGCCATTGTTTTAATCTTAATTGTCGCAGTCGTTTCGGCAGTTATTTTCTTTCTGAGAAACCGGTCGGAAGGAAAATTGTTTGAAGTGATGAAGGTGCCTGAATTTGAATTAATGAATCAAAACAGCCAATTGATTTCCAATGAGGATATGTTGGGCAAAGTCTATGTGGTGGAATTTTTCTTTACCAATTGTCCGACGATTTGTCCGGTGATGAACCAGAATTTAAAAGAAATTGAAAAGGAAATAAACCATCCCGATTTCGGTGTGGTTTCCATCACAATTGATCCAAAACGCGATACACCCGAAATTCTAAAAAAACATCAAGAAAAATTACAAATTAAAAACCCGAACTGGTATTTTTTGACCGGAAACCGTGATTATATCTACCAAATAAGTAAGGAATTCAATATTTATGTAGGAAAGGATGAAGCAACCGCAGAAGGATTGAACCACAGCGGAAAGTTTGCTTTGGTGGATAAAAACGGAAGAATCCGTTGCCGATTTGGAGAAAACGGCGTTCCGGTTTTATATTATTCCGGATTGAATTATGCAGATGTGGACGGAAGGAAAGAAAGTTTAGGTGGAGAATTTCATCCGCAGATTGAATGGTTAAAAGAAGATATAGAAAAATTATTGGAAGAAAATTAATTATAGACCTCCAAGGTTTAGAAAACCTTGGAGGTCTTAAAATAATACCCATGAAAAAATCATCAATTTTGGCAGGATTGATTTTTGCTTTTGCAATTATCTCCTGCGGCGAAAAAAAAGAAATGCAAGTTCGGAAAGCCGATGAAGAAATGGTTCATTCCGCTCATGGCTTGGATGTAAAAGTGGACAATAAATTTGATCCGGTTTGCGAAATGGAAACCGAAGGTCATATTTCTGATACGATTCATTATCAGCAAAAAGTATATGGTTTCTGTAGCTCAGGTTGTAAAGAAGAATTTGCCAAAAATCCGGATCTATACATGGATAAATTGAATTAATTTAGAATTGGAAATTGCATCAAAACACCAGAGACGTCTATTTTTTTGGTGTTTTTTTATTTTCATCTGTTACGTTTCACCGGAATTCTTTACTTATAGTCTGTAAAGTTTTTTGTAAAACCGGAGAAATATGGAAAAAGTACTGGAAATCAATCATCTCACCAAAAAATTCGGAAAACTGACTGCGGTCAACGACCTGAGTTTTTCGGTAGAAAAAGGAAATGTTTACGGTCTTCTCGGGCCAAACGGAAGTGGGAAATCCACTACGTTGGGAATGATTCTGAACGTGGTCAATCCCAGCGAAGGAAACTGGCGATGGTTCGGGCAGGAACATTCGACCGAATCCCTTAAAAAGGTCGGAGCGATCATAGAGCGTCCCAATTTTTATCCTTATCTCTCAGCTCAAAAGAACATGGAAATTGTGGCACAGATTAAAGGTGCCGATTTTTCCAAAATCGATGAGAAACTGGAAATCGTCGGGCTTTCGGAACGTAAAAAAGATAAGTTTTCCACTTTTTCGCTCGGAATGAAACAGCGTTTGGCTATTGCAGCTGCCATGCTGAATGATCCTTATGTTTTGATTTTGGATGAACCAACCAATGGATTGGATCCGCAGGGAATAATCAAAATCCGGGAAATCATTCAGCAGATTGCTGCCAACGGAACGACGATTATTCTGGCGAGCCATTTATTGGACGAAGTGGAGAAAGTTTGTTCACATGTAGTAATTCTGGAAAAAGGAAAAACACTTTACAGCGGTCGTGTCGATGAAATGACGGCAAGTTTCGGATATTTTGAACTTTCTTGTTCAAACAATACTTCTTTAGAACAAGTATTGAATTCGATTTCTGCATTTGATAAAGTTTCGGAAAGTGGAAATCATCTCAAAGCGATACTCAATGTAGATTTGAGTGCGGAAGATTTGAACAAACTCCTTTTTGAAAAAGGAATTGTGCTGAATCATTTAGTCAAACGGAAGGAAAGTCTGGAAAACCAATTCTTACAAATCACCCAAAACCAAAACTGATATGTTGCGATTACTTAAAATAGAATGGAATAAGATTTATTATTACAAAGCAACCCGAATTTTTACCATCATTTACTTTGCGATGCTGATTGCGATCGGAGGAATTTTGGCCGTTATAAAACCGGAAGTCGGTGGAATGAAATTGGATATTGCGAAATTGGGAACGTTTAATTTTCCGGAAGTTTGGCAAAACATTACTTATTTGGTGGCAATTGCCAAAATTTTTATAGCCGTAATCATCATTACAAATGTAACAAACGAATTTTCCAATCGGACACTCAAACAGAACCTGATAGACGGAATGAGCAAAAAAGAATTTTTAACTTCAAAAATTCTGACTAATCTGATTTTTGCCACACTTTCTACAGTTTTTGTTTTCGGTATTTGTTTGTTTTTGGGGTTGATGTTTTCAAACTCAGAAGAAAACATGTTCAAAGGCATCGAATATGTAGGGGCTTATTTTCTGAAATTGAATTTATTTTTTTCCATCTGTTTGTTTCTTTCAATTCTTTTGAGAAAAACGGCGTTTGCCTTTTTGGGATTGATTGTACTCTGGATGGGGGAAGGAATGATTACGACCGTTGAATTTTTAATCAAAGCATGGATGGCAAAAGGATTGGAAAAAGTAGATCCCTATAGTTTTTTTGTTTCCAATTATCTGCCGTTAAATACATCTTCCAAATTGATTGATTTACCGAAAATGAGCATGGAAGGATTTGTCTTTGGCGGTTCGGTATTTAAGTATTCGCCGGTGGACTGGACGTTTGTCGTAGCGGCATTGATTTACACCTTTTTATTTCTTTTCTTTTCCTACCGACTGTTGAAAAAGAGAGATTTGTAGAAGATAAATGTTACAGGATAATTTTGCACTTTGAGAGCCTCAGTGCCGGGAGAATTTAATTCTCAAATGGTGGCTGAGGCTCTCAAATGGTGGCTGAGGCTCTCGAACGGTGGCTGAGGCTCTCGAAGCCACAATTAACATTCCTCTTTGTACATTGTACAAGAAATTCTATCTTCGCAAACTATGCAGATGGAAAATTTTGAAGAATTAAAAATACTTCTGAGTCAGCCCAAAAGAATTGTGCTTTTACCGCACCGGAATCCGGATGGAGATGCTATCGGATCCACTTTGGCCATGTCGCACTATCTCACCAAATTGGGACATGAATGCGAAATCATTGCACCCAATGACTTTCCCAAATTCCTGAAATGGATGGACGGAGCCAAAAAAATCAGCATTGCCGAATACAATCCGGCAAAATCCAGAATTCTGATTGAAAAAGCCGAACTGATTTTTATTCTCGATTTCAATTCGATTACCAGAATCGATGAAGTAGGGGATTGGTTACAGCGATCAACCGTTCCCAAAGTGATGATTGATCACCATCAGGAACCGGAACAATTCGATTTTATGTATTCGGACGTGAACATTCCCGCGACTTGTCAGATGATTTATAATTTCATCGAGAAAATGGGCGATTTGGATTTGATCGATAAAACCATTGCCGAATGTATTTACACCGGAATTATGACGGATACCGGAAATTTCCGTTTCCGAAATACTTCGTCCACAACCCACAGAGTCGTAGCGGAATTGCTTGACAGAGGAATCGAAATCGATAAAATTTACAATAACGTTTTTGATACGCAGTCTCCCAACCGTTTAAAATTATTGGGATTATCCTTGGAATCTATGGAGAGTTTTCCGGAGTATCGCGCTTCCTGTATGCATTTGACGCGCAAGCAACAATTGGAATACGGTTCTCAAAAAGGGGATACGGAAGGATTTGTCAATTATGGTTTGGGGATAAATGATTTTGTGTTTTCGGTCATTTTTATTGAAGACCAACAAAATGATTTTATCAAAATTTCGTTTCGTTCCAAAGGGAATTTTGATGTGAATACATTTGCCCGAAAACATTTTAATGGCGGAGGACATATCAACGCGGCAGGTGGACGTTCCGAATTAAACATGGAAGAAACCTTGGAGAAATTCCGTCAATTATTGGATATTTACAAAGAAGAATTACAACAGGTAACGATTTGAAACAGATAGGAATGATATTGCTGATTTTGGCCTTTGCCGCATGTAAGAGCAAAGTGGTTCAATATCCCGTCAGTTATGAGGATGACCGGGAAAAATTCATGGAGTTTTCACAAGACAGAAATAAACAAATCCTGAATGAAGACAATGAATTGATCCAAAATTATATGGATAGTTTGAATTTGGATTATCATAAAACATCTTATGGATTTTGGATTTCCAATTCGGGAGAAACAACAAAAACCATGGCCAAATCAGGCGATGTGGTGAAATACGAATACGAAGTCCTTAACTTTGACAACCAAGTCATTTATTCGGAAGAAGAAAACGGCGAGCAAACCATCATGATGGGAAGGACTGATTTGCCGCGAGGCGTTCAGATTGCGCTGCAAATGATTGAAAAAGGAGACTCAGCAACCATCTTATTGCCTTCCTTTTTGGCCTACGGCGGTTATGGCGACCGAAATAAAATCATGGGAAACGAACCATTGATTTTTAAAATCCAAATGCACGAAATCAAAAAACAAACAAAATAATTCAGTACAATAATCATATCATAATGAAAAAATTAATAACAATCCTGACAGTTGCGGCACTTGTAACAAGTTGTTCTACTGTCAAAATACCCAATTCAATGAGCAAAGAAGAATACAGCAGTTTAAAGGATGGTTTGTATGCCCAAATGGAAACCAATATGGGAAATATGACCATCGAATTATTTGAAAAAGAAGCTCCGCTTACGGTGGCAAACTTTGTAGGTTTGGCAGAAGGAACCAAAGAAAACAAAGCAAAACCTTTGGGGACACCTTATTATGACGGAATTGTTTTCCATCGTGTCATCAAGGATTTCATGATTCAGGGAGGAGATCCTGACGGAAAAGGAACCGGAGGACCAGGTTATAATTTTGCGGACGAATTCTTTTCAGATAGAAAACACGACAAAAAAGGAATCCTTTCCATGGCCAATGCCGGTCCGGGGACTAACGGCAGCCAGTTTTTCATCACCGAAGTTCCGACTCCATGGCTGGACGGAAAACATACGATTTTCGGGCAGGTAATTGACGGATTGGATGTTGTAGATTCTATTGCCAATGTAAAAAAAGGGGCGCAGGATCGTCCGGTTGAAGATGTGGTGATTAACCATGTTTACATCATCAAAAAAGGAGATCAATATAAAAACTACAACGGAGGAGAATCTTTTGAAAAAGCAGAGAAAGCACATGTAGCCAAATTGGCAGAAATAAAAGCAAAAGAACAAGCTGAAAAAGACAAAGAAACCCAACGCCAGAAAGATCTTACAGCAAAAGCGCAGAAAACTGAAAGCGGACTCATGTATGTGATTGAAGAGGAAGGAAACGGGCCGATTCCGGCCAATGGAGAAGAGGTAAAAGTTCACTATACACTGCGATTAAATGATGGTGAAAAGTTAGATTCTTCGCATGACCGTAACCAACCACTTTCAGCTGTGGTAGGACAAACCCAATTGATAAAAGGATGGATGGAAGCCCTGACACTATTCAAAAAAGGATCAAAAGTCTTTTTAATCATTCCGCCGGAATTGGGCTATGGAGCACAAGGTGCAGGAGGTGTGATTCCGCCCAATGCGACACTTTATTTCGATATGGATATTTTGGAGTAATCCGGATTTGAAATATATCTAACCCTCCAAGGTTTTCAAAACCTTGGAGGGTTTTTATTTAATTCGATTTTGGTAATTCCTTGTAAACATTTTTGAATTCACCATTTTCAAAAAAGAAAATATTTCCGGGATAGGCCTTATGCTTTGTTTCTTTTGGCAATCCCATTAGTTCATTTTCAAAATAATTTGAATATTTACTTCGGTTGGAAACGCCGTAATGTTCATTGTCAATTGAGAAATAAGGAATTTCAGCATGTTGGTCAAGTGTTTCATTAAGTTTTGCGTATCCATTCATTACCAAAAATAACTTATAACCGTTTGTTTCTGCATAGCTTTTATAGACATTCATCGGAAGGCAATATTTGGTCGTACAGCCATTAGTGAACACATAAACAATTGCTTTTGGATGGTTTTTCAGTTCCGCTTTTAATTGCTCAGAATTAATCGAATAAATTTTTTCATTTTCTAATTCCTGAAAATTATTTAAAGGTGAAATCAATGATTTCTGTTCATCTGTTAATTTACCATAATCGTTTGTGAGACCTTGTACTGTACAATTTGTAACCAAAAGACAAATCATAACAATCAATATAGAATTCAGTTTTTCCATAGGAAATTTTATAAATTGCACCAACAACAAAATTACGAATGAAAATCAAAGATATCATAACAGAACTCGAAAAACTGGCACCGCTGGCTTATGCCGAAGATTTCGACAACATAGGATTATTAGTTGGTAATTCAAATGCTGAAATCACAAAAATTCTGGTGACACTGGATACGATGGAAGAAGTTGTCAAAGAAGCCATCGAAAAAGGAGCTAATCTGATCGTAAGTTTTCATCCGATTATTTTTTCTGGTTTGAAGAAAATCACAGGAAAAAATTATGTGGAAAGAGTGGTGCAATTAGCCATCAAAAATGACATCAATATTTACGCAACCCATACGGCTTTGGACAATTCCCAGTTCGGGGTGAACCATCAGATTTCCAGACAATTGAATTTGCAAGACACCGAAATTTTAATTCCTCAAAAAGAAACACTTCGGCATTTGGTGACTTATGTCCCGACGGCAGATGCGGCCAACCTTCGTCAGGCATTATCGGCTGCGGGAGCCGGCAGCATAGGGAATTATGACAATTGTAGTTTTAATTTGGAGGGAATGGGAACTTTCCGTCCCAAAGAGGGAGCCAATCCGCACATCGGTGAAATAGGAAAAACCCGATTTGAACCGGAAACACGTATTTCTGTTATTTTCAATAAAGATTTAGAAGGGAAAATTTTAAAGGCTTTGAAAGAGAATCATCCTTATGAAGAGGTGGCTTATGAGATTTTCAAATTGGAAAATAAAAACCAAACCATCGGCATCGGGATGGTGGGAGAATTGGAAAATGAAATGACTGAAGAGGATTTTCTAAATTATCTGAAAGAAAAAATGCAAACCCAGATGGTTCGCCATTCCAAATTATTAAACAAAAAAATAAAAAAAGTAGCGGTTTTGGGAGGTTCTGGAAGTTTTGCCATTTCAGATGCAAAGCGTGCCGGAGCTGATGTTTATGTTACGGCCGATTTGAAATACCATGATTTTTTTCAGGCAGAAAACCGGATTTTATTGGCCGACATTGGTCATTATGAGTCAGAACAATTCACTAAAAATTTATTAACTGCTTATCTATCAGAAAAATTTCCTAATTTTGCAGTCCTAAATTCAGAGATTAATACAAATCCTGTTCATTACACATAAGATATGGCAAAAAAAGATCAGCAAAAAGAGATGAGCGTAGAAGAAAAATTACGCGCCTTGTATGATTTACAATTAATTGATTCCCGTCTGGACGAAATCCGTAACACCCGTGGAGAACTACCATTGGAAGTGGAGGATTTGAGTGATGATGTAGCTCAGATGGAAACCCGAATCCATAAGATTGATGAAGAGATCAAAGAATTAGATGATGAAATCAAATTAAAAAAAGAAGCCATCAAAAATTCGGAAGCTTTGATGAAAAAGTATACGAAACAGCAAGATAACGTAAGAAACAACCGTGAATTTGATTCGCTTGCAAAAGAAGTGGAATATCAGGAATTGGAAATTCAATTGTCTGAAAAGAGAATTAAAGAATTCAATTTAAAAATTGATCATAAAAAACAAGTGCAAGAAGAAATCAACGGGAAGTTGGATTCGATGAAAACGCATTTGGATCATAAAAAATCCGAATTGGATGCCATCATTAAAGAAACCGAGAAGGAAGAGGAATTTTTAATCAAAAAATCGGAAGAATTTTCAGGTGTTTTGGATGAAAGATTACTCAAAGCCTATACAAGAATCCGTAGCAATATGAAAAACGGACTGGCTGTAGTTCCGGTTCACAGAGATGCTTCTGTAGGTTCTTTCTTTACGATTCCGCCACAGAGACAGATGGATATCGCACAGCGTAAAAAGATTATTTCAGATGAGCACAGTGGCCGGATTTTAGTTGATGGAGAATTGGCTCAGGAAGAAAAAGAAAAGATTGAAGCTTTGTTAAAAGGATAATTTTTCAAGGATTCAGAACATAAAAAAACCGTTTCAGTTGGCTGGAACGGTTTTTTGTTTGGGTTCATTTCCCGAATTTAAATTTCAAGATAGGAATAATCTTTTGTTTAGAGCCTGTTTAAATTTTACCGAAATTTATTTTAAACAGTCTCTTAATTTATTACAGATTATAAGGATCTATTAATTTTAAATTCAAAATATTATAAAAGTCGGAAGTATTTCGGGTAATTAGTGTAAGATTGTGCGTCAATGAAGTTGCGGCAATTATAGCATCAGGAATTTTGATTTTACGTGTTCTTCGTAAATGAATACAAGTATCTACAATTGAATCGTCAATTCCTATAACGGACGCCAGTGAAATAAAATCTTCCGAAGATTTTGTTATATCTTTATAACCCAAAAATTCAATGCGGGTAATAAAAGAAACCGTAAAATTTTGGTCAATGACATTCGTCAAAAATGAAAGACTTTCTTTAGGAAGCCGGCTCATTTGGGCATCTATCAGGACATTAGTATCTATCAGATATTTCTTTCCCATTCTTCTCTTGATTCTGAAACATAAGAATGAAACTTTTTACCCTCTTCTTCTGTTAAAGTTCCGAAATAATCAGAGGGTTTTTTGCCTGACTCCTTTTCTTTTTTTAGTAGCTTGATAAGTTGCAAGTCCTCCAGGCTTTTCAGAAGTCTATAAGCCTTTTCACTGTTTACTTGTACCCATATAGTTTCCATATCGTTATTTTCCGTAAAGTTATGAAAAAATCACTTTAAGATTGTTTCCGGATAAGTCCAATCTCCTCTCTCAGGGGCTGAATTTTTTTTGTGGATGTTATCGTAACTGAAAAAGAATTTGAAACAGAAGTTAAAGAACTTCAACAAAAATATCAAGAAATGATGAGTGGGGGAGTTGATATAGATTAATTGTCAGAAAATCAAAAAACATAAAAAAACCGTTTCAGTTGGCTGGAACGGTTTTTTGTTTGGGTTCATTTCCCGAATTTAAATTTCAAGATAGGAATAATCTTTTGTTTAGAGCCTGTTTAAATTTAGCAAAGTTATCAGTAAGAGCCATAAAAATAAATTTCGGTTAAATTTAAACAGGCTCTTAGATGTCATCGAAATCTACATCAGTAAAAGATTCCGTTGTAGGCTGTGTCGACTCACCATTGGGATTGGGCTTTTCAGCAAAACCCTCATAATTTTTTTGATGGCGCTCTGAAATGACTTCTTCCCCTCTTTCATCCACTACATAAGAAGTAATCTCATCCAGAATCTCTTTGAAATTCCCGAAATCTTCTTTGTAAAGATAAATTTTGTGTTTTTTGTAGAAAAAAGAACCGTCCTCATTCGTGTTCTTTTTGCTTTCCGTAATGGTAAGGTAATAATCACCTGCGCGCGTTTCTCTTACATCAAAAAAATAAGTCCTTCTGCCGGCTCTGAGTACCTTGGAATAAATCCCGTCCGGTTCAGACCTTTCTATATTTTCATTTTCATCCATCATGTGTAATTTAAGAAGTGTTAATACTTTGCTAACAAAACTAAAAAAATTTTGTTAAATAACAATCTTCCATTAAAAAATTAAAAGTTATTCAGAATGAATTAAGACTAACTTATAAGAGATCAAAGGTTCTCGGTTTCCATTAAGAAACTGTCTAAAATTATTTCAGATACGTTTTTTATGGCTCTTTTTGGCTATAAAATTCCATACAAAATAAATTTAGACAGTTTCTAATTGTTTTTTGACCAATGAAAAATAAATTCCTTCTTTGTTGACCAAATCGGCGTGAGATCCGTATTCTACCACCTTTCCGTCTTCCAAAACCAAAATTTTATCGGCATTTTTTGCAGAAGAAATACGATGGGTAACGATGAGGGAGGTTTTCTGGTTCATTTCAGATTTAAGATTACGTAGTATTTCCTCTTCTGTTTCCGTATCGACGGCAGACAAACTATCATCAAATACCAGAATTTCAGGTTCTTTGATCAGTGCTCTGGCTATGGAAATCCGTTGCTTTTGACCACCGGACAGCGTAACTCCCCGTTCACCTAAAATCGTTTCATATCGATCCTTAAATCCTTCGATGTTTTTATGAACCGCAGCTTTTTTGGCATGTTCCTTAACATCGAGCAAACCTTTTTCTTTACTTGCGCCAAAGAGAATGTTATGCTGAATGGTATCTGAAAATAAAAAAGCTTCTTGCGGCACAAAACCGATGGCTTCTCGAAGCGATTTTAAATTCAAGTCTTCATAAGGAATTTCATCTATCAAAATCTGACCGGAAGTTGGTTGCAGCAATCGGGCTAAAAGCAAAACGATGGTTGATTTGCCTGAACCGGTTTTTCCCATGATGGCCAGTGATTTGCCTTTTTCAAGCGTAAATGAAACATCTTTCAAAGCCTGAATTCCGGTATTTTCGTATGTATAACTGACATTTTTGAATTCAATTTTTCCCGAAATGGGAGTCAGACGCTCAATTGAATTCTCGATTTCAGGTTTTTGTTTTAAGAATTCATTGATGCGGGCCATGGAAGCTTCGGCACGTTGAATGAGCATCGTTACCCAACCCAAACTCGTAAACGGCCAAATCAGCATATTCAGGTACATAAAAAATTGAGCAATCACTCCTATGCTCAGTTTTCCTTCGGCATACCGAACACCACCCATATACAAAATCAACAAATTACTGATTCCGACTATTAAAACCATCAATGGGAAAAAGAAAGCCTCTGTTTGGGCAAGTGAAAGTGCCTTTTTTTCATAAACCCCGGCTTCTTTTGTATAGTTTTCCTTAGTTGATTTTTCCGTATTGAAAGATTTAATCACACGTATTCCGGAAAAAGTATCTTGAACGATGGATGAAATTTGGGATTGTTGTTTTTGAACTTCCGTACTTTTTTTATTAATAGTAGAAGCCACTTTATAAATCAAAAATGAAAGAATAGGTAACGGGCCTAATGTGTACAAAGTCAGCAAGGGATCTATATTGATCATAAAAGCCAGAATAATCGTAGCTCTGGAAATCAAATCCATCGGATACATGATGCCCGGACCGAGGTATTGGCGTACGAAAGCTACATCTTCGGTGATACGGTTCATCAGGTCACCAGTCTTATTTTTTTTGTAAAAGGAAAGCGATAATTTTTGATAATGTTCGTAAATATCATTTTTCAAATCATATTCGATATGACGGGAAGTCGCAATGATCATCAAACGGACGCCTACCAATAATAAACCTGCCAGCACTTTCAGCCCGATAAATAATAGGGCGGCATTCATCAATCCTTTTTTTACATCGCTTAATTCGGTTTGTTTTCCCGATTGGAATTGTTTTAATAGTGATTCTATACCATCAATGGCGTTTCCAACATAATTGATGGAAAAAATCGAAACGAAATTGGAAAGGACGATCATTATGAACCCTGCAATCAGCTCCCAACGGTATTTCCAAAGAAATTTATTTAAAGACAATAATTCTTTCACTGTACAAATTTACGTCTTTTTGATTACCTTTGCAGTCGCTTATCCAGAATTAAAAGCTGAAAATTGAAATTATGTTAGGAAGAAGACAACTTCGAGAAAAAGCCATGCAAGCCATCTATGCTTGGAAAACGGCAGGTGAGGATTCCGACCAAAGGGTTATTGAAAAAAATATGCTGAAAGGAGTTGACGAAATTTATGATTTATACATTTATCTTCTTAATTTATTAGAATTCCAAAAAACCATTGCTGAAAATAAAATTGAATTAGCGAAAAATAAAAATTTCCGCACAGAGGAAGATTTGAACCCAAATCTGAAATTTGTAAATAATCCGATTTTCCGGATTTTGGATGAAAACGAAGAACTGAACGCTTATTCTTCCAAAAACAAACAATTGAAATGGGATTTGTTGGATACTTATCCCAATTCCATATTCAAAGAAATTGTAGCGAGTGAAGAATATGCAGCGTATATGAAAAACGCACAGAATTCCTTTGATTCGGACAAAGAATTTATCATTGATATTTATGAGAAATTCATTGCTCCCAATGAAAATCTGCATGAATGGCTGGAAGAAAAAAACCTGTATTGGGCAGATGATGTCCATATCGGAAATTCCATGGTCGTTACCACTTTGAAATCCTTTGTGCCCAAAAGTTCGGGGAAAATAAAATTGTTTAAAGTTTATAAAGACGATGAAGACAAGGAATTCATAATCGAATTATTCAGAAAAACCGTTCGATATAGTGAAGATACCCTGAAAATGATTGAAGAAAAAGCTACGAACTGGGAACTGGACAGAATCGCGGTTTTGGATTTGGTTTTGATGCAAATGGCATTGACCGAATTCCATTATTTTCCAAACATTCCACCAAAAGTTACGCTGAACGAATATATCGATTTGTCAAAAATTTATTCGACGGAGAAAAGTAAGATTTTTGTCAACGGAATTTTGGATCGATCCTTAAAAGAATTAAAGGGAATTTAACTTAGTTTTAGAGATTCAGTTTGGGACTTAATCAAATAGTTTTAGTACTTTTAAGCGCTTAAAATCAAAATTAAAATTAAATAAGATGAAACATACTATTTTTGCTGTCGGGATTTTGGCAGCAGTTGCATTGACTTCCTGTAAAGAAGATAAAGCATCTCAACTTTTTACTGATGCGGAGAAACAACAACAAGCGGAATCTGTGGTAGATCCGGCAACAGCGGCTGTTTTAACGTTCGAATCAGAAACTTATGATTTCGGGAATCTTCCTGCCGGCGCAAAAGTTGACCATTATTTTAAATTTACCAATACCGGAAAATCACCTTTGATCATTAAAGATGCAAAAGGTTCTTGCGGATGTACGGTGCCGGTTTTCCCGAAAGAACCAATTGCTCCGGGCGCAACCGATTCTATCAAAATTACTTATGATGCCGGTTCGCAAAAAGGAAGACAGCAAAAAACAGTTACGTTAACTACGAATACCGTAAAAGGAAAAGAAGTCTGTACGTTTATCGCAACATTACCAAATGATGCTGCTCCGGCAGAAAAACCAAATCCTTTGACAGGATCTTAATTGTAAATAAATGAATCAAATAGCTTATATTTTTTCCCAAATGGGAGAGGGCGGTGGCGGATGGTCCACATTAATGTTGTTCGGTGGGATGTTTATCATCATGTATTTTTTGATGATCCGTCCCAATTTGCGCAAACAAAAACAGGAAAAGAAATACCAGGAAGAATTGAAAAGAGGAGATTGGGTAGTAACGACTTCCGGAATTCACGGTAAAGTGTTTGAACTGAACAACGATACAGTAGTATTGGAAACCGGAGCCGGAAAAATCAAGTTTGAACGGGCAGCAATTTCAAAAGAATTGAGTTCCGCACGCTATTCGGCAGGGGCAGAGAAAAAAGATTAATTCAATTAAAATAATCTCAGAAGCCGGAGTGTCAACTTCGGCTTTTTTTGTTCAACTTTGACAAAGTTTTTTAAGAATAGAAACATGAAAATCATAGGACTTACGGGCGGAATCGGTTCGGGAAAAAGCACCATCGCGAAATGGTTTTCGGAATCGGGTATTCCGGTTTACAATTCAGATTGGGAAGCCAAAAAATTGATGAATGAAAATGAAAAAATCATTTTTCAACTGACCGAATTGTTTGGAGAAAAAACCTATGAAAACGGCGTTTACAACTCAAAATTTGTGGCTTCCAAAGTTTTTGAGGACAAGGAATTATTAAAAAAGCTAAATCAAATCGTTCATCCCGAAGTATTCAATCATTTTCATAATTGGGTGAAAAACCAAAAGGCAGTTTTTCTGGTAAAAGAAGCGGCGATTTTGTTTGAAAGTGGTTCTTATAAAGATTGTGATGCTGTTATTTCGGTTGTTGCCGATGAAAAAATCAGAATCGGCCGGGTGATGAATAGAGATGAAATTTCGGAAAAACAAATTCGCCAAAGAATGAATAATCAATGGACGGATGAACAAAGAATTGCGCTTTCAGATTATGTAATTGAAAACAATTTGGATTTGGAAACTTTGAAATCAGAATTTCATCAACTTTATAAGAAATTGTTAAAGCAATTTCAATCAAGTTAATACCGTGTTAAACATCATTTTAACATTTGCGGAAATCTTAAGTTTGTAGCAACTAATCTATGAGAAAAGGATTCAACAAAATATTGATCATCTTAATGAGTGTCGCGCTGATAGGGCTCGTCATCATTCAGTTTTATTGGACACAAAAGGTCTTTGTTTCGCATACCGAAGAGTTTAATGGACGTGTGTATCAGGCACTTAACGAAACGGCGGAAGAAATCAATCAAAAAGAACTGCAGCAATATTATACGCGTTTTGAAAATGTTCACAACGATTTTAAATCCTCGACCGACAAACCGCAGGTGATGTCTTCGCAGTTGATTCAGGATTCGGCAGGGACGACTTATATCACTTTGACACGTTATATTTTGGAGCGTTCGGTGGTTCCTTTGTCAAGCAAATACAACGATAGTCTGATCAGTGCCAATTTATATTCGCAAGAAAAAGTTCTGAAAATCCCGAAAGATTCCGGTGCCAATATGATTCAGAATCTAAGTTTGGATACAGAAGAGAACTTTAAAAATTCGACTTATACTATTGAGCGTCTGGCAAGACTGGATGCAGGAAACAGACCGATTGACGACCGGATCGACATCAATGAGCTGGATTCTATTTTTACCAGACAATTAAGAAAAAGGGGCGTGCAATCCCATCCTCAATTGGCGATTTTGAAAGCCGATTCCGCACAAACCAAAGTAGCGACCGAAGAATTCGATTTAAAAGACCGAGAATACACCATCCCGGTTTTTTATGACAACAACGATAAACCGCAATATCTTCTCACCACCTATTTTCCGGACAAACAATTGTCGATTCTCGGGCCGATTATTCCCATCGTGATGCTGACGATCATTTTTACCATCATCATCATTTCGGTGTTTTCCCTGGCGATTTATTATATGCAGTTGCAACGTAATATTTCCGAAATCAAAACCGATTTCATTAACAATATGACCCACGAATTCAAAACGCCTATTGCGACCATCAACATCGCTTCAGATGCATTGAAAAATGAAAAAGTCATTACCGATCAGGAACGGATTAAATACTATGCGGATTTGATCAAGCAGGAAAACAAACGGATGAATGCACAGGTGGAAATGGTTTTGCGGATGGCGAAACTGGAACGAAACCAAGTGGACATCAGCCTACAGGAAATTAATCTTAACGATCTGGTAAAGAAAAGTGTATCCACCATGCGGTTCATCGTGGATAATTTGAATGGCACTATTTTTGAAGATTATCAGGCGAGTCGCTCTATAGTGGATGGTGATGCTTTCCATTTGGAAAATACAATCAATAATATTTTGGACAATGCACGAAAATATTCGGGCGAAAATCCCCAAATATTTGTTAAAACATACAATGAAGCCGAAATGCTCGTTATAGAAGTCAGAGACGAAGGAATCGGGATGTCCAAATCGGTTTTGAAAAAGATATTTGATCAATTCTACCGGGAAGAAACCGGAAATGTGCACAATGTGAAAGGGCATGGATTGGGATTGGCCTACGTAAAAAAAATAGTTGAATTACACAAAGGGCAGGTGTATGCGGAAAGCGAACCCGGAAAAGGAAGCGCTTTTTTCATCAAATTGCCTACTAAATAATGAAGAACATGAACGATAAGCAAAAACTACTTTTGGTGGAAGACGATCCGAGTTTCGGAGCCGTTTTAAAAGATTATCTTGCTATAAATGATTTTGACGTTACCCATGCCATAGATGGCGAGGACGGATTGTCAAAATTCAAATCTTCAGAATATGATCTTTGTATTCTGGATGTGATGATGCCGAAAAAGGACGGATTTACGCTTGGAAAAGAAATTAAAGATTTGAAAAGTGAACAGCCGATCATTTTCCTGACTGCCAAAAACCTGCGCGAAGATGTGCTGAACGGATATAAAATAGGAGCGGACGATTATATCACCAAACCATTTGATTCGGAGATTCTATTGCATAAAATCCGTGCGGTGTTGCAAAGACATTCGGCGGATGAAGAAAAATTTGAGCAGGACGAATTTAAAATCGGGAAATTTCATTTCAATGCGAAATTGCGTCAATTGCAAATCGGAAGCACTTCGCATAAATTGTCACCAAAAGAAAGCGAACTTTTACGTCTTTTGGCGGTTTACAGAAATGACCTGATGCCGAGAGAAGTTGCGCTGACGAGAATCTGGCATGATGATAACTACTTTACTTCAAGAAGTATGGATGTTTATATCGCCAAGTTGAGAAAATATCTGAAAGACGATTCCAATGTGGAAATTGTCAATATTCATGGAGAAGGGTTCAGGTTGTTGGTATCTGAATAATTTTCACAAAATTGAGATCGTTTTGAATCCCTTTCCGTTTTTTTCTGAAAGGGATTTTTTGTAATTTGGGATAATGAAAAGAATTGCAATAGTTTGTTTCGGGCTAATTTTTATTTTCAATTGACAATCAAAAGAGACAAGACTTTCTCTCATTTTCAAATTTCCAAATTCTCAAATCTTCAAATCCCGAATTTGACTTCGTCTAATTATCATTTGACTCCGTCGAATTACCATTTCCCAAATTAAAACCGTAAATTAGCTAATTCAAAAACATGCAAAAGATGGCTTACGAAGAAAATGAAGTATTGAGGCGCCTGCCGGAACATTTGAAACAATTTATCAATGACCAACATTATGAATCCTATACCCCGGTTGATCAGGCGGTATGGCGATATGTGATGCGGAAAAATGTGGATTATCTGAAAAAGGTAGCCCACGGCAGCTATGTGGAAGGATTGCAAAAAACAGGAATTTCCATCGAAAATATCCCGAGCATGTACGGGATGAACCGTATCCTGAAAGACATTGGCTGGGCAGCGGTTGCGGTGGATGGATTTATTCCTCCGACTGCGTTTATGGAATTTCAGGCGTATAACGTACTCGTTATCGCACAGGACATCAGACAAATTCAAAATATCGAATACACGCCGGCACCGGACATCATCCACGAATCGGCCGGACATGCGCCCATCATTGCCAATCCCGAATATGCCGAATATCTCCGCCGTTTTGGAGAAATAGGAAGCAAAGCGATTTCTTCCGCATTGGACTACGAAATGTACGAAGCCATTCGTCATTTGTCCATCGTGAAAGAAGACCGGGAAAGCGATCCGAAAGTCATTGACCGTGCCGAGCAAAAAGTATTGGATTTGCAGAATTCCATGACCGAACTATCTGAAATGGCCAAAATCCGAAATCTCCATTGGTGGACAGTGGAATACGGGTTGATTGGTGATTTGAAAAACCCGAAAATTTACGGGGCAGGATTACTTTCGTCCATCGGGGAAAGCAAATGGTGTATGACGGATGAGGTTAAAAAATTGCCGTATGAAATTTCGGCGGCGGATGTTTCCTTTGACATTACCAAACCACAACCACAACTTTTTGTGACACCTGATTTTGCACATTTGAATTTTGTTTTGGAACAATTTGCCAACCAGATGGGATTGCGAACAGGAGGAATGGAAGGAGTAAAACAACTGATCGAATCCAAAAATCTGGGAACGATCGAATACAACACCGGAATTCAGGTTTCGGGTGTTTTTAAACGTGTCATTACCGACAGCCACGACAATCCGGTTTATATCCAGACCGAAGGCCCGACGGCGCTTGCGTATCACGAATATGAACTCATCGGGCACGGAACGAATTATCATGCACATGGATTTGGTTCGCCGGTAGGCAAATTAAAAAACATCAACATCGCCATTGAAAATATGTCGCCTTATGATCTGGAAGCCTATAAAATCAAGGAAGGCGAAATGACCAAACTGGAATTTGAAGGAGGAATTACGGTGGAAGGTGAAGTCATTACCGGAACTCGTAACCGCAAAGGAAAAGTGCTGATTGTTTCCTTCAAAAACTGTACGGTGAAACATTATGACGAAGTTTTGTTTCATCCGGATTGGGGTATTTACGATATGGCCATCGGGAAATCAATCGTTTCGGCGTATGCAGGACCGGCAGATTTTACTTCGTTCAACATGATCACGCATGAACTGGAAACCAAAGTCAAAAAAACGGAAATAGCACCAAAAGAACAAAAACGCAGGGATTTGTACAAGGAAGTAAAAGGTATGCGGGAAAATAATCTGGTGAAGGAAGAAAAACTGGCTGAAATATTTCAAATACTACAATCGGAATATCCTACAGAATGGTTGCTTCCGGTAGAAATTTACGAACTGGCATTTCTGAATAAATTTGTTTTACAGCAGGATATCAAAGAATATTTGCTTCAGTTGATTTCGCAGAAAAAAGAAGTTGCCCATCTGATTGAAGATGGAATTTGGCTTTCGGAAAATCCGGTTATGACAAACGAGCCAGTTTCTTCGACAGCAAATCCGTGATTAATCCGCCCAGCCAGGAAAAGAAAAACAGAACAGGTAGGATGGAAAGTTCATACCAGGTGGGATGATGTGGCGTAAAAATCACATCACCTATAGCGATGAGAAACAAGATGAACCCTACAAAAACGGCATAAGCTTTTTTGGCTCTCGGAACGATCAATGCGGTTACCAATCCACCAAAAATGGCGCCTATTCCTTCTGAAAGCAAGAGCATAAGAAAGAATTCGTCCCGGACTTCCGGTGTGCGTGCTGCGTAACGTATGACACGATTCCAGTGTTCATACATGTGTGGAAATTTTGAGTAGTCAAACTCTATCCAGTTTTTGTTCAGTGAAATCCCGAATGTGATGATAATCAGCGCAACGGCTAATCCAATGATAACAGCTAAAAAATTGCGTAAAAATGTACCCATAATTAAAGGTGAGCGATCATGGAAATTTCGACATTGACATCTTTTGGTAATTTGGCAACCTGAACGGTTTCACGTGCAGGATAGTTTCCTTCTTCAAAATAAGAAGCATAGATTTCGTTTACCACCGCAAAATCGTCCATGCTTTTAAGGAAAATAGAAGTTTTAACAGCATTGGAGAAATGACTGCCGGCTTCTTCCAGTATGGCTTTCAGATTTTTCATCACTTGGTGGGTTTCTTCTGCAACGCCACCGGATACGATTTCTCCGGTTTGGGGATTGGCAGGAATTTGTCCCGAAATAAACAGGATTTTATCAAAAGAAATGGCTTGACTATAGGGGCCGATGGCCTTTGGAGCGTTCGATGTGTTGATTTGTCGTTTCATCTGTTTTCTTAAATTGTTTGTATTTGTCATCCCGAGTATTCGGGAGGAATGCCGGATATGATTGATTTAAAAAATCGATTTGAGGTCGGCATTTCATTCTGCAAATATATTGAAGTTTCTATTATTCAAACTTAATTCTTGGTTATTGTGCAAAGAGAAAAGGGATTGGTCGTAATAAATTCCTTTTGAATGAATTAAAAAAATATATTTTTGTAGTACATTAGATTCAAAATAACAACACACATGAAATTTAGCTTTTATCAGATTTCAATACTATTGATTTCTTTATTTTTAGTATTGAATTGTTCATCGGATGACGGTGGCTCTACTCCGGAACCATCTGAAGAATGGGGGTCTGTCCAAATAAAATTTGAAAATCGTTTTGAAGGATTAAGTCCGATTATCTTAAATAATACGATTCAAACCTCTTCCAGTGGACAGAAACACCAATTTTCCACATTGAAATACATCGTCAGTAATTTTACATTGACCAATTCGGCAGGTGTAAGTTATACATTTCACTTAAATGATCCGGACAAAGGAGCATTCATTGTGGATCAGAGCGATGCTAACTTCAACAATGAAGTTACATTGGAATTGGATTCTATTCCTGCAGGTACTTATACCAAAGTGAAATTTGGTTTAGGAATAAGTCAGAATGCTTATTTATTGGGAGGAGAAAGTCAGGGAGAATTTTGGGCTGAAGCCGGTAATGAAGGAATGAATTGGGCTTGGGCAGCCGGATATATTTTTGTGAAATTGGAAGGTTTATATGGTACTTCAGCATTGGACACCAATTTTTCAAATCATGCCGGAAACATAGGAAATGTATCTGAGAACGGAGATCCTGATTTATACCGTGAAATAGAAATCAATTTACCCACCCCAATGGAAGTGTCTTCTCAAAACTTTCCGGGCATACATTTTATTGCTGATTTGAACCAATTTTTAAGCGGAGAAACAGCTATCATATTGGATGAAACCAATCAGGAAGCGATGGGTTCGTCTGAACATTTGTTGAATGTGACCAATAATCTGAGTCATATGTTTAGCGTTTCACATATTCACAATTAGAAAAAATAGATGAAACCCGATGCATTTTTTAATAAAAGCATTTTTGGGTGGATAAGCATTTTTTGTTTATTCCTGGTTCTTTCATGTGAAGAAGACCCGGAACCCGGAGCACCGGTGGATGAGGTTGTGACCCTGTTTTTTCCCAATTATTTTCCTGAGTTCACCTATGAAACAACCCCATTGACCAAAAATAAAATTGCACTGGGTAAAAAATTGTTTTACGAAGGGAAATTGTCCGGAAACAATGCGATTTCTTGTGGATTTTGTCACATTCAGGAATTTGCATTTACGCATCATGGACATAGCATCAGTCACGGGATATATGACCGAATGGGTATCCGAAATGCCCCGCCGCTTCAAAATCTGGCTTTTTTAAACCGGTTTATGTGGGATGGTGTGATTCACGAACTAAATGATCAACCTATCAGCCCGATTACCGCATTTGAAGAAATGGATTCCAATTTTCCGGATATCATACAAAAATTGAACGAAGTGGAAGAATACAGAGATATGTTTCGTGCGGCCTATGGAGATGAACAAATCAATGGCGATAGAATCTTAATGGCTTTGGGTCAATTTTTGGCGACCATGGTTTCCGACCAATCCAAATTTGATCAATACAAAAAAGGTCAAGTAACTTTGACCGAATCTGAAAATAACGGAAGAATTATTTTTGACCAAAAATGTAGTGCTTGTCATAGCGGAGCACTTCAAACAGACGAATCTTTCAGGAATACCGGTTTGTTTTTTAATGAACAACTGGGCGATGCGGGACTTTTCAGGGTAACCCAAAATCCTGAAGATTCCATGAAGTTCAGGGTGCCAAGTTTAAGAAATGTAGCCATTACGTCTCCTTATATGCATGATGGCCGATTTCTTTCCCTTCAGGCAGTTTTGGATTTTTATTCGGATGGAGTAGAGGATAACCCGCGTTTGGATCCATTACTTAGAAACGGGGACATATTGGGAATCCCATTGACAGAACAAGAGAAGCAGGATTTAATACAATTTCTTACAACTTTGACAGATGAAGAGTTTATAACCAATCCTGAGTTTTCAGAATTTTGACTTCTTTAATTTAAATTGTATAATTATTTGAAGTTCACTACCTTTCACCGCTTAAAAAAATAATTAACACATATAAAAATGAAAAAAATATTTTTACTGTTTACGTTAGGAGTACTTTCTGTCAACCTTACAGGACAAACTCCTTGTGAGAATGGATTTGCAGGGGGATATCCTTGTGATGGATATGATTTGCTTTCCCATATTTCTATTTCCACATTGGCAGGAAGCCAACAGGAAAGAGGAAACGACAGCTGGGGATGGACTGACCCGGATTCAGGAAAGGAATATGCAATTGTAGGACTTTCAAATGGTACTGCATTTATTGATATTTCAGATCCGATTAACCCGATTTTTTTAGGACGTGTTCCGACCGAAACTTTTTCCAGCATCTGGAGAGACATTAAAGTTCATGGAAACTACGCATTTATTGTTGCTGACGCAGCAGATAACCATGGAATGCAGGTATTTGATTTAACGAGGTTACGAAGCGTCTCAAATCCGCCGGTTATTTTTGATACCGATGCACACTATGGTGGTGTTGGAAGCTGCCATAACATAGTCATCAATCCCTCACAACCCTATGCCTATTTGGTGGGATGTGACGAATTAGCGGGAGGTCCGGTGTTTGTTGATATTTCCAATCCTTTAAATCCCGTAAGTGCAGGTGGCTATTCCAGCAGTGGTTATACCCATGATGCCCAAGTGGTAACTTATAACGGGCCGGATTCAGATTATACAGGCCGTGAAATATATATAGGAAGTAACGGGAGTTTCGGGAGCAATAATAAAGTAGTATTTGTAGATGTTACCAATAAAAACAATCCTGTACTGATATCTGAGATAGATTACGATAGCCCGGGATATACGCACCAATGCTGGCTTACAGAGGACTTGAATTATTTGCTGTTGGGAGATGAATTGGATGAGCAGAGTTTCGGAATTAATACAAGAACCATCGTTTTTGATGTTCAGGATTTGGACAATCCGCAAGTGCACAATGAGTATTATGGTCCGACTGAGGCCATAGACCACAACGGATATGTATTGGGAGACAAATTTTATTTGGCCAACTACACAGCCGGATTACGTGTCGTAGACATTACCGACATCGAAAATCCAAATAATGCCATGGAGGAAATCGGATATTTTGATACTTATCCTCCAAATAATGTGGCCGATTTTGACGGAGCTTGGAGTGTTTATCCTTATTTTGAAAGTGGAAATATCGTCATCAGCGATATTTCGAGAGGATACTTTTTGGTTCGTCCAAGTGACGGAACGATGGGTATCGGAGATATGAATGTGGGAAGCTTCAGCATTTACCCTAATCCGGCAAATACATTTGCAAAAATTATAGCCGGTAAAAATTCACAAATTGAAAGTGTAAAAGTTTACAGTCTTTTGGGGCAGGAATTATTTTCCCAAAACCAATTGAGCCAAAAAGAATTCACTTTGCCTGTAAATAATTTGGCCAAGGGGATTTACGTAGTAAAGGTCAATGATTTGGTTACCAAAAAATTGATTGTTCGCTAATGGACAAAAACAAAAAAAAATGAAATTATTTTTAAAATTATTGTTACCGGGATTGGTGATTTGGAGTTGTTCCAATGATGACGGTTCATCTGGTGGTGACAATTTTCAAAACGAAATCGATTTTACCCAAACACTGGGCGGTTCGAAAAATGATGATGCAAAAGCCATCATCAATACGATGGATGGAGGTTATGCCATTTTGGGATCCACCCAAAGCATGGATGGAGATATCACCGATAAAAATAATGAGAGTTATGATTTCTGGCTGATTAAATTTGATAGCCAAGACAGTATCCAGTGGAGCAGAACCTATGGCGGCAGCCAAAATGACCATGGGTTTGATTTGGTTCAATCTGCAGATGGCGGTTATGCCATTTTAGGTTACAGCCAAAGCAGTGACGGTGACGTTAGTGAAAATGCGGGTATGTCTGATTATTGGATTGCCAAATTGGATGCAGAAGGTAATTTGCTTTGGGAAAAATCGTATGGATATGTTGGTGGTGATGCCGGGACGGTACTGACACTTACACATGACGGAGGTTATTTATTGACCGGCGTTTTGGATGCCTTTGCATCGGGTGGAGAAGGAAATACAGCACTAAAACATCCTGGTGGAAATTATTGGATGATTAAACTGGATGCCCAGGGAAATAAAGAATGGAGCCGCCATTATGGAGGGTATTTTACGGACACGGCTTATGGTGCCATTCAAACTGAAGATCATGGATACATCATAGTCGGTTCGTCTGATAGTTATGAAGTAGAATGGTTTAACAACAAAGGAACCTATGATTTCTGGGTCATCAAAATTGATCAAAACGGTGAATTGGTTTGGACTAAAAATTTCGGTGGAGCAGGAATAGACGAGGCAAGAGGTATAACAGATTCAGGCGATGGAAATTTTATCATCATTGGCGATACGAGAAGCAGTGACCAGGATGTGCCGGAAAATAACGGTTCTGCCGATTTATGGATGATCAAAATGAGTCCAAATGGAGAAATCCTTTGGAGTAAAGTTTATGGCGGAAGCGGATTTGATGTGGGACGTTCTGTGATGAGAACTTCTGACAACGGCTATTTGGTTTCGGGAAGCTCAAAAAGTGCAGATGGTGATGTAGGTTCCAATCAAGGTTCCAATGATGCCTGGATTTTAAAAACCGATGCAAACGGCGATTTGCTATGGCATAAATCGGTAGGCGGTTCTCAATTGGATTTTGCGTATGATGCAATTCAAAAACCGGACAATACCATAGTGGCAGTTGGGAATTCTGCTAGCAGCAATGGCGATATCTCAGCCAATAAAGGTTTGGATGATTTGTTGATTATAAAACTCAAATAACTTTGTTATAATCATGGAAAAGCCGGAATTGAAACGTTCCGGCTTTTTTATTTAACGTTAGTTCGACATAAAATTGTTTATATCAACCTATTTAACGTTTGTAATGATTAAAATAAAATTTAAACAGGCTCTAAGAATATTAGGATTAATCTAAGCAAATCTTAATGTGGTTAATTAGTAATTTTTAGTTGTCTAAAGTCTGATTTCGAAGTCCTAGAAATTGGCATTTCTTAATTGTGTAGAAGCATTCTGATCATATTTCACGGCATCTTTCAGGATATTGGCTTTGATTCCGATAAAGAAATCCCAGGTTTTATATCGGCCAAACGGAACCCATGAAAAGGAAATATTAAAGCTTCTCAGATCACGGTTAAATGAAATTCGCGCTTGTGAAAATTCTTTGGTTCGGAAATCGTAAGAAGTAGAAGTGCTCAAACTCCAGAAAGGCGAAGGCGAAACAGAAGCATTCACCGCCAAAACAGTCGAATGCGTGCCTTCACGACTATCTCCCCTGTTATAATTATGCGTGAAATTTAACCCCAATTTCCATGGAATCGTAAAATGCGCATAGTCATAATCATCAAAATAGAAATTCTCGTTTCTAACCTCCCCTCGTTTACTATATTTTTTATCGTCAATGCTTCCGCCTCCAAATGTTTTATTGTCAAAATTATATCCGAAATTGATACTGTAACTGCTCAATCTGAATGCCCCGAATTCGTTAATAGGCGTACCGATTTCCTCGCCTTCCTCAAACACAATTTTATAAGGATCGAAAGTCGCGCGGTACTGTAGATTTAATTTTTGATTGAATAACCGGGTCATACCTGAAATATTGATGTCCGACCAATTAAATTCATCCACCGCCATATTATAAGAAGAAGTTATGTCCAGATATTCAAATATTTTAACTTTTGAAAAGCCTGTCGAATCGGTTTTGGAGCGGACTTTCATTTCCAGATTATTTCTCAAACCGAAATTCAAAGAAGCATTTTTCCCCGTCGGAGGCGCTCCGTAATAACCACCCTCGAATCGCGAATATAAAACCTTACGACCATCTGCACCTCTGTAATAATCATAGTAACCCCATTCCTCCGTCCCGAAATCAGGTCTGTATCCTACTCCGACCGTAGGCGAAATCACGTGCCGTATTCCTTTGATCAACGCATCTTTATCATCCGGCGCCAGATAAGTTCCGTATAAATTGGTTGAAATACTCGCTCCCAGATTAAAAGTCCGGAAAGAATCAAAACCCTTTTGATCCAATACGGAAACCTGTTCTTCTATCGGATCATAATATTTTTCAAAGGTTTTTAGATACCAGGTTTCTTCATATCCGGCATTGAAAGTAACCGGGAAATAGGAGCCAAGTGTCATACCTGTATTTAAATCCACTCTGTGACGCGCTCCGTTTTTAGCCTCATCCCACATACGGCTTGTAAACAAATCCTCCTCAGTCGTATTGATACTGTTGACAATATTTAAATTATAACCAACGGCCAAATTTTTAACCAATCCTTTTTTACTTCCAACTTTTGGCGCAAACGGATAAATACGGCTCATATTAAATGTCAATTGCGGCAACATGAATTGCATGACGCCGGTATTGAAATTCGAATTATTGGAAGCCGTCATTGCCAAACTGAAAGGAGAGTTCGGGAAAGTTTTATTCACCGAAATAGACGAACTACTGTTGTTCTGATACACATTTCCATTGATGATATTTCCATTATTGATCCCATCCCGGAAATAGCGCGAGCTTTGGTAATTGATGCTGGCATTAAAAATCAAATTGGGATTGGCTTTTGGGTCTTGGGAATGTCTCCAGTTTAACGAATATAATTTGGTTTTGGTATAATTATCCAATCCTTTTATGCCCGTGATCCTGTTTTGATAATCAAGTCCGAAACTACCATTATATCTGTATCTTTTCCTGTAAGTAGAATTAGCACGTACACCCCAACTTCCTTTCGTATAAATATCTCCCAATATGGAGAGATCTAAATATTCGCCTACCGGCAAATAAAAACCTAAACCTTCCAGGAAAAATCCGACATCATTCCGTTCCCCAAAAGACGGAATGATGATCCCGGCAGAACGTGTATCGCCCATCGGGAGATAAGCGAACGGAAGTGTGAGCGGAGTTGGGACGTCATAAATACGCATATTGATCGGACCCGTCACCATTGCTTTGTTTTTTCCGTCTATGTATTTTGCAGTTTGTGTTCTGAGTACATAATCAGGGTCGTCTGTTTTTTTCTCGATAAAATAAGTATCGGTCGTATAATCAGCTCCCCGTACATACATGGTGCTGTCATTGGCTCTTTTGACACGATCACCTATGAGGACACCTTCTCCTTCAACTATCCGCACATTATAAGCAACACCGACTTTGGTTTTAAAATTTATTTTAAAACTATGCTGTTCATATTCTTTACCACCTTGTTTGAAAATGGTGGGTTCTGTAATGATCCCGAGCGAATCTCTTTTTCCGTCTGCATATACATCACCGGTCTCCCAATTGATTTCGATATAATCTGCAAGGATTTCCATATCGGTATATTGCACGATGGCATTCCGAAGCAGATAGCTCATTTTTTTTCGCCATTCATGAATCTGATCGTCGGAATTATAAACCAAAATATCTTCAAGCCGTTCTTCCCGAACGGTATCAATTTTGATAGTATCCACAACGGTCAAGGCCGAATCGGTCTTACCCGGAGACTCGGGTTCGACTTGCGAAAATGCCTTACTGTTGAAAAGCAGTAGAAAAAATAATGCAAATAGATATTTAAAAAATCTTTTATGCAAAGTAATAAACTTATTTTTGCGCTAAATCGTGTCAAAAGTAATCAAAAATTGTGGCTGAATAATGAGAATATCAAGGATTAACAAACAAATTTTAATATCATTTCTTTTCATAGTATTTCTGAGCATACCCCTGCAAGCTCAAAAAAAGCAAAGTTTTACCATTGTAATCGATGCCGGACACGGTGGAAAGGATTCTGGAGCAAGAGGAGTAGTGGAAGATGAAAAACACATCGTACTGGATGTGGCCACGCGTTTCGGAAAGATGATAGAAAAGAAATACAAAGACGTAAAAGTTGTCTATACACGGACTACAGATGTCTTTTTGGAACTCTGGGAACGCACCCAGATCGCCAATCATAATCATGCCAATTTATTTGTTTCGGTACACTGTAATTCCGCATCCAACCGAAGTGCTTACGGAACGGAAACTTTCGTGATGGGATTGGGTCGGAGCGACGAAACCATGGATGTTGCCAAACGAGAAAACAGTGTAATTTTACTTGAGGACAATCAGGAGAAATACCAGAAATTTGATCCGAATGACCCTGAAGCCGTCATCGCATTTGACATTATGTTTTCAGCATATAAGGATCAAAGTTTGAATTATGCAAGATTGGTAGAAGAAGAATTTGTAAAAAACGGCCGTTCCAGCCGTGGGGTGAAACAAAGTAATTTTCACGTTTTACGTACCAATGCTTCGCCGGCGGTTTTAGTCGAACTCGGATTTATTTCCAATCAGGATGAAGGTAACTTCCTGGGTTCAGAACAGGGAAAACAAAAAGCGGCAGAGGGTTTATTTACCGCTTTTGAAAAATTCAAAAAAGAATATGACCGCAAAAACGGTGTGACGGGTGATGAAGAAGAAAAGCCAAAAGAAGTAGAGAAACCGGTTGTAGGAAAAACCTTTAAAATTCAGATTTTGGTTTCCAAAAACAAATACGGACCAAGTGCCAAACAGTTAAACGGTTTGACCGGAGTGGAAGTGGTACAGTCCGGCGATGTTTTCAAATATTATTATGGTAATACCAATTTGGCTTCTGAACGCGACGAACTATTGGCTTATGTAAAACGAAAAGGTTTTAATGATGCTTTTGTGGCTGAATTTGTAAACAATGAAAAATTACAGGGTAGTCAGAACTATCGCATTCAGTTTTTGGCCTCCAACAAAAAATACCGTGACCGTGATAATAAATTCGGAGGATTAAAAAATGTATTGAGAGTCAAAAAAGGAAACATGCATTTGTATTTCTATGGTTCTACCAAAACCTATGAAGAAGCTCAAAAGGATTTGACATTGGTGCAAGACAAAGGATTTAAGTCGGCTATTATTGTCACTTTTGACGGCGAAAAGTTAATTGAAGAATCGGCCAAAAAATAATCCGTAATTTTGGCGAAAAATTTTTAGAAATGAGAATCACAAAAGAAGTGAAAACGGGGTTTGTCGTGATTGTTACATTGGTAGCTTTCTATGCTCTATATAATTTTTTAAAAGGAAAAAATCTATTTGCAGGAGGAAATACTTATTATATCAAATATGAAAACGTAAGTGGTTTAGCTCCATCAAAACCCGTTACTGTAAATGGATTGCGAATAGGTCGTGTGGACGAGATCCAGATTATAGATAATGTAACCCCTATTTATTTTGTGGTAACCATCAAGTTGGATCGCAATTTAGATTTTTCAAAGAATACTGAAGCCGAAATTTATGAACCGGGACTCATGTCCGGTTCGGAAGTTCGATTATTATTGGACTATAAAGGACAAAAAGCTGAAAGCGGCGATACGCTTCGTGGAACTGTTAAATCTTCGTTGACAGATGTTTTTTCAAAAGAATTAGGCCCGACCAAACAAAAATTGGATTCGCTATTGGTGACATTTAATTCTACGATGGGAAGTGTGGACAAAGTGCTGGATGAAGAAAACCGTCAAACGCTCAAACAAGTGCTGAAAAGTCTGGATGCTACCTTGGTTTCATTTGGACATACATCCCAGTCATTGACTCAAACTTCTGATGAAGCGAACAAAATGATTGCCAATAATAACGAACAATTAAAAGCAACTTTGACCTCTGCCCAGCAGACCATGGATAAATTTGGAACGGTTGCTACGAAATTCAATAATTTAGAATTAGAAAAAATTATTAAAAATTTTGAAGATGCTTCCATTAAGTTAAATACTACTCTTGATAACATTAACAATAGCAAAGGTACTCTGGGAGCGATAATGAACGATCGTGAACTCTATGATAACCTTACCCGAACTTCCAAAACCCTTGACGAACTTTTGGCTGATTTAAAGGATAATCCCAACCGATACGTACAATTTTCTATCTTTGGCAAAAAGCAAGCGCCACCCAAAGAAGAATAGTTTATGCAGTACATAGACAACATCATTTTTGTCATTCTTTTGATCATTGCGGTTTGGTTTTTCAGCCGGAATGTCAAAAAACTCATTCGGAACATAAAATTGGGAAGACCTATTACCCGTTTTGACCGTCCTGCTGAGCGTTGGAAAACAGTTTTCCGGGTAGCGCTCGGACAAGGAAAAATGGGTGTTCGTCCCATTCCTGCCATTTTGCATGGATTTGTTTACATCGGTTTTTTATTGATCAACATCGAAGTCATGGAGATCCTTATCGACGGGATTTTCGGAACCCACCGTATTTTCGGATTTCTAGGAGGATTTTATAAAGGGATGATAGGCTTTTTTGAAGTGCTCGCATTATTGACCATGATTTCCTGTATCATTTTCCTGATTAGAAGAAACATTGTCCATGTGAAACGTTTCATGAATCCTGAGATGAAAGGTTGGCCCAAAAGCGATGCTAACTATATTTTGTATATGGAAGTTGCCTTTATGGTGGCTTTGCTGACGATGAACGGTGCCGATACAGCTTTGCAAAAAATGGGCGCAGATCATTATTCCCAAACGGGTAGTTTTTTTATAAGTGGTTGGCTGACCGAACCTTTTTTAAGTGGTTTGAGCGAATCTACACTGATTTTAGTCGAAAGAATTTGCTGGTGGTTTCACATCGTAGGGATTTTGTTTTTTCTTAATTATTTGTATTACTCAAAACATTTACATATCATTTTGGCATTTCCCAATACCTATTTCTCCAAATTGGTTCCAAAAGGTGAATTTAACAATTTACAATCGGTAACCAATGAAGTGAAACTCATGATGGATCCCAATGCTGATCCGTTTGCAGCTCCGGCTGAAGGAACAGAAGTTGCAGCACCCGAAACTTTCGGAGCAAAAGATATTTTTGATTTGAATGCCGTCCAATTGCTGAATGCTTATACTTGTACGGAATGCGGGCGTTGTACTTCAGAATGTCCTGCAAACATCACCGGGAAAAAATTGTCACCGCGTAAAATCATGATGGACACCCGTGATAGATTGGAAGATGTAAGCAAAATCATCGACGAAAAAGGAAAATGGGAGGACGATGGGAAAACCTTGGTAAACGATTATATTTCTGCCGAAGAACTTTGGGCGTGTACTACTTGTAATGCTTGTACACAGGCCTGCCCGATTAACATCGATCCGCTTTCGATTATCATCGATTTGAGAAGGTATTTGGTGATGGAACAATCCGCAGCACCACAGGAATTAAATCTGATGATGTCCAACATCGAAAACAATAGCGCACCCTGGCAGTTCAATCAGCAGGATCGTCTGAATTGGGCAAATGATTAAATTGCCGAATTTTCAATCAAAATCTAATTTGCATACAAAATTTTAAATAATTCAAGTTAAATTATAAGATTTTTGATGGCAATCTGTTACTTTTGTAGCATAATTGAAATTCTAACCTTTAGGAAATGAACCAAGAAGAAGTTAAAAAATTATTACAGGAAAAACTGGAAAATGGTGAACATATAAGCCCGGTTTTACCTGAAGGCATTAAAAATTATCTCATAGACATAGACGGCACCATCTGCGATGATATTCCAAACGAGGAGCCGGAACGGATGCTGACGGCAGAACTCTATCCCGACGCTTTGGTTACGCTCAACAAATGGTATGATGAGGGACACATCATCTTCTTTTTTACTTCCCGAACAGAAGCCCACAGAGAATATACCGAAATCTGGTTGAAAAGGCACGGATTCAAATACCATGGAATCCTTTTCGGGAAACCAAGGGGCGGGAATTATCACTGGATCGACAACCATTTGGTAAAAGCAACCCGATACAAGGGAAAATTTACAGATCTGATCGAAAGAGAAGTCACCATCGAAGTTTTTGATGACGATTCCGGTTTGTAGTCCCTGACCCTTTTCTTATTTATATTATTTCCAAATTTCAGTTAGATTGAGAATTGATGGTTTATTGGCATCTTCAAATCGTCAATAATTTAGAAATTTTCATACTTTTGGTTCAAACTTTTTACATGGCAGATTTACAGGTAAAAACGATGGCGCAATACATGGCGGAGGGCCGCCAACCCGAAGTTTTATTTTGGGTAGGATGTGCCGGTAGTTTTGATGACAGAGCCAAAAAAATCACAAGAGCATTTGTGAAAATCCTCAATAAAGTCGGGATTGAATTCGCTGTTTTGGGAACAGAAGAAGGCTGTACGGGCGATCCCGCCAAACGCGCCGGAAATGAATTCGCCTTCCAGATGCAGGCCATGATGAACATAGAAGTCCTGAATGCCTATGAAATCAAAACCATTGTAACGACTTGTCCGCATTGTTTCAATACCTTGAAAAACGAATATCCGTCTTTAGGCGGAAATTATGAAGTCCTTCATCATTCGCAATATTTACAGAAACTGATCAACGAAGGAAAACTGACCATAGAAGGAAGCCAACCTTTTAAAGGAAGACGCATCACATTTCATGACCCTTGTTATCTGGGAAGAGGAAATAATATCTACGAAGCACCGCGGGTTTTGATTGAAAAATTAGATGCCGAATTGGTCGAAATGAAGCGTTGTCGCACCCGCGGACTTTGTTGCGGTGCCGGAGGAGCACAGATGTTCAAAGAACCCGAAAAAGGCAACAAAGACATCAACATCGAACGTACCGAAGAAGCACTCGAAACCCAACCCGAAATCATCGCAACCGGATGTCCGTTTTGCAATACCATGATGACCGATGGAGTGAAAAACAAAAACAAAGAAACAGAAGTTCTGATTAAAGATCTGGCAGAATTAATTTCTGAAGCACAGGATTTGTAAATTCTCCCTGAAAATTCCCGATATTTGTAGGTAAATACAGAAAAATGAATTTACCGTCCAATTCTAAAATATGGATTTTCCAATCCACCCGAAATTTTAATTCGGAAGAAATCGCGGAAATAGAAAATACACTTGACAGATTTATGAAAGAGTGGAATGCGCATGGAGCCAAACTGACCGCCGCTTACGCCATTCCCTATGATCGTTTTGTTGTGTTGGCAGTAGATGAAAATATGGAAATGGCTTCCGGTTGCTCCATCGACAGCATGACGAGAGTAATCAAATCGCTGGAAGAAAAATACCAGTTCGGATTGCTGAACCGTATGCTGGTTTCCTATCAGTTAGACGGAGAAATATTCACTATCCCTTTAAACGAATTCAAGCAAAAAGTCAAAAACGGTGAAATTCCGTTGCAAGCATCTGTGTTTCATAATGGGATAACTTCGTTAGGTGAATTTGAAGAAGGCTGGGAATTGCCTCTTTCGGAAAGTTGGGTAGCAAGTTTACTGAACGCTGATGCAACTTCCTAAATTTATCATTTCAATTCAAAAAATAAGTACATTTACATTCATAATTTAAACTTAAAACAAATGAAATGCCTTTGGTATTCCATCTGGCTATTACTAACAAAAAAATAAAACACAGATGAAAAAAGGATGTTTAATTGGTGGAATTGTTGGGCTTTTGGCTCTGGTTGCGATTGTCGTGATGTGGGGTGTAGGCATTTACAACGGCATTATTCCACTTGATAATGCCGTAAAAGGACAATGGGGTAACGTAGAAACAGCTTATCAAAAGCGTGCTGATCTCATCCCTCAGTTGGTGGAGACCGTAAAAGGTGCTAAAAACTTTGAACAGGAAACATTGACACAAGTCATAGAAGCACGAGCAAAAGCAACACAAACTACCGTTGATCCTACCAACTTGACACCGGAAAAAATCGCTGAATTTCAACAGGCACAAGATGGACTTTCAAGTGCTTTGAGCCGATTGATGGTTGTTGTGGAGCGCTATCCTGATTTGAAGTCCAATCAGAATTTCCTTTCACTGCAAACTTCTTTGGAAAGCATTGCAGATGAAGTTCGTTTTGAGCAAAAGAAATTTAATGATTCTGCACAGGGATACAATAATTATATTCAAAAAGTTCCCAATAATATGATTGCTAACTTTGGCGGATTTGAAGATAAAGGTTATTTCAAAGCAGCGGAAGGAGCCGATAAAGCACCACCAGTTGACTTTTCAAACTAAAGTAAATTGAAAGAATTTTCTCTATCCAAAAAGGAAGAAAAAAAAATCATCAAGGCGATTCAGGAAGCAGAACGCAATACCAGCGGAGAAATCCGGGTACACATAGACGCTGAACCTTCCGGAAACCACCTTGAAATTGCTACTGCGGTTTTTCATTCGCTCAAAATGGACGAAACCAAAGACCGCAACGGTGTTTTATTTCATGTTTCTCCTAAAGATCACAATTTTACCGTCATCGGAGATGTAGGTATAGATGCAGTTACTGCAGATGATTTTTGGGATGAAATCAAGAATACCGTTATCAAAAAATTTAAAAAAGGAAAATATGTAAAAGGACTTGTCAAAGGAATCGAAATGGCTGGAGTCGCTTTGCAACAGTACTTTCCCTTTGAGGACGACGATAAAAACGAATTGCCGGATGAGATCAGTTGGAGTTAAGTTAATTGGATTTTCGTTTTTCTTATTGTCCCTTTTTACATGGGCACAAATCACGCCTTATGACGTAACCAAAAAAGACTATAAACCCGAAGTCAAACTCGTTCACGATTTCGGAAATATTATGAATGCGGTGGAACGAAGCCAACTGGAAAATAAATTGGTAGCGTATGATGATTCCACTTCGGTTCAGGTTGTTGTCGTTACCTTTCAAAATTTAGATGGTTATCCGATTAATTTATTGGGAGCGGAAATAGGAGAAAACTGGAAAGTCGGACAAAAAGGTTTGGACAACGGAATCGTAATTGTTTTGGGAAAAGACGACCGGAAAATCGACATCCGGACCGGTTACGGCGTTCAGGCAAAAATGCCTCCCTCCATTTCCAAATTGATCATTGACCGCGAAATGATCCCTTCGTTTCGAAACGGGAATTATTATCAGGGATTGGACAATGGTGTGAATGCTATCCAAAAACAATTAGCGGGGCAATATCAGGCAATGCCCAAGGATAATTCCGGCGATGGAGATGGTCTTTGGATTTTTCTGTTCTTTTTAGGAATTATAATACTTTTCATCATCATTGCCAGCAAAGGTGGCGGAAAGGGTGGAAACCGCTCCCGAAGAGGATTTAACTGGGGAGATGTCATATTTACAAGTGGCGGAAGCAGTTCCTGGGGAAGCGGCGGTTCATCCTGGGGCGGTGGCTCCTGGGGAGGCGGAAGTTCCGGTGGCGGTTTCGGTGGATTCGGTGGCGGAAGTTTCGGTGGCGGCGGTGCCAGCGGAAGTTGGTAATCCCCCTAAATCCCCCAAAGGGGACTTTATTTTACATTAAAACAAAGAACAGAGAAAATAGATTACAGAAAACTACTCTATTTTACCACTCATCAACTCAACCATTCAGCCAATCATTCACTCCTGCCTGTCGGCAGACAGGTAAAAAACTTCCATCTTCTCGCTTCCATCTTCCTTGCAAAATCATTTATCTTTGTTTCATGACAAATTTGAACGCCATTTTTTCAGCACAACGTTTAGGAATCAACCATACAAAAGATACGAGAAGCGAATATCAGCGCGATTTTGACCGGATTATTTTTTCATCGGCTTTTCGTCGTTTGCAAAACAAAACCCAGGTTTTTCCTTTGCCGGGAAGTGTTTTTGTACACAACCGGCTGACACATTCGCTGGAAGTGGCATCGGTAGGGCGTTCATTGGGGAGCTTGGCAGGTGAATTCATTGTAAAAAAATTCAAAGATGAATTGGAAAAAGATTCCAGACAGTTTTATCGGCATAATTTGTACAACGTGATTTCTTCGGCTTGTTTGTGCCACGATATCGGGAATCCCGCTTTCGGGCATTCGGGCGAAGATGCGATTGCTTCTTATTTTGAGCGAAATGAGCAGAAATTGAAAGGCCGTTTTGCAATTGAAGAATGGGCCGATTTTATTCATTTCGAAGGAAATGCAAACGCCATCAGAATTCTTACCCACAAACAAACCGGAAAATCAGAATCTGCTTTGAGTTTGACTTTTGCCACGATGGCGGCAATCGCAAAATATCCTTGTGAATCAACCGCCCGAAATAAGAAATTGCTTCATAGAAAGAAATTTGGGTTTTTTCAATCGGAAAAAGAGGATTTTCAAAAAATAGCTTCGGAAACCCAAATGTTTCAGGAATCGGATAAACCATTGATTTATAAAAGGCATCCTTTTGTTTGGCTGGTGGAAGCGGCAGATGATATTTGTTATAACATCATTGATCTGGAAGATTCACATCGGTTGGGAATCATCGATCATGACAAATGCAAAGACTTGTTATTGGAGTTAATCGCATCGTTTGATCCAAAAGGAATTGACAAAGTAAAATCGAGGTTGGAAAATATTTCGGACCGAAATGAAAAAATATCCTATCTGCGTGCGAAATCCATCGGCCAATTGATTCGCGAAGCAGCGTCAGCATACGAAGAAAGATTTGAAGAAATTCTGGAAGGAAAATTAGAAATTCCTTTGCTGGATTGTGTAAAACAGAAAAATGAAAATTCGGCCAAAGTGCTAAAGGAAATTGAAGCATTTTCAATCGAATTCATTTATAATCATCATTCGGTAGTGGAAATTGAAAATGCGGGTTATAATGTGATGTACGAATTGCTTTCTCATTTTGCCGAACCCATTTTAAAGTCCGATCGAAGCAAATCTGAAGAAAAAGCAGTGAAATTGATTCCCGCCCAATTTTTATATGAAGACGGAACGGATTACCAAAAGATCATGGGCGTTTTGGATTTTGTATCGGGTATGACGGATAATTATGCAACGGAATTATATCGAAGAATCAAAGGAATCGAAATCGGGATGCGTAGGTGAGTTGTGAGTTTAGAGTTTATGAGTTGTGAGTAGGTGAGTTTATGTGTTGTGAGTTGAAGAGTTAATGAGTTTTGAGTTTGAATAATGTAAGAATAATGTTATTTTGGATTTAAATTTAGTATCAACTTAAAAACCAATAATCATGATTGAATATAGAAAATTGGATATCTGGAAAAAAGCAATTGAAATTCTCAAACTTGTCTATCAAACTTCCGCAAAATTTCCCGACAAGGAAAAATTCGGATTAATTTCTCAAATACGAAGAGCAGCAGTATCAATTATGTCCAATATAGCTGAAGGAGCAGGCCGAAATTCTTATCTGCAGTTTGTTAATTTTCTTTCTTATTCTAAAGGTTCTGCATTTGAAATAGAAGGACAAATGATTGCTGCCTACGAATTAAATTACATTTCTGAAGATGAATTGAATCAAATTTTGAAAGAGTTAGATTACTATTGCAGAATGAATCAAAAACTCCAAAATTATTTCAAAAATCTCTAAAAATAACGCAACAAATAGAACTCACAACACATAAACTCAGAACTCACCAACTCAAAATTTAAAAACCTTATCATCAATCGTCGGATTGATCTGAATGGACGAAAACTGAATGGCGTATTCACCTCCTTCTTTGGGTTGACCGACAATTCGCGTAGCAAATTCCAGTCCTTTGAATTTTTTATAATCGTAGTAAAATAATTTCTCGTCTTTGTTTTCTTCCCAAAGCAAAGTATAATTCTGAGTAGAGAAACAATAGGTGACTTTGTTGACGTTTTTGGTCAGTTCTACTTTGTAGCATTCTTTGCCTTCGGAACTGGATTTTCCGGTGTAAACCGCGGTAAACCCTTTTTTCTGATAGTCCATCATATCGGAATCAAAAGCATCGGGCTGATAGTCTTTCAGAATTTCATTTTTACCGGAAAGCTCGTTGTATGTCCAGCCGTTTTTTCCGTCATAACCTTCGTTTAGCATTTCTTTTCCCTGAACCGAAAAAACTACTTTTTTCTCATAAGGTCGCCGATGGTAAATGGTCATAGGATAGGATTGTTCCAATCCCAAAACCGCGTCACCTTTCAGGATGATGCTGTTTAGTTTTTTCCAATTGGAAATACCTCCTGAATTTTCAAGATGTTGGCTGATGATTTGTTCTGCGGATTGGGCTTTTAAGATGAATGGAGTAAAAGAAATAAAAATTAGAAAAGACAAAACTCTCCATCTTTCAATATTCGGCATCCATCCTCCATCTTCCATCCTCCCTGCCTTGCCGACAGGCAGGCATCTTCCGGCATCCATCCCATCACATTTTCTCATACAATTCCCTTACGGTCTTTTCATTCATTTTTTCCCGCCAGTTTTTTCCGAGCGCATTTTCCCAAAGCGGTGCCAGGTTCAGAGCGACCTGAACCATTTTATTCATTTCTTCATCGCTCATTTGAGAACAAATATTCTGCGGAATTTCGACTTGGAATTTATCCACCATTTTTTTAAAGTCCCGAACGCCTTCCGGATAGTATTCTTCAATTTTTTCAAAGGCAATACAATTCCCTACACCATGTTTGATGCCCAAAATATAAGAAAGTCCATAGCTTAAAGCATGTGCCACACCGACTTGCGAATAAGCGATGCTCATGCCGCCATGCCAGGAAGCCATCATCAGGTCTTCGTTGGATTCATCGTCCCATTCGCTTTTTTCCAAATAGATTTTTCTGCAAAGTTCTAATGCTTTTTCGCCATAACTTTTACTGAAAGCATTCAGATAGGTTCCGTTAAGCGATTCGATGCTGTGGATATAACAATCCATTCCTGTAAAAAAGGCTTGGTCTTTGGGTGCGCCTTCTGTCAAATCGGGATCTAAAATCACTTGGTTAAAAGGTGTAAAGTCCGAATTTAATCCGAGTTTCTTTTCCGGTCCGGTCAAAACACAAGTTCTTGAAACTTCCGCTCCCGTTCCACTCAGCGTAGGAATACCGGCGTGATAAACCCCTTCATTTTTCACCAAATCCCAACCTTGATAATCTGCTGAAGAACCGGGATTGTTCATCATCAGCGAAACCGCTTTGGTCATATCCATGACGCTTCCACCACCATATCCTATGATGCCGGATACTTTTCCGAATTCTTCTTTTAAATCATCCCGTATTTGATCTACATAGGAAGTTTTGGGTTCTTCAGAAGTATCGATAAAAATTATTTTATCATTTCTTTTGACCGGAATATGCCGGACAAGGGATTTATCTTTAAAGCAATGATCTGCAAAATAAATAATCGGATATCCGTTTTTACGAATCGGTTCCGCTATTTCTTCTATCTGCTCTGCACTTCCGCGTCCGTAAACGACACGGGGCACCATGGGGAAATTTTTGAAACTCATCACTCCGTTGTTTGTAGTTTTTTTAAATAAGCATTGGCTTTATCCAGATCCTCTTTGGTATCAATTCCGATTCCCATAAATCCGGTTTCCAACACTTTGATTTTCATTCCATATTCCAAATACCTCAATTGTTCCAATTTCTCGGCTCTTTCGTTCTGCAACATAGGTAATTTTGCAAACTTTAACAAGGCCGTTTTGCGAAAAGCGTAAATACCGATGTGCTGATAATATTTTGCTTTAAATTCGGTATCGCGGGGATAAGGAATTGGACTTCTTGAAAAATAGAGCGCAAATAGGTTTATATCCCAATTAACTTTCACAGAATTGGGGTTGTAAATATCCTCTTCTTCTGTTATTTCCTGTGCCAGTGTAGCCAGTGAAATTTCTTCGTTCAAGTCATTTTGATAGGCCTCCACCAGTTTTTGAAGTGCCTCTTTTTTGACAAAAGGTTCATCGCCTTGGACATTGACCACGATATCACATTCCAAATTTTCCACTACTTCGGCTATACGGTCGCTTCCGGTTTGATGTTCGGTCAGGCTCATGATGGCTTTTCCACCGTTTTGCGTGATTTCATTAAATATAAGTTCCGAATCGGTAACTACAAAAACATCATCAAAAAGTCCGGTATTCAGGGTGTTTTCATAGGTCGTAAGGATGACGGATTTCGTGCCTAATTGAGCCATTAATTTACCCGGGAAACGAGTAGCCGCATATCGGGCCGGTATCACTGCAATTGTTCTCAATTTTTTACTTTAGATTTCTACCAAAAGATAGAATAAATTTTATGTAAATATACATAAAGACTTTGAAATATTAGAGAATGGGCTCTCTGAAGGATCTGGAATTTTTATAAAATAATTCCTCAAATAAACGGTTTATCTGAGGAATTATTCGACAATATTTGAAATGAATTAATTTAAACAGTTTCTTAGTTTGCTGGTTTTGCTTTTCTGATTTGATAGCGTACAAATAGAAAAACCATAATTCCAACAATCCATAAAGGCCAGATATATAAAAGCCCTATCAATAGATTTTGAAAGAAATAAAATCCTTCTTTGATGGAATTTCCTGCTCGATAAGTGAACTCCGGCCGGAATTTATCGTCATAGGACTGAGGGTTGATGACCATGGTTTGTGCGATTTTTTCTTTTTCTGAAATCAGCAAACTAACGGAACTATAAGCGACTTCATCTTTAAGTTTCATTGTTGCAACTTTTTGAAAATTGATTTCAGATTGGTTATGGTTCGAATTGGTTACGACACTTTGTTTTTCCAGAATTTTTCCGGTTTGATTTTCCAATTTGTCCAATTTCTGATGGGTTGAATTCATACGGTCTTTTTCCAATTCAGCCAATACAAAATCCAAACTGACATCATCAGCTGAAATGTTTCGGAAATTTAAAAAGGTCATTTCTTCTCCCAAAGAATTCAAAAAATTTCCCAATTCCTTTTGAGGAATTCTCACCGTCATTTGGTTTTCGACATTGTATTTTTTTACCTCTACTGCACTGTCTTTGGTAACAGGAAAAGTTTGATTGGTCCAGACACGGCTTTCCAGATTGCTTTTGGTCACAAATCCACCTAATTCGGAAACTTTTGATTCGATTTTGGTGGTGGATGCATAAACATTTTCCACTTCCATGGATAAATCTGCCGTCCGCACAAATTCACGATCGGAATCCTGATAAGTCGCTGCCGTGGAGCTCAATGGCATCTCCGTGATCTTCTCGCCATCTGTATCCATCAAGGTGTCGGAAGCGACCGCAGCTGATTCCGAGACGGATTCGGAATATCTGCCTTCATAGCTTTCTGCTTTTCTTTCGCAGGAATTCAAAAAACAAAATAAAACAACTAACAGGAAAATTTTGAATGATTTCATATCTAATTTTTTAAAGGTTTCTGTCTCGAAATTCCTCATTTCTTTGGCAAATGGTTTGTTTTTGGTTTGTAATAATTTTGAAATTTATAAATAATTGATAATTAGTTAGTTGTAAATTATTTTGCAAAAGAAGAAGCCTCATTGTACAATGAGATTTTGAGAAATATGAACTTTTCTCAGAATGCTTTATCTTTACGCCGAAAATTTGACAATCATTTCTACACTGTCTGAACATAAAAAATCACTAAACTTTCTTTTTTATAAAGAAGGATTTTCATTTTGGGTCAATGATTCCGAATCCAAATCCAATAAAGTTTCCCATTTTGAAGTGACACATTTTAATTTGTGGGAAACAGAAATCACCAAAGAATTGGATGTAAATCTGCGATTGAGAAGAAATTTTGACGAGGTAAATGTTGCTTTTATTTCTTCTTTTTTCAATTTGGTTCCGGCTGAATATTCTTCTGAAAATCAGGAAGCCTTATTGAATTTTTCAGAAGCGGAATTTGAAGACAATACACTTTTGAGATCCGGTGCCCGATCTGAATTCTCCTTTGTTTATGGCAGTTCTTCCACATTGATAAAAAAGTTGAAGGAAATGTTTGGGAATATCCGGTTTTTTCATTCGGGTTGGGTGTTTTTACAGACGATTGAAAAAACGGTTGCTCCTTCCGTTCATTTAAATTTAAATCGTCACAACCTCGAAATAGCGATTACTGCTGATGGAAAAGTCCAATTTTATAATTTATTTGAAACCCTTTCCGGTGAGGATATTTTATTTTTTGCACTCTTTGTCATGGAGCAATTGGGATTGGATACCAACAAAATTGAAGTGAAAACCTATGGTGAATTAATGCCCCAAACAAAGGTTTTCCAAATCCTCAGAAAATATGTCCGTTTTGTATCAACTGCTTCAAAAGACGAAGATTTTTTAGCCTATTTTACACTTTATTCTTTATCCAAATGCGCATCATTTCAGGTCAATTCAGAGGAAAAAAAATAACGGCACCCTCCAATCTTCCGGTACGCCCGACGACCGACTTTGCCAAAGAAGCACTGTTCAATGTATTAAACAACCACTATGATTTTGACGAAATTTCGGTGCTGGATTTATTTTCCGGAATCGGCAGTATTTCGTTGGAATTTGCTTCTCGGGGAAGTAAACGCATCGTTTCGGTAGATCAGGATGCCGGTTGCGTGAAATTTTTATCGGAAACGACCGGCAATATGAATTTGGGTGAAGTTGTTTCGGTTGTACGAAATGATGTTTTTCAATTTTTAAATCGAAATTCCTACGGAAGTTTTGATGTGATTTTTGCAGATCCTCCTTTTCAGTTCGAACAAGAAGATTATGAGAAAATCATTAGGTTGGTTAAGGAAAACGAATGGCTGAAGCCGGAAGGCGAACTAGTGTTAGAGCATTCTTTTCACATAAAACTGGGTGAGCACCCTGATTTGTTAGAAACAAGAAAATATGGAAATGTTCATTTTTCCTTTTTTGATTTCACATCCTGAATCCATAAAAAAAGCCCCCGAAATCGGGAGCTATTTTGATAAATCTTTATTAAGATATTAGTTAACCACTTCGTAATCAATAGACATGATGCCTCTGTTGATATCACCAATTTCTGAAAAAGCAGCTTTGCTCAAATCAAATTGACGTGTTTTTACAAAAGGGCCTCTGTCGTTTACCTCAACCACAACTGATTTTCCAGTTCTTTGGTTGGTAATTTTTACTTTTGTTCCAAATGGAAGTGTTTTGTGTGCAGCTGTGAAGTCATGCATATCATATTTTTCTCCGCTTGCTGTTTTCTTACCGTGAAATTGATCTCCATACCAAGAAGCTTTTCCGCTTCCTGAAAGCCAAGTAGCACCGTTATAAAGTCCGGCTCCACCAAAGGCGATAAATCCAATTAGCAATATGAATGTAAATACTGATTTCATCTTTATTTTATTTCAGATTTGCTCGGCAAAAGTACGATAGACCTTTTTTCTGAAAAATCAACCATCTGATTTTTAGTAGTTTTTGAATAAAAATCAGCCCGAAACACTTTATTTATAGGTGTTTCGGGCTGTGGTTAAACTTCTGTTAAAAATTATAAAATTGTTAATTTTTTTAACAATTCAATTTTTTAGGGTTTATAATTTTGGTCAATCAAGGCTTGAATTTTATTCCAATCATAAAGGTGGAAAACCATTCCATTGCTCATTGCAACAAGAAATCCGTTGGGGAATTTTCCTCCGAAATTTAAAGAAGAAACATCGGCTCCATCGCATTCAATTGTAGAAACCGGAATTTCTGCCATGAGTTTGTATTCGTTTGGGTTTCCGTTTGAACCTTCTCTCGGATAAACCAAAAATGTATTTCGCTGTTGGTTGGATACTAAAATATATCCGGTCGTCGCATCTTTTTTATAAATGGCAATTCCCTCGTGATCGGATTTCGCATCCTTTTGAGCAAAAAATGCCAGTTCTTCATTCCCTTTTTCGGGATCTGCATAGTATTTTTTTACACCGACTGTTTCGTCCGAATAATATACAAATCCTAATTCGTTATCCACTGCAATCGCTTCGATTTCCTTTTTCCCACTGAAGGAACCAAATTTTCGAACCACTTCGCCTTTTACGTTTCCGGTACCGTCATCGGATAATTTATATTGCCAAAGATAGCTTCCCGAAGGGCCGGTTTTTCTTCCAACAATCGCATGGATTTCTGTTGTCAGCGAATCAATTTGTTTGGTGTAGAGCGCCAATCCCATTCCGTCGCGTTCATCTTCTCCTTTTTCGCCGACAAAAATTTCAATTCCGCCGTTGTCAATCGGCTTCAAATCAGGCAGGCTGAAAATTCGGATTTTATGCGCTTTTCGTTCGGTTGTTACGGCGATATCTGTTTTTTTTCCGTTTAGGATGATTCCATAAGCGACATCCACGTTGTTGGGGCGTTCCATGTCAATAAACTGATTCAGGATTTTTCCATTTAGGTCATATACATAAAGACCACCTCCGACTTCCTTATCGGTTCCGATGATCAGGCTTTTCGAAGCATCTTCGGGATGTATCCAGATGGCAGGGTCGTCCGTGTCGTGAGGAGTAGCTTCGGTTATGACATCGGGTTCGATCGCATTGGAGAGGACAGGAGCTAATTTATCCCCGCAGGAAACTAAAAGACTTGAAATGCCGAGTGAAAGGATTGTTTTTTTCATATTGATTAATTTAACCTTAATTTTAAATCTTAAGCCGATGAGGATTTCCCACCGGCCTAATTTTGATAATGTTATGTATTTCTAATTTTTAAAAATCAAATTTTACACCCAAATTAAACCTTGGTCTATAATATTCTATTTGCATGGTTCTGTCCGCAATTCCCTGATAATAACGCAGCGGTTGATTGGTCAAGTTGTTGGCTTCGGCAAAAACACGGAAGTTATCGGTGATTTTGTAAGAAGCATTGGCATCCAGAAATAATTGTTCATCATAATAACGGTCCTCGAATTCCTCACCACCCAATTCGTCTATATAATCTGAAGTGTAATTCAAGGAAACACGTGCCGAAAGACGTTTGTTTTCCCATGAAAGCGAACCGTTAAACATATGAGGAGAAGTCCCCGGAAGTTCTACATTTTCTCTTTCTTCGCCGTCTGCATTAGTGATTCCTTTTGCGTCGGATTTGGTATAGGTATAATTCAGGTAAATACCCAGTCCCTTCCAGAATTTCCCCGGAATAAAGTCAAATTGTCTTTGTAAGGCCACTTCAAATCCATAAATATCTACATTGTCACCGTTTCTTTGTTGCACGAAACTCCATTCGTCTCCGGCTTCAATCGGGTTCAGTTGATTTGGGAAATCTACTGAGAAATCAGCAGTTGTATAACGGTTGTTGCTGTAAGTATAAATAAAATCGTTTAAGTTTTTGTAGAAAACCCCACCTGAAAGAATCCCGACCGATTTGAAATATTTTTCTATCATCAAATCAAAATTATAGGCATAAGTTGCATCCAAGTTCGGATTCCCGGCAGCAAGTTCCATGTCTTCCGTAAACGAACTTACATAAGGAGCCAGCGCATAATAGTTGGGTCTTGCCAAAGCCGTAGTGAAAGCAGCTCTCAGGATGAAGTCTTTGTTGATGTCATATTTAAAAGCGATGCTCGGCAAGATGTTGGTATAGTCGTTTTCGTTGTTTATTTCGCCGATTAAATCTTCCTCGTCCTGCACATAATTTCCGGTATAATCTATCTGCGTATGTTCTACCCGAACACCCAAGATCATCGACAATTTATTGGTAAAATCCTGATCCCAACGGAAATACCCGGCAAAGATATTTTCTTTTGCTTTGTAATTCTGTGAAAGGTATTCGGCCGGAACCAATTCACCTTCAAATAAATCTGTGTTATACAAATCTAAATTTCCCAAATTGGATGCCGTTGCAAAATAGCCCGGCACATATTGAGAACCGGCTTGCCAATTGTTTCCGTCAAAAGTAACGTTAGGAACTTGGTTTAACATTCCAAAATCACCAACAGGCGAATATTCCGTCCAGATATTATTTCTTTCTTTTTCCTTGATTCGCACTCTACCTCCAAATCTCAAACGGCCTTTCTGTTCAGAAAGGATGGAAAGCGGCACACGGAAATTCAATTTCGCCCCGATTTCTTTTTCCTCAGTCCAGTCATGGTTTTCTGAGATTTCTTTCAGTTCAAATTGGCTGATTTCTTCTCCGATCGGATTCAGATAGGGTTTTCTCGGATCTGTTAAATCCGATTCAAATTCATATCCTTTGCTTTCAAATTCTATGTAACGTTCGTTCGGGCGATCTTCGCTCGCCGTTGCATAATTTACCGACCAGTCCATATCCAATTTGGAACCTAACAAATGTTCACCACCCAAAGCATAGTTCTGAACGATTTGTCTTTCCAGCCGGGTATTTTTATTTTTATTGTTGTCAATGCCACCTTTGGTCTGACGACGCACATCGCCCTCAAATCCGGTCAAATCAACTCCATCCCAAACGGGTTCTATGTTTCTGTATCTGGTTCTGTAACGGTTTTCACGGTCATCACGCCAGTTGTAAATTCCGTTAAAATAGATTTTATGATTTTTACTGATATCATAATCCAATGCCAAAGCGATGCTTCTTCTGATGCGTTGAACATCATATTTACGGATGTCCATTTCTTCTATGTAATCTAAATTCCTTCCCAATCCGTCTTCGTCTTCAAATTGTACCCAAACCGCTTCCACGTTGTCAGAACCGAAATTATTATTGTTATAGGAACCACTCAAAACCAATCCGAATTTGTTGTCAAAAAAGCGGTTGGCATACACCAAACCTGTCGTATAATTTCCGTTTTCACGGATGGGATTATAACCACCTGCAAAAGTGACGGAAATTCTTTCTCCGTTTGGAGATGCTCTTGTAATCAAATCGACGGAACCCCCGATGGCATCAGCATCCATATCGGAAGTAAGGGTTTTGTTGACTTCTATGGTCGAAATCATATCGGAAGGAATCAAATCCATCTGAACATTCCTATTATCGCCTTCGGCAGACGGAATCCGGTCGCCATTTATGGTGACAGAATTCAAGTTAGGAGCTAAACCCCGGATGATGATGTTTCGCGCTTCGCCCTGATCATTTTGCATGGTGATGCCCGGCACACGTTTCAAAGCATCTCCTACATTGGCATCTGGGAAACGCCCTACCTGGTCGGACGAAATCACATTTGTGATATTCTGATTGTTTTTCTGTTGATTAAGTGCTTTTGCTTGCCCTCTCAAACGGTCTCCAACGATTACAGCTTCCTCTAAAATCTGGGTTTCGGAAGATAATTGAAAATTAATGACAACATTATCACCGCTTACTACAGTGGCTTCTTGGCTGGAGATTTCATAGCCGAGATAATCGACTTCAACAGTATATTTTCCCTGTGGGACATTCAGGAATTCATAGGTTCCGTCCTGATTGGAAATGGTGTAACGGTTTCCTTCACTCAAGGTGATAACAGCTCCGGGCAAGGAAAGATTTCCTTCTTTTTCCGTAATCCTTCCTGAAATAATTCCGGAAGACTGTGCGGAAATGAATGAAATAAAGACAATTGTAAATACGAATGAAAAATATGACCTCATAAAATGAATTTGCCTGCAAAATTACTTTGCAGGCAAACCAAGGGTGTTAATTTTATATCAACTGTTTTTTACGGGAACTTTAATTGTTCAGTAATCTTTTAACCGTTTCAGCAATTGCTTTTCCTTCAGCTTTTCCGGCCAGTTGTGCGCCGGCTGCCCCCATTACTTTCCCTATGTCTTTTCCGGAAGTTGCTCCAACTTCTGTAATGATTTCTTTTAATTTACTTTCCAACTCTTCAGCAGAAAGTTGTTTTGGTAGAAATCCTTGAATGACTTCTGCCTGCGCCAGTTCCTTTTCTGCTAATTCGGTGCGGTTGTTGGCTGCGAATTGTTCGGCTGCTTCTTTACGTTGTTTGATTAGTTTTTGAAGCATTGCGATTTCCTGTGCATCGGATATTTCGCCGTTTCCGCCAGAGGTTTTGACCAATAAGATTTCGGATTTGATGGCACGAAGTGCTTCCAAAGCGATTTGGTTTTTGCTTTTCATCGCGTCTTTCATCTGATCCATTATGTTCGTTTCTAAACTCATCTCTCAAAATTTTTACAAAGATATATTCCAATTTATTTAAATGCTAATTTTTTCAGTTTGAACTTCTTTCCATTGATTTTTATTTGATAATTCACTAAATTGGTAAAATGAACAAAGAGCTTGAAAACCGAAGATTTGTAACCCTTGAGAGTTTTTCCAATCTCTGGACGGCGGAAGTAGTAAAAAATCATTTGCTGGAGGAAGGAATTTATGCGCATATCCTGAATGAAAATGTCCATTTTTCATTTGGACCAACCATTTTGGAAGGTTACAGGCTCCAAGTGGATCAAAGTCAATTCCTGAAAGCATTAAATATTTATAAGAATTCGTTGCAGGATTTATAAAAAGTTTATACTTTTGCACACCATTGACAAACCTCTGACGAAATCCGTGTATGTTTTTCAGTGTTAATAAATTACATATTCAAAATGGAAACTTTAGTAAAATACGTACAAGACAAATTTGTAACGAAAAAAGAATTTCCGGAATTTTCGACAGGAGATACCATTACAGTTTATTATGAAATTTCCGAGGGAGGAAAAACCAGAACTCAGTTTTTTAAAGGAGTCGTTATCCAGCGTAAAGGACAGGGAACTACTGAAACTTTTACTATCCGTAAAATGAGCGGTGAGGTAGGAGTAGAGAGAATTTTTCCTGTAAACTTACCGGCGATTCAAAAAATTGAAATGAACAAAAAAGGAAAAGTTAGACGTGCAAGAATCTATTATTTCAGAGATTTGAGAGGTAAAAAAGCACGTATCAAAGAAGCATAAAGAATTAATTCACAATGAAAACTCCCATCGAAAGATTGGGAGTTTTTTTATGCCCAATACTAGTGTTTCTTAAGATTTAATCTTTTTTATTGCGAATGGATTCCACGCGCGAATAGTCCTTTGGTTCCGGTAAAATCCAATCCTGATGCCCGAAATATTTCCATTTGGTATTTGCTAAATCTACCGTATCATTGATGTAATCATGATAGGGGCTTTGGTTGATAGAAAGACGTGAATTTACATATACCTCTATTTTTTTTCCTTTTTTCAATTGATCTTTTTTGAGGTATTGGGCAAACTGCCAAATCATGTCAGGCCTTGCTACTATTCGGTTTCGTTGAAGCCTGGTCATATATTGGTTCAGATTCACTGAAGTTTTCTTGCCTGTTTCTTTGTCCACCATGAAAAATTGGGTTGAAGCGGATTTGGTTCGTAACATCATACGCCAAGCGAGCCTGTGTCCTTCTTCTGTCCATAAAACATCTCCCGGTATATGCCAGTGCCGTAACGGCAGATAAATCTGCCAAATGATATAAATCCAGAAAATGAAAGTGAAAACCGTCTGGTTTTTATGTCGGGGCTGGAATTCGTTAGAACCCGGAACAAAAGTAGTTTTGCGTCGAAAAAACAATTTTCGCATAGATTCCGGAGGAAAACAAAAGACTGCAAGAGCTAAGGCGAAATAAGGAAAAATTCCAATGTGCAATGTAACCGAATTGAAAATGTGAAAAAACAAAGCCGCAAAAAAAGCAAAAACTCTGGTTCTTTTCCACAATAAAAGCGGTACAATCAATAAATCAAAACCAAATCCCAACCAAGAAAAAACCTCAGCAAACTCTCTGGTGCCTAACATTTCTGTAAGTGGTTCCCATGCTATGCTTTTCTCAGCCCATCGGGCTATACTGCGATAACGAATCATCAAAAAATCACCGTTCATCCAGCCGGGATACAGTTTAGCCAAAGCAGCATAGATGTAAACGATCAAAAGTTGGAGGATAAAAATCAAACGCGTCCAGAGAAAAGTATAATTGGAGCGGATCTGTGGCCAAATCCAAACATCAACCGCTTTGTATCGGTTGGCCGGAATGAATACCATAAACCAGGCGATGAGCATCACCAGATAATAATGGTTGTTATAATGCTCCTTTTGCATAAAATAAACCAGCGACCAACCTAGAGCAAACAGGATAGTTGCCATCCGGTAAAAAGCACCGAGCATGATGAGAATTCCCATAATTCCCAGAAATCCGTAGATATAGTACATGGTGTTTCCCAAAAGGAATTGTGTCCACTCAAAACCGATAAAAGTAAAACTGAATTTTGGCTCGACAAAGGTCTCTTTTACCCATCCCGTCCCGATGGAACCCCAACATTCTACCGCCATCAATAATCCGAAAAAGATTCGGAAAATGATGATTTGCGAATTATCAATGCGGTGAAATAGAAAATTGGTAAGCATATATGTTTTTCCGTATCAAAACTATTAGAGCCTGTTTAAATTTTTATTACAAAAAATTTTTATAGCTATTTAGAGATGGATTTTTTGCTTCGTATTTGTAGATTTAGCTCGCTAAATCAAAAATAGGAAGTGAAAAATAGGCTTAAAAGAGCATAAAAATTTAGTAAAGATAAGTTTTAAGGGCGATAATAAAAATTTCGGTAAAATTTTAAACAGGCTCTTAAATTATCCGATTTATTCATAAAAGTTCTACGAGAAATAAAATCTTTAGTAAATTGTTTCAAAATTATTTTCATGAACACATCGCCCAAGATACATATTTTAGACCTTGATTTTCTGGACGAATCATCCTCTATCGCTTCTTTTCTTATCGAATCAAATGAAGGATTAATTTTGATAGAATCCGGACCTGAAACGACTTTTGAGCATCTGAAATCGGCCATCGCCCAAAAAGGTTTTGACTGGAAAGACATCCACCATATTTTGCTGACACATATCCATTTTGACCATGCCGGCGCGGCCTGGAAGTTTGCCCGGAACGGCGCAAAGATCTATGTAAATTCAGTCGGATTGCTGCATCTTCAGAATCCCGAAAAATTATGGAACTCAGCCAAAATGATTTATCAAGACGACATGGAAAGGCTTTGGGGGAATATGGAACCGATAGACGAAAACCTGATGGTGGCGGCAGATGATGGTGCTGTCCTGACAATTGGTGGATTGGAATTTATAGTCCACTATACGCCCGGTCATGCGGTTCATCATAATGCTTATCAATTGGGGAATATCATTTTTACAGGCGATGTCGCCGGAGTGAAAATCAAGGAAGGTCCAGTGGTTCCGCCCTGTCCGCCGCCGGATATAAACATAGGGCTTTGGAAAGAATCCATCGGGAAATTGAAAAATTTGGATGCCAAATTTTTGTATCTGACCCATTTCGGGAAAGTGGAAAATCCCGAAAAACATTTAGATGAGTTGGAAGTGATTTTGGATGGTTGGGCAAACTGGATGAAACCCTTTTTTGATGAAGGAATTTCACCGGATGAAATCACTCCGAAATTTATGGACTATACCAAAAATCAGTTGATAGAAGCCGGCGTTTCGAAAGAAAATTTGATTCGGTATGAATACGCAAATCCAAGCTGGATGTCGGTTGCGGGATTATTACGCTATTGGAAATTAAAAGAACAGGGACGGATTTAAAATCAAATTCACATCCATTTGTTATTTTCTAAATTCCCAAAACTTCCATTTCATGCGTAACGGTTTTCCGGATTGTTTTTTAATCAAACCATTTACAACAATAGCCAGTACCATGATAGTGGTTGCCAAATAAAAAAGCGGCGTCATTTTTTCCGATTCTCCAAAAATCAGATATGCGATGATGATGCCGTAAACCGGTTCCAGATTGACGTTGAGAAGTAGTGTAAACGGACTGATGAATTTCATAAGGCTGACCGATTCTATCATGGGATAAGCCGTAAATAAACTTCCCAGTAAAACCAATAATCCCAAATCTTTCCATGAAACCGCGGCAAGTGAAGAAAATCCGTCAAAAAACGGAAGAAATAAACAGACGATGATCCAGCCACCGATCATTTCGTAAAACATGATTTTTTGAGAAGGAAAACGGGTATGGATTTTTCCGTTCAGGACGGAAAAAAGAGCTGATAGAAAACTACAAATCACACCTAGGAGAATTCCCAACCAATATTCTGGACTTGCATTGTAAATCAGTAAGATACAGCAGGAAACGATGATAGCCAAAATGATTTCGGAAAGAATGATCTTTCGTTTAAAAAAAATAGGTTCGAGAAAAGCGGAAAACAGTGCGCCGGTAGAAAGTGTACTGAGTGCAACCGCTACGTTGGAAACCTTTATCGCTCCAAAAAATGCCATCCAGTGAAGCCCGATTATCACTCCGATTCCCAAAAGCATCATCCAATCTTTTGAATTCAGATTCAAATCTATTTTGCGGATTTTCAGGATGATAAATAAAACCACAGATGCAAATAAAACCCGGTACCACACCAAAGGAACGGCTTCTACCTGAATGAGTTTGCCCAAAACGCCGGTAAAACCCCATAAAAGTACGATGAATTGTAACCGGAATTGAGCTGCTGAAATCAAGTGGAAATTTTTGCCAAAAATAGTTTCTTCTGTCTGAATTTCAAGGCCTTTATTGAAATCTTTTTTGATTTAATCCGGAATCATTTTTTTGTCGAAAGAATTTGTTCGTTTGATATATTTTGAAAGTGGGTGGGATTAAGAAACTGTTTAAATTTTATTGAATAAATTCAGGAATTCTTGTTTTTTATTCCGGCTCAGAACGATGGATTTATCGTTCATCATAATCAGTTCGCCGCCTTCTCCGCGGATGTATTGTTTGATGAAATTCAAATTGACCAAATTGGATTTATGCGAACGGAAAAATAAAGGGTTGTCGGTTAAAACTTCTTCAAAATTAGTCAAGGATTTACTTACCAGATGTTTGTCTCCATTGCTCATGATCACATGGGTATAGGAGCCGTCTGCTTCAAAATACATCACATCTTTGATTTTGATAAAAATGAGACCTTTACTGGTAGACAAGGCAAGGGTTTCGCTCATCTGATTGGTTTTGAACTGGTTGAGATGTGCGATTTGCTCGTTTGAAGTGAATAATTGGTCATTTAGAAATTTATCCAAAGCGGTGCGTAATTCTTCTTTATCGATGGGTTTTAAAAGATAATCCAATGCATTTATTTTTAGTGCTTTGATGGCGTACTGGTCATAGGCTGTGGTGAAAACGACTTTAAAATCGAAAGATTCAAATTGAGCCAATAAATCAAAACCGTTCAGATTGGGCATTTCTATGTCGAGAAAGAGTAAATCCGGTTTTTTGTCCAGTATGATTTCCTTTGCTTGTGAGCTGTCCTGTACAGTGGCGAGTATTTCTACTTCATCAAATTTTTTCAACAGATGTTCGAGCGTGATGATGGCGTGTTTTTCGTCATCTACGATGATGGCTTTAATCATTTTCTTTGAGTTTTAGTTGTATGATAACTTTTGTTCCGATGGGGTTTTCATGCTCATCGTAAAGGTCTACGATGGAAAAATCATTTTCCGGATTGAGTAATTTAATCCGGTCTATGGTGATGTCAATTCCATAAGATTTATGTTGGGTTTCGTTTTTTTTGAGTTTCTGACTGGCGACACGCCCTATTCCGTTGTCCACGACATAAATATGAAGAAAGTCTTCTTCCGGTTTTTTTACGATTATTTCCAGAATTCCCTTTTCTTTTAAATTTCTTAGTCCGTGCCAAATGGCATTCTCGGCAAATGGCTGGATGATCAGAGGTGGAACCAAGACAGAAGTTTGGTCAATTTTTTCGTCTATTTTATAAATGTAATCAAAACTGTGCTCCAAACGCGCCGACTCCAATTCCAAATATAGCTTTAATGTGTCCAATTCGTTTTTTAAAGAAATTTGTTCCTTTTTAGAATTCTCCAAAATATTGCGCATCAATTTGGAGAAAGTCGTGAGGTAATTGCTTGCATCATCCGTTTTGTTTTGGACGATATAGCTGTTGATGGAATTTAATGTGTTAAATAAAAAGTGTGGATTCATTTGAGAACGAAGCGTTGTCATTTCGGCCTCCTTTATTTTTCGTAAATAATTTATTTCCTTTTGTTTACGCTTCCAGAAATACCGGTTGATGAGCAACATCATTAATGAAAAGACTAAAAATAAAAGGATATAAAAAGGATAAGATTTGGTAAAAGGTGGTTTGGCTAATATTTCAAATTTCAATTCTTTTGATTGGACGTTTCCCAAATTGTCGAGTGCTTGTATGTTTACCGTATAGTTTCCGGGTTGTAAATGATTGAGAACCAATTCGGCTTTATTACCTGTCGGGTGCCAAGTTTTTTCGTCAGAAAATTTGTATCGGAAGCTCACCTTTTCTTCGGGTAAAAAGGAAAGTTCGCTGAATTGAATCACAATATCCCGTTCATCTTTACTAAGCTCTATATAATTTCCTTCAAAGGTTTTGGGTTGTTCATTGACTAAAATTTGAGAGATTTCCAAACGGTTTTTTAACTGTGTTTTCAGTGCTTTTTCCAAATCAATCTTTATAAAACCACCGTTGGTACCCAAAGCAATCTGATTGGAATTTAGTTGGGTAAACGAATGTGTCAACTGGTTGGACGGTAAGCCGTCCAGTTCTGAAAGATGAAATACTTGGTCCATTTTTTTCAGATAAATATGAAGTCCTTCGGCAGTAGCAAAAAAGACGTTCCCCATTTTATCCTCGGTAATGCCACGGATGAAAGTACTGCGTATATCAAAATTTAATATATCTACGCGTTGTATTAATTTCCCATTTTCACTCGTTTTATTCCAGCCTCCATAAGCTGTAAAAAACATTGATTTGTCTTTTCCCAATCCTATGTGGGTAAAATAATCCCCTACAAATAATGTTTTGTCTGGATTGATGGATTTGTCCGACACGTCTACAAATTTTTGATTTTCCGGTTCGAAATAAGTAATTCCAAAACTTTTGGGCATCCAACCGGCCAACCAAATTCTTTTGTTTTTGTCAATTTTGATATCCTGCCATTTGTTGTCAGACCAAAATTCCGGTTTATTTTTAAAAGGGATTTTGATGGGGATTAACGCCGGCCAGCTGTATCTTTTGACAGGGTGGGAAGCAAAAACCACCCAAAGTTCGTTTTGAGGTGTGATAAAAGTCTGAATGATTTCACTTTGGATTTCCAGTTCCGGCAGATTTAATTTTTCAAATTTCCCATTGGTTTCTTGATAAATTCCATTTTGGGTTGATAAAAACAGCAGATCGTTGGAGGAGTTTAATGTATAAGAATAACCTCTTACAGGATCTTCAATTTTCTGAAAAGAATTGTTCTGATATTTCCAGATTTCATTTTCATTCGTCAAAATCCAGATGATTTCTTTACCTACCGGAGCAATCGATTTTACAACTCCTTTTATCATTGGTTCTTTCAAAATAGAAAACGCGGGATTGGAAGGTTGTAATTTGATGAGCCCGTTTTCAGTCGAGAGCCAAATGATACCTGTTGCTTCATCATAGTTAAGATGGTTGATTTCCTTGCGTTCAGCTTGAAAAAGAAGTTGAAATTGGTTTTGGAAATAGCGATATACTTTTTGACGGGTGGAAAGCAGGATATCCGATTCTGTTTCAACCATACTAACAACCGCCTGATCGTCGGGAATGATGTTTAATTTTTTAAAAACAGGTTTTTCGGTATCTAATTCATAAAGAATACCATCGGAGGTAGACAAGAGGATTTTTTCGTTTTGGAGTCGAATGGCTGAGGTATAACTTTTGGATTGAAATTCAGAGTTAGCCAGAGGTTGAACATCGTTCTTTTTTTTATCCCAAATCCAAATTCCCTTTGGAGAAATGACCCAAATTTCTTTCTTCCGGGATTCGATGATGGATATATTCGGAAATATATTTTTATTTCCGGGATGAATTAAAAAGGATTTGGTAATTTGTTTGTCTGGTTGGTAGTACTTGACATTTTCAAAATCAGTAGTCCAGATAAATCCGCGGCTGTCTATAAAAATATTTTCAAAATGATCATTATTGGGGTTTGAGTCAGTTTGAATGCTGTTAATCCGTTTCTTTGGCGTTTTTCTGATTTCTTCCAGTTCTGAAAGACCATCGATGTTAGAGAAATAAATTTGATCCTGATGACTGAAAATGGTGGGAGTCGGACGATTGATTATGTCATTGTATATAAATCTATGACCGTCAAATACTGCTAAGCCTCTGTTTGTTGCAATGAGTAATTGCCCGTTTGGTAAAGAAAGGGATTTAAAAATTATATTGGTATTTAATCCCTGATTCAACCTATAGTGGCTGGGTGTATATTGTGTTTGGGCTTGAACAAAGCCAATTGTCCAAAAGATAAATCCCAAAATCAAAATGTACCCCCAACGCATATTGATAATTTAGTTTACAAATCTAAAGAAGGAAGTTAAGGATTTTCCCCCAATTATATGAAATGCGGGATTTAGTTTGTATAAAACAGAAAAAAGCCGGGATATTCCGGCTTTTTTCTGTTTTCTTTTGAAGGAATTAAGCTTCAACTAAATTTTCTTCTACTTTAATTCTCCATCCAAACGGATCTTCACTGATGCCCATTTGTAGATCAACTAATTTTTTCTTGAGCAATTTTCCGTAAGATTTTTCCATTGGCAAATCCGGTAGTTCCAATCTTTCCTCACCATATCCAACCGCTATATAATTATTTACAACTACAGCAGTTCCGACTCCGAAGACTTCGTTTAATTGCCCATTTTTATGCGCATTGTAAACTTCTTCTACGGTAATTTTCCGAATTTCAATATCTATGTTAAGGCTTTTTGCCAATTCAATCATACTATCACGCGTTACGCCATTTAAGATACGTTCTGAAGTAGGTGCAGTCAATAATTTATCACCGATTCTCACCATTACGTTCATGGTTCCGGCTTCTTCTATTAAGGTATGTGTCGCATCATCTGTCCAAATCACCTGATCATATCCTTCTTCTCTGGCGATATGAGTCGGGTAAAAAGACCCGGCATAATTTCCGGCCGCTTTTGCATAACCTACACCACCATTTGCCGCCCGGCTGTAACGGTCTGCGACTTTTACAGAAAGCGGTTTGTTATAGTAATTAGGTGCAACAGCCGTAAGAATGGCAAATAAATATTCATTGGAAGAACGTGCCGTGATGGCTTCTTCCGTAGCAAACATAACCGGACGTAAATACAAAGACATTCCGTAAGTATCCGGAACCCATTGTCTGTCCAAATCCACTAAAGCTTTCAAACCTTCCATAAATATATCTTCGGGAATTTCCGGCATATCCAAACGAACGGCCGATTTGTTCATTCTTTCAAAGTTTTTTTCCGGACGAAAAAGAAAAACATCTCCTTCTGCTCCTTTATATGCCTTCATCCCTTCAAAAATTCCTTGTCCATAGTGAGCAACAGACATAGAAGGACTGAATTCAAGTTTTCCGTAAGGTTTTATGGTTGGTTCGCCCCATTTACCGTCTTTGTACCAACATAGTAACATATGATCCGCAAATGCAGTTCCAAATGTTTGAATATTAAATACTTCAGGGGTAAATCTTGACTCTTTGATTTTTTCAATGATCATAAGCTCAATTTTTTCGTTTGTTTTTTGCGTCCAGCAAATTTAATTATAATAATTCTAAATGAACGTCAAATCAAATTTTAATTATTTATACTTTTGAAAATGCTTACCCGAAAAATCATCCCGACAGAAGACGGTTCTGCCACAATTTTCATTCCCGAATGGAACGAATCCTATCATTCCCGGCACGGCGCCGTACAGGAAGCATACCATGTTTTCATCCGAAACGGACTTGATTTTTTAAGAAATAAAAAGGAAATTTCCATTTTGGAAATCGGTTTTGGAACCGGCTTGAATTCTTTTATTACACTTGTGGAATCATTTGGGAAAAATCAACAAATCCATTATACCGGACTCGAAAAATATCCGGTTTCGGAAGAAGAATTTTCCATGTTGAATTATCCAAAATCTTTGAAAGAATTCAATTCAAATTTGAACTTTTCAGAAGCTGAATTGAGTCAATTTTATACTGAATTGATGTATGCCGAATGGGAAAAGGAAGTTCAAATCAACGAGAATTTTAATTTAACCAAAATTCAAGATGATTTTATGAATTTTAATTATCCTGAAAATACATTTGATTTGGTGTATTTTGATGCTTTTGGAGCAAGAGTCCAGCCGGAATTATGGACGGATGTGTTATTTGAAAAAATTTATAAATCCATGAAAAAGGATGCCGTTTTTACTACCTATTCCGCTAAAGGCAGCGTAAGAAGAGCGTTAATTTCAGTAGGGTTTCAAGTTGAAAAGAAACCCGGACCGCCGGGAAAACGAGAAATGCTGGTGGGGTTTAAAGTGGGAGAGTGAGGGAGTGGGAGAGTAGGCGTGTAGGAGAGTTGTTGAGTGGGACTTTGTCAAAGTTTTTACGATGTGAAGGTTACTTTGACAAAGTTTTCATATATCGCGAGTGTACTTTGTCAAAGTTTCTACATCCTGAGCTTACTTTGACAAAGTTAAATTATGAACTTTGAATATTTGAATTAATAAAATGAAACCTTTTAATGTCAGAATTTACGGGCTATTGGTTGTCCAGAACCAATTGCTAATCATCCGAGAACCATTTGCCGGAACCATCATCGATAAATTTCCGGGAGGAGGTTTGGAATATGGAGAAGGAACACATGAATGTTTAATTCGGGAATTTAAAGAAGAATTAAATCTTGAAATTGAAGTGCTGGATCATTTCTATACGCAAGATTATTTCTTACAATCAAGATTTGATGAAAACGAACAGATTCTGATGATTTATTACAGAGTTTCTGCAAAAGATATTTCCCAATTAGAACTTTTAGACACCGATATTCAAGAATTAATTTGGATAAATTTAGATCAAATTTCCACAGATGATTTGACGCTGGAAACCGATAAACGAGTCGTGGAAATGCTGAGAAATTAAAACATTTCCCGATCCTCAAAATACTGAATCACTGCATTTTTCATTAAGATTGATTGTTCGTTGGGTTTTAATTCGGGGAGCGGTTCGAGAAATTCAAATTGCGGCCAACCATCTTTATCCAGACCTTCAAACCGATAATACCCAAATGGCTCCAAAACACGGCAAACCGCGATGTGAAGCAAATTTACCTTGTCGTCCTTTTTAAATTTTCGCTTGCCTTTTCCCAGTTCCTGAACTCCAATCAGAAATAAAACCGTATCCAGATCAGGCGTTTCACCATCGGTAAAATTCTCTGAAAAAAACTGTTCTATTTTTTCCCATTTCTGTTTGGATGTCAATTCTGTTTTGTTCATCCGGCAAATTTAGTTGTTTGGAGGAGAAAGTTTAAAGTTTGAGGATTAAAGTTTTTTGTCATGATTTATATTTATTAATTTTCCCATCCTAAATTTCATCATAAATGAACTGGATTATCCTTATCATCGCCGGGCTTTTTGAAGTCGGATTTGCCTCTTGTTTGGGAAAAGCAAAGGAAACTTCCGGTACCGAATCCTATCTTTGGTACGGCGGATTTCTGGTTTGCCTGACCATCAGCATGATTTTATTGATGAAAGCATCCCAATCGCTGCCCATCGGGACGGCTTATGCTGTTTGGACGGGAATCGGCGCTGTAGGAACGGTTCTGATGGGGATTTTTGTATTTCATGAGCCGGCAACTTTTTGGCGAATTTTCTTTATTTGTACATTGATTGCCTCCATTGTAGGACTTAAAGCGGTTTCGAATTGATGGAAAAATTTATAGACAAAGTTGTTTCCCAATTGATTCAAAATAAAACCAATTTTGAAAATACAACCATCATTCTACCCGGAAACCGCGCTAAACTTTTTTTTCGCCAAAGCTTTCAAAAACAATTGAAAAACGTCTTACTTCCGCGGTTTTTAAGCATGGATGAATTCATGGCAAATCTTTCCGGCTTGCATTCCGTTTCCCAAATTCAATTATGGTTTTTGGTATATGATGCTTATCTGAAAATTGCCGAAAATCCGCTTCCATTTGAAGAATTTCTAAAATGGATTCCAACTTTGCAAAAGGATTTTGATGACATTCAATCTGCATTGGTCAATCCAAATGAAATTTTTGATTATTTGGTTTCTGCCGAAAGAATTAAAAAATGGGGACAGGAGGGGTTGGAAATAGGCAGCAATGATTTGATGGTGCGGCATCTTCATTTTTGGGAAATGGCTCAAAAGCTATTTTTCCAATTGAACGAAGATTTGGAGAAAAAAGGTTGGGGATACCGTGGGTTGATATACAAAAAAGCCGTAGAAAATCTTCCCGAATTCCTTGGAAATAATTCAACTGAATTTGTATTTGCCGGACTAAATGCCCTTTCAAATGCTGAGCGAAAAATTCTTTTTGAGTTGGAGAAATCAGGTCGCACCCAGCTTTTTTGGGATTCTGATTCCTATTATATGGAAGATTCCAATCAGGAAGCAGGCTATTTCCTTCGTTCGTACAAAGAATCACTGAACGAATGGAAATGGCAGTTTGATGCTTTTTCTCAACCCAAAAAAATAGAAGTTACCGAAGTCGGAAAGCGAGTTGGACAAGCCAAATATCTGCATAAAATCCTGGATGAAATTCCGGAGGAAGAATGGACGGAAACGGCTGTGGTATTGGCAGAAGAAACGTTATTGCCAGCTGTTTTGAGTTCGATTCCGGAAAAAATTTCCAAAGCCAATATCACCATGGGTTTTCCGCTGAACAAATCCACGATGGCTTATTTTTTCCGTTCGGTATTTGAATTACAAATGAATCGTGAGAAATTAGGAAATGGAAAAACCTATTATTTTAAAAATGTTCTGGATATTTTAGGAAATTCGGTTTTGAAAGAGCAAAATCCGGTTTCCACAGAAGTTTCCATCCGCATTCGTCGTGAAAATCATATTTTTTCATCTCCCAAATTTTTAGAAGAACAATTGGAAAAAAGTATTTTCAGGGAACTTTTTATAATTCCGGAAAATGTCGGTTCGTTTGTAGACTTACTCCAAAAGTGGATCGATGATCAAATGCGTAAAGCAGAGATTCAAATCAACGAATTGGACAAAGAATATTTGTATCGGTTCAGTTTATTGTTTTCTCAATTAAAACAAGAATTAGCAGGTTTTTCACACATCAGCGATTTCAAAACGCTGAATGTTTTGTACAATCGTTTGCTCCAAAACGAAACGATTTCCTTTGTGGGTGAGCCATTGGAAGGCCTTCAGATTGTCGGGCTTTTGGAAACGCGTTTGCTTGATTTTAAAAATGTCATTATTCTTTCCGTGAACGATGGGATTTTACCGCCCGGAAGAGTGGAAAATTCTTACATTCCATACGACATACGCCGCGAAATGGGATTGAATACTTTTACGGAAAACGATGCCGTTTTTGCCTATCATTTTTACCGGTTGCTGCAAAGAGCAGAAAATATAGAACTGATTTATAATTCAGAACCCGATGCTTTGGGTTCGGGTGAAAAAAGCCGTTTTATCACTCAAATTGAAATTGAATCCGGACACGAGATTCGCCATAAAATCGCTACACCTCAATTTGAATCACCAGTTCAGAATCCTTTGAACATTCCGAAAACCGAACGGGTCATGGAAGCCCTGAACCGCTGGGCAGAAAAGCGGATTTCACCTTCGTCTTTGAATTCATATCTGAGAAATCCGATTGAATTTTATCAGCAAAAAGTGCTGAAACTGGAAGAATTTGAAGAAGCTGAAGAAACGGTTGGCGCAAGGGTTTTGGGAAATATTGTCCATAAATCTTTGGAGGAATTGTATGAGCCATTGCTTGGAAAAATATTGATTCCGTCCGATATTCAACCTTTGTTGGAAAATCTTGAACCGGTAGTCGAAAAATATTTCAGAGAAGAATACAAAAGCGGTGAATTTAAACGCGGAAAGAATTATTTGATTTATAAAATCGTTTATTCATTTGTGGAAAATGTTCTGAAAAATGATTTGAAAATCTGTGCAGAATCAGAATTGATCATCTTGAATTTGGAACAGGAAGCCAACGTTGAATTTACCTTGCAAAATGGCCGAAAAGTCATTTTGGGCGGATTCATTGACCGGATTGATTCCATAAACGGCAATAAACGAATCATCGATTATAAAACCGGATATGTGGATGAAAAGGAACTGAAAATTAAATCGGAGAATATTTTCAAAATTTTCAATGAAGATAAATTTTCCAAACCTTTACAACTTCTTCTCTATGCCGAAATGTTTTTTGGAAACAATGAAAATCAATTTGTTCAATTCGGTATTTATCCGTTGAAATATCCTAAAAAAGAAGTAGTTACATTAAAAATTGATGATGAATTGAATTTTGATAATCAGATTCTCTCACTGGTTTATGAACCTTTAAGTCAATTGATTGAAGAAATTCTAAATCCGGATATTCCGTTTGCTGAAAACAGAGAACAGATGCTGGAGAATTTGGATGATTAGAAGAAATTCCAAATTTCTGTTTCCATCAAATACAATTATCTTTGTAACAGAAGAATAAACCGATCATGCCCAAAACACTTGCATTTTTATACCATGAAGTCATCGATGATTATTCGGAATCCGGATTTCAAAACAAGGACAATTTGGCGTATATGCACAAAACCGATGTCTTCAGAAATCATCTTGAAATTTATTCCAATCATGTGAAATCAAATGAATTAAAGAAGGTTGATCAAATTCTTTTCACATTTGATGATGGTGGAATTTCCAATTTGAAATCGGCAAAAATTTTAGAAGAATTTGGGTTGAAAGGAATGTACTTTATCACTACGAAACGAATTGGCACAAAAGGATTTTTGTCCGAAAAGGATATTTTAAGTTTGCATGAATCCGGACACATCATTGGTTCACATTCGCACTCACATCCTATGATTTTCAGAAGTTTAAATTATAATGAAATGCTAAACGAATGGAAAACTTCGAAGCAAATTCTCGAAGAAATCATAGACGAAGAAATTTTATACGCCTCTGTTCCGGGTGGCGATTCCGATGATAAAACCTATCAATCCGCTTCCGAAGCAGGACTTTCTTTTATATTTGATTCGGAACCCATTTTGGAATTGAGATTTTCCGGCGAAACGGAAATTTTCGGACGTTTTTCGGTCAAAGCTCAAACGAGCGATGAAGAATTTCGTGAAATCTTGGAATTGAAGAATTTATCAAAAATTCAACGGAATCGTAAAATTAAATCAACGATTAAAAAAATCATTTTCCCGATTCATCAATACATTCAGAACAAAAAAAATGACTAAAAAATCCCTACGAGTCGTTTGCCTGTTTGGCACCGGAATTATTTTTGACAAAACGCTTAGCGTTTTGCTTGAAAATGAGGTAAATGTCGTAGGCGTTGTAAATGCAAACAAACATCAAAAAGGAGTTGATTTTTCATATTTGAAAATTGCGGGAAAGAAGTACGGTTATTTTCAGGTTTTTTTGCAAATACTCGGACGGATTTATTATAAAATCTTGAATCAGAAAAAAGACCGTGAGGTTTTCGACCAAATTTATAACGAGGATGAAATTCAATCGGTTCTAAAAAAACATAGTTTTGAAACTTTTCAAACCGAAGATTACGGAACGCCGGAAACGATGGAATTCATCCAATCCCAAAAACCGGATTTATTGCTGGTTCACACCGGATATTGGGTTGGAAAAAAGGTTCGAAATCTTGTAAACGGAAGAGTGATTGGTGGACATCCGGGCATCACGCCGGATTATCGCGGTGTTCATTCGCCTTTTTGGGCAATTTTTTATGGTGAACCGCAAAAAGTAGGTTATACGGTTTTTTGGTTGGACAGCGGTGTGGATACAGGTGATATTTTGCACCAAAGTCAAGTTGCGATCGAAAAAGGAGATAGTTATTTTACGCTGAGCTGGAAAGGGATGGTAGGAATTGTAGAAAATCAGGCGAAAATCATCAAAGCCATCGAAGCCGGTTCAGAACCTGAATCCCGAAAAGTCGGGGAAGTGGATGAAAAGACAAATTATACGCATCCCACGATTTTTCAGTATTTGAAATATAGAAGGATGCAGAAAGAGGTTAGATAATCCCCTTCTAATCGCTGCAAAGGAGGGGAATTATTCCGGTTTCCAAAAAACCTCTTTAAAATTCAGGATTTTATCATTTTCAATTTCTATTCCTTCATTTTCCAATAATTGGTTCATCAGGTCAGGTGGTGAGAAATGATGTTTTCCGGTCAGCAATCCGTTTCGGTTGACGACACGGTGAGCGGGAACATCCGGATGATTTCCGGCATTATTCATCGCGTATCCGACCATGCGCGCAGAACCTTTCCGACCGAGGAATTCGGCAATCGCTCCATAGGAAGTCACTTTTCCAAATGGGATTTTTCGGGTGACATCATAGACTTTTTCGTAAAAGGAAAATTCTTTTGGGGACATCTAAATGATTTGTTTGTAAATTTAGTCAACCAAATTGAATTTTTGAATGAATAATGAAATTGTGATCAATGCAATCAGGAGCCGGCCGAGATTTAAAGTCAGGGCAGAAATGACAGCAAAAGAATTCTCTGAAAAACTAAATCGTTATTTAAATGACCGCAATCATGTGTTAGGTGGATTTTGCAATGAGGAAGTAGGGACGATTTATGTTTTAAAGAACAGAGAGGAATATTGGGCACCGCAATTGCAGCTTCGCTTGGAAAAAGAGCCGGAAAAACCAGATGAATTGGTGATCCGCGGCGTGTTTGGACCAAAAACTTCAGTATGGACATTCTTTGCCTTTTCCTACGGAGCCGGAGGGGCAATTCTGCTTACCACGGGGCTTTACGGCTGGATAGAACTAGCATTGGGAATCGGAAAATTCTGGGTTTGGACCAATTTGATCGGATTGTTGTTGATCATCGGACCATTTGTTTCTGCCCAAATTGGTCAACGGATAGCCAAAAGCCATATCGATATTTTACGCAGTTTTATCGAGCGGGTTTTGGTGGAGGAGAAAATTATTTCTAAATAAAATTTAAACAGGCTCTTAATTTACTTCAGGGAAACCGTTACTCCAGCGTTTACACCTACGGTATAAGGATTGTATTTTTTGATGTCGTTTACGGGATTGATCAAATATTTGAAGGCCGGCTCCACATTTACATTCACAGTTTCCGAAATTTTCATATCAAATTTCAGTCCTGCATTGGCACTGAAGGAGGTATTGTTCAGGTTTTCAGCCTTTCCTAATTCTTCCGTATAGTCTTGCGTATGTGCAAATATTTTGTTTTTTGATAACAACCAAGTACTGCCACCTGCCGTTGCGCTGATTCCTATGGAGTTGGTTTGGAAAAGGGAAACTTCGGCTTCGACCGGTATTTCTATGTATTGAGATTGTTGTTGAATATCGCCATTTATGGTTTTGTTGTTCAATTCTGATTCGGCCAGAGAAGTGGCATGGGTACTTTCTATGCGCAAATCACCAAAGTACTTTACATTATTTCGTGCATCATGAATAGAAGAGGCAGAACCATTTTCAATGCTTGCAGAAAGAGGGACGTTTTGAGTGATTTGTTCAAATCCTACTACAGAAACACCTGTTCTTATTTTAACTCTCGGACTTAGGGCATAAGCACCTTTTAATCCATAAGCCAGTGTGACATTGTTTTCGGTTTTATATTGACTCATATTGTCTGCCAGCATGGAACTTCCGACAAAAGTATTCAAAGCCATCGGCGAAACAAATCCGCTGATATAAAAACGGTCAAATTCCGGTTTCTTTTTATAAACGTCTTTGGATTTTTTCTTTTTATTTTCTTTTGTGTTGAGTGCGATTAATTCTTTATTTTCTTTTTCCAATTCATCCAATAACGGGTTTGTAAAAGGATTTTCAGTGCTATTTTTATTGAAAGAATTTTGAGATTCTTTTTCTTGGTTGAACGAGTTCCAAGCCATATTTGGCTGCTCTGTATTTGAGTTTAAGTCTTTTTCAATTTGAGTTGAACCCAACAAATAATTTTGATTTTCAGTGTTTAACGAGTTGTTAGGAAGATTTAAAGTAGAATTATTTTCATAGTTAGATGAATTGGGATGATTTGAAATAAATGGAGAATTTTCGTTAAGATTGGATTGATTCCGGTGGGAATACGTCTTGTTTTGACCATCGATGGGATATGAATGATTGTTATAATCATCTGAATTTAACTTCTCCGAATTTGAATTTTGTTCAAAACCGTTTTCTGTTTCATTTCCAAAAACAGAATTTTGATTGGAACCGGTGGATTGATTCTGATTTTGAGTTGAATCCTGATTGGAATCCGACTCAAATAAATTGAACATATAGCTTCCGCCAACCAAAAAGACTAAAAGGGCCGCTATTCCTGAAATCCTTATCCATAAAGGAATAAATCGTTTTTTTTCTTTTTTTGGAATACGACTTTGAATAAATTCCCAAGCATCAGCAGGCGGTTCCTGCGGAATGTTTAATTTATTTTTTAAATATTGGTCAATTTTATTTCTCATTTTGACACGACTTTTATTTCTTTATTTTTTTTTATCAATTCTTTTAATTTTTCCCGGGCACGTGACAAATTGGATTTGGACGTGCCTACAGAAATCTGGAGCATTTCTGCAATTTGTTGATGGGAATAGCCTTCAATGGCATACAGATTAAATACTTGATTGTACCGGTCAGGAAGCGATCTTACAAACTCCAGAATTTCATCATAAGTATAGTCTTCCGTTTCAAAATCATCCTCATCGTCCGGACTTTCATCGGGAGTCAATTCTTCATTGATGACATAGAGATAGTTTTTATTGCGGTGTTTTTCTATACAGCAATTCACCATAATTCGGCGAAGCCATCCTTCAAATGAACCTTCAAAACGAAACTGGTTGATTTTATGAAAAATTATGATAAAACCATCCTGAAAAATATCTTGTGCATCATCATAATTGTCAGCATACCGCAAACAAACAGAAAACAACTGCGCCGAAAATTGTTTATATATTTCGGACTGAGCAGAAGTTTTGTTTTCCTGACACTGTTTTATTAATATTTTCAGATTATCATCCAATCCAATTTGTTTAGGTTAATTCGGAATTTCGATTTCCTGAACGATAAATATAGGTTCGTTATTTACATCGTTACCCGCCCAGAAACGAAAAGTGTAGGTTCCGCCAGTCTCCGGTCTGAACTGGAGTATATGGGAAGAAGCTTCCGATATATTCAAACAATCTTCAACCTGCAAATCCGAAATCACGATAGAAACCGTTCTTTCATTTCCTGAAATTTGATAATCATAATCAAAAAATGTTTCACATTCACTATTTCTGGTAAAATAGGTTCTGATTTCGGTAACTTCACGGGCAGGACGAATTTCATCAATCGTTATACTATCAATTGGAGCGTATTCATAATCGACATTTAAAGTGGGTTCGTCATCCAAACATGATGTTACAAACAGCCCCGTAATCATCATTGCTAAAATCCATTTTATACTTTTCATAATCATAAACCTTTAGTTAATGACGAAAAAAACGCAAAAGGTTGCGTTAAGAATTAAGATTTCAGAAAGTTACGAATTAAATTTTATCGTTCAGTAAATCAGGTCGTCTTTTTGTGGTTCGCTCTATGGCATTTTGATGCCGCCATTCTTCAATTTTAGGAAAATCGCCTGAGAGTAAAATGTCAGGAACTTTCATTCCTTTATATTCGGCAGGTCGCGTATAAACTTCGGGTGCCAATAAATCGTCTTGGAAGGAATCGGAAAGCGCAGATGTTTCATCGTTCAGCACACCCGGTAACAGACGGATGATGCTGTCTGCCAATACGGCTGCCGCCAATTCACCACCACTTAAAACATAATCACCGATGGAAATTTCTCTGGTTACAAAATGATTGCGGACTCTTTGGTCAACGCCTTTGTAATGCCCGCAAAGCATGATGATGTTTCCTTTCAGGGAAAGTTCGTTGGCTAAATTTTGGTTTAAAGTAACACCGTCAGGAGTCAGATAAATGATTTCATCATAGATCCTTTCCGATTTTAATTTCGAAATGCATTTATCAATAGGTTCAATCATCATGACCATTCCGGCACCACCTCCGAATTGATAATCATCTACTTTTTTGTATTTTCCGGTAGAATAATCCCGCAAATTATGTAAGTGTACTTCCACTAAACCTTTGTCCTGAGCGCGTTTCAGGATAGAAGCTTCAAATGGGCTTTTCAACAGTTCGGGTAAAACGGTAATGATATCAATTCGCATTTGGCAAAAATAGGGAAGTTTAAGGTTTTGGGATATATGTTTCTGGAATTTCAGAAATTCAAAATCTTAATTAGCTTCCGCTAAACCACAAATTCATAACTTTGTTCAAATTTTTTTTAAAATGTTTCCTTATTATCGTCCCAGAAGATTAAGAAAAACCGAAGCTTTAAGAAGTTTGGTGAGAGAATGCAGTTTAACGCCGCGGGATTTTATCCTTCCCATCTTTGTGGCAGAAGGAAAAGATGTCAAACAAGAAATTTCTTCCATGCCGGGGATATACAGGCAATCTTTGGACTGGACGGTTCAAGAAGTAAAAGAAATCTGGGATTTGGGAATTAAGGCTGTCAATGTTTATGTAAAAGTCAATCAGGATTTGAAAGACAATACCGGAAAAGAAGCCTGGAATCCTGACGGACTCATGCAACAAACCATAAAGGAAATCAAAAATGCAGTGCCAGAAATGGTCGTGATGCCCGACGTGGCGCTTGATCCATATTCCATTTACGGTCACGACGGCATCATCGGAAACGGTCAAATTCTCAACGACGAAACCGTGGAAGCACTTGTAAAAATGAGCTTATCGCATGCTGAAGCCGGAGCAGATTTCGTAGCGCCAAGCGATATGATGGACGGCCGGATCGGTGCTATACGCGAAGCACTGGAAGAAAACGGATTTACAGATGTCGGTATCATGTCGTATGCTGCCAAATATGCCAGTTCTTTTTATGGACCATTCAGGGAAGCACTGGACAGTGCGCCTGTCGATAATACAGATATTCCAAAAGATAAAAAGACCTATCAAATGGATTATCACAATGCTTATGAAGCACTTCGTGAAGTGGAAGAAGACATCGCAGAAGGAGCGGACATCGTGATGGTAAAACCCGGAATGGCTTATTTGGACATCGTTCGCTTGGTGAAAGAAAATTACAATATTCCCGTGTCCGTATTTCAGGTAAGCGGCGAATACGCCATGATAAAAGCCGCTTCTGCAAACGGATGGTTGGATCATGACAAAGTGATGATTGAAAGTTTGACAGCGTTTAAACGTGCCGGTGCCGATTTGATTTCGACTTATTTTGCAAAGGAAGCAGCGAAATTACTCAATTCTTAAATTTTTAAATTGAACAAATTAGAATCCGTCATTCAGGAAGCCAAAAAAGGAAAACGCCAGGCGCAGAACCGGGTGATGGATATGTATTGGAATTCTGTTTTCAATTATATATATCATAAAATCAATGACGAAGAAGAAGCGGAAGACATCGCCATCGAAACTTTTACAAAGGTTTTTGCTAAATTAAAACTATATAATTCAGATTTTGATTTCAAAACATGGATTTTGTCCATTGCTCATAACACGATGATTGACCATATCCGTAAATCGCCGGCACTCAAACTTTCGCTGGATGATGAAAATTATGCCATCGAGGTTCAGGAAGATCTGCCAAGCCCAGAGGAATCCCTCATTCAGCAACAAGACAATGATGCGTTGATTCTGTATTTGCAGAAATTGAAACCGGAATACCGAAGGATTTTAGAGCTACGGTTTCTGGAAGAAAAAACATACAAAGAAATTTCGGAAGAACTGGATCTGACGATGGCCAATGTAAAAGTACGGCTGTTACGAGCCAGACAATTATTACAAGATATCTTAAAAGGATAGAGATGGAAAGAATGCACCGGGACTTACCGATTTTTGTGAAAGCCGAGCTGATTTCAGAGTTGGTCTGGCGTTTTTGTAAAACGCTGGACGAAAGTGAAAATGATCATATTGCTTTTCAGAAAGATTTTTTGTTGGAAAATTCCATTATCATTCCTGCTAAAATTGCAGGAGCGGAAACAGCCGATATTTATGACATCCGTATGGAAAATGCAGCCATCATCCGCAAAGCTGCCCGTGAAATTTATGTGACCGTAGGTAATCTCGATATTTTTGGCTTCAAAGGCGAAGAAGACTACATTCAACTGATTCGCAGTGAAATCAACAAATTCAAACTTTTGTTCCGCAAATGGGTGAAATCGTTTGATGCCTGGAATTATATTGTGGACGATTGGGGGCTGTTCAATCCGCCGGGAATTGAACCTGAGGACATTGAGGATGATGATGAATTTTGAGTGTTAATAACTTTGTTGATTTTTTGTTCATAACTACAAGATTTTCTAACTTTATACGTTGTAATTTTAGTTGATTTAAATCGGATGAAGTATGAATAATTGGAAATTTTACATTTTGGTCATTGGGATATTTTCTTTAACCGCTTGTAATTCGTCCCGAAATGTTTCTTATAAATCATCGGAATACAAAAAAAGGGAAGTCCGCGAACGTACTAAAACAAAAAACCATACGGCAGACAAAGAAGCCAATTCGGTAGTGAAAGCAGCATATAAATTTCTCGGAACTCCTTATAAATACGGCGGTACAACCAAAAGCGGATTGGACTGTTCCGGTTTGGTCATCAATGCTTTTGATGCGGCCGGAATCAAAATGCCTAGAATTTCAAGAGAACAAGCAAATGAAGGAAAGGAAATCCGTTTACGTGATGTAAGGGAAGGAGATCTGGTATTTTTCAAAACATCGGGTTCTGGTATCAGCCATGTAGGAATTGTAGAAAAAGTCAAAAATGGCGAGGTTTTCTTCATTCATTCTTCCACCTCCAAAGGCGTAATCGTGAGTTCAATTGAAGAAACCTATTGGAACAAACGATTTGTAAAAGCAACGAGAGTTCTTTAATTAATTTCTGACAAATTTTTCTCATTTTAAATTCTAAAATACGCCCGTTGGATTTCGGCATTTTCAATTTCGGAAGTATTGATTTCTAATATTTTTGGTTGTTTTGAATGAGAATAAAAACTTTTCAGGGAAGTATTTAATTCGTCTGAATTTTTAACTAATTCATATTCAAATCCAAACATTTTGGCCAAATATTTCGCCGACAATTGATGCCTCGTTTCAAAAACTGATTCCACTACCCCTGAATTTTCCGGTCCCGGAATGATTTTGAAAATATTTCCGCCTCCGTTGTTGATGAGAATAATTCTGAATGAATTGGGCAAATAATTATTCCACAGTCCGTTGCTGTCGTAGAAAAAGCTGATATCGCCCGTTACCAAAACGGTTTGTTTTTGGTTAACCATGGAAGCCCCGGCAGCAGTTGAGGTGCAGCCGTCGATGCCGCTTGTGCCTCGGTTGCAAAAAATTTCATTTTCCGGCGAATGGTCAAATAGCTGTGCATATCGAATGACAGCAGAATTGCTGTAATGAATCTGTGCCTTTTCCGGATACGTTTCTACCAGTTCTTCCATGCATTTGAAATCGGAAAAAGCTTGGTTTTCAGCAAATTCTTTTTGTTTTTCTTCTTTTTGAATTCGGATGGAATTCCAATCGTTGTAAAAATGGGATTTTTGTTGGAATACTTTTGGAACAAATTCTTCCAAAAAAGAAAGCGGATTTGTTTGAATTTCATCCGTCAAACATTGGTAGGTGTCGGGTTGCCAAAATTCGTCTAAATGCCAATGTTGCTCCGGTTTGTGGTTTCGGAGAAAGGATTTGACTTTTTTGGAAATCACATTTTGGCCGATGGTCAACAAAATTTCAGGTTTTAAATGTTCAAATGTTTCTTCTTTTAACGAAAAAATAACCGAATCTATTTTATTGAAAAACCTTTTTGAATGCAAGTTGGAAGTCGTTTCAGTCAAAATCACGACCGAGTCGTCGTCTGCTAATTTTTGCATCCATTGGTTTAATTTTTCATCAGGAAATTGCATTCCGACCAAAACCAATTTTTTGGAAGCAGAACTCCATTTGTTTGCAAATTCATCTATGCGAATTTCTTTTTTTTCTTTCTGAGGAATTTTAAATTCTTCAAACTCGATGTCAATGGTTTCCTGAAATTCATATAATGGTTCAGAAAAAGGCATATTGATATGCACCGGTCCTGATTTTTGGATGCAAGCCACAACTGCTTTTTTTATCAAACCAAGATTATCTGTCAAAGACTCGGTTGATTCGTCTTCAGAAAGTTGCGTATTGTGATAGGAGTGAAGTTCCAAAGCATTTTTCTGGCGAATGGTTTGCCCGTCAAAATTGTCCACCAAATGTTCCGGACGGTCAGCCGAAAGGACAATCAACGGGACGTTTTGGTAAAATGCTTCGGTTACGGCCGGATAATAATTGACCAGAGCCGAACCTGAAGTACAGCAAACCACAACCGGTTTTCTGAGTTGTTGCGCCATCCCCAATGCCACAAACCCCGCTGAACGTTCGTCCACTATGCTATAGGTTTTGAAGTCAGGATGATGGGTGAAATGAGTGGAGAGTGCACCGTTGCGCGAACCGGGTGAAAGGACGATATGCTCAATTCCAAACGCTTTAAAGGTTTCGGCGATGAGCTGGACATTTAGTTTTTTGGAAAATCTTTTCAAACTGCTATTGCTTCTTGCACCGCAAATGTAGGACGAATTTGTTAATTCATAAATGTGTAAATTTGGGGTTTTATTTAAAACCGACCACAAACCATGATAGTAGGAAATGGATTAATTGCCCGCGCTTTTCTGGATGTTGATAAGGAAGATGTTATTTTTTTTGCTTCAGGTGTATCTAATTCGCTGGAAACTGATGAAAATCAATTTCTCCGTGAAGAAAATCTGATCCGGAAAACCATGGCAGAAAATCCCGGGAAACTTTTTGTTTATTTCAGCACTTGCAGTATTTATGATTCGTCCAAAAACGGAAGTGCCTATGTGATTCATAAACTCAATATGGAACATTTGGTTTCGTCCGAATGTGAGCAATACCTGATAGCGCGTGTGAGCAATGCTGTCGGAAAAGGCGGAAATCCCAATTTGTTGATGAATTATTTATGTCAATCCATCTTAAATCAACAAAAAATTACCATTCACCAAAATGCCAAACGAAATTTGATCGACATAGAAGATGTCCGCAATCTCATTCTGAAATTAATTATAGAAAAAGAAAAAAATAAAATCTACAATGTGGCTTATCTGGAGAATTTTAAGATTTCGGAAGTGGTTTCAGTTTTTGAGGAAGAATTAGGGATTGAGACCGAAAAGGAAAGGGTGGATTTGGGAGAAACTTATACGATTGACGTACATGAAGTGGAGGGATATTTTACGGAAAGAGACGGCAGAATTTATTTACAAGGTTTAATTCAAAAATACTTTAAACCTTCTATATGAGGCTTTTAAAACGGGTAACGGCTTCCGGGAATTTTATTCCGTATATTGACGGATTGCGTTTTTTTGCCATTATGGCGGTTGTATTGAGTCATTTCAATACGTATTACAACGACCGTGTGGCAAAAGTTCCGGAAATCATTGAGCCGGTTATCAATTTTTTATTTGGAAGCAGTTTCAGTGGGGTGATGCTGTTTTTTGGAATAAGCGGATTTATTCTGGGGTTACCTTTTGTGAAACAGTATGCTTATGGAGGCAATCAGGTAAAGCTGAAAAATTATTTTTTAAGAAGAATTACCCGATTGGAACCGCCTTATATTATAGTCCTGACGCTTTTGTTTGGTTTGAATCTGCTGTTTGCCGACAAGGGTGGATTCAGCGAATTATTTCCTCATTATCTGGCGTCCTTTTTTTATTTGCACAACATTATTTTTGAGTCCTTTCCGGTATTGAACCCGGTTTTTTGGTCACTTGAAATTGAAATTCAGTTTTATATTTTGGCGCCTTTATTTGCGTTGGTTTTTAAATGGGACAAAGTTCCGAGACGCATCTTTTTATTTGCATTTATTTTTATCTGGAAGTTTCTGTTGGCTTATAATCCCATAGAAGTCATTACGTTGATTAATTATCTGTCTTATTTCATCGTCGGATTTCTGGCTGCAGATCTATTTATGGAATACAAAGACCGGATTAAACCTTCGGTTATATACGATCTCATCTGTGTGCTGAGTGTTGTTTTGTTTTGGAACGGTATCAGGCCTTATGGCATAGATTTACTTTATTTATTGGCCATTTTGACGTTGACAGGTTCTTCTGTATATTTTAAAAAATTCCTATCCATGCCGATTGTTTATATCATTGGCGGAATGTGTTATACGATTTATATGCTTCATCAGCGTGTGATGTATATGGTGTTAGATCGATTCATGCAGGAAACCTTGATTTTGGGAAATGTATATCTGGATTTTGCGGTTCGTTTGGTATTTATTCTCATCGTCATAGGAATCATCAGTTCTCTGTTTTTCATTTTTGTAGAAAGGCCGACCATGAAAAAGAATTGGTGGAAATACCGGAATTTGAAAAAATTGTTTTTTGAATAATTTGGGATTGTCTATTGATCAGAAATTCAGGAAAATTCTTCCTTATTTTCGTTCATAACGCCATTTGAACAAACGAAATCCTAATTCAACCGGAAGGTTTTGAAAAAAATTTTTCTTTTTTAATTCAGCAGAAAATTCGGAAGAAAAATAGTCAGAGATTGAAAGACTTGGTGCTTTTTTTAGTCTGGAATAATTCTTTTTCCAGTAGGATTCGTCATCCCGCATGGATTTCCATTGCATTTGCAAGGAAGTGGTTTTGAATTCGATGAGTTTTTTCTTTATCAGTTGTTTTCGTTCTTTATCTGATTCCTGAAAACTTTTTGTGAAATGCTCAACTATAGTTTGATGGTTTTCAAAATTGACCTTGGTGCGATTAAAAATAACCGAATTACTATGTAAATAATACAAGTAGGTAATGTCATCTACGATGGAAAGCGAATTCATTTTTAACATCAAATGGAAAAACCATAGCTCGTCCTGTGCATAAAGTCCGGGAACGAAATGGATTTTTTTTTCTTTCAGAAATTTTAAGTCAATCAGTTTGTTCCAGGAAGGGATGGGAAACAAACCGTTGCAGTATGCTTTGAAAATCTCTTTGTTATTGTCGTAATTTTTTTTTTCAGAACGGGTAGGGAATCCGAAATCTTTGGTTGTGTTGTCAAAAGTATTAATCCAACGATTTTGTGCGATGACCATTTGAACTTTTTTTTCCAGCGTTGCATTGACCAAAAGTTCTATGCAATTCGGAGTAATTTCATCATCGCTATCTAAAAAGTAAAGATATTCTCCTTTTGAATTGTCAATTCCCGTATTCCGAACTACCGATAATCCCTGATTCTTTTCGTGATGAAGCAGCCGAATATTCAGTTCGGGATTTTCCTTTTGAAATTGATCAATTATGGCCAAACTATTGTCCGGAGTCTGGTCATTGACCAAAATGATTTCCAGATTTTTATAGGTTTGATTTTTTACCGATTCCAAACAACGAAAAATATATTTTTCGCATTTATAAACCGGTATATTGATGGAAACTAAAGGAGAATTCATTCTGAAAAATTACACTTTAAAAAAATCTCTGTACCAATCCACAAATTGATCGATTCCTACCTGAATGGTTGTTTCGGGTTTATAATCCAGATCACGAATTAAATCCGAAACATCGGCATAAGTACTCGGAACATCTCCGGCCTGGATCGGCAACATATTTTTTTCAGCTGTAATTCCCAGTTTCTTTTCCAAAGCCGAAATAAAATCCATCAGTTTCACCGGATTATTATTCCCTATGTTGTAGATTTTATAGGGAGCTGACGAAACAGAAGCGTCATCTGAATTAGCATTCCAAGCTGGATTTTCCTTTGGAGGATTATCATTTACGCGTATGATTCCCTCAACGATATCGTCCACATAGGTGAAATCGCGTTGCATTTCGCCATAATTGAAAACATCAATCGGACGGTTTTCCAAAATAGCTTTTGTAAATAAAAACAATGCCATGTCCGGTCTTCCCCAAGGTCCGTAAACCGTAAAGAAACGAAGTCCCGTAGTTGGGAGTTTATACAAATGGCTATAGGTGTGCGCCATGAGTTCGTTTGCTTTTTTGCTGGCAGCATACAGACTGATGGGATGATCGACGTTATCCTTTGTGGAAAAGGGCTGGCTTTCATTCAGTCCATAAACACTTGAGCTGCTCGCATAGGTTAAATGTTCAATATGATTGTGACGGCAACACTCCAAAATATTTAAAAATCCGACGATATTTGCTTCAATATAAGCATCAGGATTTGTCAATGAATATCGAACTCCGGCTTGTGCAGCCAAATTAATTACACGGTCAAATTTCTGTTCGGAAAATAATTTTTGCAGATTTTCTTTGTCCTCTAAATTCAATTGGATGAATTGATAATTGGGATAAACAGAACTTTGAATCAATTGATTGTATTGAATTTCATCTTGTTCAATTCCTGTATTTTGAAGTCGCCCGTATTTCACCCGGATGTCATAATAGTCATTGATGGAATCCAATCCAACGATTTCATCTCCTCTTTCCAACAAACGTTTTGCAAGATGAAAACCTATAAATCCGGCTGTTCCTGTAATCAGTATTTTCATGTGGCAAAGTTAATAATTAGAAATTAGGGATTAATGCAAGTAATCGGTATTATTTCTTATTTCAGAATGATTCCTGCATACTTCCCGTCAAATTCTACAATGATGGGTTCACGTTTATTTTGGATACAATAATCCATAAAAGCAGCATTGTCTCCGATGTCATCACTCATGAAAACTCCACCTTTTCTGACCTTATCCCAAAGAATTTGATAAGCCCACATACGTCCGTTGTAAGATTTATCACTGTCATAATGGATGAAATCAAATTCGTTTTGTTCTTTGAAGATTTTAGGAAGAGATTCACGGTCAGCAAATCGAAACAATTTCCAATCTCCACGCAAATTTTCAGGAACCACACATCCTACAAATTGATCGTTGTCCTTTCCCAAATAAGGCATGTCAGAACTATATAGTGTTCCGTTTCTTTGCGAAAGTGAAAGCAAGGCTGCCAATGAAGACCAACCATAAGCCACGCCGGTTTCCAGCGTATTTTGAGCCTGGGTGAATTCGCAAAGATGATAGATTAAATCTAGCGCTCCGGCGCCGCCCATTTTGACGGGCGTAGATTCCTCCGTTTTTTTGGCATCTTTCAGGATGTCGGAAAATTCATCATAAATGCTGTTAAAATCAGATTTCCCGGTAATATTTTGAATTGCTTCATTTTGTGAAATGGCTAAATCCGCACACCAATTTTCTGCTTCCGATTTTCCTTTGGTTGCAGAACTTCTTTGAAAGATATTTTTGATGATTTTTCTTCCCAATTCGGGATACAAATGAGGTCGTACCAAATAAGCGAAGAAAATTTTGATCACTTCAGTGACTTTTTGCATAGGGTTTTGTTGTGGCGCAAAGATAATAACTTGGAAGAATTTTAAAATTATATCTTTGTCTAACTTTAATTTACCATATAAATGATTTCGAAAATTTTTAACCGACTTGCGAAATCCAAAGAAGAAAATCAATTCCGGCTTCTGGCAAAGGGTATCAAAATAGGAAGGGGATTTCAAGTGCAAATACATCCAAGTTCAACTTTAAAAATTGGAAACAATCTGGATGTCAGAAATTTTGTCTGCTTTTGGGTAGGTAAAAAGGCCGAATTGAAAATAGGGCAAAATGTTTTCATCAATAATTATTGTTCGATTAATTGTTTGAAATACATTGAGATAGGCGAGAACACATTATTTGGCGAAGGAGTAAAAATTTATGATCATAACCATGCATATTTATTTGAAAATGAACAATTAAATGTCAGCCGAAAAGATTTTACATTTGGTGAAGTGAAAATCGGAAAAAACTGTTGGTTGGGAAGCAATGTGGTGGTTTTAAAAGGTGTGACGATAGGTGATAATTCCATCATAGGAGCCGGTTGTGTGATTCATAAAAATATTCCGGAGAATTCGGTAATCGTACACCAACAAGAATTGATTTCTAAATTATGGTAGGAAAAATTGAAAATCCGCTTATTTCTGTCGTAATGTCCGTTTATAATGGCGAAAAATTTTTGGAAGAAGCTATTGATTCTATTTTGAATCAAAGTTTTCAAGATTTTGAATTTATAATTATCAATGATTGTTCAACTGATAGATCATTGGAATTATTAGATGAATATAAAGCCAAAGATCACCGAATTATATTAATCAATAAACCTTACAATAAAGGGTTGAAAGGGTTTGTGGAAAATTTGAACTTGGGATTGAAACAAACAAAAGGAAAATATATAGCCCGAATGGATCAAGATGATATTGCTTTACCTGATCGTTTTCTTAAACAAATTGAGTATTTAGAAAAAAATCCATCCATTTTTCTGGTGGGAAATAGCCTCAATATCATTGATGAATCATCTCAAAAAGTGGGAGAAAAAAAAGCTATTTCAGATTTTAGATTGATTAAGAAAAGGATCCAAATCGATAATCCGATTTTTCATCCGACTATTATGTTTCGTCGAGAAGATAATCTTTTTTATCGCGATAAATTTTATGCTTGTGAAGATTTTGATTTTCACTTAAGATTAATTGCTGATGGTAAAATAATACATAATTTATCTGAGTCTTTATTAAATTATAGGATTTTATCGACTTCTATGTCACGTAAAGGAAACTCATTTATCAAACGATTATTTTTAGAAAAAGCTAAAGAATTTTACAAGGAACGGATGACATCAGGTGGAGATTCTTATGAAGATTTTGATGATAAGGAATTATTAAATGTTTTAAATGAAGATGCAGAAATTTCTAAAGAAACATTAATTTTTGCAGGAAAAGTGGCAATTATGTATCAAAAAAGAGAAGAATTGAAACAAATCCAAATCAAATTGAAAAAGAAATATAATCAAAATATTTTTTGTTTTCAATTGAACCAAATTGGGATTTTCAATTCTATTTGTTCGAGGGTTCTCAAAAAAATAAGATGAATAATGTATTTTAGTCTTTTTAATATTTCCGGTGATAGACAAATAAAACAAAACTGATGACTGATATCTTTGTAAAATCTTTCAACCGTCCCTATTACCTGGATCGCTGTCTGCAAAGCATTGAAAAATTTGTAAGCGGAGATTATAAAATTGTGGTTTTGGATGACGGAACACCTGAAAAGTATTTGGAAAAGATTAAGGCTAAATTTCCCCAAATCGAAATCCGGACTTCGGAACAATATCAGTTTAAAATTAAATCCATTCAGGAAAATCTCGAATCCGGAAAACAAATCGACGGATTTAAAATCCCTATTCCACTTTGGAAAGATGCCGTAAAAAATGGTTCTGAATACATCATCATGACCGAAGATGATGTTTGGTTTACAGCTTCGATTGATGTGGATAAACTCTCCGGTTTTATGAAAGAATTTGGGATGGTTCTGATCAAATTGGGCTGGATCAGCGGGAAGAAAATCAAATCGGAATTTGTTAAGCTCAACGAGGAATTAACCGCAGTCGAACCCAAAATTTTCACAGCTCCGCGATGGTTTATGAAAGATTTTTTTTTCCGGAATAAGTGGAAGATTTTTTCGCTGATGTATAAATTGGGAATGGTGGACAACCATTCGAAAACCGAATACTGGTCTATGAATGCGCTTTTAATGGGAATGTTTCGTAAAGACTATTGGCTGACTGTTTGGGAAACGCTTGAGCTGAAAGTGGATGAAAAAGAACAATTGATAAATGCGACTGAATGGTTCCGTAAAAACAAACGGAAAAATCTTTTCGGGAAGCTGAATTATGAAATGATGAAAACGACTTTTGTCTCTTCCGCAACCAATTCTTATCATAAATATGGCGATGCATTTGATGTGAATCAATTTAATTTCATCATGAACGAAGCCTGGTTCAACGGAAGTTTAGATGTAATGGATAATTTCCCAAAAGATATTTCAGAAGAAATCTATTTGAAAATACTTTTGGAAAAAAATGAGCCCAAAGTGCAAGCTGAAGCCTGGAAAAATTGGGCAGAAATGTTCAAAGAACAATATCGTAAACAACAAGTGAAGGTAGATTAATTACCTATTTACTTACGACTTCAACTTTATCAAAACCCACCAGCCATTCTTTATAAAAATTCGTCAGTTTTCCATAGGAATTATCGAGTACTTTCATGTCTTTTCCCATTAAAATACCGAGAATCAAACCGTGTAATCTTGTAGTATAAATCGTATCGTATTGGCTAAAAAAATCAATCCCGGTTTGGATGTAATTCTCTTTTTTGGTTCGTGGTTTGATGCCGTATCGGCTGTCTACAAAAGAATTGACGACGGGAAATTTTTGCAATTGTATGGCGATTTTATCCAGTCGTCTTTGTCTTCCGACTTTTTTCCATCTTTCTTGTGTGTTCAAATTAAAAGTAGGCCAGTCCAGGGTTTCAAATTCCCCGTTAATCTGAGGGATATTACCCAATTCCCCGTCGTTCCGTTTCATCAAAAGCGTTTTATGTTCGGTAGATTTAATTTCAAATCGTTTCGGGTCGATGCAAAATGCCATGTCGGGCAGGAGTTTGGTGTGGACATTTGGAAACCAATTTTTTGCCAAATCATAGGAAATCTGATCCCGAACACAGAAAACTAAATTGGGATGTGAACGGATGATTTCTGCATCTTTTCGCAGGTTTTCTTCATTTTGATAATGAATCGTTTGAGGAAAAATGATGATTTTTTTGTCTTGGTTATCCGAAATAATTTTCAGTCGTTCTTCTTGTGTTTTGGTATAAATATCCCCAAAATTTCCACCACCTTGAAACAAAATAATAGAATTTTCAGGTATTCTTTTTTGCTCAAAAAACAAATAACTCGCCTCGTATAACTTCTTATATGGGATTTCTTTTAAAAATGCCAATTCACCTTCCCAAATCAAATTATCCCCGATGTTATCATAATCGGGAACGTCAAGCAAGACATAATCATGGTCTATGAGAGGCTTCAGTTCCTGAATTATCAGATTCTTTAATTGGTTTATACGGGAAAGGTTTAAATTTGCCACTAACTGAGTTTTTGCAAAGATATTCAAACCCTCGGATTTGCAGTGGATTTGGATTTAAACAAAGAATATGACCCAAAACCAACCTAAAATAAAAGTTCTGTTCCGTCTGCGTTCACTTGAAATGGGCGGCGTTCCTCGTGTAGTATTGGATTTATTGGACAATTTATCAAAGGACAAATTTGATATTACTTTATTGTTGAATTTGTATCAGGGCGAACTTCGCACCGAAATTCCAGAAGGAGTGAAATTGATTACGATTGCAAGTGGAAAAGAGGATTTTTCTAAAAATCCATTGATTTATAAATTCCAATTGATCAGCCGCAGATTGAAATTGGCTTTTTATGAAAAATTTCCGGCGATTTTATATAAACAGAAATTAAAAGAAAAATTTGATCTGGAAGTGGCACCGGGCTATACAGAATTTGAATGGGTTTTAAATTCACCCAACAGAAAATCGCGAAAAATCGGTTGGTTTCATACCGATGTGAGTTATGATAAAGACCAAAATCGTGTGATGAAACGCATCGATTTGATGAAAAAGTTTGATTGGATGATTTTTGGATCGGCGCAGACACGGCAGGTTATTGATGATTTGTATCAAGTGAAATATCCGAAAAGTTCTGTGATCTATAATGTCATCAACATAGAAGATGCCAAAGTCAAAGCTCGACTTTCAGAGGTGAAATACGATGTTCATCCGGTATTTTGTTCCGTTGGACGATTGCATTTCCGAAAAGGATATGATGCGTTGATGCGGATCCATAAAAGATTGCGGAACGAGGGTTTGATGCATTCCATAGCAGTAGTAGGTGGTGGAAATGAAATGGAAAACTTGAAAAATCAAGCCAGAGAATTGGAAGTTGAAAAAACCTTTCTTTTATTGGATACCAAAAAAAATCCTTATTCGTACATGGATGCAGCGGAATTTTTTATTTTGCCTTCGCGTTCAGAATCCTATCCGCTCATCATTGGCGAAGCCATGGGATTGGGAAAACCGATTATTTCTACAAACGTCGGTGGAATCCCGGAAATGATTGAACATGAAGTAGATGGGTATTTGGTGAATTTTGATGAAGAAGAAATTTATGCGGCCATGAAAAGGTTTTTGACTGAACCGCAATGGGTAGAGAAAATCAGGATGGGAGCAGAAAAAGCATCCGATAAATTTGATGCGCAGAAAATATATGATCAAGTGACGGAAGTATTTGAAAATCAATATGCTTTAAAGAAATGAAGGACTCAAAATTGACTGTAATAACACCGACTTTCAATCGGGCGCATACGCTCCAGAGAGCTTTTGATTCTTTGAAAAAGCAAACTTTAAAAGAATTCAAATGGATCATCATGGATGATGGTTCTACAGATGAAACTAAGAGTATAATAGAACAATTTAAGACGGAAAGTCCATTTGAAATTGCGTATTTTTTTCATCCCAACCAACATAAATTTCACACGGTTTTTGAAGGAATTAAAAAGGTGGAAACGCCATATTTCATCATTCTGGATTCAGATGATTCCTATCCGGAAGATGCATTTAAAATTTTAATTGGCGAAGCAGAAAAGATTAAAAATCAGGATGAATTCATTTCAGTAATGGGTCTTTCGGGTGATGAAAACGGTGAAGTTGTCGGTGATGAATATCCGATCGAATTTGACGGAAGCATCTTTGAAATGCGCTATAAATACAGGGTGAAAGGCGATAAAAATGGTATATTTTTTACGAAATCCTATTTAGATGAATTGGAGAAATTCGATTATTCAAATCTCCCGAGAGGAATTTACATCCCTCAAAGTGTGTTTTTCAATACCTATGATGCCCGTGGTTTGAAAACCCGATTTATCAATCAAATAATCCGGATTTACCATAAAGATGAAAACGATGAAGCTTCGGTTTCAAATACACGTTGGAGTGGAAAAAACCGTTATGGTTTGATGCTGGGGTATCTTTCATTTTTAAATAGTTATGGAAAACAACTTCACGGTTATCCTAAGTCGTTGATTAGAAATATTATAGGTTATCAAACTTATGCCATAGTAAATGATAAAAGTTTAGATGAAATCAATCGGGAATTACATCAATTTCGGGTTTTGTCAACTTTCATGTTTCCAATTTCTTGGCTTTACACCAAATTGAAATCCTAAAATGGAAAAGAAAAAATTGCTATTTGTATATTATAAATTATATAAACCGGGAGGGATCAATCGGGTTTTGGTTAATTTGACCAATGAATTAATTGAAGATTACGATATTACTATTTTGGTATTAATGTCAGAACATAAACCGTTTTATGAATTGGATCATAGAGTTAAACTTGTTTTTATTGACTCATTTTCACATTGGGCTTTTTCAAAAGTGAATGTTTCTATCGATAAATATTTGCGTTGGTTACCGAAAAGAAACAACATCAAAAATTATTTTTATGATTATGGTGCCTACAAAGTTTCGTTGAAATGGTTGAAAGAGAATTATAAAAACTTTGATAGGATTGTCACTTGCCAATATAAATTATCGGCAGGTGTTTCGATGCATAAAGAAATTGCCGAAAAGACTATCGCTTGGGAGCATAACCCTCATGATGCAGGTGGTGGAATTTGGGGAAGAATTCGAAAGAAATATTATCATAATTTGAGTTTTGTAGTGGCAACCAATAAAGCGGGAGAACGATTTTTTAAATCCTACGAGGCAAAATCAGAAGCGATTTATAATATTATGAACGAAGCGATTGTGAATAATGAATTTATTGCGTCCGAAAAAAAAGAGAATTTCATTTCATTGATTGTTCGATTGGTTGATGAGAAAAATGCGATTGGATTTTTAGAAATTATCAAGGGTTTAAATTTTCCGAATGATTGGAAAGTGATGATATTGGGAGATGGTCCTTTACGGGGAAAATTGGAGAAATTTATAATTGAAAACAATCTCTCGGAAAAGGTGAAATTACTCGGATCAGGAACGATTGAGGATGTCTATGATTTGATGAAACGGAGTAAAATTATAGCCTTAACGTCGACCAATGAAGCATTACCAACTGTATTAATCGAAGCTATGTTTTTCAGTAATGTGCTTATTGCTTATGATTGTAAATATGGTCCGGCGGATATAGTGAATGAAAAAAATGGTTATCTGATTCCGCTTCACAAGAAAGAATTGTTTCAAGAAAAATTGCAATATTTGGTTGATAATTCAAACGAATTAGATGGTCTGATGAAATCGAGTTTTGAGGAAGCAAAAAACTGGAAAAAGGAAAAAAGAATTCAACAATGGAAAGAAATTTTATAATCTAAATCTCTCCTTATTTTATGCTATTTAACTCGCTATCTTTTGCTCTCTTTTTTCCCATCGTTTTCATTGTGTATTGGGCACTTGGAAAAAAGCATTACAAATGGCAAAATGTATTTTTATTTATAGCGAGTTATTATTTTTACAGTTGTTGGGATTGGCGTTTTGTTTTTAGAAAGTTTTTCAAAAGTTGATTGAACCGGTTCAGAATCATATATTTTTTCGTCCGGATTTACTTTTGCCATAATTAGCAAAACTTCGCCGATATTACTGCCCACATCAAAACCACAAAACCATCTTGAATTTTTTGATAAATACTTTCTTTGTTTTGATTGTCAACTCCAAAATATAAAAGCCAATCATTATAATTATTCAAATTCAATTGATAGCGAATTCCCTAGCGGATAACAGGTCGGATGTCAGAATCCGAATATTGAGAATTACGAGGCAGAATCTTCACAAGCAGATGATTGTCATTTTTGCCTGACGCAAATTGAAAGAGAAGTTTTTCTGGAAAAAGCTTTTTGGTTAAGTTTCGAATGGTTGCTTTCATATACAGCCAAAATTAATACTTTTACAACGTCTTGAAAAAGAAAATCCTTATACGAATCGGTTCTCTTCGCCATGGCGGAGCAGAAAAAGTATTGGCCACCTTTTTGAAAAACCTACCATCTGATAAATACGAAATCGATTTATTGCTGAATTTATATTCGGGGAAATATTTAAAGGAAATTCCGGATTGGATAAATGTTCTTTATCTGAATCACGGTGAAATGATCACCACCAACCGTTTGCAGGACATACCTCAAAAGGCATTTCGGGTAATCTATCAAAAAGTTCTAAAATCTTTTCCCTCGCTTTTATATAAATTCATCCTCAAAGGAAAGAAATACGATGTAGAGTTTGCGGCCATTCACGGAATGCGTGATGATATTTTAAATTCGCCTCAGAAATCCTCAAAAAAAATAGTTTGGATTCATAATGATTTACGCAAAACCGAATTTCACGATTATACCGATGAGGAAATCCGAAAATTCTTTGGTTTTGATAAAATCATGGTGATTTCAGAACATATTCAAAAGGATTTTCAAAATATGGCTCGAAACGAAGACGAATCCAATCGAATTATCCGGATTTATAATCCACTTGATACACAAGAAATTCTAACCAAAGCCGAATTCAATCCTAACTTCCGGCTTCCGGCTTCCGGCTTCCAACCTTTATTTGTTTCAGTCGGAACCGTTTTTCCTCAAAAAGGATTTGACCGTTTACTGAAAGTTCACAAAAGATTATTGGAAGAAGGATTCAAACATCTCGTTTTGATAGTTGGTGATGGGTATGATTTTGAAAACATCAAGAGATTAAAAACTGAATTGGGAGCAGATGAAACGGCGACTATGCTTGGATTTACAGATAATCCTTATCCTTATTTCAAAGCAGCAGATTTTTTTATTCTTTCTTCACGATATGAGGGATTCCCAACCGTTCTTTATGAGGCTTTGACATTGGAGAAAACCATTGTAGCAACAGATGTTTCAGGAGTGCGGGAAATGTTGAATGAGGGCGAATTGGGGTTAATTGTGGAGAATTCGGAAGAAGGAATTTATGAGGGAATGAAACGCATCATGACCGAACCGGAATTAACCAAGACCTATCAAAACAAAATTGCTAATTTTACACAACCTTTTTCTCTGGAAAATTCGGTAAAAAAAATTGAAGAAATTATAGATAATTTATAATGCCGACATTACTTCAACAAGATTATTTCCGCAAAAACGGAAAATATAAAAAAGTCTTTTTCTGGGATGTTTTCTCAGATCCGGGATTGTTGTTTTTATATTATTTAAGAAAGTCTCAAAATACTTCGCCCAAAAACCCTACGGGAATTTTTTACCGTTTGATGCTGCGTCGATATCAAATTTTATATGGTTTTCAAATTTCCTATAAAACCGAAATCGGCGGTGGATTATATTTAGGGCATTGGGGAACGGTTGTGGTTAATCCCAAAGCCAAAATCGGGAAAAATTGTAATCTGGCACACGGTGTTACCATTGGTCAAACCAATCGGGGCGAAAGACAAGGTGTTCCGGAGATTGGTGACAATGTCTGGATCGGAACCAATGCCGTCATTGTCGGAGGAATCAAAATCGGAAACAATGTGTTGATCGCTCCCAATTCCTATGTGGCAAATGATGTGGATGACAATTCCATTGTAGTAGGAAATCCGGCTAAAACCATGAAAAGCGATACAGCAACGGAAGGCTATATAAACAATCGTGTATGAGTCCAAATCCTGAAACCAAAGGTTTATTTGTGATTTCGCTCGATTTTGAATTGTTTTGGGGAATCCGGGACAAATTCAGTTTTGAGCAATACGGAGCCAACGTTTTAGGTGTTTGGGAAGTCATTCCCAAAATGCTGAAATTGTTTGAGAAATATGATATCCATGCTACTTTTGCAACGGTAGGAGCAATGTTTTCAGAGAATTATGAAGAACTCAATCAATTTCTTCCAACGATAAAACCTCAATATTCCGATCAAAATCTTTCGCCTTACCATGGATATATGGAAGAATCCCCAAACCATGATCCGCGTTATTATTTCGGGAAAAAATTAGTCGAATTGGTAAAAAATGATCCGCGCCATGAAATCGGGACGCATACATTTTCGCATTATTACGGATTGGAACCGGGACAAAGCCGGGAAGAATTTGAAGCGGATTTAAAAGCGGCAATTAAAATTGGCGAAGCCAATGATATTCAACTAAAATCCTTTGTATTTCCACGTCATCAAATCAACCCGGACTATCTGGAAACCCTTTCCGATAACGGAATTGAAATATACAGAGAAACAGAAAAAGCATGGTTTCATTCGGCAGCGAGAGGAGCTGACGAAGGTGTGGTGAAAAGAGCCGTTCGCTATTTGGATTATTTTATTTGTTTGGGAAATCATCATTGCCAAAATTTGGAAGAAATAAAAAAAGGAAATCTGTATCAAATCAGAGCGAGCCGATGGTTACGGCCTTATAAAAAATCGGAATCAAAATTTGATTTTTTGAAAATGCGGAGAATTAAAAAGCAGATGAATCATGCAGCCCGAAAAGGAAAAATATTTCATCTTTGGTTTCATCCGCATGACATCGGGATCAATCAGGATGTGAATTTTGACAGGTTGGAAGAAATATTGCAGCACTACCAATTTCTTCAATTAAAATACCAAATGAAAAGTGTAAATATGGCAGAAGTTGTGGAACTTTATAAAGAAAAACATGCGCATTAAAATCCTGATGCTGACCGGGCCGGCGATTTCTTCAAGGTTCATGTACAACGGATTGGCCAAAGATCTGGAAATTCATACGGTGATTCGGGAAACGCCAGTCCCGATGAAAACCATCATGAAAAACCGAGCCAAAAAATTGGGGTGGTTCAATGTGGCGGGACAAATTGCTTTTGGAATTTTCCTTTTACCGATTCTCAGAAACTTCTCCCAAAAGCAAAAAGAAAAGGTCATTCAAAAATTAGGATTAAATGATGATCCAATTCCCAATGAGAAATTGATAGATGTAGCCAGTGTAAATGCGCCGGAAACCATAGCATTATTACAAAAAATCAATCCGGATGTGGTCATTGTCAATGGTTGCCGGATTATTTCCAAAAAAGTTTTGTCGGCTGTGGATGCGGTTTTCATCAATACACACGAAGGAATTACACCGCGATACAGAGGAATTCACGGCGGATATTGGGCGTTGGTCAACCGGGATTTGGAAAATTGCGGGGTAACGGTTCATTTGGTGGATAAAGGCGTAGATACGGGCGGGATTTTATATCAGGCCGTCATTCAACCCGAAAAAAAAGATAATTTTACCACTTATCCGTATTATCAAACTGCAGCGGGGATTCCTTTGATGAGAAAGGCGATTGGAGATGCAGCAGCAGGTTCTTTGAAAAAAATCGAACCCAAACTGGAAAGCCAAATTTGGTACCATCCTACGATTTGGGGATATATTTGGCATTTTTTGACCAAAGGAGTTTGCTGAGTTGGAGAGTTGGAGAGTAAGAGCGTGTGTATGAAATAAGATTTATAATTTTGAACATTAAACATTAAACATTAAACATTAAACATTAAACTTGAAACTCTTGTTCGCCGTGGAGGATGAAACCTGAAAAAAACTACATTGAATCACTCTAAAAAAATATATTTTCTTTTGCCCGGACTTACGTTTGGTGGTGCGGAGCGTGTTATTTTTACGCTTTGCAACGAACTCGACCGAACCAAATTTGAAACCACATTGGTTTTATTCAGTAAAGAAGGAATGCCGTTGGATTTGTTGAAATCCGATGTGAAACTCATTGATTTAAAAATAGATAGAATCCGCTTTGCTGTTTTTTCGGTTTTGAAATTGATCCGAAAAGATAAACCCGATATTGTATTTGGAGGTTGGGGCGAAGTCAGTGCTTTGCTTTCGCCTATGATTCCATTTTTTAAAAAGACAAAATTCATAGCCAGAGAAACCAATGTGGTTTCAAAACATGTGAAACGAAAGGAAATCAAGTTTTTTTATCGGTTTTATAATAATTTTCATAAAATAATTGCTCAATCTGATGATATGAGAAATGATTTGGTGGAGAATTTTTCAATCCAACCGGAGAAAATTGTAAAAATCAACAATCCTGTGGATATTAAATTTATTCAAAATCAAATGATTCAGAATGAAAAATTATTTTCGGACAAATTCAAAAATGTGGTTGCAATAGGGAATTTAACGGAAAGGAAAGGCTTTGACCTGTTGTTGGATGTTTTTGCGCATTTGAAAGATAAACCTATCAAACTCCATATTTTGGGCGATGGCCGGGACCGTGAAAAGTTGGCGGAGCAAAAAGATAAATTAAGATTGAGAAATGTAGAATTTTTGGGAATTAAGCAGAATCCATATCCATATTTGCATCAGTCAGATTTGTTTGTACTTTCGTCGCGCTATGAGGGTTTTCCAAACGTTTTGCTGGAAGCGGGCGCTTGTGGAACTTATGCTTTGGTTAACAATTGTCCGGGTGGAATCGATGAAATCATCCAGCCGGGAGTCAATGGCGAAATTTTTCCGATTGAAGATGCGGAAGGTTTTGCCCGGGAAATTGAGCGTTTGACCGATAAAAATTATGATAAGGAATTTATCCGGGAAAGCATAGAATTGCGTTTTTCAAAGGAAATAATTGTTCAGCAATACAATCAGGTTTTGAGTGAATTAAGAAAAAATTCGGAAAACCTCCAAGGTTTTTCAGCGAAATGATATTAAACCTCGGAGGTTTAATTAAATTTATTTTGAAATAAAAATGAAAGTATCTGTCATCGTTCCGGTTTACAACACTTCCAGGTATTTGGCGAAATGTCTGAATTCCTTGCTGGATCAGACTTTGGACGAATTGGAAATTATAGTGGTAAATGACGGGTCGACGGATAATTCGCAGGAAATAATTGACGAATTTTCCAAAAAGTCAAACAAAATAAAAGCATTTCAAAAACCAAATGGCGGCCTGAGCGATGCCCGAAATTTCGGATTGGAAAAAGCCGAAGGTGATTTCATCGGTTTTGTGGATAGTGATGATTATGTTTCGGCAGAAATGTTTGAGCAGATGTATGAAAAAGCGATGGAGCATGATGCGGAGATTGTTTTATGCGATTTGGAAAAAGTGAATGAAAGGGGAGAAGCCTTTCGGGAATTGCCGCAATCGCCGCAGTTGCCGGAGAAAATCGTATTGGAAAATGACTTTACTATTTTTGGCGAAATGGCTTGTTTTGCGTGTAATAAATTATTCAAAAAAGAATTATTTGAAAAGCATAGATTCCGGAAAGGAATTCATTTTGAGGACATTGAGTTGATACCCAAATTGGTTTTGGAGTCAAAAATCATTGCCAAAATAAATGAACCTTTTTATAAATATTTTGAACGCCGGGATTCCATCACCAAAACCCATACAAGAAAAGGGTTGGATATGTTTTTGGCGATTGAAAGTGTAAAGGAGGCATTTGACAAAAGCCTGTACAGTAAGCGGAGAGAAGAATTTGAGCGGTTTTTTATTTTTCAGGGCTATTATTCGTTTTTGGCCTATGTGGCATTTGTGAGAGACAAAAAATTAAAAAAGGAAATGCTGAACGAATTGGATAAAGAATTGTCCAAATATCATATTTCGAAAATTAAAATATTGGGATATAAAAGGTTTGCAGTAAATTATTTGTTTTCTTTGCCATTGAAAAAGCAGATTTATTATTTAATGGGGTTTATCTACCCTAAATTAATCTTGTTGAGCTAAAAAGCATGAGTTTTATCTATAACTTATTGGCCATTCTTATACTGATTTCGTCCATTTATGAAGTCAGTAAAGAAGAAAAACCTGACAGACGCTGGTACTATTTCATCATTGTGATGATGATGCTTACTGCGGGACTGGCTTATGGTTTAAGTCCGGACTGGTTGGCTTATTGGAATGCTTTTGAAGGGGCTTCAACTGTCAGTTTTACCGAATTGGGTTATCTGGCAGAAATGGTGGATATGGAGTATGGTTATATGCTTCTGAACAAATTGGTTAGCGCATTAGGTTTAGGTTATGCGAGCTTTACATTGATCATTGCCATCATCGCTCTGACTTTAAAATCGATTACGATTTACAGATATGGAGGCTATGTTTTTATGGCGCTTCTTATGTATTTTATCCCGACTTACCTGTTTGAAGAACATGTGCATGTGCGTCAGGGTTTGGCCAGTGCCATCATGCTTTTTTCTGTGAAATATATCATAGAACGTAAACTATGGAAGTTTTTGATTTGTTTTGTGATAGCCTTTTTGTTTCATAAAGCAGTAGTTGCTTTTATACTGGCCTACTGGATTGTTAAAATTAGAATGAATAATACCACAATTATCTTAATCGTGGTGGGCGCCATTGTGTTTAACTTATTTGGACTAAGTGCTGCCATAGACGGAATCATGCAATTTATGCCGTTTGGTGTAGCTGAAACTTATAATGACTATGTCAATGAACTGATGGACAGAGGTGTATTGGGAGATATTGTAAAAGTTCTGACGGTTTTTGCCATTTTACTTTTTAATAAAAATGTTACGGAAAAGGATCCGTTGTTTGCTTATTTCAGGAATCTATACATTTTTGGAGTAGTTATTTATTTCTTTTTTGGACAAGGTATTTTTGCGGCACGTCTTCCCGGTTTTTATACGGTTTTCATCATATTTGTTGTTCCGAGGATGGTTATGGCTTTGAAAGATAATAAGCTAATCAAGAATTTTGTTTATATTTCTTTTACATCTTATACCATTTTGTTGTATGTCAATTTCTATTATAATTGGGGAGACAAGTCAGGTTTCGGAAATTACAAGACTTCTCTTAACGAATGGGTTCCTTATGGGTTTTTAGAAAGTAAATAATGTCGGGATGAATCCAGCTGTTTCCATCATCACACCTTGTTATAATTCGGAGAAATATTTGTCCGAAACTATTCAGTCAGTTTTAAATCAAACTTTTACTGACTGGGAGTGGTGGATAGTTGATGATCACTCCAAAGATAATTCGGTTCAAATTATCAATGAATTAAAAGATGAAAGAATCCATTTGATTCCGCTAAATAAAAATGTAGGAGCGGCAGAAGCAAGAAATCTGGCGCTTGAAAATGCTTCGGGTAGATTCATAACTTTTTTGGATAGTGATGATGTTTGGTTACCAAATTTTCTGGAAACAGTACATGGATTTCTGGTTGAAAATCAAGAGGAATTGGTGTATGCATCTTATAAACGTCATGATGAGGAACTGAATCCTTTGTTGACGGATTTCATAGCGGAAGATCATATTACTTATGATCGAATTCTTTATAATTGTCCGATTCCTATGTTGACTTCGATGTATGATACCAAAAGAATTGGGAAAGTCAGAATTCCGGAAGTGGACATGCGAGAAGACTATGCGATGTGGATTGAAGTTCTAAGAAAAATCCCCAAAGCCAGAGCCATAAAGGAACCTTTGGCAATTTACAGGATACGGAAAACCTCTTACTCCAGAAATAAATTCAAGATACTTCGTAAACAATTTGCCGTTTATTCTGAATTTTTAAATTTATCTTTGCTACAATCAACTTATTATACCCTTCACTGGGCATTGAACGGAATGAAAAAGTATGAAAAACTTAAATTTAGAATTAATCGCTAATTTTCTGGGCTATTCCTCACTTTATCTCAAAGTAATTTTATCTTTTTCTCTTTCATTTCTTTTGACTTTTATCGCTATCCCCAAAATAATCAGGGTTTCCTATCGCAAGCAATTGATGGATGTGCCGGGAGTCAGAAGTTCGCACGTTCGTAAAGTCCCTCGTTTGGGCGGAGTTGCAGTTTATTTTGCCATCACGGTGGTTGTGGGAATATTTAGTCCTGAAATGCTTTTTAATGTTCATTTTTTTTCCGCCGCATTGGTTTTATTGTTTTTTATCGGGCTGATGGATGATTTGCTGGTAGTTGCACCACGTAAAAAATTAGTAGCTCAAATCATCAGTGCATTGATGATTGTGGTTGGTTCCGATGTACGGATTCACAGTTTTTTTGGATTATTTGGGATATTTGATTTACCTTATTGGTTCAGTATCTTATTTACAACTTTTATCATCGTGTTGATCATCAATTCGTATAATTTAATAGATGGGATTGATGGACTGGCCAGTGGGGTAGGGATTTTGATTTCGCTTTGTTTTGTATTTATCTTTTTCCGGTTGTATGAATATTCCATGGGTTTTTTAGCTATTTCTGTATTGGGGTCCCTACTTGCATTTTTGTATTTTAATATGTCGGACCAATATAAAATTTTCATGGGAGATACCGGTTCCATGGTCGTAGGGTATTTAATTGCCTTTATGGCCATTAAATTCATCGACCTTTCTTCCATGCCTTATGTTATGATTAAAAGTGCCCCAGTTGTGGCAATTGCGATTTTAATTGTTCCGTTGATTGACACGCTGAGTGTTATAATTATCCGGCTGATGAAACGAAAATCTCCATTTTCTGCCGATCAAAACCACATCCATCACAGAGTGTTGCGTTTGGGATTTTCCCATGTGCAGTCAGCTGTAATTATATGTTTCTCAAATATATTGCTAATCATCTTCGCCTATCTCATCCGTCATTCCAATATCACGCTGATGCTTTTGGCCTTAATTCTGGCAGCTTTAATTTTATCTTATTTGCCGTTGGTAATTGGTGAAGGGATAAATAAGAACAAAATGAAAAAAAGAGAACAAATCCAATAACCTGAAAAACATTATATTTGCCAACTAAAATTATGACCTTGAAACCAACTAAAATATTGATTGTTCTTTTGCCCTTATTGGCGGTGGTGACGTCCTGTATACCACTGAAGGACATCAAATATATACAACCCGATGACAAGCTGAAATTGAATGAAAACGGTATGATAGAATTTGATCGTCCGGTTTATCATTTGCAAGAAAATGATTTGATTAATATTAGAGTATCTACACGTGATGGAGTAGAATTACAGGAATTAAGGGATTTTACAAGCCAAACCGCCACGGCATCTATGAATACTCAAGCAGGCGGAAAATCCGTAAGAGTACAAGAAGACGGAAATATAGAACTTCCCCGAATCGGTAAAATTTATTTACAGGGATTGACTTTACAAGAAGCCAGAGAAAAAGTAGAAACTGAATTTTACCAAATATTTGAAAGAGATGCGGTATATCTGGAGATCAATATGCCGGGCATCAACTTTACCATCGTCGGTGAAGCAGCTTCGGGCAATTATTTTGTTCCCCAATACGATTTTAATCTTATTGAAGCCTTTGCTATGGCAGGAGATTTAACACCCGTTGCAGACCGGAACCATATTCAGATTTTGAGAACTACTCCAGAAGGAACACAACGTGCCGTAGTGGATATCACCAAAGAATCCGTGATGAATTCGGAGTACTTTTGGCTACAGCCAAATGATATCATCATCATCAATCCGAGAAGACAAAAACAATGGGGTATAGGAATCAACCCAATCCAAACCATAACTACCATATTTGGTGGTATAGCGGCTGTAATTGGGATTTATTTCTTCTTTAAAAATCTATAAAACATCGTTTTTTTTTAACCATGCAAACAAATCCGACTAAAACTACTGATAAAAGCCAAAAGAAAAACAATGCTTTTTTCTTTGAAATAGATCGTTTCATTCCTCGGCTTTTCCGGAACTGGGCCTTGTATCTTTTTAGTCTGATTTTAGGACTTTTTATTGCTATTTATCTGAATAATTGGTATTTGGATAGGGAATATAAAGCTGATTCGACTTTTCACGTTTCTTCCAAATCATCGGGCAATACTGATTTGGGAAGCAACTCCATCAATTTCATTTGGGGAGGAGCCAGCGGGAAAATAGATATTTTGATAAATGTTCTGGAATCACGTACACATTCCTTTGAAGTAGCCAAAAAAATAGAAGCATACATTGCTTATAAAGAAGAAGGAACCTTTAAAAAATCAAATACACACAAAGATATTTCACCTTTTTTGGTGGAAGTGGATACCACCCACAATCAGGTTTTGGGAGTTGAATTTGAAATCAAAAATTTGGATAATAATTCCTATAAAATTATTCCGATTAGTTCCATTTCTACCAATCATTTGTATAATTATTCCACAGATAAAATACTTGGCAAAAATGTCAAAATAAATTTACCCAAAACGGCAAAATTTGGACAATGGATCTCCGGGGATCATTACCGTTTTAAAATATCAAAAGGCAAAATTAATTTTAACTCCGAGGATAATTATTCGTTTGAACTGACCAATCTCGATGTTGCAGCAGCAAGAGTCAGAAGCGGAATCAGTGTAACACCTTTGTCAAAAGGAAGTTCCATCATCCGTTTGAGTAAAACTTCTTATTCCCAGCAGGAAGCTATAGATGTTGTCAATAATTCGCTGGAACTTTTGAAGGAAAATGAGTTGAATGAAAAAAACCTGATTGCGCATAATACCCTGAAATATATTGGTGAACAAATAGGCATAGTAAAAGCCAAAGTGGACAGTGCTTCACTCCAGTATCAGAATTTACAGAAACGCACTCAAACCTATGATTTTGGAGGTGAAAAAGGCGAAATCCTTTCCAGCATTCAGGAACTGGAAAAACAAAAAGTAGAATACCAGGAAAAAATAAATGCCCTTAATTCGGTAAGCAATAATGTATATCAAGCCGGTTCAAAAGGTATGATGGACTTGCAAATAGTGGGACTTGACGAAGGTAACTTTTCATCAGAAGTTCAAAAATTGAGGATGATGGAAACCGAACGCGAAAACCGTCGTTTACTTTACAAAGCGGAATCAAGAGAAATTAAAGAACTGGATACGCAGATTGCCGAGACCAAATCTACCATTCAACAGTTGATTAATACCAGCCGAAACAAAGTCAACAAAGAATTAGGCGTGATCAATAAACAACTGGCTCAATATGATAGTAAAGCCTATCAGCTACCGGAAAAAGAAAAAGAATTTCTGGATGTGGCAAGAGGTTATACCATCAATGATGAACTTTATTCCCAATTACTTTCACGCTACAGCCAAGCAGAATTATTAATAGCATCCAATGTCTCGGATGTAACCATCATAGACTATGCAAAATATTTAAATCAAGGACCTATTTCACCCAATAAAAGATCCAATCTTGTGACGGCCGTGGGATTGGCATTGTTGTTACCTACCTTGTTTTTATTTGTCAGAGAAATTCTGGACACCAAAATCAAAGGAATTCCTGATGTGGTGAAAGTAACCTCCATTCCCTTTTTGGGAGCCATAGGAAATAATTCAGATGATCACCCGCTTGTGGTGTTGGAAAGACCTAAATCCGGATTGTCCGAATCCTTCCGCGCCATCAGAAGTAATTTGCAATTTCTGTTCAAAAAAGGGAATGAAACTGACAATAAAACTTTACTCATCACATCATCTATAGGTGGAGAAGGGAAAACTTTTGTGTCGATGAATATGTCGGCCGCATTGGCTTCCAGCGGTAAAAAGACCATTTTGATCGGGATGGATTTGAGAAAACCGAAAATATTTGACGAATTTGGATTGACAAACAAAAAAGGATTGTCCAATTATCTTTCCGGCAATTCTACGTTGGAAGAAGTCATTCAAAATACCCGATTGGATTCTTTGGATATCATTACCGGCGGTCCTATTCCACCCAATCCTTCAGAACTTTTACTTTCAGAAACACTCGATAATTTAATTGCCGATTTGAAAACGAAATACGATTTTATCGTACTGGATACACCGCCTGTGGTTTTGGTTGCAGATGCTTTTGATCTGATGCGATTTGCAGACGCCACCCTCTATGTAACCCGTTTTGATTATACTTATAGAGGCTTACTAAAAGGAATTTCCGATAAATATGATGACGGAGAAGTATCCAACATCGGAGTCATATTAAACGATTTTCAGGTAAAAGGAAGTTATGGCTATGGTTATGGCTACGGTTATGGCTACGGTTACGGCTACGGCTATTTTGAAGAAGACGCCAATTATGACCCGAGCATAGTAGGTAAAATCAAAAGACTTTTTAACTTTAAAAAGTATCTGAATCGTAAATAATGAAGGTTAAATCCTTTTTCGACTACGCATTGGCAATCATTCTGCTCCCGGTTTTATTGCCTCTTATCCTCATTCTCATTTTCATTTCTTCCATCGATACGGGACAGTTTGGACTATTTTTCCAAATGCGTGTCGGGAAAAACGCCATATTGTTCCCGATTTATAAAATCCGTTCGATGAAAGGCCGATCCGATATCGATGTTACCTCTGAATCCACTCATAAAATCACCTCCTTTGGTAGATTTATACGAAAAACAAAATTGGATGAAACCCCACAAATCTTCAATATTTTATTGGACCAAATGAGTTTCGTAGGTCCCAGGCCAGATGTGCCCGGATACGCCGATGAACTGGAAGGGGAAGATCGCATCATACTTTCCGTAAAACCCGGAATCACAGGCCCGGCTCAAATTGCTTTTAAAGATGAAGAAAAAACCTTAAATCAGGTTGAAGATCCATTGAAATATAACGATGAGGTACTTTGGCCGGAAAAGGTTAAAATCAACAAAAACTATGTGGAGAACTGGTCGTTTTCAAAAGATTTTAATTATTTGGTTCAAACCATTTTCAATTAATCCCGTAAAATCCCAATCTTCAAACTGCTGAAAATCATTTATTTTAATTTAAGATAAATTTGTCTTAAATAGAATTCTTCGTAAATTTGAAATCAAATCAAGTCAGATGTTTTCAAAATCCTCTGAATACGGTATAAAAGCGGTTATCTATATAACCACCCAGTCATTGGAAGGAAGGCGAATAAAAGTAGGTGAGGTTGCAGAGAATTCAGATTTGCCTGTTGCATTTACAGCCAAACTGTTAGGGATTCTGGTCAAAAACAACATCGTGCGCTCACAAACGGGGCCTAACGGCGGATTTTTTGTTGAAGCCTCCCGTTTGGAAAAAATCAAACTCTGCGAGATCGTTTTTGCTATCGACGGAAATTCGGTATATGAAGGATGTGGTTTGGGTTTGAAAACTTGTGATGCACAAAATCCTTGTCCGCTTCATGATGATTTCGTGAAGATTAGAAATGAACTGAAATGCATGCTGGAAACCACCTCTATTTATGACTTGGCGATGAAATTAAAAAAAGGAGAGTCTGTTTTAGTTAGATAATGAATTGGTTATGAGTCAAATAAAAGAAATTGAAAATTTAGCGGATATTCAAATTTTGGTCAATACATTTTATGGTAAAGTCAGGAAAGATGAATTAATGGGACATATTTTCAACGATGTGATACAAGATCGCTGGCCGGAACATCTGGAAAAAATGTACCGGTTCTGGCAAACGGTTTTGCTGGAAGAAAATACCTATACAGGAAGGCCGTTTGTACCACACATGAAATTGCCCATAGAAAAAGAACATTTTGACCGATGGCTGAAATTGTTTTTTGAAACGGTGGACGAACTCTTTACAGGAAAGAAAGCCGAATTGGCCAAATGGCAAGGAAATCGTATGGCGGAAATGTTCCAACTGAAAATTGCCTATTTCAGAAAAAATTCGCAGCAAAAACCATTGTTATGAAAATTTCATCCAAAATAATGGTTGCCTGCACATTTATCTGGATTGGTTTCATTTGCGCCATCAGTTTTATGGAAGCTTGGCTGAAATTTCAGGCATCAAGTGTGACTTTGCCTATCGGTTTGGAGATTGGGAAATTGGTTTTCGGAACGATGAATAAAGTCGAATGGCTGTTGGGAGTATTGATTTTAGCCATGTTGGTTTGGGAGAAAGCCCCGAAATACTATCTTTTTGTATTTGTAATAATCCTTTTGTCGTTCCAAACTTTTTGGGTGTTACCGGAATTGAACCTGCGTGCAGATGCAATTGTCAATGGAGCCAAATTTCCACCATCCAACTTGCACTTTTATTATGGAGGAGCTGAAATCCTGAAATTTTTATTGCTGTTTGTTTTTGGTTTTAAAAAGATGAATTAGGTTAAAAAAATATATAAAATGAATATTACAGAAGTCACTATAATTGGAGAAATCGTCGCAAAGGATTATCGTGCTGCAAAGGTTTTTAAAATACATAACATCGATTTTTGCTGTAATGGAAACCGGACGATTGGTGAAGCTTGTTCAGAAAAAAATCTGAATGTGGATGAATTGATTAGCGAACTGAAACAAGAATTGGAAAAATCAAACGAAACTATGACAGATTTTAGTGCCTGGCCACTGGATTTATTGGCGGATTATATCGAGAAAACACATCATCGTTATGTAGAATCTAAAATCACCGAAATCAAGTCCTATTTGGAAAAAATAGTAAAAGTACATGATAAAAGACATCCTGAACTATTTGAAATTCAGAGCATTTTTAATCATTCGGCAGGCGAATTGGCGATGCACATGAAAAAAGAAGAATTGGTATTGTTTCCACGCATCCGCAAAATGGTAGAATCCAAAATTTCAAATGCGGAAATGCCGCCGGCACATTTTGGAACGGTTCAGAATCCAATTGCCATGATGATGAGCGAACACGATAATGAAGGTGAAAATTTTCGAAAAATCAGCGAATTAAGTAAGCATTATATAGCGCCGGAAAATGCTTGTAATACTTATCGGGTGACGTTTTCCCTTTTGAAAGAATTTGAAGAAGATTTGCATAAACATATTCATTTGGAAAACAATATCTTGTTTCCTAAAGCCATTAAACTAGAAAAGGAATTGACATGAAACCCATTCAAATCAAACGGATTTATAAAGATGCTTCAGCTGAAGACGGATACCGGATTTTGGTTGATCGTCTTTGGCCGAGAGGCGTTTCAAAGATCCGTGCAAAGCTGGATGAATGGGACAAAGAAGTCGCACCTTCTACCGAATTAAGAAAATGGTTTGACCATCAACCTGCTAAATTTGAAGAATTTACCGAATTATATGAAGAAGAATTAAAAGCAAAAAAGGAAGAATTGGAACGAATCAGAGAAATAGCCGATAAACAAACTGTGACGCTGCTTTATGGGGCGCGAGATCCGAAAATCAATCATGCTGTCGTATTGCAAAATGTTTTAAATCAAAGAAAATGAGCAAAGAACCAAAACCAATCAAACGCCATCCGGCTTTACAACAATTCAGCCGTGAGCATCATTTCGGATTATTGCTTTGCTGGAAAATCAGAGAAGGTTTCAGACGGGAGATTAATCCACAACGGATGAAAAAATATACAGAATGGTTTTTCAATACGCATTTGAAACCGCATTTTGAAGCGGAAGAGGAGTTCATGTTTTCACTTTTATCGGACGACGATAAATTGAAAAAGCGGGCACTGAAAGAGCATAGGAAATTGGAACGCTTGTTTCATGATGAAGAAGACATCAATCGGGCTTTGAGTTTGATTGAGGAAGAATTGGAACAACATATCCGGTTTGAAGAAAGGATTTTGTTCAACGAAATCCAGAAAGTAGCCACCGAAGAAGAATTGATGAAAATAGAAGAAATGCATCAAGAACCTTTGGAAGATGATTGGGGAGATACATTTTGGAAATAGAATTTAAGCAGGCATGACTTCGGAGCTTTTTGTAGCCACTAAATAAATTGCATACAGCACCCCAATTGAAATGGAAATCAATAAATACCCAATAAATCCTCCAATGCTAAATAGAAGAACTTTAAAGATAACTTTTCCTAAACTTAAATGTTGATAAATGCCTTTGTAGAACCAGACAATGAAAGGCACGAATAAGGGCAATGAAGCGAAGGAGAGATATACGACCCAGTCAGCAGATTTCATTATAAACATTACCGGATACAAAACCAAGGCCGTACATAACGCCCAAAAACAGTATAAAAATGCATTAATCACAACGTGTTCAAAATAATTATGACCCTGCTTGCGAAAAACCAGATAGGATATGATGGATGCCATAGGAATCATCGACATCATAATCATCGAAATATAATTCGCTAAAAATGTATTTAAATTATTAATATCCAGAGAACTTTGTTTGCCGTCCATTCGTTCTGTAAAAAATTCATTTAAAACCTCTCCCAAATTGATGAATTTGTAAGAAATAAAAGTCGTGATACCACTTAAAACAAAAGCCAATAAAATCGGTTTATAATGGTTTACACGGTTTCCATCCAAATAATCTTTTGTCGTTCTTCCAGGATTTTTAATCAGATTTTTGATGGTGTAGAAAAAACCTTTGTTGGTATGGAGGATAGTGTATTGGATTTCTTCCTTGATGTATTTTCCGTCTATACGCCGAAATTTTTTCTGACCACAATTAGGGCAAAAGTTTTGGGTGATTTCATGTCCGCAATTGGCGCAGGGATGACCGTCGTTCATTTAAAAAAAGGATTTATAGCAAATATAAGAGAATCCAATCTTGTGAAGGTTATTTTCTATTCGCCTAACCACATAAAGAATTATTAATTTTCAAATTTTGCACGGGTTTCATCTGTGAGTTCATTCTTGTTTTTTATTTTTTTGTAGTACTTTTTAGCTTCCTTCAACATTTTCTCATCATTTTTATATGTGGCCTGCTCATATAGACTCAGCGCATAATGCCTATTAAAATGATCATCTTTTCCAAATTTACCTTTTACTTTTTCATAATAAGGTAAGGCATCTTCATGCCGTGCATTTAATGTGAGTAAAATCGCTTTTAAAAATTGAGTGTCCTTGTTATCCGGGCTATATTTTCTTTCTGCTATATTTATATTTTCCAGTCCATAATCTACATCACCCAAAAGGGTAGAGGTCAATGCAACACCATAATATCCTTCAGGACTTTCAGGGAAAAATTCTTTGATTTCTTCATATTTTTTGCGGGACAAACTATCCAATCCCACAATCATACTTGTAACAGCTAAGTTTTGTTTAAATTCAATTGAACGATTTTGCGCCAAACTATCCGCCACATAATAATAAATCAGCGCCTCCTTATGCATATCACTCATTCTATATGCATAACCAGCCCAGAAATAGGCATCACAAAAAGTAGAATCAATTTTTATAACATCAGTAAAAATTTCTACTGCTGATCCTAAATAAACATTCTTTTGAATACACTGAATTCCCAAAGGGAAGATTTCTTTTACCCTGTCACTATCAGGCATAGGACAATAAGTTCTTTTCCCTTCAAAATAATCCGATTGAGCATAAAGGTATGTTGCAGAACAAAGAAAAATAAAGACTAATACGAATTTACTCATTGCTAAAATTGAAAAATATTAAAAATATTAGAATTATGATTCAAAACATCAAGTCTGAATCACGCCCAGATTAAAAGGTTTCTCAATCGGTGCATGGTTGGCAGCTTCGATTCCCATAGAAATCCACTTACGGGTATCGGTTGGTTCTATGACAGCATCTGTCCAAAGCCTTGCTGCTGCATAATACGGGCTGGTTTGTTTATTATATCGTTCCGTAATTTCGTCCAATAATTCCTGTTTTTTGATTTCGTCGATTTCTTCTCCTTTGGCTTTTAAAGTTGCTTCCTGAATTTGTAAAAGCACTTTGGCTGCTTGTTCACCACCCATTACCGCCAATTGGGCCGAAGGCCAGGCAAAAATCAAACGTGGATCATAAGCTTTTCCACACATCGCATAATTTCCTGCTCCATAGGAATTTCCGACGATTACGGTGAATTTCGGAACAACGGAATTCGAAACCGCATTCACCATTTTTGCTCCGTCTTTGATGATTCCTCCGTGTTCCGATTTCGAACCGACCATAAATCCGGTTACGTCCTGTAAAAAGACCAATGGAATTTTTTTCTGGTTGCAATTGGCAATGAATCGGGTGGCTTTGTCGGCTGAATCCGAATAAATCACACCCCCAAACTGCATTCCGTCTTTTCTGGATTTTACTATTTTTCGTTGATTGGCCACAATTCCGACTGCCCAGCCATCAATTCTTGCGTAGCAGCATATTAGAGTTTTACCATAATCACCTTTGTATTCGTCAAACTCCGAATTGTCCACCAATCGTTTGATGATGTCATACATATCGTATTGTTCCGCACGGGAAACGGGAAGGATTCCGTAGATTTCCGATTCATCCAGAGCCGGTTTTGCAGGTTCTATGCGGTTATATCCTGCTTTTTCATAGTCCCCGATTTTTCCCATGATGGATTTGATCCTGTCCAAAGCATCTTCATCATTTTTTGCTTTGTAGTCGGTAACTCCGGAAATTTCACAGTGAGTTGTTGCTCCTCCAAGAGTTTCATTGTCAATGTCTTCTCCGATAGCGGCCTTCACCAAATAACTTCCGGCAAGGAAAATGGAACCCGTTTTGTCCACGATCATGGCTTCGTCGCTCATGATGGGCAGATAAGCACCTCCGGCAACACAACTTCCCATCACGGCCGCAATTTGGGTGACGCCCATGGAGCTCATGATGGCATTGTTGCGGAAAATCCGTCCGAAATGTTCTTTATCGGGGAAAATTTCAGCCTGCATCGGCAGGTAAACACCTGCGCTGTCCACCAAATAAATAATCGGTAAACGATTTTCCATAGCGATTTCCTGTGCGCGCAAATTCTTTTTTCCGGAGATTGGGAACCAGGCGCCGGCTTTAACAGTAGCATCATTGGCCACGACGATACATTGCTTTCCGGACATATATCCGATGACGACCACCACGCCTCCGCTTGGGCATCCGCCGTCTTCATCATACATTTCATATCCGGCAAAAGCGCCTATTTCTATGCTGGGTTTTCCTTTGTCCAAAAGGTATTCAACGCGCTCGCGAGCCGTCAATTTTCCTTTTTCTTTGTGTTTTTCAATTCTTTTCTTTCCTCCGCCCAAATAGATTTCGGATAATTTTCGGCGTAAATCGGAAACCAATAATTTGTTTTTATCTTCTCGTTGGTTGAAAGTGAAATCCATCATTTGTTTTGTTTGACGGCTAAAAGTACAATTTTCACTTGAATCCGAGAAATTTGGGTGTTGGAAGATGGGTGATGGAAGATGGGAGATGGGAGATGGGAGATGGGTGATGGAAGATGGGTGATGGAAGATGGGTGATGGGTGATGGAAAATGTATTTATGAATTCATTTTCGCCCCTTAGAGACATTTGGTGGGTAAAACATAGAAATCATAAGCATTTTCGTTCTTAGGGAGGTTTGGTGGGTAAAACATAGAAATCATCAGCATTTCCGTCCCATAGGGACGTTTCATGGGTAAGACATAGAAATCATAAGCAGTTTTCGTCCCTTAGGGACGTTTGGTGGGTAGGATTTTCGTCCCATAGGGACGTTTCATGGGTTAAAATCCTATATGGGAAATAAGCAAAGCAAAATTTTAAACCTTAAAATCTGAAATCCGTAAAAAATTTCGACAATGCTCTGTCAATTCAGGGAAAAATAATTCAAAATCCTTTTCCAATTCGGACTGATGAATTTGGAATTCATTAACTGCTTCTCCTATATTATTGGGAAATTTACTGCGTTGGCTGATACCTTCAAGCGTTTTGCCTATCCCTTCCAAAGTGGTATAATTTTGAAACCAATTATGTTGGAGTAAATGTTTGACGATGAATTGAAGATCAGCTGGAAACGAATCGAAATGTATGCGAAATAATTCATAGCAATCGTTAATAAATTCATTATAAGGTTGTTGCGAATATTTTTCCCAATGCTGAATCAGAATATAATCATATAAGACATCCACGATAACCGGCGCATATTTCCCATATTTCTCGTGAAATTTTTGGGTACTGTTTTTAACCGACTCATGTGCATCGGTAAAACTATCGATTTGACGGTGGAGCAGAATGCCGGTTTGGATGCCGTTCTCAAATTCCAGATAATTTTTTCCTCTTACGATTTCTCCGTATAAGTTACCCAATTGGATTTCAGGGATTTGAAAAGACAGGTATTGATGTGCTAAAAAATTCATCTCTGAAACGAATGTAATGAAAATTCGGAAATGAAATCATGTGTTCCCCAAAACAAAATCCTCAAAGGTTCCGTCATCAAAAAAAAGCAAAGCCCGTTTTATTTTTTTTTGTTCCGGACTAGGACTGATAGGAAGTCCGGGGATTTCCGGTTCGGTTGTTTCGATTTTTTCATCGGTATCAAATAATTCGAAAAGGGTAGGATAGGAGTCATCCCTATTTTCTGTTATTTCATTTTCCGTAAAATTTTCTTCCGAAACGGGCTCATTTTCGACACCAAAAATTAACCAATCAGTATTAATTTCCGGAAAAGCTTGTTTGATTTTGATGAGAAATTCCAAACTCGGTTTATTTCGTCCGGAAGTGATATGCGAAATCGCCGATCGCTGTACTTCAATTTTGTCTGCAAATTCGGAGGGTGTGAGCCCCGATTTTTCTAAGATTTCGAGAATTCTGTTTTTTAGTTCCATTTTACAAAAGTAAATCAAAAATTTACAATTCACAATAGTGAATTTTAAACCAAATCGGACAAATCTACTTAAAGTAAAATCAAATCAATACATCAAATAAAATTGTATTATTAATTGATTAATAAATAATTAAGTATGATTTTTATTAATTTATCAATATATAAATCCGTTTATGACATATTTTCAGTATCATCTATTTACATTTGTAAATTACATTTGTAAATCGTGTTTTTGACTTTCGTTTCTGACATTATTTTTATTTTTTTGATAAAGAATTCATCGAAAAAATGAAAGTCGCTTAAATCGCTTAAAAATCGCTTTTCAAAAAATTGTACCTTCGTTTTATGGGATTATCAGAACTTTTTACGGATAAATACAAAATGATTTGGGTTGATGGATTGGAATCCAAATACTTACCGTTTTTAAAGTTGAAAGAATATTTGGATGAGTATTTTCCGGACAAAATTTTGTTGGGAAAATCATTTTTGGGAAATGATATTTATGCACTTAAAATAGGTTCCGGTACGATCAAAGTTTTGGCTTGGTCGCAGATGCATGGAAACGAATCCACAGGGACAAGAGCGATGTTGGATGTGTTGGAATTTTTGAAGTTGGAAGATGATTGGTCCAAAAAAGTTTTAGAAAAAATCAGTTTTTATTTTATTCCCATGCTCAATCCCGATGGTTCTTCGCTTTATACACGTCGAAATGCTGCCGGAATTGACCTGAATCGTGATTTTCTTCAGGAAGCTTCTCCAGAAATAAAGATTTTAAAAGCATTGGTATCCCATTTACAGCCTGATTTCTTATTTAATCTGCATGATCAGCGTACTATTTTTAACGTAGGCAATACCTCTAAGCCGGCTACTCTGTCTTTTCTTGCGCCTTCTCCTGATCCCGAGCGTTCGGAAACGCCGGCAAGAATCAAAACCATGGATGTAATTGATTATATAACCAAAGGACTGGAAAACATCATTCCGGGGCATATAGCCCGTTTTTCCGATGAATTTTATCCGACTTCTACCGGCGATAATTTCATGAAACAAGGCTTTCCTTGTTTATTATTTGAAGCGGGTCACTTTCCGAATGATTATCAGCGCGGTCAGGTTCGGAAGTTCAATGCATTGGCTGTTTTATTGGGTTTGGAAAGGATTTCGGTGATGGAAAATTCCGATAAGGGTGATTATGATAAAATCCCCCGGAACAATCAGAAATGTTTGGATATCATTCTGCGAAATGTTTTGGTGAATTCAAACGAGGCGGAATCACTGCTGGATATAGGGATTTATTTTGAGGAGCGGTTGGATGTGGAGAAACAGGAAGTTATTTTTTGTTCGAGAATTGAAGAAATAGGAGATTTATCGGGCTATTTCGGGCATTTGGATTTGGATAAAAAAGGAAAAGTATATGTAGGCAAATCTTCTGTATATCCCGTTATCGGTGAATTGGCAGATTTTTCTGTAGGAAATATCCATTTCGAAAAAGGAAAATTCAACGGCTAATCAATTCTTTTTATCTTTACCCATTCAAATTAAACCCATGAAATGAGCCACAACAATGAAGTTATACCAACCAAAATGTTTAATGGCGAATTACATCTGACCAATAAAAAACAATAAAATTTAAACAGATGAAAAAATCCTTATATGTGATGGTTCTCGTTTTTTTAATGACAAGTTGTGAAGGTCCTTATATTTTTAACCGAATTGTGAAATTAAAAGATGGAAATAAAATGTTATTGGGCGGCGTAAACAGGGAAGCTTTTTTAAAAGAGCCGTTTTCGGTATGGTTCAATCAGGAATATGATGCCTATACGACCAATCCGGTTATGATAAAAGAATTCAAAGGGAAACTCAAAAAATACAGAATTGAGGTTTTTATGGGAACTTGGTGTGAGGATTCCCAACGCGAATATCCGCGGCTGATGAAAATATTGGATGAAGCTAAATTTCCTGAACAGCGTTTGCTGACTTATGCAGTAAATGAAAGTAAAAAGAGCTTTTACAGCGAGGAAATAGGAAAAGATATCCGTTTTGTTCCCACTTTTATTTTTTATAGAGGAGGTAAAGAAATAGGGCGAATTGTCGAAGCGCCTGTTTCAGGGTCTTTGGAAGAAGATATCATGATGATTCTAAATGAAACGCCTTTGACACCCAATTATTCGGAAGATTGAAAAAATTCTTATACATAGCCGGAGGAATTCTTTTTGGGGCATTGCTTACTTATTTTATCATGAAGCAATTTCAGACAAGAAGTTCTACCAATGAATCGCATGTCATCGCCTATGAAATTCAGAAATTGAACAAAATGATCGTAGCCGAACAAATGTTTTCAGATGTTTATTCGCATAAAAACAGTGTCTATGTTCCCGGATTGAAGGATTATTTCAGTTTTGATAAAAAAGTATTGTTTCTTGTCAATGCCAAAGTGCAGGCGACTTATGACCTGAAAAAACTGGAAATTAAAGTAGATGAAGAAAACAAAACCATTTTTATCCAGAAAGTCCCCGAATTGGAATTGGAAGTTTTTCCTGATGTGAGTATTTATGATATGGATCAAAGTCGGTTCAATACATTTCAAAAAGACGAATTGAATGAAATCAAAAAACGGGCAGTTGAACACATCGAAAAAACCATTGACCGAAAAAAATTAGAAGAAGAAGCACACAAACAATTGATAGAAAATTTGGGTGATTTGTACCAATTGGCAAAGGCCTATGATTGGGAAATAGTCGATAAAACGCCTTATGCAAAAGAGTTGAAGCTTAAATTCAATTAAATTCTAAATCGGTAATTTCCTTGAAACCATCCAGGAAACAAATCCGCCGATGCAAAACACGGTTAAAATCACAATCAGATAGTTGGGTGAAGTGAATTCAAACGGAAAAGGCACAAAAGAATTGGCCATAACCAAATGAAAATTGTTTTGTAAGAAACCGAGGATACTTCCCAGAGTCAATCCAAACAAAATCGAAAATACCGTAATCAATAAACCTGTTTGGAAAAAGATCCGTTTGATTTGGGATAAGCGCATCCCAAAACTCCACATGGTTTTAATCTGAACTTTTTTATCCAGTATGATGATGATGATGGCACCCGCCAGATTAAAGGTGGCGATGATGATGACCAGCGTGAAAATCAGATAAATAATCAGATTTTCCACATTCATCACCTTTAAAAAAGTGGCATCCAGATCTTGTCGGGTCTGAACATTGACCGAATCGCCTAGTTCTTTCTGCAAAGCTGATTTGGCAGAATTTAAATTCATACCCGGGTTTAATTTTATTTCGATGCTGTAAGCCGAATCAGGCGGTAATTGGAGCAGGATATGGGTCAGACTGATGGGAGAAAATATAAATTTGTCATATTGGTCATTGATGATGAAAATCCCGACGGGATTGGCTACAGCTGTATTGAAAGCTTCCTCTTCAGAAGAAATCAGTCCGCTGCCCGGTTTGGGCATGCGCAGCCGGCTTGCACGTTGGTGATCTATATACATTTGTAAGCGTCTGGCGACGCCGTCGGAAGCAATGATTTCATAGGGGTTTTGGAAAGACAAATAAGAACCATGCACCACGGTAGTGTCTATTTTGACTACATTTTTATAATTTTGGTCGATTCCTTTGATATAAGCGATATCCTGTTTGTCTTCAAATTCTACCGATACTTTTTCTTCAATTACTTTTGAATATGAAATGATTTGAGGATTTTGATCCAATTTGGAAGTGATCTGATCGATATTTGCCAATAATTTTCCTTTGGCCGGCGAAATTTTTAAATCGGGATTAACATTGCTGAAAAACTGTATGTTCATTTTTTCCAATCCGGAAAAAACAGAAAGGATGACAAACAATGCGCAAGTAGCAATGGTAATGGCAAAAACCGCAATCGAGGTAATGATGTTGACACCCGTAATTTTGCGTTTTGAAAAAATAAAATGGAGCAATCCAAACAGAATGGAAAGCAATCCCGTCGAAATCAATATCAACGTTAAACCATTGACCCACACGGTTTGATTTAATTTCTGAAAGATTAAAAATCCGGCGACACCAAGAGAAACAATAGCAATCAGAAAAGCAATTCCCAATTTCAAATTTTTAGGAATCGATTTCAGTAATTTGTTGAATAAAAGATAAATAGCTGTGGTTTGGACAAAGAGATAAACCAACATCAATCCTATCACCAAAATCTGTTGGTTGGCCGTGAGAATTTTATTGGGAAAAATTAAATCCCGAATGATTTTTAAAGACAGATTGCCCGAATAAATAAATGTACCCACCAACATAGAAGCAATCAGGATCAGAGCCATGCTGATCATTAAAGTATAGGTATTATACCGACGTGCTATGAAAAGCGATACATTCTTCATTTACAAAACAGGGTTGTTGCCTTCACCGCGGAGCGCCCGGTCAATTTTATCGATTTCATCCAAAGAAGAATCCAGATAAAACAAAAGTTCGGGTGTGACCCGCATGGTTTTGGCGGCAGAACGAGCCAATAGAGACCGATAATAAGGTGCTTTTTCTTTGATCATTTTAATGATCTGCTCCTTTTCGTTGGTCGGAAATACACTGACATAGACTTTGGCGACAGACAAATCGGGAGAAACCGATACTTCAGTCACGGTCAATAATTTTCCGGGAAAGAGTTCTTTGGCTTCTTTGCGGAAAATTTCCGATAATTCTTCCTGAAATACGGTAGCTACCTTTTTTTGTCTGTTTGTTTCCAAAATGTTTTCCGATTTGTTTCTGCGAAATTACGGCTTTTTCCGGGAATTTGTTTTGAAGCTTTTTAATTAAATTTAAGCGTAAATCTTTAATTTTGGAAAATGATAAAAATCGAACACCTCGGAATAGCCGTTAAAGATTTAGAAACTTCCAATGAATTATTCAGAAAACTTTTAGGGAAGGCTTCATACAAAGAAGAATCTGTAGAATCGGAATCCGTAAAAACATCTTTTTTTGAAATAGGTGAAAGCAAAATCGAATTGCTGGAAGCGATGAATGAAAATAGTGCTATCGCAAAATATTTGGAAAAAAACCGGGAGGGAATTCATCATATTGCTTTTGCAGTTGATGATATGGAAGCAGAAATACAACGTCTTAAAAATGAGGGTTTTCAATTCATCAGCGAAAGGCCAAAAGCCGGAGCGGACAATAAAATGGTGGTTTTCCTGCATCCCAAATCAACCAATGGCGTGTTGATAGAATTATGTTGCGATCAAAAATAGTTTGTAGATTTTAGGAGATTGTTGTAAAATTGCAGTCCCAAAAGCGGACTTCGTATTTCGTAAATCGAACTTCGTAGTTCAAAGGGTCCTATAGCTCAGTTGGTTACCTGTCTACCTGACGGTAACGGCAGGCAGGGAGCACCTGACTCATAATCAGGTGGTTTAAAAAAGAGTCGTTCACAATGATGTATATTTATGTAATTTGTAGTCAAAAAGATGGTAGGTTCTATGTTGGGATGACGGAAAATGTTGAAAGGCGTTTAAAGGAGCACAACCAAGGTAAAACTAAAAGTACGAAAGGATTTCGACCATGGGAATTATTTTTTTTTGAAGAATTTGAAACGAGAGAAATTGCCAGAAATAGAGAGAAATACTTAAAAAGCGGCTACGGAAAACAATGGATAAAACAAAAATATAATAAGGTCCTATAGCTCAGTTGGTTAGAGCACCTGACTCATAATCAGGTGGTCCTTGGTTCGAGCCCAAGTGGGACCACACAAAGCCTCAACGAAAGTTGGGGCTTTTTTGTTTACCGCGTATCATTTCGGAACCAATAATCTTTTTCATCCGAATCATCCTTTTGCTGTTCCCCATATTTTTCTTCCACGGCATTCCGTTCTTCATCGGAAAGAGATTCTTTGTATTTTTCCCAAAGCCATTTTTCACGGGCATCAGGCTCTGATCGGTTTTGCCAAGAATAAACTTTGGCTTTCGGACCATACTTTCGGGTAATGATGGCAAAAATAAATCCGACGATTCCACCTGACAAATGTCCTTCCCAGGAAATAGGATTGCTGTCTTCCCTGTAAAATTTTGGGAGAAACTCTTCCGGAAAAACCCCCCAAATCATACTTCCGTAGAGGAAAACCACAATCAGTGAAATCGCAATCAGATTACGGGATTTCTTAAAAATTCCACTAAAAAAAACATAAGAAGCCAGCAGATAAACCAGTCCGCTTGCGCCTATATGACAACCTATGCTGTCGCCCGGTAACAAATTTCCAAACAACCAAACCAGAAGTCCCGAAAAAATCCATCCGAGAATGATGACGTAATAAGCCGTCCGCTGATAAAACAATACTGCAAAAAAACTCAAAACCACCAGCGGAATCGAATTGTTGATGATGTGTTTCCATCCCGAATGAAACAAAGGACTCAGAATGATGCCGCGTAGCCCTAAACCGTTTCGCGGAACAATCCCATAACAATTAAATTGCCCCAAACCCAAATTCTGAAACAGAAATGTGAGCCAAATCAAAAAGAGAAGGATGAGGGGGACATAAAGCGTATTTTTTGGGAAGGGATACGTCATAAATTGCGTTTCGGATAAAATTTCATAAACCATTCCGATTGGATTTCAACTGACAAATTTGCTGAAATCAGAACATCCTTTTTAAAGCAGCTTTGAAAAATTCAAAATCCGAATGGGTTTTCGGCTGGGAACCTGAAATCTCAAATTGAACATCTAAATGTCTTTTTACCTCTTTATAGGCTTGCATCAGCGTGAATTCGGAATCATAAATATGTGTGGGCTCAGAATTGGCGCCATTGATTTCTAAAATGATGAATTTTCCTGTCTTTACATCTTCTTCTGATTGCGTTTTGACATCAAATCGACCATAATTGAATCCCTGAATTTCATCGGCGATTTCATTTATTCTCGTTTCCAATTCATCCGAAATCAAATGCGAGGCATCAAAAAACCGTGTTCCCCGATTGTGATTTCCTATGGGTTCCAACAGGATTTCCGTGTTTTTTGGGAGGATGGATTCCCATAGATTATGGAATTTGTTTTTTAAATAGGCGGTTCTGGAAACGGCTCTTGGATGATTCTCAACAAATTCTTTTAATGTCGAATTCCCATCGGCTCTGTAAATCAGAAATTCTTTTCCGGTGATCGATAAAATCCGGTGTTTATTTTCAGGAAGATTGGCATAAAAAATCCCGAACTCAAAAGGTAATTCTACGAATTCTTGAATGATGAGGTTTTGTTCCAAAGGATATTTGTCCCAGTCTTCGATGGAACGTATGACTTCAACATTTTTTCCTCTTTCCCCGAAATCGGGTTTTACCACAAAAGGAAAAGCCCCTTCTAACTTCCCTTTGGGGAGGATTTTAAGTATATCATTTTTAGTGCGTATAAAATTGGTTTTCGGTTTGAATTCATCGGGTATTTGTTGGAGAATTTTATATTTGGAATAATCCAGAAATCCTCCGAATTCCAGTCCCGGATTGACTTTACAGAAATAACTAAACGAACCGCTACGAATCGAATTCCAAATCCAATATGGCAGAAATGGCGCATAAAATAACCAAAAAGGCCAGTATTCGTAGTCATAGAATTTTCGTTTGAAAGCCATCGGATTTGAATGAAAAATGATTAATCAAAATTAGCCGAATCCACTTCAAACTCAGGAGCAGGTGGAGGAGTGGTGATTTTACTTTTAAACGAAACGGTTCGTGGATATGTTTTTAAATCTTGGGTTTTGGGGATGATACGTAATGCTTTATGCACTACGCTGTCTAAATTTTTTGGTGCTTTGTCCAATTCGTTTAAAACATAAAAATAGTCTTCTCCATTTTTGATGAAATAAAGCCGGTATTCGATGCCTCTTGGTATTTTTTCTTCTTCAAATTCAAGGTTGGATTTGGAAAAATCCGTTGAATTGATAAAAGAGTAAAGGTCATTTCTATCCTTTTTGGGAACCAAACCATAATAAATTGTTTGAGGAAGTATGCTGTCTTTTAGTTTTTGTTCAACCGAATTGTACTCTATGAAAACGGTATCGGAAGCTGTGAATTTCACTGAAAAATTGGACAAAAATACATTGTCAAATGAAAGTTCAAACATTTCAAAGTCAGCATCTGACTCGGAAGAGAATCCCATCGTTTTTTCAATTTTTGAACAACCTGAAAGCATGATGAAAAAAAAGACAAGAATTAAATATTTTTTTAGCATGGAGTTTTATACATTGTATTTGTAAAAGTAAAAAGAAATGTGCATTGTAAGTATATTTTCAGATGAAACAGGAAATTTTATATTGACACATAACAGAGATGAATCTGTGTTAAGGCCTTCATCTGAAGGGATTGAGAAACATGAGAGGTATGGGCGGGCATATACGGGGCCGATAGATTTAAATTCGGGAGGAACCTGGATTTATTATTCGGAGAATTATGTGAGCTGTATTTTGAACGGAGGATATATAAAACATGCGCACCGTCCGCCGTACCGTATGAGCAGGGGATTGGTGATTTTGGAATTGTTGAAATATGCCTCTATAGATGAATTTATAAATGAAATTGAATTGGATGGAATTGAACCTTTTACGATGATCATGATTAACCGGCATTCCAATGAAAAAAAGATTTTGATATGGGATGAAAAGAGAAAGTATAAAGAAGATGTTTCCGGAGAACGGCTGATCGTCCGTTCCTCTTCTCCTTTATATACGGAAGAAGAAAAAACGGAACATAAAGCGGCATTTGGTAATTTGGAAGAAATAAATTCAGAAAAGATATTCGAATTACATGATGAATTAAAAATGCTTCAAAATGACAAATTTCCTAGTGTCCAAACGACTTCTATCACTCAAATAGTTCAAATGGAGAATAAATTAGACCTGAAATTTTGTCCGATTTAAATTTAAATTTGACCTGATTTGGCAGACTTAGTCTATCAATAAAACGTTAATAACTATGGCATTATTTATGCGAATTAGACAAAGAAGTATTTATATTTGTTAGTAAGAGATAAAAAATGAACGATAATTTTTCACAAAAAGTAAAAGATGTGATTGCTTACAGCAAGGAAGAAGCATTGCGATTGGGGCATGATCAGATAGGAACGGAGCATTTGCTGCTGGGCATCCTGCGGGATGGCGATAGCAAAGCGGTTTCTATTTTGGAAAGTTTAAATGTGGATTTGAAGGAGGTTAGAGAAAAAATTGAACTGTTGGCACCTCCCAAAGAAAGTTTCTCCAACCAAAATCAAAATCTCCAACTGACCAAACAAGCAGAGCGCGCCTTGAAGACTACTTTCTTGGAGGCCAAATTATTTAAAAATTCGACTGTCAATACTGTCCATTTATTGTTATGCATACTGCGAAATGAAAATGATCCGGTAACCAAATTGCTGAAAAAAATGGAAGTGGATTATGCCATCATAAAAGGCGAATTTAATTTTCAATTTATGGAAGATGAAATAGATGAATCCCCCAAAGCAGAATCCAACTATGACGATGATGAGGAGCGAGGTGGGACTGGTGAGTTCGAAAGGCAGACACCAAAAGGAAATGCCAAAACCAAAACACCTGTTTTGGACAACTTTGGACGTGATTTAACCCAAATAGCCATCGAAGGAAAATTGGATCCGGTGGTAGGACGTGAAAAGGAAATTGAGCGCGTGTCTCAGATTTTGAGCCGTCGTAAGAAAAACAATCCATTGCTGATCGGTGAGCCGGGAGTAGGTAAATCGGCGATAGCAGAAGGATTGGCTTTGCGTATCATCCAACGAAAAGTATCCCGTGTTTTATACAACAAACGGGTGGTAACTTTGGATTTGGCAAGTTTAGTTGCCGGAACCAAATACCGTGGTCAGTTTGAAGAACGGATGAAAGCGATCATGAATGAATTGGAAAAAAATGATGACATCATCCTTTTCATTGACGAATTACATACCATCGTAGGAGCAGGAGGAGCAACCGGTTCGCTGGATGCTTCCAATATGTTCAAGCCGGCATTGGCCCGAGGAGAATTACAATGTATCGGTGCCACCACTCTGGACGAATACCGTCAGTACATAGAAAAAGACGGTGCATTGGTAAGACGTTTCCAAACCATCATGGTGGATCCGACTTCTCCTGAAGAAACAGTTCAAATTCTGAATCAGATCAAAGACAAATACGAAGCACATCACAACGTGAATTATACAGACGAAGCGATTGCTGCTTGTGTAAATTTGACGAGTCGCTATATAACTGACCGCTATCTACCGGACAAAGCGATTGATGCGATGGACGAAGCAGGCTCCAGAGTTCACATCAAAAACTTAAAAGTTCCGCAGGAAATTCTGGATTTGGAGAAAAAGTTGGAAGAAGTGCGTGATGAAAAAACGAAAGTTGTAAAAAGCCAGAAATATGAAGAAGCGGCGCGACTTCGCGATACTGAAAAACAAATCGAAACCCAGTTGAAAAAGGCTCAATCTGACTGGATGCAGGATTCAAAAGACAACCGCGAAACGGTGACGGAAGAAAATGTAGCAGAAGTTGTTTCCATGATGAGCGGTATCCCGGTTCACCGTGTGGCTGAAAAAGAATTAAAGAAATTGGCTCAAATGGGCGAATTGATGAGAGGAAAGGTGATAGGGCAGGACGAAGCCGTTGGAAAAGTGGTGAAAGCCATACAAAGAAACCGTGCCGGGCTTAAAGATCCGGGAAGACCTATCGGTTCTTTTATCTTTTTGGGAACGACCGGTGTAGGTAAAACCCAGTTGGCAAAAGTATTGGCGACAGAATTATTTGATTCTTCCGATGCTTTGATCCGAATTGATATGAGCGAATACATGGAGAAATTTGCCATTTCGAGATTGATAGGAGCGCCTCCGGGTTATGTCGGGTATGAAGAAGGCGGCCAGTTGACGGAAGCTGTAAGAAGAAAACCTTATTCGGTTATTCTTTTGGACGAAATCGAAAAAGCACATCCAGATGTTTACAATATCTTATTGCAAATTTTAGATGACGGTCATATCACCGATAGTTTGGGACGAAAAGTGGATTTCAGAAATACGATCATCATTCTGACTTCCAACATCGGAACCCGTCAATTAAAAGAATTTGGAGACGGAGTCGGATTTGGAACTTCCGCCAAAAAAGATACGGCAGACGATCGTGCAAAAAGCACTATTGAAAACGCATTGAAAAAAACTTTTGCGCCTGAATTTTTAAATCGAATTGATGATATCATTGTATTTAATCCGCTTTCCAAAGAAGATATTTACAATATCATCGACATCGAATTGGAAAAATTATACAAACGTCTTTCCGATTTGGGTTACGAAGTAGAATTGACCGAAGAAGCCAAAAACTTTATTGCCGACAAAGGATTTGACAAGGATTATGGAGCGCGTCCATTACGTCGTGCGCTTCAGAAATACATCGAAGATCCGATGGCTGAAGAAATCATCAATTCGGAGATTTCGGAAGGTGATAAATTATTGATTGGCCTAAATGATGCCAAAGAAGGCGTTCAGATTACTGTAAAAGGAAAATCAGCCCAGCAGGAGGAGTCTTAAGTCATTTCATAAGAATAAATTAAAACCATGCTTTTTTTTGAGTATGGTTTTTTTTATAAATACCTGTAAACTGCTTAAATTTGTAAACGCAAGCCGCTTTGTCGCTTTCCGTCGTGACGGAAGGAGGAAAGTCCGGACACCAAAGAGCAGCATAGCGGGTAACACCCGTCGTCTCGGCTAAGCCGGGATAGGACAAGTGCAACAGAAAGCAAGTACAGTAAGGCTGTAGTGAAATCAGGTAAACTCTATGCGGTGCAATGCCATGTATACCGGATCCCGATTAGTCGGGAAAGGGTTGCTCGCCCATTTCCGGGGGGTAGGCAGATAGATTTCATTGGTAACAATGAAACCAGATAAATGACAAAGATCCGCTTTGGCGGATACAGAATCCGGCTTACAGGCTTGCATTTTTATTTTATTTTAATTCTAATGGATTTTTTAGAACAATTTTTCAATTGGTATTGAAAATTTTTTTAGCTTTGGGAATATGTTAATCCGTAAAATTGAAAAATTATGAAAAAATTTATCGCTTTAGTTGCCATTGCAGTTGCGCCTGCATTATTTGCGCAAGAAAAAACAGATGTAAAGAAAGTATCTGATGTAAAAAAAGAAGAAGCTGCAAAAGTGGAGAAAAGAACAGAAGCTAGTACTACTACTGCTAGTGCTAAAGAAGTTACTCCTGCTACTCACTCAAAAGGAGCTACTTCTCTGCAGTCTGCAACAACAACAACAGAATCTAAAAAAGCTAGAACTGTAAAAGAAGAAACAACTAAATAGTTTTTAGCTAAGTATAAAAAAACCGTCCCGGCATAGCCGGGACGGTTTTTTTATGTCTTACACGGAGGTCATTTTACTTCTCCAGCATTGTGCTGGCCATGAGCGCCTTTCACATGCTCGTTGATGCTCAAATCTGAGTTGACAGAATAAGCACTTCCAAATCCGTTTACATAGGAACCTTTCATCGGCTTCAAATCAAACAATACAAAATCATTTAATTCGGAAAGCATTTTTACGATATTTCCGTGTCTTTTTTCAAGTCCGGCTACAGAACGGTTAAAGAAATCGCTTCCGTTTTCTACCAAAACCGGCTCACACTCCATCGTCAAACGGTTTCTTGCATAAATCTGTTTATGTGCCGATTCATCTTCTATCAGCATCACAGACACTTTCTTCTGGTCACGCAGATTCTTTGTATGTTTCGCCATAAAAGAAACCAAAATCTGAAAACTTCCGTCCAAATGGGCAAATGGCGCATAACTCGCCACCGGATTTCCATCTGCATCGATCGTTGCTAAAATGACCGATTTCGTATTTTCGATTAATTCCTCAATTTTCGGCGTTTTAGGTTTTACTTTTTTCTGGTCTTCTAATATCTGACTCATAATTCTTTTATTTCCCACAAAATTATTGAATCATAACCAATTAACGCTAAAAATGAAAGATGACTTTTATTAGATGTCTGAATTAAAATTCTATTTATCCAAATTAAATTTTATAAATAACCTCCAAGGTTAATATTCAGTGCGAAAATAACCTTGGAGGTTAGATGAAACGCACAAAAAAACCTCACAGGTTTCAAAACCTGTGAGGTTTAATTATCTCACAAATCAAGCATAACTCTCCACGCTCGGACAAGTACAAATCAGATTTCTATCACCGTAAGCATCGTCTATTCTCGCCACCGGCGTAAAGAATTTTCGGTCTTTCACCCACTCCAGCGGATAAGCCGCTTTCTCTCGCGAATAAGGGAAATCCCAAGTATCGGCTGTTACAGCGTCCAACGGATGCGGTGCATTTTTTAATACGTTATTATCTTGCGCAAAATCGCCATTGGCTACTTCATCGATTTCCGATTTGATCTGAATCAATGCTTCTACAAATCGATCCAATTCCGCTTTCGATTCCGATTCTGTAGGTTCGATCATCAAAGTTCCTGCTACCGGAAACGAAACCGTTGGTGCATGGAATCCATAATCCATCAATCGTTTCGCAATATCAGAAACTTCAATTCCCAATTTTTTAAACGGACGGAAATCCAGAATAAATTCGTGCGCTACAACGTCATTGGCATTGGTATAAAGCACATCGTAATGTTTTTCCAAACGTGCTTTCATATAATTCGCATTCAAAATCGCATGTTTAGTCGAATTGGTCAAACCTTTTTCACCCAACATTCGGATATACGAATAAGAAATCAACAAAATCAAAGACGAACCGTAAGGTGCGGCCGAATAAACCGTATCCGATTTTTCACCACCTGTTTTGATCAATGGGTGAGAGCCTAAATAAGGCGCCAGATGACTTGCCACACAAATCGGCCCAACCCCCGGTCCACCACCACCGTGTGGAATCGCGAAAGTCTTATGCAAATTCAGGTGACAAACATCGGCACCAATCATTCCCGGCGCTGTCAATCCCACTTGCGCGTTCATATTGGCTCCATCCATATAGACCTGCCCACCAGCGGCATGAACCAATTCAGTGACCTCTTTGATATTAGCATCAAACGCACCATACGTGGACGGATATGTAATCATTAAAGCCGATAAATTGGCCTTATGAATTTCTATTTTATCTTTTAAATCTTCAATGTCGGTTTCTCCGGTTTCCAGATTTTTGACCACTACGACTTTCATTCCCGCCATCGCTGCAGAAGCCGGATTTGTACCGTGTGCAGATTGTGGAATGATAACCACATTTCGGTGTGATTCACCGTTTGCAATCTGATACGAACGAATCACCATCAGACCGGCATATTCACCCTGAGCACCTGAGTTCTGCTGAAGTGAAGTAGCTGCAAAACCGGTTATTTCTGATAAATAATCTTCTAAATTTTTAATCAATTCCTGATAACCTGCCGCATATTCTTTCGGAACAAACGGATGAATCGCATTAAATCCACTCCAGCTTAATGGTAGCATTTCCGTTGCAGCATTTAGTTTCATCGTGCATGAACCCAATGCAATCATCGAATGATTCAAAGCCAGGTCCTTTCGTTCCAAACGTTTGATGTAACGCATCAATTCCGTTTCGGTATGGTAGGATTTGAAAACTTCATTGGACAAGAAATCTGATGTTCTCACCAATTCAGAAGGAATTTTGGCTTCGCTGAATTCTGTTTTGGAAAAAGGTTTCCCTTTGATTTCAGCAAAAATTCCGATTAATTTTTCCAATTCTTCTTCTGAAACGACTTCGTCCAGTGCAATACTGATTTTTCCGTCTTCGAAGAAATTCAGCAATATATTATTCGATTCAAATTTCTCCTTTGTAATTCCTTCGGCTTCGACTTGAACCGTATCGAAGAAATTATTGTGAACGGTTTTGTATCCCAATTCATTCAAAGCATCATATAAACGAACCGCTTTTTTGTGAATATTTTGAGCAATGAATTCCAATCCGTCTTTTCCATGGTAAACCGCATACATTCCTGCCATTACCGCCAGTAAAACCTGTGCCGTACAGATGTTAGAAGTAGCTCTTTCTCGTTTGATATGCTGTTCACGCGTCTGCAATGCCATACGCAAAGCAAATTTTCCGTTTCGGTCTTGAGAAACACCGATGATACGTCCAGGAATCTGGCGTTTGTAATCTTCCGAACATCCCATAAAAGCAGCATGAGGACCACCGTACCCCATGGGGACACCAAAACGCTGTGAATTCCCTACCGCAATGTCAGCTCCCATTTCGCCCGGCGATTTTAACATTACCAAAGCCATTAAGTCAGAAGCCACTACTACCTGAATTCCTTTTGTTTTTAAATCCGAAATCAAGGAAGTATAATCCATCACTTTTCCGGATTTTCCGGGATATTGTAACAAAGCACCAAAGAACGCATCATCATACACAAACTCAAACGGATTTCCCACTACAATTTCAAATCCCAATCCGCTTGCTTTGGTTTGGCAAACCGCTAAACTTTGTGGGAAAACATCATCGGCAATGAAAAATTTGTTGGCATCTTTTTTCTCTTTCGGACGTGCTTCAAACATCATGTGCATGGCTTCTGCACAAGCAGTCGCTTCGTCCAGCAAAGAGGCATTGGCAATCGGTAATCCGGTCAAATCGGAAATCACGGTCTGATAATTCAACAAAGCCTCCAAACGACCTTGTGCAATCTCTGCTTGATAAGGCGTGTAAGCTGTGTACCATCCAGGATTTTCCAAAATATTTCGCTGAATGGGAGAAGGTAAAATAGTCCGGTAATATCCGTAACCGATGAAACTTCTTGCTTTTTTATTTTTTTCTGCCAAATCCTGCAGATGCTGTAAAATCTCATATTCGGACAATGCTTTTGGTAAATCCAAAGGTTTTTGGAAACGGATTTCAGCCGGCATGGTTTCGTTGATTAATTCATCAATTGAATTCTTTCCAATGACAGAAAGCATTTCAGCCGCATCGTTTGATAGTGTACCGATGTGGCGAAGTGAAAAATCTTGTGTATTCATGTTTATTTGCGGTGAATTTATTGAAGCCCAAAAATACGGATTTAAATCCGATTAAAAACTAATCTTTATCAACCTTTGTTAATATTCTTTTTACCTTTGTTTGAATGATTTCCTTTCTTGAAAAACATCTAATCAGCACCAATATTTGGGTGGCTTTTTGCTTTACCGGGCTGTTTGTATTTTTTCAATTGAGTTTGTACGAAAAAATTGTTTCAGTATGGGGTATTGTTTTTTTTGGGACACTAGCGATCTATAATTTCTCCCGGATTAAATCTCTAGAAGAATTATTTCAATTTAAATCGGAAAATAAAACTCAAATCATCTTAACATACATCGGACTAATTGGGACGTTGGTTTGTGTAATTCTCCGCGGATTTGAACCGAAAACTTTTTTGTATCTCGGCGTTTTGGGCTTTGTGAGTTTTTGTTATAATTTACCTTTTTCCAATCTGGGTTTGCGTGCCATTCCGTTCTTGAAATTATTTTTGATTGCCTTTGTCTGGGCAGGAAGTTCCATCGGGTTGTTGCTGGTGGTTCATCATGATGTTTTTCATTATAAATTTTTGTTTCTCTCGGTTTTCCTTTTTGTGATAGGCATTACCATTCCGTTTGACATTCGCGATTCGGATTCCGATGGAAAAGAATTGAAAACCATTCCGCAGGTAATCGGAAAAAATTATGCTAAATCGCTATCTATCATAAGTTTATTGTTAAGCGGATTATTGTTTTGGCTGGAATTTGAAGAATGGAATTCCTTAGTAATAGTGTGGATGATAACGCTTTTAATTGCCGTCATTTTCGTTCTCAATTCAGCCGAAAAAAGAAAGAATTTTTATTATTCGTTTTGGATTGAGAGTTGTTCACTTCTTCCATTGATCATTTATTTTCTTTTTAAGATGTAAGGAAAAATTTTTACTATCTTTCTTGATATATTCTCAATCCCAAATGTATTTCCGAAAAAAACAAGGCAAAGGTTTTCGATATCTCGACTCAGACGGAAACACTATTTCAGATAAAGAACTTAAAGATTATTTCAAATCTTTGGTGATTCCCCCGGCATGGAAAGAAGTGGAAATCAACCGGAAAAAAACGGCAAAAGTCCTAGCTACGGGTCGGGATGAAAAAGGGCGAAAGCAATACATCTATAATCCTAAATTTCGGATAAAACAGGACCAAATAAAATTTGACCGTATTATCTCATTTGCAGAACAATTAGAACACATGCGACGTGTTACGGGGCAGCATTTACGTAAAAAGAAACTTAACCGGGAAAAAGTTTTAGCTTCTATGGTGCGGCTGTTGGAGTCGGCATTTTTCCGTCCGGGAAGTGATAGTTACACCAAAGAAAATCAAAGTTACGGTATCACCACGATGCGAAGTAAACACCTGAAAATAGAAGGAAATAAATTGATTTTCTCCTATAAAGGAAAGTCGGGAATCGAACAGGAAAAGCACATTCTGGATGAAAGACTTGTCAAAATCGTGAAAGAAATAGATAGTCTTCCCGGTTATGAAATATTCAAATATTATGATGAAAATAATCAAATCTATGATGTAAAAAGTGATGATCTGAATTCTTATATCCGCGAAATAATGGGTGATGAATATTCCGCAAAAGATTTTCGAACTTGGTCTGGAACTATGATTGCCGCAATTGTACTGGATGAACTCGGCATAGTTGACACCAAAGACAAAAAGAAAATCGATAAAAACATTCGTCAAGCGGTCATATCGGTCAGTGAAAAATTGGGAAACACACCTGCGGTGGCCCGTAGCTCCTATATTGATTCACGCGTGATAGACGAATATTTGGATGGGAGAACTTTAGGTTATTTTCAGAATGAAGTAAACGGCCTTCTCAAAAGAAATAAAAACCTTTCCAAAAATGAAATAGCGGTACTATGTTTACTGAAGAATCGATTGAAATAAAATATGACCACAGTTATTTTAACATTTTTCTGGCAAAATTCTTGATTATTTCCTGCTGTTCTATTGATTTAGTTCATTGGAATTAGGATTCAACCAAAAATATTTAACATTTTATTAAGATTTTTGTGTATATTTAAAACTCAAAACACAATCCATGAAGTATTTAATCTCCATTTCCATTCTTTTCAGCTTATTGTTTGTAAGCTGTAAAAAAGACAAAAACAATAAACTAATGGACGTGAATCCCGAATTTGCAGCTTATGTTTCTGCTTATACTTCAGGATTGGTTTCAACAGACAGCAATATAAAGGTCATTTTGCAAACTGAAATACCGCTTGAAACAAATGAAGATAAATCACTCAAAAAAGAAATCATCAGTTTCTCACCTTCGATCAAGGGAAAAACGTATTTGATTGATAATTCGACTTTGGAATTTCAACCGGAGGAAAAATTGAAACAAGGAGAAATTTATACCGGAAGGCTGGATTTAAAACCGATTTATGCCAAAATCCCGGACGAATTAAAAACATTTGAATTCCAGTTCCAGGCTAAAAAACAGGATTATACTGTCAGTCTTGACGGAATCCATGATACGCCGGAAGGACAAGGCAATTATAGTTTTACGGGAAATATCTATACGGCTGATTTTGCGAATTCCTCCCAAATCGATAAAATGCTGGAAGTCAATTTTGACGGAAAAAAATATCCGGTCGTTTGGGAACATTCGGACAACCAAAAGAACCACCGATTTACCATAAATGGACTGAAAAGTATGCAGAGTGCAAAAGATTTGAAGTTAAAGTGGAACGGGAAGCCTCTGGAAATCAAAAAAAACCTGAACCAGGAATTTACAATTCCAGCAAAAGGAGAATTTAAAATCACTCAAATCAAATCGGTTTCCCACCCCGAACAGTATATTTCCGTCAACTTTTCCGAGTCACTTCAAAGCGATGCTTACCTGGACGGGCTGATTGAATTAAAACGAACCGGCAAAAGCGAAGAAAACAATGATTATTATTACGATAGCGGGTCGGATAACTACATAAAATCCACAGTCATCAATGGAAATGAATTAAAAATCTATACGGCAAAAAAAATAGGTGGTGAATACGAACTTGCCATTCATCCCGGAATCACCAGTGCTTATGGCAATAAAATAGAGAAAACCCAAAATGAAATCATCAACTTTATCAATCTATTTCCGCAAGTAAAATTTGTCGGAAATGGAAATATCATTCCTTCTTCAGACGGTAAAATCAATCTTCCGTTTCAAGCTGTCGGACTGCGGGCTGTCAGAGTGGAGATAACAAAAATCTATGAAAACAACATCCATCAATTCTTTCAATACAATCAATACAACGAGTCCAATAATTTAAAACCCGTCGGAAAAAAAGTACTGAATAAAGTGATTTCCATCACCAACGCAGACAATTTTAACATCAATGAATTGAGCGTTTACCAATTGGAATTATCCAAATTTATCGAACCGGAACCTGGTGCCATTTATAATGTGGAGTTTTCATTTCAACAAGATTTCGCTTCTTATCCATGCTCCGATAATCTGAATCAATCTGAAATGCTGGCGCGTGTCGACCCAAAAGAGGATGATTATTATACCGATTCGGAGATGCATAATTTTGATTATTATGACTACGATTATTATTACCCGGAAGGATATAATTGGCAGGATCGCGATAATCCCTGTACGGTTTCCTATTATACTTCAGACAAAAATGTAAACAAAAACGTACTGGCGAGTAATTTGGGACTCAATTTCAAAACCGGAAAAAACAAAACCGGATATGCCACCGTAAGCGACCTCCTTACGGCCAAACCCATGGAAAACGTCAGCATCAAAGCCTATGATTTACAAAATCAACTGGTGGGCGAAGGAAGTACAAATGCACAGGGATTTGCTGAATTTAAACTGAACCGGAAACCCTTTCTCATCGTGGCTGAAAGAAACAAACAAAAAGGCTATGTTCGGGTAGATAACGGTTCATCACTTTCCCTTTCCAGTTTTGATGTAGAAGGCGAATCTTCCGAATCCGGTTTAGGCGGATTTATTTATGGAGAACGTGGTGTTTGGCGTCCGGGTGATAAAATGCACCTGACATTTGTGATGGACAAATCCATTACCCAAATTTCCGATGAGCAACCCGCCATCATGGAACTGATGAGTCCGGACGGACAATTGATGCAAAGAAAAGTAAATGCCGATCCGGTCAACGGATTCTATACTTTTGAAATGGAAACGGCTCCTGATGCCAAAACCGGAAATTGGTCAGCACAGGTTAAAATCGGGGGAATGACTTTTTATAAATCTTTAAAAGTCGAAACCATCAAACCCAACCGATTAAAAATCAATACGATTTTCCCTCAGGATGTCATGACCAAATCCACTTCCAACCAAGGATTTAAAATCAAAGCCAATTGGTTAAGCGGTGCCAATGCACAAAATCTGAAAGCCAACGTCCAAGCCAACCTTTTTTCAGAACAAACAAAATTCAATTCCTTTCCCAAATATACTTTCTCAGATCCTTCAAGAAGTTTCCCCATGCAGGAAATGACAATTTTTGATGGTGCACTGAATGCCAATGGGGAGGCCAATATTTCCACCAACATCAATCTCGATATCACGCCTCCGGGCATGCTAAAAATGGGATTGTTTACAAAAGTATTTGAATCGGGTGGCGACTTCAGCACTTCTTATGTAACCAAAGAATATTCGCCATATTCTTCCTATGTCGGTTTAAATATCCAGACAGACAACGAATTTTATGAAATGCTGGAAACCGGAAAACAACATACCATTCAGGTGGCAACGGTAGATTATAAAGGAAATCCAATTTCAAAAAGCGGAATCAAAGTCTTTATTTATCGAATGAAAAATTCCTGGTGGTATAATTCAGATGTCAATGATTTGGCTTATTATGTAAATCGCCAATATGAATTCCTAACAGAAGAAAAATTGATTTCCACTAGCAATGGTAAGGGTTCTTTTACCGTCAACATCCCAAATGACCAATATGGAAATTATTTCATACGTGTGATGGATCCAGAAAGCGGACATGCCGCCGGTAAGACTATTTGGATTGATTGGCCCAATTGGAGAAGCCGAGGAGACGGTGCCACGGAAAGTGCTGCTATTTTAAATTTTAAGGCAGATAAAACTTCCTATAAAGTAGGTGAAAAAGCCCAAATCACCATTCCTTCTTCGGTGGAAGGAAATGCGTTGGTAAGCTTTGAAAACGGCGTTAAAGTAATCGATAGAAAATGGATTACCACAGAAAAAAACCAAACAAAATTCGAAGTGGAAATCACAGAGGAAATGGCACCTAATTTTTATGTAAACATCAGCTTGCTTCAACCTCATAATGCCACTGTAAACGATATGCCGATCCGTATGTATGGTGTGATTCCGTTAACGGTAGAAAATCCGAACCGAAAATTGACTCCGGTTTTGAAAACGCAGGAATCCATACGTCCCAATAGTGATTATTCAGTTTCGGTTTCTGAAAAATCGGGTAAACTTATGACCTATACGTTGGCAGTTGTGGACGAAGGACTACTGGACATCACCAATTATAAAACACCTGATATCTATAATTATTTTAACCAAAAACAAGCATTGGGAGTCAATACCTGGGATATTTTCAATTATGTGCTGGGTGCTTATGGTGGAAGGATTGAAAGTGTATTTACAATCGGAGGTGACCAGGCATTGTCCAATTCCAATAAAGAAAAAATCAACCGATTCAAACCGGTTGTAACTTTTATCGGCCCTTTCACACTGGGGAAAGGGGAGAATAAAACCCATAAACTCAAGATGGAAAACTACATAGGGTCGGTCAAAGTAATGGTGGTAGCAGGAAATGAATCCGGATTTGGAAGTGCGGAAAAAAATATTTTTGTCAAACAACCTTTGATGACTTTAACCAGTTTACCGAGGGTATTGAACCCCGGTGATGAAATCACGCTTCCGGTCAATGTTTTTGCGATGGAGAATAACATAAAGAATGTTTCAGTCAGTGTAAATTCCAATTCTTTAATCCAATTGGAGGGTGCAAAAACACAAAGTTTGACTTTTGAAAAAACAGGTGACAAATTGGCCAATTTCCAACTGAAAATTCCGGAGAAATTAGGAAAAGCCACTTTAACGATTTCTGCGGTTTCAGGCGGAGAAAAAACCTCGGAGAATATAGAAATCGAAGTGAGAAGTCCCAATCCGCCGATGACCTTTACCACAAGCCGGGAAATTAGTGCAAATCAAAGTTGGAGCATTGCTTATGAGCCATTTGGAATGGCAGGGACTACCGATACCAAATTGGTGCTTTCATCGATTCCTAATTTAAATTTGGATAAAAGGATGCGCTATCTGATCCAATATCCACATGGTTGCATAGAACAGACTACTTCCAGTGTTTTTCCTCAATTGTATCTCGAACGTTTAACCAATCTAAGCGATGCACAAAAAAAAGACGTTCAGTATAATGTGGAACAAGCCTTGAAAAAATTCAAATCCTTTCAGACACCAAGCGGTGGTTTGGCTTATTGGGCAGGAATTGGCGAAGCCGATAAATGGGGAAGCACTTATGCTTTTCATTTTATACTGAAAGCAGAAGATATGGGATATAATATTCCGGCAGGTTTAAAAGAAGGATTGATTAAATACCAGAAAAAAACGGCCAAAGAATGGAGTGGTTATAATGATAAATATTATTATGACGATTTGGATCAGGCTTACCGATTGTATACTCTGGCGATGTCCGGAAATGCGGAATTGGGCTTGATGAACCGTTTAAAAGAGAAAAAAACGAGTGTGGCAACGCTCTGGCGTCTTTCTGCTGCTTACCAAATGGCAGGTCAACAAAGCATCGCCAAAAAATTGGTTGGAAATTTGGCTACCAGTGTGAAAGAATATAAATACAATGCCTACAATTATGGTTCATCTTTACGCGACAATGCGATGATTTTGGAGACTTTAACTTTGATTGGCGAACGCACCAAAGCACAAAAGCTGCTTCAACAGATTACCAAAGAATTGAATTCCGAATCTTGGTATAGCACCCAGACAACGGCATTCTCTCTTTTGGCCATTTCAGAATTCTTAGGAAAAAATCAGTCCGGAAAAAATATTGATGCAATGGTTTCCATCAATGGAAAGTCCACAAAGGTATCGAGTGCAAAACCATTTCTCAATATAGATTTACCGGAAAAATCCGGTTCATTTATCATTACCGATCAGTCGGGTAGTGTATTGTTTGCAGATTTGGTGCGCAGCGGTGTTTCCATGAAAGAAGATATAGAGCAAACCAATTCCAATCTGAATATGCATCTTTCGTATTATAGTTTGGACAATAAGCCGATAGACCCTGCAAAACTCAGTCAGGGAACCGATTTCAAATGCGTGGTTAACATTACCAATCCGGGAATGATGGGGAATTATGAAGAATTGGCGCTGACCCAGATGTTCCCATCGGGATGGGAAATCATCAATACCCGTGTCAATAACCAATCGACTTCCATTCAAAATATAGGATTGGATTATCAGGACTTCAGAGACGACCGGGTTTATTCCTATTTTGATTTGAGAGCGGCGCAACAAGTATCGGTAACCATTTTACTAAATGCAACTTATAAAGGAAATTATTATTTACCGGCCACCTACTGCGAAGCCATGTATGACCATACTGTATATGCTGTTAATCCGGGGATGCGGGTAACGGTTGAATAATATAAAAAAAACGCAAACCTTAAAAGTTTGCGTTTTTTTGTTCTATATTATTTTGATCTAAAAATCATAAGGTTTTGGGCAAACGGTCATGCCTGCTTGAAATTCGCCGGTATCCCAGCATCCGGATTGCATTTGTTTTCCGTTTTTGTCATAGGAGGTTCCTTTTCCGTGTTCAAAAATCACAAAATAAAATTGTACATCGCCGACGTAATATTCGCCGGTCGGTTTTATGATTTTCCCGTTTGTTTCGTAACCATCTACAAATTCACCTACAAATATATAGCCGTCCGGATAATACATTTTTCCTTGTCCCTGAGGTGTTCCATTGACAAACTGGCCTTCGTAGGTTACGTCTTCGGCAAAATAATAAGTGGTTCCTGTTCCATGCGGATATCCATTTGACCAATTGCCATCATAAGTATCTTTTGTATTATAGTCCATTTTTCCTTTTCCATCCGGATAACCATTTTTCCAGTTGCCGACATATTTATCACCATTTACATAATTCATGGTTCCATATCCTTCCGCCAGATCATTGATTGCTTCACCGGTATATTTGTCTCCATTTGATGTGGTGAAAGTTGTTTGGACTTTTTTACCGGAATTGGAATTATTGGTAGTTTTAGAATTATTATCGCCCTGGAAAACTCCTTGAATCCAGTTTCCTTTTTGAATTGTACCATTTGCATAATAAAATTCGCCATAACCGCTCCACATACCATTTAAAATCCCTCCTGTATATCGGTCTCCTTTATTAGTATTCGTACCAAATGAATAGGTACATTGACCGGTTAATTGCCCATTGACATAATCGCCGTCATACACACTGCCATCGGCATAATAATAAGTCCCTTTTCCATGTTTTACGTTTTTTACAAAGTCACCGATGTACACTTCGGAATTGGCAAACACCATTTTCCCTTTTCCGTCAGGATAGCCTTCTTTCCATTCGCCTTCATACACAATTCCGTCTTTGTAAACCATTTTTCCGTTTCCGTTTGCAGTTCCGTCGATGGCTTCGCCTTCATAGAAATCACCGCTGGTGGTGGTGAATTTTGTAAAAACCTTGTTTTGGCCTGATGCTGCAAATGCAGTCAGGATACTGATAATAATAAGGTATGTTTTCATGGGTATTAAATTTTATTCAAATATAATCTTAGTTAGATTTGTTTTATATAGGTCAATTGACTTATTTTCAAATTATGCAGCAGATTGTTCATTATTTTCTCCATTTCGGATTTCCGGCTATTGTAGCTTTTGTTTTTTTCAAAGATGATTGGAAGAAAGCCTATCTCATCTTTTTGTTGACGATGCTGGTAGACTTGGATCATGTTTTTGCTTCGCCAATTTTCGAGCATAACCGTTGCAGTATCAATTTTCATCCTTTGCATACGTACTGGGCAATCGGAGTATATATTTTATTGTTGTTTCACCCAAAAACGAGATTAGCGGCCATTGGGCTTTTGATGCATATGATAACGGATGGTTTGGATTGTTGGTGGATGGAGTCGGGTTATTGAAAGATATGCCCGCAGTTTTCACATTTATAGTGAACAGTGGATTTACTTGCTTTTCTATTGGATATGAAAAGCATTCTCAGCAAAGGATTTAAGTTTGATTTCAAATTTTCCATAACCGCTTCGCTCAAATCTTTGGAACCACATTTAGGACAAGCCGAGAAATAATTATCTTGTTTGATAATCTGAACAGCTTTATCAAAATTTTCTTCATCCACCCAGACTTCGAGATGCTCGCTATAATTGGTTTGTCCATCCTGCTCAATTCCCAATCCGGAGAGATAAAAAGAAATTCCATTTTTTTCCAACAAATCTAAATATTTGTCGGATTCGGATAAAAACTGAAAACGGGCGAGGAGTGTACGGGACATGTGTTAGGAAATAATAATTCTACGTTTTAAATCTCTTGCTCCATGATGAACCATCAAAATATGAATTTCATTAGGATTTATAATCCGATAGATAATTCTATAATTCCCCTCTACAATTTCTTTAATTGAAGAATCCTGAAATTCCTCTACTTCTTTACCTATGTAAATCTGTTTCTTTATAAGTTGAGTTTTTGAGAAAATTCTATCAATTTGAAGTTTGGCGTATTGTTTTGAATCCAAAGAAATATATTCATAAATTTCTTTTAAATCCTGTTTAGAAGAAGTAAGCCATTTTATTCGAACCATTTCTCGATTTCATCTTTCACTTCGTCTTCATCCATAACCTCATTGTTTTCTGATTCCCGGATTCGTGTTTCGAGCTTATCAATGAAAATCAGTTTTTCAATGACTTCTTCAATAGACATTTCATCGGGAAAATCATTGATATAGCTTTTTAATTTTTCTTTTGTAATCATCTTAGGTGGGATTCATTTCCAACTACTAATTTAGTGAAAATAATAAAAACAAAAAAGAACCACCTCTCAGCAGTTCTTTCTATATCATTTTCAAATTATCTAATTTTCAAATCTTCAAATTAAACAGTTTCCACAAAAAGCCCATCATCGGTTTTCTCTACCTGAGCCAATTTATTTGCAGTCAGTTCTTTGATGGCTTTGTCCCATTTTTTACCTGAAAGTCCGGATTGGGTTTTGAGATTATTCAAATCAGTTTTCCCGATTTTCGTTAGCAATTCCAAAACGGCTTTTGCCTCCTCACTAATGGCTACCGGCTTTTTCTCCGGTTTCATTTGCGGGAAAAACAATACTTCCTGAATCGAAGGATTATTGGTCAAAAACATAATCAATCTGTCCATCCCGATTCCCAAACCGGAAGTCGGAGGCATTCCGTATTCCAAAGCACGCAGGAAATCCTGGTCGATGAACATCGCTTCGTCATCTCCTTTTTCGGACAGTTTCAACTGCTCTTCAAAACGTTCCCGCTGGTCAATCGGGTCGTTCAGCTCCGAATAAGCGTTGGCAATTTCCTTTCCACAGACCATCAGTTCAAAACGTTCGGTCAATCCTTCTTCGCTTCGGTGTTTTTTAGTCAAAGGCGACATTTCCACGGGATAATCCGTAATGAAAGTCGGCTGTATAAAGTTCCCTTCACATTTTTCGCCAAAAATTTCATCAATCAATTTTCCTTTTCCCATCGTTTCGTTGACTTCGATTCCCATCGAAACCGCTGCTTTTCTGATTTCTTCTTCCGATTTTCCTTTGATGTCAAAATCCGTAAATCTCAGGATTGCATCACGCATGGAAATTCTCGGATAAGGTGCTTTCCAGTCGATTTCATGTTCGCCAAAAGTTGATTTCGTCGAACCGTTAACAGCGATGGCACAATTTTCCAATAATTCTTCGGTAAAATCCATCATCCAGTTGTAATCCTTATACGCAACATAGATTTCCATTGCCGTAAATTCCGGATTATGCGTTCTGTCCATTCCTTCGTTTCTGAAGTTTTTGGAGAATTCATAAACTCCGTCAAATCCCCCTACGATCAGCCTTTTCAAATACAATTCGTTTGCAATCCGCATATAGAGAGGAATATCCAAGGCGTTATGATGCGTCATGAACGGACGTGCTGCGGCTCCACCGGGAATGGCTTGTAAAATGGGTGTTTCCACTTCGAAATAGCCGCGTTCGTTAAAGAAATCCCGCATGGCATTGAACAATTTTGTTCTTTTTACAAATATTTCTTTTATGTGCGGATTTACCACCAAATCTACATAACGCATACGGTAACGCAATTCCGGATCGGTAAAGGCATCGTGAACATTTCCTTCATCATCTGTTTTTACGATTGGTAAGGGGCGAAGTGTTTTGGAAAGAAGCGTCAATTTGGTTACATGAACTGAAATTTCACCCACTTTGGTTTTAAATTCATACCCTTCGATTCCGATGAAATCGCCTATGTCCAGCAGCTTTTTGAACAGAACGTTGTACGCCGTTCCTTCTTCGTCCGTCGAAATATCGTCCCGCGAAACGTAAATCTGAATTCTTCCGGTGCTGTCCTGCAATTCGGCAAAGGAAGCTTTTCCCATTACCCGAACCGACATCAAACGTCCGGCGATCTTCACCTGCTTTCCTTCTTCGTAATTCTTCTTAACTTCTTCCGCATTGGAAGTTATTTCAAACTCGGCGGCAGGGTAGGGTTCGATTCCCATTTCCTGCAATTGCGCCAATTTTTCACGACGAATGATTTCTTGTTCTGATAATTGCATTTCTTAAAAATTTTCAAGGTGCAAAGGTACTGAATTTGGGAATTAGATTAAATTCAAAAAAATAAGATGATTATTTTCATTGCATGTGCAGTTAAAGATTTGGAAGGTCTGGTTGTGGTTCTCTAATTTTCAATCTCATTTGGATTATTCTGAAACTGGGCGGCAAATTTCAGAAGAACATTTTTTTCAGGCTTTAGTCCTAACTTACGAATGATTGCCGAGCGATGTGTTTCAATGGTTTTTTCGGATAAGAACAAAAGGGAAGCAATTTCTTTGGTTGTTTTTTGCATGATAATTAATTCAAATACCTTTTTTTCAGAGAAGCTCAATTGACTCATTGTTTCTTCTTTCAGGTAGTTTACATCTTCTTCCAGATTAAATTTAATTTTTTGACTGAAATAATTTTCATGTGTCAGTAAGTGTTTAATACAATCCCTTAATTCTTCCAATGCATATTCTTTCAGCAAATAAGCATTGACCTTCAATTCCTGAGATTTTTTGAACACACTCTTTTCTTTGTGGGATGTCAGTAAAATGATTTTGGTTGGCAGCTGGTGCACACGGATTTTTTCGGAAATTTCCAGTCCGTCCATTTCAGGCATGGAAATATCGAGTATAACAAAATCAGGCTTTAGCCTATTGATGGAATTCCATGCATGTCGTCCCTCTTTGCAGGTTTCCAGTACGACATAACCTAAACTTTCAATCAAAACCTGTGTGCCCAAGAGAGAAAGAGGGTGATCATCTGCTATTATAAAGTGCATAAATTTTATTTTGGTATAAGTATTTTAATCAGGGTGCCGGAACTGTCTGACTGAAAATTTACGGTTCCATTCAAATATTTTGTTCGTTCAGTTATGTTGAGCAATCCAAAGCAATTTCCTTTTTCAAGCATTTTTGAGACATCAAACCCTTTTCCATTATCTCTGATTTCCAGACTCACCGAGTTCTTGCTTTCGACAATAGAAACCTTTCCTGCTACTGCATTGGCATGTTTCAGAATATTGGTAATGGCTTCCTGGGTAATTCGGTACAATTGTAGTTCTTTGTCATTATCTAAACCATTATGATAGTCGATTTCTGAAGTGATGAAGAAATTGTGTTGTTTTTGAATACGTTCGATTAATTGTTCAATACTTAAATTTAATCCAATTTTATCAAACAGAGTAGGGCTGATGTTACGGCTGATGTTACGGACTTCTTCTAATATGGAATCAATTTTTGTTTTCAATCGATTGTCCATATTCTCAATTGTATGACGAAGGTTGACAAGTTCATTACTTACACTGTCATGTAAATCTGAGGCGATTCTTTTTCTTTCGTTTTCAGTTTTTTGCAATAATTGTGAAGCGTAATTTTCAGTTAATTTCTTTTCTTTTAAAATGCTTTTATTTTTTGTCCAGATAATTAGTATGATGAAAACCAAGACAACAAAAACCGAAATGATGGCCAATGACAGAATTATTTTGTTTTTTTCTGATAATTTTTTCTCTTGAAGCAGTATGGTTTTCTCTTTTTTTTCTGTTTCGAATTTTTTTTCCAATTCAAATAAATTTCCTCTTACACGATCTTCAGCTTGCTTAACTGCATCATCAATCAGAAATACAGCATAAGGATGAGCTTTTTCATATATTCCTTTTTCCTCATAATATTCAAATAATGCTTTGGCCAGTTGGTGCATGAATTCTCTGTTCTCTTCTTTGTCTTCCGATAATTCTTTATAAAAGCTTTCTGCTTTTTGTAAATCTTCCAAAGGTTTTTTAAAGGCATTTGTAAATAAAATACTTTGGAATAAATTCCGCATTTCAAGGTCTGGATCATTTGTTCGCTTGGCGATTTCTTTTGCAATTCCCAAATGATAAGCCGCACTATCCTCTTTTTTCTGAGCAATGAATTTAAAAGCTAAAAATTGATTTAAAAGTCCTTTGTGGTATTCTGTTATTTTTGGATAAGTATTGGCAAATTCAGATAATTTGTCGATTTGTTTTATTGTTTGTAGTGTGTCTCCCTGTTCTATATAGAAATGCACATATAGGGTTTGGGCTGTGAAGGTTAAAAAATCATCTTTGTCTTTCTTTAAAATTTCTACTGCTTTTTTTAAAATTTTCTCAGCCTCGTCATATGCATTATTTTCTGTATATAAACCGGACAATAACATATAAGCCGTCCCTTGATTTGTCAAATCACCGACTTCCTCAAATATATTTAAAGCCGCTACTAAGTGTTTTTCAGCTAGATCTAGTTCTTTTGTTTTAATGTAGTTTTGGCCAATAGAGAAATGAGAATAACCTTGAACTTGTTTATGACTGTCAGATTCCGGATCTATTTCAACAGCTTTCTTTAGCCAATGAAAACTTTTATCTATCTCATTGATTCTATAATACTGCATACCTGCATAGTAATTTAAACGAATTTGCGCTTCTTTTGAAATCCTAGTTTCATTTAGTTCATAAAATTCAATGAGTGTTTTCAGGTAAACACTATCATAAACAAACAGTTCCTCTATGGTTTTACTATAAGCTATCAGATAAGCTGCAGCATTTTCAAACTTATTTTCCTCTAAACTCTGTTCAAAATATTGTTTGAATTTTGGAAGATAGTTTTCTTCGTGGAAATTATCTTCATTGCTTAGCCATGTATAATCCGGTAAGGAATGGTAATTGTTTTGAGTCTTTTCTTTGTTATCTTGGTTTTCCGGAGGATTTTCATGACATGAAAAAATTGAAAGTGATAAAAGTAAGATTAGCTTAAAAAGATAAACGTGTTTCATGTAGTTAAAAAATCGAACAAACATAAAAAATTCAGCTTAATATAAGATTGAAAACAATTTAATTTATCCGGAGAAATCCATAAGAAAATGAGTGTAAGTAAAGAGGTTGTTTATATGGATTTCCCGGATAAAAAGAAATTATCTATATGATTGATTTGGTAGTCCCGGATTGGTTTTCATGTTATCCAATTGGATTAATGTCTTATTTTCCTCCGAAATTGAAGCCGATACCCAATGAAACATAGGCAGTTTTTATTCTTTTTTCATCGGATTCTTTAAAATCAACTCCTGTTCCCTGACTGGCATATTGAACAACTTTTCCGGAGAATCCGCCCTGGTAACGTGCAGAAATCATAAAATTACCCAAATGATATTGTAGTCCTGCCATATATCCAATTTCAAATGTAGACAGAAGACCCTTGTAATCAATCTCTCCGTCCATAGCATCTTCACCAAGATTCTTTAAATCGTCCTTTGAATTTTTGGAGAAAGAATACATCAAACTCGGTCCCGCAATTATATCAAATTTATCTTTCACAATGCTGTATCCAAATAGGATAGGCAAGCTCAACTCATCAACTCCTGTATGGGAATATTGAAGTTCGGGTGTCACGAAGAAATTGTCCGATATATCTACTTTTGCAGAAAGTCCTACGCTGAATCCATGTTTCCCTAAATCCTTTACATCACTGAAGCTGCCTAATGAAGAGGTATTAATCAATCCAAAAGCCCTTACACCAAATGTGGCATCACCCAAAGCTTCTAGAAGTTTTGAGGCACCTTCACTTGTTAAATCCTGAGCTAAATCTGTACCTTCTTGTTCAAGAGTTCCTTTGATATCTTGAGAAAATACGGTTGTACTTAAAACAATTGCCAGTGTAAATAGAGTTTTTTTCATTTTTAAAAAATTAATAATTATTTGTTTAAATTTTATTTGGAATTATTTCCATTGCAAAATTCGTTAGGACCCGATTCTTATATATAGGGGGTAACCCTTATTTTGATATTCGAAAAAAAAAACGTTTATTTTTGACTCCTTTTTTGAATTGAAAAATGAATTTGACTCAATACATCCAACAGCAAACATCCATAGGTTCGAAACCAATTGAAAATACGATTCAATTGCTTAACGAAGATTGTACAATTCCTTTCATTTCCCGCTACCGAAAAGAAATGACCGGAAATCTGGATGAAGTTCAGATTTTGGCGATTGCCAAACTGAAAATGAATTTCGAAGAATTGGAAAAACGAAAACAAACGATTCTGAAAACCATCGAAGAACAAGGCTTATTGACCGGTGAACTTCAAAAAAAGATTTCCGATTGTTATGATGAAGTTTTATTGGAAGATTATTATTTGCCTTTCAAAAAGAAAAAGAAAACCAAAGCAACCATTGCAAAAGAGCAAGGTCTCGAGCCTTTGGCAAAAATCATCATGAAACAAAATCCGATTCGGGATATGGATGAATTGGCAAGCCGGTATTTGAATGATGAGGTCAATTCTATCGAAAATGCAATTCAAGGTGCGAAATATATCATGGCAGAATGGATCAATGAAAACGAGCGCGTTCGAAATCAATTACGAAGAAAGTTCAGCTACGATACGGTCATTTCCTCCAAAGTGGTAAAATCAAAAAAAGAAGAAGAAAGTGCACAGAAATTTGCGCTATATTTTGATTTCTCCGAACCATTGAAGCGTTGTCCTTCGCATCGTTTATTGGCAATTTTACGTGGTGAAAATGAAGGTTTTCTGAAAGTTTCGGTAGAAATTGAAAAGAAAGTGGCATTGGAAATCATTGAAAATCTGATAATCCGAACCCGTCATGAAGATTTGGTGGAAATCATGGAAGATGTCGTGCTGGATGCGTATAAACGATTATTGGAACCTTCGCTGGCGACGGAACGTCTGAACCAGGCCAAATTACAGGCCGATAAAAATTCTATTCAGGTTTTTGCTAATAATTTAAAACAACTTTTGTTAGCGGCACCGTTAGGCGAGAAACGGATTCTGGCAATAGATCCGGGTTATCGTTCGGGCTGTAAAATCGTATGTTTGGATGAAAGTGGTGATTTGCTGCATAACGAAACGGTTTATCCGCACGCTCCCCAAAACGAGAAACATTTGGCTTCCAATAAAATTAAATCTTTGGTCAATGCGTATAACATCGAAGCGATTTCCATCGGGAACGGAACGGCTTCTCGGGAAACGGAAAATTGGATTCAGAATATTGCTTTTGACCGCAAATTGAAAGTTTTTGTGGTGAACGAAGCAGGCGCTTCGATTTATTCGGCTTCAAAAATTGCCCGTGATGAATTTCCACAATACGATGTGACGGTTCGCGGAGCGGTTTCCATCGGCCGTCGCTTGGCGGATCCATTGGCGGAGCTAGTGAAGATCGAGCCGAAATCCATAGGTGTTGGACAATATCAGCACGATGTTGATCAGAAATTGCTCAAAGAGGAATTGGACGAAACGGTTATGCTTTGTGTAAATCAAGTGGGTGTCAACTTAAATACGGCGAGTAAACATTTGCTGCATTATGTTTCGGGAATAGGAGAGAAGATGGCGGAGAACATCGTACAATTTCGTTCTGAAAATGGAGCATTTGATTCAAGAGAAAAATTAAAAAAAGTTCCCCGATTGGGCGAAAAAGCCTATCAGCAAGCATCGGCTTTTTTGCGTATTCCTAACGCTGAAAATCCATTGGACAATTCGGCTGTACATCCGGAATCGTACAAATTGGTGGAGAAAATGGCGAAGAATTTGAAAGTTTCCACGAGGGAATTAATCGGAAATGAAAATTTGATTTCAAAAATTGATTTGAATAATTATGTTTCGGAAAAAGTGGGATTACCGACTTTGCGGGATATAGTAAAGGAATTGGAAAAACCGGGATTAGACCCGAGACAGAAGGCGGTGATGGTTCAATTTGATAAGAATATAAAAACGATTGCTGATTTGAAAACGGGAATGAAATTGCAGGGAATTATCAATAATATTACGAATTTCGGATGTTTTGTGGACATCGGCATCAAGGAAAGTGGATTGGTGCATATTTCAAAAATTGCGAAAGAATTTATTTCAGATGTGAATCAGGTTGTTCAGCTGAACCAAATCGTGGAAATTACCGTTACCGATGTGGATTTGGAACGAAAAAGGATTCAGTTGTCGATTGTGGATTAATTTATTAAATAGAATATACAATAAATCATTCCAAGATTAAAAGCTGCATGTGTTATTATGGCACCCAGTAAAGAACCTGATTTCTTTTTGCATAAAGAAAATAGAATACTGACCAAGAACATGCTGATTACCCAGATTATGGTTGGTATGAGTGAAAATTTTAATTCGTTATTGATGAAGATTAATCCAAAATGAGAAATATGAGTCAGGGCAAAAGCTGAACTGTCTATAATGGATGCTTTTAAATTACCTAAAGATTTGGCAAAACTTGAATGTACAATTCCACGAAAGAATAATTCTTCTCCAATTGGACTAAAAATCATTCCGGTTATCGCCATAATTAGAAATAATGTTGCTTTATCGTTAGGATTGATACCAACAGGAATGTTATAAGACTTTCCGATATAAACGTACCAATTCTCAAATGTATTACCGTAAATAGAATCCCCTAAAAAATGAAGGATTACACTGAAAATTAAGCCTAAGATAAATCCATAGAATAACCATGAGTAGTTTTTAGGACGAGTTAATCCAATTGTTTTTCTGCCGTATTTACTTAAAAAAATGAAAGGAACAATTGCGGAAATGGTCATAATCAAACCGATATAACTATAATTTGAATTTTGGTTTGCATCTAAGACTAAAATGAATCTAGTAATACAAATGATTACAATTAGGAAAAGACCGAATTTCCAATCAAAATTAAACAATTTTCTCCAAAAAGGTTTTAATTCGTTTTCCATTATATTAGTTAAATGACTCCACCCACCCCCATGGTTTTTCATTGAACTCCACCGGTTTTGTCAAATCAAATTTCACGGTAAACAATCTATCCGAACCGATTCTTTTTAAATTATAGGTAAAAGAAGTTTCATCGATGGTCATCCACCAAACGTTATTACAGGCATAATCAATCCTATCACAAGTTTCCTGATCGGCCGGAAAAAACTGAATACCGGAATGCCCGGAGTTAGGAGAAGTCCCGCCATACATAGTGATTTCATCATCGGTTCCATCTTCATGCCGGTGGTCGTGTTTGAGTTGAATCCGATTATCTTTGAAAGTCAGAATCCAGGTTCGGGATTTGTCGTTTCCCACATAAAACGGGATTTTGATTTGGTTTTCTTCACACGATAAAACCTGCATCACAAGTCGTTCGCCTGTAAATCCGTCACCTTCTTTTCCGCCTTCGGTAATGGATCCTTCGTAAGATTTTCCACAATGTCTTTCGATTTGTTTTTTGAAGTCGAGGTTCTTGTTTTGAGCGTTTGCTGTTAGACCAAGAAGAATGAAAATAAGAAGGAAAAAATTTTTCATAAATTATTTTGACTAAAAAACTTTGACAAAGTTCTTTCCGGTTTAAATATAACTTTATCAAAGTTGAAATTCATTTTCATCCGCCGCGGCGGACAAATTAAGTATAAAGCCCTCCGTCCACACTCAGCACCTGTCCGGTGATATAGTCTGAAAGATCAGAAGCAAGAAACAGACAGGCATTTGCTATGTCTTCCGGTGTCCCGCCACGTTTGAGCGGAATTCCGTTCCGCCAGTCTTCCACTACTTTCGGGTCAAGTTTTTCGGTCATTTCGGTTTCGATGAATCCGGGTGCAATCACATTGCAACGAATATTTCTTGAACCTAATTCCAAAGCAATTGACTTCGAAAATCCGATTAATCCAGCTTTTGATGCTGCATAGTTGGCCTGTCCGGCGTTTCCTTTTCGTCCGACGATGGAACTCATATTGATAATGGAACCTTTGCGCTGTTTCATCATCGGTTTGGTCACGGCTTTGGTCAGATTGAATGCTGAATTTAAATTAACACGGATAACTTCTTCATAATCTTCCAAACTCATACGCATCAGCAAATTGTCGCGCGTGATTCCCGCATTGTTAACCACGATATCGATTTGACCAAATTCTTCCAAAACATCATCGACCAATTTCTGCGCTGCATCATAATCGGAAGCATCGGACTGATAACCCCTTGCTTTCACTCCGAAATTTTCCAGTTCCTTTTCCAGAATTTTTGCTTTTTCAACCGACGAAGCAAAAGTAAATGCGATGTTACAGCCATTTTTGGCAAAATTTTCAGCAATTCCTTTCCCGATTCCGCGTGTGGCTCCGGTGATGATAGCCGTTTTTCCTTTCAGTAGTTCCATACGTTTGTTGTTACAACTGCTAAATTAGTAAATTCGTTTACATTTAACGAAATTAAGAGCCTGTTTAAATTTTACCGAAATTTATTTTTATGGCTCTTAAAGAATATCTTTGCTAAATTTTAATACTCTTTTGAGCGTATTTTCCACTTCCTATTCTTGATTTATCCCGATAAATCTTCAAACACGAAGCAAAATCTGTCACCCTGAGCGTAGTCGAAGGGCATCTCAAAATAGCTATAAAAATTTTTAGCAATAAAATTTAAACAGTCTCTAAAGAATTATGAGTTTACTAAGCTGGGAAGAATTTGAAAAAGTCGATATGCGCGTGGGAACGATTGTAGAAGTTGCTGCTTTTCCAAAAGCGAGAAAACCGGCTTATCAACTGACGATAGATTTTGGAGAATTGGGAATTAAAAAATCAAGTGCTCAAATCGTTAAGCTTTATAATAAAGAAGAATTAATCGGAAAACAAATCATTGCCGTCGTGAATTTTCCACCCAAACAAATTGCGAATTTCATTTCCGAATGTTTGGTTTTAGGAATTTACAATGAAAATAATGATGTGGTTTTGCTTCAACCGAATTTGAAAACGGAAAATGGATGTAAAGTCGGTTAAAGAATGAAAAATAATAAGATGATTTCCCATTTTCAGTATGTTCCAAAAATTTGGTCGACTTTAGTATTCTTTTTATTATTAGCTGGGGTTTATTTTTTATTTATGGGAAGGAAAAAAGAAGGATTAAGAATTCAATTCTTATTAGACATTTTTCCTGATTTTTATAGTCATGTATCCAATTTTGCGATTTCCTTTTTAATTTGTTTGGTAGCGGGATACATGGGGATTATGCAAACGCGAAAGATGAGTTTTGTTTTTGTAATGGGTGTTTTATTAATATTGGCTAATTTTATTTACGAATGGTTTGTTCCGATGCTCAATACTATGGATAAAGTGGATGCTTATTATGGATTTGCGGGAACCATTCTTCCATTTGTTTTTTTCTTCTTCTATCGAAAGTATGGCTTGATGCCGAATCCTTACTTTAAAGTTGAGAGCTAATAAAATTTAAAATTTGTTCTTTCTCAAACGGAGAAAACCAATTTACCTTCTGGTCTTTTCTGTACCAAGTCAATTGGCGTTTGGCATAGCGGCGGGTATTTTTTTTTATTTCTTCGACTGCAAATCCCAAATCAAATTTCCCATCCAGATAATCAAATAATTCCCGGTAGCCGACGGTTTGTAAACTATTCAGGTTTTTGAATTCCTGAAGCGATTTTACTTCTTCGAGCAGACCTTCCTCCATCATCAGATCCACACGACGGTTGATCCTTTCGTAAATTTCTTCACGCGGTAGTTGAAGCCCGATTTTGATGACTTCGAAATTTCTATCTGCCGATTTGTTTTTTCTGAAAGACGAAAAGGGTTTTCCGTTTCCACGACAGATTTCCAATGCGCGGATGACACGTTGATGATTGCTTAAATCGACTTGTTGGGAGTAAACAAAATCCGTATTTTTTAATTCTTCCTGTAATTTCTCCAAACCGAATTCTTCAAATTCCCTGATTAATTCTTCTCTGATTTTTGGATCTACATCCGGAAATTTGTCCAAACCTTCGGTGACAGCTTTTTCAAACATCCCGGAACCTCCTACCATCACAACAGAATCGTATTTCCCAAATAACTCTTCCAGTTTTTTTAAAGCGTCCTGTTCAAAGTCCCCGACAGAATAAGCATCATGAATGCTTAAATTTTGGATGAAATGATGGGAAGCTTCGGCCAATTCTTCTTCAGTGGGAACGGCCGTCCCAATTTTCATTTCTTTATAAAATTGTCTCGAATCGAATGAAATGATTTCGGTTTGAAGTTGTTTGGCCAGAAAAACAGCAAGCCCCGTTTTGCCAATGGCAGTGGGGCCTGTTATGATGATTAATTTCTTTTGAAATTTATTATTCATTTATAATTTCTACATCAGTCACGATGGTTTTGAACCTTTGGTTTTTTTCCCAAGCTAAGTAATTATCTATTTCTCTTCCGAAATATTTCAGAGCAAACATGACGATGGCAGCATCATCAAGGATAAATCCGGGAATTAAATCGATAGGAGAAAGAACGTATGCAATTACAGCAGAACCAATCAAAAGATTTCTTTTCTTGGGTTTATATTTTCCTGAAACCGTATCTATGACCATTCGGGCAAAAGCTTTGGCATTGTCAGCCGCAGACATTTCGGAGGTTTTGGCTTGAAGTCCTATGATTCCAGCTAATTTGAATAATTTTAATTTGTTCATTGTGAAAAGTTTAAGGGTACAACAAATGATAAAAATCAAAAAGCATTCCAAAGAATTTAAAAATCACGGAGCTTGTCTTGGTTAGGAGTGGACTATGGTTTCCAGATATTTATATAATTCATTGAGTTCGGCAGGTGGCTTTCCTTCGTCAAATGCCTGAGAAGTATAAATCTGACCGTTGGTTTCTATTGTTATGATTGTGGCACGTGCACCGTCATGAAATCGTTCTTGTGTAGGAGATTCCCATTGTTCGAATTGCGAAAGATCCAATCGTGAAACCAATTCGCTTAATTTATTCCAATTTTCATTTGATACTGGTTTTTTTACATCTTCAGCGGATTCGCTTCTTCCTTTTGAGGAAGTAATCATCTGGTTTTGATTAATTTGATGCTCAACGAAGCCACTCATGCCTGAATATGAAATGGAAATTTGATCAATCGAAATAGCGGATGCCGATTCTACTGTCTTTTTTGTGGATTCACAGGAAAAAGAGGTCAATAATAAAAATATGGCAAAGGTCAAGAAAACATAACGAACGGGAATTGATTTCATTTTTAAAATTTTAATATATTTACGAAATTAAATTAATTCATTTAAAAAAACGCTTACACATGAAAAAATTTTTATTGGCTTTAGCGTTTGTTACGCCGATTGTAGGATTTTCACAATGGAAATCTACGCAATTGGGCAATGCAACGATTAAAGAAGGAAAAGAGAAGATAGAGGCGAGTGGACTTTATACTTTTGACAAACAAATGTTTCAACAACAGTTGGCAAATACGGCAGCCCGTTTTTCAAACTCAGCCGGGACTATTATTTCTTTACCAAATGCAAATGGAGAATTAGAGAAATATGAAGTATGGGAAGCATCCAATTTCTCACCGGCTCTACAAGCTAAATTTCCGGAAATTCGTGCTTATGTTGGAATAGGAATAGATGACCCAAATGCTTATCTGCGTTTCAGTACTTCGCCTGCAGGTTTTCAATCCATGACATTAAGAGCAGGAACATCTGAGTTTATTGAAACTTATTCGACTGATGGAAGCAAATACATTGTTTTTGATTCCAAGTCACACAGAAGTAATGGAGATGTACCTTTTGAGTGTTCAACACCTGAAACTGAAGCCCTGATACAAGATTCAAATGATTTTGTGCAAGCCAACAAATCAGATGCAGGTGTGTTTAAAACTTTCCGTTTGGCACAATCTGTAACCGGAGAATATTCACAGTATTTCGGAGGAACAATGGATGATGCAATGGGAGGAATTAATGCTACCATGACGCGTGTCAATGGTGTATTTGAAAAAGATTTTGCCATCCAACTTATTTTGGTTGACAATAACGAAGATGTTGTTTATTTAAATGCTGCTACTGACCCTTATACAAGCCCAGGAAATATCGCAACTACTCAAAATCAATTACAATCTACATTGGATTCTGTAATCGGTGCAGGTAACTATGATATCGGGCATATATTCCATCGTACAGGTGGAGGCGGAAATGCGGGTTGTATCGGTTGTATTTGTAACAATGGAACTAAAGGGAGAGGATATACTTCCCCAGGAACAGGAGGGCCGGAAGGAGATAACTTCGACATTGATTACGTTGCGCATGAAATGGGACACCAATTGGGAGCAAACCATACTTTTTCCGTTTATTTTGAAGGAACAGGGGTAAATGTTGAACCGGGAAGTGGTTCTACAATTATGGGTTATGCAGGAATTACGGCACATAACGTTCAAGCGCACTCTGATGACTATTTTACTTACAGAAGTATCCAACAAGTTCAAAATAATGTTCAAAATAAACCTTGTGCAAACAATACCAATTTGACCAATTTGGCACCGGTTGTGAGCGCAGGAGAGGATTATAACATTCCAATAGGTACCGCATTTGTTTTGACAGGAACGGGAAGTGATCCGGATGGAGATCCTTTGGTTTATAACTGGGAACAAAATGACTCCGGAAACTCCGGAACTACAGATGCAAACAGTAGAGTAAGCTTTACTAAAACGGCTGGACCTAATTTCCGCTCCAATCCTCATGAAACTACACCTGTAAGATATATGCCAAAATTTGAATATGTTTTAGAAATGCCTGTTAATGGAACGGAAGCTTATTGGAGATCAAAATGGGAAGCTGTTACAACTGTAACACGTGTATTTAATTTTTCTTTTACAGCGAGGGATAATAATGCGGAAGGAGGACAAACCAAAATGGATGCAATGCGTGTGACTGTAAGAGACGCCGGGCCTTTTGTCATAACAAGCCCTACAAACGATATGAATGTTGATTTAGGAACCAATACTATGGAAGTTACTTGGGATGTAGCCGGAACCAATGTGGATCCAATTAATACTGCCAACGTGAAAATTTCTTTGTCAACTGATAACGGTGCCAACTTTACAGTAGTTGCTGAAAGTACACCAAATGATGGTTCGGAAACCATTACAATTCCAGCCGGAACAGTTGCAGGTGAAGATTGTAGAATTTTGATTGAAGCAGAAGGAAATATCTATTATGCCGTTTCAAGACCATTTAATTTTGTAGGAGAAATGGGATTAAACGATATGAATCTTTCTGTCGTAGGTCTTTATCCTAATCCAAACAATGGCCAATTCTATCTGAAAGCCAATAATGTTTCTCAAGGTGAAATATCCACAAAGATATTTGACACTGCCGGAAGAGTGGTTTACAACAAAACCAATAACCATTTTGGTGGAAACCTTGATCAGTCCTATAACGTAAACCTTCCAAGCGGAGTTTATATGGTGACAATCAAAACTACAGATGGAACATCTACTCATAAATTAATTATCAAATAATTAATAAAGAAATTGAATTAAAAATGGTCGGGAGAAATCCTGACCATTTTTTATGCTATAAAAAGAAAGAAATTATTTGAATGGATTATTGTTCAATTCCTAAATGAAATCATACTAATTTTCATTGATCAAATTGTCAATCAGTTGATGAATTTTTGGCGAATTCCAATCGGCAGAGTGAACTGCTTTTTGCACGATTTCCCCTTTTTTATTTACGATAAAAGTGGTAGGAAAAGAGCCGGGTATCATAGATTTGGGCAACAAACTATTGGCCTCATAAACCGGCATCGAATATTTATTTTCCTGTAAAAAAGGAACAAATTTTTCCGGTCGGTCTTTCATGGTAATCAAAACCACGGCTATTTTATCACCTTTGGATTCGTACAATTTCTGTATGCTGGGCATTTCTTCTACACAAGGCGGGCACCAGCTTCCCCAGAAATTTAAAAAGACCACTTTTCCTCTAAAATCAGCCAAATTCGCATCGGGTGTTCCATTGTAACCTTTTAATGAAACTGCCAATTCTTCATCGTTTAAATTGAAATTTCGATCGATTTTCTCAACACTTTGCCCGGAAAGGGTTTTTTTATTCAACAATTCTGTTGCCCAATCTCCTATGGGAGTAAAGAAAAATAAGGCCAATAATATCAGACCAATTCCACTGATTAAAATTCTTTTATCCAATTTCATTATCAAAAAATTAAGAAGGAATGACAGCGAGAAGCTCATTAAAAGTGCTTTCTCCTTTATCCTGATTGTACCAAATCTGTAAATCTTTATGAAATTCATCCGAAGTATAAACTTCCGGATTTTCTTTGTGTTTAGCGAGCATTTCCATTCCATCTTTGGGACGAGGTCCAAATCGGAAAATTTCGTTTCCTTCTGAATCAACTCCTATGAACATGGGAATGGATTTGGCACCGTCGGTCAAATACGCATCCATCAACTCCGGATTTTCATCCCGAAAAACGATTTTTTGTTCAACTCCCAATTCCTGCATGATGACATTGACCACCGGCATACTTTGCGCTGCATCGCCACACCATCCTTCACTGAAGATCAGCATTTTGAAATTGGGAATAATGGATTTCAATCGTCCTTTTTGTTCCTCGGTCAATTCAAATGTTTTATTCAAACGCTCCATACGTTTTATGTTCATCAAATAGTATTTCGCCATGCCCTTTTCATCATCCAATTGATTTAAATCAAACAATTGGTCTTCGATTTTTCGCAAATAATCTTCGTAGGAAAAACCTTTTTCTAAATAAACCGATAAATTCATCTTGAAATAATTTTAAACCGTATAAACCCACTTTAGTTTTGGAGATTCGGCCGGAATGATAATTCTCTGCGCAATTCTGTCCAAACGATCCGGCAGATTCATGATATAATCTCGTGCTTTTTCCGCTTCCTCATTCAGATTTCCCAATTTGTCTATATTCCACAAATTGATAAGTTTTCGGATGATTTCAACATAATCAACAGAAGTATAAACGCCGATTCGCTGTGCTGAATCTGAAAATATTTCAAATGCTTTTCCGATGGGTTCGCCTGATTCACGTAAGAAATGCGCAGGCATCACTATTTTTAGTTTCAGCATATGTTGGAAAGCCATCATCATCTCGTTTGGATCCACTTCAAAAATTCTTTTGACAAATTCGGCGTAAGCCAAATGATGACGCATTTCATCTCCGGCAATGATTTTACACATTTTTGCCAGATTTTTTACACCATATTTTTTGGCTATTTCTGAAACGCGATTGTGCGAAATATAAGTAGCTAATTCCTGAAAAGTGGTATAAACAAAATTCTTATAAGGATCATGGCTCGTTCCCAAATCAAATCCATCAGCAATCAAATATTGAGTAGAAATTTCCACTTCCCGCATATTGATGCGTCCCGAGAGATACAGAAATTTGTTCAGGACATCTCCATGACGGTTTTCTTCTGCCGACCAGGCACGAAACCATTTCGACCAGCCGTTCCGGTTTTCGTTGTCCACTCCTTCAATTTCCATAATCCAGGATTCATAGGAGGGAAGCGCCTCTTCTGTGATAGTATCCCCGATCAGTGTCACCCAGAAATCATAGGGCAAATCTTTGGAAAGTTCACGTAATTCGGTTATTTGGTCAAAAAATTGATCGGAATGCGAATCGGGCAGAAAATCAGTGGGTTGCCAAATTTTTTCCGGACTGATGAGAAATTTCTCTACATATTCATCCACATCTTTGTCGATGAAATTCATTACTTCCAAACGCACATTTTCTCGTGTTGTCATTTCGTTTAATTTTCGAGTTTCGATTGTATGGCTTCTCTGATTTTTTCCATCATGACCTCAAAATCATAGTCTTTTGGCGCCAATGGAGCATGGACATCCAGTGAGAAGTCCGTCCCCAAAGATAAAGGAAAATAGCCGTTTTTTACGATTTTCCACGAATTATTAATCGTAATGGGAACGATTAATGCCGAAGGCGCATATTTGATTAACATTTTCAAGCCGTTATCTCGAAAGGGTTTTAATTTACCGTCCCGGCTTCTGGTTCCTTCCGGAAAAATAACGGCCGAACGTTTGTGTTTCTCGATGTATTGGGACAGTTTTTTGATTTCAGGCAATGCTTGTCTCGGATCTTTGCGGTCAATCAATACAGAACCTCCTTTTTGTAGATTGTAGGAAACGCTTGGAATTCCTTTTCCCAATTCGATTTTACTGATAAATTTTGGATGGAAATCCGCCAGATACCATTCGATGGGTGATATATCCAAAATACTTTGGTGGTTGCTGACAAAGATGTACGGAATTCCTTCTTTGAGTTGTTCCTTTCCGGAAAATTTGTGGGTAGTCCCCAGTATTTTGGTACACATAACCAAAAGTCGGTTCATAGTCTTTACCGAATTATGATGTGCTTGATATCCACCTAAATTATATGACAACCACTGGACAATATGCATCACGCCCAGTGTTAGTCCGAAGAATAGATAATAAATAATGGTGATAGGATATGCGAGTATTTTCATTTTTCTATTTAAAGCCCTTTCAGATTTTACTCCGGATCGGACTAAATCCTGTTTTAGCCTGTTTAAATTTTATTGCTAAAAATTTTTATAGCTATTTTGAGATGGATATTTTGCTTCGTGTTTGATGATTTATCGGGATAAATCAAGAATAGGAAGTGAAAAATACGCTCAAAAGAGTATTAAAATTTAGCAAAGATATTCTTTAAGAGCCATAAAAATAAATTTCGGTAAAACTTAAATAGGCTCTTAACTAAATTCTTTTTTTAATCGTTCCAATTTTGCGGTCAATTCATCTTCTTTGATTTCGAAATCGGAAATCTCATCCAGATTTGTTTTTACCGAAAAGTAGAATTTGATTTTGGGTTCGGTTCCGGATGGTCTTGCCGCCACTTTGCTTCCGTCTTCCGTATAAAAAATCAAAACATTGGATTTTGGAATTTCGATGGATTTTTCTTCCTCGGTCACTAAATTTTTTGAAACTGAATTTTCATAGTCTTCCAATTTCACAATCCTTGAACCGTCAAAAGATTTTGGCGGATTGGCTCTAAATTCTGCCATCATCTGGCTGATTTCGGCAGCACCGTCTTTTCCTTTTTTGGTAATCGAAATCAAATCCTCTTTGTAGAATTTTGTTTTGGTATATACATTTAATAGTTCTTCATAAAAACTGCTGTCGTTGGCTTTTGCATGAGCTGCGATTTCACAAGCCAAAAGGGTAGAAGTAACCGAATCTTTATCTCGCACGAAATCTCCGACCATAAATCCGAAACTCTCTTCACCACCACCTATGAATTTTTGTTTGCCTTCTGCTTTTCTGATCATGTCCGCTATCCATTTGAATCCGGTCAGTCCGACTTTGCAGTCGACATTGTAATATTCCGCCAAGTCAAAGAAAATATCGGAAGTCACGATGGTCGAACCGATGAATTCCGTTCCGTCCATTCCGTCATTTTGGATTTGTTGTAATAAATAATCGACGAGCACCGTATTTGTCTGGTTTCCATTCAGCAAAACCATTTCTCTGTTAAAATTCCTCACGGCAACGCCCAATCTATCGGCATCAGGGTCGGTTCCGATTACGATATCCGCACCTATTTCATCTGCCAGATCCAGTGCCATTTTCAGAGCTGCAGGCTCTTCGGGATTGGGTGATTTCACTGTCGGGAAATTTCCACTTGGAACGGCTTGTTCCTCTACGATGTGAACATTGGTAAATCCTGCTTGTTTCAAAGCATCGGGAATAATCGCTATGGAAGTTCCGTGAATCGAAGTGAAAACAATTTTTAATTGGTCTTTTCCTTTGTCGGTAAAGCCGATATGCTCCACACAGGCTTTGATAAATTCCTGATCCATTTCTTTTCCCAAAATATGGAGCAAACGATCATTTCCGTTGAAAAGGATTTCGGATGGTTTTACGTTGTAGACTTCATCGATGATGGCTTTATCATGGGGAGGTACAATTTGACCTCCGTCATTCCAATAAACTTTATATCCGTTATATTCAGGCGGATTATGTGAAGCCGTCAAAACAATCCCGGCATCACATTTCAAATTTCGGACGGCATAAGACAATTCCGGTGTTGGTCTGAAGCTTTCAAACAAATAAACTTTTATGGCATTGCCGGTCAGGATGTCAGCTACGATTCGGGCAAATAATTCGGAGTTATTCCGGACATCATAAGCAATGGCGACCGATTTTTCTTTGTCGGGAAATTGTTTTTTCAGATAATTAGCCAAACCTTGAGTAGCCGCGCCGAGTGTATATTTGTTAATGCGGTTGGTTCCTATACCCATGATGCCACGCATACCGCCTGTTCCAAATTCCAAATCACGGTAAAAAGCGTCTTCTAATTCGGTTGGATTATTTTGAATTAATTCTTGTACGAATTTTCGGGTTTCTTCATCATATTGTTCACTGAGCCAAACATTGGCTCTTTCCATTGCATTATTCATATTCCGGTTTATTTTTTTTGAATGATTGCTCTGTCTTTTTCAGTTGTATCTTTATTGGGGTCGCCTTTATAAAAAACTTGTGCATTGTCAATAGCTTTTCCTTTTAAATCTTTCATCGCATAGATGGAAAGTGAAGCATTATTCTTCGCGTCAAAATCAATTTCTACGGCCTGTAATTCTGTCAATTCGCCACGGGACTGATCTGAAGCGCTGAGGTCAAGATTGATAGCTGTTCCGGTTATTTTTACAAGGGTTTGGTCGGAAATATCCAAATCGAATTCTTTTATATCTACAAATGTTTCGTTTACGGTAGATTGGTCATTTACTTCCAGACTGAATTCATTGGCTTTCAGCGTTCCGGAAATTTTCATTTTGGATTGATGGTTGAGTTCAACCTCCGTTAGATTGGGATTAAAATATACGTTAACATTGTACAAATCATATTGTCCAACTGATTTTAATTCTTTGATTACCAAATTATTTCCGTTTGATTTGATTTCCAAATTATCAATCAGATTTTGATGGGATTCCACCACGACTTTGGAGGTTTCTGAAGGAATCAGCGTTACATCACAATTACATTTGGTTTCCAAAGAACTAAAGTGATCTACTGCAAATTCTTTTTTGGCAGTAGCCGCACCCTCACCTTCCAGTCCTGAATTACAGGAAAGAATGAGAAGCGAAATCGAAAGAAGTAAACTCAATTTTTTCATATGGTTATTTTGGATTAGAAAATGATACAATTTAAGAAAATTGTTTTTTAGAATTTAATTTCAGCGTTTCTTTTATTTCATACTCCTGTTTGTTTTTAGTCGAACGAACCAGGATTTCACCAAGGAATCCGGCCAAAAACAACTGGGTTCCCAAAATCATCGCCGCCAGTGAAATATAAAAATAGGGGTTGTCAGTTATCAAACGGGCATTTTTCTCTAAAATATAGACTTTATAGAGTTTGTCAAGGCCTAAATAAAGTGCGGCTAAAAACCCGATTATAAACATCAAAGTTCCAACAGCACCAAAAAGGTGCATAGGCTTGGTTCCAAACTTATTCAGAAACGAAAGCGTAATCAAGTCGAGGAATCCGTTTACAAATCGACGTTTCCCGAATTTGGACTTTCCATATTTTCGTGCCTGATGACGAACTTTTTTTTCATAAATATGCCCAAATCCCAAATTTTTTGCCAAAACAGGAATATACCGATGCATATCACCATGCAATTCCAGTTCTTTTGCTACTTCACTTCGATATGCTTTCAATCCACAATTGAAATCGTGGAGCTCAAGTCCTGATACTTTTCTCGCAACGGAATTGAAAACTTTTGAAGGTAAATTTTTGGTGAGTTTAGGGTCTTGTCTATTTTGTTTCCAGCCGGAAATGATGTCGGCCTTTTTGGATTTCAGTTCCCGGTAAAGTTCAGGGATTTCTTCCGGAAAATCCTGTAAATCGGCATCCATGGTGATGACTACATCGCCTTGGACTTGGCTGAATGCCGCCATCAATGCCGGAGATTTACCATAATTTTTTCGGAATCGGATTCCTTTTATTTCAGGATTGACTTCTGAGAGAAATTCGATGATTTTCCAACTATCATCACTGCTTCCATCGTCTATAAAAATGACTTCGAATTCAAATCCGTTATCCAAACAAACCGATTTGATTCGCTGAAATAATTCTTCCAGAGAATCCTGTTCGTTTAGTAATGGGATGACAATGGATACATGCATCAGATATGTCGGTTTTTAAAGAATACTGCGAAGATACTTGAAATCAAAAAGTAAAAAAAGAGAAAGACGGAAAATGAAAGAAAGAAGGTTTTCCAAGTAAACATATTGATTTTTAAATCGGTCATGTTTTTTATAAAATCTCCATTTTTTTCCATGAATTCCTGGTTAGGATTGGACATGACCAATTCGTACCAACCTCGTTGTAAACTATCTTCTGCCCAACTCCCGTTTGTATTAAAAAAAATAAATATCGCAGCTAAACTTAATAATCCACCGATAAACATGGGGACAAAGCTTAGTTGCCAGGATTGTCGGAATGTAATCGGTCGCTGTTTGGCAACTTTAAAAGCGCTGTAAAATCCTATTCCGGCATAAATTCCCGGAAGCGCAAAACAATTGATCAAAGCAGAATAGTTAAAATATTGGGCTTCAGAAATGCTTCCTTGCGTAGAAAATAAAAAGATCAATAGGAAAAATAAAAGCATTGTGATAAAAAACAATACGATACCCAGTCGAATGATTTGCTTATTTGCATTCATGGGGCAAAGATAGTCGAAATGAGAAAAATTTGGTTATCGCATTTCATGTCATTTATTTTTTATAAAATAATTTTGATTTTCATAAGTTTATTTAGTAGTATTGGTTCTTTGATTAAATTATAAAAAAAGATGAAGAAAATTATCGTTTTCTTATTATTTGCAGGGATGGGAAATTTGTTTGGGCAGCAAACGATTTTTCAAAATAGGAATGGAAATAATACCTTATATGGAACCTCTGCTATGAATAGGGAGGTAAACCTGGAAAAAGAAGCAAAAGGTTCACAATATTTTCAGGAGAATTTTATGTACGCCTTTGTAGATGGAATGGAAAAGCCATTTAAAATGAGGTACAATGCATTTTTTTGATGAAATGGAATTTGAACGGGATGGTGTTACGTATGATTTAGATAAAGCCCAATACAAGGTAGTTAATTTTGATGATTTAAATAAAAAATTCGTAATAGTAGATTATTTGGATGGTAATGAAATCAAGACAGGTTTTTTGATAGAATTGGTTGGAAATTCAAATATATCATTGCTGAAAAGAGAAAAAATAATTTTTGTAGAAGGCAAAAAGTCTGCAACTGGATTTGGAATCGATACACCTCCGGAATATAAGCCCAATAAAACAGAATATTTCGTGAAATTATCTGATGGTTCTGTAGTTTCGGCTCCTAGTTCAAAAGGTAAATTTGCTCAACTGTTTAAAGGAAAAGAGAAAGAAATCGAAAAATTTATAAAAGAAAACCGGACTTCTTTATCTGAAGAGAAGGATTTGAAAAAATTAGCTGAATATATTAACACGTTGTAAAACAGCTAATTAAAGATTTTTTAAATTCCGAATACATCGATTTTTTTGTGTTCGGATTTTTATTTTCTTGGCATAATACTGAAAAATAGTTGGTAAAATTCCAGCAAACCCTTACTGACAAGTCGGTTGGAGGAAGTTTTATGAAACACGTTTCATAAAACTTTTTCTTTGTCTGAAAAATGACAAAAAAACGTTGTTGGTCTTGTAAAAGTTTGGAGGTAATTCGTTGGGGAAAACAAGTTGGAAAGCAAAGATTTAAATGTAAAAATTGTGGAG
>JAEWOD010000015.1 GCA_023461035.1 Bacteroidota bacterium | reverse complement strand
ATGCTCTTTTTGAGCGTATTTTTCACTTCCTATTCTTGATTTATCCCGATAAATCTTCAAACACGAAGCAAAAAATCCATCTCAAAATAGCTATAAAAATTTTTAGCAATAAAATTTAAACAGGCTCTAAGCAGGAATCATCCCATGCGGATCGATGACAAATTTTTTGGCAACGCCTTTATCGAAATCCCGATAGCCATTTGGAGCATCTTTCAATGAAATGACCTGAACATTTACCGCTTTTGCAATTTTAATTTTATCGTACAAAATCGCATTCATCAATTGTCTGTGATATTTCATAACGGGACATTGTCCGGTATGAAAACAATGGGATTTTGCCCACCCCAATCCAAATCGGATTTTTAGATTTCCTTGTTTTGCACCAGAGTCCACCGCACCCGGATCTTCCGTAACATAAAGTCCGGGAATCCCTATGGCTCCTCCGGCTCGCGTTACTTCCATCGCTTGGTTGAGAACTACCGCAGGTTGTTCTTCGCTTTCACCACCGTGACTATGCGCTCTGGCTTCAAATCCAACACAATCCACAAAACAATCTACTTCCGGAACACCTACTATTTGTTCGATTTGTTCTGCAAGCGAAGCATTATTGTTTAGATTGATGGTTTCACAACCAAAACTTCTGGCTTGTGCCAAACGATCTTCGTTCAAATCCCCAACGATGACCACGGCTGCGCCCAACAAATGACAACTTGCCGCACAAGCCAAACCTACCGGGCCGGCACCCGCAACATAAACGATAGATCCCGGGCCAACTCCTGCGGTAACAGCACCGTGAAATCCGGTTGGGAAGATATCCGACAACATCGTCAAATCTCTGATGTAAGCAAGAGCTTGTTCATTGTCCGGAAATTTCAGCAAGTTGAAATCGGCATAAGGAACCATTACATATTCCGATTGTCCACCAATCCAACCGCCCATATCCACATAACCATAAGCCGCTCCGGGGCGAGCCGGATTGACATTGAGACAGATTCCGGTTTTTCCTTCCTTGCAATTTCGACAACGACCACAAGCGATGTTAAAGGGAACCGAAACGATATCACCTACATCTATGAATTCGACATCTTTTCCTTTTTCTACCACTTGTCCCGTGATTTCGTGTCCCAAAACAAGTCCGGAAGGAGCGGTCGTTCTTCCGCGTACCATGTGTTGATCCGAACCACAAATATTGGTAGAAACCACTTTCAAAATAACTCCATGTTCGCATTTGCGATCGCCCAACGCCAATTTTGGGTATTCAATTTCTTTTATTTGAACCTCTCCCGGTCCCATATAAACGACTCCGTGATTTTGACACATAATTTGCGTTTTTAAATTAAATTGCCGAAGCGCCTGCTGATGCTACCGCATGATCATCTTCTACCGTGCTTCCACTTACGCCAACTGCTCCAATGATTTCTCCATTTGCATTCTTGATCACAACTCCACCCGGAAAGGTTATCAAACCATTGTTCGAATGTTCGATGTTGTACAAAGAACCACCCGGTTGAGACAATTGTCCGATAGCTCCCGTATCCATATTGAAATAACGAGCCGTTCTTGCTTTCTTCTGCGAAATATCAATCGAACCCAACCACGCATCATCCATTTTGTTGAATGCAACCAAATTGGTTCCGGCATCCACCACCGCAATGTTCATTTTTACACCTAATTCCTTTGATTTTGAAATAGCAGCATCGATTACTTTTCGTGCTTGCTCTAATGAAATATTGTTCATAATACACTGATTTTTTATTTAAGTAAACTTAGGAATTGTAGGTTTTAATGAATTGAATGATAGTTTCATAAACTATAAGGATATTCCCAACTCAAAATAATTATTGTATTTTTAACAAGAAGAATTCTTTACAAAAAGCTAAATTGTAGAATTATTAACGGTTAAATCAATTATGAATTATTGTCTCGATTTATTGTCCATTCAAACCCCCAAACATTTGAGAAAGGGGTTGGAGAACCGTAAACGTTTGGATTGTGGCAATTTTGAAATCAATATTTTCGAAACATTTGAATCTTCTACCAAAGTGCAGATTCAGCATGAAGGTCTGTCGGTTTCAAGTATGATTAGAGGAAGTAAAATTGTTTATACCCAAAATGGAGATTCTTTCGAGTTTCTTCCGGGCACTTCCTTGATTTTACCAAAAGGTGAAACTATTTATGCCGATTTTCCGACAGCAAAACAAAATGCACCGGCTCAGTGCGCAACCATTTTGATTCCCAATGAAACAATTATCAAACAACTCGAATTTTTGAATGCAACCTATCCAGATCAAAACAAAGAATGGTCGATTGATTTTTCCACTTTTCATTTCAATAATAATTCGGAACTGGTTCGGGCATTTAATGAAATTTTACAATTGGTGACAAAAGAAGGAGAGAACTTTCCATTGACCGATTTATTGTTGAAATCCTTTCTCATCCGAATCATAGAAGCACAATCGGCTTTTAAAAAAGATATAAGCGATATGAATGTCAATAGCCAATTATTTGTCGTGAAAAAGTATATCAAAGAAAATTTGGCTCATCCTATTTCCATGCAAAAACTGACGGAAATAGGAAATTGTAGCAAAAGTACATTGTATAGGTTATTTGAAAATTATTGCAATAAATCTCCGGGTGAATATATCCTGAACGAACGAATGGTCAAATCAAGAAATCTTCTTTTAAATCCCGATTTCAATATTTCAGATGTGGCTTATTTAAGCGGGTTTTCATCGGTTAGTTACTTTGTCAAACAATTCAAATCTTTCCATAATTGCACACCGGGAGATTTCATCCGAAAATTTGGAGTTTCCTGATGGTGTCAAAAGTTGTCATACGGTACACGGATAGCTTTCGGACGATAATAATCCGGATTTAAACGGTTGTCTATGCAGGTTTCCACGCAGTCTCCATATCCGTTGATGCAATAGGTAATTAACAAACCTTTTTCGGATGAACTGTATTGTGGATGAATGTTTGCCAAATAAAAAAATGGATCGTGTTCTTCCAATTGATCATCCAGTGTCCAGATCATTTTTTTGTTTTCAAACGGACCATAAGGAACAGAGGAAGTCTGGATATAAATTTTATTTCCCTGGTCACAACCCACACTGAATTCAGTAGTAACCATCAGATATTTGTCTTCTATTTTTGCAAAAGAGAAGGAAGCCGTAAATTCCGAATGGATTTTTTCTGCTTGGTTGATATCGGTTGTCCATCCTGATCCGTTGTAATATTCCCAGTCTGCATACAAATTATTTTCAGGAAATCTGGCCACAAAAATATCACGTCCCAAACCGTTGTCCCGGTCTCCGTAAATGTATTGAAAACCACCATCAGCCACAGGTCCTAACGAAAACGAAATATCATCTTTGCTACCCAATGCGGCATAACCCTTAACTTCCATAGTCGGAACAAATATTTTGGATACATAAAGCGAATCCACCGATTCAAACCCAAAACTTCCGCCCTCTCCGGTTGAACGTATCCGGTTTTGGAAGACATAACACGTATCGTTTTGGGTGTAACCCCCGTTTGGCCAAAACCAATATTCATTATTCGTCCCAACTTGAAACAAAGAGGCTGGAGATCCTGTGCCGGTGTAGGTTTGTTGATTTTCGGGATTGGAATTACCCATTGTCAATCCGGCATTTCGAACCTGAAACAAACACCAAACTGTTTGGGTAGAAGCATTGTAATCGTCAATATGACTATCTCCAAATGTCCATAGACTGTTTCCGTTTTTCAAATCGATCGAAGCAGCTCCATCTCCGGCAATCCAACCGGATTCACGTTGGAAATAACCGGTAAACTCTATGTCTTTTTGGGTTTCTCCAATTGGATTTTCATTGCCATCGTTATTATCATTGTTGCAAGAAATCAGTAAATCACTGATGATTAATGCACATATTAAAATAGGTCTCATCTTATGTCGATTTTGAATTATTGAATTTTCAATCATAGATAAGATTGGTTATAATAATATTTATTTCTTCTTAATTCTGTATAATCTACCTTGGTCGGTTACCGCATACAGCATTCCATCAAAATAAGCAATATCGCGGAAACGCTGTCCTTCATCGGCCAATAATCGTTCTTCGCCCACTACTTTTTTTCCATCAATGATGATTCGTGCGATGTGCTGACTGCTGAGCCCGCCTATGAAAAGATTGTTTTTCCATTCCGGAATTGCATCACCTTTGTAGAAAGTCATTCCGCTTGGAGAAAGCACCGGATCCCAATAATAAATCGGCTGTTCCATTCCTTCTTTTTGTTGAATGATGGGTTCTCCGATGGGCTCTCCACTGTATTCGATGCCATAGGTAATCGTCGGCCAGCCATAGTCTTTTCCTTTTTCTATGATATTTAGCTCATCGCCACCACGTGGTCCAAATTCCGATTCCCATAAATCTCCGGTTTCGGGATGGATATCCAATCCTTGAGCATTTCGGATACCGGAAGCATAGATCTGTGGAATTACATCTTTTTGATTCAGGAAAGGATTGTCCGGAGCGGGATTTCCATCTTTATCCATTCTGAAAATTTTCCCCAATGCCGATTTTAAATCCTGCGCCTGAACTCTTCCTTCGATGATGGAACGCTCACCTGTTGTTACAAATAAATATCCTTCTTTATCAAAAAGAAGTCTAGAACCATAATGAAGCGAACTGTCCATCGCAGGAACCGCACGGAAAATCACAACCGGATTTTCAATTTTCTCTTCCGATTCATTTAATTTTCCTTTGGCTACTGCCATCAGATTTTTTCCGTCAGATTGTTTTTCGGAAAATGACCAATAAATCATTTGATTGGAAGTGAAATCCGGGTCAAGTGCAACATCCAGCATTCCACCTTGTCCGCGATCATCTACTTCCGGAAATCCTGCTATGGTTTTAACCCGAAGCCCGGTTTCATCATAGATTTGCATTTTTCCGGCTTTTTCCGTGATGAGTAATCTTCCATCCGGTAATGGAATAATCCCCCAAGGTTTTGTAAGACTTTTTGCAAGAATGTCAATCTGATATGGTGTTTTGGTTTTGACACCTGAAATCCGGGTTTGTCCGGCAAATGCTGCTTTGTAATCGGAATTGGGTTTCTCGGTTTCGACAGGAGGGAGGTTTTCTGTTTTTTCAGAAGAACCTGAAACGGTTTTATTTTTTTGAGAACAACTGAATAAAATGAAAAACGATAAAATAAGGATGCGGAAATTCATAATGAGAAATTTCAGATGAATTCCTCAAAAATTGTTCCTTATCACTTTTGCTTTAATTCAATCAAAATTCCTGGATGGTCACTCAATTCATTTTTCTTTATAAAAATTTCAGATTTAAGTAGGAGGGATTCAAATGATTTCGGAATGATGATATGATCAATATTTTGTTGGATTGATTGAGTAGGAATGACCAAATCAAGTGTTCTGAATAATTGAATCAATGAATTTGTGGTTTCTTGATTAATTGTGAATGCCTTTTCATTCCCCAAAAAAGAAGTGTTTAAATCGCCAATTATGAAAAGATTTTGATTTTATTTTGAAATGTCCAAGCAATCAGAAATACAATTCTGTAATTCTTTTTGGGCAAATGGTTTTTTATTAAACCAAGTTCCGATAATTGTTGCATACATTACTATTTCCCCAAATGAAGTAGAAAATTCAATTGCAAGACTTGTTTTGGGATCAGATACTTCGCATATACAGTTTGCAGGAAATTGAGAATAAATAATGGTTCGGAAAGCTTTTTCACCATTTAAGTACTGCGAATAGTTCAATCCTTCATATTCTACATTTTCGGGAATTTGTTCAGAGAAATATTTGAAAGGATAGTTTGGTAATTCCAAATTAATTCCTTCTGTAATTACTAAAAAATCAAATGTATGGTCTTTTAAAAATTTCTCAATTTTTTTTGAATGTGCAGAATGTCTGCTTTTGCCTGCCCAATCAATATTAAATGTTGCAATTGTCAAATTTATACTTTAACCTTTTTCCTTGTCCTTAATATTTCCACAATTTAATTAGCTTCTCTTCAAATTCCGTATCCGGCATAAATTGTTTTTCCAAATCGGCTTGGAACGGAACCGGTGTGTTCATACTTCCCACACGGAATACAGGCGCATCCAATTCTTCGAAAACCTCTTCCGAAATAACCGCCGAAATTTCGCCTCCAAATCCACTTGTCAAAGTATCTTCGTGTAAAACAATTGCTTTTCCGGTCTTTCTTACCGAATTCAAAACGGTTTCTTTGTCCCAAGGAACAAGTGTTCGTAAGTCAATTAGTTCTGCATCTATTTCCGGATGTTTTTGTAGAATTTCCAATGCCAGATGAACGCCCATTCCATACGTGACGATGGTCAATTCTTCTCCTTTTTTGTGAATTCTTGCTTTCCCGAACGGAATGGTATAAAAACCTTCCGGAACCATACTTTTTAGACTTCTGTACAGTTTTTTATGCTCAAAAAACATGACGGGATTTGGGTCGGCAAAGGATTGCAACAATAAACCTTTGGCATCTTCCGGCGTCGCCGGATAAACCACTTTCAATCCCGGAACTTTTGTAAACCAGGCTTCGGTGGATTGCGAATGATAAGGTCCTGCAGCCACTCCGCCGCCAGTCGGCATGCGCACGACAACATCGGCATTTTGATTCCAACGGTAATGTGCTTTTGCTAAATTATTGACGATTTGATTAAATCCTTCGGTTACGAAATCGGAAAACTGCATTTCGACCATGGATTTTTGTCCTCTGATGGAAAGTCCCAATCCGGCACCGACTATGGCAGCCTCGCAAAGCGGCGTATTGCGCACTCGGTCAGCGCCAAATTTGTCCAAAAATCCTTCGGTTACTTTGAAAGCACCTCCGTATTTGGCGATGTCCTGTCCCATCAAAATTAATTCAGGATAATGGTTCATAGCTTCCGTCAAACCTTCTGAAATAGCATCAATAAATCGGATTTCACGATTGCTCTCAATGGATTTTGGAACGATTTCTTCGTTTGAAAAAGGCGCATAAACGTCATTTAATTCGGTTTCTTTGTTGGGGATGATTTTCGGTAGATTGTCAGCATATTCCAATTCGCTTAAAACAAAATCGCTTAATTCTTTTCTATAGTTTTGAATTGATTCATCATTTAAAATTTCTTTTTCTTTCAAGAGATTTTCAAATTGAAGAATCGGGTCTTTGGATTCCCATGATTCGATCAATCCTTCCGGATAATAAGCGGTTCCCGATGCTTCTTCATGTCCGCGCATACGGAAAGTCATACATTCAATCAAAACCGGACGTGGATTTTGACGGATTTCTTCTGCCCAATATTTTACGGTTTCATAGACTTCCAAAAAGTTGTTTCCATCAATGGAAACTGCATCAATTCCATATCCGATTCCTTTATCGGCAAATGAATTCATCCGAAATTGTTCGGAAGAAGGTGTGGAAAGTCCCCATTGGTTATTTTCCACAATGATAATAACAGGCAACTGCCAAACGGCTGCGGTGTTTACGGATTCGTGAAAATCTCCTTCACTTGCGCCACCATCACCGGTGAAAACTAAAACGGCTTCGTTGTTTTTTTGTAATTTATTGGCGAGTGCGATTCCGTCAGCTACACCCATTTGGGAACCGAGATGCGAAATCATTCCTACGATTTTAAATTCATTGGTTCCGAAATGGAAAGAACGGTCACGGCCTTTTGTGAAACCTTCTGCTTTTCCTTGAAATTGAGCAAAAAGTCGTTTCAAAGGAATGTCTCTTGCTGTGAAAACACCGAGATTCCGATGCATGGTCAGCATATATTCTTCGGGATTCATTGCCAAAGCTGTTCCGACTGAAATTCCTTCTTGTCCCCAGGAAGAGAACCATTTGGAGATTTTTCCCTGACGAAGTCCGATGAGCATTCGCTCTTCGATCATGCGTGGAAGGAGTAGTTTTTTATAGAATTCTAAATATTGTTGATCCGTATAGGAATGGACATTCATACATTGAATTTTTAAGGTTCAAAATTAGTTTATTTCCCCATTTGGAGAAAATAAAAAACCCGTTAAATATTGATTTAACGGGTTTATTGAAAATTATATTCTCTTTAGGGTTGAAGTGTTTTTTCAACTGTTCTCATAGCATCTTCTTTGTCAAACATTTCCGCTGCCTGATAAGCCTGACGAAGTGTTTTGGCAGCATCATAACTGGTTTTGTCCAATTCAAATGCTTTTTCCAAATAAGGAATTACTTCTTTATAAAGATCTTTTCTTTTTTGGTTGTATTCCTGATAAGTTTTTTTCTCTTTGGCAGAATTACCCAAATTGGCATTGATGATGTCTACATATTCCTTTTCGGGTTTGATTTTCACCAAAGCAAGATTTGTATAGGCATTTTTGAAATTGGGATCTAACTGTATCGCTTTTTCAAAATTCTGAATAGCTTCTGTATCTTTTCCTCCATTCATCTGAATTACACCTATATTATAAAAATTCGAAGCATTGTTCGGATCAATTTTAGTATTTTCAATCAGTTTATTCAAAAATTTATCGTCATTACCCGAATTGTGTAAAACATTTCCGGCCAATGTCTGAATTTCAGTATCGTTTGGATATTTATCGGTGATTTTCTCCACTACATCGTCGTATTTTTTCAATCCGCTCAAAACACGAAGTGTATAGGTGTATAAATCTTTTTCTACTGAAGGTGTTTTAACTTCTTTAATTCCGGTAATTTGTCCGAGTTTTTGTTGTAATTCTGCTTCTTGTTTGGAGCCAAAGAAAACTTCCTCTCCGGTTTCTTTGTTTTTTCCAACCCAAGAAGTGGATTCACCCGTATATCCTTCGTTGATCAATTCTTTGTAAGCATCAAATGCTTTTTGATAAGCTTCTCCTTTATGAAAACTCATTGCAGCATTAAATTTATATAATCCGGCATCACCTCCGATTGCTTTTACCAAATAGGATGCTTCCAAAAATTTGTCTCCTGCAAGATTAGAATTGTTAGCCTGGTAGGCGGTATTCCCTTCTTTTAAAAGGGTTTCAGCTTTTGAACGAAGGTTGTCCTGCACTTTCAAAATTAAATTGGGCGCAAGTGTTTCTTCTTTTGGTTTTGCATAATCACCGCTTGCCGCTGCTGTATCAGCTTCGGCTTTAGTCGCATAATATTCGGTTTGTTTAGTGGATTTATTTTTCACGGAATACATCACGCCGTTTTCATATTTCCCTACTTCACCAAACATTTTGGCAGCTTCAATGGAATTTCCTTCTTTTAGCGCTAATTGTCCTGCAGTATAATAATATTTTGCTTTGGACTCGGGGCTGATGGTATTGGAACTGATTTGAGAAGCAACTTTTGCCAATTCTGCTTTGGCTCCTGACGTATTGTTGGATTCAATTGCAGAAAACGCAGCGTCAATTTCTTTTTCCTGCGCCCATAAACCTATGGACAGAAACAAGGCTCCTAATGATAATATTATTTTTTTCATTTTCTAAATTATTCGTTAGTGTCTGATTCTAAATTACTACTTTCGTTCGTATTTTCGTCATTATTTGGTAGATTTTCAGAGTGATTAACATCATTTAACATTTCCTCGTTTTCATCCTCCACTTCTTCTTCAACTGCAACTTTGGCTACTGCGGCGATTTCGTCATTTTTCTTCAGATTAATCAAACGAACTCCCTGAGTAGCACGACCCATGACACGCATTTCGGCTACACCGGTTCGGATGGCAACACCGGATTTGTTGATGATCATCAAATCATCATTATCCGTAACGGATTGAATAGCAATCAGTTTTCCGGTTTTTTCGGTAACGTTCAATGTGGTAACTCCTTTTCCGCCACGGTTGGTAATTCGATAGTCTTCAATTGAGCTTCGTTTTCCGTATCCTTTTTCGGAAACGACCAGAACGGTTTCGTTTTCTTTATCGGCAATGACTATCATACCGATTACTTCGTTGTCTTCCGAACCCAAATTGATTCCACGTACTCCGGATGCGGTTCTACCCATCGGACGAACTTTTTCGTCTTCAAAACGGATGGCTTTTCCGCTGAGCGAAGCGATCATGATTTCGCTTTTTCCGTTGGTTAGTTTGGCTTCCAGCAATTGGTCGCCATCTCGGACGGTAATGGCGTTGATACCGTTTACACGTGGGCGTGAATAAGCTTCCAGAGAAGTTTTCTTCACAATTCCTTTTTTGGTGACCATCACGATATAATTGTTGTTTACGTACTCGGAATCCATCAAGTTATGTGTCATGATATAAGCCCGTACTTTGTCGTCCGGTTCTATATTGATGAGGTTTTGGATGGCACGTCCTTTTGAAGTTTTGGAACCTTCCGGAATTTCAAATACCCGCATCCAGAAACATTTTCCTTTTTCGGTAAAGAACAGCATGTATTGGTGGTTGGTAGCGACAAACATATATTCTAAAAAGTCTTCGTCACGCGTTGTTGCGCCACGGTTTCCTACGCCTCCACGGGATTGTTTTCGGTATTCGGAAAGAGAAGTTCGTTTGATATAACCCAAATGTGAAATGGTCAAAACCATTTCTTCATCAGGAATCAAATCTTCGATGTTCATATCGCCACCGGCATAGTCAATATCCGAACGTCTTTCATCTCCGAATTTTTCTTTGATTTCGAGTAATTCATCTTTGATGATTTTCATTCGAAGTTCTTTACTTGCCAAAACTTCGTTTAAATAATCGATGGTTTTCATCAATTCTTCGTATTCGGCTTTGATTTTATCGATTTCCAGCCCGGTCAGCGTTCTCAAACGCAGTTCCAGAATCGCTCTTGCCTGAATTTCCGATAAGTCAAATGCTTCCATCAAACCAACCCGGGCATCGTCCGGCGTGGCGCTTTCACGGATGATTCTGATCGCACGGTCAAGGTCATCTTGTGTGCCGATTACTTTCATATAACCTTCCAGGATGTGGGCGCGTTCTTTGGCTTTTCTTAATTCGAATTCCGTTCTTCTGACCACTACATCGTGACGATGATCTACGAAATGGTGAATTAAATCTTTCAGATTCAGTTGTTCCGGTCTTCCGTTTACCAATGCAATATTATTAACACTGAAAGAAGATTGAAGAGCTGTGTGTTTGAATAATAAATTTAAAACGATGTTGGGAACGGCATCCATTTTCAAGACATAGACGATACGCATTCCTTTACGGTCAGATTCGTCCCGGATTTCGGAAATTCCTTCCAGTTTTCCTTCTTTGATCAGATCGGCCGTTTTGGCAATCATATCGGCTTTGTTAACCTGATAAGGGATTTCTGAAACGATGATGCAGTCCCGTCCGTGAACCGTTTCGAAATTTGTTTTTGCACGGATGACAATTCTTCCGCGTCCTGTTTCAAATGCTTCTTTTACACCACTGTAACCGTAAATCGTACCTCCGGTAGGGAAGTCAGGAGCCTTTACATATTGAATTAATTCATCTATAGTTACATCGTTGTTGTCGATATAGGCGATGGTTCCGTCGATTACTTCCGTTAAGTTATGTGGTGCCATATTGGTCGCCATCCCTACTGCAATTCCGGCTGCACCGTTCACCAAAAGGTTAGGAATACGGGTTGGAAGAACTTTTGGTTCCTGTAAAGTATCGTCAAAGTTAAATTGGAAATCAACCGTTTCTTTGTCGATGTCTGACAGCATTTCTTCTGAAATTTTTTGTAATCTGGCTTCGGTGTATCGCATAGCCGCAGGCGGGTCACCGTCCACAGAACCGAAGTTACCCTGTCCGTCCACCATCATATAGCGCAGTGACCAAGGTTGTGCCATACGCACCATGGTATCATAAACAGAAGAATCACCATGAGGGTGGTATTTACCCAACACTTCCCCTACGATACGGGCAGATTTCTTATGGGCTCTATTGGACATTACGCCTAATTCGTACATTCCAAATAAAACCCGTCTGTGAACCGGCTTCATACCATCTCTGACGTCAGGTAATGCACGTGATACGATAACCGACATCGAATAATCGATGTAGGCTGATTTCATTTCATCCTCGATGTTAATCGGGATTAATTTTTCTCCGTCATTATTCATTTAAACTATCTTTATGTTTAAGGTTTAAAGTTTAAAGTTTCAGGTATAAATTAAATTTTTGATGTTGAACCTGAAACAAAATTTAACGTGCTAAAGTACGAATTTTAAGCCGGATGAACTATGATACTTATAGGTAGTTTTCAACATTTTTTGTGGGAATGTTAATATTTTGAGGTTATTATTCTTCAATTCAAATTTAGATGGTTTAATCAGGAAGTTTGCAGTGATTTTTTATAACAAAAGTATTCAGAATCTATGTTTAAACTTTCGATTGCAATCCCGAAACTTCGGGAGCCTTGTTTTCGCTAAAAATATGCCATGACATTTCTAAAATATAAAATTTAAACAGTCTCTAAGTTTTGAATTTTTTTATCGTGATGAAGTCTATATGTTTTCCGGAAACCCGTGAAGAATTTGGAAACACCAAATTTCGGAAACGACTATTAAAAACCTTTCAAAAAACGGATTATGTTACAAACATTGGGCGGACTAAACCCATCCTTCTCTGATTGATTTGGTAATTAATTCTTGTAAACTAGCGCATTCTGATTTCTTAAGGATGTTTTTCCGATGGGTTTGAACCGTCAATAAGCTGATGTGTAATTTTTCTGAAATTTCCTTACTGCTTACTCCTTTGATAACTTCGCTTAGAATTTCAGATTCACGTTTGGTGAATTTATTATTGGACAATCTGAATTCATCCTGTAAATGCATATTGTAATAAGAAGGTTCACCTTTCATTCCTATAAAAGACAGTTTCGGGATTCCCTGAACGTTCAGGTGCGAAATATCTGTAAAAATTCCGATCGTTCTGGCTCCGCCTTCGGGAAAATAATAGACTGGAACTACCTGTTGCAAAAATCGTTTATATTCTCCAGCTTTTGTTTTGATGCGGTAGTCATACGAAAATTTGTATTTCAAAATGACGGAGGGTTCCAAATTGGTAAAAAACCGAATGGCACTTTTTTCATAATGAAAATAATAGGGGATATCCTCCTCATGGATACTATCCATGACCAATTGCAAAGTGAATTCCTCAGGCTCATAACCTAAAAGAGGGACAATTTTTGGATCCACATATTCCATTTCCGCTTTTTGTGTATTGAAAATGATATAAAAACAATCCCCGACATGAAAGATATCCAGATAATCTTGGATAATTTCTTTTTGAGATAAATCAATTGGCTGGTTTTCAACCATAGGAATGTTCTTCCAGATTTCAACTAATTTTTCAACTTTTTCCATTCACGAAAAATTTAAATTTTAATAGGGCGGGTGAGCGGCGATGCAAAATAGCAAAAAATACCTATTGATGGGTATTTTCTGAATATTTTTAGGAAAGTATTTTTGTTAAAATAGATTTTATGAGAAAAAAGGTAAGTTTGTCGGTAGTCTTTTATTGCTGGCGTTTTTTGTATATTGAAATCACAAAATTTAGTAGAAGGATCATACATCGAATTTGGAGGAGCATTCCATTCGATCCAATACTTAGATGATAATACCATAAAGATAGAACCCTGCCAAAAATACGAAAGTGAAATATCTACACAACGTGAAACTTTTGAATTTAAAAAAATGGAAAATGGGGAATTTGGGTGGAAAGCAGACGATGGAAGTATCCCCGGAGACGTAATTTATAAATTTGATCAGGAAATGAACCGAATTAGTTTTCCTGATCCGATTAATATGAATAATCAAAAGTCTTTTTCTTTGATGCATAAAAATAATTCAACCCCGGCTTCAGGTGTTAAAACTTATGTGGATGAGACTATTGGAGGATATTCAAACGCAAGGGTTTTGGTTACAGATGCGGATAGAGTTAAAAACGGAAATTGTCTGATGCACAGTGCGCTAATTTCAGAATTAAATTCCTATTTGGCAGGTACTTATGATGGAATCTTTGATAGCAATTGGCAAAGTACCTTCAATGCAGATTTTACCGGTAGTTTTCTGGGTTTGCCTATGACCTGGAGTTTGTTGAGTGATGATCAGGGAAAATTGATCAAATGGGGTGGAGACGATTTTTTTGTTGTTTTTCTGATGGTTGAATTTGATGGACAATTACCCCAATATTTCGACCCCGTAACACCCGGTAAAACAGTCGCGGGGATTTATAGTGCTGTTTATTATGGAGATCAAGGTTATATCGAAATCCATCAGATGCAGAAAAGACTCTGACCCAAAAATACCTATTGATAGGTATTTTGAATTCAGGTATGAGAGAATAACTTTGCGTGCATCTACCAAAGCTTAATGTAACATTAAGAAAATTCTCGGAAAACTTAATATTTAAGTTATTCCCCCTAATTAAACCTCTTTTTTCTCCTTATCATAATAGTGCGGATTTTTAACCACGCCTTTGGGGAAAATCTTTCTGATGAAATTTCTGAGTTTTCTGTCAAATGTCAAAACCGTCCGGTTAACCATGTGGTCTTTTGTATCATAAAAAGATGTGACATGAAAATAGGGGTGGGTTGTCACCGGCTTCTCTCTGAAGTAGTAATTTGATACACAACAACGATTCCTATCGACCACAACTTCACTCACGGAATGAAGGGATTTGTCATGCGTGACCATTACAGCAAGACGATTAAATTTGCTGACTATTGTATCCTGCTGATTATCAATTCCATTAGGCCATAACTCAAGGTTTCCGCCATTTTCCAGCTTCCAGTCTGGAGAAACATAATACAGCAAATTCATAACCCGATAATTATTTCTTTCCATATCATGTGAGTTGTCCAAATGAGGCTTAAGAAAATTACCTTTTTCCATCATACTGATTCCTCCGGCATAGAGCTGAGTGTCTGGCAATAACTCATCAAATTGAGTAATCTCCTCTATTATTTTCACGACTTCCGGCTCTTGAAAAGCATAAATAATCTCTTCCAGCAAAGGATGGTGATTATTCATCTGGGCTGAAACCAATTTATTTTCCCGGATAGACCTTTTAGGCATCATATCTTTGCTTTGGGGAAAAGCATTGTAAATTTCCATTACCAGAGACTCATCCAGTAAGTCATCTATAAAGAAATATGGAATAGATTGATTACTTTTGAATTGTTGAATTAAATTCTCCTTTTGATTGGAAATTTTTTTGGTTATTTGCTGCGCTAATAGTTTTCTGTCAGGATGCATAATTCAAATTATAAGTTCAAATGTAGGGAAATTTAAAATTGACGAAAAATTTTTTAAAATGATTTTTGTATTCAAAAAATAGGAGTATATTTGCACTCCGTTTGAGAAAACGTATAAAAGTTTACGAAGATGAAAAGAACATTTCAACCCAGCAACAGAAGAAAAAGAAATAAACACGGATTCCGTGAAAGAATGGCTACCAAAAACGGACGTAAAGTCTTGGCAGCCCGTAGAAAAAGGGGCAGAAAGCAATTGACGGTTAGCGAAGTCAGAGCTAAACGATAATCGCTAATATTATATTAAAAAGACCAAGCCCGGAAGTTTCTTTCGGGCTTTTTTTTATATTTGTTTTTCAAAAAAAAGAAAACATGTCAAATAAGGTTATCCAGTTAGAAAGAGCATTTGTGTACCAAAGAAATTATTTGGTTTTAAGTAATGTTGATTTTGAGTTAAATGAAGGAGAATTTGCTTACCTGATTGGGAAGACCGGAAGCGGAAAATCCAGTTTATTGAAAGTTTTATATGGCGATTTGCCGTTGAACGAAGGTTATGGAAAAGTAGGCGGGATTGAACTAAACGGGATGAGCACCGGAAAAATACCTAATCTTCGTCGTCATCTCGGGATTGTATTTCAGGATTTCCAACTTTTACTCGACAGAAATGTGGAAAAAAATCTTTCATTCGTTTTAAAAGCAACAGGCTGGAAAGATAAAACCCTTATCAACGACCGTATAGACGAAGTACTGGAAAGTGTAGGGATGATTTCAAAAAAGAAAATGATGCCGTTCCGTCTTTCAGGAGGGGAACAGCAAAGGATTTCCATCGCCCGTGCCCTTTTGAACCATCCGGAACTGATCTTGGCAGACGAGCCGACCGGAAATCTTGACCCGGAAACTTCGGTTGAAATCATGAATTTAATTCTCAACCTCTCAAAAGAAAAAAATGTGGCCGTTCTCATGGCGACACATGACTATAATATTATCCAGAAATTTCCTGCCAAAACCTTTAAATGTGAAGACGGAAAAGTCCATGTAGCCGAGTCCCAATCTTTATTTTTAGGATAAATGATTTCAATTCTTGTTCCCGTCTTTAATTGGGATGTGACAGATTTGATAAGTGAACTTCATAGGCAAAGCCTTGCACTCAATATCGAATTTGAAATGATGGCCTTGGATGATTGTTCGACCAATTCAATCACAAAAAAAGCCAATTCAGAAATTCAACTCAAACATTTTCAGTTAATTGAACTCACAGAAAACGTAGGAAATGCTGAAGCGCGAAACATTTTGGCAAGAACGGCCAAATTCGATTGGTTGTTATTTCTGGATGCCGACATGATTCCGGTTCATGATGATTTTATCAAATTATATCTGGAGCAAATCAAAGAAAACAGTTTTGACATCATGAGTGGAGGTATCCTATATGAAAATCAGGTTGCTCCGGAGTTTAAACTTAAATGGTTGCATGGTAGCCAGACTGAAGAACAATTGGACAAAAAAGATCCTTATCTGGAAATCAGAGGCAATAATTTTCTGGTGCGAAAAGAAATTTTTCTTCAGAATCCGTTCGGTGGCTTGCCTGAATCCTATGGATATGTTGACACTCATTTCGGACTGAAATTAAAACAATCAAAAGCCCGGGTAAAAATTATTCACAATCCTTGTTACCATTTAGGATTGGAAAATAATGAAACCTTTGTAAAAAAATATAGAAAATCTGTTCGAAACGCATTTTGGCTCTATCACAACCATCCCGAAATGGCCGATAATCTGCGGCTGGTCCAGTCCTACAAAAAAGTAAAAAAAACCGGGTTGGTAAAACCAATTGGAATGCTGTTTAATTTATTTGAATCCATCATGCTGAAGAATCTTCATTCAAAAAGACCTTCTTTATTTGTATTTCAATTGTACAAACTCGGTTACATCTGTACCTTGAAAACCGAATAAATTTTTTCCAATTTCTTTTCTTCATTCTCCCAATTAAAAACTTCCGCTGCTTTTTTTAAGTTTTCACTATAAGGCGTTTTTCCTTCTTGCAACATTTCTTGAATTAATTTGGCAATATGTTGAGGCTCATGGTTTTGTACGGTTTTCCCTATGCCGTAATTTTCAATTGTATGTTTGATTTCAGGCAAATTTGTTCCCAAAATCGGGATGCCTGCATGCGTATAATCAAAAACTTTATTGGGCAAAGCATAACGATAGCTGATACCATAATCTTCTTCCAAACTCAGTCCCAAATCGGCTTTGGGCGTGATGAGTTTTAATTGTAAAGGAGAAACCTGACCAATGAATTTTACTTTGTCATTCAAATTTAATTGAGAAGTCAATGCTTCAAATTCAGCTTTTTTTGGCCCAAATCCAACAATCCATAACTGCGCATTTTCCACAAACTGCATAGCTTCAATCATTTTGTCGATGCCTCGGCTGAAATTGATGACACCCTGATAAATCAATACTTTTTCATCGGCTCGAATTTCGGGCAACTTGATTTCTAATTCACCAACAATATTTGATTTTACAACCGGGACATTCATGATGATTTCCGGCCGTATTTTATATTTCTTTTCGAACCAGTCCGCATAACCATTGCTGACAGTATAAAACGTTTTGATTTTCGGTACAATGAAACTTTCAAGCGTTTTCCAAATTTTCTTTCGGAAAGGTCGGTTGTACAGTGTCGGAGCCTCTGAAAAAATTTCATGGCTGTCAAAAACCAATTCGCAGCCCTTGATTTTACTGACTAAATAATTCGGCAAAAGCGCATCCAAATCATTGGCCAACAAAATATCGTCTTTTTTGGTGATTTTCAGTAATTTATGAAACAACTTTCGGTTGAAATCCACATACATTTTCATTCCTGATTGGGAGTTTAAATTCAAATAGTGGACAAGGTATGGGAATTCCAGTTTCGGTTCTCCCCGTAGGTTTGTCGCTACGACTTCCACCTCAAACCCAAATTTCATTAAAGATCCGCAAACCTTTTGGACACGCTGGTCGCCGTCAAAATTATTGATGACAGAAGTAATGATTTTAGGTTTCATTGCTTTTGTGTTTTTGAGTTATGTGTTTTCGAGTTATGCGTTTTGAGTTGAGCATTAAATGTTAGGAAATTTACTCATAACTTCAAACTCTTAACTCTGAACTTTTTTATCCTTGAAAAATAAGAAATACAATTGGATAAATATCAAAATCGCATTGGGAATCACGACCGGCCAAGCTTCAAAATACATTCCATACACCACAAAACACAAACAACCGATCATGTTGATGATGCGGATGGATTTCAGGTTATTGACCACGAAAGATAAAACGATAAAAACAGAAGCAGCATAGCCAATCCATTCAAATATATTTGGATTCATTTTCAAATTTTAAATGAGGGCAAAAGTAGGCAAACCCTTCAGGTTTTCAAAACCGATCAATTCAGAAGCTTTCTTTTACTTCAAATTTCAAAATTTCTTTGGTTTCCGGATGTATAAATTCCAGTTCGGCGGCGTGCAGATAGAGCCGATCAGCTGAATTCCCATACAAATCATCACCCAAAATAGGTGCATTCAGCCCCAATTCATGTGCAGCATGCATCCTTAACTGATGTGTTCTGCCGGTCAACGGCCAGAAATGAATTTTGGTCTTACCATCTTTTATTTCGATTTTTTTCCATTTTGTAATCGCCTTTTTTCCGTTTTCAAAACAAACCATTTGACGGGGACGATCGGTAATATCGGCGCGTAAAGGAAGATTGATTTCACCTTCTTTTTGGGTAAGAATGCCGTTCAGCAAAGCAGAATATCGTTTTTTGACGGTTCTTTTCAGAAATTGATTTTGAATAATTTTATGTGCCTTTTTTGTTTTTGCCACCACCAAAAGTCCGGAAGTAGACATATCGAGCCGATGGATAATCAGCGGTTCCACCGGATTCAGCATTTCCTGCAATCTTGTGTAAACCGAATCCTGAATCTCAATTCCGGGAACCGAAAGCAGTTCAGCCGGCTTGTTGACAATAACCAAAAAGTCGTCTTCATATAAAATTTCAATTTGCTTTTCAGCTGCCAGATTTTTTAAAAGCGGATTTTCGTCTACTTCCATTCCTTCGAGCATGTGTTTGAGGATGGGACGGCATTTTCCGCTACAAGCCGGATAAATCTGTTTGTGTTTACGGACTTCTGATTTTGGCGAAGCTCCCCACCAGAATTCCGCAAAAGCCAGTGGTTTCAAATCGTGGAGAAATGCAAATTGTAAAAGTTTAGGTGTTGCACATTCGCCCGCTCCGGCCGGTGGTTTTTCAAAAACAGTTTCAGCGAAAATGGCTCCTAAACTTTTGGTTTTGCCTGATTGATTCAGAAAAGAATATTGCCCAAATAATTGGTTTTGAAGTGCGGATGATTTTTCTTTTCGTTCTTTTTTTAGTGATTCGATTTGGATTTCGAATTCATGTATTTTTTGTTGGAAATCATCCAAAACCAATTTCCAGCTTTCTTTCAGCATCCGGAATTTGAACTGATCGAGATTGCTTTCTTTGACTAATTCAGCTTCGGAAACGGATGAATCATTTGCTTCGCGAATTCTCTTTCGCCCGGCTTTGTTTTCTTTCATCCGATTTTTGAAAGCGGAAATTTCATCGGCAGATTCTTGCGAATATTTCTCAAAATCAGATAGAAGTTGAATGAATTCCGAATCGGTTTGCAGCTTTTCAATTTTCCGGTTCATTTTGTTTAGGATTTCTTCCTGGCGAAGAAAAAAACTGTTTTCCGTAAGCATATCAAACACCGGCGGAACAAATCTCTCGTGGTCATTGCTTCCAGCCAGTTTGCCTGAAAAAGCCGATAAATATCCCAATCTACCTTCCTTATCCTGAACGACCAAAACACCAAACATTTTCCCGATGACCAAACCATTCTGCGATTCATCCAATCCGAAATTATGATTCTCCGAAAATTCATTTTCCAGATAATCCTGTAAATCTTTCGCAGCCATTTCGGTCAGCGGGTGCGGTTCATAATAAAATGGAAAGGTGAATTTTTCAGGCAAGGAAATTCCCTGAATCTGTGTTTCCTGAAAGTAGGTGATTTTTGCAGTCATATAAGAACTGCGAAATTATTAAAATTTATTTCGGATACCCAATACATATTACTACATCCATCCAAAATTTATAACTTTACAAAATGATTCAGAACTTACCCAAAATCAAACACAAAGATTCGCCGAATTTCTTTTTAATTGCGGGTCCGTGTGCCATCGAAAACGAAGATACACCTCGGAGAATTGCAGAAAAAGTCATCAAAATTACCGATGAACTCAAGATTCCGTACATTTTCAAAGGTTCGTTTAAAAAAGCCAATCGCTCAAGGATTGATTCCTTTACGGGAATCGGTGATGAAAAAGCATTGAAAATCATCCGACAGATAGGAGAGGAGTTTGATGTGCCGACGACAACCGATATTCACGAACCTTTTCATGCCGAAATGGCGGCTGAATATGTAGATGTTCTGCAAATTCCGGCGTTTCTGGTACGTCAAACCGATTTGGTGGTAGCGGCTGCCAAAACCGGAAAACATGTTACGTTAAAAAAAGGACAATTCCTTTCGCCCGAAAGCATGAAATTTCCGGTGGAAAAAGTAACCGATTCCGGAAACCAAAATGTAGCCATCATTGAGCGCGGAACCATGCTGGGTTATGGTGATTTGGTGGTGGACTATCGGGGAATTCCGGTGATGCAGAACTATGCGCCTGTGATTCTGGATATTACGCATTCTTTGCAGCAACCCAATCAGGCGAGTGGTGTGACGGGTGGTAAACCTGAATTGATCGAAACCATTGCCAAAGCGGGAATTGCCGTAGGAGCAGACGGGATTTTTATCGAGACCCATCCTGATCCGGCTCATGCCAAAAGTGACGGTGCCAATATGTTACAATTGGATTTGCTGGAAGATCTTTTGACGAAACTGGTCAGAGTTAGGGAAGCGATTCTTTAATTTGAAGATTTGAGGATTTGGAAATTTGAAGATGAAATTAATTGTTAAAATACTTTTTTCTTTTCTTCTCCTGATTCAACTTGTTTTAACGGTTTTTGCTTTTTTAATTTATGGAACAAGCGAATGGCTTTTGTACATATTTAATTTTTATATTGCCGGAGTTATTTTCCTTTTTAGCTGGATTTTTTTGGTTCTTTTAACCGTGTATTATTATCCTAAAATCATAGTTCCCGTAATCTTGGTTTCAATCAGCCTGTCATTGGCTATTTCATTACCTATGATAATTGACGGTAACATCAGCTTGCGAACAAAGGGAATTGCAAAAATCATTATAATAATTTTGGCAGGGCTTCAAATATTTTATTGGATTAGATTATTAATTGAAAAAAATGAAATTACGTTAGATAAAGAATGAATTTGAAAATAAAAAGGTTCGTTTTAAGAAATAATCCAATTTTTGAAATCGTTTTAAATGAAGATTCATTTGAAATTAATAATTCGGATTATACCATCCATAACGGAATTTATCATTTTGATGAAATTCAATCAGTCGAATTTTTAAAGTCCCAAATGGATTGGTTTCCAACTGTTTTGGGGAATTTAATAGGATTGATTGCAGGTCAATTTGGAAGACAAAAAACAGACGATAGATTTGTTTTTAAATTTCATTCCGGCAAAAAAATGGAAGTAAAACTCATTAAATGTGATATAGAAATTGTAAAAGAATTGTTTCATCAACTTCAAAAAAGAATAGATTTTTGATTAAAAAATTTATATCATGAAAACAAAAGAGTTTTATTTCAGAAATTGTACTTTTGTGGACATTCAAAATAAATAATGGAATATAATACTGCAAGAATACCTTTGATCATTCCTGAATATGGTCGTCATATTCAGGAAATGGTCGATTATTGTTTGACATTGGTAGATGATGAAGAGAGAAATGGTTTTGCCCAAATCATCATTGAAGTGATGGGTGAACTCAATCCGCATTTGCGCGACATTCCTGACTTTCAACATAAACTTTGGGATCAACTTTTTATCATGTCCAAATTTCAGTTGGATGTAAATTCACCTTATCCGATTCCCACGGAAGAAGAAGTTTACAGCAAACCCAATAAGGTTCGATATCCCGGTAGCGAATATAAATACAAATATTACGGAAAAAACATCCGGAATATGATTGCGGTCGCTAAAAAATGGGAAGGAGATAAACAAGAAGGTTTGGTGATGGTGATTGCCAATCACATGAAAAAATGTTATTTGTTGTGGAACAAGGATACGGTGGAAGATCAAACGATTTTTAATCATTTGTTTGAATTGTCCGATGGTGAATTTGATTTACGTGAATCAGGTGAGAATTTGTTGTCCAATGAGCGTTTGCAAGTGAATTCCAATACCAATTCAAACAAACCGCGCAAAAACAAAAACAACCAAAACAACCGAAATAAATCCAAACATAAATAAAATGTCTGTATTTCAAATCAGAGGAGGAAATCGTTTAAGTGGCGAAATAATTCCTCAGGGTGCAAAAAATGAAGTACTTCAGATTCTTTGTGCCGTCCTTCTCACAACTGAACCGGTGCGGATAAAAAATATCCCGGATATACGTGATGTCAATCGTTTGATTGAAATATTGGAAGATTTGGGTGTGAAAATCCAGAAAAATGCCAAAGGCGATTATACTTTTCAGGCAGACAACATCCACATGGATTATCTTCAATCCAAAGAATTTAAAAAAGACGGTGCTTCACTTCGGGGATCCATCATGTTGATGGGACCGCTTTTGGCCAAATACGGAAAAGCTTATATGCCCAAACCCGGTGGAGATAAAATCGGTCGCAGAAGATTGGACACGCATTTCATCGGATTTATAAATCTGGGAGCCAAATACCGATTTGAAGAAGGTGAGGATTTTTACGGAGTTGAACTGGAAGACGGAAAAAAATTGACCGGGGCCTATATGTTGTTGGAAGAGGCTTCCGTAACCGGAACGGCCAACATCGTAATGGCAGCAGTTCTGGCAAAAGGAAAAACGACGATTTACAATGCCGCTTGTGAACCTTATCTGCAGCAATTGTGTAAAATGTTGGTAAGGATGGGTGCTAAAATCGAAGGAATTGGTTCCAATTTATTGACCATCGAAGGAGTAGAAGAACTATCCGGAACAGAACATACCGTTTTGCCCGATATGATTGAAATCGGTTCGTGGATCGGATTGGCGGCAATGACTAAATCTGAGTTGACCATTAAAGATGTTTCCTGGGAAAATTTGGGAGTGATTCCGGATATTTTCAGGAGATTAGGAATTATCATAGAAAAGTCAAATGATGACATGATTATTCCTTCACAGGAAAATTATAAAATCCAAAAATTCATGGACGGGTCTATTTTAACCGTTTCAGATGCGCCTTGGCCCGGATTTACACCGGATTTGTTAAGTATCGTTTTGGTCGTTGCAACGCAAGCCAAAGGAAGTGTTTTGATTCATCAGAAAATGTTTGAAAGCCGTTTGTTTTTTGTGGACAAATTGATTGATATGGGCGCGCAAATCATTCTTTGTGATCCGCATCGCGCTACCGTAATCGGATTAAATCATGAAACACCTTTACGTGGAACAACGATGAGTTCCCCCGATATAAGAGCGGGTATTTCTCTTTTGATTGCCGCTTTGTCAGCAAAAGGTAAAAGTATCATTCATAATATAGAACAGATTGACAGAGGTTACGAACAAATTGACACCCGTTTGCGCGCAATCGGTGCCGATATCATTCGGGCTTAATTTTTGCAAGTTCGTAGCTGAAATAATTTTAAATGCAAGAGATTTTTGACCTAATAGCCAGTTTCGTTAGCCGACCCGATAAAGTGTTGATGGAATTCATCAACCATTACGGGTACTGGATTTACGTTTTTTTGTTTTTCATCATTTTTGCTGAAACCGGATTAATCGTGGCATCATTTATCATGCCTTTTTTACCGGGAGACGCTTTGATTTTTGCAGTTGGGATGATTGCGGCAAACGACCAACAAAATCATTTGCACATCGAGTACATCATTCCCCTGTTGATGATGGCAGCCATTTTGGGTGATACATTAAATTATTATGTCGGAAGCCGGTTTGGAAGATGGCTTTTGGCGCATCCCGGGAAATTTTATATTCAACCCAAACACATCGAAAAAGCAACCCAATTTTTTGATGAACACGGAAAAAAAGCAATTATCATTGCCCGATTCATGCCCGTTGTTCGGACGATCATTCCTTTTATTTGCGGGACAACCAAATTGAATTTTCAGACTTTTATCTCTTATAGTTTTATCGGAGCAGTTTTATGGGTCGGAGTCATATCACTTCTGGGTTATTTTTTAGGCGGATTTACATTTGTTCAGAATAATTTGGAATATTTCATATTCGGAATCATCATCGCTGCCAATTTGCCGTTGATTTCCCGTTTATTGAAATCCCGATTTTCGAAAAGAAAATCCTGAGGGATACGTTTTTGATAATTTTCAGGCAATTTTTGATTTTCCTTTTTTTAATTCATATTTTTATTAAAATTTTTAAAAAATGACCATTACTGTAAATCCCAAGAATAAGAAAGAATTGAGAAAAATAAAAGCCATTCTCAAAGCGATTGATGCGGATTTTTGGGAAGTAAAAGAACCTTATAACGAAGAGTTCGTAAGTAAAATTCAAAAATCAAGAGAGGAAATCAAAAACGGCAAAACCCGTAAAATAGCTCTTGAAGATTTATGGAAATAGAATACACCAAACAAGCTCAAAAAGACTTGGAGTATTGGAAGAAATCAGGAAATATCGCTATCCAAAATAAAATCTCCAAACTTTTGGCAGATATTCATAAAGATCCTTTTACGGGCATTGAAAAACCTGAACCATTAAAGTATTCCCTCACAGGTTCTTGGAGCAGAAGGATAAATTCGGAGCATAGGTTGGTTTATGAAGTAATCGGCAATATCATTTATATACAGTCTTTAAAAGGGCATTATGAATGATAATAAAAAAAATAGATACGGATTAATCGGCAGAAATATATCCCATTCCTTTTCAGAAAAATATTTTTCAAAGAAATTTCAAACGGAAAAAATCGAAAATGCAACATATAAAACATTTGATTTAGCTGAAATTTCCGAACTTCCTTCTTTGCTTCAAATTGAGAAATTGGACGGTTTTAATGTAACCATTCCTTATAAAGAAGACATTTTTTCTTATCTGGACGAACTAAACCCGGAAGCCGAAAAAATAGGCGCAGTCAATTGTGTAAAAATCCTGAATGGTAAGAAAATAGGATACAATACCGACGCATTTGGATTTGAAACATCTTTAAAACCATTGTTGGAAAATCATCATAAACAAGCCTTGATTTTAGGAGATGGTGGTGCGGCAAAGGCGGTTAAATTTGTTTTGGAAAAATTAGGAATTACCTATCAAACAGTCAGTCGAAAAGGAAATTTCACTTATTCGGATTTAGATAAAACGCATTTGGAAGATTATCAAATCATCATCAATACGACTCCTTTGGGTACGTTTCCGGATTTGTATTCTTGTCCTGAAATACCCTATGAGTTTTTGTCTTCTGCTCATTTGGTGTATGATTTGGTTTATAATCCGGAGAAAACCAAATTTCTAAAATTAGCCGAATCCAAGTTCGCCAAAATAAAAAACGGCTATGAAATGCTGGTTTTGCAGGCAGAAAAATCTTGGGAAATTTGGAACCAACCTTTGTAGTTCGCATTTGATTTATTAGATTTGTTATTCTAAAAGAAAAATCTGTTATGACAACTGAATTGGATAACCTGCACAACGAGGCAGATGGAGAAGTTAATCAAAATGTAAATCCTGAAGAAAATTCTGAAAATCAGACTGAAAATGAGTCTGATAAGCAGGAAAACACCTCGGACACGGTAGAAGAAACACCGGTTGAAGAACCGGCTGATGAACCGAATCCGGAAGAAAACAAAGAGCAGGAGACTGTAACCGAATCAGCAGATGTGGAATCTGTGGAAAATGAATCAGAGAGTTCCGAAGATTATAAATCAGAAGAACATGAAGATACAGTGGAAACCGAAGAATCTATAGAAGAAATCCCGTTTAAAAATTATGATGAATTGCCTTTGCCGGTTTTAATCGGAGAAGCAAAAGATCTTTTAAAAAACCATCCTGCGCGTAAACTTCGGGAACATTTCAACCAGATTCGAGATGCAGTAAAAAAACAGTTGGAAGAGGATGAATCAACCAAAAGAGAAGCATTTGTAGAAAATGGAGGAGAAGTATTGGATTTTCAATATGATAACCCGGCGCGAAGAGAATTCAATGCTGTTTTTAACGATTACCGCAAACAACTGGACGCTTACTATAAAGAACAGGAAAAATCCCAACAAGAGAATTTAAAGGAACGTCTTCAGATCATCGATGAATTAAAAGCCCTTTATCAGGAATTCAATGATGAAAGTTCCAATATTTTTGTTCAATTCAGAAATCTCAAAACCAGATGGCATAATGCCGGCCCGATTCCAAAAGCCCAAGCAGGTAACATTTTCAAAACCTATTTCCACCATTTGGATAATTTCTATGAATATCTGGATTTGAACAAAGAGCTTCGTGAAATGGACTATGCCCACAACTTGCAGGTTCGGGAGTCCATCATCAAACGGGCAGAGGAATTGGTAGGAGAGGAGAACGTTCAAAAAGCACTGAACGAATTACAATATTTACACAGGCTTTGGAAAGAAGAAGCCGTTCCGGTTGCTGAAGAATTGCGGGAACCTACTTGGCAGAAATTCAAAGAACTGACACATAAAATTCATGAACGGAAATCTGAATTGGGTGAAAAAATAAAAGCCGAACAAGAGGAAAATCTTAAGAAAAAACAAGAAATACTGGCTGAAATCACCAAATTGATTGAAAATGCAGAAAAGAAATCCCATGGAGAATGGCAGTCAGGCATCAAAAAATTAAATGGACTGCGTGAGAATTTTTTAGCAGCGGGGAGAGTTCCAAAAGAATTCAATCAAAAAATGTGGGACGAATTCAAATCCGTAACAAGAGATTTTAATCATGCTAAAAATGAATTTTATAAATCCTTAAAATCAGAACAACAAATCAATCTGGAAAAGAAACAGGAACTATTACGCATCGCAAAAGAACATGCGGAAAGCACGGATTGGAATGCTTCGGTTCAGGTGATCAAAAGAATTCAGGCTGATTGGAAAAAAATAGGTCATGTTCCGCGCAAATATTCTGACTCCATCTGGAAGGAATTTAAAGAAGCTTGTAACAACTTTTTTGACCATTATAAAGAACGTGGAAACCAATCCAATCAACAGTTTGAAGATAATCTGGTGAAAAAAGAAGAGCTTTTAAAAGAAGTTAGTTCATTTAAACCAACTGATAACGTACAAGAAAATCTGGATAAGATCAACGAATTTCATGTCCGTTGGAACAGCATTGGCAAAGTGCCATTGGCCAAAATGAGTATCAATCAGGAATTCAATAAAACCGTTAGCGAAATAGTGAAATCATTTGGATTAAGTGACAACGAAATTCAGGATTTCAAAATGGCTTCTTTGGTTGACCAAATCAAATCAGGTCATGACGAACGACTTTTGGATGATGAAATCCGTAAGGCAAGAAAACTCATTGATGAACTGGAAAAAGAAATCAATCAGTTGGAAACAAACATCGGATTTTTTGCCAATGCCGATGAAAATAATCCTCTGTTAAAAGATGTATTCCGTCAAATTGAAGAAAAACGTTCAAGATTGACCGATACGGAAATCCGATTAAGAAAATTGCATCGAATTGATTTTGAGGATGATGAAATAGGTGAAGATGATACGCAGGCCGAATCTTAAATAAATAATTAAACGATAGTCCTACACCTCACAAATTGGCCAATTTGTGAGGTGTTTTCATAAAATAAATGAGCAATCTTGACGAACTTATGATGCAAAGATGCATCCGGCTGGCTGAAAATGGTTTGGGAATGACTTATCCCAATCCCATGGTCGGTTGCGTGATCGTTCATGAAGAGAAAATCATCGCGGAAGGTTGGCATCAAAAGGCCGGTTTGGCACACGCAGAAGTAAATGCGATCAACCAAATTTCCGATAAAGAAATTTTAAAAAAAAGTATCCTATATGTTTCGCTCGAACCTTGCGCACATCACGGTAAAACACCGCCTTGTTCGGATCTGATCATTCATCATCAAATTCCGAAAGTTGTCGTAGGAACAATTGATTCGTTTGCAAAAGTGAACGGTTTAGGGATACAAAAAATGCAAAATGCGGGAATTGATGTAAAAGTAGGAGTGTTAGAAAAAGAATGTTTGGACTTAAACAAACGGTTTTTTAGGTTTCATCAAAATAAAAGACCTTATGTCATTTTGAAATGGGCAAAAACAGCCGATGGATTTATGGCAACGGAAATTGGCGAACAAAAATGGATTACAAATGAATTTTCCAAACAACTTGTCCATAAATGGAGAACGGAAGAACAAGCCATTTTGGTGGGAACGAACACGGCTCAATCAGATAATCCGCAGTTAAATTCTCGTTTTTGGGCGGGAAATCAGCCTGTGAGGATTGTTTTGGACAGGAGGTTGAAATTGAGTGCGGATTTGAATTTATTGGATCATTCTCAAAAAACAATTTTTTTTACAGAAAAATCAAAAGAAAATCAAGCGAATCTGAATTTTGTAAAAATTGATTTCGATGATAATTTGGCGGAGCAAATTCTGGATAGTTTATTTCAATTGGGAATTCAATCTGTCATCATAGAAGGAGGAAGACAAACACTGGAAACATTTATGGAAAAAGAACTTTGGGACGAAGCGAGGGTTTTTACATCCCGGGAAAACTGGAATTCAGGAATTCTTTCGCCTGAAATCAAAGGGAAATTGGTCGAGACAAAAATGATTTCTACAGATCAATTGGAAATTTATAAAAAGTGACTTTTTCCTACCAAACCATAGAAAAACCAATTGAAGAAATTACGTTCAAGGAAAAGGGAAGTAAGTTCATTGGTTATGCTTTTCCGGTTTTGGATGAAGAGGAGGTGAAGTTGAATTTGGTGAATTTGTGGAAAAAATATCCGGATGCGACACATATTTGTTATGCATACCGTTTGGGGATGAACGGCGAAAATTACCGCGCCAATGACGACGGAGAGCCCTCTGGCAGCGCAGGTCTGCCGATTTATAATCAAATTGTTTCCAAAGAAATTACGAATGTTTTAGTTGCTTCGGTTCGAATTTATGGAGGTACGAAATTAGGCGTTTCAGGTTTGATTAAAGCGTATAAATTATCAGCACAAATGACGCTTGAAGAAGCAGAAGTGGTAGAAAAGCACCTGACCGAAAAAGTGAAATTTTATTTTTCATACGAAGACCAAGGAAGTGTGATGCGGAACATAGATAAATTCAGTGCAGAAGTTTTGAGCACGGAGTTTACTGATAAATGCAAAGTTGTTGTGCGAATCCGAAAAGACAATCTAAATCATTTTTTGGAGGCTTTTGAGCCGCTTTATCATGTGAAAATTGAATTGATTTAGACAGTTTCTTAAAATTATAAAACCTTCCCGTCCTTTATTTTCGTTTGGATTTTTAACATTCAGGTTCCATAAATTTCCTAATTTCGAAAAAAAATAAAACGATGAAAAATACAGCATTTCTTTCTTTTTTGCTTTTGTCATTGATTGTCAGTTCATGTAAAATGGATAAACCTGAATTCATGGATAAACTGGAATCAGTTGCTTCAGGTGGAAGTAACGCAGCTGAAATAGTGGCGTACAATAATGTACTTATCAAACTTTCAGATGCGCAACATAATTATTTACAGGGGTTAAACCGTAATTTGAATAGTATTTCAAAAGGGCTTCAGAATTACAATGACCAATTTGCATTTATGGGCATAACACCTATGTTTTATCATCCGGTGATGAGCTATAACGAACCAAAACCGGAAGAACCTGGAAATGCATTTGAAAAAGAAGACAAATTATTTTTTGAGCAAAATGTAAAAAGCCTGAACCAATCATTTGAATCCATTCGTGAAAATTATTCGAAATTGGAAAATTATATAAAAGCGGAAGATTATAAAGACGATCAGGGAAAAGTCGGGAACCAAATCATCCAGCAGATAGATGATTTAGTTGTGAAATATTATGATGACAATAAAATAATCATGAATAGAATCGTGAAACTTTCGGATGAGGCAGAAAGGGAGGTTTTGAAAACACATCCGTTCAAAGACCACATCTTTGCGATGAAAGATGCTTCCAATTTGGTGGCCAAATTTGTTACACTGGCTTATGATTTTCCTGATGATTATAAAAATAATGAATTGAAATTCAATGAAATGTATGCTGATATTGAGAAGCTGAACGGAGAAAGAGAAAAACTCGGCGAACCGAAAAATTCTGCTTACCCCGGTAAAGAAGTTTATTTCAAGACCTATAATAATTCGGTCAATGATTTTTTAATCGAAGCACGAAAAATTATGCGGAACGCAAACGAATCCGGAATTTTTACCGATAGGGATTTGGAGAATTTGGCTCGGGCTGAGGAAAACATTCGATTGGCGTATAATAATTTTGTGGATTAGGAATTTTTGATTTTTTCTAATTTTTCAATCATATAGTCGGGGCAGCGGACAGGTTTGCGGGTTTTTATATCGATAAAAGCCAAAGCCGAAAATCCGGATGTTAATAATTTGTCAGATTCGTTATAGATTTCATATTGAAATTTCAAACGGGCGCCACTTGGTATTTCCAATAATGAAGTATGGATTTTTAACAATTCATCGTAATAAGCAGGTTGGTGGAATTTTAAATTTAATTCGGTTACGGGAAGCATTATTCCACTCGTTTCCAAATCTTTATAAGGCATGCCCAATTCGCGGAAAAATTCAACCCGAGCCACTTCGCAATAGGTGGCATAATTTCCGTGATAGACTACGCCCATTTGGTCTGTTTCTCCGTATCTTACACGTATTGAAATTGTTGTTGATATCATGTTAAAGTGTTGCATTAAATCATTACAAAGATATTTTTAAAAAGTCAATACCCAATCTGTTTTTTTTACTAAAAAATTATGAGCATTTTTGCTTTACGAAAAAAACCAACTATATTAGTAGGCCTAATCCTTTTTTAACATTACCTTAAAACTAAGAATTAAAAAAAACTATGGGAAAAACTGCAGAATCGGTTTGGAAAAATTGTTTGAAATTTGTTGAGGACAATATTCAGGAACAAGCTTTCAAAACTTGGTTTTCTCCTATTCATCCTATAAAGTTGAATGAAAATATTTTGACCATTCAGGTGCCTAGCAAGTTTTTTTATGAATGGTTGGAAGAGCATTATATCAAATTGTTAAAAATTGCTTTGCAAAAAGAATTAGGTAAAGAAGCAAAATTAGTTTACAGTATCGTAATGGATCAGAAATATTCAGGTAAAGATCCATACACGGTAAAAATTCCAAGCTCCAACAGAGAAAAAATTCAACCTCAGGAGATAGATGCACCCATGCCTATCGACAGTAAAAAGGTGAAAAATCCTTTTATCATTCCGGGGTTGCAAAAAATCAAAATAGATTCCCAGCTCAATACCTCCAACAATTTCAATAATTTTATAGAGGGTGAAACCAATCGGTTGGCGCGTTCAGCAGGAAAAGCTGTAGCCAAACGTCCGGGAGGAACTTCTTTTAATCCTTTGTTTATTTATGGGGGAGTAGGATTGGGGAAGACACATTTGGCACATGCCATAGGTTTGGAAGCCAAAGAAAATCATCCTGACAAAACCGTGTTGTATGTTTCTACCGAGAAATTTACGCAGCAGTTCATAGACGCCGTTCAGAGCAATAACCGAAATGATTTCATTCATTTTTACCAAATGATTGATATTTTGATTATAGATGATGTTCAATTCTTATCGGGAAAAAAAGGAACGCAAGAAGCATTCTTCCATATTTTCAATCATTTGCATCAAAAAGGAAATCAGATTATTTTGACCTCTGACAAACCGCCGGTGGATATTCAGGATATGGAACAAAGATTGATTTCCCGTTTCAAATGGGGGCTTTCGGCCGATTTGCAAGCGCCGGATTATGAAACCCGTTTTGCTATTTTAAAACATAAAGTAGAAAAAGACGGAATCGAAATCCCGGAAGAAGTAATTGACCATATTGCTAAAAGTATAAAATCAAATGTCCGAGAATTGGAAGGTTCACTGAATTCCATTATCGCTCAGGCAACGCTAAACAAAAAGGAAATCACACTGGAATTGACCCAAAAAACACTGGCCAATTTCATCAATAATACAAGAAAAGAAATTTCCATCGACTATATTCAGCGTATGGTAAGTGATTATTTCAAAATACCATTTGATCAAATCCAGTCCAAAACACGGAAGAGAGATGTCGTTCAGGCACGTCAATTGGCGATGTATTTTGCAAAAAAATATACCAAGGCCTCTCTTTCCAGCATAGGGTCGCAGATAGGAAACAGAGATCATGCTACCGTTTTGCATGCCTGTAAAACAGTAAAAAATCTGTCGGAAACCGATAAAGTTTTCAGAGGGTATGTAGAAGATCTAAATCGTAAAATTTCGGTAGAATAATTACCATGAAAATTTTGATGGTTTGTTTGGGGAATATCTGCCGATCACCATTGGCAGAAGGTATTTTGCAATCCAAACTTAATGACGGATTTATCGTTGAATCTGCCGGAACCGGTAATTGGCATGTAGGACAATCTCCTGATGAACGCTCGGTTTCAATTGCCCGAAAATATGGAATCGATATTTCCAAACAACGTGCACGCCAATTTCAACCGGATGATTTTGAGAAATTTGATTTGATTTTTGTAATGGATGAGTCCAATTATAAAGATGTGTTGATAATGGCTTCCAATGAAATTCATCGAGGGAAGGTCAAATTGATTTTGGGAGATAAAAATGTGCCCGACCCCTATTATGGCGGAGATGAGGGTTTTGAAAATGTTTATCGTCTTTTAGATCAAGCTACGAACGATTTTTTGAATCAATTAAAAAAGTCATGAGGACAAAGCTTTATTTGATTCCCAATTTGTTGGGAAATGATGATTTTAAAAAATCTTTGCCCGATTTTAATCTGGAAATACTGCGGCGCATTCAAATTTTCATGGTGGAAAATGAAAAATCAGCCAGAAAATTTATCAAGACGGTTTTACCGGAAAAGAAACAATCTGAATTGGAAATCTACATTTTGGATAAAAATACAGCTAGTGAAGAATTATATGAATTATCCAATTTGTTTGGAAGGGGAGAACCCATCGGAATCATTTCGGAAGCAGGATTGCCTGCGGTAGCAGATCCGGGTTCTAAACTGGTAAAATTGGCACATGAAAAAGGAATTCAGGTCATTCCTCTGGTAGGGCCATCATCTATTCTTTTGGCATTAATGGCATCGGGAATGAATGGTCAACAGTTTAAGTTTAATGGATATCTGCCGATTGATAAACCGGAAAGAAAAAAAGCCATCCAAAAATTGGAACAAGAAAGCCGAACTACTCATTGTACCCAGATTTTTATGGAAACGCCATATCGGAATAATCAGCTTTTAGAAGATTTGGTAAAATTTTGTCAGCCAACTACAAACCTCTGTATTGCGGCAAATTTGACGATGGATGATGAATTTATTTTGACGCAATCCATAAAAAATTGGGCCAAAAAAAAGACGGACTTTCATAAAAAGCCCGCCATTTTTTTATTGGAATCCTATTGAATTACTTAATATCATCCGTGGTTGGAGCTTGACCGATTAACTCCATAAATTCATCTAACTGAGGCGTAATGATAATCTGGGTACGACGATTTTTCGCACGTCCGTCATCGGTAGCATTAGTTGCAACAGGGTTATACTCTCCGCGACCTCCGGCAGTCATACGTTTTGGATCTACTCCGTGCGCGTTTTGTAATTCCTGAACAACAGAAGAAGCACGTAAAGCACTTAAATCCCAGTTGTTACGGATATTTGTCTTGTTGATAGGAACATTGTCAGTATTACCTTCAATAATTACATCATAATCTTTATAGTCTTTGATGATTTTAGCAATTTTTGAAAGAGTTTCATTTGCAGCAGAGCTGATTTCATAGCTTCCTGATTTATATAACATATTGTCAGACAATGAAATAAAAACTACTCCTTTTAATACCTGAACATCTACATCTTTTAACTCTTCGCGACTCAAAGATCGTGTCAAATTGTTGGTTAACACCATATTCAAAGAGTCATTTTTACGGTTGATTTCAGTTAAATGCTTGATGTATTTATTAGAAGCATTGATTTCATCGACCAATTTTGCAATGTTGGCACCACCTTGCTTACTGCCGGCCAAACATTCAGCCAATGCATTTTGCAATGAAGCCAGATTCCCTCTTTCGGAGCGAATCGCATCTTCCAAACCTTCAATTTTGGATTTGGCTGAAGCTAATTCGGTTTGACAGCCTTGGTTTTCTGCATAAACACTGTTAAATCTGTTTTGTAGTTCATCGTACTTTTTTTGGGGTACACATCCTGCCAACACAATTGCGGCAATCGTAACTACTGAAAAAATGGTTAATCTCATAAGAATTTTTTTAATTATACTTGATTACAAACGTTAAATAGAAGGTTTTAGTTTATTGGTCGGAATTTAAAATAGAATCCGGGATATATTTCCCGGAATTCCTTTTGTATTTTATCCTTGTGGTGGAATATACAATACTTGTCCCGGATAAATTTTATCGGGATGAGAAAGCATCGGGGTATTGGCTTCAAAAATAGTATTGTATTTATTTGGGTCACCGTAAACTTCTTTTGAAATTTTGGAAAGATTGTCGCCACTTTTCACCGTATACATGGTTTTTGAAAAGTCGGGCATCTCAAATTTCAACGGCTCGATAAGTGTCAGATTATCTTCTACATTGTCCACTCCGTCTACATTTCCTGCGGTTGCAAGAATTTTTTGTTTTTCGTCTAGATTTTTGGCAGAACCGCTAACGGAAATACTGTCTCCGCTTGCTGTAAAAGTAACTTGTGATAAGTCAAAGCCATATTTGGAAACATGGTCTTTTACTTTTTGTGCTTTTTCTTCCGGAGTATCATTTCCTCCGAAGATTTTTTCACCTGCGTTTTTGATGAATGAAAATAATCCCATAATTCTTTATTTTTTTATTGGTTAATAGTGGAGTAAATGTAAACAATTATTGTTCCATAAGTTTTAAATTAAACCTAAAATTTCTTAAGGTATTAACAATTTCAATATTTCAGGTTTCTTTTTGGTTCAAAAACAGTCAACTATTGCTCATAATGGTTGAATTCTCTAAATTGCCGTCATGTAAAATTGAAAATGAAAACCAAATTATTATTGATATACACCGGAGGGACAATAGGGATGGCCAAGGATTATGAAACTCAATCCTTAAAACCATTTGACTTTGAAAACCTGTTAAAACATATTCCGGAGCTAAGCTTAATCGACAGCGAAATCCAATTTACCGGATTTGCAAATCCCATTGATTCTTCTGATATGAATCCCGATCACTGGATAGAATTGGCCAAAATTATCCAAGACAATTATTCATTATTTGATGGTTTTGTGGTGCTTCACGGAACGGACACGATGGCTTATTCGGCATCAGCATTGAGTTTTATGCTCAGCGGACTACAAAAACCCGTTATATTTACGGGATCACAATTGCCGGTGGGCGATTTACGGACAGATGCAAAGGAGAATCTGATTACTTCAATCCATTTTGCGTCTTTGAGGGATAACGGGAAACCCAGTATAAAGGAAGTGTGTATTTATTTTGAATACAGGCTTTTACGTGCCAACCGAACCACTAAAATAAGTGCTGAGAATTTTGATGCTTTTGCTTCACCCAATTATCCGGATTTGGGAGAATCGGGAATTCGGCTGGATGTTCGTTCACATGTGCTGAGAATGGAAGAGGAATCTATTCCTTTTTCAATCAATACAAATTTGAACACGGATTTGGGATTGATGAAAATTTTTCCCGGCATGTCAAGGGCTTTTATCGAAAATATGTTGGCGACAAAAGACATGAAAGTGATGATCATTGAAGCATTTGGTTCAGGTAATATTTTTTCTTTTGATTGGTTCAAAGAATTGCTTCGAAATAAAACCAATGATGGATTAATGTTTATCATCAATACGCAATGTGCCGGTGGGATGGTGGAAATAGGCCGATATGAAACGAGTGAAATTTTTAAGGAAATCGGTGCCATCAATGGGTATGATTTGACAACCGAAGCTTCCGTCGCGAAAACCATTTTTCTATTGGGGCAAAATCTTTCGTCAGAGGAATTCAAAAAACAATATGAAACGGACTTAAGAGGAGAATTGACCTATTTAAAAGAATATTGATACAAACTAAATTTATTTTTTTACATTTGCCAACCCAAACAGAGAGGTGTTCCGCCGCGGCGGATTGAGGAGCTACGGTTTTTCATATTTCTCAAAAAGATACAGAGAGGTGTCCGAGTGGTTGAAGGAGCTACCCTGGAAAGGTAGTATACGGGTAACTGTATCGAGGGTTCGAATCCCTTCCTCTCTGCGAAACGAAAATGAAACCCGCTGATTTTCAGTGGGTTTTTTGTTTAGGGTTATCTTCCTTCTCCACCATTTCCCCACTGTGAAACATCCATTATTTTTTGTTTTTCCCTTTGATAGAATCTACTTTTCCTTCCAGATTTTCGACTTTGTCTTTTCGTGTTTTATGTTTTACGCTGTCCATTTGTTTTTCCAGATTTTTTAAGGAATCTTCGGCATTTCCTGAACCGGTATCGGAAGCATCCGGAAATTGGAAAGGATAATCCCCAAATAAGCTCACCAAACGGAATGTACTGTAAATGGTTCTGTTTTTTCGGTTTCCAAGTGAAATGATAGTGGCTTCATTTTCAAAATCTCGTACATAAGTTGAATTATTACCATGCCACCAGCCGTTGTGGTAAAGAATTTTCCCTCCATTTTCCCATTCCATCAAACGGATTCCCAAACCATAATTTTTGACTCCTTTGGATTCGTAGCTATAGCCTTTCCAAGCTTTATCTTTTAATTTTTTGGGCAAAAATTTATCGGAATACATCGCTACATCCATTTTAAATAAGTCTCTCGGTGTGGAATACACATTTTTATCACCATAAGTTATGTCGAGATGGTCGTAATTCCATGGTCGGCCGTTGTTATAATAAGATTTGGAAACGCGATCAGCATCTTTTTCAAATTCCATCACAAAAGTATTTTTCATTCCAAGTGGATCAAAAACCATTTTTTTCATGGCTTTGGGATAACTCAGTCCGGTTACTTTTTCGATGATAAGTGCCAACAGTACAAAGTTGGTATTATTATAAGAGAAATTTTTTCCGGCAACACCGGTCGCTTCAGGTTTCTTTTGAGTCAGGATATCCAACACATCCTGATTGGTAATCATTTTTGAATTGTCCCAATAGTTTTTATCGTCCGATAAATGCAAATAGTTTGGCAGACCACTACGGTGATTGAGCAAATCTTCAATGGTCACATTATCGTATGGAAATCCTTCAAGGTACTTTGAAACTTTATCGTTCAATTTGATTTTGTCAAATTCAATCAATTTTAATACAGCCAAACCGGTCAATACTTTCGTAATCGATGCGATATGAATAGGAGTTTCTGCCGTCAGCGGAATTTGTTTTTCTATATCTGAATAACCAGAATAACCTTCGTAAATAATCTTTCCATGCTGGGCGACGAGGAATCCTCCGCTTACATTTTTCTGCATCCAAAAATCATGATAAAATTTGTCTAAAAAGCGATATTTATTGGCTTTGTCGATCAAATCTGTTTTTTGAAATTTGTATTGGTTGGCCCAATCCAAAGAATCAAACTTAGGCAGTGTATCGTTATTATTATCAGTAGTTTGAATGGAATCTTTTTCTGAATTTTTACAGTTTGTGAAAACGATAAATAATGCCAGAAGTAAAATCCAATTCCTTTTTTTCATATCCGATTTTGTTTGTGTGTGTTGTTTGAAAGCCAAATTAATGCAAAACACAAAAACAAAACAAAAAATTAACTTTTTGCTAAGAGTTTTTAGACGAATCCTGTGAAGCTCTTTCGCTGAGGATGATTCCCGTTGCCATCGCGACGTTCAGACTTTCGGTTTGTTGTTTTTTCCCAAATCTTGGAATGCTGATTTTTTGAGTAATAAACGGAAATAAATCTTCTGAAATACCATTGGCTTCATTGCCCAGAATCATTGCTGCATTTTCAGGGAATTCAGATTGGTAGATATTTTTTCCTTCCATAAAAGTTCCCAAAACCGGATGATTATAGTGTTTGAAAAATTCTTTCAAATCCGTGTAATTCATTTGAACGCGTAGGAAGGAACCCATGGTTGATTGAATGGTTTTTTGATTGTAAACATCCACGGTTTCATGGGAGCAAATAATTTGTTCGATACCGAACCAATCTGCCATGCGGATGATTGTTCCCAGATTTCCCGGATCGCGAATGTCATCCAATACCAAAATAAATCCTTCCGTTTGTATGGGTTTTTCCTGAGGGATTTCACACAAAGCAAGTGCTGTGTTGGGCGTTACCAATTGGCTTATTTTTTTCAAATCTCTTTCTGAAATGATTTCTGTTTGACTTTCAAATCCTTTGAAAATGGCTTCGGTTGAGAAAATTTTATGAATTTTAAGCGGGCTTTTTAGGGTTTCGTCGATGATTTTAACACCCTCAACAATAAAGTTGTTGTATTTTTGCCTAAATTTTTTTTTGACCAAAGAATTGATTAGTTTGGTGTCATTATTTGTAAGCATCTGAAATGAAGTATCTAAATGCAAAGATAGTATTATTCGTTATTCTGTTGATGATAGTCTATAGTTGTAGCGTAACAAAAAAGGTACCTGATGGTGAACATTTGCTCACTAAAAACGAATTTAAATTTGAGGAAAGGGAAAAACCTTTCAAATCCAATTTGCCGGATTATGTAAAACAAAGACCAAACGGAGGTTTGTTTTTTGGTTTATTGCCTTTCAAATTATTATTGTATAATTCGGTTCCGGCTAAATATGATACCACTTTTGCCGAATATTATGATTTGACAAAAAAAAGAAGAACCCAACAATCTTTGGATAGTTTGCTTCAGAAAAACGGTTTGGGAGAATATGCCGGAAATTCGCTTTGGTTCAAAAGGTTTCGATACAATCAAGGTGAGCCTCCCGCGTTAGTCGATACAGCAATGTCGGCTTTTTCAGAAGAGAATTTGGAAAATTATTATTTTGACCGTGGCTATTTTGATGCAGAAGTTAAATCAGAAAACGATCTGGACAGTACCTCAAAAAAAGGAAAAGTCATCTATCGGATCCAGCCAGGAGAAGCTTCTAAAATCGAGTCCTATGGTCATATCATAAAGGATACTGCTATTTTACAGCAATATGAAATCTTATTGAAAAGAGGTGCTGAAATCAAAGTAGGAGACCGCTATGATATGGATAATTTCGTATATGAAAAGAATAAAATAGAGGAAGCTTTACGAAATCGAGGTTACTGGAAATTTAACGAAAATGGCCAAGCCATTGAATTTACGGCAGACACCACATTAAGTGATAAAGAATTAAAAATTACTCTTTTGATTCCTAAAGGAGCCGACAAAGATTCTATAAAAGTAAAAGAAAAATTTGCCAGATATAGATATGGTAACATCCATCTCTATCCCGATTCTGATCCGGTACCGGAGGGTCGGGAAAAACCGGTTTATTTTGACACTATCTATGAAGGTTACCATCTGCATTATGTAGATCCAAAAATGAAATACAGACCTAAATTCTTTACAGATGCATTGGTAATCAGGGATTCATCCTTATATCGTTTGATTTCAGAGACCCAAACCAAGCGAAATTTTGCAAAAAGAGAAGGAATCAGCCTGACTTCTTTTCAGTCTAATCCTGATTCAATCATGTTGATCAGAAATGACAGTGTGTTAAACGTAGAGATGTATTTTCGGGCAAAAAAGAAATACGATTTGTTTTATGGAGCTGAGCTTTCCTGGTCTGAATTTATGAATTTCGGGGTTTCTCCAAGGGTCTCTCTGGTGGCAAGAAATCTTTTCAGAGGTGGAGAGAATCTGGAAACAACAGTAAGAGGAACACTGGGAAATGTCAATAAAAAATTTACGGACGATGGTAGCTTTTTTAATGCCTTTGAATTGGCCTTTCAGTCCAAATTAGGATTTCCATATTTGTTATTTCCTTTGAAAATGGATAAACTTTTCCCCAAACGATATTATAAACAAACCGACTTCAGGATTGGTACTTCCGTACAGCGAAATATAGGTCTTGGACGTGTGACTTATTCGACAGGTTTGGACTATAATATTTCATTCAGAGATACGCATTCGCATATGCTCAGTATTTTGAATACAGAATTTGTCAATAATTTACAAAAGGAAAATTATTTTAGTGTTTTTGAAGGAGATAAAAATATAAAGGACAATTTTTTTAACCAATACTATTTTATGTATAACCCCGGAGCGGCTATACAACATTACAATAAGGAATTGTCAGATGTGGACGTAATCAATATGATTTATACAGATGAACCTTTTTTGAATTCGTTGGATTCTCAGGGTTTGGAAGCTCTTTCAATTTTTCAAAATATGGATTTCAGAAGAAGAACTATCACTCAGGACGTTCTTATCACTTCTCTAATTTATCAATATACTTGGGATCAAAGCCAACGGCGAAATGTTAAGAATCCGTGGTTTTTCAGGGGAAGAATAGAAACTTCGGGTAATATTCTGAATTTATTGGATAATGCATTTGGATTTTACAAGACAGAGACTGCCCAAGGAAAAGAATCCGGAATGGTTTTTAACGTCCCTTATTCTCAGTTTGTAAAATTGGATGTTGATGTGCGTAAATATTTTAATTTCAATTCCAAATCTACGCTCGCGACCCGGGCATTTTTCGGTATCATTCAACCATATGGAAATTCAGACTTTATACCATTCTCCCGTAGTTATACAGCAGGTGGAGCCAATGACGTCAGAGGTTGGACAGCTGCGACTTTGGGTCCTTCCGATTTTCCGAGATATGCCGGAGGAGATGATGTTTTTGCAATCGAAAGGCTGAAACTATTGTTCAACGTCGAATATAGATTTAAAATGACCGACCTATTTCACGGTGCCTTTTTTGTGGATGCCGGAAATATTTGGGGGACGGACAAGGACAACGAGCTTACACTCTTTAAATTTGGGGATTTTTATAAAGAGCTGGGGATAGGTTCCGGATTTGGATTGCGTTTGGACTTGACTTATTTGATCATTCGTTTGGATTTGGCTTATAAAATTCACGACCCGAGTTATCCATTGGGTGACCGTTGGCAATTTGATAATTTTAATATCCTGAAACCCCGCTTAGCATTTGGAATTAATTATCCTTTTTAAGAAACTGTCTAAATTTATTTTGTATGGAATTTTATAGGTTATTTTTGTGCGAAGCAAGGCAAATTTTTAAAGGATAGCAGAGCTATCGTTTAAAAATTTAACGAAGTTACAGCCAAAAAGAGCCATAAAAAACGTATCTGAAATAATTTTAAACAGTTTCTAAAAATATGTTCTCTATATTTGTCAGAAGTTAAAGCACCAAAAAATTTATTATGAGTAGAAAATTTCCAGCCGGTGTAGCAACCGGTTCATTAGTTAAAGAAATCATTCAAGACGCAAAAGAAAATCATTATGCCTTACCTGCTTGTAATGTAATCGGCTCAAGTTCTGTAAATGCAGCGATGGAAGCTGCCGTTCAGGTAAATTCGCCTTTGATCATTCAATTTTCCAATGGAGGCGCTGCTTTTAATGCCGGAAAAGGATTAAAAGGCGAAAATCAATTGGCGGCAATAAAAGGATCGATTGCAGGTGCTTTACACATACATGCTTTGGCAGAGGCCTACGGTGCAACCATTATATTACATACAGACCATTGTGCTAAAAATTTATTGCCATGGATAGACGGTGTGATGGATGCCAACGAGGATTTTTATCATAAAACCGGAAAAACGCTTTTCAGTTCCCATATGTTGGATTTATCGGAAGAACCTTTGGCGGAAAACATGGAAATCTCCAAAAAATATTTGGAGAGAATGAGTAAAGTAGAAATGACACTTGAAATAGAATTGGGCATTACCGGTGGGGAAGAAGACGGTGTGGACAACAGCGGTGTGGATAATTCTTTGCTTTATACCCAACCGGAAGAAGTTGCCTATGTGTATGAACAACTAAAATCGGTTAGCGATAATTTTTGGGTAGCCGCAGCATTTGGAAATGTGCATGGCGTTTACAAACCCGGAAATGTGGTATTGACACCTAAAATTTTGGATAATTCTCAAAAATTCATTGAACAAAAATTTGGAACAGATAAAAATCCGGTTGATTTCGTATTCCACGGTGGTTCAGGTTCTACATTGGAAGAAATTCGCGAAGCTATCGGCTATGGAGTTATCAAAATGAATATCGATACCGATTTACAATATGCTTTCATGGAAGGAGTCCGCAAATATTTTGATGCAAAAAAGGATTATTTACAAGGTCAAATCGGAAATCCCGAAGGTGATGAAAAACCTAACAAAAAATTCTATGATCCACGCGTTTGGTTGCGAGAAGGAGAGGTGACTTTCAAAGACCGATTGATCCAAGCTTGTGAGGATTTAAATAATATAAATAGACTTGGATAATTTAGAAAACATATACGATAACGAAAACCAAGGAAAGAAAAAAATGGCGTGGTTTAGACGAACGAAAAAAAATATCACCACGGAACAAAAAAAAGATGTTCCGAAAGGGCTTTGGTACAAATCACCAAGCGGTAAAATCATAGATACCGAAGAGTTAAAGGCCAATATGTATGTGAGCCCTGACGATGATTTTCATGTACAAATAGGCAGTCAGGAGTATTTTGAAATCCTTTTTGACGATTCTAAATTCAAAGAATTGGATTCCAAGGTGGAAAGCAAAGATCCGCTGGAATGGAGTGATACTCAGAAATACAAAGATCGTTTGAAAGATGTGAAAAAGAAAACCGGTTTGACAGATGCTATCCGCACGGCTACCGGAAAAATGAATGGCAGGGATGTAGTGGTAAGCGCCATGGATTTTAAATTCATCGGTGGATCTTTAGGTTCTGCGATGGGAGAAAAAATTGTGCGTGCGATGGCTTATTGTTTAAAACACAATTTACCTTATATATTGATTTCCCAATCAGGAGGTGCCCGTATGATGGAAGCAGCTATTTCCCTTATGCAAATGGCAAAAGTGGAAGCGATGCTTACCCGTATGTCAGACGCCAAACTTCCATACATTTCTGTATTGACCAATCCTACTTACGGAGGAGTGACAGCATCCTTTGCTTCGGTTGGAGATTTGGTGATTGCTGAACCGCGTGCTTTAATAGGATTTGCAGGGCCGCGAGTTATCAAAGAAACCATAGGACGGGATTTACCGGAAGGCTTCCAAACTTCCGAATTTTTATTGGAAAAAGGATTTGTGGATATGATTGTACACCGAAAGATGTTAAAAAAGCAATTGTCAGATTCCATTAACCTATTGATGCCTACGGAAGTAGAAAAAACCGTTGGAAAAAAGTAAAAATTATTTGTATAAAATAAGAGGGATTGATTATATTTGCGTCCCAATTGCGAGAATAGCTCAGCTGGTAGAGCACGACCTTGCCAAGGTCGGGGTCGCGGGTTCGAGTCCCGTTTCTCGCTCTATTTTTTTTAAAAATAAAATTACCAGGCCCTGGTGGTGGAATTGGTAGACACGCAGGACTTAAAATCCTGTGCTCATTAGAGCGTGCGGGTTCAAGTCCCGCCTGGGGTACTTAAAATCCTGATTGCCATTTGGTTTTCAGGATTTTTAATTTATGCTAATTCTTGTTTAGATGCTATTTCATTATTCCTATAAAAAATTGTTCAATATTTTCTTGATCAGGATGATACCTTCTCTGGTCTTTCTGTATATCGCATTATGGATAGGAGAGGTCTTTTGGGTGGCTACTATTGCACTTTGGGTGGAAGCGGTTGTAGAAGTAGCATTGCGGCATTGGAAAGGATATTGTAGAATAGATCAGGATGAAATCTCTACTGTCAATGTATTCTTTCCAAAAGGAATGAAAATCTCCGAGATTAAACGCAGTTTTACTTATGATGGCGAATGGGCATTTATCTCAAAAGATGCAGAACTCCGTCTAAATCGCAATCAGATACGTCAACATCAGCGAATCGAATTTGAAAAGCAAATCAAAAGAATCCACAGCGCTATTGAATTTGGATAAAAAAAACCTTGACATTTCTGCCAAGGTTTTACTATGAAAAAATTCAATCATTATTTCACTTCTTCAAAATCTACATCTTCTACCTGATCACCGTCATTGTTGGTTTCATTAGAAGATTCAGCATTAACATCAGGATTTGCTCCTCCTTGCTGCTCGTTCATAGCAGCATAGATTTCCTGCGAAGCAGCCGCCCAAACTTCATTCAACTTTTCAACAGCCGGGTCTATTTGGGAAATTTCCTGGGTAGCGTGTGCCGCTTTCAGGTTTTCCAAAGCAGACTCAATCGGTGCTTTTTTATCGGCAGGGATTTTATCTCCGAACTCTTTCAATTGTTTTTCCGTTTGGAAAATAAGTGCATCCGCGCCATTTATTTTTTCAATCTTTTCTTTGGCTTCCGCATCTTTCGCTGCATTTTCCTGCGCCTCTTTTTTCATTCTTTCGATGTCTGCGTCGCTCAATCCTGAAGAAGCTTCGATTTTGATAGACTGCTCTTTTCCGGTTCCCTTGTCTTTTGCGGACACGTTCAAAATACCGTTTGCATCGATGTCAAATGTGACTTCAATCTGCGGAACACCTCTTGGTGCAGGCGGAATGTCGGTCAAATCAAATCGTCCGATTTCCTTGTTATCGTTAAACATGGAACGCTCTCCTTGTCCGACTCTTAACGTAACGGCTGGCTGATTGTCCGCCGCAGTGGAGAAAGTTTCGGACTTTTTAGTCGGGATGGTTGTGTTGGCTTCAATCAATTTGGTAAATACACCACCCAAAGTTTCGATACCCAATGAAAGTGGCGTTACATCCAGCAACAACACGTCTTTCACATCTCCGGTCAAAACACCACCCTGAATAGCTGCACCGATTGCTACAACTTCATCTGGATTTACACCTTTTGAAGGTGCTTTTCCAAAGAACTTTTCTACTTCCTCCTGAATTTTCGGAATACGGGTCGAACCACCTACTAAAATTACTTCGTCTATATCTGAAGCACTTACCCCGGCATCGTTCAATGCCTTTTTACATGGCTCCATAGAACGACGGATCAAATCATCACTTAATTGCTCAAACTTAGCTCTTGTCAAAGTTTTAACCAAGTGTTTAGGTCCTGAAGCCGTTGCAGTGATATAAGGCAAATTGATTTCGGTTTGAGAAGAAGAAGACAATTCAATTTTGGCTTTTTCAGATGCTTCTTTCAAACGTTGCAAAGCCATCGGGTCTTTTTTCAAATCCACACCTTCTTCATTGTTGAATTCGCTGGCCAACCAATTGATAATTACATTGTCAAAATCATCACCACCTAAATGCGTATCACCATTTGTAGATAATACTTCAAATACACCATCACCCAATTCCAAAATGGAAATATCAAATGTACCACCACCTAAGTCATAAACGGCGATTTTTTTATCACCCGTTCCTTTGTCCAATCCGTAAGCTAGCGCTGCGGCTGTCGGTTCGTTGATGATTCTTTCCACTTTTAATCCGGCGATTTCACCTGCTTCTTTGGTAGCTTGACGTTGTGCATCATTAAAGTATGCCGGAACGGTAATTACCGCACGGGATACTTCCTGTCCCAGATAATCTTCAGCCGTTTTCTTCATTTTTTGAAGTATCATTGCTGAAATTTCCTGCGGCGTATAAGTTCTGCCATCGATTTCTACTCTCGGTGTATCGTTATCACCTTTTACAACTTTATACGGAACGTTTTCGATTTCTTTTGCGTCTTCAGAAAATTTTGTTCCCATAAAACGTTTGATCGAATAAATCGTTTTTTCAGGGTTCGTTACAGCCTGTCTTTTGGCTGCATCTCCCACCTTTCTCTCGCCACCATCTACAAAAGCCACGATCGAAGGCGTAGTTCTTTTTCCCTCTGCGTTTGGAATAACGGTCGGGTCGCTACCCTCCATCACCGCTACACAGGAGTTTGTTGTTCCTAAGTCAATTCCAATTATTTTACTCATTTCTATTTTTTTATTTTCTAATTAAAGTTTGATTTCCCCTATTTGGGCAATGACTATGCCAACGGGAGATTTAGAAAAATTTGTCAGAATCAGATGACAGATTGACAGTTTTGATTTAAATTTAGAAGAATTAAATCCCTATTTCCACCTGAAAACGGATGTACCAATTATTGGTGTCTTTTTCCAAAAAATAATCACGGGTTTCATAAGTCGCTTCCGCTTGAAGCTTAAAAGCATGTTCCCAGATGTATTTGGTCAGTCCCAAACTGAATTGTTGCGTATGTGGCTCAAACATCCGGATTTCGTCGTCCACCCATTGATTGGAATAGCGACCGATGATTTCATAATTATTCCGAAATAAATAACTGCCCTGAAAATCAATTCCTTTTCCAACAAAAACATATCGGACATCATTCGAATCTTCGGGGTTAATTGTGATAGGATTATGAGCCGTTCGAGTCATAAATGCCGACATAAAAGCCCAGCCATCGTATTTGAAAATCAAATCGGCAAAAGCCGAGCGGATGGTTCGCGGAGCGAAAAGCTCACTTCCGGTTTGTCCTCGTTCACGTTTGGCCTGGTTATTTTGACTATAAGCACCTGATAACATCAGTTTCGGTTTTTCTTCCCGCATCTGGTCACCTTCAAAATAAGCTCCTGTCTTTTTAAATGCTCCAAACGGATAAATTTCGGCTTTTCCTGTCAGAGCCAGTCCCGTATCATTGTTATCCGTCCAGTTTCTTCCTTCTCCCATACTGATGGCAGTCCGGAAATTATAGGAAAATTTATCTTCAAATTCATTTGTATTATGAATTTGCAGACCGAAATCACGGTCTATGTTAAATTTAGAATTATTGATGCTTCGGTCTGTCAATTGCAAAGCGCCCGAAGAATTTAAGCGTTGGCGGTTGCCGGGTAATTTGGTTTGTCCAAAGCTGAAATCCCAATGGTCGTTTGGTTTGTAAACCACTACCGCATCCCTTATGATGTTGAGGTTTTTTCCGTCTTCAATTTCGCCCACATCTTCCGGTGCAAACGATAATTGGATCGAATACATAAATTGAGGATTCCCTACATACCCGTCAAAACGAAGACGCAGACGACGAATTTGTGCATCGATCGATTCTTCACCATCTTCAAAATGATTAAAAGTTGCCCGATTTTGCATACGGAAACGGATATTTAACTGAAAAATACTGTCGGGCGAAGTCAGTCCCAATCCTTTTCCATAGCTGTAATAGGGGAGAGCCGCATATTGGATTTCCCGATTTATCGTATCGTATTTGATGATTTGGGCATAAGAAACAGCACCGAAAATCAAAACCAGAAATACAAGTATTTTTTTCAAATCAATTTGTTTGGATACTGCAAAACTAATGGATTTCTATGGGTTTTAAGGTTTAATTTTGAATGAAAAATAGATTGGATTTTTCAGAAGCTGCATCAAAATTTTGAGAGACTTGTTCGGCAATCCGGTCGGTTAATAAAATCCCATCCAAATGGTCGCGTTCGTGTTGAAATATGACAGCGGTAAATCCTTCCAACATCTCGGTTATGGTTTTGCCTTCCAGGTTTTGATATTGAATCTGGATAACATAATTCCGCATCACAAAACCTCTATCGTCAAACGACAAATCGCCTTCCGGTCCTTTCTGCATCAGTTCTGACGCCCAAAGGATTTTGGGATTGATAAATAATTCAAAGGGTTTTTCGGGTTTGTCAAACCGCTGCACCCAAACCATCCTGCGATTGATTCCTACCTGAGGTGCGGCAATGCCGACACCGCCTTCGTGTTTGACGGAAAGAAGCATTCTCTCTGCTAAAACCCGAGTCAGATTATCAGTTGGTTTTATGGGTTTGGAAATGGATTTTAAAATCAAGGAATCAGATGTGTTCGTACGGTTGTAAACCCGCATCATTTCTGAAGAATTTGTTTCAATTAAACTTTTTTCGACTTCCGTAAATTTTTCGGTTTTCTGCCCAAATAATTGAACCGAAAAAAATAAAAGCAACAAATAAACCCCAAATTTCATCTTTTATTTATTTCGGTATTTTAAAATCAAGGCTTTCAGAATCGCCCAGGTTTCAGCATCCATAATCCCGTCATAGCGTTCCGGACGGAAATGATATTGGAAAGCCGTGATGACTTTTTGGGTTTGGGTATCCCAGATTCCTGTTTTCTGGATTTCGTATCCGTATTTCTCCAAATCCTGCTGATAGGAAAGGATAAAGGAAGCCGAATCTTTTTCAGCATAAGGAAATTGCCCTAAATAAATATTTTTCTGCGAATCTTCATACCAAGCACCGATTTGGTATTTGGTGTACAATTCTTTCCATGGAAATTTAGGTCCCGGATCGTGTTTGCGTTGTGGTGCGACATCTGAGTGCGCCAGGACATTTACGGGTTCGATTTTATATCGGGTTATGATATCCTTTGCCAGTTCGGCTACTTTTTCAATTTGGTTTTTAGGAAAATCATAGAAACTGCGTTGGGCAGTTGCCATATCGGGGTCACCTGAAACAGGTTCGGCAGTGGAATATCCGAAATTGACAATTTCAATCCCGATAGAGGAGAAATTGATATTGTTGACGTTTTTCCAATAACTGGCTCCGGCATGCCAGGAGCGTTTGGTTTCATCAACAAGCACATAAATGGAATCAGTATAATCATTTGGAACCAAATAATGAGAGCTGACTTCCTGTTGTGTCAATACATTTAGGGATTTTTCGTTGTCCAAGGCTGTGTAGTGCATGACTAAAAACCGGATTCGTTCGTCCTGTCCTTTTGCAGGATAGTGTGATGTGGAAATTTTGAAATTGTCGAGTTTTGCAATGCGGGCAGACTCGTACTTTTCTGTAATTTTGTTAATGATTACGGTATCTCGTATGACTTCTTTAACTACTTTGGGAGGTTGAGATGCGCAAGATGTTAATATTAAAGCTGTCAGAACAGCAACGAATGATAGATTTTTCACTTTTTTGGATTAATAGTTTGCTGAAACAAAAATAGTTAAAAAGAAATTGAACGAAAAAAAGAAAAAAGTTAAGAAAGTACTTGCATAAACCAAAGTATAGATTTAATTTTGCGTCCGCTTTTGTTAATTAATTGGCAAAAGATGGAAGACAGGAGGAGAGGTGCCAGAGTGGTAATGGAGCAGATTGCTAATCTGTCGACGCGAAAGTGTCGCCAGGGTTCGAGTCCCTGTCTCTCCGCAACTTGAAATACTCGGGGTGTAGCGTAGCCCGGTCATCGCGCCTGGTTTGGGACCAGGAGGTCGCAGGTTCGAATCCTGCCACCCCGACTTTTTAAATCTCAAAATTTCAAGTAACTGTATGGTGAAAGAGTTTTGAGATTTTAATTTTAATGAAATTCAGGTCGCGTAGCTCAGCTGGATAGAGCATCTGCCTTCTAAGCAGACGGTCATAGGTTCGAATCCTATCGCGATCACGGAAAAGCCACTTTTTAGTGGCTTTTTTTGTATCAAATTTTTTTAATTCAAATTAAGAGCCTGTGTAAATTTTACTTTTATGGCTCTTAAAGAATATCTTTGCTAAATTTTGATGCTCTTTTGAGCGTATTTTTCACTTCCTATTTTTGATTTATCCCGATAAATCATCAAACACGAAGCAAAAAATCCATCTCAAAATAGCTATAAAAATTTTTAGCAATAAAATTTAAACAGGCTCTAAAATCTGAAATATATTTGCGGGACTTAATTCGTTTGAAATGAAAGCGTTTTACACTATCGGATTGCTAATCGTATCCAATGTCTTTATGACTTTTGCCTGGTATGGCCATCTGAAATTTAAAGAGTATAATTGGTTTGCCAATATGGGTCTTTTCAAAATCATCCTATTCAGCTGGATGATTGCGCTTTTTGAATATATGGCGATGGTTCCGGCTAACAAAATAGGATTTGAAGGCAACGGCGGACCTTTTACCATCTGGCAGTTAAAAGTGATCCAGGAAGTCATCACGCTTATCGTTTTCTCCTTTTTTACAATTCTTGTTTTTAAAAACGAATCTTTTCGGAGCAACCATCTCATTGGCTTTGTTTTTTTGGTATTGGCGGTTTACTTTATTTTCAAGAAATAAATTCTCCATTTCATCAATTCATTTAATGCTATTATATTTGGGAATCCAAAAAAAGGAAATCATATGCCCAGAATATTGATAATAGAAGACGAAGCAGCAATTCGAAATGTCATAAAAAACATTTTGCTTGATGAAGACAAATCTTATGAAGTGGATACAGCTGACGATGGTGTAGATGGTTTGGATAAAATTAAGGAAACAGAATATGATTTGATCATAAGTGATATAAAAATGCCCAAGAAAGACGGAGTTCAGGTTTTGGTAGAAGCGATAGAATTTAATCCGGATCTGTCTTTTTTGATGATTTCAGGGCATGGCGATATCGACACGGCAGTGGATTGTATCAAAAAAGGAGCCTTTGATTACATTTCCAAACCACCCGATCTGAACCGTTTTCTCAGTACTGTCAGAAATGCATTGGACAAAAAAGTTCTGCTTACCAAAAACAAAGAACTCACTTCAGAAAATAAAGCACTGAAACGTAAAGTTGCCAAACAATATGAAATGGTTGGCGATTCTTCTGCCTTGAATACCATCAGAGATATCATCGATAAAGTAGCAGACACGGAAGCAAGGGTATTGGTTACGGGGCCAAATGGTTCAGGGAAAGAATTGGTCGCACACCATATTCATGAAAAGAGCTCCCGAAATAAAATGCCTTTAATCGAGGTGAATTGTGCAGCAATTCCTTCAGAACTGATTGAAAGTGAATTATTTGGTCATGTGAAAGGTTCGTTTACCGGAGCACATAAAGACAAAGAGGGAAAATTTGAATTGGCCAATGGGGGAACTATTTTTCTGGATGAAATAGGAGATATGAGTCTTTCGGCTCAAGCCAAAGTGCTGAGGGCATTACAGGAAGGAAAAATTTCCAGAGTAGGAGCAGATCGGGAAATAAAAGTGGATGTAAGAGTTATCGCTGCGACCAATAAAGATTTGAGGAAGGAAATTTCAGAAGGTAAATTCAGAGAGGATTTGTATCATAGACTGGCTGTAATCGTGATAGAAGTTCCGGGACTTAATGACCGCAAGGAGGACATTGATGATTTGGTGAACCATTTTGCTGTTCAGATTTCAGAGTCCACCGGTATGCCTCAAAAATCTTTCTCGGCAGATGCCATTAAAATCCTTGAAAAATATGATTGGACGGGTAATATACGCGAACTTCGAAATGTGGTTGAGCGACTGCTTATTTTAGGTGGAAATCCCGTTTCCAAATCAGATGTAGAAAACTTTGTAAAAAAATAATATACTAAACACACACAAATATTCGTTGAAAATTAAATCCAGTTTTATGAATAAAATTTTAATTCCCCTGATTGCCGGAATTCTGGTGATTTCATGTGGAGAGAAAGAGAAACTTGCCGAAGGCGAATTGAGTAAAGAAACCATAGAATCCATGGAAGAAACTTCGCTGATAAACTCAGAAAAAATCAGTTATGAAGGTACCTTTAAAGGAAAGATAAATGGAAAAGAAATCGAATTAAAATTAAATGGAGATACATTTGAAAGTACGGAAAACGGAAAAAGAGCATTTGGGAATTGGTCAAAAGTAGATGATGGAACCATCATAGAATTAGGCCCAAAAAGCGGAAGTGTTTCTGTGAAATACTATGGTTGGTCTGATAACGACACATGGGTTGCCATGACCGGAAATGATAGTTTGACATACATGGAGCCGGAACAATATTTAAAACGAATCCCTGACTAAATGAAAAATTGCTTGTTAATTCTTTCCGTAGTGTTTTTGATTTCTTGTTCCAAAGAAAATAAAACCCAACAAATAGGAGAGCGGTTTTTTGAAACCTATTCCAAACGTAAAGAAGTAGATAAAATATTGTCTTTCTATGCCGAAAAGTTTGACTATGAAAACATAGGGTTTGAATCGGAAACAGACGATCCGAAATTTTTGTACGAACAGTTTTATGGTTGGAGTGACCCCGGATTTAAATACAGTTCAACTGAAACAATTCAGATCGACGAAATCCTTAGCAACGATTCTACCATCATTGCGACGGGTACTACCATGCCTTATTCTTACAACGGTAAACAAGTTGAGGGTACGAGATTTGTGATTTGTCTGGAATTGGATAAAACTTTAAAAATCAAAAAACAGACCGATTGGTTTGACTATCCGATGGCCGAAATACTGGAAGCTTATTATTTAAAAAATTCAATGAAAATTGAATAAGATACATATTCGGATTAATTAAAATTCAATGTACACATTGAATAAAGAAAACGATAAATCTTTGTTTATCGTTTTTTTTATAGAGACTGTTTAAATTTTATTGCTAAAAATTTTTATAGCTATTTTGAGATGGATTTTTTGCTTCGTGTTTGAGGATTTATCGGGATAAATCAAGAATAGGAAGTGAAAAATATGCTCAAAAGAGTATTAAAACTTAGCAAAGATATCTTTAAGAGGCATAAAATAAATTTCGGTAAAATTTAAACAGTTTCATACTCTTTTTATAAAATTTAGGTTAAAAAAAGTATTGATTTTTTACAATGTCAAGATTTGATACTTCAAAAAATGAGACTTCTGTTAGTTTTGTTCCAACTTCAAATCATAAAACTTATGAAAAAAATTGTACTTATTTTATGCATTGCCTGCATTGGTCTTTCTGCTCAAATCCATGAACATGTTTATGATATTTCAAACAAAGAAAATATCACATCTCCGGGGGTAAAAATAAATTCTTCCAAATTTGTAGCCGTTGAATTTGAAAAGGCAGAATGTTTATCAGATCAAGCCAGATTTTTACTCGATATGGAAATTTCTCAAAACAAAGCCCAGATTTTGCAAGAAAATCCAGATGCATTTTCAGAGCTTGGAGGAGGAGTGCTGTTTATAGATCCTTATCGACCAAAAGCCGGTTTTCAGGAATACGGTTATCACACTTTACAAAATCAGGTAGATCAAAATCTTACACCTAACAATAATCTTTTGGATTATCATTGTGGAACCAGAACTTATGATTGGGCGTCCGGTAATCATCAAGGAACCGATTATATTTTATGGCCTTATCCATGGAGAAGAATGAATGAAAATGTAATGGAAGTAGTAGCTGCGGCAGACGGAATTATCGTCAATAAAAGAGATGGTTTTTTTGATTTGAATTGTTTGAATAACGGAAATCAAAATTGGAATGGATTTGTGTTGGAACATGCAGATGGTAGCCAGACCATTTATATGCACTTTAAGAAAAACACCCTAAATGAAAAAGAAATAGGCGATATGGTTTCTGCCGGCGAATATTTAGGCGTAGCCGGAAGTTCCGGTAGCAGCACCATTCCTCATTTGCATTTTGAAGTGCGTGATTCCGGTAATAATGTGATAGACCCTTATGCCGGTGATTGTAATTCCATGAATGATGAAAGCTGGTGGCAGGTTCAGGAACCTTATGCCGTACCCCGCATCAATACGATTTCTACCCATTCCGAATCTACCCAAGATAACGAATGTCCCGTAATAGAAAATACATACGAGAAAATCAATTTTATCCCCGGAGATATGGTATTTCTGAAAATTTATTTCCGTGACATAAACGATGGGGATATTACACATATCCAGATTAAAAAGCCCAACAATGATATTTTATATGACTGGGACTGGGTAAATGATTGGGGTGTTTTCTATCCTACTGCTTATGCATTTTGGTCATTTCAGTCTGACAATTCTTGGATGGATGGAGTTTATACAGTCACAGCAACATTTGGTGGAAATATCTATGAAACGGTTTTTGGGATCAACACCAACATGGGACTGGATGAAAATGATGCCTCTGCTTTAACACTTTATCCGAATCCTGCCCAAAGTACATTAAATGTAGGATATGATAAACCTATAGAATCTGCAACTATTTTGGGAATTGACGGGAGAGTTTACAGCAAACAATCTTTTGATTCCAAACAAATTCAGATAAATGTAAATCAATTACCGGCAGGAACTTATTTACTTCGAATTCAATCCGGAAATAAAATAGAACATAAAAAATTCATCAAAAAGTAATCCTCTCTCTGCTACCATATATGCTGACCTACCTAAGGCGAGCCAATTTATTTGGCTCGTTTTTTTTTGAATTTAACGAATCGAATTCCGGAATTCGGAAGGCGTCTTTCCGGTAAATTTTTTAAAGGCAGAATTAAAAGCCGATTTGGAATTGAATCCGGCTTCCAGGCCTATGGAAAGTAATGTGTAGTTTTTAAATTCCGGATTGGACATATAGCGTTTGGCTTCTTCCACGCGCAATTCATTTACATAATCAGAAAACCCTTTTTCAAGCTCCATGTTGATAATACGCGAAAGATAACTTTTGTTGATTTGCAGATTTTCCGCCACCGAATCCAAAGATAAATTGGCATCCAAAAAATTTTTTTCCGATTTTACGAATTTCTCAAAAGACTCTATATGCTCATTTCGACCAAATTCTTGCTGTACGGCAATAATGGGTCTATGGAATCGGGAAAATTTTTGTATGCTTTTTTGTTCCTTTAATACCCCAAATCGGTATAAACCTATATGTCCCAAAATGTAAATGGTGACGGACATTCCCAACCATAAAATATAATAAAACGTAACATTTTCACTCCCGAATTTCAATTCGTCATAAATAGAAATCATCCAGATCAGACATAACACAAATGAAATCAAAGTCAGGATCTTTAACCAATTCAATTCAACCCTTGGGATTTGAGTTTTTCCGCTAAGCTGTTTTTTTTCAAATTTTACAATCAGTTTATAAGTAAAAAGTAAAAGAACGAGTGAAAACAAAACGCTGAATATTTCGTGGACATAAATCCAACTACCGAAAAATTCTATGGTGGACGGGGAAAGTGTTCCATTTATATAACCGATTTTATAGTAAACCGTGGAAAGAAAAAACAAAAGAAAAGGAAGGAATAATAGTTTCTGGAAAGTTTTTATGGGATTATTTGGGAACAAAAATAATTTGACATAAAAAAAATAAAAAACCATAGAGATGGAAGCAAAAGGAAAATAGAGATAGCCAAAAAAGAATTCCTTATCCACTATATCGGTTTCCCACAAAAAATACTGAATGTTGTTCAATGAAAAAGCAAGAATAAGCAAAGCAAGAAAAAAAGTGCTTTTACTTTTAAATTTTTTAAAAGTCAGTGCTACAATGGTAAAAATCAAACCTTGTATCGCACCCACCAAAATAAGTATGTTCAATAGGTCATGGTACATAGAGAAGTTAAAAATACTAAACTTTAGCGAATTTTCAACTTAATTCTATTTTACCAATTTTCGCATCAGACCTTCCTGACCGGTGCTGGCAATCAATTTCCCATCCTGACTGAAAATTTTACCCATGGTCAAACCTCTTGCGTTTGAAGTACTTGGGACTTCGATATGATATAAAAACCATCCCGAAAAATCGTCCGGAATACGGTGAAACCACATCGCATGATCCAGACTCGCCATCTGCATATTTCCAAAATGCGCCCGGGAAGCATGTGGTTGCAAAGCAGTTACCAGAATATTGTAATCGGAAACGTAGGCCAATATTTCCTGAAAATGAGCAAGCGATAAACTTTCCTTTAATTCTTTGAATCGAAACCAAACATTTTGAAATGGAGGCAAATCCACTTTCTCCAAAGGATTATTGATAATAGTTGGTTTAAAAACAATCGGTCTTTCCAAGCCCAAAAACCTCCCGAAACTCTCCGGCAGGAAATCTTTGGTTTGTTCATAAATTTCTTCCCAACTCAATAATGTATCCGGCTCGGGAACTTCAGGCATTTCCGACTGAAATTCATAACCCTCTTCACTTTTTTGAAACGAACTTGCCAGCACAAAAATCGAATTTCCATCCTGTTCTGCCGTTACATACCTTGTCGTGAAACTCCCACCATCCCGAACTTTCTGAACTTTATAGGTAATGGGTTTTTCCAAATCACCCGGTAAAATAAAATAACCATGAAGCGAATGACAAATCCTTTCTTCCGGAACCGTTCGAGATGCAGCGTTTAATGCCTGAGCCAAAACCTGACCGCCAAACACATTTTTACTTCCAACCGTGATGCTGAATCCTTCAAAACTCGTTTCGGAGAGTTGTTTTAGTTCTATTAAATCAATTAATTCCTGCGTTGTTTTCATTAAAATTTCAAATTAACTGCAATGGATTTACATTTCTCCAATCCCGATTTGTATTCGGATTTTAATCTTCCGGTCAATTCCCGAACCGACGGAACATCATGGATTTCCGCCACACCATGACCGGCCGACCAGATATCTTTCCATGCTTTGGCATGTTCTCCGCTTAATTTCGAAAAATCTTCTTCTTTTTTCTCAGAAATATCTATTCCGGCCTTTTCGATGCTTTTCTTAAGGAAATTAGCATTCACCCCGGAAACACCGTCGGTATAAAGCACATCATCAATTCCCGATGCCACAATTATTTGTTTGTATTCATCAGAAGCCAGACATTCTTTTGTCGCAATGAATCTTGTTCCCATATACGCAAAATCGGCTCCTGCAATTTCTGCAGCTAAAACTTCATTTCCTGTATTGATACTTCCTGCCATGATGATAGCACCTTTATAAAAGGATTTGATTTCATTGACCAAAGCAAACGGATGTGCCATTCCGGCATGGCCTCCGGCACCTGCCGACACACAAATAATCCCATCCACACCGGCTTCTGCGGCTTTTTCAGCATGTCTCTTTTTTACAATATCATGAAAAATCAATCCGCCATAACCATGAACCGCATCCACAATTTCTTTTACGGCTCCCAAAGATGTAATGATCAACGGAACTTTATATTTGATACAGATTTCCAAATCGGGTAGGAGTCGGGGATTGGTTTTATTTACAATCAAATTCACTCCAAAAGGTGCCGTTTTTTTTCCGGTTGATTCTTCAAATTCCTTTAATTCAGATTGAATTTCTTGAAGCATATTTTCAAAATCTGCTGAAGTCCGGCCATTGAGCGCCGGAAAGGTTCCGACAATTCCGTTTTTGCAACATTCCACTACCAATTTTGTCCCTGAAACGATAAACATGGGCGAAACAATAACAGGTAATTCAAGAGATGATTGGAGTTCTTCTATGGTCATGATTTATTATGCTTGAATAACAAATCTACATAAATTTTTTACGATTTTCCGTATTTATGCCTGAATGTCTGATTACTTTTTTTCACCGCTCCTAAAGGGAAGAAGAAAATCAATTTACCTCTGCTTCAGTGGATAAAAAAAAGAGGCAAATCCATCGGAAATGCCTCCTGAAATATAAAGTTCTTAGATTATCTTGACTGAATCTCCGTATAATCTCTTTTCGGTTCGCCGGTATAAATCTGTCTCGGACGACCGATAGGTTCGTTATTTTTGCGCATTTCTATCCATTGTGCAATCCAACCCGGAAGTCTTCCTACCGCAAACATAACGGTAAACATTTCAGTTGGGATGCCCAGCGCTTTGTAAATGATTCCCGAATAGAAATCTACGTTTGGATATAATTTTCTGCTTACAAAATATTCGTCCTCCAAAGCTGCTTGTTCCAATTTTTTTGCAATGTCCAGAGCTTCATCCTGAATGCCCAGTTTATCCAAAATCTGATCGGCCGCTTTTTTGATGATTCTCGCTCTCGGGTCAAAGTTTTTATAAACACGGTGTCCGAATCCCATTAAACGGAAATCGTCGTTTTTATCTTTTGCTTTGTCCACCCATTTTTGAACGTTTCCGCCGTCTTCCTGGATGCGTTCCAACATTTCCACCACTTCCTGATTGGCACCGCCATGAAGCGGTCCCCAAAGTGCTGATACTCCGGATGAAATCGAAGCAAATAACCCTGTGTGTGCAGAGCCAACCAGCCTTACGGTTGAAGTTGAACAGTTTTGTTCATGGTCTGCATGCAAAATCAATAATTTATCTAACGCATCGATGACAATCGGATCCATTTCCAAATCCTTATTGGGTTGTCTGAACATCAATTGGTAGAAATTCTCAACATATCCTAATTTGTTGTCTGAATAATTCAATGGCCAGCCTTTCATTTTTCGCAAAGTCCAGGATGCCAATACCGGGAATTTCCCCAATAAAGTAACCGCAGCACGGTACATGTCGGCTTCCGATTTTACATTGACAGCTTTCGGGTTAAAGGCTGTCAAGGCACTTGTTAAAGTGGACAAAACGCCCATAGGATGTGCCGAACTTGGAAACGCCGCTAAAATTTTTGTGATATCTTCCGAAACCATGTCGTGGTCTTTGATATCGTTTTCAAATTTGGTCAATTCTTCACTTGTGGGAAGGTTTCCTTTTAACAAAAGATACATCACTTCTGTGAAATTGGATTTTTCAGCCAATTGTTCAATCGGATAGCCACGGTACATCAGTACCCCTTCCTCACCATCCAAAAAAGTGATTTCGCTTTTACATGAACCTGTATTTTTATAGCCCGGATCCAGTGTGATGATGCCTCCGGTTTGAGAACGGAAATTGGAAAAGTCAACATATTTTTCGTCCATTGTACCCATCGGTACGTCAAACTCCAACTCTGTTCCGTTATGAATAAATTTTGCTTTATCTGACATAATAATTATTAGTTTGGATAGCAATATACAATAAACTCAATCAATTCTCAAAATGAGATTTATCAATATTTTCTATAATTTAATTTTTTACTTTAAAAGCAGAGAATTGCGGATAAACTGCGGTCTCGCCCAATATTTCTTCGATTCTGATCAGTTGATTGTATTTGGCCATACGGTCAGAACGCGAAGCCGATCCGGTTTTGATTTGCCCGGTATTTAAGGCAACGGCCAGATCCGCAATCGTCGTGTCTTCCGTTTCACCTGAACGATGCGACATGACCGCTGTGTAACCGGCATTCTGTGCCATTTGAACCGCATCGATGGTTTCGGTCAACGTTCCGATTTGGTTTACTTTGATCAAAATGGAATTGGCGGTTTTTGTATCAATGGCTTTTTTCAATTTTTTCACATTGGTTACCAATAAATCATCTCCCACCAATTGGACTTTATCGCCAATTGCTTCCGTCAACATTTTCCAACCTTCCCAATCGTTTTCATCCATTCCGTCTTCGATGGAAATAATCGGGTATTTTTCAGCCAGTTCTTTTAAATAGGCCACTTGCTCTTCACGACTTCTTATAGCACCGCTTTTACCTTCAAATTTTGTATAATCGTATTTTCCATCTGAATAAAACTCAGAAGAAGCGCAATCCAACGCAATTTTGATTTCCGCTCCCGGTTTGTATCCGGCCATTTCTATGGCTTTTATCACTGTATCCAGCGCATCTTCCGTCCCGTCAAAAGTAGGCGCAAACCCACCTTCGTCGCCTACGGCCGTCGATAGATTTCGGTCATGGAGGATTTTCTTAAGCGTATGAAATACTTCCGCTCCTTTTTGCAAAGCATGTGAAAAAGAATCTGCCACCACAGGCATAATCATGAATTCCTGAAAGGCAATCGGAGCATCTGAATGCGAACCGCCGTTGATGATGTTCATCATGGGAACCGGAAGCACTTTGGCATTGGTTCCGCCAACGTAGCGATACAGCGGAATGTTCAACTCATTGGCAGCGGCATGAGCCACGGCAAGTGAAACGCCCAAAATGGCATTGGCTCCCAGCTTCGATTTGTTTTCAGTCCCGTCCAGTTCAATCATGGTTTGGTCAATCAATACCTGATCAAAAACGCTATAGCCGATTAATTCTCTGGCGATAATTTCATTTACATTTTTCACGGCATTTTGTACTCCTTTTCCGAGAAAAGCATTTCCGCCGTCACGAAGCTCAACTGCTTCATGTTCGCCTGTAGAAGCGCCCGATGGTACGGCCGCTCTCCCCAGGATTCCGGATTCGGTAACGACGTCCACTTCTACCGTGGGATTTCCTCTTGAGTCTAAAATTTGTCTTGCGTGAATTTGTGTAATGATGCTCATTTTAAAAGAATTTTTTTTGTTGTCCAAATGTAAGGAAAATGAAAATCCTTTTAAAAATTTATACTATCAAATTATTAAAATTGGGATTTTTAAGTTTTTACGAAATCGTGGAAAACCTATAGAGGTCTTTTATTTTTTAAGTACACGATAATCCTTAAATATCGGGAGCGTGAGTAGCTAATAGATGCTCAATTTCTCACCCCAAAATATATTTTCCAAACAGCTGAAAGCATCATTAAACTTTTGGAAAAGTCAATAGTCCTGCGGTTCAATCTTTTCAAATGAGTTCTCAGGTTTAAATTCATACGCTCAATGTGATTTGTACCAAACCGGATTGTTTTATGAATATGTTTAGGAATTAAAGTTTTATAATTCTTAAGACCATCTGTGTAGATTTGTTTGGCTTCTGATAAAATCAATGTTTGAACCACTCCGTTAAGTGTTTTGTTTGACCGAGAACCTATCCTGAAATCTACGACTTGTTTTGTAATCCTTTCGATTGCATAACAAATCCACATTTGTCTTGATTTCCGTTCTATAAAAGTACAGATTTCATCCACTTCATATTTCTTTGCCATTGAAATAATGGGTTTCTTAATGGTATGTGCTATTTCCAATATTCTTCTGATGACTGTCGTTGTAGAGATTTTTAAATGTCTGGATAGACTTCTAATGCCAAGCCCTTCTTTGGTTAAGGAAATAATATCACAGTCAATTCCCTGATTGTAAGCATTGTATTTGTAACTTACTAATTGCCTTTTTCCACAACATTTACATTTAAAACGTTGTTTACCATTTGCATGAAATCCATTTTTTACACAAATGTTTTCACAATATTTACATCTCAATTTTTCCATGTCCCAATCTGATACGTTAGATTCGATAATAACGATTTTAAAGCGATTTAAGCAATTATAAATGACAAAACCAACCCGAAGGTTGGCTTTAAATATCTAAAACATTTTCTAAAATATGCTGAAAATGAGTTCCTTATGTTTTTATTTTTGACAAATGTCCCAATGTGGAACACTACCCATTACCCACTACCCTAATTGTGAAACATTACCGAGCCACAATAATAAGTCTTTTTATATATAAAATCTTTTCAAACTCGTGGAATCTAATTGAATCAACATTAATATCTTCAACCCACACTAATTTGACATAAATTCCTCCTCTCAAAATATTTTTTCCTCTTTTGGTAAATTTGTGTTTAACTCTCCAATGATTTGTTTTAACTTCATTTATGTTGAAATTAGTCTCGGCTTCTTTAAGATTAGTGAAGTTTGAATTAATATTATCAGATAATTTAAGTTTAGAAATAAAAAGATCCTTTTCCCCAATTTTGGATATTAACCGAACATCAAACTGATAATCAGTATTATAAATTACAGTATCAGAAAGGTTAATATCATAATATAGAGAATTATTTATATCAATATCATTATTATCAAGGTAATTAATGTTTTGGTTAATTAATGACGAATCTCCAATAATTAAGTATTCTATTTTTGAGGACTTACCCTCATTATACTCCTTCCACCATCCATTTTCATAATACTTGCCATTTTTCAATAATGTTTCTCCTTCTGATTTCTTCTTTCCATTTTTATCAAAAACAGTAATGAATTGTGTTGAATCGGATAAAATTCGGGTGATCCTTTTTATATTATGGGGACCCTCCCAATATTCATACACTGAATCTAATTGGTTATTTGTATAATAATATTTATATTGAATTTGTCCAGAGGAAAATTTCACTTCGTCCGTTCTATTCTTTCCACAAGATGCAATATACAAGAGGATTCCAAAAATGAATATGTGGTTTATTCTGGCCATGGCAATTTTTTAATACTGTCATTTTTTCTTTTAATAGAATCCATTGTTTTTACAGAATCTTTTCTCTTCACCCCGATGTCGCGGATTTACAATCCGTGACTGTTCCCCGATGTCGGAATCCATCTAAGTAGTCTATCGTTTTTATGCTGTCATTGGGCATCATTGTCGTTTTTTTTCTCAACTTTTGTTTCGTTCTGCTCATGAGATGTAGCAATTTTCCTTTTAACATATTTCTTCTCCGCTCTCGACATTACTATTGATTCCATTTTAATCGGCAATAAAACATGATCGAGAGGATTTTTGGACTTTATTCCTATTGTTTCCCAATCTTTGACACACCCTATAATTTTAACTTTATATACCTTAAAAACGGTATCCTCATCTTTAAATTCATATTTGTATTTTTTAGGAAATGGTAGGTTAGTTTCTGAGAAATAAGAAACATCTGAAAATTTTACAGTCTCTAGATGAATTTTTTCCTGTAGACTATCAGTTTTATATAATGTTCCTGAATGGAGACAAGGAATATAGTTATCTTCTAATCCATTCAAATAAACATCTAATATTTGATTATTTTTTAATGTAATCATAAAAATTTTTCTTTCTTTATCAATCCAACCTTTTTGATAAATTTCTTTAATTACAAGATAATCATAAACACTATCATGCCCTTTATTTTTCTGTAAAATCGTGCAAGATAAAGTTGATAAAATAATATTCCCCATTAGGGTAACATAAAGAATGATTTTAGGTTTCATACAACGATATTTGAAAATTTATCCCCGATCTCGCGGATTTGCAATCCGTGACTATTACTATCTTTTGAAACACTATAAACATTACTACTCTATCAAATCCTGGATTGTCCCACCCCATAAAAACCACTTCAATATCCAGCGCACTGTCCAAATCAGCATAATTTCTTGCACTGCTAAAATAGTAATTTTCAGGCTCTGTTACTATCTTTTCTTTCACGGAATTTTGATGGATATACTTAATTTTTTCTTTTATCCATAGGGTTTAGCTTGGCACGGATTAAAAATCCGTGCCATCGGGTTGCATCCGATCCGCTGTGGCGGAAAACTGAGCGAAGCTAAATCCGCGACATCGGTTGGTATAAAATAATTAACGTAATTCTAATATTTTGGCACGATATTTTATGCTAACTTGTAAAACAAAGTACCTTTTTATGAATTGGTTTGAAAAATTTTTATTGGTTTGCTCGGGAAGCAATATCAAACTACTTGAAAAATCTCCTACTGAAATTAATAAACATACCGGAATAGGCGGTGTGATTTTGTTTACGGCCATTCTGGCGGCGCTGTCTTCCGGGTATGCTTTGTATTCGGTTTTTGATAACTATTGGGCGGCGATAGGATTTGGTTTGCTTTGGGGGCTGATGATTTTTAATCTCGACCGTTTTATTGTGGCTTCCATGCGGAAATCGGGGAATTTTTTTCGACAATTTTTCACGGCTACGCCAAGAATAGTTTTGGCCGCTTTACTTGGAATTGTAATTGCCAAGCCATTGGAATTGAGAATATTTGAAAAGGAAATAGATAAACAATTGAACGTCATCATCAATCGGAATAAAACTGCTTTGCAGGATTCGGTTAATATTCGTTATACCCAATTGACAGGAAACTTTTCAAACGAACGAAATGAAATTTATACAAGGATTAATTCGCTTCGTGAAGAATACAATTTGGCTTCCGCCGAATTGGAAAAAGAAGTCGTAGGAACTGCCACGGAAACCACCACCGGAAAAGTGGGTTATGGCCCAAATGCCAAACGGAAAGAGGAATTAAAAAAATCAAAGAAAGAAGAACTGGATGCCTATATGGCTCAGATGCAGCCGCGACTCAGTGAATTGGATAAAGAAATTGATTTATTGAGCCAGAACAAACAAAAAGAGTTGGATGCCGCCAAACCGACGGAGGAAGGTTATACAGGATTTGCTGCGCGGATGCAGGCTTTGGAAGAATTGACCAAAACCAATAAGATACTTGGCATCGCCTCATTATTTATCATGGGTGTCTTTATAGCACTTGAAATGGCGCCGGTTTTGGTGAAGTTGATTTCGCCAAAAGGGCCTTATGATTATCTGTTGGACAAACACGAATATTCGTTTAAAATATTTGGTTGGGAATCTAAAGAAAAAATGGATACTTCCTCAAACGAAAGGGTTTTAATACACAAAAAACGAAGTGACAGAAGAATTCGAGAAGAAATTTAAACAGTTTCTTAGAATAAGGAATTAAAATACTGTTTTTTCAATCAATTTTTTTGATAATTTTACGATTCAGAAACAATAGATGGAAACACCTAAAAACCCTGAATGTGTAAAAGATTTCCCTTTCTTGAAAAAGTTAGAGGAAAAAATAGAAAACGGGAAGCGTCCTGATGCTCCTGAAAACAAAATCAAAAGATATTATCAGCGAGGAACTTCCCAAATTGCCAAAAAAATGGGCGAGGAGTCAGTCGAAATGGTAATTGCTTCCGAGCAGGGAAGCGACGAAAACTTTCTGGAAGAAGCAGCCGATGTATTTTTTTATTACCTCATGTCTTTACACGCAAGAGGATTTAAATTGTTGGATGTACTGAAAATCCTGAAAAAACGGCTAAAGAAAAAGAAGTAAATCAGGAATTTGCTTTTTCAAAATGATTGGGGTAGCGACGAGTCAGGTAAATAAAAAGCCGGTAAAAACCAAATCCCAAAGCGATTCCCATCGCGCCACCCACTATAACATCCAGCGGAAAATGAACACCCAGATAAATCCGGCTGTAAGAAATCAAAGCCGCCCAGATTAAAAGAAAAAGAAGCATCCATTTATATCTGTTTCGGAATACCAATCCAAGGAACAATGCAATCGCAAAATGATTGGACGCATGCGCCGAAGTAAACCCAAATCTTCCTCTGCGTTCACAACCCACACCTCTCATGACACCCTCAAATTCAGGCGTGAAACAAGGACGAGGACGTTGAACCCCGTCTTTTAAAAGATTGGTGATTTGGTCGGTAAATAAAACCATCAATAACGTCAATCCCAGCACCAAACCCGTTTTCCTCCAACCAAAGTTCCGAATCAACAAATAGAGCAGCAGCAAATAAAAAGGAATCCAATAGGAACGCTCCGACATAAAAACCCAAAATCTGTCCCAAGTAGTCGTCCCAAGAGTATTCAAGTACAAAAATAATTCTTTATCTAACTGAATGATTTCGTCCACTATTTACGTTTTACAGGACCCACTACATCGTCCAGCGTTTCTTCAATTTCTTTTTTTGGATCGGGTATAGAATCGGTGACAGACTGCGTCAGCTCATCTTTTGATTTCTGAATCGTATCCTGAATATCCTTTAACGGATTGATGTCGTCCACAGGTTTCATCAACTCCTGTTTGATGTCGTCCGTCGCTTTTTTCATCGCACGAAGCCCCTCTCCAAGCCCTCTCGCCACTTCCGGAATCTTTTTAGGGCCGAAAATCAGAACCGACAAAATCAAAATGACCGTCAATTCCTCAAAACTGATAAAAGCAGGCAAAATCACCGAAAAATTCATCTGACAAATATAACCAACTAAAAATTAAAATCCCTAAAAATGCAATCACTCCCTCCGTATTTAACAAATCCATTTTGTTTTTTGGAGCCATTCCGGCTGTCCGTTCCTATCTTTTTCCGTTTTCTCCGTTTTTTCAGCCGGAAAAAAGGAGTTTCATTTCTCCCGAACCATCGGGACCACTCTTTTTTCCGGAAAAAAACAGTCGCCTCCGGAAAAAGGATATCCACTTCCATCCGGGCTATTTATTAATTCAAAAATTCAAAGTTTAAAAACTCAAAAATCTAAAGAAACATTTTTCTTCCAACTTCCAGCACTCATCAACTTTAAGACTCAATTTCCTTAAGGTTTTCCATTTTTTTGGTAGCCAGAAAGCCTTTGATGTCTTCAAAATGTTCTCTCACACGTTTGTTCCCGAACTCAAAAACCTTTTCCGCTAATCCGTCCAAAAAGTCACGGTCATGCGAAACAAGAATTATGGTTCCCTCAAAATCTTTCAATGCATCTTTGATGATGTCTTTGGTTTTCATGTCGAGGTGATTGGTCGGCTCATCGAGAATCAAAACATTGTAAGGTTCAAGCAATAATTTTACCATCGCCAGTCGTGTTTTTTCGCCACCGGAAAGCACTTTTACTTTTTTGTCTATGTCATCACCTTTGAACATAAAAGCACCCAAAATATTTTTGATCTGGGTACGGACATCGCCTTCTGCAATCCGGTCTACGGTTTCAAAAATGGTTAAATCTTCATCCAGAAGAGAAGCCTGATTCTGTGCAAAATAGCCGATTTTTGCATTGTGCCCGATTTCTAATTTTCCATCAAAATCGATTTCGTTCATGATGGCTTTGATCATCGTGGATTTACCTTCTCCGTTTTTTCCGACCAAAGCAACTTTTTGTCCGCGTTCTATGACCATATCTGCATTTTTGAAAACCGTAAAACCATCATATGATTTTGATAGATCGGTTACGGTAACAGGATATTGACCGGTTCGCTGAGCCGGTGGGAATTTTAATTTCAGTGCGGACGTATCGACTTCATCGACTTGGATGATGTCTAATTTTTCGAGCATTTTTACGCGGGATTGAACCTGTAAAGTTTTTGAATAAGTTCCTTTGAAGCGTTCGATGAATTCTCTGGTTTCAGCAATCATTTTCTGTTGCTCTTCGTAATGCTTTTGCTGTTGCTCACGTCGTTCCTGACGCAAAACCAGATAATCCGAATATTTGGCCTTGTAGTCGTAAATACGTCCCATGGTTACTTCGATGGTTCGGTTAGTGATATTATCGACAAAAGCTCGGTCATGTGAAATGACCATCACGGCTTTGGCCTGGTTTTTCAGGAAATCTTCCAGCCACTGGATAGATTCTATATCCAGATGATTGGTCGGCTCATCGAGCAAAATCAAATCCGGTTTGCGAAGCAGGATTTTGGCTAATTCGATGCGCATACGCCATCCACCCGAAAATTCCGAAGTCGGCCTGTCCAGATCGCTTTGTAAAAAGCCCATTCCTTTCAACACTTTTTCTACCTCCGAATCGTAATTGACTTCTTCAATCGAATAAAATTTCTCGCTCAATTCTGAAACCCGTTCAATCAGATTCATATATTCGTCGCTTTCATAATCGGTGCGAACGGTCAATTGCTCGTTGATTTCGTCAATTTCAAGTTTCATGGACAAATATTCCTGAAAAGCTTTGGACGCTTCTTCCCGAACGCTGCAATTATCTTCAGTCAATAAATGTTGGGGTAAGTAGGCGATAACCGCTTCTTTTGGAGCAGAAATGTTTCCTGAACTCGGTTTGTTCATGCCGGCAACGATTTTGAGCAGGGTGGATTTTCCTGCACCATTTTTTCCCATGAGGGCTATTTTATCGTTTTCATTGATGACAAAACTTATACCGCTGAATAGAGTTGTAGCTCCAAATTGAACTGCTACATCATTTACTGTTATCATACCTATTTTTCAAAAACGGGGCAAAGATAATGAAATGAAAAAGGTATATACTGCACTTTAGCAGATAGAATAAAAGTAAAAATTTTATAAATAAATGAGATTAACTTTTTTCCCCATATATTATTTACATATCCTACTTCGTACCTCGTAAATTGTACTTCGTAAATCGTACTTCGTAAATCGTACTTCGTAAATCGTACCTCCGATTACTCTACATTTTCCATATTTACCTGAACTTCACGTTCATAAAGAAAATTAGGCTGAAGTCCTTCGCGTTTGACGATGAGTTGTCCCTGATTGGAACCGGCAAATCTGGAAAATCCGCTTCCAATTCCAAATCCCGGTTCGCGAACGATAAAATATACCCCTTTTGAAAAAGGATAATTCATCGCCAGGATATTGGGAACCGTTGGTTGCTGTATCTTTCCTTTTTCATCGGCCACAGAAAGAATTTTTACTTTGGTCAGAATTTCTTTCACCTTGGGATTATCACTTTCACTGATTTCGTTCATCCCGATGACTCCGATGGATTGAGGCGATCTTTGAACGAATTCGATTACTTTTTGTGCATTTTCTTCGGCTTGTATAGATTTTCCTTGTGGGATTTTCAGATTTAGAACTTCTTTTACGGTATTGAAATTCCCTGAATTTCCATCATCAAAAATGATTTGGTTATTTCCTTCCAGAATCCCGTATCTAATCTGATCGAACGTAATCGAATCAACCGGATTATTGACAGAGGTGATGAAAATCGCAGCATCATAGGCCAAAAGCGTAGAACGGGGTGTAACATCGGTCAGTTGGGCGATGTATTTGGTTTGTTGGGCAGTGAGTGGTTGGTTGATGAAAGCAGCACTTGCAACAGTATCTTGTAAATCCTTTAAAACTTGGTTTTCAGGTTTGTAAATGATGTTGAATTTGACTTTCGGATATTTCATTACATAAATATCGGTCAATGCTTCCAGCAAATTTTTATTGGATGGGTCGGCATAAATCGTCATTTCACCTTCCTGATGTGAAGTTTCTTTTCCACTTTTACAATGGAGCAGGAAAAAACAAATCAGAACGACTCCCAATTTTTTAATAATCCTCTGTGCGAATGGCTTTGACAGCCCTGTAAATCCTGAAAATTCCATATACTATAAATAAGATGCCCAGCGATTTTGCGGCAATCGGGCTTAAATCCATTAAAAACCAGTTTCTTATGATGACAAATCCTCCGATTATAGCATAAAGGATGCCCATGATGATATTGATATATTGTCTGATCATTGAAACAAAGGTAATTATTTTTGGTTTGTATAAAATACAAAAGCCCTGCGGGGCAGGGCTTTTTCAATTATGGAATCTGAAATTGTACAGGAATAGTAAAAACCATATTCACTTTTGTGCCGTCTTCCAGTTCGGCCGGCTTCAGGTATTTTCCCTTTTTGACCAGACGTTCTGAAATCCGTTTCAGGGCTTTTTGTGCTTCATCGCTGAAGGCTTGGTTTCCACTGTTTATCGCTTTTACCTCGATTATTTTTCCCGATTTATCCACGATGAAATTTAATTTGGTTTGAGCCATATTGATGTTATTACGACCTGCAATTTCGCCAAAATCACTTAACTGAATTCCCAATTCACTTGACAATTTTTCGGACATACAATCCTGTAATTCCTTTTTGTTAGTTCCCACATTTTCACATCCCGGAAATACCGCCATTTTGGTTACCAAACGTGGCGAATAAACATTGTCATTCGTTTTTGGAGTTTCAGGTTGTTTGGTTCCGGTATCTTTCCCTGTTCCGGATGAACCGACATTTCCAGTTGATTTGATGCTTCCGTCACCATCCGGATTTCCATTTACATCCGGCATTACCAATTTCCCTATATCCTTTTGTTCGCTCATAGGTGTTTCCACTTCCGGTTGCTCGGTAGGTTCCGGAGTTACATCGCTTTTGTCCTTATCGACAGTTGCAGCCGGAATTACCTTTGGAGCAACAGGCTCCGGTTTGTGAGGTGATACAGGTTCAATGATTTCTGTAAAATCGAAAATTGTAGGAGTTGGATTTTTCTCTACTATTGTTTCAGCATTTTTAGTAAAAGAAAATACAGCTACTAAGATTCCCACAAAAAACACTACAACCATCAGTGATTTCAAAAGGTTCATTCCTTCCTCGGTTCTCAGCACATAAGCACCGTAGGATTTGTGGCGATTTTCAAACAGATAATCGTCCCAGGATAATTGTTGATTTTTTTTCATTTTAATTCATTTTTTAATTAAACACAAAAACCGGTACCGAATTTATTTGAGGACTTTCTTTAATTTGAATCCATCAAATTTTTGAAATTCCAAGTCATGACATTTGTCATATTTCAAATTTTATGCCCGTGTTAAACTTTCCTTAAAACTTTAACAAAAATTCATTGTTAAAAACTTTATTCAATTAAAATTGGTTTCAATTGAAATACAAATTCATACCTTAGCAAGTCCTATGGAAAATTTGGATATTACTACATCATTTCAAGCTAAATCGCAGAAAATCATCAACTTAGAGAGAGGGAAGCTTCCTCCTCAAGCGATAGATTTGGAAGAAGCGGTACTCGGTGCGATGATGATTGATAAAAAAGGGATCGACGAGGTGATCGATGTACTGCTACCTGAAATGTTTTACCGCATTCAGCATCAAACCATTTATGCAGCCATCCGAAAATTGTTTAACGATACACAACCTATTGATTTGTTGACAGTTTCCAATGAACTTCGGAACGAAGGGAAATTGGATTTGGTGGGAGGTGATTATTATTTGATCCAATTGACCCAAAAAGTTTCGTCGGCAGCACACATTGAATATCATTCGCGTGTATTGATAGAAAAATATATTTTGCGCCAATTGATTGAAATTTCGTCCAATATCATAGATAAATCCTACGACGAAACAACCGACGTATTTGATTTACTTGATTTTTCAGAAAGCAAATTATTTGAAATAACTGAAGGCGGTATCAAAAGAAGTTTTTCAGATTCCAATTCATTGGTGCGCGAAGCCATAGATAAAATTAAGGCAATGTCTGAGAAAGAAGGAATGAGTGGAGTTCCTTCAGGATTCACGCAAGTGGATAAAATTACTTCAGGCTGGCAAGATTCAGATTTGGTGATTCTGGCAGCACGTCCCGGTATGGGGAAAACAGCCTTTGTCCTTTCCATGGCGCGAAATATGTCGGTAGATATGGGAATCCCGACTGCTATTTTTTCTCTGGAGATGTCAAGCGTCCAGCTAATTACCCGTATGATTTCCAGTGAAACGGGAATTAAATCCGAAAAATTGCGAAAAGCAACCTTGGAAGATCATGAATGGAAACAATTGTATAGTAAAGTAAAAGGTCTGGAAGATGCACCTTTGTTTATTGACGATACACCCGCTTTGTCCATTTTTGATTTACGTGCAAAAGCACGTCGATTGGTATCTCAGCATGATGTGAAACTGATTATCATCGACTATTTACAATTGATGACGTTAGGCGGCGGAAAATCGACCGGAAACCGTGAGCAGGAAATTTCCACGATTTCCCGAAACCTGAAAGCCATCGCAAAAGAATTAAACATTCCGGTTATCGCATTATCACAATTATCCCGTTCGGTGGAGACCCGCGGCGGAAACAAAAGACCTTTGCTGTCGGATTTACGGGAATCGGGGGCGATCGAGCAGGATGCGGATATCGTTTCCTTTATCTATCGACCTGAATATTACAAACTCGATGTTTGGGATGATGAGCAGGGTACACCATGTGCCGGACAAGCCGAATTCATCATTGCCAAACACCGAAATGGTGCTTTGGAGAATATCCGTTTGCGTTTTGTAAATGATCAGGCGAAATTTATGGATTTGGAAGAGGATTTCGGATTTGGCGGATTTGAATTCCAAAGTTCGATGAACAAGGAGAATTCGGGAAGCATGGAAATTGGAAGTTCCATCAATTTACCGGTTGGAAATCCGGAGGAATCCTTTGGTTCTTTGGATGAATTTGAATCTGATTTCGGTTCGGAGGATGAGGATGATATGCCTTTTTAATTTCAAATTTAAAGTTTAAAGTTTGAGGTTTTCTCTACTTTGACAAAGTTTTATTCGTGTAGTTAGTACTTTGTCAAAGTTTATATGGATTGGATTATTTATGAAATGTTTATAGTTTAAAAAAGTTGAATTAAGAATTCTTTTTCTTCCTATTTTTCCTATTTATTTGAATTCAATTGAATAAAACAAAACTTAATTTTCTACTAATTCCTTTCAAAACATTGGTTAAATTTGGACATTCAAAAACAAACAAAAAATGCCGTTATTTGATGATACGCAAACCGCTTTTGAATCCAAGTCGGATAAGGATTTAAAAAAAGCATACACTCTTTTTAAACTGATTGCCAGCCCCGCACTTACAAAGTTGGGGACGCTTATGTTTAAAATTCCATTTGCCACAAATATTCCATTGGTCAAGCCCGTCGTTCGAAATACGATTTACAAACAATTTGTGGGTGGAGAAACGACGGCTGATTGTTTGAAAGTTGCCAAAGAATTGTATCAATACGGCGTGAGCTCCATTATGGATTATTCGGTCGAAGGACAGGAATCGGAAGAAGAATTTGATCGTGTAAAAGAAGAAATTCTTCGTTTGATAAAAATTGCCAAAGAAAATCCGAAAGAAATTCCATTTGTTGTATTTAAACCGACGGCTTTTGGGCGAATTGATTTGTACGAAAAAGTCGGAAAAAATCTTCCGATGACGGAAGACGAAAGGTCCAAATGGGAACATATCCGAAACCGTTTTGATGAAGTTTGCAAAGCCGGATTTGAGAATGATGTGACGATGATGATTGATGCGGAAGAAAGCTGGATGCAGGATTCGGCGGATAATCTCGCCGATGAAATGATGCAGAAATACAACAAAGAAAGGTGTGTCGTTTGCAACACTTTACAAATGTATCGTCATGACCGTTTGGAATATTTAAAGAAAATTTATCAAAAAGCGGAAACAGAAAATTATCTGCTTGGTTTCAAAGTGGTTCGCGGTGCTTATATGGAAAAAGAACGGGCAAGAGCGGAAGCGGAAAATTATCCATCCCCGATTCAGCCTGATAAAGCTTCGACCGACCGTGATTATAATTTAGCACTTGAATTTATCATCGAAAATAACCATCGGATTTCGCTATTTGCGGGTACACATAACGAGAAAAGTTGTGAGTTATTAACGGAATTGATGCGCAAACATAATTTACCAAGTGGTTTGCATAAAATCTGGTTTGGTCAGTTGTTTGGGATGAGCGATAACATCAGTTTTAAATTGGGAAATATGGGCTATAACATCGCCAAATATTTGCCGTATGGGCCGATTAAAGAAGTGATGCCCTACCTGATACGGCGTGCGCAGGAAAATACTTCCGTTGCCGGGCAGACCGGACGGGAGCTTTCGTTGATAGAGAAAGAGATTAAAAGAAGAAAACAAGTTAATTAAGCGGAATACTTTGCGCTTACAACTTTGCACAATTCTACAATTACACTAACTTGCCGTTTCAATTATGGCAAATCCTCATTTCGCAGAAATCATATTGCCATTGGCATTGCCGGGAACTTTCACTTATGAAATTCCGCCCGAAGATTTGCCATATCTGAAAATAGGGCAAAGGGTTTCGGTTCCTTTTGGAACCAATAAACTATACACAGGAATCATTCATTCCTTTCATCAAAACAAACCCGAATTATTTAAAACCAAACAAATAGATTCGATTCTGGATACCGAGCCTTTGGTAACAGAAACCCAGATTCAGTTCTGGCAATGGATGGCGTCCTATTATATGTGTACATTGGGCGAAGTGTATCGGAATGCATTTCCTACAGCATTGAAATGGGAAAGCGAAACCTTTGTCAAATTCATTGGAACAATTGATAAAATCGAAGAAAAATTATCGGAAGATGAATGGATGGCCGTGAATGCGCTGGACAAAAAAGGAATTCTAACGGTCAATGAAATTGCCAAAATCGTTGAACGGAAATCGGTCATCAAAATTATCAAATCCTTTTGGGAGAAAGGAATTATCCAGTTGGACGAAGTCCTGAAAGAAAAATATACGCCCAAAGTTGAATTGTTTGTGCGGGTAAATCCGGAATTGAAATCTGATGAGAATTTGTTCAATTCATCTTTTGAAAAATTAAAAAATGCGGCAAAACAGCGCGAAGTTTTATTGCAATTAATTGTCGAAGAAGCTCAATCGTCCAAACCGATTAAAATTTCCGCTTTTCTGAAAAAATACGGTGGCACGCATGCCATATTTCATACGATGGCCGAAAAAGGTTTGGTGGAAATTTATGATCTGGAAATCTCAAGGATTGATGAAATCCGAAATGACATCGTTGATTCGGAACAACTCAATTTTGAGCAGAACCGGGCTTTAAAATCCATTGAAAACTATTTTGAACAGCAGAAAACCGTGCTGCTTCACGGCGTTACTTCCAGCGGAAAAACCGAAATTTACATCAAGCTGATCGAACAGCAAATTGAAGAAGATAAAACGACGTTGTTTCTATTGCCGGAAATTTCTTTGAGTTCCCAAATGGTACAGCGGATACGCAAACATTTCGGGAATAAAGTCGGGATTTACCATTCGAAATTCAATCAGAATGAACGCGTGGAATTATGGAGCAAAGCATTGAATGACCAAAATAAAATCATCCTCGGGCCGCGGTCGGCTTTGTTTCTTCCATTTCAAAATTTAGGTTTGGTCATCGTGGATGAAGAGCACGAAGGCGCCTACAAACAAACCGATTCCAAACCTTATTTTCATGCACGGGATATGGCTTTGGTTTTGGCTAATTTTTTTGAAGCCAATGTGATTCTCGGTTCGGCAACGCCTTCTTTGGAGACTTATCACAACGCTCAAACAGGGAAATTTGGTTATGTACAATTGACCAAACGTTACAGCGATGTAAAAATGCCCAAAATCGAATTGGTGGATTTAAGGGCAGCTCTCCGTTCAAAAGAAATTACAGGCGATATTTCAAACATACTCCGAGATGCAATTCAGGAAACTGTAAAAGAAGGAAAACAGGTGCTGATTTTCCAGAACCGGAGAGGATTTGCTCCGGTGATGGAATGTTTGAGTTGCGGGCATTCACCTTTTTGTCCGAACTGTGATGTGCCTTTGACTTTTCACAGAATTTCCAATCAACTCAGATGCCATTATTGCGGCCATTCACAAGCCAGACCTTCCAAATGTTCCAATTGTCAGAGTTTGGAATTGACCACCAAAGGAATCGGGACGGAACAAATTGAAATTCAGTTACAATCTTTGTTTCCCAAACTGAAAATAGCCCGGATGGATGTGGATGCGATGCGGAAAAAATATGCCTATGAAAAAACCTTGGAAGCTTTTGAACAACAGGAAATCGATATTTTGGTGGGAACACAGATGATTGCCAAAGGACTGGATTTTTCCAACTTAGGATTGGTCGGCGTAATCCGTGCCGATTCGATGTTGAATTTCCCTGATTTCCGTGCGCATGAAAAAGCCTTCCAATTGCTGACACAAGTTTCAGGACGAGCCGGAAGACGGAACGAACAAGGAAAAGTTCTGATCCAAACCTATAATCCAGATCATGAAATTCTTCAAAACGTCACGCGCTATGACTATGAAAAAACGGCAAAAGATATTTTATACGAACGGAAATCCTTTTTATATCCGCCTTTTTTGCGTTTAATTCAAATCACTTTTCGGCATACCAAAAAGGAAAAGGTCGATAAGGTTTCGTTGGAATTTGTGAAACTGATGCGGGGTTTTCTGGACGAGAAACATTTGTTAGGGCCGGAAGAGCCATCAATTGGAAGGATCCGTAATTTGTACATCCAAAACGTACTGATAAAAATTCCGGAAAATAATTCGCTTCAAAATGTAAAAAAACTGATTTCAAAAGCCGTTGAATCCTTGCATACCGTTCAGGCATTTCGGTCGGTGCGGATTGAGATTGATGTAGATCCGGTTTGAGTTTGAGAGTGGGAGAGTGGGAGAGTGATTGAGCAAAAGGATTGGTTTGTAGTTGTCATTTTTACAGGAGGAGAATCCGAAGGTTCAGCATATCTTAATCTAAAACCGGCTTAAAGTTTTGGGGTTTGAACTCAGATTCTGAAATTAAATCCGGAAAAACATTCCCATTTGTAACTTTTTCCTCAGAAATGCTACCAATTAATCAAATGGTTAAATAATGAAATCCTACGAAGTACACCGAATTAAAAAATCGTTCAAACCGGACAGCACGGAAGACTTACGGAAAGAAACGGAAGAATTGCTCAACCGTAAATCAGGAGAAGGTTTCAGAGTCGTAAGTGTGGATTTTGAAGTGCCGTATGGTACGAGTTATATTTATTCTTTTATAGTATTGGAGCGATGATAAAAATCCGTGATTTAAATAAATCGTATAAAATGGGAGCCAATTCTCTTCATGTTTTGAAAGGAATTGATTTGGATGTGGAAGAGGGCGAATTTGTAGCAATCATGGGTTCGTCGGGCTCCGGTAAATCCACGTTGTTGAATATCATCGGGATGTTGGATACACATGACACGGGTTTATATGAATTGGACAATTTTGTCATTGAAAAGTTGAACGAGACCAAAGCAGCCAATTACCGAAATAAATTTTTGGGTTTTATATTTCAGTCCTATAATCTGATCAATTTTAAAAATGTATTGGAAAACGTTTCCCTACCACTTTATTATCAGGGAGTTGCACGAGGTAAACGCTCTGAAATGGCTTTGAATTATCTGGAAAGAGTCGGTTTGAAGCCTTGGGCGCATCATTTACCGAACGAGCTTTCCGGTGGGCAAAAACAAAGAGTAGCCATAGCACGTGCGTTGGCGGCAAAACCGAAATTACTTCTGGCGGACGAGCCGACAGGAGCTTTGGACTCCAAAACTTCGCAGGAAGTAATGCGTTTGATTCAGGAAATCAACGACGAAGGGAAAACGATTTTGATGGTAACACACGAAGATGACATCGCACACATGTGCAAACGCATCGTCCGGCTGAAAGACGGTGTCATCATGAGCGATGAACGGGTGGAGCAGGTGAGGGTTTAATCCTCCCCCAACCCCTCCAAAGGAGGGGAGTTGAGTGGTTGAGTTGGATGGCAGAGAGTGGATGTTTTTTTGAATGATTTGAGCGTATTTTTAATAAATAAATAATTCCCCCTCTTTGGAGGGGCAGGAAAAAATGTTTGATTTAGACCGTTGGCGGGAAATATGGGCTTCGATAGCAAGCAATAAATTGCGGACAATCCTTTCGGGATTTACTATTTCGCTGGCATTGTTTGTATTCATCGTTTTGTTTGGGATGGGAAATGGTTTGCAAAACGGTTTCCAGAAAGAATTTTTCCAGGCAGGTGCGATGAATATGTATATTTTCGGAACTCGAACTTCTGAATCCTATGCGGGTTATCAAAAAGGAAGAAGCATCGTTTTGGAGAATGAAGATTTGGACTATATACTGGAAAATTATTCGGATAAAATAAAATACATAAGTGGGGAGTATGATCAACAGCTCAATGTGAAATTTGGTGGGGAGTCAGGAAGTTATTCCGTAAAAGGAGTAAATGCAAATTATATTAATATGGTCAATTTCCAAATGGATGAGGGCCGTTTTTTAAAAGAAGAGGATCTGAAAAAACAGACCAAATCGGTGGTTTTGGGGCGAATGGTCATTGAGGATTTGATGAAAGGAAGAGATCCGATAGGTCAATTCATCAATATCGGTTCCGGTATGTATGAAATAGTGGGAGTCGTTTCGAGTAAAACAAATGACGACCGGGAGGAACGAATGATTTTTGTTCCGATTACGACTTTGCAAACCATTTACGGAACCCGGGATTTACCTTCGATTGCCATTACACCAAAAGATGGTGTTTCCACAAAGGAAATTGCCAAATTTTCAGAAGATTTGCGGAGCGATTTAAAATCCCGACATGACATCAGCCCAACCGATCCAAATGGAATTCGGGTATGGGATTCTTCAGAGCAAATGGATGACACCAATTCTTTCTTCTTTGTTCTGACTATCATTGTGTTTGTCATAGGTGGTGGAAGTTTGGTAGCGGGTGTAGTAAGTATAGGGAACATCATGGTTTTCAGTGTAAAAGAACGAACCAAAGAAATCGGAATACGGAAAGCATTGGGTGCTACACCCTATAAGATCATCACATTGATTATGCAGGAAGCGATTTTGATTACGTTGGTTTTCGGGGTATTGGGGATTTTGCTTGCCACACTTTTAGTGGAGAATATAAACGAAGGATTGGTAGAGTATTTTATTTACAATCCGGGTGTAAGTACGGAATCTCTGGTGATGGCTTGTTTGATTTTGTTTTTTGCAGGATTTCTTGCCGGATTTCTGCCGGCTCGGTATGCGGCCAAAATTAAACCGATTGATGCATTGCGGGACGATAAATAGTGGGAGAGTTGGAGAGTGGTTGAGTGAGAAATAAATTAAGATATATCCTGATTAATTAGGAAGAAAAATAAAGATGAAAGTGATTATTTTCGACAGAGATGCCTGGTCAGAAGTGTATGCCGCCATTCGCAAAAATAAAGTGCGGACGATGCTTACCATGATTGGAGTAGCTTGGGGGATGTTTCTTTTTGTTGCGTTGTTAGGTGCTTCCAGAGGCGTTCAAAATGGTTTTGATAAAATATTTGCCAATGCCGCAACCAACAGTTTGTTTGTCTGGATGCAACAGACAGCCATTCCGTTTGAGGGCTATCAACGAGGGCGGATGCTGGAGTTGAAAATGGAAGACATAGAAGCGATTCAGGGAAAATTTCCACAAATAAAAATGATAGCACCGCGAAGTCAGGAAGGAAATGTGACGGTAAAGTATGGTACGAAATACGGAAATTATGCTGTTTATGGTGATTATCCGGTTCAAAACGATATGTTTAAAAAGCCAATCATTCAGGGAAGATTTCTGAATGATGAAGATCTGAAATATGGCCGTAAAGTGGCAGTAATCGGAACAGATATCCGGGACGAAATCTTTCCGGACGGCGTAAATCCTATGGGACAATTGATCCAAATTGGATCAGGAATGTACACCGTCGTGGGGATATACCAACAGGGAGCGATGGCAATTGGTAGGAACAACGAAATCCAAATTCCCTTCACGACTTTTCAGCGGGTTTATAACCGACAGGGCGTGGTGAATTATGTCATAATCAACGCAAAGGACCATGTGGATATTGTAGAATTCGAAAAACAGATAAAAGAGTATCTCAAAGAACGAAAACGAGTTCATCCTGATGACACACAGGCTATAGGCGGATTTAACCTGGGAGAAAATCTCAATAAAATGTTTTCTTTTATGAACGGATTACAATTGTTGGCCATTGTGGTAGGTGCCTTAACATTATTTTCCGGCGTGATTGCGATTGCGAGTATTTTGCTGATTACGGTTTCAGAACGGACCAAAGAATTTGGAATCCGCCGGGCGCTGGGAGCGATTCCGAGTCAGATCCGTTCGCAGATACTGCTGGAATCCATTGTCTTAACCATGATTGCAGGGCTTTCAGGAATAGTGGGTGCGAGCTTGGTGCTTTTTTTGGTTAATTCGGCAGTTGCAAATAGTGAAAGTGAATTTCCTTTTATAAATGCTTCGGTCGATGTAACAACTTTGGGTTTTGCCCTACTTATTATGATAGTTATGGCAATGTTGGCAGGGCTGATCCCGGCGCAGAGAGCCATAGCGATCAAACCGATTGATGCTTTACGGGACGAGTGATTGAGTTGGGGAGTGGTAGAGTTGGGGAGTGGTAGAGTTGGAGAGTTGGAGAGTGGTAGAGTTGGAGAGTGGTAGAGTTGGGGAGAGGAATTAGATTATAGAATAAAAAAGCGAATTTCGAATTTCGCAAAACCAAATAAAGAAAGAATGAAAAAAGGTTTAAAAATTTTATTGGTCATTGTTTTTGTGGTAGCGGTCATAGCGGCGATATTTTATATGTACAAAACCAGCACTTCTGAAAATGCTAAATTTGAAACGACAGAAGTTCAGGTTCGGGATATTTCCACCAAAGCAGTGGCGACGGGAGCGGTTAAACCACGTGAAGTCATCGAAATCAAACCGAATATTTCCGGAGTTATCTCAGAAATCCACGTAGAAGAAGGAGAAACCGTCCAAAAAGGAGAATTAATAGCGACACTTCGCGTCATCCCAAATGTTCAAAGTTTAAATGCGGCGCAGCAACAAATCAATTCGGCACAAATTACATTGAACAACGAAAAAATCCAGTTCAACCGTACCAAATCACTTTACGATCAGGGCGTTTTACCTAAACAAGATTATGACAATGCATTGGCTACTTATCAAATGGCGCAACAAAATCTGAAAGCAGCCCAAAGCGATTATAAAATTGCCCAAACGGGGATAGCTCCGGGATTGGAACAGTATGCCACGATTCAGATCAGAGCTACGATTTCCGGTATGATTCTGTCCATCCCGGTTGAAATTGGAAATACGGTGCAGGAAATCAATAATTTCTCGGTCGGAACCACCATCGCTACGATGGCCGATGTGAACCAAATGATTTTTGAAGGAAATGTGGACGAAGCAGATGTAGGGAAACTAAAAGAAGGAATGCCGATGACCATCACAATCGGGGCACTTCCTGATGAAAAGTTTCAGGGAACGCTGAATTATATTTCACCATCGGGAGTGGATACGAGTGGAATCGTACAATTTGAAATCAAAGCCGATGTCAATTTGAAAAACGATATTTTCCTGCGTGCCAATTATAGTGCCAATGCGGAAGTGATGCTTTCGGAAGCCAAAAATGCAGTGGCTTTGGAATCAGCGCACATCCAATATGATGAAAACGGAAAACCCTTTGTGGAAATACTGAAACCCGGAACGGAAAAATACGATCAGCCGGTGTACCAGAAAAAAATGCTGGAAATCGGAATTTCGGATGGTGTTTATACCGAAATCAAAAGCGGTTTGAAAAAAGGCGATAAAGTGAAAGTTTTTAACACCGATCTGGAAGAAGATAAAGGAGGTCCTCCAAGAAGATAAAGGGAAAATGAATAAAAATCCGATGGCTGCCATCGGATTTTTTTGTTAATATCAAGATGTTAAATAATTATTAAATGCAAAAAAAAATATATATTTGATAGTTTGTAAAATCGGACTAACCTAAATCTGATGAGGCAGATTTAAAAATTTTACAAAATTAATTAACACAATAAGAGAAAATTATGAAAATGAGGAAGTTGATAACTGTTTTGTTTTTAGCAGTTTTCGGTATGTTGTATTCGCAAGAATCTAATACTAATAAACAACAGGATTATATCAAAATTGATTTATCCAAATCTCACCCCGCCAACCATACAATTGATCGTTTGTACTATTTAAGTTTAAATAGTCAATCAGTAGAACTTACGGCCGATATAATTCAATTTTTAGAATCCATTCCGGAAGGAAATGAACCTCAACTTCATGAAAAGTTGACTTTTCAACGTTCCGAAATATTGAAGGTTTTGTATAATGATCGAATTAGTCCGGAAGACAAAAGATTTCTATGTAAACATTATTTAGAATTTGATGATCCGGGTGTCAATCCAATTAAGGATATTTTGCAAAATTATTTAGAAAGGGGCAAACTATATTGATTGAAAATTAATTAACACTTTAAAATTTACTAAATGTTTAAAATCAGACTTTATATAGTTTTTTTGCTTCTCGCTCAAATTGGATTTAGTCAACAAATAGATGTTTTTAATGTAATCCGTACTGGAAATTTTAACTGTGGTTCAGCTCCCAATATTACGGCTGAAATTATAGATGGTGAAGGTAGTTCAGTTGTAGATGGGGCATTGGTAATCGATGATCCTTGTGGTTATACAACCATTCGGGTAAATATGGCCAACTTAAGATATGACCAACCGGGAGCTAACTGGCCTCATGGATTCTTTTTTCCTGAAGGTGAAAATATTACTGTTACCAACGTAACGCTTCCTGCTGGTTGGATGTATCAAAATTCTTGTACAGGGGCTTCATGTTCAGAGCAATTTACAGGTGGGGTTGGTTTTTATTATGACGGAACAGCCGGGCAGTCATGTTGTCCTGGCGGGTTTTTAAACGATGGAATTCCAAGTAATAATTATGGGCAGTCTACAATGAATTGCTCGACACCTTTTTTAATTGCTTTTGACATGACCTTTTGTAATAGTAGGGTGGAAACGACTACTACAAGTTTTATGCTTGAAGGAAAATCAGATGGAAGTACAGGATGTTGGACTTCTCAAGGTGCGGAAACCAATACCGTTACTTTTTCAATTAATACGGTCGAATCAACTATCCCATTATATGAAACTCCTCCTACAAACCCTGAAGTAATCACTGAATGTGAAAATGGAGGAGCTGACTTGAACTATATCGCAGTTTTAGAAGCCGAATGCGGTACGGGAGATGATGTAACTTGGTGGGATGCTCCGGAAGGAGGAAATATGATTGGAACCGGTTCTCCTTTTTTATATGATGTTCCTGGAACTGATTGTCCCGAAGGAACTATCCTGTATGCATCTTGCTGTCCGGATGGAGAAGGTTGCGAGAGAAGCGCAGTAGTAATTGGGGAATGCCTTCCTCCAAGTGACGTACCCATTTTTGATCCGATTCCCCCGCAATGTCCCGGAGGCGAGAATCCTTTGCCACCTGTATCAATAGATGGAGCTACAGGAACTTGGTCGCCTGCTTTTGACCCAAATAACACGACGACCTACACATTTACACCCAATCCGGGACAATGTGCTACACAACCTGTAGAAGTTACAGTGGAAATTTTACCTGCTATTGATATTACATTTGACCCTATTCTACCTCAATGCCCCGGAGAACCTAACCCTCTGCCTCCCACTTCAAATGAGGGATACACCGGTACTTGGTCACCTGCCTATGATCCAAATAACACGACTACTTATACTTTTACACCAGATGATGGTTGTGCGGCTGAGGCAACTTTGGAAGTTGTGATTGAAGAAGAAATAGTTCCAGATTTTGTGGATATGGAAGACCAATATTGTCAAACGGATGAAATAATCGAATTACCTGATTTGTCGGATAATGGATATCAAGGAACTTGGAGCCCTTCCAATCAAATTGACCTAAACATCATCGGGACGACAGAATATACATTTACACCTTCTGACGTGGCATGTTTCCAACCATTTGTAATCGAAATTATAGTAGAAGAAACTTTGGTTCCTTCATTTATAGAGATGGATCCGATTTGTCAGAATTCGACACCTCCGGTTTTACCTACCCCAAATGAGACGGGAATTACCGGAACTTGGGATCCTCCGGTAATCGATACAAGTACACCGGGAGTCTATGATTATACTTTCCAAACCGATGGTAACTGTGCTGAGGATGTAATCATTCAAATCGAAATAGTAGAAGAATTAGCAGTGCAAGTTGATATGCCGCTCAGCTATTGTCAGGGTGATGAGCCGATAGTTTTACCAACCGAATTGGATTCGGGCGTGACGGGAACTTGGATTCCGGCTACCATCAATACAGACGTACCTCCGGGAGTCTATGATTATACTTTCTATCCGGAAGAGGGCTTGTGTGCGCTGGATACTCCTTTTACAATTGAAATTTATCCACTACCCATCCTTAATTCTATTCCGACTATAGAACTCTGTGATGAGGATTTCGATGGGATTTTTGAAACCAATCTTACCGATCTGAATCCGGAATTGGGGGGAGGCACAGGTATTGAATATATTTACTATGGTTCATTGGCCGATTTTAACGCTGATAACCCGATTCCGTCCGGACAATGGAACAATTATAATTTCCCGTCACTTCCTGCTACTATTTATGTCGTGGGAGAAAGCGGTGAAGGATGCCGTTCAGCAGAAATTCCGGTACAATTTATAGAAGGAGAAGAAGTCAGCCATAATTCGGGACCATTTGGACCAATTGAATATTGCCCGGAAGATACAGTGGATTTAACCCAATTTGTGGGTGCGATAGGAGCAGGAGGAGCAACCCTTGCTTATTATAACAACATACAAGATGCCCGTAATCAAACAAATGAAATTCTGAATACTTCTGAATTTACACCGGGTGAAACCCAAACCTCCGTGATTGTCCGTGTGGACGAGGACGGCTATTGTTCTGCCTTTGTAGAAATTTTATTGGAAAGATTGTCTACACCAAGTTTGTCATTGTCTCATACATCTGTGCTTCTTTGTGAGGAAGATAGCTTTGAAGCTACGGCTACAAGTGACGATCCTGACGCAACATTTGAATGGACGTTGGGAGATGGAACCATTTTAACAGGATCCGTTCAAACCATTGACCAAATCGGAACCTATACTGTCATTGCTTATAGTGTTGATGGTTGTCGAAGTGAGGAAAGAACATTGACAGTGAGCTTGCCTTCGATTCCCGTCATCAACGGTTTGGAATTGGGCGATAATTTCATCATTGTGAGCGCTTCCAATAATGGTGAGGGAGCATTGGAATATTCCTTGGATGGTGTCTTATGGCAAAGCAGCCCTCAGTTTAGCAATCTGATTCCGGGTGAAACCTATACCGTTTGGGTAAGATCCAGCGGTTGTATGATTCAGAAATATGAAGTAACCATATTGAGCGTTCCTAATTTTCTTTCTCCAAACGGTGATGGTAAAAATGATACATGGACCATACGTGGTATTAATGCAACACCGGGTGCTACGTTAAAAATATTTGACCGCTACGGAAAAATATTTGTCGACACCAACTTTGAAGGAAATTATGAATGGAATGGAAAATATTTAGGAAATAATGTGCCGTCAGGTGATTATTGGTACATCATTCAGATTCCGTCAGATGGAATTGTTCAGGAGAGAAAATTTGTAGGTCATATTACGGTGAGAAACAAATAGATTAAAAAAATGAAATAAATATTTAAATTTGAGGGACTATTTTTTAATAGTCTCTTTTTTAATTAACACACATGCCACCTAAATGAGATATATAGTTTTACTCTTTTTTTTATTGGGTATCATAGTCAGGGCACAAGAAGAATGTGAAATCAATACCATAAACCCTGATTTTGAAGAACCCGTAATTGTTCAGAGCGGTTGGCCCACTTTTTTAGATGCATCTGCTGTTCCTGGATGGGAAACAACAGCTTCTGATAATGTGATTGAAATGTGGCCCAATTCCGCAAATGGCGGTGGCGTGATGGCATATTCGGGTAGTCAATACATAGAGTTAAATGCCAATGTACAATCCGGTATCTATCAAGACTACGCTACACCAGTAGATGGCATAATTTTCAATTATAGTTTTGCCCATAGTGCAAGAAATAGTGCAAGTTCAGGATCTGATGTTGTAGCAGTTTTGGCAGGTCCTCCCGGCGGTCCGCTTGTAGAATTGGCTCAATATTCCAGTCAGGTATGGACAGGATGGCATGTTTACACCGGATCGTATACGGTTCCTGCTGGACAAACCATCACCCGATTTGAATTCAGGGCAGTTAGTACTGCTGCCGGGGATCCTACCGTTGGTAATTTTTTAGACGCGATAGAATTTACTTCGAATTTTGGTCTGGCTTCAGACCCCGAAATTTCATTGGAATGTGAAAGCAATGTGGCAACTGGAATTGTTGCAGTCGGTGAAGGAAGTTGGTCGATTGATCCCGGAAATCCTTCTCCTACATTTTTTGATGATATGAATTCTCCGACACCTACCATCACCGGATTTGACTTGTCGGGAGATTATCGTTACATCTGGTCAAACGGGGTATGCGATGCCGATTTGGTTATCCATTATTCAAATGAAGCCATCGACATTTTGGACGATCATTTGGAAAAAGCCATTTGTTCCAATGAAGGAAATGTCAATTTGGAATTATATGAACCGGAAATATCAACAGATGCAGATGACTTTATTTATTATGAAAATCAAGATGATGCGGAAGCTGGAAATGGAAACTTTATCCCTAATCCTCAAAATTATGTTTTGACCGGGGATATTACCATTTATGTCAGAGTTGTAAAAGATGGACATTGTACCACCATAGTTGAAATTGATTTGACTTTGAATGAAATGCCCGGACAAAATGAGATTCCTGTCCAACCGCCGTTTTGTGACGATGATGAGGATGGACAGTTGGTAGTTGATTTAACAATTTATCAAAGCCAATACATAGATGGAAGTATGGACGGACTGGTTTTTTCTTATTATGAAGATGCCGGTTTGACCATTGAAATTCCGGAGGCTGATTGGGAAAATTATGTGATTACTACTTTTCCTCATTCTGTTTGGATTATGGCGGAAAAAGATTTTGATGGAGCAAATTGTACAACTATTCCTAAAGAAATCATATTTGATTTAAAGCCCCAGGTTCCTGTAAATGGTGAAGAATATACTTTACCGGGTTCAGTATTTTGTTTTGACAGCAGTGAGCCGCATATTATAGATCTTACGGTTTTGGAAACGACAATAACAGGCGTAGATGCCGAATTTCTTTATTACGAAACCTTTGCTGCTGCTCAGGCAGGAGGGACAGACAATATTCTGAATCCGGAAAACTATGAACCGGCAGATTCCGGTTCGGTTTATGTACGTTTGGAAGATGAAGATTATTGTTTCAATATTGTCCGTATTGATTTTGAAATCGGAACCAATCCGGAATATACAGCGATTAGCAATCCGCTGTCTAAATGCGATGAAGACGGAGATGGTTTTGTGCCATTTGATTTGGATGAAGAAGCCATTCCTTTGTTGGGAATTGAAGCCGGATTAAATATTACTTATTATGAAACGGAGGAAGACGCTGAAAATGGTGAAAATCCTTTGCCGTCCGGTTTACTGAATCTTCCGTCTGATACGGGAGAAATCAGCTATTGGGTCGTTATTTCAAACGGAATATGTTTTTCCATTGCTGAAATTCCATTGATTGTATCTGTAGGCCTTGAAGGTTTGGAGGAAACCATTCCTCCGATAGCCGTTTGTGATGATGACTTTGACGGAATCCGATATGTTGATTTGACACAGGTGGAAGGGATGTTTCTTCCCGATTCTTCAGGTATTTCATTTACATATTTTACCGATGAAGAACTTTTAAATCAAATTCCGGACTCAGCTATTACGAATTATCCATTGCCGGAAGAAGATAACTTTTTCTGGGTGTTAATGGAAATCGGCGAATGTTCAGCAGTGCGTCAATTCAGGGTTTGGTATAAAGCAACCATTGCTCCTTACATTGAGCCGACAACTATCATTGGCGAATGTGGAGAGGACGCCATCGATCTGACATTGGTCGAGGAGTCTGTTCAGTCAAACGACCCCTATTTGGTTTTTTCCTATTATCTGAGTTTGGAAGATCTGATCAATTTGACAAATCCGATTCAAAACCCTCAAAATTTCACTCCTGAAAATAATGAAGGTGAAGTTTATTTAAGACTGGACAGAGTAAATTTTTGTGCCAATTATTTTCTGTTTGATTATAAATTAAGAGAATTACCGGAAAATCCATTTGAAGATTTGCCTACGCTTTGTCCCGGAAATGAATTGGTTTTGGATGCCGGAAATGAATATCCGGAGGAAAATTATGAATGGAATTGGGCGGGAGGCCAGTCCACCGGACCGGAATTTACCATAACGGAACCGGGAAATTATGAATTGACCATAACGACAGAAGAAGGTTGTACCGATAGTTTTGATATATTAATCGTGGAACCGGAACCTCCGGTCATAACCGGTTTTGAAATAGGGGCTGATTATATCATAGTTCAGGTAGCCGGAAACGGAACGGAATTGGAATTTTCCTTGGATGGTGTTTTTTGGCAATCCAGCCCAAGATTTAACAATTTGATTCCGGGTCAGGAATATACCGTTTATGTGCGGGAATCGGGCTGTAGTCCTGTAACTAAAAATGTATCTATTTTATTTATTCCCAACTTCATATCGCCCAACGATGACGGTAAAAATGATACATGGGCAATAAGAGGTTTGAATAATTCTCAGGAAACGAGTGTTAAAATATTTGACCGTTATGGAAAAATATTTGTAGATTCGGGATTCCAAATATTTACTGATTTCAGTTGGAATGGAAAATATAAGGGAGAGAACGTTCCTTCAGGAGATTATTGGTACATTATTACAATCCGGAGTGAGGAATCGGGTGAAATAAAATATTTAGGGCATATAAGCGTTAGGAATAGATAGCAAACACATGAGAAAAATTTTAATTACGACGATTATGATTATTATATCCTTTCAGGCAATGGGTCAGGAAGGATTACCATTTTATAAGCATTATCTCGTTAGTGACCGGTATTTGATAAATCCCTCTTATGCGGGAGCTAATCCGGAAATTTTAAGTGTAACGGGAAGTTACAGAAACCAATGGGCCGATTTGCCGGAAAGTCCAAACACTCAGACTTTGAGTGTGCATTCGACAGTTGTGGATCGTTTGGCATTTGGTTTTTATGTATTTAACGACAAAACGGCTTTGTATAGTTTACGCGGAGTCAATATTTCTGCGGCTTACCATATTCCTATAAATTCACAGAGAGATTATCGTGATGATGAAACAGAGGATTTATTTTCTTTTGGATTGTCGTATAATTTTTTTCAGCAGCGTTTGGATGTGGAGAGAGTCATAGCAAATGATCCGAGTGATCCTGCCCTGAACGATCCAAATACCAATTTGAACCATTTCAACATCGGTGTATCTTTTAAATATGCAGGTGCGTTTGGTGGGGTTTCTGTTCTGGATATTCCTTTGCGGGATAATGAAGCCGTGGCAAATGGGGTAGAACCCCTACCGACCTGGTATTATTTCCTATTGGGTTATCAGGTCTATCTGATGGACGGATTTCATCTGGAGCCATCCGTTGTGATGAATCTGAATTCCAATTCCGAACGGCAGTTTGATCTAAATCTGATGGGACACATCGCATTTGGAGACAGACAACAAGGGTTGGATTTGGGTGTTTCTTATCGACAGGATATAGACAAAAACGGCTCGCAGGGATTGAGCATTTCGCCTGTAATGAAAATGAAGATTGGCGGCTTACGTATAGGTATGTCCTATGACATAGGGCTTTCGGATATAGCAAAAGAAGCAGGAAACGGAATTTTATTCAGTTTGGGATATGACTTTGCCAATCCATTTAATCCGGACTTTAGATAAGATTTTAACAACTTCGAAATAAAAATCACCTCAATCGAGGTGATTTTTTTGTTTTACAAATTAATGCAATTAAATTTCTAAAAAATTACACACCATTTAATGTATTAAAAATCAATTACATACACTATTTAGTGTAAAGTTTTTAAAAATATTTTAGTACTTTGTTTTGCATAATACTATTTTAAATGTATATATTTGCAATACAAAATAGATATCGAGATGGATATAGAAAAAACAAAAACGCAAATGAGAAAAGGCATACTGGAGTATTGCATTCTCAGCATCATAAAAAGAGGTGGTGATGCTTATGCGTCTGATATCATCGATGAATTAAAAAAATCAGAGATGATCGTCGTGGAGGGTACACTTTATCCTCTTTTGACACGATTAAAAAATGACAATCTTCTCAATTACCGTTGGGAAGAATCCACATCAGGTCCGCCGAGAAAATATTATACACTTACGGATGATGGTGTGAAATTTCTGCAGGAATTGGCAGAAACCTGGAACCAACTACAAAACGCAGTAAATAAAGTAACCTTAGATACAAATCAACATGGATAAGACGATCTCAATCAGTTTAGGCGGTTTTTCCTTTATAGTGGATGACCGTGCCTTTTTCAAATTGAAAAATTATTTGGATGACATCAGACGTTCTCTACACGGAATGGAAGGAACCGAGGACATCATTTCGGATGTAGAAATCCGGATAGCCGAACTTTTTAAAGAAAAATTAGGTGTAAGGGAAGTTGTAAACGAAATGGATGTGGATCACATCATCAACGTGATGGGTACACCGGAACAATATGTTGATGAGGATAACGAAGAAAATACCAAAACCTATACTTCTTCCGGTTCGTCCTACAAACAAGCAACAGGTGATAAAATCAAAAGAAAATTGTACCGTGATCCAAATGATAAAATCATCGCAGGTGTACTTTCCGGGTTGGCGCACTATTTAGGAGTGGAAACCTGGGTGACACGTCTGCTTTGGATTGTATTATTCTTTTCAGATGTATTTATTTCGGGAGCTTCTTTGACGATTATCAGTTATATCGTTTTATGGATCATCCTTCCCAAAGCGGAATCTGCTACGCAAAAATATGAGATGTACGGTCAGGCAGGCGATTTTGAAACGATAAAAAAAAACGCCAGCCAAGCTGCAACTGAAATGAAGGGAGTGGCTCGCGATGCCTCCGGTGCGCTGGGAAAATTATTCCATGTATTGGGGAAAATCATCCTGTTCTTTTTAGGTATTATGTTGATTTGTACTGGAATAGGATTAATAATCGGAGCCATCGCCCTTCTTATCACTTCCTCGGCTGAACTTCCTATGCAGGTATTTGGATATATCGTGGACTACGAATGGCAAGATTGGGCAGCAAAAGCAATCATGGTAATTTTGATGATAGTGCCGGCAATATTGCTTATCACATTGGGCGCAAGATTAATATCAAATCGTGTTAAGGTCAATAAGACATTTGTTTGGAGTTCTTTGGCATTGTGGTTCATCGCTTTGATTGGGGCTTCTGTTTTGGGTGTGAGTTTGGCTAAAAATTTCACCCGTGATATAGAATTTGCCGATAAAAAAGCATTCACCGTTTCACAAGATACTTTGGTGATTTCATTTGAAGAATATAAAAATGTAGGCCAACGAAAAATCAAATGGGCTTTTAACGACGATATGGGAGGATTTGTTCAGTTTGACGGGAAACTGCACCGCCGTATTTATGATGATGTAGAAATAAGACAATCGCCCAATGATTTGGTTTATGTAGAAATCATGAATTACTCAAAAGGATCCAGCATGGATGATGCACGTAAAAATGCCGAAATGATCAAATATGATTATACTATGAATGCGAACGGAGAATTGGTCTTTGACAAATACCTTTCTTTGCCGGATAATTCGAAGTTCAGGGATCAATTGGTTTCTTTGATCGTTTATGTTCCAAAAGGAAAAACCATTCATTCTAAAAATGTAGATGATCTGATTTTTTATGACGAAAGGGAAAATGAACGAAACTATGAAGACGGATCAAATAAATTTTATAAATTTGTTGACAACCAATACATCTGTCAGAATTGCGAATACGAATTTTCTGATGATGAAAATGTGGAGGCGCATTTTGATTCGGACAGTGCAGGTATAAGAATATCCAAAGATGGTGTGAAAATCCAGGACGGAGACGAGAAAATAATTATAGACAAAAATCAAATCAATATTTCTGATGGTACAGATACTGTTAACATTGACATCTCTGGTAATTGAATTCATCATTTCAATCATCAGTTAGTTAAAAGAAAGATCTCACGAAAGTGCAAAGGAAAGCCGGATGTTTAATTCCGGCTTTTTTATTGACCGAAATCTTATATTTGTTCTATGAAGAAATTTCTGGGAAAATTTTTTTTACGAATGATGGGCTGGAAACTCGATATTTCGGTTCCGGTTCAAAATATTTCAAAATCCGTTTTGGTAGCCGCACCTCATACCACCAACTGGGATTTTTTTTATGCCGTATTTTCCTTTTGGGCGATGGAAATCCCCATGAAATTTTTTATTAAAGACAGTTGGACCAAACCCTGGTATGGTTTTATTATCAAAGGAGTAGGAGGCATCGGAATCAACCGTTCCCAGCGATCTAACATGGTCGATTTTGCCGCCGATTTACTCTCTAACAATGAGAATTTATATTTACTTAATACACCCGAAGGGTCACGCTCTTGGGCTGAAAAATGGAAAACAGGGTTTTATTATATTGCCGAAAAAGCTCAAGTCCCGATTTTATTAGCATATTGCAATTACGATAAGAAAATTGCCGGAATCGGAAAAATCATTCATTTGGAAAACAAAACCAAAGAAGAAGTTTTGTCTGAAATAGAAACTTTTTATATCGATAAAAAAGGAAAATATCCTGAAAATTACAATCCAAAAATTTACTGATGGAAAAGGAAAAAAAACTTGCGAAACTTAATTCAATGAACCAAAACACGCTGATGGAGGTTTTGGAAATTCGGTTTTCAAATATAGGAGAGGATTTCATTGAAGCCACTATGCCGGTCACACCCAGAGTGCATCAACCCTATGGAATTTTGCACGGCGGAGCGAGTATAGCTTTGGCTGAAACCGTCGGAAGTGTTTTGTCAGCTATTTCTATCGATACTGCTAAATTCAAATCGGTCGGGATGCAGATGACTTCTAACCACCTGCGTCCGAAAAGAGACGGAATCATTACTGCCAGAGCGGAATTTGTCAAAAAAGGGCGAACCGTACATTTGTTGAAAATAGAAATCCGAGATGAAGAAAATCAGATGATCTGTTATTGTCATCTGACCAATTCCATCGTTCCAAATAATTATGTTTAAATTTTAAAAACCTTCAAGGTTATTTTGCGTTGTGAATATAACCTTGAAGGTTAGAATAGAATATGAGTTCAAAATTCTCAAATAAATTAGAAAAAGCCATTCAAGATAAAGAAGCATTTGTTCTGTTCCGAAAACCAAATGAAACGGAAATCCATTTGTTCGTTCAGGATCATTCAAATTCCAACCGATTTTTGATGCATTCGTTTGATTCAAAAATAGAAAAAATACTTTCCGATCAATTTCCTGTTTTAATTGATCAAGATGAATTTGATTTTCAATTCGAAATCAATTTGGATTCCGCACCTGAGTTTTTGGCTAAAACCCAATCCGAATATGAAAATTTGATCCGAAAAACCATTCACATCATCCAAACAACTGAAATTCGTAAAATCGTCATGAGTCGAATTAAAGTAATTGATAATCAGAGTTATAATGTCTTGAATTTGTTTAAAAATTTAGTTGAAAATCATTCCGGAGCTTTGGTTTATCTCTGGCATAATCCTGCAGAAGAGACCTGGATAGGCGCAACGCCCGAATTGTTGTTGCATCAATCGGAAAATCAAATTCAAACCGTTTCTCTTGCCGGAACCAAATTACCGGAAAACGAATGGTCGGAAAAGGAAATCGCCGAACAAAAATTTGTCACAGATTTTATTGCAGATGAATTTTCCGAATTGGAAAACTTGAAAATCAACGGTCCGGAAACCGTTCAAGCCGGAAAATTCCAGCATTTGAAATCCTATATTTCGGCTGAAGCTACTGCGGATTATGATTTAAAAAAATTATTGGAAAACATTCATCCTACGCCTGCTGTTTGTGGGTTGCCAAAAGAGGAGGCTTTTGATTTCATCTTGGAAAATGAAGGATATGACCGCGAGTTTTATGCGGGATACATTGGAATTGATTCGCCTCGGCGAACGAAAAGCTATTTTGTGAATTTACGTTGTGCCCAATTATTTCAAAACCAAATCCAAATCTATGTGGGAGGTGGAATTACGGCGGAAAGCAATCCCGAAAAAGAGTGGGAGGAAACCGAATTGAAATCGGGGACGATAGGAAATGCATTGAGGTAATATTTTCCTTATTTTTTTGGGATTTGGAAGGTATTCCAGTCGAAAATCTTTGTCTTTTAGGTAATGTACTGAAAAATGGTTGGTGGATTATTGAAAAATAATTCATATACTGTAGCATCAGTTTGAAGAGGAAGTTGGCTTTGCTGAGGAGCAACCAACCAGCAATAAAATTGATACATAT
>JAEWOD010000014.1 GCA_023461035.1 Bacteroidota bacterium | reverse complement strand
CAGTATATGTATCAATTTTATTGCTGGTTGGTTGCTCCTCAGCAAAGCCAACTTCCTCTTCAAACTGATGCTACAGTATATGAATTATTTTTCAATAATCCACCAACCATTTTTCAGTACATTACCTTTTTATTCTTTATTCTTTCCTCTTAATACCGGATTTAATTCATCATCATTATACATTTTCATCTGTTTATAGACTTTCATGTATTTTTTTCCGGACGATATGTCCTGAATCAATTCTTCGATGGCAGTGGATAAATCTTTATGTTGATCCAAAAGCACATTCAACTTGGCTTTGACTTGTACCAAATGTTCCGAAGAAGCATCTGTCCGGTTTGCTTCTTCATTCATGTGATAGACTTTTAACGCCAAAATGGAAAAACGATCTATGGCCCAGGCAGGACTTTCTGTATTGATTTTCGCATCTGATTGAATAGAAACGTCTGTATACTTTTGTAAAAACCAACTATCTATGTATTCCACCATATCGGTTCGTTCCTGATTGGATTTATCAATCCATCTTTTGATGCGGAGTGCTTCCACCGGATCAATTTCCGGATCGCGGATGATATCTTCCAAATGCCACTGAACTGTGTCAATCCAATTTTTTTTGTACAACAAATGCTCAATCAAGTCCATTTCGCTGTAAGGATTTTTAATTTGGGCATTTACATCATTTGATATATGATAATCATTTATGCTCCTATTAAAAATTTGCCAGGCTTTTTCTGTAAAGTTCATATGTTGAATTAAAAAGAAAGGCAGAAACTTCTACCTTTTTGTTAAAACAATTTTTTAATCTTTCTGCGAACTATCTGTGTTATCAGGCTTTTTTCCATCATCATCTTTAGTCGCATCCTTGAATTCTTTGATTCCGGAACCTAATCCTTTCATCAATTCAGGGATTTTTCTTCCTCCAAATAAAAGTAGGATTACCAAAACAATTATCAGTATTTCCCATCCACCTAATTTTCCCATGATTTATAATTTATAAGGTACAAATTTACTTATTTTTAATTAGCTCCGAGCCAGGATTCCGGATTTTGTTTATCCGAACCATTCCGAACCTGAAAATTCAAAATCGTATTACCGGTTTCATCGGTATAGATTCTGCCCAGATCCTGCCCTCTCTTCACTTTATCTCCTTTCTTTACCGAAACAAAGGACAAATTATTATAAACTGTATAATAATTTCCATGACGTAAAAGCACCGTACGATTTCCACCCGGTATGGCAATTATTTGAGAAACTTCTCCATCAAACACGGCGCGGGCATTGGTTCCTTTATTGGTAGCGATATCCACTCCGTCGTTATTAACATCCAGTCCCAGTATAGGGTGCTTTCCCGGTCCGAATTTCCCTACAATCTGCCCTCTGCTTACAGGCCATGGTAAACGACCTTTATTGCTGGCAAATTCTCCGGTCAACTCAGCAGAATTACTTTTGGTTTCATATACCTTGGTTGACGTGTCCGGTTTCGGATTCTCAACCGGTTTGGGTTTTTCCACTTCTTTCACCACTACTTCCTCTACCGGTTTGTTGGCTGCAAGCGCTTCCCGTTCTGCTTTTTCTTTAGCCAATCGGGCTTCTTCTTCAGCCGCTTCAAATTTGGAGATTTCGGTACGGGCAGTTGAGGCAAACTGACCTTGCGGAAAGTTTTTCAGATAGGTCTGATAAGCCGCTTTAGTGTGACTTCCTCTCGCTGTCTGCCAGCCTTTATTGTCCGCCTCCAATTGGGTTATGTTTTTACGCGCCGAATTGGAATAATCCCCATTTGGCCATTCATTCAAATAGGCTTGAAATGCTGCTATCGTATTAGTTTTAGCCGCAGCATCCCATGCTTTCTTATCTTTTTCAGCCCTGATTTTTGCCAAACGTATTTCTTCCTCGATGATATTTTTAATTTCAGCATCTATCTGTTTTTGTTCTTGTTGTTTGGATGCAATTTGGTTGGAAATTAAACCGGCATTCTTTTTAAAATCTTCAATTACTTTTTGTTTGGCTATTTTTTCATTTTCCAATTCATCAACCACTACAGATTGTTGTGCCAAAACGGCTTCTTTTTCTTTCTTCGATTTTTCTCGTTCTGCTTTTTGCTTTTCGATGTCTTTGGTTTTGGCCAGAATTTCATCGGCTTTTCCTAACTGATAGTCCGAATATTTCTCCAAATATTTGATACGGCGAAATGCCTGTGTCAAACTCTCAGACGAAAGCACGAAAAGCAGTTTATTTTCTACAGATTTATTTTTATAGGCCTTCACCAAAATATCTTTATACTCCTTTCTCAATTCCACCAACTCTCTACTCAACTTATTGATTTCCAATTGAGTCAGATAAATCTCATCTTCTATAAATTTCTTTTCTTTTGTGAGACCGCTCACGAGTTTTGACTGAGCCGTAATTTTGCTGGTCAAGTTCTGAACGTACAACAGGGAAGTTTTAGATTCGCTCTGGTTTTGTTGAAGTTCTTTATTTAACTGGGAAATATCTTTTTTAAGTGCAGAATTTTGTTTCTGTAATTTTTCTTTCTGTTCTTTTAATTCCTGCTCGGTAATTTGCGAACTGGCTATTCCCGCAAAAATTAATATAAACAAAAAAGTGAAAAACAGTTGTTTTCTCATTTTAGCAATTTGTTGGGTTTGTAACCGGAAGGAATTTCAAAAGGTGTCTGGCTTTCTTCAAAAGTAAAATTATTGTATTCCAAGTCTACTTTTTGTGTTTTTTTATCTTTTACCAAAACTTTAACATTTTTAGGAAAAAACTGAGTCCCCACCTTTTGCCAATTGGAATAGGTGATGTCCAATTCCATTTGGGTTTTCGGGTCTTTTAAATATGCTTTTTTTAAACGGAAATCCGAGTCCAGCGTATAGGCTTGGATGTACTTTCCTTCTTTTGGATTCCGGAGAACTTCTTCATTGTCTTTATATTGGAGCACATAATCATTTTGTACAACTTCTGAATGAAAATCATTTGTTTTCATTTCTACAAATATTCTTCCCAACAACAGATTTTGCAATTTTTCATAATCAATAAAATCGACTTTCAACAAATTATTAAAATATGAAAAATCCCCGTCTATATAGGTTCTGTCCAACTTTTCATAGGCTTTGAATCCGTCTGGAGTGATAAGCGCACGGGCGGCGTTGATTCCAAATTTGGAAACATTTACCCAAATCATTTTTCCGTCCCTGACATAGATTTTCCCGTTTAACCCGACCGAATTGCCGTCTATGTCGGCATTTATTTTGGACGAAATTGTCAGATGCACAAATTGTGGCTTTTGTGCCAAAGCGTTTTTAATAATGCCCGCCGTTTTGACTTCCTCTGCAGTTCCGGTTGCCATACCTTTTTGCGTGCTGCAGGACGTCAATCCAAGCAGCGCAATCACTATCCAAACAACAAAAATCCCCGATCTTCTCACTCATCTTTATTTTTAAAGTCCAAAACAGAATAATCACCTAAACTGATGTTTCGGGAAACGCCGTAATATTCAGCATAATTCCCAATCATTGATCCGGTCAGATTTCCATGATCAATGATACATTTTTCCTGAATTAAACTATTGTCGATGTTACTGTTTACAACTTTTGTGCCGTTACCCAACGATACAAAAGGTCCTATTTTTGAATTTTCGATGACTACGTTCTCACCGATGAAACAGGGTGGGATAATCAGCGAATTGGTGATTTTGGCTGAATCCGGTATTTTGGCAAATTCTTCTTTTTCAAACGAGAGAATCTTTCCGTTTGTCTGAACCGTAACGGATTTGTTTCCGCAATCCATCCATTCGTCAACCGGCCCCAGCGTAAATTTTTTCCCTTTTGCCCGCATATTTTCCAATGCGTCTGTCAATTGATATTCGCCTCCATTTCCACGGATATCATTTTCCATGATGTGTTGGATTTCGCTTCGCAAATTTTCTCCGTCTTTGAAGAAATAAATACCGATAATGGCCAAATCCGATACAAATTCTTTGGGTTTCTCTACGAAATCTTCGATGATGCCATAGGCATCCAATTTCACGACCCCAAAAGCGCTGGGATCGGCCACTTTTTTTACCCAAACCACTCCGTCTGAATTGGTATCCAAATGAAAATTAGCACGAAATAATGTATCGGCAAATGCTACGACAACCGGTCCGGACAAAGACTCTTTGGCCATCCAAATAGCATGTGCTGTACCCAAAGGTTCGTCTTGGTGATAAATCGTTCCTTTTGCACCCAACTTTTCGGCAATTTCCAAAAGCTGTGCTTCTACCTCAGTCCCGAAATCACCAATGATAAAGGCAATTTCCTCGATTTTTTGATCGGAAAGTTTGGTGATATCCTCAGCCAATCTTTGCACAATAGGTTTTCCTCCAATTGGGATAAGAGGTTTGGGAACGGTTAAAGTATGTGGTCGTAGACGGGAGCCTCTCCCTGCCATCGGTATGATTATTTTCATTTCTTGTATTTTGTGTTTTGTGTTATGGGTTGTGAGTTATGAGTTGTAGTTTTTAACAACAATCTATTCACTAATTACTATTCACTAATTACTATTCACTAATTACTTATTATTTCTCTGTAAGTTTAAACTTGATTTCTCAATAAAAATTGCAATGCCCACATAAATCACCAAACATAAATTGCCAATCCAAAAATTATTGTCAAATAAATTATAGGCCAACAGACCCAATCCCACACTTAAAATCATGTAAAGCAATATTTTACGGGATTTATATGGAATTTTATAGCTTTTCTGACCCCAAAAATAAGAAATCACCATCATCACGCCATAAGCAGCTAAAGTCGCCCAAGCCGAGGCCATAAATCCTATAATTGGAATAAAGATTAAATTCAATGCAATGGTCAGTCCGGCACCCATCCAGGAAACGATTGTGCCCACATAGGTTTTATCGGTTACTTTGTACCAAGTCGATAAGTTATAATAAATCCCGAAAAAAAAGTTGGCAATGACGATGATGGGAACGATTTTTAGTGCGACCCAATATTCCGCATTGGGTAAGATGATTTTCTTTATCCAAGATAAATTTCCCAATAAAGCCACTACCGCAAACCCGCAGAAAATCACAAAATACAACATGATATCTGCATAGGTTTTTCGCGCATCTTCTTCCTGTGCTTTTTTGAAAAAAAATGGCTCCACGCCCATTCTGTAAGCCGTCACCATCAAAATCATCAGTGTCGCGATTTTATAACATCCGGCATAAGCACCCGCTTCTGATTCGTCCACCATATCACGGAGCAAAAGGTTGTCCAGATTTTCGTTTACCGTAAAAGCCAAACCTGCCAGCATAACGGGATATGCATATTTGAACATCTTTTTGAATAACTCCCAATTGAAATAAATCCTCAGTTGTTTCAATATGGGGGAAAGCAATAAAACTCCCGAAAACGCCGCAATCACATTGGCCAAAAACGGATAGGAAACTTTTTCCTTTAAACCGATGCTTTCGAGAAATGTTTGGGGTACCAAATAGAAGAATGCCAGAATAATCAATGTCTGAAAAACGCCTTGGAAGACTTTAATGGCTGAATATTTAATCGGTTTGTTCGTAAACCGCAGAAAGGCAAACGGCACCATGCAAATGGCATCAAAAAAGGCAATCCAGGCAAAATAATTCAGGTATTCGGGGTATTGTTGGTAATCAAACAATTTGGCAATCGGCAGATTGAAAATATGCATCCCGACCAAAAACACGAGTGCATTGGCAAACACAAACCAAAAGGAGGTATGAAAAACTTTTCCCGAAAGATTTTTATCGGCCGAAAAACGGAAATAAGCCGTTTCAAATCCAAAGGTCAAAAAGATATTGACAAAGGCGACCAGCGAATATAATTGCGCAAATTTGGAGAATTCTGCCGAATCAATTTGACTCGCATAAAGCGGCATCAAAGCAAAATTGATCAATCGTGGCAAGATTGACCCTATTCCATAAATCACAGTTTCGCTTAAAAGTTTTTTATACAATCTGCTGAGCTTTGATTTGACAAAATTCCGTTTTCTTTTTGAATTGAAAAAATGTTTCGGAATCCAAATTACAACGAGAAAAAGGAAAGAATATTGAATTTTGAATGGCTTCCATCGTATTTTTAGTAATTTTGAACCCAAAAGCAAACAAACAAAGCCATGTCGAAACCAAAAGTCGGATTAGTCGGCGGTGGAAGCTGGGCAACCGCCATCGCCAAAATGCTTTGTAAGAACCATGAAACCATCAATTGGTGGGTTCGGAACGACTACATCAAAGACTATATCCTAAAACACAAACACAATCCCAATTATTTAACTTCGGTTGAGTTTAACACACATCAACTTCATTTGACAACGGATATCAATGAGTTGGTTCAGAATTCGGATTGGATTGTTTTTGCTGTGCCTTCCATTCATTTGGAAGCTTGTTTGTCCAATTTAAATGTGTCAATTGCCGACAAATTTGTGGTTTCAGCGATCAAAGGAATTGTGCCCGTTCATTTTAAAATAGTAGGAGAATTTCTTCATGAAAATTATGAAGTTCAGTATGAAAACTTTGGCGTGATTTCAGGTCCTTGTCATGCAGAAGAAGTAGCACTGGAAAGGCTTTCCTATCTGACAATTGCGGCTCAGGATAAAGAAAAAGCCCAAATGGCAGCAGACGGGCTGGCTTGTAGTTTCATCAAAACCAATATTTCAAAGGATATTTTCGGGACGGAATATGCCGCAGTCCTAAAAAATATTTACGCCATCGCTGCCGGAATCGCACATGGATTGGGGTATGGAGATAATTTTCAAGCCGTTCTGATGAGCAATGCGACACAAGAAATGAACCGTATCACCCAACATATTTCTCCCATAAAACGAGATGTTAAAGAATCAGCTTATTTAGGGGACTTACTCGTGACGGGTTATTCCAATTTTTCCCGGAACCGGATGTTCGGAAATATGATAGGGAAAGGTTATACGGTAAAATCGGCGATTTTGGAAATGAACATGGTGGCAGAAGGTTACTATGCAACAAAAAGTGTTTACCAGCTAAAAAAGGTGCTGGAAGTAAAAGCCCCTATTCTTGCCGCTGTCTTCAAATGCTTATATGCCGGCAAAGACCCAAAAAAAGTCTTCCATCGGTTGGCCAATAAATTGAATTAAAAAAATGAAATTCTCACCAGTTGTTATATTTGGATTTTCACTGATAATCATCGGATTGATATTTGTCGTGGCCGGTGCTGTTTTAAAACTCAATGGATATTCAGAGGGTTGGATTACGGGCAATAATTTGATTATTTTGGGAATGTTTGTGGAGCTCATCGGAATTTTTATTGCGGTTTCACTTCTAACCAAAAATCTGAAAAAATAATGCTTCGCCGCGATTTCATCTCCAAAATCATCGAACAAATGGTGAATGCCATAGCCCGTTTGCTCAAAATTGATTTTGAAAAAAATACCGAAAAGTTTTTGGATGAATTTGATGTGCTGCTTGACACATATTTTCAGATTTCCGACGAAGAACTGGAAAAATTATGGGATGAAAATGAAGAACGGGATGCTTTGCTTCTGGATGAAAAACTGAAAAACCAAATGATTCATTTGTTTGTAAATGCCGGATTGGCTTTTCAGAAAACCCAACAAGAAGAAAAAGCAAAAAAATGTTTGAAAATCATCGAACGGATTCAAAATCAGCATTCAAATCTCTATGAGTTTCCGTCTGCGGAGAGTCTGAAAGTTCAAGAGAAAATTGAAACTCTGACAAAAAAAATCAACATATCATAGAAATATCCAATTCCTGACTTTCATCCATATCCATCATTGCATTGATCAATTTTAAAGAAATAAAACGGTTCAAATCTTTTGGATTGACTTCGTCTTCCTTAATTTTCCCCGATTTTAAAAGTGATTGGCGCATGATTCCGTTCAACAAAAAAGAGGTCGGCGTAATCCAATTTTCACCGTCAAAAAAAACCAGATTGGAATACGAAGTATCCGTAATCTGTCCGTTTTTCAGGATGATGATTTCGTCCTCCGTTACCGAATCTTTCATCAACTCAAAAGCCTTTCTGTCTTCTGATTTGAATCGATATTCGATTTCATTGTTTTCCACCAATTTCAGTGATTGGATGTTTCGGATGCTGTATGGAATTATTTCCACAGACTCAATGGTTTCCGAATAAAGAATCCGGCATTTCTGCTTACCAACTTTCTGATTTTCAGTTAACCAAATATGTTCTTTTAAAATAATTTCATCTGTCAAACCCCATTTTTTATAGCGTGTTTGGTTGAATCTTTCCTGATGAAATTCCAAATTCCGGATTTCTCCGTTCAGGATGCAAATGGTTTCAATGAATCGGGACATAGACTTTTTGAATCATTTCTTTATATTCGTCATTGGCTTGGCTTTGGTGCGTAATGCCTCCGCCACTCTTAAAAACAAAACCTTTTTTGGTTGCTTCGATAAATCGGATCATCACTGCCGAATCCAGATTTTTTCCGTCAAAAACACCAAAAACACCGGTATAAAATTCTCTTTCATAGGATTCCGCTTCACAAATGATTTCCACGGTTTTTTCTTTGGGTGCTCCACAAATGGAGCCTGCCGGCAGAAGTTGGTCAAAGATCCTTCCTAAATTCTGATGAAAATCATCCGGCAATTCGCCTGAAATTTCGGAGCTGACCTGTAAAAGCGTTTTTTCGTTTGTCTTTAATCGGTCTATGTATCGGAATTTCGGAACCGAGACTTTTTTGGACACCCGGCTCAAATCATTTCGAATCAAATCCACGATGGTATAATGTTCGGCCATTTCCTTTTTGTCTGAAAGGATTTTTTCTTCAGCATTCTCAACAGAGGCATCGATGGTTCCTTTCATCGGATAGGAAAAGATCTTTCCATCTCTGATTTTCACAAAGGTTTCGGGCGAAAAACACACAAATCGATCTTTCCATAAGAATTTATATTTAGCATTTGAATAACGATAGATTTCTTCCAAACTCAAATTGATTTCGATAGGCGTTTCACAAGTTAAATTGGTTAAAAACGAATTCCCATAATGCAAATTATCATGAACGAAATCAAATTGTCGTTGGTATTCCTCAAAAGAAACCGGGTATTTTTTCAATTCGACTTTGGAAGAAAATGATTGGGATTCTGCATCTATTTGAAATTGGATTTCATCGGTCAATTGGTTCAAAGGAATGACTTTTCCGTATTCTTTTAAAAAATCGACGACAAACAGAAAGGGAATCCGGCGGGCGCCGAGTTCATTCATTTGCTCAAAGATTTCGTTTTGAAAAAGCATGGAATCAGTATCCTGTATTTCCGATTTGGTCGATTTCCGAATAGGAAGATTGCATCAGAACGTCTTTTACCATGGCATATTGCATCAAAGTTCCGGCTGCCATCGAAGCAAAAATCCCGATCAAACATGCAAAATAACCCACACTGGAAAGCATCCCTATCACAAATATGAACAACAAAATCATGAGCCATTGTTTTTTAAACAATTTATAGGAAGATTTGATGGCATCTGTTGCTGAATACCCACCATAATGAATCAAATAAGGCGCAAAAACGATGGATCCCTGAACAAAAAAAAGCGCTACATAAAAAATGACATAATACAGCATCATCAAAATTCCCATCACAGCACCCATGGAAGGAGAATTACCATATTCCGAACCCATACCGGCCGTCACAAACAATAATATAAAGGGAATATACAACACAAAAAAAACAACAAAAAGACAGAGTGTCAACAGGAAATGCTGGTTGTAATTTTTAAAGGCTCCGAAAAAATCTTTGAATTCCAATGCTTCGCCTCTTTCAACTTTTTGAGCGGCAACCGAATACCCCAAAAGAAGTGGAAAAGTAAAGAATAGTCCGCCAATTATCGTCAGAAAAGAAAGCAACATCAAAACCATGGAAACCAGTCCGTATAAGCTGAACAGCAACCATTCTTTTTTAAATATTTCAAATCCTTCGGTAATATATTTCCCGAAATCAAAACCATAACCATTTTCAATCTTTTGGTTTACGGTTGCTACTTCAATCTTGTTCATTTTTCTAATAAATAAATGTGGTTTACATTTGTCAAAAATAAACTTTTAAGATGAATCCTGAAGAATTATTGACTTTAATCCAGTCCAGAAGGTCGGTTATGCCGACGAATTACAAGGAAGAAGAAATAAGCCAAGAAGAACTACAAAAAATTTTAGAGTCAGCCAATTGGGCGCCCAATCACAAACGCACGGAACCCTGGCGGTTGAAAATCATCGAAGGAAACGGAAAGTCAAGGCTAGCAGATTTCATGTTGGCAAAGTATTTGGAAAGTACGCCGCCTGAAGCACAGAGCGAACGGAAGAAATTGGCAGTAACCGAAAAATGTTTGCTTTCTGACAAAATCGTTTTAATTTGTATGAAAACCTCTCATCAATTACCGGAATGGGAAGAATTGGCCGCAACGGCAATGGCTGTCCAAAATATGTGGTTGATGTGTACGGCTATGGAAATAGGATCTTATTGGTCTTCACCGGGCGCAATTTCCAAAATAGGTGAATTTGTGGAATTGGAGGAAGATGAAAAGTGCTTGGGAATTTTTTATATGGGAAAACTGAAAGAACCTTTACATGAAAGCAGCCGAAAACCTATTGAAGAAAAAATTCAATTTATCCAATATTAATCGAAAATCAAATAGACAATGAAAAAAGTAATTTCTTTAATTTTTCTGTTTGGATTTATACTGTCGTTCGCACAAACCGTTGACGGTAGTGGCAATCTCCAGACAAATAGTCAAAAATATCTGAAAGAACGTCCCAATAATGACCGACTACAAGGCTGGTATATTTCCGGGAATAACAGTTTACAATTTAATCAAGCCGCTTTCTCCAATTGGATAGCAGGCGGTGTGAATTCCTATGCTTTAACTGCCAACGTGGATTATGAGTTTAATTTGACAGCTGGCCGTCATATTTGGGATAACCGTATTTTATTGAATTACGGTGTTTTACGAAATGAAGGCGAAGATTACAGAAAATCAAATGATGTGATTGATTTGACTTCATCTTATGGATATGAATTCATCCGCCATTTTTATTTGGCCGCTTCAACCAACTTTAAAACCCAATTTTCAGAAGGATTGGATTATACGATCCAAGATAGTATAACGGGCGATTATAAAAAGATTTCTAACTTTATGGCTCCGGCTTATTGGTCTCTGGGTATCGGCGTGGATTACAAACCCAACGAAAACCTTCAGGTCAATTTCCATCCGTTTACATCCCGATTTACCTTTGTCATGGATGATGATTTACAATATGCCGGAAGCTTTGGATTAAAAGAAGATGGAGATTCTTATTTATATGAATTCGGAGCCTATTTAGGGGCACGTTACAAAATTAATTTCTTGAAGAATTTCTCTTATGATAACCGTTTGGGAATTTATTCCAATTATCTGGATCAGCCTTTTAATATGGATGTGGCTTATCAAGGTGTTTTGGATATGAAAATAAACAGTTTCCTTTCAGCACAAGCAACTATCAATTTATTCTACGATGAAGACCAGATCCAGCGAACACAGGTGAAACAAACACTGGGTGTAGGATTGTCTTATAAATTTAACAACGAGGAAAAACTGAAGTTGAGAGAAGAAAACCTTCCACCTCCTCCAACTTTGGAAGAATTAAACAAAGCGGTAATCGATGCACAAAAAGAAGTAGATGATGCCAATTTAAAACTACAAGATGCCCAACAAAAAGTAGAGGAAGCTACACAGGAAGTGCAGGAAGCAACTGAAAACCTGGAAGTAATCACCAATGAAATACAGGATGCGGCCACCGAATAAACGAATTAAATCGCAAAACAAATAAACAAAAAAGCCGGCTTCCTGAGGAATCCGGCTTTTCAATTTTTCACATCATCAATTATTAAGAATCAAGTGCTTCCGCTCCACCCACGATCTCCAAGATCTCGTTTGTAATAGCGGCTTGACGCTCTTTATTGTATTGTAAAACCAATTCTTTACGAAGCGCATCCGCATTATCGGTTGCTTTATGCATCGCTGTCATACGGGCTCCGTGTTCGGCTGCATTGGAGTCCAATAAGGCTTTATACAATTGGGTTTTCAATGTCTGCGGAATCAAATCGGTTACGATTTTTTCTTTTGAAGGTTCAAAAATATAATCGACCGAAGAAGTCGTCGCAGCTGAACTTTCCGTTTGGATTTGAACCGGTAAATACTGTTCGTCCATCACGATTTGAGTCGCCGCATTTTTAAATTGATTATACACGATTCTTACTTGGTCAAATTCACCTGAAGCAAATTTTTCAGTAATTTCTTCTGAAATCAAGGCAATTTCATCAAAACTTAAATTGTCCCAAAGTGAAGAACTGTTTTTATAAACGGTAGATTGTTTACGTAGCAGGTCATGTCCTTTTTTTCCGACGGACAAAATAGAAACTTCAACTCCTTTGTCTTTTGACTCGGATATGACGGCATTTGCCTTTTTAACTATATTGGAATTAAAAGCGCCTGCCAAACCACGGTTGGAAGTAACCACAACCAATAATAGCTTTTTCACATCGCGTTGCACAGTCAGTTCTCCTCCGGCAGTTGCATCCAGCGTGGAACTGATGTTTGAAAGGATATCGCGCAGTTTATTTGCATAAGGCCGAAGCTGTGTTACGGCATCCTGAGCACGTTTCAGCTTTGCTGCCGATACCATTTTCATGGCACTCGTAATCTGCATCGTTGAACCGACCGATGTAATCCTGCTTCGTATTTCTTTTAAGTTTGCCATGCTTTTAAAGTAAACTTACTATTTATTTTGAATTATAAATGAATTCTTGAAATTGATTCTGACATTCATTTTCAAATTATTTTTAACTAAATGTTGTAGTCGTGTCGTTGATGATCTTTTTCAATTGATCAACGATTTCGTCTGAATATTTACCTTCACGTAATTCGGTCAACAATCCGCTGTATTGGCTTCTCAATAAAGAAAGGAAGTTATCCTGCCATTCTTTTACTTTTCCAACCGGAACGTTTCTCAACATACCGTTTGTACCTGCCAAAATGATTGCTACTTGTTCTTCTACCGGAATCGGTGAGTTTACGTTTTGTTTCAAAATCTCCACGTTTCTTTCTCCTTTCCCGATTACCGCCATCGTTGCAGCATCCAAGTCAGAACCAAATTTTGCAAATGCTTCCAACTCACGGTATTGAGCCTGATCCAATTTCAACGTACCCGAAACCTTTTTCATCGGTTTGGTTTGAGCGTTACCACCCACACGAGAAACGGAAATACCAACATTAATCGCCGGACGGATACCGGAGTTGAACAAGTCAGACTCTAGGAAGATTTGTCCGTCAGTAATCGAAATTACGTTGGTTGGGATATAAGCCGAAACGTCACCTGCTTGTGTCTCGATAATAGGTAAAGCGGTCAAAGAACCACCTCCTTTTACGATTCCTTTCAAAGATTCAGGCAAATCGTTCATTTCAGCGGCTACTTTATCGTCCCCGATTACTTTTGCAGCACGTTCCAACAAACGGGAGTGCAGATAGAACACGTCACCCGGATAGGCCTCACGTCCCGGTGGACGACGAAGCAAAAGGGAAACCTCACGGTATGCAACCGCTTGTTTAGATAAATCATCATAAACAACCAATGCCGGACGACCTGTATCACGGAAGAATTCTCCGATTGCAGCACCCGCCATCGGCGCATAAACCTGCATAGGAGCCGGGTCAGAAGCGTTTGCCGCAACTACCACGGTATATTTGTCTGCTCCGTGCGCTTGTAATGTATTTAAGATTTGAGCAACGGTAGAACCTTTTTGTCCGACTGCTACATAGATACAGTAAACAGGTTCTCCTCTGTCATAAAATTCTTTTTGATTCAAAATGGCATCCAATGCAACCGAAGTTTTACCGGTCTGACGGTCACCGATGATCAACTCACGCTGTCCACGTCCGATTGGAATCATCGAGTCAATCGCCACGATACCTGTTTGCAATGGTTCATTTACCGGTTGACGATAGATAACGCCCGGAGCTTTACGTTCGATTGGCATTTCGTAAAGTTGTCCTTCGATCGGTCCTTTTCCGTCAATCGGGTTACCCAACATATCAACTACACGACCCAACATTCCTTCACCTACACGGATGGATGTAATACGGTTCGTGCGTTTTACGGTGTCACCTTCTTTGATTTCTTTTGACTGTCCCATCAATACGATACCTACGTTGTCTTCTTCCAGGTTCAGAACCATTCCTTCCAGACCATTGGAAAATTCAACCAACTCACCGTATTGGGCATTGTCCAATCCGTAAACACGGGCAATACCGTCCCCAACACTAAGTACTGTTCCTACTTCCGACATTTCAACGTTTACGTCGAAGTTGGAAAGTTGTTGTTTTAAGATCGCTGAAACTTCAGCCGGTTTTATTTCTGCCATTTTACTTTGTTTAAAGTTTAAGGTTTCAAGTTTAATTTACTTGCAACTTTTATTTTTATTAAATTCTAAATTCTGACCAGATCAGATTTTAGCAACATAATCGTTTATTTCAAATTCTTTTTTCAATTTATTCAATCTCGCTTTTACGCTGGTATCAATTTGTTTGTCACCAACACGTAAAATGAAACCTCCTATCAAATCCGGGTTGATTTTATTTTCAATTTTATACGAAAAATTCTCCCCCATTGTGGATTTGGCTTTGTCTAAAATTTCCTGAATCAATCCGTCATTTAACGCTGAAGCTGTGATTACTTCTGCTGTACGAATATTGTTGGATCGGTCATAAATTTCATTGAACTGCGTTGCGATTTGTTTTAACAAACCTTCTCTTCTCTGACCAATTACCAATGTGATAAAATTTTGAGTCGCAGGCGAAAAGTTTTTGAACAACTCTTTTGCAATGGCATTTTTTCTTCTCGAATCCAAAACCGGAGAACTTAGGAACTGCGCCAATTCGCGACTGGACTGAATTGAATTTTTCAAATCCGTCATTTCCTGATTGATTTCAGCTCCTTTACCGGTTTCGGTAGCGAACTGCATCAAACCTTTTGCGTATCGTTTTGCTGCGCGAAATCCTGCCATTTTAGTTCAATTTTGCGTCGTTAATGATTTCTTTTGCCAAAGCTTCCTGAGCTGATTTATCGCTCAATTCTTTTTTCAAGACTTTTTCAGCAACGTCAATGGACAATTGTGCAACTTGGTTTTTCAAATCGGTCATCGCAGCCGCTTTCTCGTTGTTGATAGCAATCTTTGCGTTTTCAACCAAACGGTCTGCTGAAGCCTGAGCTGTTTCTTTTGCCTGAGCGATGATGCTGTCTTTTGCTTCTCTTGCTTCTTTCAAAATCGCATCGCGCTCGATTTTGGCTTCTTTTAAAATTTTGTCATTCTCTGACTTTAAAAGTGCCATTTCTTCCCGTGCTTTTTTGGCTTCGTTTAAAGCTTCTTCGATTGATTTCTCTCTTTCGTTTACCGCTCCTAAAATTGGTTTCCATGCATATTTACGCAAAAGGAAAAGCAACAAAAGGAAAAGCAATGTCTGCCAGAAAAACAATCCAAATGAAAAATCGTTTATTAATTTCTCCATTATATTTTCGTTTAAAACTTTTTACTTAATTTTTTAAAAACCCACTGCAACCAACCGTTGTTCAATGGGTTTCTGATTTTTGATTTACACTGCAAACAAACAGGCAAACCCGATACCTTCAATCAACGCCGCTGCAATCAACATCGCTGTTTGAATTTTTCCGTAAGCTTCCGGCTGACGAGCAATACCTTCCATCGCTCCTTTTCCGATCAAACCGATTCCGATTCCGGCACCGATTACGGCTAAACCACCACCTACAATTCTTGGAATTTCCATAAGTAAATATTTAAATAATTAAACAATTCATTTTATAATTAATGTGCCTCTTCCGCATGATGTTCCTCTACTGCGAATCCAAAATACAATGCCGCAAGCATGGTGAAAACATAAGCCTGTAATGCAGCAACTAAAAATTCTATCAAACTGATGAAGAATGTAAGTCCAAATGTAAGTGGCCCTCCCACCCAGCTTTTGAACACGAAAATCATCCCGATCAACATAATCATAACCGTGTGTCCTGCCGATATATTGGCAAACAATCGGATCATGAGTGAAAAAGGCTTGATGAAAATCCCCAATACTTCAATCGGAATCAACAAAATGTATAAAGGTACTTTTGCATACCAAGGCATGGAGTTTCCCAATGGATTAAAAATATGCATCCAGTAAGTTTTTCGACCTGAAACATTTGTAATGATAAATACGATGATTGCCAATGCAAAAGTGATTGTAATATTTCCCGTAACGTTTACCCCAAGCGGAGTCAAGCCTAATAAATTTAAAAACCAAATAAAGAAAAACACAGTCAGCAAAAACGGCATGAATCTTTTATAATGTTTTTCTCCAATGTTCGGAATTGCGATATCGTCTTTTACATATAACACAATCGGTTCCATGAATTTGGCAATTCCTTTGGGAATCAATGATTTTTTATAGCTTCCGGCCATCCCCCCAAATACCAATAACAAAATAATCCCTACCAAAACGATGTTTACCACGTTTTTGGTGATGGAGAAATCCCAAGGTTTTTCATTGCTCACAAAATGCTTTTTGTCATAATGAATCGTACCTTGTGCATCGGTTTTATATATTTTGCTGTGGTATAATTTGTAAAATTGACCTTCTTTTTCCACTACATTTTCTCCGTGGTGGAATTCTGAAGAACAAAAAACCTTCAGTCCGTTATCAAATAAAATAACAGGAAGAGGAAAACCATAATGTGCTCCTTTTTCCTTATCACTAAAAAAAGTGTAATAGTAATCATCTGCTAAATGGTGGTCTTTGACTTCCGCCACTTCCTTTCTCATTGCATCCTGCGCTGAAAGGGGTTTTTCACTTTCCTCATGCTCCGGTTCGGAAGCAAATGAAACAGAAAAACTCAGGAATAAAACCAAAAAAGTTAACAGTCTACAAAAGGTGGCTTTCATTTAGCTTAATTTTGAGGTGCAAAAGTAAGGGTTATTTTGTTAAAAAAGAAACCTAATTTTCTGCTTTTTATCATTTTTCAGGATTGAGTAAAAGTTTTGCCGTATAAATCGTAATTAATACTAAACTAATAAGATACAAAACCACAAAACTATATTTATAAGGTGTTTCGTCAATCAGCTCAAATCCGTTCATGAATATTTTGGCGGCAATCAGTTTAACGGCGATGATACCGATGAAAATAAACCCGAGTTGTTTGTGAAAAAAAGCATTGGCTTCAGCAATTAAAAAAAGTGTCAAAGCACAAATGATAGCGGTAAAAACATAAATGAAAGTAAAGTCAGATTCAAAATGAAATACAAATTTCATCAATAAGTAATGAATCAGGACGCAAAAAAGGAAAAACAGAACATAATATGCCGCTTTGAGAAAGTTCTTATTCATTTAATCTTTTTAATTGTTGTAAAATCAGGTACAAAGATACACCTAAACCAACCAAAGTTCCAATGAGCGTAAAATAATTGGTTTCAGATGAATTCCATTTCTCGTCGGCTTTTTTCCCCAACCAAATAAACACCAACATAATGACCAGCATCTGAAAAGCAATGGATGTGAGCTGGAGATATTTGCCGTACGGATTCTTTTTGGGTTCTTCTGACATAGGAATTTGTAACTTTGCAAAAAATTTGATTTGGTAAAGATAGGAAACATAACATTACCGGAATTTCCCTTATTACTCGCACCGATGGAAGACGTGAGCGATCCGCCGTTTCGTCGTTTGTGCAAAATGCACGGTGCCGATTTGATGTATTCCGAATTTATTTCGTCTGAAGGATTAATTCGCGATGCCATTAAAAGCCGTAAAAAACTCGATATTTTCGATTATGAACGCCCAATTGGTATTCAGATTTTTGGTGGTGATGAAGAAGCCATGGCGATGTCTGCCAAAATCGTAGAAACCGTTCAACCTGATTTGGTGGATATCAATTTTGGTTGTCCGGTCAAAAAAGTAGTTTGCAAAGGTGCCGGCGCCGGAGTTTTGAAAGACATTGACCTGATGGTGAGACTGACCAAAGCGGTAATTGAAAGCACCGATTTGCCTGTAACCGTAAAAACCCGTTTGGGTTGGGATTATGATTCCATCAATATTCAGGAAGTTGCCGAACGTTTGCAGGAAACCGGAATTAAAGCTTTGTCCATTCATGGACGCACTCGTTCGCAAATGTACAAAGGAGAGGCAGACTGGACGGAAATCGCCAAAGCGAAAGCCAATCCCAACATTGAAATTCCGATTTTTGGAAACGGGGACATTGATTCGCCTCAAAAAGCATTGGAATATAAAAGCAAATACGGTGTGGACGGTGTGATGATAGGTCGTGCTGCAATCGGAAATCCCTGGATTTTTAATCAGATCAAACATTTTGTCAAAACCGGAGAAATTTTACCGGAACCGACTTTAGCAGAACGTGCCGAAGCCGCCAAACAACATCTGACTTGGGCCGTAGAATGGAAAGGTGAACGCACCGGAATCTTGGAAACGAGAATGCATTATACCAATTATTTCAAAGGCGTTCCGCATTTCAAGCCCTATCGTCAGCGTTTGGTTACTTCCGATGATTTGCTGGAATTGATGGGGATTCTGGATGAAGTCGGGGAATTTGAAAATTCAATCCCACAGCCCTAACAGGGTTTGAAACCCTGTTAGGGCTTAGCAATTACTATCATGCTTATCCACGAAAAAAAAATTCTAATAACGCCTGAATTCATTGATCAAAACAATCATGTCAACAATGTCCAATATGTACATTGGGTGGAAATGATGGCGGCCGAACATTGGGATTTACTAAAACACAAATCCAAATATGCTAAAAATGTTTGGTTTTTAATGGATCATCATATCCAATATAAAAAACAGGTTTATATAGGAGAAACGCTGCTCATGCGTACTTATCCGGAAAATCCGGAAGGAATCAGGCAGCCTAGAAAAGTTGAATTCTACAAAGAAGGTGAACTGGTAGTTGATTCCCGCACCAAATGGATTATGATTGAACCTGATAACGGGAAAATTATACGAATAGAAAGCGATTGGTTGGAAACTTTGATTTAAATTAACCAACATTATGAAAGAATATTTTACATTTCTTTTGATTTTGCTAATGGGGACTTTGGCATTTTCTCAAACGGGAACTTCGGCGGTAAATCTTGAGAGCTTTGAAAAATCCGGTTTTCCTTTTAAAGGGAAACGGGTTATACAGGTCGACAACGTTTATACACCTTCGGAAGAAAACATGTTTGTTTTTTCAAAAAATGAAAAAGGAGCAGCGCAGGATTCTCTTTATATACAACAGTTTAAAAAATCCGGAGACGAATGGAAGTTAGCCGCCGAAAAAATTATAGCGGAAAAAGGCATTATAACAGCAACCTGGAATTCTAGAAAAGCGTTTTTTGATGCAGACAAAGACGGCGTAGCCGATGTTCTCTACATTTTTGCCAGACACGCAAAAGAAGATATGGAAACGCCGCTCAGTGTTGGACTTTTATTGATTTATAAAAACAATTTTTATGTCATTGAGAACACCGCAGATGCAAATTATGATCCGCAGCTTGACATATATGAAGCCGGATTTGAAGAGTTGCCCAAAGCGGTCATAGATACTGTAGAAGAATTTTGGGAAGGTTTAGACAAACAACATTGATTAAATTCGGCTCTGTTATCATTCTTCTGTTTTTATTGATTTCTTGTAAAAGAGAAATTGAAAGCATTGGTGTTGCTACGGAAAATGAACATGCGAATGAATTAAAGGAAGAAAGCAGGAATCTGACCGAAAAACAAAAAAGGATTTCAGATGCCGCGCTTTCTCTTGTTGACAGGACGGTCGTTTATGATCCGACTTATTTCACTATTGATTATCCAAATGGTGATGTTCCTCCGGGAAAAGGAGTTTGTACTGATGTTGTAATCCGAACCTACCGTAAGTTGGGAGTGGATTTACAAAAAGAAGTCCACGAGGACATGAAAGCTAATTTTTCAATTTATCCGAATATCTGGGGGTTTTCGAAACCCGACACAAACATTGACCATCGCCGTGTACCGAATCTGATGGTTTATTTTTCACGATTTGGGACAGAAAAACCTATGACAAAAAATGCAGAAGATTATCTGCCGGGCGATATTGTCTGCTGGCGATTGGCGAATGGGATGACACATATAGGAATGGTCGTTGATAAAAAATCAAATGACGGAAAACGATACAAAATCGTTCACAACATAGGAGGCGGACAGGTTTTGGAAGATGTGCTTTTTGATTTTGAAATAATCGGGCATTATGGTTTTGAGAATTTCGAATGACTTAAACCCTCAAAGCTGAACGCTTCACACAAAACTTTTTTACGTAAACAAATACCATTTCACCCCAAACTGGATTTTGAAATCGCGGAATGGTGTATAGGGCGCACTATAATAATTATTTTCTCCCCAAAATGTGTTGAAATGATCTGCTCTGAGGTAAATACGCATCCTATCCACCTTTATATTCAGGAAGAAATCGAGCATGGGATTTCCGCCGATTTTCTGGATTCCGTAGGTGGAATTGTTTCGTTGTAACATAAATTCATTGATGACCGGAAAGAATTCCCGGGATTCGAATTCCGTAAAATAATTGGCGTTGAACCCTATCTGGACTTCTGCCCGATCGTTGAACATTTTGCTCTGCCAATAGACCGAGGCGCGCGCAATCACATCGGGCAAGGGAAGAAAATCCTCATTTTGGGTAACTTTCTGGTATTGAACTGTGGTTCTTAAGTTGAATTTCCTGTAGGTCAATAGATTATTGGCTTTAATTTGAAACATTGAGATGCTTCCGTTTAGTTGACGTGGTCGGAAATCGCTGCCTACATATACATAATTTTCTACGTTATAAATCGTTCCTTCCACATCTGTTTTCAGTTTCTCCAAATTTAATTTCCCAAATAATTTTTGGGTATTTACGTTGTCAAAACTATAATTGTAATAATTAAAATCTTTGTAAAAACTTTGGTTATAGAACAAATTAAGTGACGGGAAAGCCGATTCTGCCAAAATCCCTCCCACTATATGGTAGCCGTCTATGGGTTGAATATCCAGTTCGGCATTTATGTGGTATTGGCTTTTAAAGATTTCACCTGATTTGAATTCGGCGTCAGCCTTTAATTTTATTTTTTCGTTCCAATCAAAATAAAGACGCGCTACTCCTCCTAAAAGATTATCCTCTATTTGCATCGGAATATTAACAAGCCCGATGGAAAGTGGTTGCCGGTAATAAAGTTTCAGATTTTCATAACGAACTCCGGCTTCCAGTAATAAGCGTTCGCCCCATTTGAATTCAACTGTCGATGTATTTTGCAAGGTTTCAAAATGCCGTCTGTTCGCTCTGCCCATCCCGGCAAAAACAGGGCTTTCGTAATAATCCTCCACTGCAGTTTCTTCATAAAAATATTTCTGCTTTTCGTAGGTAAAAATATTTTTAATCAAAATAGGTGCACGCAGTTCGGTCGAATCCGATTTAGCCTTTCCAAATAATCCGTAGCTGGCTCCAAGATGAAATCGGCGGGAATCAAACTGTGTATCTGCTGACTCTAAATTTACGGCTATGTTTTGACGGTTCGTCGTTCTTAAACTATCATCCAGAACAAATTCTTCCAATTTTTGGATTCCGGCATTTTCCTCGTTATCCAGATTTTGCGAGGCGAAATGTGTCCAAAATCTTAGTCTTTCATTTTTAGATTTGTAGCTGATGGTTGTAATAAAGGCATTGTTGGCCGCTAAATTGTTCTGATAACGCCCTACGGATCGGAGACCTCTGTAACGAACGGAATAATTGAGCTGAGGCGTGAGGTTATGTGTAAACGTGGTGGAAAGATACTGTCCTTCCCGCAATCCGTTTTCAAAAACGAATTCGGTTGTGGGCGTTTTCACATCGTAATACCGTACATCTTCCGGAAAGAGATAGTTAAAGGATTTTCCGGTGGGAAGGATATGAATCCGATTACGATTTTCTTCGTATTCGAGCGGATTTAGGGTTTGACCGAAATTGGGAAAATACATCTTTCCAAATAAGTCTTTCTCCGTAAAGTTTTGTTTGTAAAAGCTTTCAATGGTAAGTACGGTATCTACAACCGTCGGTTTTATGTCACCTTGGCGCCAAAATGTATAATCAGTTATGACAGGAGTATGTACTTTTAAACTGTCATTGGCCACGTCGCGTTTCCCAAAATCTTGAAGGGAATCACGAATGGCGTTTGGGTCATCATAATTTTGGTTGATTTGGGCTTCTGATTTAAAATAAATAAATAACAGAAGAAAAACTCCAAACAAATATTTCATGCAAATTGATTCAACGAAGCAAAGGTAATTGAAATTTTGAGTAATAAAAAAACCCACTTGTGAGAGTGGGTTTAATTTATTTCAAAACAATCGGTTATTAATAACCTGGTGTTTGAGTCATGTTTGGATTGTAAATCAAAATAGAATTGCCCAATGGAAATTGCCATTCACGAGCTGAAGGTTCTAAAGTCAGATATGCAGGCGGAACACCGGTTCCATCAGCATTATGTCCATTTCCTGATCTAACTATTCCTTGGCTATACTGTGAGGGAATGCCAGGCACACCCAATAGTCTCTTTATAGTATAGAATCTATCTCCTTCAAAAGCTAGCTCTTTTCTTCTTTCCAATTGTATAGCATTAAATAATGCATCTCCAGTTTCTCCACCGCTAAAAGAAGAATATCTTTGAGTTCTCAATTTATCAAGTGTGATAAGGGCTCCTCCTTGATCTCCTGTTAGATATTGTGCCTCAGCCAAGTTCAAAAGAATGTCTTCAACTCTTAAATATCGTCCGCGTTGCATACCTCCACCATATGTACTTGAAACATACTTATTTACTGAAATAATTGAAGGTAAATCAGTTGGAGTAACAATTCTTACAAATGGAGTCGTTCTTACATCATTTGAAGTAAATAAATCATAAAATGCTTTATCGACTACAAATTCTGCTTTTAAATTGGAATTTAATCCTTGGCTATAGTTTGTACCTATAATTGGAGGGAATGTAGTAGACTGTATAACATGGGTTTCAAATAACACTCCACTTGTACCAGTAGCTAAATTAGATCTCCAGTAATTTTGGACATCACCACTAGCACAAACAGGAACTGAATTTACTATTGGCGCTGCATATTCAATTACTTTGTCGTATTCACCCATATATAAGTACACTTTTGACAACATAGCAGCAACTGCATTTTTGTTTAATCTAAAGCTTGAACCTGATGAGGCAGAAATATCTCCATAAGCTGCTAGCAAATCGTCAATTATTCTATCATATACCTCAGCCACAGTAGCTAGTCTTGATGGCTCTGCTAAAGGATCAAAAACATCTACATATGCAATACCAATTGATGAGTTAGCATCAGAGGATTGGGTAGGAATTTTAATAAAGCTTTTTGCAACTTCAAAATGACCAATTGCTCTTAAGGCTTTTGCTTCTGCTAATAAACTTTTCTTTGTCTGAACTTCTGCTGAAGTCATTAAAGAGTCAATTAAATAGGTATCAGCATTATCTAATATCGCATTGGCTCTTGAAATCATCTTATAACCCGTATTATAGATACCTGTTGGAGCACCTGTTCCCGAATTATACAACCAGTTGTAGCCTGTGGTTAAAGTGCCTCTCCCGCCAGGATTTTGAACAACATTATCACTTAAAGCATCTCCTACAACAATAATCCCTCCTTCTGCAGAATATAATCCACTATCAAAAAAGTTTTGATAAATTCCATTCACAGCTGTTTCTACTTCCTCCAGTGAATAAAAATACAAATCAAAAACAGCACTTCCTGGATCATCATTTCTTATATCATCATCGTTACATCCCACGAATAAAATGGAAAGTAAGGATATTCCTATAAATTTAAAATATTTAGTCATAACTCGTCTATATTAAAATGTAAAATTAATACCTAATGTATAGGTTCTTGACAATGGATAAGTAAAAGCTGATGCTGCCCCAGATACGTACCCCTCGCTTGTCACATTACTTGTTTCACTTGAAGTAGTTCCAACAATTGGATTACCATGGAAACTAGTCCACAAAGCTAAGTTTTGAACCTGCCCATAAATCCTTAACCCAGTGATTGGCAAATACTTAAATAATTCACTATTAAATGTATAGCCTAGCTCCAAACTTCTAAATAATATATAATCTCCTTTTTCAATAAATTGATCTGTATATTCGAAACCTTGTATGCTTGGAGCCTGGAATACATTTGTATCTCCAGGGTTTTGCCAATAGTTAACAGCATCTACATGGTAATTATCCCCATTATGTCCAGGAGAAAGATTCATTAGGTCATAATAGGTATTATTATACATGTAGTTACCTCCTTGATAATTAAAGTCAGCTCTGATATTAAATCCTTTATACTCCGCGTTTAATCCTACACCTCCGAAAAACTCTGGAAATGGTGATTTACCCTCTAATGTTACAGCATTATCACCAGAGTATTCCTCTGTTATATTTCCATTAATATCATAATACTGAGCATTACCATTTTCTGGATTTACACCAGCATAACGAACCATAAAAAATGTAAATGGTTCTTGGCCTACTTCATGAACAAAAGATTCAAAAGTATTTGCCGGGAAAATTTGAGTTTCACCACCAACCAGTTTTGTTACTTCATAATCAATTTTGGTTAGATTTCCGTAAATAGACAAATTAAATCCGTCTTTATTTCTTAATACATCATAGTTCAATTCAATTTCAAATCCTTTTGTTACTAGCTCTCCAGCATTAACATTTATAGAATAGTTACCTGCCTCAGAAGCTAAAGACTGTTCAAACAAGAAATCAGATCGTTTATCATTAAAATACGCAAAGTTACCATATAATCTTCTGTTAAATAATCCGTAATCAAATCCCACATTGAATTTTTTATTAACCTCCCAAGTTACTTCATCATTATTAATTATGTCACGCGGATAGGAATAGTTTACGCCCAAATATCCTCCTTGTGTCATACTATAGATATTTGAATAAACCTGCAGTGCACTATCATCCCCAACTTCTCCATAAGATGCTCTTAAAATAAAATTATTAAGCCATTTTTGGGAATCTAGGAAAGATTCTTTGGCTACATCCCAACCTAATGATACACCCCAGAAAGTTCCATATTGATTATTAAACCCAGCTAATGATGTACCATCTCGACGAACATAACCATTTAAAAAATATTTACCTGAATAGTCGTAGTTTAATGTACCTAAATAACCAAATCTTGAAATCATCCATCTTTCTGTATCAGATGACTGGTCAATAGTTCTCGCCAAAGATTGAACATTTTGAATATTATTAGGGTATCCGGCACTTTGCAAATAAATGTTATATAGACTCTCGTTAATATACTCGCTGGCCGCTGTTACAGCAAAGTTATGTCTACCCCATTTATTAGCATAAGTAACCTCATTTCTCCAGTTATAGTCTAAACGATCTGTGCTGGAGTCCCATTTTGTTCCCCCAGGATTTCCAATTCTTGAATTAAGATTTGCTCTTGGTTGCAAGAATGACTCAGCCTGATACCTGTCATAAGTAGCTCCAAATGAAGTCCTTGCGGTTACATTTTTAAATATTTCCAAAGCAAGATATCCCGAACCAAATAATCTAAAATTACGATATTCCGTATCACTATATTTGGTTTCATCCAGTACAGCATAACCAAATTGATTTGGCGCTTGATTAAATACAGGATCTCCATATGCATCTAACAATACTTCTCCAGTGACAGGATCATAAGAATAAACTCTTTGATATGGTGCATTTCTTAAGATATTCCAAAATGGATTTTGAGCATTATAACGGTCTCTAGGGTTATCTCTTTCAATATAACTACCGGTAACATTTACTCCATAACTAAAACGTTCATTTACTTGTGCTGTTGTATTAAATGAGGATGTAATTCTTTCAAAACCTCTATAATACATTATATTACCAGAATTACTATCATAACCTAAAGTAAAATTAGTACTTGACTTCTCTCCAGCAGTAGCAATAGAAAGGTAATGCGAATTCAAAAAGCCTCCTTTAGAAATTTCATCTTCCCAATTTGTGTTAAATTGGCTTAATGAATCAATTTGTTCAGGAGTTCTTGTAAACCCAACATTTGGATTAATTCCATTAGAATTAACAAATTGATTCAATTGGTTTTCAAAATTAAGCAATTGAGAAGAGCTCATCAAATCAAAATTATTCAAAGGTAATAACTCTGAATAACCTATACTTGTTCTATAACTTATTATTGATTGCCCTTTTTTTCCTTGTTTTGTTCTAATAATCACAACCCCATTTGCTCCTCGCGAACCATAAACCGCTAATTGAGATGCTTCTTTTAAAACATCAATCGATTCAATATCGTTTGGATTAATAGAATTCACATCATCTTCATTAACATAAGCTCCATTTACAATATATAATGGACTTTTCACTCCACCGTTCAATCCAATTGAACCACGGATTACAACGTTACCTACTGAACCAGGAGCTCCGCCCTGTTGACCAACTGAGTTCAAACCTGAAATTTTTCCCGCTAACATTTGATCTACAGATAAGGACGGCGTCAAGGTTTCAATGGCCTCTGAACCTATCCTTGTAACACCAGCATTTGACACTGTACTTGGGTCAAAAACAGATTTAGAAATCGTAATCACATCCAACTCAATGGCTGCGCCGAACTTCAAGGAACCCATGTCTTGTTTGGTAACTGGGAAATCCTGAGATGTTCCCATTGCGTCTGTAACCACCAAAACGTTTCCTACTTGTGCTTCAATTGAAAACGAACCGTTTTCATCAGTGATAGCTGAAGCATTCCCTCCTCTCACTGTTACCTCTGCCCCTGCCACCGGACCATAATCATCCTGTACTGTACCAGTAACCTGAGCAAAAACTACCTGCCCTATAAAAAGCAGGAAAAGTGCACTAATAAATGCAAATTTTGTCCTCATACTTAATTTTTTATAACATTATCGTGGCAAAATTGTAACATTTTATTAAGAAATCCAAATTTATTTGAAATTTAACACCTATATTTTTCACGTGAAACGAGTTATGGCAAAGATTTTTAACAAAAAAACCACCCAAAAATTTCGAGTGGTTCTAATATGATGAAATTGTTAATAATTATTTCAATTTCTTTTTAACCTCAACGGTTTCATAGGCCTCAATAATGTCCCCAACCTGAATGTCATTATAGTTTTTAATATTCAAACCACACTCATAGCCTTTTGTTACTTCTTTCACATCATCTTTGAAACGTTTCAAACTTGCCAATTCACCATCATGAATTACAACTCCATCCCGAATCAATCGGATTTTAGAGTTTCTGGTTACTTTTCCGTCTAGCACCATACAACCGGCAATCGTCCCCACTTTGGATACTTTAAATGTTTCACGAATTTCAATATTACCCGTCACTTGCTCCTTCAGCTCTGGTGATAACATTCCTTCCATCGCTTCCTTCACATCATTGATGGCATCATAAATAATAGAATAGTTTCGGATTTCGATTTCCTCACGCTCCGCAATTTCCTTGGCTGAAGCACCAGGGCGTACATTAAATCCAATTACAATGGCATCAGATGCACTGGCCAATAAAACATCGGATTCCGTAATCTGCCCCACTCCTTTATGCAATATATTGATGTGGATTTCGTCCGTTGACAATTTCTGAAGTGAATCTGTCAATGCTTCTACCGATCCGTCCACGTCTCCTTTCAAAATGATATTCAATTCTTTGAAATCTCCCAAAGCAATTCGTCGACCAATCTCATCCAAAGTAATATGTTTCTGCGTACGGATGGTTTGTTCTCTTTGCAATTGCTCCCGTTTTGTGGCTACTTGTTTGGCATCGCGCTCATCTTCAAACACTCTGAATTTATCCCCTGCCGTCGGCGCGCCATCCAAACCTAGAATTGTTACCGGAGTAGATGGTCCCGCTTCTTTTACCGGCTTTCCTCTTTCATCCAGCATCGCACGTACCTTTCCGTGGTTGCTTCCCGCTACTAAATAATCACCGATTCGCAAAGTTCCGTTTTGCACCAATATAGTAGAGACATATCCTCTTCCTTTGTCCAAAGAAGCCTCCACAACAGTACCGATTGCCAATCGTTTTGGATTAGCTTTCAGGTCTAGGATTTCTGCTTCCAACAATACTTTTTCTAGTAGTTCCTCGACATTTAATCCTTGTTTGGCCGAAATATCCTGTGACTGAATCGAACCACCCCATTCCTCTACCAGTAAATTCATTCCAGCCAATTGCTCTTTTACCTTTTCAGGATTAGCCGTTGGTTTATCTATCTTATTAATGGCAAAGATAATGGGAACTTCTGCTGCCTGGGCATGACTGATGGCTTCACGGGTTTGCGGCATGACTTGATCGTCAGCTGCTACAACAATTATAGCTATATCTGTCACTTGGGCTCCTCTTGCACGCATAGCCGTAAAAGCTTCGTGACCCGGCGTATCTAAAAAGGTAATTTGTTGCCCGTTTTCAAGTTTTACGTTGTAAGCTCCTATGTGTTGGGTAATTCCTCCGGACTCACCTGCAATTACATTTGCTTTACGAATGTAGTCCAATAAGGATGTTTTACCATGATCCACGTGACCCATTACCGTCACAATCGGCGCCCGGCTTGTTAAATCCTCCGGTATATCTTCTGTTTCGTCCTCTACTTCCAGATCTTCCTCCACATTACTAAACACTACGTCATATCCGAAATCATCTGCTACCAACTGAATAGTATCTGCTTCCAAACGCTGGTTCATGGTTACCATGATGCCCAGTGACATACAAGCTGAAATAACTTCCGTAACGGCAACATCCATCAGACTCGCCAATTCATTTACCGTCACAAATTCGGTTACCTGAAGCGTTTTGTCTTTTTCCATGGCCTCCATTTCCATGGCTTCCATTTCGCGGCGTTCTTTTCGTTTATCTCTTCTGTGTTTGGACGCTTTGGATTTTACACCTTTGTTGGTAAGCTTTTCAAGTGTTTCTTTGATTTGTTTGGAAACTTCTTCATCTGTCAATTCAGTTTGTGGTCTTCTTGGAAGTCTGTTGTTATGATTTCCTCCTCCGCCTCCTTTGTGCGGACGGTTATTGTTGTTGTTTCCACTTGAATTATCAGATGGCTTTACATCATCCAATTTTACGTCTTTGCGGATGCGTTTTCGCTTTTTCTTGTTTTCCTTCTCTTGCTTTTGCTTTTCTTTTCGCTCTTCCGCTAGTTTTTTGTCCTTGTCAAATTCAGAAAGATCCAATTTTTTTCCGGTAAAATTCGGACCATCCAGTTTCTGGTATTTGGTTTTGATCTTTTCCGGCTCTTCAGATTCTGAGCTTATTTTTTCTACCGGCTCTTCTTTCTTTTTTTCTTGAACGGCTTCTTTTGGTTTTTCTTCTACCTTTGGCTTTTCTTCTACCGGTTTTTGTTCAATCTTTTCCTCTTTAATTTCCTCCTTAATTTCCTCTTTTTCCGGGTTTACTTCTTCTTTTGGCTTTTCAACCTCGGCAGGTTTGGGTTTGGATGGGTTTAGTTTATCCAAATCAATTTTCCCAATTGTTTTAGGCCCTTCCAGTTCAACCTTAGTTGTGGCAATAACTTCTTGCTGTTCAACTTTTGGTTCAGGTTCTTCCTTTTTAATAGGCTCGGGTTTTCTTTCCGGAATTTTGTTTATCACAACTTCCTCAGAGGCCGCTTTTTGTTTGGCGTCAGATTGAAATTCTTTGATTAATACCGTATACGTATCCTGATCGATTTTCGTATTGGGGGTACGTTCTACCTGAATTCCTTTTTCGCTCAAAAAGTCAACCGCTCGGTCAATTGAGATGTTTAATTCTTTTAATACTTTATTTAATCTTATCGTTTCCGACATATATTGATTTGGATTTTTCAGTTTGCAAATGTACTAATTCTAAATTTAGTACGTTTTATTTTCTTGTTGGGGTTTAATCTTCCAACTCCTCTTTTAAGATTCGGATAACTTCATGGATGGTTTCTTCTTCCAAATCAGTTCTGGATACCAAGTCGTTTACATCTTGTTCCAAAATGCTTCTCGCTGTATCCAATCCTATTTTTTGGAAGGCATCGATTACCCATGCATCTATTTCGTCAGCAAATTCTGCCAATTCCACATCTTCATCTTGCGGTATATCTCTGAACACATCTATTTCCATCCCTAGTAGTTTTCCTGCCAAACGCACATTATGTCCGTTTTTTCCGATGGCTTTGGAAACTTCTTCCGGTTTTACATAAACTTTTACTTTGCTGTCTGCCTCTTCTATTTCCATACGGGAAATTCGCGCCGGACTTAAAGCCCTTGATACATAAAGCTGTAAATTATTGGTATAATTAATTACGTCTATGTTTTCATTTTTCAATTCACGGACGATGGTGTGAATTCTCGAGCCTTTCATACCCACACAAGCTCCTACCGGATCGATTCGGTCATCATAAGACTCTACAGCCACTTTTGCTTTTTCTCCCGGAATCCGTACTACGCCTTTTATGGTAATGATGCCGTCAAAAATTTCAGGAATTTCAGTTTCAAATAATTTTTCTAAAAATTTAGGAGAAGTTCTGGAAAGAATAATCTGTGGTTTTATTCCTTTTAATTTTACCTCGTCCACTACGGCGCGCACCGACTCTCCCTTTCGGAAGAAGTCAGATGGGATTTGGTTCTCACGTGGCAAAATCATTTCGTTTTGTTCGTCATCCATCACGATGATATGTTTCTGACGAATGTGGTGAACTTCGCCGGAAACAATTTCTCCTTCCATATCTTTAAAACGTTCATAAAGATTGGCGTTGTCATGCTCCATTACTTTGGCTACCAAATTTTGACGCAATGCCAGAATCGCTCTTCTTCCCAAATCTTTTAAAGCAATCGGCTCCGAAACTTCTTCCCCTACTTCAAAATCCGGTTCTATTTTTCGGGCTTCCGACAATTCTATTTCCGCACTGTCATCTTCCGCCATTCCGTCTTCTACCACGATACGGTTGTGCCAAATCTCCAAATCCCCCTTGTCAGGATTGACGATGATATCAAAATTATCATCTGACCCGAACTTTTTCCGCAATACGCTTTGTAAAGACTCTTCTAAAATCGCCATCAGCGTAATTCGGTCTATGTTTTTTTCATCTTTGAAATCACCAAATGATTCGATCAATGCAATATTGTCCATTTTGTTAATTTTTTAAAAACTGATTTTAACTATCGCTTTTTTTATTTCTGTATATTTTATTTTCTCTTCTTTTTCTACGGTATGTTTTCCTTTTCCTACCGGTTTGGGCTCACGTGTCGTCCACTTTAATCGGATTCCTTCTTCATCGACTGAAGTCAATTCGCCTTCTATCTCTTTCCCGTCATCGGTTTTGGTAACTTTTAAGGTTCTCCCGATATTCTTTTTAAACTGTCGTGGCAAAGACAAAGGATTTCCTACGCCTGCCGATGAAACATTTAACGAAAAATCGGTTTCTTCCCTGTCCAGATTATGCTCGACATGACGGCTGATACGCACGATTTCATCTATGGAAACACCTTCATCCCCATCTACCAAAATTTCAATAGCATTATCGGCTGAAATTTTCCAATCTACCAAAAACAACGAAGGATTTTCTTCAATGGCTTCGTCAATTAATTTTTTTACTGATTCCTGATTCATAGTGAACAAAAAAGAGAGCTAATTGGCCCTCTTTCATAGATTTTCTCCTTAAATTCGATGCAAATATACAACAATTATTTGAAATAGTGAATTTTACTTCTAAATATAAAACGAAAATAGGTTGGCTGGAAATCAAAGGCAATGACTCCGAAATCCATTCTATCCTGTTTTTTGACCAAGAACCGGCCGTAACCCCCCATCAGCCGGACATTGCCCGGCAATTAATTGACCAGTTGGATCAATATTTTTTAAACGGAAAATGGAATTTCAATGTCAAATTGGCTCCGCAAGGAACTGATTTCCAATTGTCTGTTTGGGAAGAATTACAAAAAATACCGTTTGGAAGAACGATTTCTTATCTGGATTTAGCCCGAAAATTAGGAGATGAAAAATCAATTCGAGCCGCGGCAAGCGCAAACGGGAAAAATCCGATTTCCATCCTGATTCCTTGTCATCGCGTGATCGGGAAAGACGGAAGTTTAACAGGGTATGCGGGCGGGCTTCATCGCAAAAAATTCCTACTGGAACTGGAAAAGGGGATAAAGTCTATGGAATTGTTTTAATTCCAATAATGCCTGACTATATCATAGACTAGAAAAACACCAAACATACTCAGAGAAAGCAAAATCCCATATCCGCTCGTCAGAAAATAACCTAAGACCGACCCTGTTGCGGCTTTAAAAGCTCTTTTGTGATTATTTTGATCATACATCAATTCACCTATCAAAGCACCCAAAAACGGCGCAATGATGATGCTGACAAATCCAAATGGCGAAAAGATGATTCCGATGATAAATCCTATCACCAATCCCCAAATTCCGTATTTGCTGCCGCCCATTTTTTTTGTAGTGGCAATGGGTACTGTGTAGTCCAAAATGATTCCAACGATTGTTAAAATTCCAAATAACCCAATGATCCACCAACTGAGCTCAGAAAAGTTCAGGGTTTTTGCCAGCAAAAGTGAGCCAAACGCAAGCGGCGCACCCGGTAAAACAGGTAAAATAGCACCCGCTACGCCCACTAACATCAGAATTGCAAAAAAAATTTTGATAAGGACATCTTCCATTTGCGTAAAAATACAATCTTTTAGGATTATGATAACGGTTAAATTTTCAATAGGTATTACCTTTGCAGGAAATTTTTAAAAACCGTGTTCGAAGCTTCGTCAAAATTATACTCAAACAAATACATAACCGATCTGGCCAAGGTGGTTCGAAAGCAGGTAAAAGAGCTTTTTGGAGAATCTTTGAGCAAAGCATTTTTACCATTTGTGGAGGTTGCATTTTGGGTGATTGTTCTGCTCTTATTTGACTTCATCTTGCAGAAAACATTTGGGGGTTTGCTGGGAATTTTAGCCAGAAAATCAAAACTGACCTGGCTCAAAAAGTTTTATGCGCACAAAGTTTTCCGAACACTCATCCATTTTATAACGGTCTGGATGCTGACAGAAATTGATCCTTACGTTTTTCAGAAATACCATGGGATTGACAAATTTGCCGATAAGGTCATAGGGTTACTGGTCATTTTGATTTTCATCCGATTTATTTTCCGTGTAATCGATGCCATCATCGACATAAATGACGAACGGGAAAGTCATGCCACGGTGGGGGTGCGTGCATTTGGGCAAATGATTAAAATTTTCGTAGCATTTTTTGGTGCTCTGACATTCATTGCAACATTAATTGACACCGATATCAAGAGCATTCTGACTGTTTTGGGAGCTTTGACAGCTGTGGTTTTATTGATTTTCCGGGATTCTATTTTGGGTTTTGTGTCCGGATTGCAAATTGCAACTTCGAAAAGCATTAAAGTAGGCGATTGGATCTCGGTTTCAAAATATCAGATCGAAGGCGTGGTAAAGGAAATTAATCTGGCTATTACCAAAATTGAAAATTTCAATAAAACGATTTCCACCGTTCCGACTTATGACCTGATTGCGTCTGAAGTCACCAACCATACCACTATGCTGGAATCGCATACCCGACGAATCAAGCGACCGATGGTCTTTAATGTGAATTCTTTCAAATTCTGTGATGAAGAATTGCTCAGCCGATTCCGACGAATTGATTTAATCAGCTCATACATACAACTAAAAGAAGAAGAAATCAAGGAAAGCAATCGCTCGGTTACACATAAAGATTATGTCATCAACGGACGCCAATTGACCAATATAGGTGTGTTCCGGATTTATACGGAGAATTATCTGATGAATCGTTCCGATATTTCCAAAAATGACAAAATGGTGGTTCGTCAAAAAGAGCAAACGCTGGAAGGAATGCCGCTCGAAATTTATTGTTTTACAACGTCTTCAGATTTTTTGGCTTATGAGCGAATTCAGTCCGATATTTTTGATCATCTGATCAGTGCAAGCAGGGAATTTGATTTGGAAATTTCACAGCCTTTTATAACTCAACAAAATCATGACAAAGCTTAGTGTCAATATCAATAAAATTGCGACGCTGCGCAATGCTCGCGGCGGAAATACGCCCAATGTAGCAGAAGCCGCCATCAAAGCGCAGGAGTTTGGTGCGCGGGGAATTACGGTGCATCCACGTCCTGATGAACGACACATCCGCTATCAGGATGTTTACGACCTGAAACCCGTTGTTACAACTGAATTCAACATCGAAGGAAAACCGGTCGACAGCTTTATGAAACTGGTTTTGGATGTAAGACCGGAACAAGTAACATTGGTACCGGATGCCGATGATGCCATCACGTCCAATGCCGGTTGGGATACCGTTAAACACCAATCTTATTTAACTGAAATCATTTCGGAATTTAAAAGAAACGGCATTCGTACTTCGATTTTTCTGGATCCAAATCCTCAACTGGTGCAAGCTGCCGCCGCAACAGGAGCAGACCGGATTGAGCTTTATACAGAAAGTTTTGCGGGGGAGTATGGAAAGGGAAATTTACACGGAATCAAACCCTACAGAGAAACGGCTGATGAAGCACTGAAAAACGGTTTAGCACTGAATGCCGGACATGATCTGAGTTTGGATAATCTCCAATACTTCATAGAACAAATCCCTGAAATTGCGGAAGTTTCCATCGGGCACGCACTGATTTCGGAAGCAATCTATATGGGACTGGAAAATACGATTCAGGCGTATTTGAAAAGGATTGAGTTGGGGAGTAGAAAGTAAACATCCTACTCCATATCTTTCACAACAGGGTTTTCCTTTTCCCATTCTTCAGCGATGTTAACATTTCCATTCAGCCATTCGTAATAATTACGTAGAATAATTGATGAGACATTATCAGGTTGAATATAAGGACTTCTATCCCTAAAATATTTCTCTAATCGAGAGCCTCCCCATATCCTCCAGTTATTCCGAATCCATAATCCTAAGGAAAAATGAAGGTCATCCGTTCCTGCTTTCTTTATTTTCTCCCTTTCTTTTTTGGGAAGGATTATATCAAGCTGCACAAAACAGTCATTTAAATCCTTGGGAATATAAACATTGCTTATAGTATCAAGTTTACGATTCCTTTCCCGTTCTATTTTTTGCCTTTCTTTATATTCTACTAATTCGATTCTCGCCAATGAATCATTTGGATTTCTGTACCATTCTACTCCATAATTCAAATAAACTTTCTCTAGCTCTTTTGGAATAAATCCGATATTAAATTTACTTTTCTCTATGTAGTTCTTTATTTCAGCTTTATTCACATCTTCACTACATTCAAGTGTTTCTATTTCGAACCTTCCTTCTCTATTTGCATAACCTGTTATATGAACAGAATAAAACCTATACTCTTGACTTTCATCATAATTATGAGGTTTTTTCTTTAGTTTAATTAAGTCGGCAATAGTGTTTCCAAGCCTTTCGTTCGTTTTTTGATTAGTCAGATCAAATACTTCCTGATAAGGGTATTTCAGAGAAGAAATTTTATTTTCCAGACTTTGGTAATGTTTTATTTCAGGATAAATTTCTTCAAATCTTTTATGTCCAATTTATTCCAATTTATTCAAATCATAGAGCGTTACTATTTTTCTCTTGTCTATAACATATACCGTATCATTATGTGAGAAAACGTAATTTTTGTAGAGAAATAACTCCTCTTCTTCCAAATCTTCTCTCAACACCCAATTTCCCTCTAAGTCTTTTTTCCTCAGCCAACTACCCTCCTTCGTTTTCTCCTTAGCAAAAATATCTCTGTTAAAGTAAAATAAATTACAGGGGTTTTCATTCATTGAATAACTATCATAAACAAAATCATCCGTATTACAACCCGTAAATTCAAGCTCGTCAAATTCTTTGACCAATTTCCCGTCTCTGAAAATGCTTATATTTTTTTGAAGTCCGTCTGTATAATATTCCGTAGCGTTTGTAATGTACGTAATTGTTTTCCCATCGTTGGAAATGATACTATACCCTCCCCTCAAATCCAAATTTCTATCGATTGTATAAATTTCCTTTCTGTTATGGTAAACATAGGTTTTGCCTTTTTGGGTAAGATAGTCATCATGATAACCGTATGAAATGAATGAGTATTTCCCATTTTCCGAAACAGCTTCCGAAACAGGCAATTCCATCATATGCTCCTGACAAAAACAGAAAGATGAAAAAATTAAAAAAAGAACTGCCGTAATTTTCATTTCAAAAAATTATATGAAAATGTTTTTAATACATAACTGTCTTTACAATTAAATCAACCACTTTATTATACTGATTCAAACCTCTTTGTTCAGTATCAGACCAAGTGTTTGAAAAATTCAATTCCAAAGGTTTATCATTTTCAAACCAATTGGAAAAATACAATTGATATGAATCACCGTCTAATATCATGATCTCCTTTTCATATACCCAATCAGGCATTATTTTATCCGGTTCAATTTTTTTTGCTTCTTCAATAATTTCCTTTAATTGTTTTTTTGTAAAATGTAAGTTGATGTCTTTCTCAGCCCAGATCAATTCTTCCTCCGGCACTAACCATTTTATGTTTCCAATATATGAATGTTTTAAAATTTTCGCTCTTGACCTTTTGAAATCCTTACCATATGTGATTTCGACATATAGGGGTGATCCAAGACTTGCTTCAATGAAATAGCGAAAACGGATAGTATCTATCTTTGACTTCTGTGAAAAGCAAAAGCAGGGAAAAATCAAAAAAATTAACGCTAATTTTTTCATTTCTAAATTTAATAAATTTTTCAAAAAAACAGCACCTTTTCAGGTGCTGCTAAACTATTACGGCTGTCTTGTCAAAACCATATTCACAGGCAAAGTACTTACTGTGCCCCAGTCCGAATCATATTTCCTCTGGCATTCATCCTCAAAATCAAATGCAGCCATACCGTCCAATCCCATCTCCCAGATCAG
>JAEWOD010000013.1 GCA_023461035.1 Bacteroidota bacterium | reverse complement strand
AAACTCTCCGTTGTTAAAAATTTTTTGTGTTTTTAGACTAACGAATTATTTATTCCATCTGCTCCAATTGACCGTTTTTAATTCTAGGCTTTTTTTCTTCTTTTCTATAATTTCAAATGAACTTCTCAATTTCTTTTCCGCTTCAATCTCTCAAAGCGGGTGCAAAGGTAAGTGTATTTTTTAGCTCTGCAAGTTTTTTGATGAAAATTTTTAAAAGTTTTTTTTTAACTCATTATTTTCATCTTTTCAATTCCTTCAAACCGTCTGTTTAAAGCTCCTTACTTCTTTTCGTAAGGGGTTGCAAATATAATCAGGTTTTTGAATGTTACGCAAATGTTATCAAAGTTTTTTTCAATATTTTTTGATTTATTTTACAGACAATTCGTTTTCAGTGATTTAGTTAATTTAATTTTTTCTTTTCCCCGCGCCAGGGATGTGCAGGGCGGCGACCGAAGGAAGCCGGTCTCGTCCATAGGACGAGACGAAACCCCGGAGCAGCCCGCCCGGGCGCCCTGATTATAATTTGTACAATGTAGAATTGTATAACGTAAAAGGTAAATTTTAAAATTCTCCCAGATCGATTTTCAGGGAAATGATGTTGGAATACAGCGCAATGCTCTGGTCACCGACATCGGTCAAAGCATAGTCCACAGATATTCCTTTGTATTTGAATCCTACGCCTATGTTTGGCTGGAAGGTGAGTTCTTTTTCGCCTTCAAAGGTTGTTTCGAACTGGAAATTGTTGACACCGCCACGCAGGAAAACCATGTTGTCATATCCGACTTCGAATCCGGCGGATGGCGAAATGCTCAATGCACTAGTGGAAATCAGGTCGTTGGTCTGGGCAAACTGGAAGTTCAGATCGACTTCTCCCAGCAGGTTGAACTTTTCACTGATTTTAAAGTCCTTCCCTACTCCGAATTGTAGTTTGGGGAGGGTAAGTTCGATGGTTTCTTCCGGTAGTTCATTTACGGTCTGCTGGTTTCCGGTTCCGGGTTCGGTAACGGTTATGGTGTTCAGTTCGTCTTCGTTGATGCTCCAGGCGTTAAAGGTAGTCGTGATGTCGCGCGCCATCAATCCAAAATAAAATTTGTCTTCGGTGCGGTACTGAAATCCCAAGTCGATCCCGAAGCCAAATGAATTGGCAAATTTCCCGATGTGCCGGTACACGATTTTTGCATTGGCTCCGACCGTTATGTCTGAATTTCCGAGAAAATGTCCGGCATAACTCAAACTCAATGCATAGTCGGCGGTGGAAAATTTGCTGATGCGGTCATAGTCTATGTTTCCTTGCGCATCTATCAATTGGGTGGTATTTAAAATGTCATCTACGCCAAATCTATAAACGGAAATCCCTACTACGGCATTGTTTTCGAGCGGCATGGCTCCGGCGAGATAGTCGTATTTCGCGATGCCCTGGAAATATTCGGCGTGCATGGCTGCGATCTGCGGTCCGAAATAAACTTCTGTCAAACCGGCCGGATTCCAATAGGTAGAATTCACGTCGCTTGTGTTTGCCACAACCGCATTCCCCATCGCAAAGGCGCGGGCATCTACTCCGATACTCAGGAATTCGTTTGAATATTTACGGGTTACCTGCGCAAAACTCAGGGTTCCCACCAACACTATCAATGATGTAATTTTTAATTTCAAAATACGGTTTCAAGTTTAAAGTTTAAAGTTTCAGGTTTCAGGTAGGGTTTTTAATAAACTTTGAACTTGAAACTTGAAGCGTTAAACTAATTTTGATTGGCAAAAATCGAATGTTTTCTTTAAAACACAAAATCTTGTTTTTTATTGCGCAGCAAAACTTAGTATATTCGCAAATGAAGTTTTGAGTTAAGTGTTTTGAGTTTTGAGTATTTTTGAATTTAAAATTCTGACTTCTGACTTCTAAATTCTAACTTCAAGATGAAACTTTTTACGTTACCGAATTTATTGACGCTGGGGAATTTGTTTTGCGGATGTTTAATTGTTTTATGTTTAGCCTCTGAATTAGGAAATAATAAACATTTAATTGGAACAACCGATTTTACACCGTTCGTATTTATTCTTTTAATATTATCATTATTATTCGATTTATTGGACGGAATGGTTGCAAGAGCCATGAAAATCAATTCAGAAATTGGGGTACAATTGGATTCTTTGGCAGATATGGTAACCTTTGGTTTGGTTCCGGGGCTTTTATTATTTAAATTATTGGACAACATATTTCCAATCCATAATTCTGGAAATTTGAAAGTAATAATTGACATACCTTGGATGCCTTTTATCGGTTTTCTAATAACACTTTTCTCCGCCTTACGTTTAGCCAAATTTAATGTAGATACGGAGCAAACTACTTATTTCAAAGGTTTGGCGACACCTGCCAATACGATTTTGATTTTTTCACTATTCTGGATTCAAAACCAAAACGGATTTATTATTTCTCCGGAATTGGATCTTTATTTTTTAATCGGAACTACAATTCTTTCCTGTTGGTTATTGATTGCTAACCTCCCTTTGTTTTCATTTAAGTTCAATGGATTTGCTTGGAAAGACAATCATTATAAATATGTATTCCTTATTATATGTATCATTCTTTTGATTTTGTTTCAAATGAATGCCGTACCGTTCATTATACTATTATATATTATTATCTCAATCATATTCAGAAAAAAAATTATCAATGTCAATTAATTTACACAAACCCATTTGCTTTTTTGATTTGGAAACAACCGGCATCAATGTTGGGAAAGACCGCATAGTGGAAATTTCCGTATTAAAAGTTTTCCCAAATGGCAACAAAGAAAGCAAAACACTGCGCGTAAATCCTGAAATTCCGATTTCCAAAGAAGCAACTTCAGTTCATGGAATCACAAACGAAGATGTTGCCAACGAACCGACATTTAAAGAAATTGCGCCTCAAGTCTGGGAAATGATGAAGGATTCGGACATAGCCGGATACAATTCCAATCGGTTTGATGTTCCGCTTCTGGCCGAAGAATTCCTGCGAAATGGTTTTGATTTCGATTTGGAAAAACATCGTTTTGTGGATGTTCAGGTCATTTTCTTTAAAAAAGAACCAAGAGATCTGAGTGCGGCTCTTCAGTTTTATTGTGGAAAAACTTTGGAAAATGCACATTCGGCAGCAGCCGATGTGGAAGCTACCTATGAGATTTTTAAAGCTCAGATTGAGAGATATGATGATTTGGAAAACGACATTAAATTCCTGAGCGAATATACATCCCAACGTAAAACAGCCGACTTGGCAGGGATGATCGGAATTAACGACAAAGGACAGGAAATTTTCAATTTCGGAAAATACAAAGGACAATCTGTCGTGGAAGTGTTTGAGAAAGATATGGGATATTACGGCTGGATTCAGAATGCGGATTTTCCGCTTTATACCAAAAAGGTTTTGACAAAGATACGTTTAAGCCCCTCCTAACCTCCTCAAAGGGGAGGAATTCCCCTCCTCCGGAGGGGTGTCCGCCACGGCGGACGGGGTGGGTATAGCTTTAAACTAAAAACTCATAACTGTATAATTTCAACTTTAAACATAAAAAATGACTTCAAAAATTATATACAAAGGCGAATACCGAACCGAAGCTGTTCATTTGCAATCCGGAACCCAAATCGAAACCGATGCCCCGACAGACAATAACGGAAAAGGCGAACGCTTTTCTCCTACCGATTTGGTAGCGACGGCTTTGGGAAGTTGCATGATTTCAATAATGGCAATGACAGCCGAACCCAGAGGGATTTCTCTATTGGGAACGACTTGTGAAATCACTAAAATCATGGTTGCCAATCCTAGGAAAATCGGAGAAATCGTGGTGAAAATTGTTGTGAAAGGTCAGGATTCGTATGACGAAAAAGAACGAACGATTCTCGAACGTGCTGCGATGACTTGTCCTGTAATTGAAAGTTTGCATCCGGATGTGAAGAAATCGGTGGAGTTTGTGTGGGGGTAATTTTGGGTTGGATGATGGATGATGGAAGATGGATGTATTTTGACCGTTATCTTTCCATTTATCGTTCTTTACCCTAAATTTTATTATCTTTGTTTCATTATGAAAACCATAACGTTAGAAGTTTTAAACGATAGTGCACTCCATATCCTACAAGAAATGGAAAAGTTGAAAATTGTGCGATTATGGAAAAATAAAAACACTTTTTCAAAAAAAGCAAGTTTCCGTGCCGTTTCGATAGATACCAAAGACTTCCGTTTCAACAGAGATGAAGCCAATGAACGGTAAGGTATTTATTGATACCAACATTATTATATACTCCTATTCGTCAACAGAACCGGAAAAGCAATTGGTTGCACAAAAAATCATTGCAGAAAACAATTCTTATATCAGCACGCAAGTGCTGGCAGAACTCAGCAACATCATGCTCAAAAAATTTGGCGTAAACCATTCCGCTATGATTGATGTTTTGCATGAATGTTACCAAAACCATAATGTTTACATCAATGCCCCGGAAACAATTGAAAAAGCTATTCAGATTTCAGATCGTTACCGATTTTCATTTTACGACAGCCTGATTTTAAGCTCTGCTATTTCTACCGAATGTGAAATTTTGTATTCCGAAGACTTACATAACGGACAAATCATAGACAATAAATTGACAATCCTAAATCCGTTTTAATTTTTGTTTTTTGATTGTATTAACAATTGGAAACTTTATGGAATAAGGTTTATTTTGAATGAATTCGTTAATTTATCCCTTAAAAATATAATTTCTAAATTTATAGCCGAATTAAAAAGGTCAACCAGCCTGCTTTCAATAGCATTAAACAAAAGCACTTAGGTTATCCAACCAAGCATTTACCTTAAATTCTATTTTTTCCATAATTCTAGCTTCTTCAAAAAAAGAATCACATTTATGCCATACCTTATTTTCATAATCGAAGTAAGCAACATATTTAAAAGTTAAAGCACTACCATTAATTGGCTTTGTTATACTAACCAAATATTCTCCAGAACATTTGGGCAATCTTTCTGAAACAAAAATCCAATCTATCATAAGTTTTTTTATTTATATAAATTCATTACTTCTGAATATTTATCAGGATTTATCAAGAATATATACATTTCCTGAGTTGCAAAATTTTCTACAACAAAAAATCCTACTTTTGCTTCTCCCATGGAGTAATAAGAAATTATCATTTGAGTTCCTTTTACTGTCCATGTTATAAAAGACGGAACTATAATAAAGAATTCATTATACAAAGGGGAATTTTTGTCATGTTCTTCCTTGAAAATTAATCCTTGATTTATAACTTCTTTATCACCATCTTTAGAATATATTAGCAAAGCAACATGCTCTTTATCAAAAAAGAGAGTGCCATAATTATTGAAAGAACTTTCATTAAGATTAAGATCTCTCCAGGTTTGAATATCACCCATATCTTTTAATTCTTTCTGAATAGATACATTTCCAATAAATACTTGGGAATATGTTAAATAATTAATAAAACATAAAATAACAAATAGAGAGAATTTCACATTCATTGGAATAGGTTTTGTAGCACAAAAATCTCATAATACATTATTGTTACCAACCAAAAAATTGGTAATTTTAGGTAATGTACTGAAAAATGGTTGGTGGATTATTGAAAAATAATTCATATACTGTAGCATCAGTTTGAAGAGGAAGTTGGCTTTGCTGAGGAGCAACCAACCAGCAATAAAATTGATACATAT
>JAEWOD010000012.1 GCA_023461035.1 Bacteroidota bacterium | reverse complement strand
GGACAAAAAATTAATTGGCGAAAACAAATACGCTCTCGCTGCTTAATCGAAGCATAGTAGATTTGAAGCTTTATCCAGTCACCAGGTGACAGGACGAGACATCGCTCAGAGACTGTTGTTCCGAAGTTCTTTGGTCAAGCGGTGCAGGTAAATCGGGAATAGCATGGCAATGCCTCGCTTGTTGTGTGAAGTTTTAGAGGCTAAGGCGGTGGTGGGTGGTCCGGGTATTGCCAACGCTCGAAAATGAAGTCCGGAATAAGCGTGTAGAAAGCGTATGGTTTCCCTGTTTGGACGCGGGTTCGACTCCCGCCAGCTCCACTTAATGATAAAGAAACCTGCTGAAAATCAGCGGGTTTTTTATCTGGGGTTGTTTTCTTTCCCCACCATTTCCCCACCGTGAAACTTCTAAACACTTTTTTATTGTCAACTTGCCAAATCTATTTTCTTCGACAATCCCAGTATTACAATGAACAACCGTTGTTTTATTTTGTTGGTAAATATAGAGAAAAGATATGAAAACCTATAGAGATAACTTTTGCTAATCAGTTGTTACCTAAACCATCTGCTTATTGGAATGAATAAAAAAGTTCAAAAATCCTGACCGGAAATATTTTTCAGCATACCCGTCCCCTTCAAAATAATTTCATTTTCCTTTTTGAACAATGACGGGTCATTTCTAATAGGATTCCTTCTCCCTCAAATTTTGAGAATTTTATCTTGTTAGAAAGCTCTTCTTAGTTTGTTTATCTCGTATGGTAATAATCCTTTTTTCTTCAATTCTTCATCTGATAATTGATTTACAAAAGTTATAAGTGCTTCAGGTGCTCTTTCCTGATTGAGGATTGATTTTAATTTATTGATTGCTGATATAGGAATATCATATTCCATTAATGCTGCTAAATTAGATGGTAAGAAACCATGTTCGAGACTACTTGCAAAATATGAATAGTTACCATAAGGTAGGTTATTTTTTTTCAAAACATATTCTTGCAGTTCTGATACAACTGATAGCCATTTGGGGAGTTTATAATCAAACCAGTGCCTCGTAACATTTAATATGAAAAAAGAAAGCTTGTCAATCCGAATTTGTTTATCTGGTATTTGTTCTCTCCAATAATTGTCATTAATGGTATCATTAATTAAAGCAGAGATAGATTGTAATCTCGCATACTTATTTGTCAAAACACTAAGTTGTCTGGCGTTTCGGACGTCCGCCTTATTTTCCCCGGGTTTTAAAAGATATCTCCAACACAAATCCAAAACATATAATAATTGGTCATAAGTTGGATATTGGTTCCAGTTTAGTAAATATCTGTTTGTGGAAATGTTTGTTTCTATCTCATCAATGATTTTTTGCTGCCCCTCAATGCTGATTCCAGAATTTTTTTTCATTACTTGTTTTAATTCTTCGGGAAGATTATTGAATTCTTGAAGCCTTTGTTTGGCAGTGTTTTCTAATTCATTCTCTTCCAATGAAATCAATATTTCAAGAGGAGCATTTTCCTGATTAAAAAGAGGTATATCAACAAAAAGTTCTGTTTGCTCTGGTCGCTTCTCAAATCGGTAAACATTTCCGATAAAGTGTTTTTTCATCCTTCCAGAACGACCTGCAATGTTTTTATAATCAAAAAAGTCTATCTGTTTTGTTCCTTTTTCTTTATCATAAAGAATTACATTCTTCGCAGAAGTATTAACCCCCTCTATCAATGTAGATGTACAAAATAACCAACGAATTTCGCTATTGTTAAATGCATCAACAATTGAGCTTCCCAAGTGTCGAGGTAGAGCACCATGATGGAAAGCTGCTCTATGATTTAAGGCATCAATTAGTGACCAGTTAGGATTTACATTTTCTGCTATCCAATCACTCATCTCTTGGTTCTCAGAGCTGTTTGTATTCAAAGAGTGAGTTTGACTTTTCAAATATTGGATGAATTCTAAACATAGCGCTGTCGCTTTACTTGGTGAAGAACAATAAATTAAAGTTTGCTCATCTGTGTCTGATAACAACTCGAAAAGTGCTTTCTTTTTTAGCTCTTTCTTTTCTTTTGCTTTTACCCGGTCTGTTATTTCAAGACTCTTTTCATCAACTGCAACAGTTGCAAATTCTGTGGGAAACCAAGTAAGGTCGAATTTCTCTTTAAAAGAGACAGGTATACTTTTAATCATTGGCCCCAATAAGTAAAACTTATTTGTAAATTTTAGTAGTTTGTGAAAAGCTTGATTTAATGTAATTGCTCTATCATCATCTCTATCAAGGCTAAGTTTGTAAAATTCATCTATTACAAAAAACTCAATTTGCGGGAAATTTACATATTCAACGACTCTTTCACCTGTAAAAAGAAATATGTTGCCTTTATTCTCATCCGGCTCCTGACTTGTAGAAACTATTATCTTGTAGGAACTACGATACTTTAAGAGCTTTTTTCTTGTTTCATCAAGTAATGCAAGCGTGGGTTGAATAATAACTATTTGCTTATAAATTTCACTCGCAATAAGTTCTTCAATCAAAAGGCTCTTACCAAAACTTGTTGGTGCACTCACAACCACTGAACGTTTACTCTGTAACTCTATTGAAAGCTTTTGCTGTTCTTCATGCAAATAAATAGTACGAAGATGAGGAGATTTATGATATTCATACCTAAGCAAGGCACTTTCCGATAATTGTTCTGGATTAACATAAGGATATAGTCCAGCAGCTTCGGTTAATGAATTCCATATTGGTTTTGTAGTTTCAGGAATTTTCTCCCAAACATCAAGAATTCGTATTACTATATCTCTTCCATGATTTTCTTCTTCTTTATTTGAAAGTAAGACTGAACAGAATTGAGAAAGCTCAAAGCTTTCTTCATAATTAATTTGAGCAGAATCTGAAATAAAGGAAATCGCTGTATGTACATCTGTAAAGGTCATATTCTTTGCATAGCTTTTAATCTTGTATCAAGTTCTGTGTTTAATTCATCCTTGTCAGGCACAGGTAAAAGGAGTAACATAATTTCTAAGTTGGATGCTGGTTTTTTTCTGTTGAATTCATTATGTAAGGCTGAGCATTCTTTTTTGAAGTCGTCTATATAATGCTGTGTGTCATCATTATGATTGACAAACAAATCGCTGCTGTATGTACATACCATTGGAATTACAATGCTTGAAAAAATAACATCTAATTTTTGATTTTTGTGCATTAGAGTCCTCCAATATTCAATTTCTGGCGTATCGTTTGGTAATTTTCTGGTTATGAGATTAAACTGTTGTCTAAGATAGTCGGCATTGAAATGTTTGGAAATATCATTAACGAGGTCTGTTATTCCATCTGCTCCCGACTTATAAAGCTTTGATTCACCTAACCATAATTTTTTCTCATCTCCGTTTGTTGTGATATGAACACCATCAAAACCATGCGCAGGAACATTTGGTGCATCTCGAAAGTATATTGTTGAGATTAGAGGTATTGAATTACAAAAATCTCTTAAAAGCAGGTGAAGAATTAGTTCGCCAAATTCACCTCTCCTTTTGTATTTATCAGTTGTATATACGGTCTTTGATGCATCTTGAAGCCTATCAACAATCTCAGTCAATGGGATATTGTTTCCTTGATGGTAACCTAAAGCATATTCAGGTATTACACTTCTTATTGTTTCTACTAAAGGTAGAAGCCTAAATTTATTTTGGTCAAAACCCACATGGAAAGCTTTTAATGTTGTTTCACATATACGTTCGTCTAATACTAATTCTGAATTAAAAGGTCTTGCCATTCAAATTTCTTTAAAGATTTACATTACTATCTCGGCCACATAAATTTAAATGTATCATAGGGTCAGGTACTTCCATTAATTAAACTTCTGTTTCTCATCGTATACAGCTAATCAGCATCATAATCACCCAAATTAATGTGGTCAAACTGTTTTATGGTAGCTTGGTTTAATATGGATTTAGTTAACCTTACTTTCTTTAAAACAACCTCTACTATTTTTAAATCTACGCTCATACTCATATCATATTCTAAAGCTAAGAAATTTTCTGATTATTTTCATATTGAGAACGTGTCATAATGTCAAATTCATGATACCAGTCCAGCGTGTTAAATGTAACACTCTTAGTTTTAGTCAAAGTGTCATAGAAGGAATCATTATCTGTTGCGAGATTTATTATCTCTAATATTTGAGGCAAGTTCATAAACCAGCAATTGAAGAAAGGAAAATGCTCAAAGGCTTTATCCAACTTACAAAGTTTATCATATTGTTCCCTCCATATTTCTTGTTTTCTGTTAAGTGCTGCAAATTTGTCAATTATTCTTTTTTCAGAAGAATGGGTATGATAGGAATGAGTGAGAAGAGCATTAAAGAATTGGATTATAATACTTTTATCTTGAAACCCTCCAAAATCAAGTTGTGTGAGAGTGACTCTTTCGACATTTCTCCCATTTAAACTGATGGTATTTTTATTTCCATTTTTTTCTAATATTATACTTCCAGTTTCTCTTAAAATTATTTCCGTTCGTCCTGCTTGGATTTGAGAGTATAAGATGCTGTCAGATAAATCAATGAAAATTTCTATGTCACTTCCAGACTTTGATTTTCTTGTCAATACTTTCTTCTTAACTTCAATTAAAATGATAGCTTTATTTGTCTCAATCAAAAAATCACACTCTCCGTCTACCCCATTGAATTTGTAATCTCCAGATGAAAATGAGATACCCTTTGAGGAAAATTTTCTTTGTAGAAACTCTTCTATTTGTAGTCCCAGTTTATCGTCTAATTTTTTTATTAAAGCGGATTCTTGTCGTAGAGGAGTAGCTAAAGCTTCAAAATAATTAGGAGCACTCCAACTCCTATTAAATAAAAGAAATTTCGTTCCTTTTAAATTAATCAAAGGATTTTGCCCAAAATCTATCAATGAATAATCGGATGGTAAAAGATAATCCCGATTAGCTCTTTGATTGTGGGAGATTGAATCTAAAATTCTACAAACTTTATCCTTCCCAATAATCTTATAGGAAGCCTTTAATTTATTTGGAAAAATAAATTTGGGGGTATGCACGTCCTCTGGTAAACTATCCAACTCTTTAATGACGGTTATAAATTCTTGCAAAGTGAAACCTAACACTGCTTGGAAATCTTTCTCAGGTATGAAAGAAAACAATTCCTCACAGATTTCAATAGCAGATGAAGGCTTGCATTGTGGAATTGAGAATAAAGAATCCCACAATGCAATTTCTGTGAAAAATTCTATTATTGTATCCCCTGTTTGAAAATGAAACTCCCACATACTATAGTGTTGAGCCTCATACACTCCATTTGAAATTATTGTCGCTAAGTTAACTATATCAACTATCTTGTTGTTATTGATATTTCCTTCATAAGGATGTTTTACACATAAGTTCAATAGTAAGCCGAATGGGATTTGAGGCTTTTTATCGGAAGCAAGTCCACTTGACTCCCTAATGAGGAAGTATCTATGAAATCTCTCAGAATATTTTTTGGAATCTCTAAGGGAGTGGAATATTTTTTTTGCAAGAGTTATACCTCCAATTTTTTTGACCATTTCGTCTAACTCATCAACAATTGGCTCAAGTCCACCTTTTATTTCTACTCCTAAATCTGTAACTTCAATAACACAACCTTTTTCTACTAATACTTTCAGAGAAGTTGCAGCATCAAAGTATTTGGGGTAATCTTCTCTTAAATTTTTAAGGCTTAAAGAATGTACGCTGGGAGAAAACTTGTTAAAGTTTTTGCAATTTTCTACAGCTTCTTTCCATCTCATTTTCTCACTGAATGGAGGAAAAGTGTGTATGTCTTTTCTACAAGCATCTCGTATAACCTTAATTATTTTTAGATACTCAATTGGGTCTTCATCATAGAGAACACATCTATGAACAAGTATTGATTCTAACTTTAAGAACTTAGCTTGAGAGATTGTATTTTTTACATCTTTATCATTTGTTTGGAAAATTTCCCGAATATTTTCATAGAGTTTATCGGACACTTCCTTTCCGTTGTGACCATTGGTGGCATCAATATTTAACTCTGAATATACTTGTTCAAGACTACTGTTTGAAATAGTAGCCGAGGAATCATCCACAATGCTTTTGAAATCATTTAAAGTCATATTCTTAATACTTTCAGTTTATGTAGAGAGAATTAGTGGATATAGTTGATTTTCAAAAATATAAAAAAATGAAATCATGAACAATACAATTGCCATTTTAAATTGAGAATGACAATATGACTACAGGAATAACATATTTATGACTTTCTGGTTGTTCTGGATAGATTATTCATTTTTCAAAAGATAATTCAAAATTTGACTGTATTGCGGGTACACTATTCCTATTTTTTATTCTCTTCGTTCAAATTAATGCTTAAACATTGTCCCTCTTTAACAACTGCAACTCCTTCCCAATTGATAGTTCCTCTACCAAATGCTCTGAACTCATAAGAGTTTGGTTTCAAGGCTAAAGTGATGGTATTTTCGTCAAAGCAGGAAGGCTCTTCTTTTATTTTTCCTCCGAGCTCTCCCAAGTTCACACTTCCAAGTCTGATTTTAATGGATTTGGCTCTTCCCATATCCGAGTAGAAGCAAACGTAACCAGCTTCCAAAGGAGCTTCAACAATAGTAGATTGCTCTAAGTCATTGGTAAAATATACCTCTACTGTTGAGGTTGGATTGTTGTTCAAGTCTTGTAGGCTTAGTAAAGACTTAGCATTTCGGATTGGGTTGATGGTAGTAAAGTTTAAGGAATTTGGCATATAATTATCAATTACCAGTTTCATAATCCGACCATCTTCGACCAGAGCCTTAGCTTCATTGCAGAAATTGTAATTATCAGTAACCATAACGAGATGCCAACCGTTTAAAATCGTTTCCGGATAGCTCTCAGCTCTTCTGTAAGTTTCTTTCACTTGCTCAATACGAAATTGCGATTTCTGTACTTCAATCTCTCTCTTTTTGTTGTCAGACCAAGCGTTGGTGAACATCTGGATTGCATTGGCAATGTCATAGAATCCGTAGTTGTTTTGCACTACTGTAAAATTGTTCTGTTGAATTGCTAATTGGTTAACCTGTGTATAACGGTAGCTTTGAGCTGTAAGTGATAGTGAAAGTAAGATTGTTGTAAAGGATAATGTTCTTTTCATAATTTTATTATTTGTTAGAAGTAGAGTGGTTAACTAAATCTCCCAGAGTTAAATACTCATATCTTTCTCCATAATTTTTTGCAATTGCAGCACGCCCCTTTTCACCAAGTTCACCCCACATCAATACCTGTTTGTAGTTTTCTTCAAATTTTCTTGCAGTTCCTGAGTCCAGACTGGATTTAATCTCATTTGCATACTTCCTTGAGTTCTTATCCTTCACAAGTACTTTCTTTGGGTTAGTACAACTGCATAGGATGATTAAACTAAGCAGCATCAAGTGTAATGTTTTCATTTTGATAGTTTTATCTTGTATAAGTTTCTACATAGTCATCCCCATCAATATTGACTCTCCATTTGAGAGTTGAATCCGTAAGCTCTAAGATTTCTAAATTGTAGATTTCATTTCCTTCATCAGCATCGTCCCAATAAATTTTCAATCTGTTGTCAGTTAGCTGCCAATCTCCTCCATCAGTGAGGTCATTGAATTCATGGTAAGTAAAGTATGCTCTATGGTTCGATGTGAATTCAATTGTTAAATCATCAATTGCATTCGGAACAGAATTCCAGATGCCGATTAGTTTTGATTCATCAACCGAGTTAGAACTATCCTCATCGCTTGAGCAGCCTGTTAAAATGAAGAACGTTGCTAACAGTACAAAGAAAAGGTTTGTGTTTCTCATAATATTTGGTTTTAAAATTAAATTCTATTTAAACGACCAAAATATGATTAGCAATCTATATTACATTACGGATAGCCGTAATTGAGAAGCACTTCCATAAAAAGGAAAGCACGGAACGATAGCTTAATGAACAAGAGGCACTGGTATGCCCGCAACTCAAATAAACTACGCCCGTGCCCATAGCACGAGCATTAAGTCTACCTTCTTGAGTTGCTAAAAATTACCAGTTTTCTTGTTCAAGAATAATAGCTAATGCTAACTTATATTTTAATCAATCTGTTTTTACTTCAATATTTTCTGTTTTTGTTAAGACAAATATAGGGATGTTAATTCTCTTTTCTACGGAAGCAAGTAAATTTCATCAAGCTTCAAATACTGGGCAAGTGCTGTTTGGAGTTTTTAAAGCTCCTGTTTTGTCCTGACAATTACTCTTGCCATCTACAAGTTGTTTTCTTACTATCTTGAGTTCTTCAATTTTCTGGTCAATCAAAGTAATCTTTTCGTCAATTCTATATGAAACATTTTTACAGGTGGCTTCATTCACTTCCAGCATATCCAGTAATTCTGCTGTTTCATTCAATGTAAAGCCAAAACTCTTTAGGCGTTTTATAGATAATAACTTGCTCAAGGTCTCTTTCGAATATTCCTTGTAATTATTAAACCGCCTTTCCTTCTTACCAACCTCAATCAAACCTTTCTTCTCATAGAACCTGATAGTGTCCCTTGACAGTCCGGAGACTTTTGATAATTCACCAATTAACATACACTTGAAATTTTTTTGAATTTTTCACTTGACCGTTGACTATACTCCACGGTTTATATTTGTAAAAGTAAGAACAAATTATCTGAATAATGATAAGAACATTTAAAGCAATGGCAGCCATTATAATTTTATCTTCACTGATAAGTTGTAATCAAAATTCCAAAATGAATATGAGCGATAAAGCATGCAATGACAATTGCAGGACAGAGAGCAAGTCAAAAGAATTATCTTGTAAATTAACATCTCCTGAGCTAAGGGAGAGAAAGGAAACGGTTATTGCAAGCCTTAGACAACAGGTGGTAGAGAACAAGGAGCTTTCTAATGGTTATGCTTTTAAATTTGCTGGAAATGACGAGGTGCTGGATGAGCTGGTTGAATTTATTAAGACTGAAAGAGAATGCTGCGATTTCTTTACTTTTGCAATATCTGTCAGTGGAGACAAAACCGAAGCTTGGTTAGAATTGACGGGTGAAAAAGGAGTAAAGGAATTCATAACATCAGAACTGGAGTTTTAATGACAATATTCAAGTCAATACCAATTTTCATTCTTGCTGGTCTGTGTGAGATAGGCGGAGGGTATCTGGTGTGGCTTTGGTTGAAAGAGGAAAAGCCGTGGTGGTATGGAGCATTAGGTGGAATAATACTCGCTTTCTATGGAGTAGTAGCCACTTGGCAAGAGTCTAACTTTGCAAGAGTATATGCCACCTATGGTGGTATCTTTATCGTTATGTCCATACTCTGGTCAATGAAATTTGATAATTACACTCCTGACAAGTATGACATTATTGGAGCATTGATAGCATTGTTGGGAGTATGTATCATTTACTATGCTCCTCGGCACTAAACACATGTTCATCACAACGAGAAACTCACGATGAATAAAAGATGCTACATTAGGGTAAGAATCTAATTTCTTTTTCATTCTCTTCATATTTTTATTCTCTCTTTTCTATCTCTATCTCTTTCTATCTGATTCTATCTGAATATGCGTTGGCTGCTTCGGCTGCTGGTCGAACCTTTCACTCATTCAGATGTAGAAAAAGTGCTATTTGTTGATTTACAGCATATAGCACTTTTTCTTTATAGTCACAGTCCCCGCCTTGCTTTGTTCAATCTCTTTCTGTTGGGATGAGGTCTGTTGTTTGAAGGTTTCTCTTTCCAGTCCTCATATTCCACTTTTGGTTTCAAACCAGTGATGGATTTGATTTCTTTTACCATAAAGTCCTTCAACGTTTCTTTGTGCTGCTCTGTCGTAACCAATGAATCATGTATGCTCCAGATAGGAATATCTGGAAATTCCTTGCTGAATCTGAAAGCAACCTCATCCAGTAGGATGTATGCCTCAACATACTGCAACAGGTATGAAAATTTCACGTTATTGCCATGTAAGCATTTCACAATTTTGTGAATGGATGGATACCTCTCCCTGAAAACTGTTGCTTCTGGAATTCGTGTATCGGGGCTGCTGTATAGAATTTCCATGAAAACTTGTTTGACCAAATCTCTTTCACTGTTATATGTAACAACTTTCCGAGCAGTAAATCTTCCTTTAACCTTTTTACCCTTAGAATTATAAACATCCCTATAGGGCTTGCTGTCTTCATTGTATTTGAATTCAATCTGTTCAGCCAAATCCAGATAAATATCCCCGTTTAGAATCTCGTTTGTGTATCTCCTCAATTCTTCAACATCTAAGTCCAATGAAAATAATTCTTCAATCACTGTGTTGCTTAGGATTTTTGTAGCTTTTATCTTCTCCAATAATGATTTGTCCTTCTTAATTATGGCTGTTATCAGCACTGCTAAAAAGAACGGCTGAGATGATTTAATATCGCATCCAACAATGGGCTCACCATCATACGAAATGAATTGACGGATTGCTTTAGGGCAACGTGTAAGATTGGTATGTAATCTGTTATCCCCATTGCTGGTAGAGGCTTTCCAAATCTTTTTACGAAACTCTGTTATAATTTGTAAAGAAGTTCTGAAACTTCTCTCATTATCTCCTGATTTGACCAGAGTTACCTGATATGCTCTATCATCTTTAATCTTCAATTTGTCATTGAAAAATTTAATGAGATGAGGTCGGTGTTGTTCGACCTGTTCCCATTTCACTTTATGATATTCACTTAATCCTTTTTCATCAAACTTTTTAAGTAGGATGGGGTTGGTCAATTCATAAGACTGCCATTCCACATCATCTAAATATTTATCAGTAATCTTAAAAGCATTGCTACGTCTCCTGTCCGTACTATAGTTTTTCTTATCTAAGAAATCTTGTTCAACCAATAGCTCCAGATAGATATTGTACTTGCTGATTACCTGTTTTAAAAGTTGGGAATCCAACGGAATGTAGTTGTCAAACTCCTCCTCAGACTGGTTTCGATAATTTGATTCCAGCTCTGTAATAAGCCCCACTATATAAAGAGCGTTGTCAATTTTTAATTTCCGAGCTGAACCATGTTCATTAAAAAAGGCTTCTAAATCATTCAGAAGCCTTGTAGGTAAAAGAATTGTTTTACTTTTCACGAGACTAATTTTTGAATTGTACGTTTGTTAAATGGTATCATTGCTTCATCAAGTTCATTACGTCTGTAATAATCCCTATCCCCAAATTCATAATATGGTATATAACCTTTAGATAAATACCTACAAAAAGTAGATTTTGGTAAGCTTAAATACTTCATCGCTTCCTTTCTGGTCAATGGTCTCTCATCATTAATCTTTTGAGATTCAAACCAATGTTTAAAAACAATCAATTTTTCCTCTACTACCTGTGCCATAATCTCTCTGAGATTATCTTGGCTTGTTAAAATAATTTCACTCATATTTCTTCTCCTTAAATTATTGTTTGTTTAAAAATATTCGGCTAACATCATGGATTGTACTTCGTCAATCTTCCCAATATACTTCATCAACATATTTGGGCTTGAATGCCCTGTAGCCACCATCAAGAGTGTAGTTGGTATTGTACCAAAATTGTTGGAAGCAAAGCTTCTTCTACCAATATGGGAACTCACTAACAGGTGTTTTGGATAAGTTCCATGCACCTTTCTTCGGTTATTCTTCTTTCTATGTTTGATGAATTCAGATTTTTCTTTAATTGATAGGCTTCCTTCTACCATATCATTAATTCCTGCCTGTTCACAAACCTTTTTAATATGCTCATTATACCTTGCTTCTGACATTTTTCTGGGAAATGACCAATTCCTTTTTTTTAGAATTTCTACTATTTTGTTATGAAGTGGGAGAACCATCTGCTTTTTAGTTTTTACTTGAACAAATTCAATAAAATACTTCAACTCTCCTTTAACCACCCTTTCTGTTATCATGCTTGTATCAAATCTCATGAAATCTGAAACACGTTGACCGCTGTGACATGAAATCAGTAACCAATCTCTTGCAGTCTTAAGATGTTCATCTGAGAATGTTTCATTTTCAATCAATTCCAATTCATCAGGAGTTAAAATCACAAACATTGACTTTACTGTACGGCATTTTATCCTGTTTAACCCATGAAATATCTGATGCCCATTCTGTTGTGCATGGAACAGGATTGTTTTAATGAACTTGAAATTCCGTTCAAAATAATTAACAGAGTATTTCTCTATTTCTAAGCAGTACTTTTCAAAATCATTCTTGAAGTCATTGTCTATGTCGGTTAAATTCAATTGCTTCAACCTGCGATGTTCGGTGTACCTTTCAACAATTGCCTTAATGCTGTTTATTTTTGAAACATAGGCTTTGCTAATGCTCTTGCCCCTTGCTTCAATAAATTTACTGCAATAGTCAGTAAAGGAGACGTTTGCCTCATCAGACTCATCTGGTTCAGGGTAAATCAAATTTGTTAACCAGTCTTTATCAATTCTTTCAGAAGTTGACTTATAAGCTGACTCAACTATCTTTTTCAGCTCAAACAATCTGTAGTTTACTTCCTTGTTTTCGAGAATTTTTTGTTTTGTTTCGGCATCTCTTTTTATGATTTCCTTGCCCTTTTTGGACTCTGTGTACTCTTCATACAAACACTGGTTTCTCTCATCCCAGTCTTCAAGACACGCACTTTCCTTAGTTGCAATTGATAAGTCAATAGCCCGCCCAACTCTCACTCTCATGTGAATGGTATTTTTACCCTCTTTAGGATTTTTCAAAATGAATTTTACTTTCATAACTATAGATTAAGATTTAACATCCTTTTTTCAAATTGTTCATTGAAAGCAAGGAGTATAATCTAAACTATACACGAATGTCATACAGGCAGGAACCTGCACCTTTGTTTAGCTTTTGAGCCTTGCATAGATTGCCGAATCATTGAACCACCTTACGAGTTGGGTCTCGCAGGTTGGTGCTCACCTGAATAAGTCAGGATGAAGCTCTATAGATTCAGAATTTCAATAAATAAAAATGCAAAACCTCCGTCTTAAGAGATTTTGCTCTGCAAATATACGACAATTTTATGACATTTCCAAACTTTTAAGCACTTTTTTAATCCCCACCTGTTCCCCACATTGGTGAAAATCGTACCATTTCTAAGTGTTTGGTTCTTAATATTCTATTTTTCAAATGAGAGGTTAATTCGATGATTAATAAGCTTTTAATATCTCATTCGGATTCATTTCGCTTCATTCAAGTTCATCCAAGGAGAACCGCCAGCTCCACTATTTTGAGTTTTTTTCCAGCGTCGGAACAGCAATTTTCCCCATAATTTTCGGCACATCGTTGAGTAAACTATCTGATTCTTCCGGAAGGATGCAATTTTCTTTGATAGGAATCGAATCCTTTATTACAGCAGGTTCGCCTACAACCTTAGGTCTGATGATGGACACATCGCCTTTCACAACATCTTCAGGTGGAATAGGAATGCCGGAAAGAGGTTCATTTGGAATTGAGGTAACGGGTGGAACCGAAATTTCTCCTTCCATTATCGGAATGATTTTGCCATTTTTTTCGGGTAAATCTATTTCTATGTTTGAAGAATCAGCAGGAGTAGAAAGCGTATCGATTCCTCGTACATTTTCTGTAATCACAACTTCACTGAGTCGTTCTTTTTCCCCTTGATTATTGGTACAGCTCAAAAGAGAAGTCCCCATCACAACCAAGAGTGCCAATGCAAATTGTTTATGAAAATTCATTCGTTTGGAAAATAATTGAACCGGAACTTCCACGACAATTTCATCCACATCTTTTGCCAGAAAATGACCACAAACGCTTTGTCCTTTTGCAAAATAATTTTTTAGTTCCCATTGGATTTCTTCTTTTTTCATTTGGGTGAAATCCACTACCGTTTTAGAACAAAGCGAACAGTGTCTTCCTTTTTCTTCCGGAGTCATTTGATCCCAACCTACATTACATGGTTTGATTTTTATAGCGTCTGACATATTTCTAATTTTAAGTGTTTAATAAATTAGATGCCGGATTATAAAAAAAGGTTGGTTGAACTTTAATCCAATTTCAAAACATATAAAATACCTCCTAAAATATGTTTTCTGAAATTGACATCATCATAGGATTCCAAAGTATGCCCCAATGCGGTATAGAACATACGACCTCCTTCAAATTCCCTGTACCAAGAAACAGGATGATTATCTCCCATTTCGCCACCCTGATAACTGGATTCGTCCACATACATCAAAATTTGTATATTAGGATGAAGTTGTTTAAAATTATACCATTCATCTTCATGAAGCCACCTTTTTTCCAAATGGCGGGTGGAAATATGAGTAGGGGCTTTTATCTCCAATTGAGCCTTCTGAATTTTTGGGTGGCTTTTAAAATAGCCACCTATGAGTTTACCATACCAAGGCCAATCATATTCTGTATCTGTAGCAGAATGAATGCCTATAAACCCCTTTCCCGATTTGAAAAATGTTTCAAGTGCTTGTTGCTGTTCTTCATTTAAAATATCTCCTGTGGTGTTGAGAAATAGAACGCCATCAAATTGTTTCAAAGAATCTGCAATAAAGAATCTGCTGTCTTCTGTGTGATAAAAACGAATGCCATTTGTTTGAAGAATTTCTGAAATACTTTCTACTCCTTTTTCGATGCATTCATGACGGAAACCTGCTGTTTTGGTAAAAATCAAAAGGTTTTTAGTGCTTTGGGCATAATGAAATGAAAAAATGAAGAAGAACAGAAATACTAAATTTTTCATAGCTGATTTTTTAAATGAATACTAAATTGAAATCCTAACCTATGGTAATGACTAAAGTAAAAAAATTCAGGAAATTTGTACCTAATTCTTTTTAAGATGAATACAGTTTCTAAAAATTTACTTCAGGGTTTCAAGGAACGTGACGAGAAAATGCCCGCTCTTTTCATAGGCCATGGTTCACCCATGAACGGAATTCTTGATAATGAGTTCTCCCAAGCATGGGCAAATGTGGCAAAATCCATGGATTTACCAAGTGCTGTTTTGGTTGTTTCGGCGCATTGGTTGACTAAAGGCACCCATGTTACGGCGATGGATTTTCCTAAAACGATTCATGATTTTGGCGGATTTCCACAGGAATTATTTGATGTGCAGTATCCTGCTCCGGGCAGCCCCGAATTGGCAGAGCAAATTCAAAAAGAAATCCGTACCGTAGAAGTTGGGTTGGATCACGAATGGGGATTGGATCACGGTGCCTGGACAGTCGTTCGACATATGTTTCCCGATGCCGATATTCCCGTTTTGCAGTTAAGCATTGATTATTTCAAACCGGCGCAATATCATTATAATTTAGCGCAACAATTAGCCAAACTGCGTCAAAAAGGAGTTTTAATCATCGGAAGTGGAAATATGGTGCACAATCTTCGGATGGTTGATTGGAAAAATATTGACAAAAATATTGGATATGATTGGGCGGAAGAGATGAACTCAAAATTTGTGGACATCATTGAGAAGAAAGAACATTCCAAATTATTTAATATTTCAGAATTGGGAGAATCCGGAAAACTGGCAATTCCTACACCGGATCACTATTATCCATTGATGTATAGTTTGGGTCTTCAAGATCAGAGAGAGGAAGTGGAAGTGTTTAATAATCATTGTGTTGCAGGGTCTTTGTCTATGACCTCGGTAAAAATCGGTTAGCAATCTTCGTTATTTTAACAAACCTTTTAGAATTCTAAAAAGCTATTTCACAAACTATTTTCTAATTTCGCCCGTTGAGTTTAGAGAATAAAACAGTTTTTGATATGCAAAGGTTTTTAATGTTGTTGATCACCGGATTTTTTATCCTCTCATTTGTAAAAAATTCCGACTCGGAAGAAAAATACGAACTTTCTATTGTGGCAAAAGGATGTCATTTCCAAGTGATGGTGAACGAAGAAATGGTCATGGACGGAAAATCTTACCAAATGGTGACCAAAAACCTGAACATCGACAACGAACTGACCGATAGCGGCGAACAGAAAATAGACGTGAAAATGATCCGTATTTCCAGAGAGATGCCTCTGAAAACGACACAAGCCTATGTCAATTTGAAATTGGAAAAAATAACTTCCGATTCTACTATTCTCATAAAAGAAGTTAAGCTCCCGACTTTCCCGTATGATGAAGATGAAGTCCAGCCGCATTCCATAGGAGGTTCTATCGAGTTTGAGCGGAAATGATTTTATCAAATTCTAAATATTTAACTCCCTGCTAAAAACCTCCATCTTTCAGCATCCATCTTCCAGCAAAAAACTTACCTTTGCCCAAGTTTTGGAAACAAAAACCATTCATGATGTTCTGAACAAATACGAATCTTCTGGTTTCGTACAGAATTCCATTGCCCAAATTCAAAAAAACCATGCGGCAAAAATTCATATAAAAGGTCAGGCCGGTTCTTCGCTTTCCTTTTTCACAGCCCAAATCATGCAAACTTCCGGAAATCCGGTTCTGCTGGTTTTGGATGACAAAGAAGAAGCGGCTTATGTGCTGAATGAGCTCGAGTCCCTTTTCTCAAAAGACGAAGTTCTCTTTCTGCCGGATTCCTATCGGCGGCCGTATGAAATCGAAGAAACCAACAATGCCAATGTAGTTTTGAGAACCGAAGTTCTGAACTCTTTGAACGGTGCCAAAAAACCAAGAATCGTGGTTACTTATTCCGAAGGATTATTTGAAAAAGTCGTTACCCGAAAGGTTTTGAGCAAAAACACACTGAAAGTTTCCGTAGGCGATTCGCTCGATATAGATTTTCTGAACGAAGTTTTATTTTCCTACGAATTCCATCGGGTCGATTTCGTTTCCGAGCCGGGCGAATTTTCCATCCGCGGCGGAATCGTAGATGTTTTTTCCTTTTCTGAAGAGCATCCGTTCCGCATTTCTCTTTTCGGGGATGAGGTGGAAAGCATTCGTTCCTTTGACATCGAAACCCAGTTATCGGTAGAAAAAGTCAAAAGTTTTACCATCGTTCCCAATCTGGAAAATAAATTCACGTCGGATTCGCGCGAGAGTTTTTTGGAATATATTTCAGATAAAACCATTGTGATGGCCAAAAATCTGAATTTGGTTCAGGCGGCGATTTATCGGAACTTTAATCTGGCAGGCGAAGCCTTTCAGCGTCTTTCAGGCGAACTCAAACATGCATCTCCAAAAGAATTGTTTTTAGATGAAATCGAATTCAAATCGGGACTGAAGAGATTTCCGGTTATCGAATTTTCCTTGACGCCTTATTTTGACGATTCGGTCCAAATACAAATCAGCCAAAAACCACAACCTTCGTTCAATAAACAATTTGATTTATTGGCAGAAGAATTGAACCAAAAAACAAAAGATGGATTTACCAATTATCTTTTTTGTTCGGGCGAAAAGCAGGTGCAGCGCTTTCATGACATTTTTGAAGACATTGCAAAAGAAGTAAAATTCGTTCCGGTTATCGGCGCAATTCATCAGGGATTTGTAGATGAAGATTTAAAAATAACCTGTTTTACAGATCATCAGATTTTTGAGCGTTACCATAAATTCAACCTGCGAAATTCATTTGCCAAAAAAGAAGCCATTACGCTAAAAGAACTGACTTCTCTGCAAATCGGGGATTTCGTTACGCATATAGATCACGGAGTTGGAAAATTTGCGGGTTTGGTCAAACAAAATGTGCAGGGCGTAAGTCAGGAAGTCATTAAATTGGTTTACCGAGATAACGACATTTTGTATGTAAGTATTCATTCGCTTCATAAAATTGCCAAATTCACCGGAAAAGACGGAGCTGAACCGAAAATCAATAAATTGGGATCTCCAGCTTGGAAAAATCTGAAGAATAAAACCAAAACAAAAGTCAAAGAAATTGCTTTTGACTTAATCAAATTATACGCTAAACGCCGTGCCCAAAAAGGATTTCAGTTTGCGCCGGACAGTTATTTGCAAAACGAACTGGAGGCTTCTTTCATCTATGAAGATACGCCTGACCAGCTCAAAGCAACCAACGACGTAAAAGCCGATATGGAAAGCGAACGTTCCATGGATCGGTTGGTTTGTGGCGATGTCGGTTTCGGAAAAACGGAAGTAGCGATTCGGGCAGCGTTCAAAGCAGCAACAGATGGAAAACAAACTGCTGTTTTGGTGCCGACGACCATTTTGGCATTTCAGCATTTCAAAACTTTTACAGAAAGGTTGAAAGATATGCCGGTTACGGTCGCCTATCTTAACCGTTTTAAATCTGCAAAACAGAAAAAAGAAATCCTTGAAAAATTAGCCGAAGGCAAAATTGACATCATCATCGGCACGCATCAATTGGTTAACAAAGATGTGAAATACAAAGATTTGGGGTTATTGATTGTTGATGAAGAACACAAATTCGGAGTAGGCGTGAAGGATAAACTCAAAACGCTACGTTCCAATGTGGATACGCTGACTTTAACGGCAACTCCGATTCCGAGAACTTTACAGTTTTCGCTCATGGCAGCCCGTGATTTATCCATCATCAAAACGCCGCCTCCAAACAGACAACCAATTGATACACAATTAATAGGGTTTAACGAAGAACAAATCAGGGATGCGGTTTTCTACGAATTGCAACGAGGCGGACAGGTTTTCTTTATTCATAACCGCATTGATTCGCTGAAAGAAATTGCCGGAATGATTCAGCGGTTGGTGCCCGATGCGAAAATTGCGACCGGTCACGGTCAGATGAAAGGTGATGATCTGGAAAAAGTGATTTTGGATTTTATGGAAGGGAAGTTTGATGTGTTGATTTCGACGACGATTGTGGAAAACGGTTTGGATGTTCCAAATGCTAACACAATTTTGATTGGAGATGCGCAAAACTTCGGTTTGGCAGACCTGCACCAAATGCGTGGACGTGTGGGGAGAAGTAACCGGAAAGCGTTTTGTTATCTGATCGCTCCGCCGGTTTCGACTTTGACCAATGAAGCCAGAAAACGTTTGCAGGCTATCGAACAATTCTCCGATTTGGGTTCCGGATTCAACATTGCGATGAAAGATTTGGAAATTCGTGGAGCCGGAAATATGTTGGGGGCGGAACAATCGGGATTTATTTCGGAGATTGGATTTGAGACTTATCAGAAAATCCTGAACGAAGCCATAGAAGAACTCAAAGAAACCGATTTCAAAGATTTGTTTGATACTCAAAACCCGGACGATAAAATCTATGTTTCCGATATTCAGATCGATACCGATTTGCAAATTCTGATTCCGGACGATTATGTGAATAATGCAGAGGAGAGATTGGCGCTTTATAACGAATTGGCAGGAATCGAATCCAACGAAAAACTATCGGAATTTGAAACGAATATCGTGGATCGCTTCGGTGAATATCCAAAAGAAGTTTCCAATTTGCTGGAAAGCATGAAGTTGAAATGGATGGCGAAAGAGCTTGGTTTCGAGCGGATTGTGTTGAAAAAAGGCGTGATGCTGGCTTATTTCATCAGTAAGCCGCAGTCAGATTATTTTCAGTCTTCCAAATTTCAGAATATCATTTCCACGCTTCACCAAAATCCGAGATTGGCGAGTTTCAAAGAAAAACAAGCTAAATCCAAAGAAGATGAAAATTCCCTTATGCTTCGTTTTGAGGAAGTGAAATCGGTGCAGAAAGCGATGGAGAAACTGGGTGTTTTATTGTTGGAAAAATCGGAATCCCTAATTTCCTGACAGGTGTGATATAAAAAACCTTGGAGGTTTCCGAAATCTCCAAGGTTTGTTGTAATTATAAAATCCCCCACCTTTGGAGGGGTTGGGGGAGGCTTACTCCAACTCAAATTTTACCGGAATCCGGTACACTTCATTTTGTGCAAGCATCATTTTGCCTTCTGCATTTGCAAATTTTTCAATTGCTTTTTTTGCTGCGTCAGCCAATTCTTTATCGGACTCGCCCAGAACCCGTACGGATTTTAGGTTTTGGTTTTCATCTGTCGTAAACCGCACATAAACCGTTCCTTCATTTTCATTGAAAAGCGAATTTTCCGGATAAACCACATAGTCGGAAACGATGTTGGTAATCACATTGTCTTTGCAGGTTTTTTGCTCATTTTTTGCCAGTTTGTTACATTTTTCCATTTTATGTTGTCCGAATGCAAACCCTGAAATTAAAAAGATTGTGATGGCTAATATGTTTGTTTTCATTTTGTTATAGATTAAATTAATGAATCAGTTACATTTAATTGATGTAAAATTAACATTAAGTTTACATTGAAACAATAGCCAATCGAAAACTTAACATTGGAAATGCGATTCTTAACATTGGGATTTTTCATAAGCTACCTTATAGAGTTTTAAATTTTGTTAGGGCTTGTCCAAAAACTGTAACAATTGCTGAAATTCAGTCGTCTATTGAATTAAGAACCTCCAAGGTTAAATAAAAATATGCTTACTAACCTTGAGGTTTTAAAATAAAAAATTTGTTCAATTCAATTTTTATTCTACATTTGTAGAATTAATTCTAAATTTATAGAAATGAGCTTGTCCAGAAAGGAAGAAGAATTGATGGAAATCATCTGGAATGAAGGAAAACCGTTTATGAAAGATCTCATAGACAGCTATCCCGATCCCAAGCCTGCAACGACAACGGTGGCCACCTTACTTAAACGGATGCAGGAAAAAGGTTTCGTGGATTTTGAGGTTTTCGGAAATTCGAGAAGGTATTTTGCTTTGGTCAAAAAAGAGGATTATTTTTCCGGTCAGATGAAAGGACTGATCAAAAATTTCTTTGGTAATTCTGCTTTGCAGTTTGCTTCCTTTTTTACTTCGTCGGCTGATTTGTCGGAGAAGGAGTTAGAAGATTTGAAAAAAATAGTCGATAGTGAAATTCAAAAACGTAAAAAATAATGGAATTGCTTTTTAAAATCATCTGTTGTTCCGCTGTGTTCATCGGGTTTTATCATTTCATTTTACAACGGGAAAAAATGTTTCGTTTTAACCGTTTTTATCTGCTTGCAACTTTGGTGTTATCCTTTTCGATTCCGTTTATGGAATTGGGAATCCGTGAATTTTCCACTCCGCAATTAGAGGAGTTTATTCCACAAATCCCGCAAAGTCAAACGACCTCTCAACCTGTTGAAATCGCAACCGTTCAAATTCAGGTTTCGGAAACCATTGTTCCACAACAAACCATCACATCAGAACCCGGATTTTTCCGGACTTTGAATTGGGTGGAAATCCTGGGAATCATCGGTTTGTTGGTTAGTTTAGGATTTTTAATCCGTTTTTTTGTCAATTTGTGGAGAATTAATCGTTTGGCGATTCGGAGCGAGCGAGTTCAAAAAGAAGGATTTATGTTAGTGAAAATCAATCAAAATGTTTCGCCTTTCAGTTTTTTCCATTATTTATTTGCTTCAAAACAAGATGTGGAAAATGAGAAAATCCAGTCTGAAATTTTTTACCATGAATTTGCGCATATCAAACAGAAACACAGTTGGGATGTGGTTTTTGTTGAATTTCTGATGATTTTTTTCTGGTTCAATCCTTTTCTGTACATCTACCGAAAATCCATTCGTACCAACCACGAATTTCTGGCGGACGAAGAGGTTTTGAATCACCATTTTGACACGACCGCTTATCAACACCTTTTGCTGGAGAAAATACCTGTGAAATCACAGACTTCTCTTTCCAGTTCCTTTAATTATTTAGTAACCAAAAAAAGATTGATCATGATGACCAAACAAACATCGAAAATAAAAACCACGGCATTGAAATTTTTCAGCATTCCTTTATTGGCAGCGGCTATGCTCATATTCAGCGAAAAAGTTTCTGCCCAAATAGAACCCGGAAAAGGTGTTTCGAAAGAATTGTTCCGTGAATACAAAAAACAAGTTCGCAAAGCGACTGTGAAAGTGAAAGATGAGAACGGCAATAAAGTAGAAAAGATTGATGTTTCGAAATTAGATTCAAAACTGATGAATGAAGTTTATGCCCAAATGTCGCCCGAGCAAAAAATGAAAGTGACGCCAGTTCCTTCCAAAAAGCCAACTATTATCAGTTTTAACGGAGCGGATAATATGGTGTTGGATTTAAGTAGCTTAGATGGCTTGGCTAAAATCGGAATTGATGCGGGAGATTTAGGATTGAAAATCGCAGGAGATGTTCTATCCGGGGTGGATTTAAAAGAATTGGAAACCTTGAATGTGGATTATTTTAATTCGCCGGAATGGGAAGCCCAAATCGAAAAGATTGAGAAAAATGCTGCAGATATTGAAAAATACTACAATTCGCACGAATGGAAAAAACACATTGAAGAAATCGAATCAAATGCAAAAAGGATAGAAGATTATTATAATTCTCCCGAATGGAAAGAGCAAATTGAGAAGATAGAAAATAATGCGAAGGAAATCGAGAAATATTATAATTCACCTGAATGGAAAAATCACATCAAAGAAATAGAAGAGAATGCTAAGAAATTCAATAATCCACAAGCGTTGAAATTTAGAGATGATGCATTCAAATTTAGAAGCGAAGCATTTAAATTTAGAAATGAAGCATTCAAATTTCGCGGTAATGCTTTTAAATTCAGGGAAAAAGCATTTAAACTGCCTACGGATTCAGAAGAGAGAAAACGTTTGATGAAAAGCTACGATTCTGAAATGGAAAAATATGAATCGGAGATGAAAAAATATGACAGAGAGATGGAGAAGTACGATTCTGAAATGAATAAATATGAGCAATCCGTTAAGGGTTAGTAATAGGTTTAAACATTATCACTAAAGTAAAAAATGCCATTCTGAATTCAGAAATGGCATTTTTATTTTCTCATGACTCGTCCACTGATCACTGAATTCCTCATCCACTCATTTAACAGGCGGATATTTCTTAAATAATTTCTGAACGCCTTTTTGCACATTGGCATCTATGGTTTCCGGGTTGGCGTTTGCAGGCATTTGGATTTCCAGTCGTCCGTCCCAGACCAGTTGATTTTCTGAATTGAAAAGGGAAACCAAATAGCGTTGGTTCAGTTTTTCGGAATTAATCGGAATGCTCATCCCGACTGAAGTTCCGAAACCATAACTGCCCCCGCCCACACCGATTCCGACTTGTGAATCCCGGCTTTCAGAAATAAATTCTTCCGGAATGATTTTGATTTTCACAGCCGAATTTTCATTGAAACTCATCCCTTTTCCCTGTAATTCGGCATTTACAGCATTTTGAATCCGGTTGATGTCCAATTCGCTCATCGTATTTTCCGAAAATTCGTAGCGGAAATCTTTCAATTGAGAGAAATCCTGACTGCGGTCATAATCTACCGAAACGGTTTGGGTGCTGCATGAAATTACAGCCCAGCTTAGAGTTAAAAAGAAAATTAAATTTTTCATAGTTCGGGATGTTCAAAAATTATTCCTTATTACGAAGTTCGTGAATCGAAATTCGTCAAATTCTCCTCCTTTGGAGGAGTTAGGGGAGGCTTATATATTCTTCAACCGCTTTTCGCAACGAATCAAACCCGATTTCTTCCAAATGAATTTCAGCTTTAGGAATCCATTTAATTTCTTGAATTTCACTTTTTTCCAATTTGAATTCAAAAGCATCAGGAAGTTGAGAGGTAAAAACCAAATCCTCGGTTTTGTAAGGAATTCCTTTGTAGAGATAATTATTGGGTTGGGATTTAAAATATTTGAAATTTTCAGGCGAAATTTTCAAATTTAATTCCTCTTTTAATTCTCTCGCACAGGTTTCTTCCGCAGTTTCATCGGGATCGGTAAATCCGCCGGGCAAATCCAGCATTCCCAATTTCGGTTCACGATTTCTTATGGTAAAAAGAATCATGTCATCCTTTTCTATGATGACGGCAACGGCAGCTGCCACATTTTGGAAATAAACCATTCCACAGTCAAAACATTCAAATCGTCGGTGGTTTTCAAATTCGATGTTTTGGGAAGCGCAATTTGGGCAAAATTTAAAATAAGTCATTTGTTTATAATCAGACCTGCCAGATTTTTAAAACCTGGCAGGTCTTGCAAATTTAAGCTATATTTATCATTTGAATGAAAACCAAAAAAATGTTGAAAAAAGGCGGTAAAGCACCTAAATTTGAAGGAATAGACCAAAACGGAAATACTATAAAATCATCTGATTACAAAGGGAAAAAATATGTTTTATTTTTCTACCCCAAAGCTAGTACACCCGGCTGTACCGCCGAAGCCTGTGATTTGCGTGACAATGAAGAAGCGCTGAAATCCAAAGGTTATGAAATCATCGGTGTGAGTGCCGATTCGGTGAAGCGACAAAAGAATTTCGCGACAAAATATAACTTGAATTATCCGTTGATTGCTGATGAAGACAAGAAAATCATCGAAGCTTTTGGTGTTTGGGGCAGGAAGAAATTTATGGGTAGGGAATTTGACGGAATTTTGCGTACGACTTTTATGATCAACGAAAAAGGCGTAATCGAAGAAGTCATCGAAAAAGTGAAAACCAAAGAACATGCGAAACAGATTTTAGAAGTTATTTGACGAAAAGTAAAATAAGGCAGTTTCTTATTATACTTTTTAGCGAAAAAGTAAAATAGCAAGTAGATTTGTTTTATTTTTTAAACAAATTCAGGTAATCTTCAAACAAATAGAGTTTTCCTCTCTGCGAACCGGTAATTTCCTTTACAATTTCCAATTCTTCTAAAAGATAAATCAACTGATAGGCGGTTCTCATAGATTTTCCGATTACGGTACTGACTCTTTGCGCATCTATGACCGGATTTGAATAAAGTACATCCAAAACCCTATATGCATCCCCGCTTTTGCTTCCAATGTTCTTTAATTTATAGTCTAAATTTTTCTGTAACTGTAAAATTCCGTCAAATGTCTGCACTCCGTTTTTGGCTGTTTCTATTACGCCAGTAAGAAAAAATTTAAGCCATTGGTTTAAATCATTATGAGTTCGGGCCCGCATTAAATTATCATAATAAAGCATCCTGTTTCGCTCAAAGAAATCGGACAAATACAGAATCGGTTGTTTCAAAATCCCTTTGTCAACCAAATAAAGCGTAATTAACAATCTGCCGACACGGCCGTTGCCGTCCAAAAAAGGATGGATGGTTTCAAACTGATAATGAATAAGCGCAATTTTCAAAAGGTCGGGAAGTGGGTTCAATTCATCATTGGCAAATTTTTCCAAATCGGACATCAGCTCGCCCAAAGATGTATGTATAGGTGGGATGAAAACCGCATCATTTATGGTCGCTCCGCCTATCCAGTTCTGGCTTGAACGGTATTCGCCGGGAAGCTTGTGTTCGCCTCTCACTCCTTGCAATAAAATTTTGTGGGTTTGCTTGATAAGGCGTGAAGAAAAAGGAAGTGTATGAAGCATTTTTACGGCTTCTTTCATCGCAGAAATATAGTTCTGAACTTCTTCCCAATCGTCGCGTTTTTCTAAATTGATTTCTTCTTTTTGCAAAAACGCATCTTCTATGTTGGTTTGTGTTCCTTCAATTTTGGAAGATTGCACGGCTTCTTTGGCTATGTGCATTTGGATATACAAATCTATATCCACATACTCCGAATACATATCCAACCGACCCAAATGCCGATCAGCCTTGCTCAAAAGTTGTAAAAGCGACATGTCACTGATTTCCCATTCCCGGTTTATGGGACTGGGTTGAAAACTTTTGTAATATCCTTGGCTGATAGATTTCCCCGACACAAATTTTTGCATAAAACAAACATTAAACCGATTCTTATTTTACAAATATACATAAAAGTAAAATAATGACGTTTCTTATTTTACTTTTTAACTAAAAAGTAAAATAGTGAATGATTTTGTTTTACTTTTTGGCTATTACAACAAGTGTTACATTTCCCGCTTTGACGGTATATTCTGAAACACCGATTCCTAAACGGTATTGATTATTTTCGGGCTTCTAATCTGAAAGCGACCCGCTATTCCCATAAAAATATAATCAAGATTAGAAATGTAGGGTTTTGATTTGTCTTTTACATTTACCTTAACTTCCTGATAGGTCAAAAATGCCTTACACTATTTTTCAATAACCGTATCAAAGAGTCTAAACAACTTTTTGGTGAAATAGATCTTAACAATCTCAATTTTGATTTCAAAAACTATTTTACAATTCAATACTATCTGCTCGAATTAGGATTTTGTCCTGAATCATCAGAACACAAAAGAAGAAAGCTAAAACAAAATATAACTTCTTTGATTGATTCTACCGGGCTCGTTTTCTTTGATAAGTTTTTACTTTAGACATTTTACTTTATGCAGTAGTACTTTTCAATTTTGTGAATAATTTATTTTTCAACGACGTATTTTGTCATTTTTAACTCCTAATTTTGAATTCCAACTTGAAAAATTAAACTTGAAACAAAAATTTACGAAATGAGCGATTTAGATAATAAAAAGAAAGCATTGCAATTGGTTTTGGACAAAATGGATAAAACCTATGGAAAAGGAACCGTGATGCGAATGGGCGACAGTGCTGTGGAAGATGGAATTGGAGTGATTCCTTCCGGTTCACTTGGGCTGGACATCGCTTTGGGAATCGGTGGATATCCGCGCGGACGTGTCATAGAAATCTATGGTCCTGAATCTTCGGGAAAAACTACTTTGACGCTTCATGCCATTGCCGAAGCCCAAAAAGCAGGCGGAATTGCGGCATTTATTGACGCGGAACATGCCTTTGACCGTTTTTATGCAGAGAAATTGGGTGTGGATGTAGAAAATTTAATCATTTCCCAACCGGACAATGGCGAACAAGCATTGGAAATCGCCGATAACCTGATTCGTTCGGGAGCGATTGACATCATCGTCATTGACTCGGTTGCAGCATTGACACCAAAAGCAGAAATCGAAGGTGAAATGGGTGATTCCAAAATGGGATTACAGGCACGCCTGATGTCTCAAGCTTTGCGTAAGTTGACGGCAACCATTAGTAAAACCAAATGTACCTGTATATTTATCAATCAGTTACGGGAGAAAATCGGAATCATGTTTGGGAATCCTGAAACGACAACCGGAGGAAACGCTTTGAAATTTTATGCTTCAGTTCGACTGGACATTCGTCGTGTTTCCCAAATCAAAACCGGTGACGAAGCAAGCGGAAATCATGTGCGCGTGAAGGTCGTGAAAAATAAAGTGGCACCACCTTTCCGTCAGGCAGAATTTGACATCATGTTTGGAGAAGGAATTTCCAAAGTCGGTGAGATTTTGGATGTAGGCGTTGAAAAAGGAATTGTACAGAAAAGCGGCTCCTGGTACAGTTATAACGACAACAAATTGGGACAAGGAAGAGATGCTGTGAAAGATTTGTTGAAAGACAATCCGGAACTTTCGGAAGAATTGGAAGAAGCCATCAAAAATGCTATAAAAGAAGGATAATATTTTTTTATCTGAAATCCAACTTTGTCAAAGTTCCATTCATCCCGAATAAAACTTTGACAAAGTTTTTTTATTTCTAATTCTTCCATTTAATCAAAATTGTCGGATTTCTATAGCTTTGGCATTTTTTCAATACTCATAGACTAATTACTCATCACTTTTTACTAATTACTTTTTATATTGCAGCATAATTCAGAATAAATGCTGACCACAGATGTTTTAGTAATTGGTTCGGGGATTTCCGGGCTTTCGTACGCTATAAAAATTGCCCAAAAGTTGCCAGATACCAGGATCACCATCGTTACCAAGGCCGATGGTGAAGAGTCCAACACAAAATACGCACAGGGCGGTGTTGCCGTGGTAACGGATTTTGAAAACGACAGTTTCGAGAAACATATTGAAGATACGCTCAGAGCCGGTGATGGACTTTGCAAGCGGGAAGCAGTGGAGATTGTCGTGAAAGAAGGACCGCAAAGATTTCGGGAAATTGTTTCCTGGGGCGCACAGTTTGACAAAAGTGATTACGGGACTTATGATCTGGGGCGGGAAGGCGGACATACGGAAAACCGCGTGGTTCATCACAAAGATATTACCGGTTACGAAATCGAAAGAGCACTTCTGGCGGTGGTGGAGAAAACACCCAACATCGAATTGCTGACGCATCATTATGTGATTGATTTAATTACGGAACACCATATCGAAGGGGAAGATTTCGATAAATTCAAATTGAATTGTTTTGGTGCTTATGTGCTGGATGTGAAATCGGAAAAAATCAAACGTATTACATCTAAAATTACGCTGATGGCAACAGGTGGTTGCGGTCATGTTTATAAAAACACGACCAATCCTGAAATAGCAACCGGCGACGGAATCGGTTTGGCGCATCGGGCGAAAGCCAAAATTTCCAATATGGAATTTATTCAGTTTCATCCTACGGCTTTGTACAGCAAGCTTTCCGGGCAATTGTTCCTGATTTCGGAGGCGGTACGCGGATTTGGAGCGAAACTGAGAACTAAAGACGGACAGCCGTTTATGCAGAAATATGACGAAAGAGAAGAATTGGCTTCGAGAGACATTGTGGCACGAGCCATTGACAACGAAATGAAATTGCGGGGCGACGATTATGTTTGTTTGGATTGCCGTCATTTAGACAAAGAGAAATTTCTGGAACATTTTCCCAATATTTATGAAAAATGCCAAGAAGAAGGACTGGATATGTTCAAAGACCTGATTCCTGTGGTTCCGGCCTCGCATTATTTATGTGGCGGAATCGAAGTGGATCTGGATGGTCAATCGACGATTCACAATATGTTTGCCGTAGGCGAATGTACCAATACCGGTTTGCACGGCGCCAATCGTTTGGCTTCGAATTCCCTTTTGGAAGCCATGGTTTTTGGGCATCGGGCGGCGATTAAAACGGTAGAATTATTAAAAGAAAATGATTTCCGTTTTGATATGATCGATTTGGTGCCGGAATGGGACGATGAAGGACTAAGCGTAACCAAAGAAATGGTTTTGCTGAATTACCTGAAAAAACAATTGCAGATCATGATGAGTGATTTGGTGTCGATTGTGCGATCCAATGAGCGTTTGGAGTTAGCCAAATGGCAGGAAGAAGAAATTTACCGTTCGGTCAAAGAGATTTATAAAATGAATCTGGTTTCACCCCAACTTTCCGAATTACGGAATCTGGTTTCAGTTGCCTGGCTGATCATTACCCAAAGTCAGGAAAGAAAAGAAAACCGGGGAGCGTTTTTTAATAAGGATTTGGAGTGATTATATTAAATCAATAAAATGAAACGAGAACTGTCTTTGCTATTATTGCCATGTTTTATAATTGTTCTTGCACAAGAAAATCCCTGCATTGTATATGAACGCCCTAAATTTTCTACAGGACTTCACGCTAAAACTGCACCTATATTTCCAGGATGTGAAACTTTTCAAGATAATAATGATTTACTCAATCATTGTGTTCGAAATTTAATAGCGCATCAGATTGCCTTTAAAATGAATTTAGAGTTTTCACTTGATTCTAAGATTGATAGTGCCAATTTATTGTATTATAAAACTGTAGTGATTATGGATGTTGATACATCGGGAAAATTAACTATGAAGTTAGAGAAGCGAAAACCGAATTTATTTGAAGATAAGTTGGAAGAAAAATTGGATGAAATATCAAATGAAACAAAAGAAATCATACCTGCAATCACGGAAAAAGGTTATTGTTCGAAATTTAGATATAGATTACCTATATCCTTTAACCTTAAAGATTCGGAATACATTGGGCTTTATTAATATAATTATATAAATCGAAAGAGAATAGTTCTATCTTTATAAATAATTCCTTATGAAACAATTGTTTACATTTTTAGTTTTAGTCCTTTTCGGGAATCTTCTTTTTTCGCAGGAACAACAATTGTACACGGAAAATAAAGTAAAGGAAATGCCTCTGTTTCCGGGTTGTGAAAGTATTCATCCGACCCAAAAAAAGGAGATGACGCATTGCATCACAGAAAAAATTTCAGAACGGCTGCTGCAAAACATGAAAGGCATAGACGAATCTTTGGTTAAAAGCAAAATTTATGATGCCAGAGCCGATATTCAATTTGTGATTTCAAAAGAAGGGATTCTGATAGGGATGAAAGAAATGAAAAGAAGCAACCCGATTTTGGCAGAATCTGCTCTTTTGGCGATGGAAAGGATTTCGATGGAATTGCCACCCATCAGTCCGGCCAAATTGAAAGACGGAACATCGGTCAATTTATTATTTCAAATTCCGGTCATATATCAATTGGAGAAAAAGGAAGAAACACTCGTTGATTCTACCTTTCCGGTGGACGAAATCATGTTGTTTACCTTGTTGGGTGATGCCGGTCTGCGGTACGAAGTTCGTCTTTATAAAAACAAGGATATACAGATTTATGAAATCAAAGACAATCAAATCGTTTTTTTAGGTAAATTTTTGACACTCAATGAAGTAGAAAATTCGGAGCCCTATAAATCTTTGATTGATCAGTCAAGGAAATCCAATAAAATTCTCGTGGCCGACGGTTTTTTGGACAAAGAATTTTACGAAATTTATGTTCACAATCTGTTTAACCGAAAGCAAAGCGAACCCGTATTTGTAGAGGTAGTTCAGGTCGAGAACAAAAAAAGAAATTTAATCATCCAATACGAAAAAGAAGCCGATTTTAACGAATCCCGGTATGCTCCATTGATTTACAGAGAGTGAACAAAAGTTAAGAAATGAGCCTAATGCGTTAATTTTCTATGATTTAGAACAGACTTTTTGTAATATTCTTTTTACTTTCTGTGAAACTCATTATTTTTGCCGCTCAAAATTTATAAAATGTCAGGAAAGATTACACTAACGATGATTAAACCCGATGCCGTACAAAACGGACACATCGGAAGTATATTGGCAGATATTACCAATGCCGGTTTTAAAATCAAAGCCATGAAATTGACGCAACTTTCAAGAAGAGATGCCGAATTATTTTATGCCGTTCACAAAGAACGTCCTTTCTTTAAAGATTTGGTTGATTTTATGATTTCAGGGCCGATTGTAGCCGCTGTTTTGGAAAAAGACAATGCGATTGATGATTTCCGTCAACTAATCGGTGCAACTAACCCGAAAGATGCTGCGGAAGGAACCATCCGTAACAAATATGCAGAATCCATCGATGCCAACGCTATTCATGGTTCAGACAGTGATGAAAACGCTATCATCGAAAGCGATTTCCATTTTTCAAGAAGAGAAATGTACAGCTATTAATTCCATTTCGAAATAGGATAAAATGGAAAAGCCGTCCCGTTTGGGGCGGCTTTTCACTTCACATTAAATTAAAGAACACATAAGTTGATGGTTAAAGGAAATAAAAGGTTTGAATGCCCGGATGATTCTGCCGATTAGGATTTCCTGTTAACCTGCAAAATCACTCCGGACAATATTTTTAACGCTTAATTACTTTTACGGTTTGTGTCTTTCCGTTTACAAACTCAATTTTTAAAATATAAGTAGCATTTGCTAGTCCGGATAGGTCTATCGCCGGCTTATCAGATATGGATATTTTTTGTCCGATCAGATTAAACAAGGTTACAGAATTCAATTCAGAATTAGAGGCGATGTAAACAAAACCGGTTGTAGGATTGGGATAAACTTTAATCTGAGCAGAATTCACTTCTTCAATTCCTAATTCCTGACCTGAAATTTGAAGCGTAATTTCGCCGAACATTGTTTCGTTTTCCACAGAAGTTGCTCTTATCGTCACTTCACCGTTGTCAATTGCCGTGACCAGACCGTTTTCATTTACTTCTGCCAATTCTTCTCCTTCGGTAATCGACCATGTCACTTCCTGGTTGGCTTCTGCAGGTTCAATTGTTGCGATTAATTGAAGTGAACCACCCTCGGTTGTAATTTCCGGCTCTGCACTATTCTCGGTTGTAACCGTTACATTTTCTATTTCAATTACGGTATCGGCCATTTGCAAACAACGGACTGAACTTCCCTGCTTTTTACCGTCACCGGCATTTGGATTGACGATGTAATTACTATAATAAAGGTATTTAACGAAATCTTCATTTGAGCTGAGAGAGCGGCTCCAGTAGTATCCTCTTGTCCCTACAAATGCAAATTCTTCGTCTTTTCTTACGCCGCCTGTCGTCAATTTCAAATTACTTTCAAAAGCTGATACGATGTTTTCCAAGTTTTCATCGGCACCGATTTGTTCTGCTTCGATGACAGCTTCCCAATCCGATTCGGTCGGGATAAACCAGTCTTCCCCGATTTTTTTACAAGGATCAAATGCATTTGTAGCTGTTATTTCTTCTGAAGTTGCTTCCCATTTATCATCTGCCGTCCAGTCGCCCCACCATCCGGTATAATTATCATACGGACTACCACCTCCGATGAAGAAATTGGGATTTCCTTGTTCTCCCAATCCTGTCGGATTATTCGGACTCGGATAAACATCGGTTTGAGTAGAATTTCTCAATTGGTGACCGTCATCAAAACGTCCCCATTGGAAAAGGTCTCCGTAGGCCGCCTCGTCATTATAAGACGTAGCGACTTGTGAACTTCCCAGGTTTTGTTGTAACCAGATATTTCCATCTGCAGCCCGAACGGTAATTAAACCAACCGTTTGTCCCTGATAAATAAAATTTACACAACCTAAGTCTCCCGGATTTTCTCCCGGTTCAGAAGGCTCACAAATAACGATAGTCTGACCGATGATGTTAACCGTATAATCTTCAGTTTGACCGGCACGAAGGTCAGTAGCGCAAGCATCGCTGATGGAGTTTGGAGCATCCGGATCTGAATATGCGGCGACATTGGTGTTTTTTAAAATTCTTAGACGGGTTTCACCTGCCATTGCGTCTGCTGGAATCTGTATATCAGATGTAATGGTGTTTGCATTATAAGGATTTGCAGCTGCTACACGCCCGATGTAGAAACTTTCTCCTTCATCATCTAAACTTCCGTTTTGATTGAAATCAATAAAAACCATGATGTCACTTGGAAACGTACTGGAAGGTGCTTTTACTGAAATTTCATAGGTTTCGCCCGTATTGAGGTCAGTCGAAACTGAAGTGAAATCTTCATATAGGGGAGTCGTCCCGGATTGGAAAGGGGACTCGTAATCAATATCTCCAAATTGAACATGTGTTATCATATTTCCGTCCGCATTATACTGAAATTCAGGTAAACAATATCCTGACTGGCTGTATGCAAACCCGGCCGTTAAAACAGCGGCTAATTGTAAAATCTTTTTCATGAATTCTCTTTTATATTTTTTGCAAACCTATGCTTATTTAGAATAATTATAAATAAAAGACATTATGAAACTTATCAGTTTTAAGACAAATCATTCATGAGAATTAACTGCGAATTGATTAATTTTAATTTTTAAAAAATTTCAGATGAAGAATAGATGCGGCTGGGTCGGCAAAGAAGAAATCTATATCAAATACCATGATGAAGAATGGGGAGTGCCGGTTCGGGATGACGATAAACAGTTCGAATTCCTGATTTTAGAAACCTTTCAGGCAGGGTTAAGTTGGATTACGATTCTTCGAAAACGAGAGAATTTCCGCCAAGCATTTGACCATTTCGACTATAAAAAGATTGCACTATACAATGAAGCGAAGATTCAATCGTTATTAGAAAACGAAGGAATCATCCGGAATCAATTAAAAGTCCGAGCAACCGTAAGCAACGCTCAGGCATTTATGAAGATTCAGGAGGAGTTTGGATCCTTTACAGATTATATTTGGGGATTTGTCAATCATAAACCGGTAAACGAAAAAAGAAAGACTTTAAAAGATGTCCCGGCAACAAATGAATTATCTGATAAAATCAGCAAAGACCTCAAAAAAAGAGGTTTTAAGTTTGTAGGAAGCACGGTAGTTTATGCACATTTGCAAGCGACAGGTATAATCAATGATCATGTATTGGATTGTTTCCGGCACAAAGAAGTTTAAGGATGACGCAACCATTTGGATAGTTTTTCGTCAATTTGTAATTAAGATCAAATTTAATATAGAAATGAAAAAATTGAACCCTATAACCCTGATTGTAATAGCTATGCTTTCTGTGGTTTCTTTTTATCAGTGTACAAATAATGAAGACATTTTTCAGGGATTCCCGACAGAAAATGATTTTCAGAATTTACAGGAAGTGCATGACACCATGAATCTTTCTGATACACTTACATTGACGATTGCAGATCCTACGATTGAAAATATATTGAACGGACAAGACATACGATTGGTATTTCCTGCCAATTCTTGTACGCTTTCAGGTGGAGGAGCTGCTACTGCACCCTTTACCGTTTCTTTGATTGAAATTTTCACTCGTGGAAAAATGATTAAACATAACATCCAGACATTTGCGGGAGAAGAACCATTGGTGTCTGGTGGAATGTTTTGGTTGCGTGTGACCGATGCAACTGGTGCAGAATTGACCTTGAACGGCGTTCAAGCTATTTTACCTTATCAGACCGATGCTACGGGATATGAAAATTCCATGCAGTATTTCATCGGAACAACCCAAACTGCTCCTTCAGGGCCAGTTATTTCATGGGGAACCGGAAATTCAGATTTGAGTTTTGATGAAACGGCCGGAACCAATGGCGAATTTACGATTTGGAACATAATGGGCGGATGGAGCAATTGCGATGCTTTTTATGAATTAATCGATGGTGAATCTACTCAGTTTAAAGTTCGCGTACCCAATGCTCCCGATTTTGCCAATACTCAGGTTTTCTTTGCGTTGAATGACTTCACGACAGTAGCTGCTTTGACAACTGTTTCAGGTGATGCTTTGACAACTTATACGGGAAGCATCCCGACCGGAGCACAAGGTAAAATCATTGCGATTTCATTGGTAGAAGGAGCGTTAAATATAGCTTCGCAAGATGTCACAATCGCTGGTGATGATGTATTTGATTTGGTGGTGGCACCGGCTACCATTCAGGATTTACAGACTTTATTGGCTGGCTTGAATTAATTTAATTTCGAAATTATAATTTGGAAAGTCCGGTTATTGTACCGGACTTTTTTTGTGGTGTATTTTTCTTTTCATCCGGTTATAATGTAATCGGATCTGGTCATAAATCAATCCGAATAACAAGAGAAACCCCGCAAAAACCACAACGTAAAGTTGTATGGACGAATAAAACAATGCACTCAGAATTCCACCGATAAAGAAAAATAAAATGATGCTGGAACGAAGTTCTATGGATTGAATCAACCTTTTCCGGCGTTCAATGGATTTGTAATTAAAAAACAATTGTGCCATTTCAATTCCCAAATCGGTAAATAATCCGGTCAAATGGGTTGTTCGCACCACAGAATTTGAAATCATAGTAACCAAAGAATTCTGAAGCCCCATGGCAAATAACAATAGATACGCAATGGTGTTTGGGGAATAATCCAAGAGAAATCTCCCGCAGAATCCTACAAAAAACAGTATGGAAGCCTCTATCAGTACAGGGATCAGGAAAATATACCGTTCGTTTTTTCGCGTCATGAATTCGATCAGCCAACCGGAAGTAAACGAACCCAGAAAAAAGAAAACAACAAACAGAAAGTAAACCAATCCACGCCAAGTATTCAAACTGTAAATTTCCTCTACAAAAAAAGCGAAATGTCCCGTAACATTTGTAGTTAATTGTTGTACCGCAAGAAAACCTGCCACATTCACTATGCCCGCCACAAAAGACAGCAACACCGCAATTCTCAGGTTGTGTTTTAAAGTCCGGTTCTTGCCTTTATGTCTGAACATTTCTTAATGTTACGGTTTATTAAACTTTTTGTCAAAGTTATTTGGAATTAATTTTTGGGCACCTTATCGGGCTGGCGGCACTCGCTTTTTTGTTACACAAGTTCCACAAAAAGAGCTCAGACAAATGCCTTCATCCCGGGTGCAATTTGAGAACCTTATTTCTTCTGTTCTTTCGCCCAGGTATCACGCAAACCGACTGTGCGGTTAAAAACATAATTTTCCGCCGTCGAATCTTTATCCAAAGTAAAATACCCGATTCGTTGGAACTGGAACTTGTCTTCAATTTTAGCATCTTTCAAAGAAGGCTCAGCAAATCCTTGCACCACTTTTACCGAATCTGGATTCACAAACTGTAAGAAATCATCGGTTTCATCAGGAGATTCCACTGTAAATAATCGGTCATACAGCCGAACTTCAATCGGTAAATTATCGGTGGCCGAAACCCAGTGAAGCGTTCCTTTCACTTTACGCATACTGGCTTCTGAACCAGAACCCGATTTGGAATCCGCATCATATTCGGCAAAAATAGTTGTGATATTTCCCTCGGCATCTTTCTCAACTCTCGTGGCTTTTACGATATAAGCACCTTTCAGGCGCACTTCATTTCCGATGGACAAACGGAAGAATTTTTTGGGTGCTTCTTCCATGAAATCTTCTCTTTCTATGTACAATTCTCGGGTAAACGGAATCTCTCTTTCGCCTGCATTTTCATCTTCCGGATTATTCTCGATGGTAAGCATTTCGGTTTTATCTTCCGGATAATTTTCAATCACCAGTTTCACTGGATCGATAACCGCCATGACTCTCGGTGCAATTTTATTCAGATGATCTCTTATCGCAAATTCCAAAAGGGAAATATCGATCAGATTATCGCGTTTGGCAACGCCGGCTTTATCCCAAAACATTCGGATAGATTCCGGTGTATAACCTCTTCTTCTGTGTCCTGAAATCGTAGGCATTCTTGGGTCATCCCATCCTGTAACGTGACCTTCATCTACCAAAAGTTTCAGCTTCCGTTTTGAAGTAATCATATAACTCACGTTTCCACGCGCAAATTCCCTTTGTTTGGGTTTGATTTCTTGATTTTCAATTTCTACCTGATTCAGATACCATTCATATAGCGGACGATGGTTTTCAAATTCCAGTGAACAAAGCGAATGTGAAATTCCTTCGATATAATCCGATTCCCCGTGCGCCCAATCGTACATAGGGTAAATCTTCCATTTATCTCCGGTACGGTGATGGTCTTTCAGCAAAACACGGTACATCACAGGGTCGCGCATATTCATATTGGGCGAACTCATATCTCCTTTTGCACGAAGCACATGGCTTCCTTCCGGAAATTCGCCGTTTTTCATTTTTTCAAACAATTCCAGATTTTCCTCGATGGAACGGTTTCGGTTCGGGCTTTCGATTCCCGGTTCGAATGGTGTTTTGCGTTGTTCGTTTATTTGTTCGGAAGTCTGGTCTTCTACATAAGCTTTTCCATCTTTGATCATTTGGACAGCCCAATCGTATAATTGTTGGAAATAATCAGACGCAAAACGTTCTTCCGCCCAATTGAAACCTAACCATTTTACGTCTTCGCGTATGGAATCCACAAATTCCTGTTCTTCTTTGCTCGGATTTGTATCGTCAAAACGAAGATTTACAGGTGCGCCGTATTTTTCGCCTAATCCAAAGTTGATGCAGATGGCTTTTGCGTGGCCTATGTGCAGATAACCGTTGGGTTCGGGCGGAAATCGGAACCGTAAATTTTCTTTTGTATATCCGTTATTTAAATCGTCTTCAACAATTTGTTCGATAAAATTGAGCGGTTTTTTTTCTTCTTCCATTGAACTTCTGAATAAGGAGCAAATTTAGTTTTTTACCAATAGTCAAACAAGGGATTATTCCCCAAAGTAATAAGTGTTTGTAAAATTTGTATTTTGGACAATAAATAAATTCGAAAACGTTTAAACCAAAACAAATAATTATGAAACAATTTTCTTTTTCCCTCATTTTGATTCTTTTGGCAAATATGATATTGGCTCAGGAACACTTGAAAGTGGAATATGAAATGATTCCGTACTACAATCCTGCTAAAAAGGAATCAACGCCAGTAGTGATGTTAAATTCTTATTACGAATTATTTATCGACGGAAACGAATCTTCTTATCAATATCTGGATAAAATCAGAAACGATCAACCGAAGGAAGGAATGATGGCTACCATTCAGATGGGTGGAAGAGGAACGATTTATAAAAATACGGCAGACAATTTATTGATAGAAGAAACTTCGATGTATGGAAAAGATTATTTAATTGAAAGTCAATTGGCTGATTTTAAATGGAATATAAGCAAAGAATCCAAAAACATTCTCGGCTTTGAAACGAGAAAGGCAACGGCTGTTCTTGATGACGAACAGAAAACAAAAATCACCGCCTGGTATGCTCCAAAATTAAATGTAAAGACAGGTCCTGATCAATATTGGGGGCTTCCGGGAATTATTATGGAACTGGAATCGGGTTTTGAATATGAAGACGGAGGTAGTGAAGGTTTTACTTACAAAGCATCAAAAGTAGAGGTATTGGATGAGTCAATTAAAATTAAAAAACCCGCAAAAGGACAAAAAGTAAGTAAAGAAGAATTTGAAGATATCGCAAGGAAACAAAATGAAAAAATGATGGAAATGTATAATCAGGGCGTTGACAAAGACTAACCCAAATACATCTCAATCAACCCTTCCGGAACTTCTACTAAAATCGCTTTTTCTTCACGGTTGACTTCCAGAATCCATTCCTCGACAATCGGAATTAAAATTTCTTTCCCGTTTATTTCGACTTCAAAAAGTGCCTGAGCGGCCGTGTCGTTTACATTTTTGATGGTGCCGATTTCCGTGTTGGTTTGATCGTAAAGCGTAAACCCTATGATTTCATGGTAATAAAAATCGCTTCCTTCCAATTCCGGTAAAGTGTCAAGCGGCAAATAAAGATTTTTGTTGATGAGTTTTTCGGCTTCTTCCGGCGTTGTGTCTTCAAATTTCACCAACATTTTTCCGCGCGAATGGGGTTGGATAAATTCAAAGAAAAAAGGAATCAGCATTCCATCTTTTTCGATGAATACTGATTCCATATTTTCGTATAATTCCGGTTCGTCCGTGTCCAGATGCAGGATTAAGTTTCCTTTGAAACCATGAAGTTTGGTGATTTTACCTAAGTAATAACAATCTTCTTTCTGCATCAGACGGGAGAGGAATTATTCTTCTGTTTTTTCTTCTTCAGAAGCTTCTTCAGCCGGAGCATCTTCCGCAGGCGCATCCTCAGTAGTTTCAGCTTCAGCTACAACTTCTTCCGTTGTTTCTTCTACTGCTACTTCAGCGTTTTCTTCTGTTGCTTCCACTTCTTCAGCCGGCGTTTCTTCAACCGCTACACGCGCTTCCGATTTTTTCTTCTCTGCTTCAAGTGCAACTGATTTAGCATCGGCTTTTGCTTTTGCCAAACCGTCTTTTTTGGATTGAACCGCATTGGCTCTTTCATCCAACCAAGCTTCAAATTTCTTTTCTGCTTCTTCTTCGCTGAAAGCACCTTTCGCCACACCTCCCAACAAGTGTTTTTTCATCAAAGCACCTTTATAAGAAAGGATGTTTTTTGCCGTGTTTGTCGGCTCAGCACCTACTTGTAACCAATGTACGGCGCGATCCAAATCTAAATCGATGGTGGCAGGATTAGTAACTGGGTTGTAAGTTCCGATTTTTTCGATGAAACGACCGTCACGAGGAGATCTTGAATCGGCGATAACGATGTGGAAGAACGCTTTTCCTTTTCTTCCGTGTCTTTGCAATCTGATTTTTGTTGCCATTTTTATATGTATTTTTGGGAGCTCGTCCCGAGTTAATTACATTTTTTGAGGGTGCAAATTTAAGATAATTATTGAATAATCCCACAATTAATTGGCAAATAATTATTTAGAAAATAGAATTAACATTTTTCAGAATATAATTTTCTAATTTTAAATAAAATTAAATCATTTATTATGAAGAAAATCTTTACGTTTCTAACCAACTTAACGCTAATTGGATTTGTTTCTGCCCAAGCTACTTTTATGATGGCAAAGGTAAATGAAAACGGAGAATTTTCAGTGGAAGAAATTCAGGTTTCCGAAAGTTTCTTAAGTCCAAATGAAATTGATCCCGAGCCTTTTATGACGTTTGCAGCGCCGGCCTTTCAGTATTCTAAAAATTCGAGAGGTTTGACACTTGCAGATTTGGACAATGATGGTGTGGACGAATTATTGATAGGAATTGACGAGAAATTTTTTGCCATCAAAGGAGATGGTTCATTGCTTTTTGAGTTGGATGTACAAGGTCCGATTTTATATCCGCCGGCAGTTGCCGATATGGATGGAGATGGAGATTTGGAAATTGTATTCAATTTCGGATTTTCAACTTTAACAAACGGTACTTATTTGCTCGATCATGAAGGAAATGTATTGGACGGTTGGCCGAGAACCCATTCGACACTGATCTCAAATGCCCCAGCTGTTTCCGATCTGGATGATGACGGCATTATGGAAATCATTACTGCTGAAAGAATCAGTGGGACTTCCGCACTTATTCATGTTTTGAAATTGGACGGAACATCTATGAATGCCAATTGGCCGTACGACATTGGATCTGTTTCCTGTTTTACACCTTCGGTGGGCGACATTAATAATGATGGAATCAAAGAAATAATTGTGGCGGGATACAACACCGGACTTTTTGCCATACAGCCGGATAGCGTGATCCTTCCCGGATTTCCGGTGTATGATGCAAGTGTTGCTTATTCTTATCAATCTCCCGTTTTGGTGGATCTTGATGGTGATGATGAATTGGAAATCGTAGGAGCCAATCATGGAGACGCTTCGGCTTATTATGTAATGAAAAATGACGGAACTTATGCTGAGGGTTGGCCTTATTCGATTGGAAACTGGACCTATGCACCACCAACCGTTGTCGATGTGGATGGTGATGAGACGTACGAGATTTTTGCTGGAAATCCGAATTTTTCTGACGGTAATCCGCTTCCCACCATTTATGGCATGTCGCCGGATGGAGATGATATTGACAATTTTCCAATCCAGAAAATCGGAGGAAATGAAGGTGTCATTACTGTAGCCGATATCAATAATGATGGCGTGATGGAACTTATTTTTGGAAGTAATATTACCGATTCCGAAGGATATGGATATTTACATGCCTATTCCATGGATGGTTCAGGAGAAATTGAAGGATTCCCATTACGCCCCAGAGGTTTTACTTATCTGAATGGTGCGGTTTTGGGTGATATTGACAATGACGGAATGATGGATCTTTCACTGAATTCTTACACATTGAACTTCGGGGCTTCAACCGACTCACTTTTTATCAGTTCTTACAACCTAAATGTTCCGTATGATGAAAATAAAATTCTATGGAACGGATACAAGGGAAATAATACCCGTGACGGACTGTTGATGAACGAAGTTATAATGGGAACCCAGGATATGACTTCAAATTCAGTTTCAGTTTACCCCAATCCTTCCAATGGATTGTTGAACATCAAATCCCAAAAAGAAGTCTTTGAATTTAGAATTAGTGTTTTTGATTTAACAGGAAGAACAGTTTTCAATCAGTCAGAATCCAATTCTACAAAAACAAGGTCATTTAATCTTTCTCATTTGCCACCAGGAACTTATGTAATTCAACTCTGGCTGGACAAAGAAAAATCCGGTTTTAAATGGATTAAAAAATAACAGTAAAACCCGAACGAAAGTTCGGGTTTTATAATTTCTTCGGCTTGCAAAACCTATTTTTGCCAAATGAATAAACAACGAATTCTTACAGCAACCCAAGATTATGTAAAGAAAGGATTCTCCGGCGAAACCACCGGACACGATTTTTTCCATATCGAACGGGTTGTGAAAACCGCTAAACGGATAGCTAAAGAAGAAAATGCCGATGAATTTTTGGTAGAATTGTCAGCTTGGCTGCACGATGTAGGCGATTACAAACTGCACGACGGAATAGATAGATCAGCAGAAATGATTACCAAATTTTTAAACGAATTAAATCTTCCGCAGGAAATCATTTCCCAAACGATTGAAATCGTTTCCCAAGTTTCGTTCAGCAAAGGGCATTCTCCCACTTCGTTAGAAGCTCAAATCGTGCAAGATGCCGACCGGTTAGATGCCATCGGAGCTATTGGTTTGGCGCGTGTTTTCGCTTATGGTGGAAGCAAACAGCGTGAAATCTGGAATCCCGAAAATCCGGATGAAACTTCCATTCAGCATTTTTACGACAAACTTTTGAAACTGAAAGATTTGATGAATACCGATTCTGCCCAAAAAATTGCGCATGAACGCCATCAGTTTTTAGAAGAATTTCTGGATAGGTTTTTTAAAGAATGGGAAGGTAAAAGTTAAATGATTGCGAAGTTCGAAGCCCGAACTTCGAATTTCGCTTATATTTAGACACCAAATAACAATACGACACGATGCGAAAGCTATTTTATACCTTTATTTTACTGGTTTTATCAAGTTCAAATTTTGCCCAAACACCAAAAAAGCCTAGTTCCGCCGAAATCTATGAATCCATCCAAAAGCTCAATTTTCTGGGTTCGGTTTTGTATGTGGCAGCCCATCCGGACGATGAAAATACCCATCTGATTTCTTATTTTGCCAATGATGTCCACGCTCGAACCGCTTATATTTCATTGACCCGCGGCGATGGCGGACAGAATCTCATAGGCTCTGAATTAAGAGAATTATTGGGCGTCATTCGCACACAGGAACTTTTGCAGGCCAGAAGAATTGACGGCGGCGAACAGTTTTTTACACAAGCCAATGATTTTGGATATTCCAAAAATCCGGAGGAAACCTTTGAAATATGGGACAAAGATCAAGTTTTGAGCGATTTGGTGTATGTCATCCGAAAATTTCAACCCGATGTGATTATCAACCGATTTGACCATCGGTCGCCCGGAACTACTCACGGACATCACACGGCATCGGCGATGTTGAGCGTGGAAGCATTTGATTTGGCGGGAAATTCATCTGCATTTCCGGAGCAATTAAATAGGTTTCCTGTCTGGCAGCCCAAAAGATTGTTTTGGAACCAATCCTGGTTTTTTTACGGAAGTCAGGAAAAATTTGACAAAGCCGATAAAAGCAAATTATTTGCGATGGACATCGGGTCTTATTATCCGACTTTGGGATTGAGCAACAGCGAAATTGCCGCCAAAAGCCGAAGCCAACACAGTTCGCAAGGATTTGGAGCGACGGCAGTACGTGGAAAATCGATGGAATATCTGGAAATCATAAAAGGAAATCAACCAAAATCCGATGTTTTCGAAGGAATTGATACAAGTTGGAATCGGGTAAAAGGCGGAAAAGCCATCGGTGAAATATTGGCAAAAGTCGAACGGGAATTCGATTTCAAAGATCCTTCGAAGTCGGTTCCTGATCTGGTAAAAGCCTATCAGTTGATTCAAAAACTGGAAGATAGACATTGGAAAGGAATTAAATCAGAAGAAATTAAAAATATCATTTACGCTTGTTCCGGATTGTTTCTGGAAGCGGTTGCCAAAGCACCTTATGCAAATCCGGGAGAATCTGTTGAATTGAAAATTGAAGCGATTAACCGAAGCGATGTAAAAGTGAATATCAATGAAATCCAATTGGAAAAAGTGAATCTGGAATTAAAAAATAATGAAATTTATAAAACGGAAGAAAAGTATTTGATTCCTACGAACTCCAAACTTACTTCTCCATATTGGTTGAGGGAAAAAGGAAGTTTGGGCATGTATAAAGTTGCTGATACTGAATTAATTGGATTGCCAGAAATGCTAGAATCTAATGTTGTGGATTTCAATCTGAACATTGCCGGACAAGATTTTTCATTTCAAAAATCCATTGTTTACAAATACAACGATCCTGCAAAAGGCGAAACCTATAAACCTTTTGCCATCGTTCCGAAAGCGTCTATAAGTATGGGTGAAAAAGTTATCGTTTTCAGTGAAGGAAAACCGAAAAGGGTTGCGATAAAAGTCAAATCTTTTGCAAATAAGTTATCGGGTAATTTAAATTTGAATGCGCCAAATGATTGGAAAATTTCCCCGCAAAATCAAGCGGTAAACCTCAGCAGAAAAGAGGAAGAACAAATTTTTTGGTTTGAGGTTACACCGCCCGTCAATCAGTCCGAAGCGGAATTGATACCAGAATTAAAAGTTGGAAATGAAGTGTTTGACAAAGAACTGATTGAAATTAATTACGAACATATTCCCGAACAAAAAGTTTTGCTCCCGGGCGGAAGTAAAATTGTGCATATTGACATCCGGAAAAAAGGAGAAAAAATCGGATACATCATAGGCGCAGGTGATTCGGTTTCGGAAAATCTGAAGCAAATCGGATATGAAGTTGAAATCATTTCGCCTCAAAATATAACAGCTGAAAATCTTCAAAGATTCGATGCAATTGTTCTAGGGATCCGTGCTTTTAATGTGCTCAATGAATTGACTTTTAAAAACAAAATCCTATTTGATTATGTGAAAAACGGCGGAAATTTATTGGTGCAATATAACACTTCACGAGAAGTTTTGACCAACGAAGTAGCGCCTTTTGAATTGGAATTGTCAAGAGACCGAGTGACTGATGAAAATTCGGAAGTGAAATTTTTGGATAAAAATCATCCCGTTTTAAATTACCCAAACAAAATCACTGAAAAAGATTTTGAAGGATGGGTGCAGGAGCGCGGATTGTATTTCCCAAGCAAATGGAGCAAGGAATTTACCCCGATTTTATCGATGCACGACAAAGGAGAAGCACCGATGAAAGGCAGTTTGTTGGTTGCGAAATACGGAGAAGGATATTATGTTTACACCGGATTGAGTTTCTTCCGCGAGCTGCCGGAAGGCGTTCCGGGCGCTTATCGATTGTTGGCAAATATTTTATCTTTAGGGAAGTAACTATCGTCTAATAACCTCCAAGGTTATAATAAGCTTGACAAAATGACCTTGGAGGTTTTAAAAATATAAAATGAACAATAAAGAAATAAATCCTAAAAAATCCTGGCGGGCTTCCTATACTTGGGTTTTACTCGCAAACGCTGCTTACATCCTGATTTTTTATGTCCTAATGAAAATCTTTGGCTGATGCACGGAATTGACTGGATAATTTTAATTGGTTCCATGTTGTTCATCGTGGTTTACGGTGTCTGGAAAACGCGTGGACAAAGCAATGTAAAGGATTTTCTGAAAGGGAATGATTCCAACTGGTTTACGGTGGGACTTTCGGTGATGGCAACGCAAGCAAGCGCGATTACGTTTCTTTCCACTCCCGGTCAGGCGTTTCACGACGGAATGGGTTTTGTCCAATTCTATTTCGGATTGCCCATAGCGATGGTCGTCATTTGCTTGGTTTTTATTCCGCTGTACCACAAACTAAATGTTTACACAGCTTATGAATTTTTGGAAAGTCGTTTTGATTTGAAAACCCGGACGCTTACGGCTATCCTTTTCCTGATTCAGCGTGGACTTTCATGTGGGATTACCATTTTTGCTCCGGCGATTATTTTATCGGCTGTTCTGGGCTGGGATTTGCTTTGGCTGAACATTATCATCGGAACTTTGGTCATTATTTACACCGTTTCGGGTGGAACAAAAGCAGTAAATGTTACCCAAAAGCAACAAATGGCGATCATGATGGGCGGAATGGCAGTTGCTTTTGTGATTTTGGTTTTTTCTTTGCCGGACGGAATTACCTTTTCCAACGCGATGGAAATTGCCGGTGCAAGCGGGAAAATGGACATTCTGGATTTTTCATTTGATTTTGACAATCGTTATACAATTTGGAGTGGTATCATAGGTGGAACCTTTCTTTCATTGAGTTATTTCGGGACCGACCAAAGTCAGGTGCAACGGTATTTGTCGGGAAAATCCATCAAAGAAAGTCAGATGGGAATGATTATGAACGGGTTTTTGAAGGTTCCGATGCAGTTCTTTATTTTGTTGGTGGGTGTGATGGTTTTTGTTTTCTACCAATTTAATCCATCACCGTTGAATTTTAATCCTTTGGCACAGAAGTCCATTGAGAATTCGGATTATGCAAAAGAATATTCGGAGCTGGAAAAGAAAAACCATACAAATTTCGAAGCAAAGAAAAACCTGATTTTTAATTATGTAAATACAGAAAATTGGGAAAAAATCGTTATTCGACAAGAAATTATTTCATCAGAAAATAAAGACAAAAGATTAAGAGAAGAAGCAAAACAAATAATTTCACAGGCCAATCCGGGAACGGAAACTAACGACAAAGACTATGTTTTCATTCATTTCATTTTAAATCATTTGCCCAAAGGTGTCATCGGACTTTTGTTGGCAATGGCGCTTTGTGCCGCTATGTCATCCACTTCTTCAGAATTGAATGCGCTGGCGACAACCACCACTATGGATTTATACAAACGAAATAACGGCGGAAAAGCCGATGGGCATTATCTGAAAATGTCCAAATGGTTTACACTTTTGTGGGGAATTCTGGCGATTTTATTTGCCTGCGTTGCGGATTTGTTTGATAATTTAATCCAATTGGTAAACATCATCGGTTCTATTTTTTACGGAAATGTTCTGGGGATTTTTCTGTTGGCATTTTTCTTTCGGTTTGTTCGGGCAAATGCTGTTTTCACGGCTGCTGTTATCACTCAAATCATCGTCATCATCGGATGGAAATTTGACTGGATGCCTTATCTCTGGCTGAATTTGTTTGGTTGTGTGCTGGTGATTTTCATTGCGATAATCATTCAGTCATTTAGTGGAAATTCCAATTCGACAATTGAGCAAGTAGATGAAATTGGGAAGGAGGATTTTTAACCTACGAGCCGTCCCTACGGGACGTGATTGAAATCTAACTCGAATATGCTACCAACGAAATGTTCCAACGGAACATGGTAATTGTAAATTTTAACCTATTATTTTTTGGTAAAATTCAATATTATACAATAGATATTCTACCCACCAATTGTTCCTATGTAACAAATTAAAGTCATTTGGTGGAGATAGATGATAGTTACAATCATCATCCCGTAGGGATGTTTGGTGGGTAGAATTTTGTGAGATTGAATTCGTCCCGTAGGGACGATTCGTAGGTTTTATTCCGGCTGTTTAAAAATGTATTCCGGATTCCAATCAATTTCAAATTCGTTTAAAAATTCAATATATTCTTCTGAAAAGGATTTTTTAGAATGATGTGCTTCTTGATTCTTAATGTATTCTATAATGTTTGGTATCTGATTCTTAGAATTCGAAAAGGCTCCAAATCCTTCTTGCCATTCAAATTTAATGAGAGATAATTTTTCATTGTTGATGAATTTAGTACTTTCCGATTTTACATTTTGAACCAAAGATGAAAGAGATTGATTTGGGCGTAATCCAATTAGTATATGAATATGGTCTGGCATGCTATTAATTTGCAATACTTTATGATTATTCTTTTGGATGATTCCGGTTATGTATTTGTGCAATCTTTCTTTCCAAGTTGGATTTATCAATCCTTGACGGAATTTAACTGCAAATATTAGATGGATATGTATTTGGGTATAGGTATTGGACATATCTGGAGATATTTGTATTAAAGTTAGAAAAAATTTGATTAAAATCAATTTTAACCTACGAGCCGTCCCTACGGGACGTTTTTGTCCAATCTATATAATTTACCCATGAAATGTTCCTATGGAACATATTTGAAATTGCTGTTTTGTTGAAAAGAGATTTGTTTTCCCAAACGTCCCATCGGGACGAATCGTTGGTAGAAAAAAAGAATTGTTTTCCACAACGTCCCATGGAGACGAATCGTTGTTAGAAAAAAAGAATTGTTTTCCACAACGTCCCGTGGGGACGAATCGTTGTTAGAAAAAAAGAATTGTTTTCCACAACGTCCCGTAGGGACGAATCGTTGGTAGAAAAAAAGAATTGTTTTCCACAACGTCCCATAGGGACGAATCGTTGGTAGAAACAATATCAAAAATAAAATTTGCAAAATCAAAATCAATTTTTAAATTTGGATAATTAATTATGAAAAACATACAATTAAATAACAACTGGTGGTGGACTTCGCAACTTAAAAAGTAGTGAAGCTATACCTCTTGTAAAAAATATCAAAGGCCCGTCTTCGCGACGGGCTTTTTTTGTATCCGGAATTCTGAAAACCTAAAAAATGAAATATAAATTACATACAAAATCACGAAAATTTCTGGCAGACACCATCACGCCGGTATCGGTTTATCTGAGATTGCGCGATAAATTCCCACACTCTATTTTATTGGAAAGCTCTGATTATCATGCCAATGAAAATGCATTTAGTTATATTTGTTTTCAGCCGATGGCTTCTATAAAAGTTCAAAATGAAGAATTGTTTAAACAATTTCCCGATGGGAAAACAGAGCAAATTTCTTTAGACAAATCGGTAAGTTTAGTAATGGAGATTCAGGATTTTGTTTCAAAATTTGATGCCAGTCCAAGTTCGGAGAAATTCATACAAAACGGATTATTTGGTTACATGAGTTATGATGCGGTGCGCTATTTTGAAGATTTAAACATTGAAAAAAAGCAGGGAAATTTACAAATTCCCGATTTGTATTATGCTGTTTACAAGAACATTATCGCCATCAATCATTTCAACAATGAAGCCTATATTTTCTGCCATAGTTTAGATGATACAGATAATTTGGAAGAGATGAGTGGTCTTTTAAAAGTCAAATCTTTTGCCGAATTTGAATTTAAAAGGGAAGGCGATGTGGAAACCAATATTTCAGATGAATCGTATAAAGAATTTGTAAACAAATGCAAACAACATTGCCAGCGAGGTGATGTATTTCAAATCGTCCCATCCAAACGTTTTATCCAAAAATTTTCAGGAGACGAATTTAATGTGTACAGAACGCTACGAAGTGTAAATCCATCGCCTTATTTGTTTTATTTTGATTATAGCGATTTTAAAATTTTTGGAAGTTCACCCGAAGCACAATTGATAATTAACAAAGGAACGGCGGAAATTCATCCGATTGCAGGCACTGTAAAGCGCTCCGGAAATGATGAGGAAGATGCAATTCTGGCAAGAAAGTTAAGCAACGATGAAAAGGAAAAATCTGAACATGTGATGTTAGTTGATTTAGCGCGAAATGATTTAAGCAGAAATGCCCAGCATGTAAAAGTGGAAACCTTTCGGGAGATTCAGTATTTTTCCCATGTGATCCATTTGGTAAGTAAAGTTACGGGTAAAATCAGAGAAGGAATTAATTCGTTTCAAGTCGTTGCCGATACGTTCCCGGCGGGAACTTTAAGCGGCGCCCCCAAACACATGGCGATGTCGCTTTTGGAAAAATACGAAAATGTAAATCGTGATTTTTATGGTGGTGCGATAGGTTATTTGGGATTTGATGGGAGTTTTAACCATGCCATCATCATCCGTTCTTTTTTGAGTAAAAACCATCATTTGTATTACCAAGCAGGTGCTGGCGTTGTTTCTGGAAGTATAGCGGAAAATGAGTTACAAGAGGTGTATAATAAATTGGGAGCACTAAATAAAGCTTTGGAATTGGCAGAGAATATATAAATAAAGTCATTTCGAGTGCCTCAATGACCAATGGCGAGAGCTTCAATGACCGCTGAATTAATAAAAATTTCAAATAGGTGGCTGAGGTACTCGAAGCCACGTTAAAAAATAGAATTATGAAAAAAAAGATACTAGTAATCGATAATTATGATTCTTTCGTGTACAATTTGGTACATTATTTAGAAGAATTTGATTGTGAAGTGGTGGTAAAGCGAAATGACCAAATCGAATTAGAAGAAATCGAGGAATTTGATAAAATTTTATTGTCACCTGGTCCAGGAATTCCAGAAGAAGCCGGGAAATTAATGGAGATCATTCGTAAATTTTCTGCTACAAAAAGCATTTTTGGAGTTTGTTTGGGGCAGCAAGCGATAGGAGAAGTCTTTGGTGGAAAGTTGGAAAATCTGGAGAATGTGTACCATGGCGTTGCTACTTATGCGATCGTAAAAAAGATCGATGAACTCTTGTTTCAAAATGTGCCTTCTCACTTTGAAATCGGTCGATACCATTCTTGGGTAGTTTCTCAAGAAGGATTTCCTGATGTTTTGGAAATTACTTCAGTTGATGAAAATGGGCAGATTATGTCGCTTCGTCACCGCGAATATGATGTGCGAGGAGTTCAATTTCATCCGGAAAGCATATTGACACCAAATGGAAAAAAGATAATTGAAAATTGGATAAATTCTTAATATACAATTCAAATTAACCCTAAAAAATTCGCCAATTCAATTTAAAAAAGACGCAATGAAAAGCATAATTCAAAGACTAACACACTATGAACAGTTAAGCAAAGAGGAAGCAAGAAACCTTTTGCTGGAAATATCCGAAGGAAAGCATAATCCAAGTTCTATTGCCGTTTTGCTGACTATTTTTATGATGCGTCCTATTACGATTGGCGAATTGGAAGGGTTTCGTGATGCGCTTCAGGAACTTTGTTTAAAAGTCAAATTGGATAATCAGGAAACCATCGATTTATGTGGAACAGGTGGTGATGGAAAAAACACCTTTAATATTTCCACATTGGCGTCTTTTGTTGTGGCTGCAGCTGGAATTCCCGTTACCAAACACGGGAATTATGGTGTTTCTTCTGTGAGTGGAAGTAGTAATGTGCTGGAATCGCTTGGTGTTAAATTTAGTTCTGAAAATGATTTTTTTAAACGATGTTTGGACGAATCGGGGATTTGCTTTCTTCACGCACCTCTTTTTCATCCGGCGATGAAAAATGTAGCGCCGATTCGCAAGGATTTAGGACTGAAAACTTTTTTTAATATGCTTGGTCCCATGATAAATCCTGCCTTTCCCAAACATCAATTAGTAGGCGTTTTTGATTTGGAATTGATGCGTTTGTATGGGTATTTGTATCAGAATGGTGATAAAAATTATTCGATTATTCATTCGTTTTCCGGTCATGATGAAATTTCTTTAACGTCCGATGCTAAATATATTTCCAACGAAAAAGAAGGTATTTTTTCTGCTGCTGATTTTGGGGTGAATGCGGTTATAGATGAAGAAATTTATGGGGGTAAAACGATGGAGGAAGCCAAATCGATTTTTGAACAAATTATTTCCGGAAAGGGAACGGAAGCACAAAACAATGTGGTTTCTGCCAATGCCGGTTTGGCGATTTCGATGGTGAAAAAGAAACCATTAAAAGAAAGTTTTGAGTTGGCGAAGGAAGTTTTAGTGAGTGGAAAAGCAAATCAAACGCTAAAAAAATTAGTTGAATTAAGTCAAAATTAACCCAAACCTTGTCAAGGTTGATATTCGGTACGAAAATAACCTTGACAAGGTTCATTTAAAGTTAAAATGAATATTTTAGATAAAATAATTGCAGACAAAAGAAAAGAAGTGGAACTGAAAAAATCAGTAATTCCGAAAAGCCAATTGGAAAATTCCGCTTTGTTTGGACGAAAAACCAATTCGTTAAAAGAGAAACTAAAGCTGTCAAATAGCGGAATCATAGCCGAATATAAACGTCGTTCTCCTTCAAAGTCCATCATAAATAACGAGGTAAATGTGGGCGATGTGGCAAAGGGATATGAACTGGCGGGCGTCTCTGGTATGTCGGTATTGACAGATTTGAAATATTTCGGGGGTTCGCTGGATGATTTGATTCTGGCGCGTGCGAGTTGTGAATTGCCCTTATTGAGAAAAGAATTTGTGGTAGATGAATTTCAAATTTTAGAAGCGAAAGCATCGGGAGCCGATCTGATTTTACTGATTGCGGCGGTTTTAAGTCGGGAAGAAATTCAGCGTTTTTCGACGTTTGCCAAACAATTGGATTTGGAAGTTCTTTTGGAAGTTAATAACCGAGAAGAATTGGAAAAGTCGATAATGCCAACTTTGGATATGATAGGTGTGAATAACCGAAATTTAAAAACCTTTGAAGTCAGTTTGGAGACGAGTAAAAAATTGGCGGAGCAAATCCCAAATGATTTTGTAAAAGTTTCTGAAAGTGGAATTTCAGATGTGATATCTGTAAAAGAATTACAAAAAGCAGGTTTCGGTGGATTTTTAATGGGTGAGAATTTTATGAAAACGGATCATCCGGGAAATGCTGCGAAAGAATTTATTCAAAACTTAGAAAGATGAAAATCAAGATTTGCGGAATGAAATACCTAGAAAATATGCATGGCATATCGGCTTTAAATCCAGATTATATGGGTTTTATATTTTATCGGAAATCTCCAAGATTTTATGATGCAGAGAAAGTTGATTTGCCTTCTGATATTCAAAAAGTGGGTGTTTTTGTTAATGAAATGATTTCAGAGATTCAAAATATTATACAGAAATACAATTTAGATGTAGTGCAATTTCACGGTGATGAGTCGCCTGAATTTTGTGAGAATTTTAAAAATATAAACCCTGAAACAGAAGTTTGGAAAGCTTTTCAGATTGATGAAAATTCGGATTTTGAGGTGCTGAAATCTTATGACTCAGTCGATAAATTCCTCTTTGATACCAAAGACCGGAATTATGGTGGAAACGGAATTAAATTCGATTGGAAAATGCTGGAAAATTATCAATCAGAAAAAAAATTCATCCTAAGCGGAGGAATTTCCTTGGACGATATATCAAAAATCAGGGAAGTAAAATACAAAGTTCCGCAAATCTCCACAGTTGACATCAACAGCCGGTTTGAAATCAAACCGGGTTGGAAAGATGTTGAAAAAGTGGAGAAATTTTACGAACAATTAAAATTGATACGATGAATTATCAAGTCGACAAAAAAGGATTTTATGGCGAATTCGGAGGGGCATTCATTCCCGAAATGCTTTATCCAAATGTCGAAGAATTAAGAAATAATTATTTGGAAATAATAGGTTCGGGAGAATTTCAAAGAGAATTCAAAAAATTATTAAAAGATTATGTCGGAAGACCGACTCCTCTTTATTTCGCTAAACGATTATCCGAAAAATACGAAGCAAAAATCTATCTAAAACGGGAAGATTTATGCCATACCGGAGCCCATAAAATCAACAATACCTTAGGTCAAATTATTTTGGCAAAAAAACTGAATAAAAAGCGGATCATCGCAGAAACCGGAGCCGGTCAACATGGTGTTGCTACGGCAACTGCTTGTGCTTTGATGGGGCTTGAATGTTTGGTTTATATGGGTGAAATTGACATGGACCGACAAGCACCTAACGTTGCCCGAATGAAGATGCTTGGTGCGACGGTCATTCCGGCAAAGTCAGGAAGCAAAACACTGAAAGATGCTACAAATGAGGCAATTCGTGATTGGATAAATAATCCTGTGGACACGCATTATATCATCGGTTCCGTTGTTGGGCCACATCCATATCCGGATATGGTCGCTCGGTTTCAGAGTATAATTTCAGAGGAAATTAAATCCCAATTAAAAACAGCGGAAGGCACGGAAAATCCGGATTATGTCATCGCTTGTGTAGGAGGAGGAAGTAATGCTGCGGGTGCTTTTTATCATTATTTGGCAGATGAAAATGTGAAATTAATTGCGGTTGAAGCGGCCGGTTTGGGCGTTGATTCTGGCGAAAGTGCAGCAACCTCGGTGCTGGGTCGTAAAGGAATTATTCACGGAAGTAAAACGCTTTTAATGCAAACGGAAGATGGACAGATTACAGAACCTTATTCGATTTCCGCCGGATTGGATTATCCGGGAGTTGGGCCGATGCATGCGCATTTGTTCGCAAGTGGAAGGGCGGAATTCATCGCGATTACGGATGATGAAGCGATGCAAGCCGGAATTAATTTAACCCGAACCGAAGGAATTATTCCTGCGATTGAAAGTGCGCATGCCTTTGCAGTTCTGGATAAGAAAAAATTTAGTCTAAATGACATCGTCGTACTTAATCTTTCGGGTCGAGGCGATAAAGATTTGAACACGTATATTAAGTATTTTGGATATTAGATTTACGATATTAGATTTATGATATACGAAGTTGAATTTAATTAATCTTTAAACTTATAAATATGAAAAATGTCTTAATAAGTAGAACTAAAAAATTCGCAATTGATTGCTGGATTTTGTGTAGTAAACTACCAAATTCGAGAGAATATAATGCCTATGTTTTTCAATTAATCCGTTGTTCAAGTTCAGTTGGTGCAAATTATGGTTCTGTCCAAAAAGGAAAATCAACTGCAGATTTTATAAAGAAATTGAAAACTGTGGAAGAAGAAGCTGATGAAAGCCAATATTTTTAGAATTGTTGTTAGAAATTGAGAAGATAAATCAGAAAAATACATTAGAAATATTAATAAAAGAAGCAGATGAGTTAATAGCTATCATGGTTTCTGCTATAAAAACAGCAAGAAATAATCTCAAATCCTAAATCCTAAATCCTATATCGTACATCATACATCGTAAATCGTACATCAAATGAATCGAATCAATCAAAAATTAGCAGAAAACAAAAAGATACTTTCTATTTATTTTACCGCCGGATTTCCCAATCTGAATGATACGGTTTCCATCATTCAAAATCTGGAAAATTCGGGAGTGGATATGGTTGAAATCGGTTTGCCGTTCAGTGATCCGTTGGCCGACGGGCCGACTATACAGGCGAGTTCGACAAGAGCTTTGGAAAACGGAATGACTTCAGAAATATTATTTGAACAATTAAAAGACATTCGTAAAACAGTTTCCATTCCTCTTATAATTATGGGTTATTTTAATCCAATTTTACAATTTGGAATTGAAGAATTTTGTGCCAAATGTGCTGAAATCGGAATAGATGGTTTGATCATTCCGGATTTGCCGGTTGATGTTTACCATGAGAATTACCAATCCATTTTTGAAAAACACAATTTGATAAATGTGTTGCTAATTACACCTCAGACCAGCGAAGAACGAATCCGATTTATCGATAGTATCTCAAAGGGCTTTATATATATGGTCAGTTCGACGAGCGTGACCGGTGCGAAAAATTCATTTGGAAATGAACAGACTGATTATTTTAAAAGAATTCAGGCCATGCATCTGAAAAATCCCCAAATTGTCGGATTTGGAATCAGTAATAAAGAAACTTTTGAATCATCTACGGAATATGCAAAAGGTGTAATTATAGGTTCGGCATTTGTGAAATTCATAGAAGAAAATCGAGTGGAAATGATTCCTGAATTTATTCAAACGATCAGAAAAAAATAATGGTGGCTGAGGTTCTCAAAGCCACCATTAATCAATATTTTATTTCAACTTAGAAACTGTTTAAATTTTATTGCTAAAAATTTTTATAGCTATTTTGAGATGGATTTTTTGCTTCGAGTTTAAAGATTTATCGGGATAAATCAAGAATAGGAAGTGAAAAATACGCTCAAAAGAATATTAAAATTTAGCAAAGATATCTTTAAGAGCCATAAAAATAAATTTCGGTAAAATTTAAACAGTTTCTTATTTCTTAGACCATTCTTTGATGGACTCTTCGTTCATCTTGATGTAATCTGCATTTCCTTCTTTTTTTGCAGCATCTAAAGATTTTTGGGCCAACGAAATAGCACCTTTCACATCACCTGCTTTTGCGTAGATCAAAGACTGCTGGCGAAGATGATAAAATTTAGGCTCTTTGTTCAATTTCATTCCTTCGTCAAACCATTTTTTGGCTTGCTGAATGTCTTTATCCGTCGTAAAATAATAATTGGCGGCAGACATATAATCCTGAGCAGTTGGTTTTCCTTTCATCGCGGCATCGATGGAAGCCATCACTTTTTTATCGGTCGGGACCTCGATTTTTATTTCCACATATACATTGCTCCATAGAAAGCCGAGTTTGGCATTGTCATTTTTGATGTCCCCGATGGAAATTTCAAATGTTTCAATCTCAAAAGGAAGGGGAACGACTTTGGCTGTCGTTTTTGCTGCAACTTTTGCATCGTCCCATTTTTCAGGATTCCCCCAATTTTCAGTATCGGTATAGAAATAAATTTCCCAATTGTCTTTTTCCGGTTTGGTGAAAATCGCATATTTGCCGGCTTTCAGCGTTTGTCCATCTATCACCACATCATCTGAAAAGGAAATCGTCGAATTTTTATTGGCACCCGTTCTCCAGATTTTTCCATAAGGAACCAGATTGCCGAAAATTTTGCGGTCGTTTTTATTGGGTCTTGAATATTCCAAATCTATTTCAGTCAGACCCACAGTTACTTCCAACTCAGTAGGAGCACTGGCTGCAGGTGTTTTAACTTGGGCATTTGAAAAATGCATAAACCCTAAAATAGTTAAGATTGTAATCGTTTTTTTCATTATTCAATTTTTAAATGTTTGCACTAATTCTCCAAATTTAATTCAAATAATTTCATTTGATCTTTTAAATCTTTATTAATTATCAGACGCAATACCAAAAATAATGTCGGTTAGAATGATAAATCCGGAATTAGGTATTTCAACAATTGTCTAAACAGTATCTTTGCAGAGAATTATGTTAGAAAAGAAAGAAGCACAATACGAAAAAGTCGTTCTGGTTGGACTCATCACACGTGAGCAACCCGAAGAAAAATTGGAAGAATATATGGACGAACTTCAGTTTTTGGCTTATACAGCCAGAGCGGAAGTGGCTGAACGTTTTACACAAAAGATGGATAAACCCGACTCGAAATTCTTTGTCGGAAGCGGGAAACTGAATGAAATCAAAGATTATGTGGACGAATTCGAAATCGATACCGTTATTTTTGATGATGAATTAACACCTTCCCAATTAAAAAATATCGAGAAAGTACTCGATAAAAAAGTACTTGACCGAACCCAATTGATTTTGGATATTTTTGCGCAACGCGCACAAACGTCATACGCACGAACCCAAGTGGAATTGGCACAATACGAATATCTTTTGCCACGGCTGACCCGGATGTGGACACACTTGGAGAGGCAGCGAGGAGGAATCGGGATGCGCGGTCCGGGGGAAACGGAAATCGAAACCGACCGTCGTATCATTCGTGACCGGATTACGTTGCTGAAAGAAAAACTGAAATCCATAGACAAACAAATGGCAACCCAACGTAAAAATCGGGGTGCGCTCGTTCGTGTGGCTTTGGTGGGATATACCAACGTAGGGAAATCCACACTGATGAATGTTTTGAGTAAGTCGGAAGTATTTGCGGAAAACAAATTATTTGCAACGCTTGATACTACGGTGCGGAAAGTGGTCATCGGCAATCTACCGTTTTTGTTGACCGATACAGTTGGGTTTATTCGTAAGTTGCCGACACAATTGGTTGAATCTTTCAAATCAACTCTGGATGAAGTTCGTGAAGCCGATTTGTTGGTGCATGTGGTGGATATTTCGCATCCGAGTTTTGAAGATCATATTCATTCGGTGGATGAAATCCTGAACGAAATAGGAAGTAAAGACAAACCTACGGTTTTGGTTTTCAACAAGATTGATAATTTCTCCTATGTCAAAAAAGACGATGATGATTTGACCGAAGTCAAACGTGAAAATATTTCCTTGAACGAATGGAAACGCACCTGGATGGCAAAAAGCGGGAGTCCGACTTTGTTTATTTCGGCGACTGAAAAGGAAAATTTGGATGATTTACGCAAAACCATTTACGAAGAAGTAAAGAAAATCCATGTAACCCGTTTTCCGTACAATGATTTTCTGTTTGAATATTTTGAGGAAGAGGATTAATTCCGGGTTATTTGTTTAAATTTAGACAATGAATCTTCAGTTAATTTCAGATCAACTTTTGGATCAATATCTAAGGGATTTTCCCGGAGGATTTTTTGATGCATTCAGCCGTTTGAAGGAAGCGGAGATTTCAACTGAAAACTTTAGTTTTTACACATCGGTTTCTTCTGTTTTCAGCAGTAAAATTGAAGGGGAAGATATAGAACTCGACTCCTATATAAAACACAAAAAATTCGGAATGGAATTTTTGCCGGACTTTACGCAGAAAATCGATGACTTATACGAAGCCTATGTTTTTGCGCAGGCAAACAGAATGACAATCCAAAACATTTCCGAAACACATATTCTTCTAAGCAAAAATTTTGTTGCAGAGCAATGGCGAGGCAAATTCCGGATACAAAGTATGTTTGTCTCTACTCCGGACGGTAAAATTGAATACGTTGCCGCAAGTCCTTTTAGTTTGGAAAAGGAAATGTTTAGATTTTACGCGGATTTACAAAGACTTTTGGACGCACAATTGAGCTTCGGGGAAGTTTTTTATTATGCGTCTTATATTCATTTGGCTTTTGTGAAAATTCATCCTTGGATTGACGGAAACGGTCGAACCGCAAGATTGCTGGAAAAATGGTTTATTGCCGAAAAACTGGGCGAAAAAGCTTGGTTTTTGGAAAGCGAAAAAATGTATTACGAAAAGCACAATGCCTATTATCATAACCTTCGCAATTTAGGATTGGAATATGAAAACCTAAATTATGACAATGCACTTCCTTTTTTGGAAATGTTACCTACAATTTTAAAACACTAAATAACAACTCTATAAATACTTCAGTTCTTATTTCTTGCCATAATGGACGTAATGTGCTGTGGCAAATGGAGAAGAGTTAGTCATAACTCCAACCTGTATCAATTTTTTCTATTTTCCCTTCGGAATTAAAATATACAGATGATCTGTACCATGCAAAATCTTGAATTGGCACAAGATTTCTGGATAATTTTTTGGACAAGACCTTCCCATCATTTGTGTAATCCAATTGAATTTGGTTGGTAATAGAGTCTTTAAATTCAAATAGGGATTGCAATCAAAATGGAGAATATTTTGAGAAGCCATTTCATTGAATAAATATTTTTGGAGCAAATGCCACATAGCTATACCCGATTAAGCCAATTAAAAAACTGATCAAGAAGGAATACTTCAAACTGTTTATGAAATCCTTCTTTCTGATAATTTTAGACCAAGAAACATATACAAATGATAAAGCAAGAGAACACAACACCATAGGTAATAGAATGAATAAGAACATTTAATAATTTATTTAAGTCAAAAAATGGCCAGATAGTGAAAAATATTGTTCATTTTCAAATTCCCCTCCTTTGGAGGGGTTAGGGGGCTTAATTCACATGCCCCAATTTCACCAATTTTTGATGATCCAGGATTTTGATTTTTCTTCCTTCCACTTCGATCAAATGGTCGGTTTTGAACTCGGAAATCAGTCGGATGGCAGATTCAGTTGCAGTTCCGATAAGGTTAGCCATTTCTTCGCGTGTCAGTGAAATTTTGATAAATCCGTCTTTGTCCGTTCCCAGTTTCTTTTCGAGTAGAAGCAGAACTTCTGCCAAACGTTCTCTTACGGTTTTCTGCGCCAGGAAAGTAATGGTTTGAGCCGATTCTCCTAAATCTTCAGAAATTCTTCTCAGGATGTCAAACGCCAGTTTGGGGTGGTGCTCCAGCACTTTTAAAAAGAATTTTTCCGGTATGAAACAAGCTTCGGTATCCTCCATCGCAGTGGCAGACGCACCATAAGGCTGTTTGGATAATATGGATCGGTAACCGATGATGTCACCCGATTTGGTAAATCGAAGGATTTGTTCTTTGCCGTTAAATCCCAGCTTGAACATTTTTGCAGTTCCTTTGTCCAGATAATAAATTCCTTTGGGAGTGGCTCCTTCTTCTATGATAAGATCACCTTTTTTATACGAAATGATTTTCTTTTCGTGGCTTAGTTCAGCGAGTTCTTCTTTGGAGAAGTGTTTCAGAATTTCTTGATTTTCAAATAATTCACAGATATTTGTAACATTTTCTAAGATATCGGACATAGGGTATGACTTAAATCAGCACAAATTTAAGTTAATTCACTTGAATAAGGAAGTAATTTTGTAAAATCTATGGCGGAAAGCTGTTTTCATTGTGGTCAGAATTTAGAGACTGAAGATATTTACTTCGACCAGAAACACTTTTGTTGTGTAGGCTGTAAAACTGTTTATGAAATTCTCAATCAAAACGGATTGGAGAATTTTTATGCGATGAACCGTGATGCGGGTGTACGTCCGGACGATAAAGCCAACCGTCATTTTGACTTTTTGGATACAACTGAAATTTTTGAGAAAGTTGTGGATTTTTCTGATGACGGAGTAACAGTAGTCCAATTTCATATTCCCGTAATTCATTGTACTTCATGTGTTTGGTTGCTGGAGAGTTTACATGAAATACATCCGGAAATTATTTATTCGACTGTCAATTTCTCCAAAAAAGACATTCAGATTTCCTATAGGAACGAAACTCTAAAGTTGAGTGAAGTTGCCAAACTTCTGACACAATTGGGTTATAAGCCTTCCATCAATCTCCGGTCTATTGATAAAACCGAAACCAAAACTGACAGGAGTTTGCTCCTAAAGATAGGAGTGGCAGGGTTTTGTTTTGGAAATATCATGCTTTTGGCATTTCCGGAATATAGTTTACCGTTTTCAAATACCAGTCCCGAAGCATGGCTGGAAGGGAATAAGGAATTTTTCCGTTGGGGGATGTTTTTGTTGTCGCTACCCGTCATGTTTTTTGCTGCGACGGACTATTTTAAATCGGCCTGGTTAGGAATCAAAAATCGTCATATCAACATTGATCTCCCTATTGCCATAGGATTCTGGGTGCTGTTTTTGCGAAGTACTTATGACATCATTTTTGATTTGAGCCCGGGATTTTTTGATACAATTGCGGGACTTGCTTTTTTTATGTTGATAGGGAAATGGTTTCAGCAGCAAACCTACAAATCACTGGCTTTTGACCGTGATTATAAATCTTTTTATCCGATTGCGGTGATAAAAATTTTGAAGGGAGTGGAAGAACCCACATTGGTTTCCGATTTAAAAATCGGGGATAGAATAGTCATCAGAAATGAAGAAATCATTCCGGCAGATGCTGTTTTAATTAAGGGCGAAGCGATGATTGACAATAGTTTTGTGACGGGTGAATCCAGGTTGATTTCCAAAAATCCGGGCGATAAAATTTTTGCCGGAGGAAAACAATCCGGAACCGCTCTTGAACTAGAAATCATAAAAGAAGTGAACCAAAGTTATTTGACCCAACTTTGGAACAACGAAGCTTTCCGAAAATCGGAATCGGGGTTGAACCATTTGACCAATACGATCAGTCGTTATTTTGTTTGGACTATTTTAAGCATCGCGGTTGCATCGGGTATTTTTTGGTATTTTTATGATTCCTCAGAAGTTTTGCAAGTGGTCACAGCGATTCTTATCATCACTTGTCCTTGTGCCTTGGCGCTTTCTTCCCCATTTATTTTGGGAAATGTGATGCGTATTTTTGGCGAAAAGAAATTTTACATCAAAAGCACCTCTGTGATTGAATCAATGGCTAAAGCCGATAAAATAGTTTTTGATAAAACGGGTACCATCACGGAGAATCAAAGTGCAGATGTAAGTTATTCGGGAGAAGAATTAAGCCCGGAAGAATTGACCGAAATCAAATCGGTTTTGAAGAATTCCAATCATCCGCTGAGCCGGATTTTATATGAGAAATTATATTCGGAACAATTAATTCCCATATCGGGTTACGAAGAAATATTGGGAAAAGGACAGCGGGCAGAAGTAAACGGAAAGGAGGTCAAAATCGGTTCGAAATCCTTTGTGGGCATAAAAGAAGAAACGCCGGTTAACCGCACGCAGGTTTATGTTTCGGTGGATGAAGCTGTCAAGGGAAAATATGAATTTCATAACAGATATAGGGAAGGATTGGAAAAGGTTTTGAAAAGACTAAACGGCTATGGATTGTCGATTTTGTCAGGTGACAATGATTCGGAATCAGCCAAATTAAAAACCCTATTTCCGGAAGGAACAAATTATCATTTCAATCAATCTCCGGAAGATAAGCTGCGGTATATTGAAAAACTTCAGTCAGCAGGAAACGGTGTTTTGATGCTGGGCGACGGTTTGAATGATTCGGGAGCATTGAAACAGAGCGATATAGGGGTGGTCATTTCAGAAGATGTCAATAATTTTTCACCTTCTTGTGATGCTATTCTGGACTCCCATTATTTTTCTTATCTGCCTGAATTTATGCGTTTTTCCAAATTATCAATCAAATTAATTTGGACGGCATTTTCGATCAGCTTTTTGTACAATATTGTAGGGTTGGCTTTTGCCATCAGCGGAAATTTGGAGCCTGTGGTAGCGGCCATTTTGATGCCGATCAGTTCGATTTCAGTTGTGATATTTGCTACCTTAAGCACACGAATTGCATCAAAATTTGTATTCAGAAATTTAGAATGAGTATAAATTACCAAGCAAACCTTATGCTCTGACCAAAATCATTACAATTTTGCAACTGCAATTGTACATTTGTAAGCGTTATGGGGATTGTGATTTTAATGGTGATTGCAAGCGTTTCTTTGGCGGCAGTATTTTTAGGATTATTTTTACTGGGAGCTAAAAAGGGACAGTTTGATGAGGATGAATCTCCGGCGGTGAGGATGCTCATGGATGATAAAAAAACTAAAGACAAAATTGACACATAATGCAAATGCAAACGTTTAAATACGATAACAGAATCGTAAAGTATTTTCTTTATGCCACTATTTTTTGGGCCATCATGGCCTTTACATTTGGCGTTTTGGTTGCAACCTTAAAGTTTTTTCCGGAATTGCCGGATTATATTTTTGGCTCGGATGATCCGAGGATCGGAGGGAGCATTGACGGACTTGCAGCCACCAACGGAAAAATGGGATTTGGTCGTTTACGGATGATTCACACCACTTTTGCAGTATTTGCATTTGTAGGTAACGGATTTTTTGCCGGTGCTTATTTCTCAATGCAAAGATTGCTGAAAACGAGAATGGGGAGTGACCTGATGAGTTGGACGCATTTCTGGAGCTGGCAGTTATTTATTTTATTGTCTTTGGTAACCTTCCTTTTGGGAATTAATACTTCAAAAGAATATGCAGAGCATGAATGGCCAATTGACATTCTGATAGCTTTCTCTTGGGTTATTTTTGGAGTTAATATGTTGAGAACCATCTACAAAAGAAGAGTTCGCCATTTATACGTAGCCATTTGGTTTTATTTGGGAACTTGGGTAGCTGTGGCCATGCTTCATATTTTCAATAATTTGGAAATTCCAATCAGCTGGAGTTTGACAGCACCTAAAAGTTATTCTTTATATGCAGGTGTGCAGGACGCACTTGTGCAATGGTGGTATGGGCATAATGCGGTAGCGTTTGTGTTGACCACGCCTATTTTGGGGTTGATGTATTATTTTGTTCCAAAAGCAGCCAACCGCCCTGTTTTCTCTTATAAATTATCGATTATTCACTTCTGGTCATTGATATTTATCTATATCTGGGCAGGACCTCACCATTTGTTATATACTTCGCTTCCGGCCTGGGTACAAGCTGTAGGAACCGGATTTTCCATTATGCTGATCGCTCCTTCCTGGGGAGGTATGTTAAATGGATTATTGACACTTCGTGGAGCTTGGGATAAAGTGAGGGAAGAACCGGTATTGAAATTCTTTGTGGTGGCGATTACCTGTTATGGTATGGCGACATTTGAAGGGCCGATGCTTGCGACAAAGACATTGAATAAAATCGGACACTTTACCGACTGGGTGCCAGCGCACGTACATGTGGGGACGCTGGGTTGGAACGGATTTATGTTATTTGGTATGATTTATTGGTTAATTCCAAAATTATTCAACACCAAACTGGCTTCCAACAAATTAGCCAATGCACACTTCTGGATTGGAACCATGGGAATCCTTTTCTGGGTAATCCCTATGTATGTGGCCGGATGGACACAAGGGCTTATGTGGCAGCAATTTAACGAAGACGGAACACTCAAATATGGAAACTTCTTACAGACCGTAACGATTTTGAAAGACTGGTTGTATCCGATGCGTGCATTTGGTGGAGCTTTATATCTGACAGGTGGTATTTTAATGGTGATAAATGTTTGGAAAACAGTTAGAAAAGGAAGTTATATTCCAAACGAAGAAGCAGAAGCTCCGGCACTTGCAAAAATCAGTTCAGCCCGTAAAAAAGGAGAAGGTGCTCATACCTGGTTGGAGAGAATGCCTACTTTGTTGACGGTTCTTTCCTTTGTTGCAGTGGCGATAGGAGGTGCCGTCGAAATTATCCCGACTTTAGTTGTAAAATCAAATGTTCCGACCATCGCTTCGGTAACACCTTATACACCACTTGAATTAGAAGGTAGAGATTTATACATACGGGAAGGATGTAATGCCTGTCATACGCAGATGATCCGTCCATTCCGGGATGAAGTGAAAAGATACGGAGAGTATTCCAAACCGGGTGAATATGTTTATCATCACCCGTTCCTTTGGGGTTCTCAAAGATCAGGGCCGGATTTGCATAGAGAAGGTGGGAAAATGCCTGATTCCTGGCACTATAAACATATGTGGGATCCACGTGATACTTCACCGGGTTCAATCATGCCGAGATATCCTTGGTTGATTGCCAATAAACTGGATCGCGGACGTACTGTGGCAAAAATGAATGCCATGGTAAAACTTGGCGTGCCTTATGAAGAAGAAGATTTTGACAGTATGACTGTTTCGATGGACAGACAAGCAATTGCCATTGAGAAAAGTGTATTTGCTGATGCGTCAGAAATAAAAGCCAGATTTGAAAAAGAGTCCAAAGAAAAAGGAGAAGATTTTGTGCCGTTGAGAGATCGTGAAATTACCGCATTGATCGCTTATTTGCAGCGTTTGGGTACTGATATTTCAACAGAACAAACAGAAACAACAAGTATAATAGGTTCAGAGACCAAATAACTATGCTAAAGTATTTTAAGGATAGCTTTACCAATTATGAAAATGCAGACTTATTGCAAACCATTTCTTTGCTATTGTTTGTTGTATTCTTTTTGGCATTGATTTACTTTATTTGGAACCGGCCAAAAGATTATTACAAAGAAGATTCAGAATTACCTTTGGACAAGGACGAAAATTAAAAAAATGAATTCGAATTTAATTCGATTGAAATAAAATTAAGGACACATGAAACAACGTACGCCAGGAAGAGTATTTATACCAATTATCATGGTTTCCATCATCGCCATCGTGATGATGGTTACACCAATTGGGTTTGATAGAAGTACAGGTGTTTGGGGCTTTTTCAGCAATACATGGAAACATTTCGTTGAGACCTATTCAAGCGGAATGGCCATAGGAATTGTAATCATTGCCCTCATCATGCTTTTGATTGTAAATGCCATCAACAAAGTGGTTGAAAGCCAGAAATTCAAAAAATTGTCTCCTCAACAACAAGAGCAATATGTAGTGATGTCCAAACAAAATTATTTCAAACGATTGATCAGCAGTGGTAGAAACCGTCAGACAGACGAGGAAGAAGAAGCCATCATACTGGATCACGGATTTGACGGGATAAAAGAATTGGACAATGCTCTTCCGCAGTGGTGGTTGGCCATGTTCTACATGGGGATTGTTTTCATGGTCGTATATGTATTGGCGTACAGTTTTACAGATTTTGCCCATCCTTATGCAGAATATGAAGAGCACAACGCGATAGAAACGGCAAAAGTTGAAAAATGGATCAAAGAAAATGATATCGATATTAACGGAGCAAAAAATAAATATTTAGATGCGCAGGCAATTGAAAATGGAAAGAAAACATTTGAAACCATTTGTGCAACCTGTCATACTGCTAATGGTGGAGGTGGAATCGGCCCAAATTTGACCGATGACTATTGGGTCAACAAAGTACAAGACAGTCTTTTCTATAATATCTATGATATAGTTTACAACGGTAGCCCAAAAAATCCGCAAATGCGGCCGTTTGGGAAAAAAGGTGAATTGACAGGTCTTGCTATTCAGGATGTAGCCTCTTATGTTTACTTCATAAACCAGGAAGAACCTACGGTTACTGTAAATGAAGGAGGTGCAGCTCCTCAAGGAGATTTAATTACACAATGGGCAAAGGATGAAGGAGGAGCTCCGGCTTCTACAACTTCAACTCCTGCTGAAGGTGAGACGTCCGGAAACGCTGACTCAAGCCAAAAAGATTCTGCCCAATAAAATATTCCCATTTTTTGACTTTAGAAATGGGATCGAAAAAATAAAATGGACGATTCTCAAATCAAAGATCAGGATTTAGCTCAACTTTCTGAAGAGGAAGAAGCATTTAGATCCAGTATTGGAACCATGGACAGAAAAGGAAAACGCCAGTGGGTGTTTCCTAAAAAACCAACCGGAAAATACACAAATTACAGGACATGGGTGAGTTATGTACTCCTCGCTTTTCTGGTCATCGCACCATTTGTGAAATTACCCAATGGGAATCCGCTCTTTATGTTCAATATCCCTAAAGGTGAATTCATCATCTTTGGATTTCCGTTTTTTACTTCCGATTTCTTTTTGCTGGCAATCGGGATGATTACGACCATCGTTTTCATCGTACTTTTTACGGTTGTTTATGGACGAATTTTCTGCGGATGGATTTGCCCGCAAACCATTTTTATGGAGCATGTATTTCGTCGCATCGAATATTGGATCGAAGGCGACCGCCCCAAACAGATGAAGCTGGCTAAACAGGAATGGGATGAAGAAAAAATCAGAAAACGCTTGTTGAAATGGACCATTTTTTCACTGATCTCCTTTTTGATTGCCAATGTTTTTCTGGCTTATATCATAGGTTCAGACGCTTTATTGGATTTGGTGAAGGAAGGTCCCAATAAAAACTGGAGCACCTTCATCGGTTTAATTGTTTTTACCGGATTGTTCTATTTTATCTTTGCCTGGTTCAGAGAGCAGGTTTGTACCTTGGTTTGTCCTTATGGACGTTTACAAGGCGTTTTAATCGACAAAAAAACCATCATCGTTGCATACGATTTTAAAAGAGGTGAATCCACTGCCGGACGCTCCAAATTCCGAAAAGGCGAGGACCGGCAAGCAGCCGGAAAAGGAGATTGTATAGACTGTAAACAGTGCGTAGTCGTTTGTCCTACGGGAATTGATATCCGAAACGGAACGCAGCTGGAATGTGTCAATTGTACAGCTTGTATAGATGCCTGTGATGAAGTCATGGAAAAGGTCAGTTTACCCAAAGGATTGATACGGTATGCCTCAGAAGAAAACATAGAAACCGGGCAAAAATTCAAAGTAACCGGAAGAATGATTGCTTATACGCTGGTGCTCATCGCGATGATTGCCGCTATCAACGTATTTTTATTTAGTCGAAATGATGTCGAGGTCAAATTCTTACATGTTCCCGGAAAAAGTTATAAAATAGAAGGAGAAAGTATTTCCAATTTGTATCAATATACTTTATACAATAAAACAAATGCTGATCTGAAAGTGAATTTTGCTGTGAAGTCTCATGAAGACGGTAAAATCCGTATTTTAGATGGGCCTCCTACCATTATTTTGACAAAAGGAAATGTCCAGCAGGGAGTAGTGGAAATCAGAATTCCTAAAGAAGATGTCAGTTCCTATAAAGAACCGGTAATCGTAGTGGCAGTAGATGAAAACGGAAAAGAATTGGATGATTATTTAACGAGTTTTTCAGCACCTTATTGATATGGCTAAATTTAAATTTACATGGGCACATGGCCTGATGATCGCTTTGGGAAGTTTCATGGTGTTTATCACATCGCTTGTGTTTTTTGCCGGAAATATGGGCGAAATGGTCGAAGATAATTATTATGAAAAAACAGTTCATTATCAGGATGATATTGACGCCGCCAAACGTGCCAATTCATTGGCCAAAAAACCTGAAATCATCCAACAGGCAAACGGATACCTCATTCGCTTTTATGACCAGCCGGAAAGCGGAGAAATTTGGTTTTTGCGGTCAAACAACAGTGAAGAAGACGTAAAACAACCTTTACAACTAAATTCAAGAAAGGAACAGTTGGTTCATGCGCTCGATTTAAAAAACGGCGAATACGAAGTGTCCATCCGCTGGAAACAAAACGGCCAAAATTATTTGCTTAAACAAGAAGTGAATTGGAAAGCTCCTTCCTCATAATTGCTTTGATGCTTGGTTTAGCATCCAGTTTGCACTGCGTGGGGATGTGCGGGCCGATTGCTTTTTCACTCGGAATCAATCCCGAAAATAAATTTGATTTTACGCTCCGAAACCTCACTTACCAGTTAGGACGTATTACCACTTATTCGGTTTTGGGAGCTTTATTGGGTGTGGTTGGCTATGGTGTTTCCTTTGCAGGGCTGCAAAACCCCTTCAGTATAGCAGTGGGAATCCTGATGATTTTGATTGCACTGTTACCCAAAAATCTGGGAGCGGACAACCTCGGGATGAGACCCTTTGCCCGTCTTATGTACCAAATCAAATCGGGATTGGGTAAATTTCTCAGAAGAAAAAATTATTCCTCGCTTTATATCACCGGATTATTAAACGGACTGCTTCCCTGCGGAGCCGTTTATGCAGCATTGACAGGTTCTATGGCGATGGGAGGTGTTTGGGAAGCCGCATTGTTTATGGCCTGTTTCGGGTTGGGGACGGTTCCGTTGATGTTTGCTTCCGTTTTGGCCGGAAATGTAGTGAGTTTGCAAACCCGCCACAAAATATTGAAATTCTTACCTTATCTGATGGTTTTGCTTGGGATTTTATTCATTCTTAGAGGCCTGAATCTCAATATTCCTTATGTTTCTCCTGCACTTGAAAGTTTAGAAATCAATGGAGAAAATCATGAGCATTGATGGGTGGTATTACAACTTAGGACAATTACTTAATTTAAAGATTATGTTGTACGTTTATAGGCATGTGCGCGGATTACAAATCCGCGCGATCGGATTTGCTCCCGAAGCGTCGGGACGTGCTTGCCCAACATCTTGAATTTCTTCTGATGTCACATGATTTACCAGATGGTTCTTAACTCCAATCAAAAATCTCACTTCCATTCCTCTGGAATCTCACAAACCGGGATCGGGGTCATTTTATGCAGGTTCGCCCGGTGTCGTTTTTCATAGATTTCCATTACTTCCCGTTCACGGCCTGAAAAATCTTTAGAGATTTGTCCACGTTCGGCCGCTTCCATGGCCCATTCCAGTTCATCATAAGTTGCACCGATCTGGTCTTCGTCGGTACGGTTATCACCAAACAATCCGTCGGTTGGAGCAGCTTTTTGAATGTCCCGGTTGATGCCCATGAATTCCGCCAATTTATAAACCTCCGATTTCATCAGATCGGCAATCGGGCTGATGTCCACGCCGCCATCGCCATATTTGGTAAAAAATCCCACCCCGAAATCCTCCACTTTGTTTCCGGTTCCGGCGACGAGATAATTGTTCAGCCCTGCATAATAATAAAGGGAAGTCATACGCAGCCGCGCACGGGTATTGGCAAGCGAAAGATGATAAGAATATTCATTGTCTGACTTTTCCGCCACCGAAACAAATTCATCATAAACCGGCGTGAGATTGACTGTTTTACTTTCAATTTTCTCAAAATTCTTTTTCATCCATTCGATATGATTCCGGGCTCTTGAAACCTGATTCTCCGCCTGATGAATGGGCATTTCCAGGCATAAAACCGGAAAACCGGTTTTGGCACAAAGCGTAGAAGTCACTGCCGAATCAATCCCACCGGAAATTCCGATGACAAATCCCTTTTGTTTTGATTTTTCCAAATAGTCGGTTAACCAATTGACAATGTGATTTACAATTTTTTCCGTCTGCATTATATGTTTAAATTTGTGGCTTGATTTACCAAAGATAAGGAATTGTATATTGTTCCCGTTGCCTGTAAATCCTAAAAATTGAGAAAATGAAAACAAATTACTGGTTGCTGATTTTTGCGTCTTTTCTGGTTGTTTCCTGTGGGAAAGACAATCGCTGGGATGTGGAATTGCCGGAGGAAAAGGTCGAACTGAAATTTACGGACATCAGCAAAGACTTTTTTGACCCAAGTGTTGCCCTCAATACGTTACAATCCCGTTATCCTTTCTTTTTTGATAATTCTGTGGAGAATTCTGTTTGGGAGGAGCAAAGAAAAGACAGTTTGGAAGTGGCGGTATTTGATTCGGTTCAGAAAACATTTGCGAAGCCAACTTATCAAGAAGAATTGGAAGGATTATTTGCCTATTACAAACATTATTTCCCGAAGGAAATGCTGCCACAGGTTTATACCTATTCGTCCGGATTGCAGAGCATTTACGATCCGGTGATTTACGGCCGGAAAGAAGGAATGCTTTTTATCGCGCTGGATGGATTTTTGGGTAGTCAAAGCAGTTGGTACCAAAAGGAAAGAGTGTATCCTTATGTAGCGAAAAACATGAATCCGGAAAATATCGCGCCATCAGTCGTGACGGCAATCGGCCGTGAGATCATTCCGTTTAATCCGCGTCAGCAAACCTTTGTGGATTTGATAGTGGACGAAGGAAAAAAGCTGGTTCTGGCAGATGCGCTTTTGCCCAAAACACCGGACGAACTGAAAATCGGCTATACCAAAAAGCAGTTGGAATGGGCGATGGCCAATGAAGGTGATATCTGGAATTATTTCGTCGAACAAAACATGATATTTTCAAGCGATAAAACGTACAGAGAACGTTTTTTACAACCCGGACCTTTCTCCAAATTTTTAAACGAAATTGAAACAGAATCACCCGGTAGAATCGGTGTCTGGGTCGGATGGCAGATCTGCCGGAACTATCTGGATGAAAATCCCGAAATGACTTTGGAAGAATTCATTCAGAAAGATACGCAGGTGATTTTTAAAGAATCCAAATACAAACCCAAAAAAGGGGATGGCAATTATGCGCCAAAAGAAGAAACTTCCAATGATGAAGTTGAGAAGTATGAATAGCTTCGCCCTAATCCTCTCAAAAGGAGAGGGAATCTGAAAAAATATAAATGAAAAGCATGAAAAAAACACAAATCATAGTAGAAGTCGAATTGGATGAAAACCATGTTCCTGAAAAAATGACCTGGAATGCGGCAGACGGTGGAATCGATAACAAAGAAACCAAAGCGGCGATGATTTCGGTTTGGGATGATAAAGAAAAGGAAGCTTTGCGTATCGATCTTTGGACCAAAGAAATGCCCATGGACGATATGAAACGTTTTTATCATCAGATCTTTATCTCTATGGCCAATTCCTATCAGCGTGCGACAAGTGAAGATGAAGTAGCAAATGCTATAGTAGAATTTGCAGAAAACTTTGCGCACCAGGCAGGAATAAAAAGCCATAAATAATCTGAGTCCGATATAAATTAGCGTTGTATCTGTCTGATTAATTGATGTTTAAAATTTTAAGCAGTTTCTTAATATTTTTTAAATCGAACTCTTAGGTTGGGTAAAAAAAAGAACGACATGTCTGCCGTTCTTCTGTGTTAGTCGTTTATGACAATGTTATAATAATCCGGATAATTCAAATGCTCTGATCATTCTCGGAACGCCCAAACCTCCGCCGGATCGAGGGAAAAAATCATGAGATAGGAAATCTTCCAATTCTTCCTCGACTCTGTCTTTTCCAAATAAATCGAAAAGTTTTTCGGCATATTTCCCGTCTTCGATGGTGTAGAAAGATTTACGTTGTTCTTCCGCGTCACAGCTTCTTTCAGCAGAACCGATGGTTTCGATACCATGCATCAAAACATCTACTTTATTGGCTGTTTCATTTGTGCGTTTCATATTCCAAAAAGGATTGGTTCTTTCCGGGAAATTTTCAAGAAAGAAAATTGGGCCGTAATCTTCATAGATTTTCAACTCATCGTCTGACTCCAAAATGGAAACCTCATATTGGGCAGCCATTTCCTCATAATTCCGGTGAACATAAGTGGATGGGTCTCCAAATCCGAGGTATTCTACAAATTCGGCTTCCAACTGAAGCAGTTCTTTCATGCCGCCGTGTAATTCGAACTCAAACATTGGGAAAATACGTTGGTGTCTGCCTACGACAGGATTGTCTTCATTACGGTAACTTGTAGAAATACAAAAATAACCCGGAACATCCGGTTTGGTCAAAAGTTCATGTTCCAGCCACATCTGGCCGGTTTGTGGTAATGGCCAAACGTTTCCGCAGTAATCATAAGTAGCAATAGAGTGTGGGTTTTCACAAGCTGCCAGAATGCTCAAACGGTTTTGAGTGTGTACTTCAACGAAACCTTTTTGCAAAAAAAAAGTTCTCATTTTGTTAACGACAAAAGAGAACTTTTTGGGATCAATGATTGGAACCAACGCCAAATCATTTGCTCGGGCCACCGCGCCCTGCGGAATTAATAAGTCTTGCATAATAAATTATTTGTTTTTAAAGTTTGCATAAATTGGCGCAAATTTATAGCAGCCGGCTATTTCTCACAAGTCTTTTCGCTTAAAAGTTTTTAACAATTTTAGAATGACGGTTAATATCTTGAATTGTTTTTTGAGTGATTTGGGAAATTATTGAAAATGTATCGATCTTTTAATCAGCTTTTTATGGTCAATTAGAATGAGGCATAAAAAAATTGTTTCAGTAAAACAGGCTCTAAGTTTAACCGAAACAATTTTTTCTTTATTTTTTTCAAATTTACAATTGAGGTCCTGCAGGAATCAAACGTTCTCCTTCGGGATTATTGCAATATTGTTTAAAATTTTCAATGTATTTAGCACCTAAATCTCTGGCTTTTGCTTCCCATTCTTCCGGGCTGCCATAAGTATCCCTCGGATCCAAAATACCGTCTGAAACATGAGGCAGTGCTGTCGGTATTTCAAGATTTAATACAGGAACTTTTGTTTTGGGAGCATCGTTGATAGAGTCGTCAATGATAGCGTCTATAATGGCTCTCGTGTCTTTTAAGGAAATTCTTTTCCCCGTTCCGTTCCAACCTGTATTGACCAAATAAGCTTTGGCATTATGTTCTTTCATTTTACTGATGAGAGTTTTGGAATACATGGTAGGATGAAGGGTGAGAAATGCTTCTCCGAATGCAGGTGAAAAAGAAGGTTGAGGTTCTGTAATACCTCTTTCCGTTCCTGCCAGTTTGGAAGTATAGCCACATAAGAAATGATACTGCGCCTGATCATCATCCAAAATGGAAACCGGAGGTAATACACCGAAAGCATCGGCCGAAAGGTACACGATTTTTTTAGCATGTCCGGCTTTGGACGGAAGAACGATTTTGTTGATATGATAAATAGGATAGGAAACGCGTGTGTTTTCAGTGATGGAACCATCGGTAAAATCAATTTCACCGTTGTCTTTTACTACCACATTTTCAAGTAGTGCATCTCTTTTGATGGCACGGTAGATGTCAGGTTCTTTTTCTTCAGAAAGGTCAATCACTTTTGCATAACATCCGCCTTCAAAATTAAAGACACCGTGATCATCCCATCCGTGTTCATCATCACCTATCAGATAGCGTTTCGGGTCGGCGGACAATGTGGTTTTTCCTGTTCCGGACAGCCCGAAGAAAAGGGCAACATCGCCTTTCTCTCCAACGTTTGCAGAACAGTGCATGGAAGCAATTCCTTTCAGGGGAAGATAGTAATTCATGATGGAGAACATCCCTTTTTTCATTTCTCCGCCATACCAGGTTCCGCCTATGATCTGGATTTTTTCGGTCAGGCTAAACATGACGAAATTTTCAGAGTTCAATCCCTGGCTTTCCCAGTCAGGATTGGTCGTTTTGGAGCCGTTTATCACGGTGAAATCCGGCGTTCCGAAATTCTCCAATTCATAGTGAGACGGACGGATGAACATATTGATTACAAAATGAGCCTGCCAAGCCACTTCCATGATGAACCTTACTTTTAATCTCGTATCCGGATTGGTGCCGCAAAATGCATCAACTACATAGATTTTTTTTGATTTGGATAATTGATCCAATACCAGTTTTTTACAGTGGGAAAAAGTTTCCGGAGTTGTAGGGTAATTCACTTTTCCATCCCAGTTGATGGTGTCTTTTGTTATATCATCATGTACGATATAGCGATCTTTAGGAGAACGACCGGTAAAAACCCCTGTTTTTACCGCAACGGCACCCAAATCAGAAACAATCCCTTTTTCATAGCCGGTATTATTTTCAGATGTTTCGGCTTTGAAAAGTTCTTCAAAAGTCGGGTTGTACACGACTTCTTGATGTCCTGTTATTCCAAGCGCTTGAAGTTCCTGGATTAATCTGCTGTTCTTCATAGCTAAATGTTTGATTTTGTTTGTTTTTAAGTTTTGCGTTTAGCCAACAAATTTAGAAAAATAGAGGCTTCATGAATTGGTAAAAATAATGATATTCATCAGATAAACATAAACTTCCGGTATATAAAAATAGGTAAAGGAGGAGTGCTTTGAAACTTATTTTATGATAAGTTATACATTTAAATTGATAAATACCAATTGATTAGTTTGATAAAACAGTTCAGTTCATTATGTTTGCATTATAATTTTTCTAAACTTTATATAAAGTTTTTTATTTTTGCCAAATCAAAAACAATTAAAACAATTATTATGTCTGACATTACATCAAGAGTAAAAGCGATCATCGTTGATAAATTAGGCGTTGATGAAAGTGAAGTAACTTTAGAAGCAAGCTTTACAAACGACTTGGGAGCTGATTCTTTGGATACAGTAGAATTAATCATGGAATTTGAAAAAGAATTTGACATTCAAATCCCGGACGATCAAGCAGAAAAAATTTCAACAGTTGGACAAGCGGTTCAATACATTGAAGATTTAAATAAATAATTCTTTCATCCTTTTTCCAATTTTATGGAATTAAAAAGAGTTGTAGTAACAGGTATAGGTGCGCTCACACCCATAGGAAATAACTTCCAAGAATATTGGAATGCATTGACTTCGGGAATAAGTGGGGCAGCACCCATTACCCTGTTTGATGCCCAATTATTTAAAACCCAGTTTGCTTGTGAGGTAAAAAACTTCAATGCAGAGGACCATTTTGACCGTAAAGAAGCGAGAAAGATGGATCGTTGCGGGCAGTTGGGGATTGTGGCAGCACGCGAAGCCGTAGCCCACAGCGGAATCCTGGAATCCAATGTCAACAAACAAAGAGTTGGCGTGATCTGGGGATCCGGAATAGGCGGAATCAAAACTTTTGAAGAAGAGGTATCCGGTTTCGCAACCGGAAACGGAACTCCGCGCTTCAATCCCTTTTTCATTCCAAAAATGATAGCAGATATTACACCGGGTCATATTTCCATGGAATTTGGATTTATGGGGCCAAATTATACGACGGTTTCGGCTTGTGCTTCTTCTACCAATGCATTGATTGATGCGCTTATGCTTATTCGTTTAGGTAAGGCAGACGTCATCGTGAGTGGTGGTTCTGAAGCGGCTGTTACGGCAGCCAGTATAGGCGGATTTAATGCTATGCATGCACTATCTGTCAGAAATGACGACCCGAAAACGGCCTCACGTCCTTTTGATAAAGACCGTGATGGATTTGTGATGGGAGAAGGAAGTGGTGTTGTGATTCTGGAGGAATATGAACATGCGAAAGCCAGGGGAGCAAAAATTTATGCAGAATTTATAGGAGGTGGAATGTCTGCTGATGCACACCATTTGACAGCTCCGCATCCTGAAGGTTTGGGTGCTTTTAATGTGATGAAAAATGCACTGGAGGATTCAGGAATCGGCATAGATGAAGTAGATCATATCAACATGCACGGGACTTCAACCCCGCTGGGTGATATCGCAGAATCAAAAGCAATTCAAAAATTATTTGGAGAACAAGCTTATAAAATTCAGATCAACTCTACCAAATCCATGACCGGGCACCTTTTGGGAGCTGCCGGGGCAGTAGAAGCTGTATCAGTTGTAGGAGCGATTATGCATGATAAAGTTCCGCCAACCATTAATCATTTTACAGATGATGAGAACTTAGATTCAAGATTAGACTTTACATTTAACCAAGCAGTTGAAAGAAAAGTAAACGTTGCCATGAGCAATACGTTTGGTTTCGGAGGTCATAATGCTTGCGTCGTGTTTAGAAAAATCTAAATTCTATTATGCTTTTTTGGGATAAATTCAGAAGAAAGTTTACAAATAGGAACGTTCAAAAGTTTACTGCGGGAGATTCTGAGCTTGAGAGTTTTCTGACTAAAATTTTAGGTTTCAAACCTGTAAAACTAGATGTTTACAAAAGAGCATTTGTCCACAGATCGGCTCAGGTAAAAGATGAAAATGGAAACGATGTCAATTTTGAGCGGCTCGAATTTTTGGGTGATGCCGTGCTCGGATTAATTATTTCGGTTTTTATTTTTGAAAAGGCACCGGATAAACAGGAAGGTTATCTGACCAAAATGCGATCGAAAATCGTTTCTCGGAGTCAGTTAAATGGTATAGGAAAGCAAATGCAACTTGCCAAGAGACTGCATCCGGGCGGAAATCCAAATTTAGGCGAAGACATAAACGGAGATCTGGTGGAAGCACTTATAGGTGCTATTTATTTGGACAAAGGTTTTGATACCACCGCCAAATTTATTTTTACAAAAATCATCGACAAACATTTCGATATGGACAAACTGGAAAGAACTATTTCCAGTTATAAAAGCCTCATTTTGGAATGGGGACAAAAGACAAAAAATAAATTGAACTTCAATACATTTGAAGAAGACAACGCCGAGGATTTAATCGTTTTTGTTTCGGTAGTAAGATTAAATGAAAAAGTAATTTCAAAAGGGAGAGGTACTTCAAAAAAACGAGCAGAAGAAAATGCCTCCAAAAGAGCCTACTATTTTCTTCAGAATAAAATGGAAAACGTTGTTTAAATGGCCGTTAAAACTTTGTTGTTGGATGAGGCTGAATTTATCGATTTTCAGCTTTACGGAATGGTGTCCGCTTTTTCGGATTCCGCACAACTGGCCTATCACATCAACCGAAGTTTTGAAACCCAATTTTTCAGAACTACAGACCTGGATGTCGTAATTGAAAAACAAATTACCTATTTTCCGGTATTTGAATGGGAAAATGTTCAGACCGGCGCATATTATCATATCATTAAAAACGCATCTTACACTTTGGATTCTCAAAAGGATTTCCCAAATTTATCTGCGTTATTTGATGTGGCTCCGGCTCTGATACAGTCCTATAAACAGTATAATTTTTTATTAAAAGTGAGTGGTGATGTCTCAGATGGATTGCCTATTTCAGAAAATAGTTTTATTTCCCTTTTAACCGAACTCGAAACAGATGGAATTAAAACCATAAACAGATTGATTTTTTAACCCAAAAGAAAATATAGATGCAATATTTTAACCCTAAATATTTAAAAAAGACAAAAATTGTCGCAACCCTTGGTCCGGCTACAGATGGAGAAGAAAGACTCCGGGAAATGATGGACAAAGGAGTTGATGTTTTCCGAATTAATTTCTCCCATGCCGATTATGAAATAGTAGAGCGTAATATCCAACTCATCCATGGATTGAATGAGAAATATGGTTATAATACGGCGATCCTTGCAGACTTACAGGGTCCGAAACTCAGAATTGGCGTGATGGAAGAAGGTGTCGTTCTCTCGCCCGGCGATATTTTTACGTTTACAAATGAAAAAATAATCGGAAATAAGGAAAAAGCCTATATGACGTATAAAAAATTTCCTACCGATGTGAAAGTTGGCGAAAACATTTTGATAGATGACGGAAAGTTGGTTTTGCGTGTGACCGCCACCAACAAAATAGATGAAGTAAAGGCAGAGGTGATCCAAGGAGGTCCACTCTCATCCAAAAAAGGCGTAAACCTTCCCAATACCAACGTTTCTCTTCCTGCTCTTACTGAAAAAGATATTGAAGATGCAAAATTTGCCATCAGTAAAGGAGTGGATTGGATTGCACTTTCTTTTGTCCGAACTGCACAAGATGTGATAGATTTAAAAGAATTAATCGATGCAGAATCCGTTTATAAAATTCCCATCATCGCAAAAATCGAAAAGCCGGAAGCACTTGAAAATATAGACGAAATCATTAATGTAGTTGATGGTTTGATGGTTGCTCGAGGCGATCTGGGAGTCGAAATGCCGATGGAAGTAGTCCCGCAATCTCAAAAAATGCTTATAGCCAAAGCAAAACTGCGTAGGATTCCTGTCATCGTTGCCACCCAAATGATGGAAAGTATGATCAACAGTTTAACTCCGACACGTGCTGAAGTAAACGATGTTGCCAACGCCGTTTTTGATGGTGCGGACGCTGTGATGCTGAGTGGCGAAACTTCAGTTGGGAAATATCCGGTTCAGGTGATCGAAGCCATGACAAAAATCCTTCAACGTGTGGAAGATTCAGAATTGATCAATGTTCCAACGCTGAAACCCAATAATAAAAATGACCGATTTGTAACCAAAATTGTTTGTTTTAATGCGGCCGAAATGGTCAGATTAACAGGAGCCAAAGCGATATCTACCCTTACTTATTCAGGCTATACCGCCTTTCAGATTTCGTCTTACCGACCGCTTGCCTATATATTGGTTTATACACCTAACAAACACATAGTAAGAAGGTTGAATCTATTGTGGGGAGTCAAAGCCATGTATTATAATCCCGAAGAAAGAAGTACAGATGAAACGGTAATTGATGTCAATAAATTGGCATTAAAATATGGATATGTGGAGTTGAACGATTATGTCATCAACCTGAATGCGATGCCGGCTTCCGCAAAAGGAATGACCAATACCGTGCGTTTGACGACTATCTAATATCATTGAAAATTAAGAATATTGAAAATTAGGAAACTTTGGCAAGACACGAAGTGTTGCCAAAGTTTTTTGTTTCAATAGGAAAATTTAAATTTGCAATTCCAAATAATTGATTCAAATGATTGATCAGATCAAAAAAAATATAGAAGAAGTCAAAACATTTTCAGCCCAAAATCCTGCTGAACTGGAAGCGTTCCGCATCCAATATTTAGGAAAAAAAGGAATTTTAAATGATCTGTTTGCCGCATTTAAATCGGTGCCCAACGAACAAAAAAAGGATTTTGGCCAAATCGTTAACGAACTCAAAAACCTCGTAAACGAAAAGGTTTCCTATTATAAGGAATCCTTTGAAAATAGCAGCCAATCCCATTCGGAAATGGATTTGACAAGACCGGGCGAGCCTTTTGAATTGGGTTCTCGTCATCCCATTAACAGCGTGAAAAACCGTATCATTGATATTTTTGCCCGAATCGGATTTACACTTTCGGATGGTCCCGAAATCGAAGACGACTGGCATAATTTTACCGCATTGAACTTACCGGAATACCATCCGGCGAGAGATATGCAGGACACATTTTTCATAGAACAATCCCCAGATGTGGTTTTAAGAACACATACATCTTCTGTTCAGATTCGGTATATGGAAGAAAACCAGCCACCCATCCGGATTTTATCGCCGGGGCGGGTTTATCGGAACGAAGCGATTTCGGCGCGTTCACATATGATGTTTCATCAGATCGAAGGTTTGTACATCGATAAAGATGTTTCTTTTGCCGATTTGCGTCAGACTTTGAGTTATTTTACCGAAGCTTTGTTTGGGAAATCCAAAATCAGATTGCGTCCTTCCTATTTTCCTTTTACAGAGCCGAGTGCAGAGGTCGATGTATATTGGGGACTGGAAACCGAAACCGATTACCGCATGACTAAAGGAACCGGCTGGCTCGAAATCATGGGTTGCGGAATGGTGGATCCCAATGTCTTACGAAATGTAAATATTGATCCGGAAGAATACACCGGATTTGCATTCGGGATGGGAATCGAGCGGATTGCGTTATTGCTTTACCAAATCGGCGACATCCGTATGTACACCGAAAATGACATTCGTTTTCTGGAACAATTTAAGTCGGAGTTGTTTTAATTCAAATTATAAAATTTTGGTTCGGCTTATTTCCAAATTTCGATGGCTGACTTCAATGATATTTTTGTTGACGGTTGTTGTGAGTTGCCGTTTTTTTACGGAAGAAGACAAACATCCTGAAGTGGAAGATTTCGAAACATTTATCCAAAATAAAAATTACCTCGAACCCATTTATGAAAAACCAAATTCTTACAGCGGCGATATTTATATTTTAAAAAGCAATAAATTTCTGATTGTCAATCCATTCCAAAAAGAAGTTGAAAACCAAGGGGATTCAGTGAAACAAGTCAATGGAGATTGGTATTATGATTTGGAATTGAGGGATTTTGACGGGAAACAGATTTTTTCGACAACAATTGAAAATGAATCTTATTTCGTTGATAATCAAAGCAATATTTATGTAGAAAACCTTCAATACGCTGCGCCGGATTACCTTCAGAAAAATGCGTTTCCGGTTGTGAATATCGACGATAGTTTGTATTGGTTTCGCAATAAGCATTCAAATCTTCACAACACAGATTCATTGAATTTAGCTTATTTGACAAAAGCTGAAAAAAAATATGGCTTTAAATATTCGGACACGTTGCAGTATGTGATTTCACAGGATAAATTGATTCTATTTACCAATTTAAAAGCTACAAATCAATCACAACTTGCGTTAACTGATTTGGAAGAATTTGATGAACCCGCTTTGATGGATATTCGTTCGACAGGTCGATTAGATATCGGCACTTCATTTTATTATTACTATTATAAAATTGGAAATTTGAAGTTCAAATATTCCGATGATAAGAACGGATTTGAACAACCCAAAGTGTTTAAATTTAAAGAAAAAACTTATCTATATCACAATCATTTTGGGATTTATAAGTTGAAATAAATTCGATTAATCCAACCGTTTATAAAACTTCAATTCATGATTGGGAAACAATTCCGGATGAAAAATTGCGGCTAAATCTTTCAACACCAAATCCGGTCTTACCGTTCCGGTTTCAAAATAATCATTAGCACCTTTTTCCGTAATTCTTTGATTCCAGTTATAAACATTTCCGGATTTAAACGCGGCGAACCATTCGTAATTCGGATAACTCGCTAGCAATGCGGCTTTGGAAGGGAAATCTCCGGCATTTATCCAGATATCGGCATCATTTGCTTTTTCAAAAACCGATTCAAGAGAAAGGTTCAACGTTCCGGTTTCTTCATTCTCTTTCCACAAATAATCACCACCCGCATCGGCAAAAAGTTTTGCCTGAAAGCTTTTTCCACCGGGCATATACCAAATGTCGCCGTATATGTGATTGGATAAAATGGTCGGATTTGATGTTGATTTCTGCTGAACAACAGATTGGATTTTCTTGTAATTATTTTCTATTTCGGCGAAGCGTTCATCGGCCTCTTTCTCTTTTCCAAAAAGAATTCCAAAGAGTTTTATATATTCCGCTTTTGCCAAAGGATTCAATTCTTCATATTCGTCAATATAAATGATTTTAATTCCCTCATTTTTTAGTAATTCATGAAATTTAGCAAGTGTAGGACTCGAAGTAGAAATAAAAACATCGGGCTTGTGGACAAGGATTTTTTCGATAAATATCTCATTGAAAGTTCCGATTTCCTCTATTTTCTTTTGTTGCAGAAGTGAATGAATTTTTGGATTAAAAATATAATCCGGTTGGCTGATTCCGGTGATTTTTTGCGTCAGACCCAATTCGTCCATATAAGCAATTGCCGAAGTTGGAACTACCATAGCGGTTTTCAGAGGCAATTCATTTTTAGCGAATTCTACTTTTTCTCCACCCGAAGAAATGATGATTTTCTCTTCTGAACTTTCTAATTCGATTTTGGTGATGAAAGCAAAACCGGCTTCTTTTTGAACCGATATAATAGTTGTGTTATCTTTTTTGCATGAAACCACAACCAGCAAAACGAGAAAAATATTTAGTAATTTCATGATTGCAATTTAGGGAATTTGGTCAAAAAAGAAAGAATATGTATATTTGCAGTCCAATTTTAAGGCCTCGTGGCGCAACTGAATAGCGCATCTGATTACGGCTCAGAAGGTTACAGGTTTGAATCCTGTCGAGGTCACAATTGTAATACAAAAAAAACGTTCAAATTAATTTGGGCGTTTTTTCTTTTTTGTCTCAATTTTAGCATCTGAATGGATTCAATAAAAAAACGCCGAATAATTAATCCGACGTTTCGTTATATAATGGGGGAATTTAATTTTTAATAATTTTTACCGTAATGATTTCGGAAGAATCATCCTGGATCAGCAGACCGATGTAAATTCCTTTGTTCAATGAGCTGAGGTTTATTTGTTTGTTTGTGAACTTACCTTTTTTCACCAATTTTCCTTGTACGTCATAGATTTCGATTTGGATATTTTTATCAGTTGAAATATTCAAGAAATCTTTTACAGGATTTGGATACAACTGGATTTCCTCTTCTGTAACCACTTGAGGAAAATCTTGTTTTTTGAGTTGGAAATAATCATCCCCTACGCTTCCGTCATATCGGACTTCATCTTTTGCACAACGGACATTCAGCCCGTATGCCGGTGAAATATTTCCGGTTGCAATTACTTTTTGATCAGATCCGGAGACCTTTCCTATGGACATCGCCAGTGCCAGGCCTTTTAATTGTTGGGTCAAAGCAGCAGTCCACACGCCTGTAATCGCATCTGATGTATTATTTCCGCCTATGGAATTGGGTGAAAATTTACCGATGATACCGGTTGTAGGGAAATGCCCGATGTTGTAATTCGGGTCAGGAAAGAACCAACCTACTGACTTGTTGTCATATTGAAAATATTGACCACCATAATGGCTGTTTAAGAATTGGGGATTTCCTTGTAGAGAACCGAGTTTTTTTCCGTTGTACCAAGGAGAACTTCCTTTTCCGTTTTCATAGACTTTAAAGGTATCGGGAACACGCCATCCTGCCGGGCAAGGATCATAGATGGATTTTCCCTCTCCATGCCCCCATCGGTCTGAACGTAGATTTAAACTCCCGGAAACCCAATCTGTAGGGTTTGTAATGCCTTTATGTAGAAAGGTTAAAGGATGTCCTACGGAATATTGGATGATTTTATCGGCTTCATCATATTTATTGTTTCCGTTAACCAATCCGGCTTCTAATCTGTAGTCTAAATATACCTTGGTAAATTGGTCGAGATAGTTCAATTGATTTAAAGTCGAATAGTTAGGTGTTCCATCTAAATTGACAAATCCTCCAACATATATTTCATAGGAGCTGCCTCCTACTAATTGAAAAGAAGGAATTGGATCTTTTCTTCCCCACTGATAATGAAGTCCTCCTGAGTATTTAACTTGATTTTGAAGCTCCGGGGAATTAGGATTGTCCATGATTTCGATGGGAAGATCATGAATGGCGCCCAAATTCCTGTCCATAAACCTAGTTGTCAATGCCGGATTTTCACCTCCGGTTGCATTGATAAAATTATAAGTGGCATCCAGCGTATTTTGGTTTACATAAGTGATTTCTTGAATATCGTCGGCCACAGACCAAATATGCCAACTCCAATAAGGAGGATTGGAAAAGGATTTGTTATGTAATGAAACTACGGCATTTCCCTTTTGTCCGGGCTGTATTTGAACGCGAATGAAATCATTTCTGGGATCACCACCAGATTTGATGACTTTTACGGTTTGAATTAAATTGGGATTATCGGTCCAATAAACATTGGCGATCAATTTGTCATTTGTAGGACTGCCTTTTTCCGGAAACAATTGTTCATAAGAAGAAAATGCTTTGTTTACAGGGATTAAAATTTCTGTTTCGCCATTTATCACATAACTGTTGGGATTGTGCAACCCATTCGTGAAATAGGTTTTGGTAGCAGGGATATATTCGGTTTCAAAATTTCCGATGGCCTCTAAATTTGGATCTTCCATACAACGAATTGGCATGGCTTCCGTACTGGAGGAAGTTTGATTTACCAGAATTTGATTTAATCCAAAAACTCCTATATCCGGTCTTAATGGATCTGTTACTATGCGCATATAACGTGCTCCGCCCATGCTATATGTCGCTGTCCAAAAAGCAGCGATTGCATTTTCATCTTGGTATACTACTGTAGGTTTTCCATTGACTGTATAGGCAACATAATATCCCGTCATGGGTATGACACCAATATCTCTTGAATTAGAATTGGGATCATACGCTCCTGTGAAATCTATGCCTAATCCGCTATGTACTTTTGCATTCAAAATAACAGGATTGGCTTGAGCTGGTAAAAAACTGTTATTTAAAGGTATGGTGTCATCATTGTATCCACTATTCTTTCTGCCCCAAGGCCCTAAATAATTTGCCGTTGTAGTTCTTCCGAGATAAGATGGGATTCTCCAACCGTTTGGACAAGGATCGTAAGGTGATTTGTATTCGTAAGAACGGCTGTCATTTTTAACAGTTGTATTACTGCTTGCTGCGTTTGAGTTTCCGCCCCGGTAATTATCACTCCATAAATCCCAAGTGATGAGGTTGTCAGGATTTGTACTATTTACTTTATACTGTTCAGCTGAAAACCAGGTTCCGGTATCATTGCTTAACAAATAAACCAACGGATTCTTTACAGAAAGCCGCATGTTTTGGGTGATACCATCAAATGGTCGTATGTATTCCGGTAGTTTGGTGCTTCTGGAACTTTCTTCCCGGTTACGGACGATTCCTATCAATCCACTGATTTCATAAAAGGAAAAGTCTTTATGGACCATAGGAGGAATAGGGTCTTTTCGTCCCCATTGGTACATAAGACCGGCGGTTTTATGCCAGTTGTTCCCTGTGATTTCGTTGTGAACTGCGCCGAGATTACGATCCATATAATGCGGATTAAACAAGTTGCCGTCTTTATCGGTTTCGATTCCTTGGCTATAAATGATTCCGTTGGAAGGATCATCAGTTACCCAAACATGCCAACTCCAGACAATGGGATCCGTAGAGTTTCCATTTGACCCCAAATGCAAAGAAATCAAAGCATTTCCCATTCCTTTTTTGGGGTTAACCTTTACAATTATTTTCGAATTTTCTATTTCCGAAGCACTTTCTATTTTGACTTCTTGAATAAGACCCGGAACATCTTCCCAATAAGCATAGGCCGAAAGCGTACGATTGGTATTAAGGGGTTGGTTAAGAAACCAATCAGCGTTTTCCCAAACGGCAAATGCTTTGGTTACGGGGATTTTAAAACCTGCATATTGATTGTTTTCAGCTAGTCCCGGGTCATAAATATAGCTATTAGGAGCTCTTAAATATTCTTGGTTTAAATTCAGATGTTCGTTTATGCCATTGTCTGTCTTTTCATTTGAAATCTCCCGTACAGATTTTTCAAATGTTTCTACTAGATAGTTAGAATTATTGTTGGCAGTAAGTTCTTGAGCAGTCACACTTAAAAAACCGAAGCTTAAAAAGAGGGTCGAAGCAAACATATGGAGGTACCTCATATTCCTATTTGATTAATAATTAAAACCACAAAAAAAAATGCTCTTCTCGAACAAAAAGAGAATAGGGATAATTAGGTAATAAACTATTTAGGGATAGGAAATTAGATGATACGAATCTAAATTAAATTTTTTAATCCGCAAACTACTTATCATTAATTTAATGGAAATAAAATTCCTTTGCCTAAAGTTTTTTAATTTAAAAGAAGAAATTAAATTCGCTTCCTCAATTCATTTTTATGCATTTTATAAACCCTGAAGAAACATTTGATCTCGTAATTCACCGTGTTGGAAACCGTACGGCTGAGGAGGGTATTCACCTTTCCAAAACCCTGACTTTCTATCCGCTCGAGCTCACAGATACACTCTATAATTTTTTTACGAAATCTTTTAAAACGGACGAATATTTTCAATTTAAAACCGAAGAAAATCCGGTATTTGATTCAGTTAAAAATATCTTTGAAAATCCCACCCAGCTATTACCAAATTCTGTTCAAATTGCAGAACACCTATACAAAGTAAACCTACATCCAAAAGTAAAAGGAGGTGAGCTTTTTGTCGTTTTTTTTCCCGATGCTTTGGTAGAAGGAGAAAACGTCCGGGCAGTCGGTATTTTTAAGTCCGAATCAAAAGACAGAGTGCTGAAAACCGTTCCCAATGAGAATTCATACGATGTCTGGACAGAAGAAGGAGTGAATCTTTCCAAACCTGATAAAGGCTGTATCATCTTTAATCTTGATGAAGAAAACGGCTATTTGGTTGCCTCTGTGGACAACTCAAAAGGAGAGGAATTCGGGATTTGGAATGACGAATTCCTTCAGGTAACCCAACTTCAAAACGAATATTTCGATACGGAAAACACGCTGAATCTTTGTAAAAGTTATGTGATGGACAAATTGCCGGAAGAATTCGAAGTCAGCAAAGTAGATCAGGTCGATTTGTTGAACAACACCATGAAATTTTTCAAAGAAGCCGACACATTTAAGCTCAATGAATTTTCCGAAAGCGTTTTGATTCAGGACGAATTGAAACAAAGTTTTGAAGACTATAAAAAACGTTTTGAAGAAGTCTATGAAGTGGATGTAAATGACCATTTTGAAATCTCAAAAAATGCTGTTAAAAAACAGGCAAGATTTTTTAAAAGCATCATCAAATTGGATAAAAATTTCCACATTTATGTACATGGAAACCGCAAAATGATAGAACAAGGTGTGGATGAAGAAGGAAAAAAATTCTACAAATTGTATTATGATTCGGAAAATTAAAATCCGATATTGCAATGAATTCTTTAAGTTTAAAAAAATATAAAAGAAGATGGAATCTTACTACATAAAATCCGATATTGAAAACGGTATCGCCACGATTGAATTTTATCACCCCAAAAGCAATTCTTTTCCAAGTGCACAACTCCACGAACTGATACGGATGATTGATGATTTGGGGAGAAATGATGAGGTGAAAATCATCATTTTGAAAGGCGAAGGAGATAAAGTGTTCAGTGCCGGTGCTTCTTTTGACGAATTGTTAACCATCGATGAATTCTCGAAAGGAAAAAAATTCTTTCTCGGTTTTGCCAATGTGATTTTAGCCATGCGCCGCTGCCCGAAATTCATCGTAGGCTGCATCACCGGAAAAGTTGTTGGCGGCGGAGTAGGACTTGCTTCCGCTTGTGATTATGCATTGGCAGACCAAAATGCTTCCGCTCGTTTAAGCGAATTATCCATAGGAATCGGCCCGTTTGTGATAGAACCGGCGATCACCCGAAAAATAGGAATCACCGCTTTTTCCGAAATGACCATGAATCCGACCGAATGGAAGTCACCGGAATGGTTAAAAGAAAAAGGAATTTACAACCATATTTATGCTGATGCCAAAACCTGTGAGGAAGAAACATTCAATTTTGCCCGAAGCCTTTCGGTTTACAGTCTGGAAGCGATGCGGGATTTGAAATCCATCTTCTGGCAGGGAACGGAACATCTGCCGGAATTGATGCAGAAACGCGCTGAAATGAGCGGCCGTTTGGTGCTTTCAGATTTCACAAAAGAAACCTTGTTAAAATTCAAATCGAAATGATCGATATAATAATATTTGATTTCGGCGGCGTTTTGGTCGATTGGAATCCGCGTTATGTGTACAGAGATTATTTCCGGGACGATGAAAAAATGGAGTGGTTTCTGGAAAATATCTGTACGGATTCATGGAACATAGAGCAAGACAGAGGCAGAAGTTTAAAAGTGGCAACCGAACTTTTGGTCGCAGAATTTCCTGAATGGAAAAAGGAAATCCGGATGTATTACGGACAGTGGGAAACCATGCTCAAAGGCGCCATTCCTGAAACGGTCGAAATCCTTTTTGAACTCAAAAAGAAATACAAAATCTATGGTTTGACCAATTGGTCGGCAGAAACTTTCCCGATTGCGCTGGATCGTTTTGAATTCTTTCAGGTTTTTGACGGGATTTTGGTTTCGGGCGAAGAAAAACTGATCAAACCGGATAAAAAGATATTTGAAAGGATGATGGAGAAATTTTATCTGAAACCGGAAAATTGTCTGTTTATCGATGATAATTTGAAAAATGTAGAGGCTTCCAGAGCATTTGGAATCGAAACCATTCATTTCCTGAATCCGGAAAATTTGCGTGAGGAATTAGTCGAAATGAACATTCTTTAAATCAAATGAATTTATTCCGAACTACTTCTGAAAATCCGGATTTCCAAAAATTGGTTTCTGAACTGGATGTTTATTTGGCCATCCGAAATGGAGATGAAAACGATTTTTTTGTTCAATTTAACAAAATTGAATGGCTGCGTCACATAGTGCTGGCGTATGAAAACGGAGTTGCAGTAGGTTGCGGAGCATTTAAAGAATTCGAAACCGGGACGGTGGAGATCAAAAGGATGTTTGTTCCGTTGGAATTCAGGGGAAAAGGAATTGCTTCGTTGGTTTTAAAAGAATTGGAAATCTGGGCAAAGGAATTGGGGTATAAAAAAACAATTCTGGAAACCGGAAAAGACATGAAAGACGCAGTCGGCCTATATACAAAATTTAACTATCAAATTATCCCAAATTATGGGCAATATGCTGAAATTGAGGGAAGTGTGTGTTTTGAAAAGATTTTATAAAGTTTCTTTTTTGAAGAATTTTTCTTTTACAAATTCAAAAATAATGGGTAAAATCGAAACGATGATAATTCCGATGACCACTTTGGAGAAATTCTCTTTTACGATGGGGATATTTCCCAAAAAATAACCGATCAGTGTAACGCCTACCACCCAAAGAACGGCGCCGATAACATTATAAGTAATGAAAGTCTTATAGCTCATTCGCCCGATTCCGGCTACAAAAGGTGCAAGAGTTCTGACAATCGGGACAAAACGCGCGATGACGATGGTTTTGCTTCCGTACTTTTCGTAGAAAGAATGTGTTTTGTCTATGTGTTGCTGTTGGACAAATTGTTTCCCGAAAATCTTGATTTTCGTAACCTTCATTCCAAACCGTTTTCCGATGGAATAATTCAGCGAATCACCCGAAACCGCCGCGATGAGCAGTAGCATGATGACCACCCAAACGTTTAGCTCATTGGGTTGCGCCGCCAGCATTCCGGCTGCAAAAAGCAAAGAATCTCCCGGTAAAAAGGGCATTACGACCACGCCTGTTTCTACAAAAATGATTAAAAATAAAATGGCGTAAATCCAGTAACCATACGTATTTATGAAATATTCAAGGTGCTGGTCTATGTGCAGAATAAAATCAATGACGGATTGGATCATTTCCATTTTTCAAAATTTGTTGCGAAGTTAACCCAATTTAAAACAATAGCCATAAACGAATTGTTAATTGGAAACAAAGAAAAAAGTAAGCAATCTACTCCAAACTTTTAAGAGTAAGGTAATTTGGCAAATTGTCAAAAAGAAAAATATGAAGAGCGTTTCAAAATCGAGATTTGTGAAAATCAATTTTGCTTCTTTCCAATTTGCCAAATATTGATTGATTACTTCCATTCAATCTTTCTTGATATATACATCACAATTCCAAGAATGATAAATAGACCGATACTTCCTACTAAAAGGGCATAATTTTCCAATTGGATGATGACATAAATAAACGTATAAAGAGCAGCAAGTGAAAGCGAAACAAATACGGCAAACTTTGCTTTTTTCAATACAGATGCTGTATGAATCCCAATCATCCCTATGACTGCAATACCGGCAATCAGATAAGCTTTGAAGAAACCGCTATGTTCCGAAATAGAAATCAGCAAGGTATAAAACATCACCAATGCCAATCCGATTAACAAATACTGGAACGGATGGATGTTAATTTTGGCGACGGCTTGTATCAGAAAGAAAAATAGGAATGTAAAAGAAATTACCAGATAACCATATTTGGCAGAACGCTCACTTTTTTGGTATTCGTCCACGGGAACGATTAAATTTACACCAAAAGCATATTTGTTGAGATTTGGAAGTGATTCAAAAAACGATTGAGGGAATGGCCGGTTATAGTAAAGAATGTCCCAGTTGGCATCAAATCCGTCTTTGGTGACTTTATCATTTTCGTTTTTTGGAAGGTATTCGCCGGTAAAACTCGGAGAAGTCCAGTTGGATGTTAAATTGAGTTTCGTTTGTTTGGCGATGGGAATCAGACTAAAACGCTCGCTTCCGTTCATCTCCAGATGAAAACTAAAATCATTTGATTTCAGTATTTTATAATCAAATTGTTCAGTTTCAAGTAAATGTAAATCGTCCGGGTTTTCAGTGGATTTGGGAGAAAGCCTAAATTTGAAACCACCTGCCTGAATCGACAGATTATTTTTAATTCCTTTCAGATTGGAAGTCTGAAGAATCAAAGTAGATCTTTCCCAAAGAATATCAGAATCCGGGATATCCTGAGACTTAAAATCGGGAGTAGAAAGTTTTCCGGTAAGAACCATATTTCCTTCATAGACGGCTGATTTATAAATGCTTCTCTGTAGTGGTTTTACATCCAATTTTGCTTTTCCGTCGATTTCGTCCGGTGAAAAGTAAGCAAATTGAGTAACGGTTTGGGTAGTGGATTTGGTTTGTTTCGAATTAGGATCTGTATAGGTAGAAACCACATTTTTTAAATACGGAACTTTTAAAATAGGACCCGAAATGATATATTCTTTTCCCCATTTTTCATTGATTTCATTGATGACCTCCTGTTGTCTTTGTGCACGTTCCGCAATCAGATTCTGAACAAAGAAAAGAGGAATCAATAAAATGAGGATGAGAAATCCTACGACTGCCATTTTTACGGTCAATGATTTGTTGAGCCAGTTTAGAAAACTGTTGGAGGTGTTTTGATTTTCCATAGTGTTTGATTTTAAATGAATAAATAATGAGATGATTGAATTGATATGCGCAGATACAAAAGCGAAGTATCCAATAGATATTTGAATTCTCTGTCATGAAAACGACTCAGCGTTTTTCCTTTTTGATAAGTTTTGAGATAATATTGGATAAATTCCGGATAGAGAACCGTTCCGATTCCCAGCATGCTGAACATATACAAACTCCGCTTTCCATTGCCAAACAATAAATACTGCATGGCGATTTCGTCCTGGATTTCCGTTCCGGTTTTGGTAAGGATGTGAAAAACATCATGGTTTTCCAATTTGGGCATCACATCAAAACCTTTGGTTTGGTAAAATTCACCCAAAGCTTTTCCCAGTGTTCCTTCGGGGAACAATAAAAGTTCGGATTTGGAAATTCCCCAAGCTTCTTTGTTTCGTTTGAAAACTTTGGCGTAAACGACTTGTGACCAGTCATACAACCATAACATAAATTTTAACCGATAATCCATATTTTTTGCTTTTAAAGTACTTTGAAATTCAAAGTTAATAATCAAATTTTTTAATTACCTGCGATTGGTGTTCCAAAAATGCCAACAGCCATTTCTGCCCAAACCAAAAGAAAAATGAATAGTGCAATTGCGCAAAAGACGATTCTGTTTTTTAAATTTCTCACATTTCTAAAAATCAATTCGATAACCAAAGCGGTTCCGAAAAGTAGAATTCCCATGATGCCGAAATCGGAAGTTGTCCAATTCACTTCAGTTGAAAATTGCATCGCAATCAAAGGAATTGACAAGAGCAAGCCTGCCCCTGCAAAAAGAAGCATCCATCTTTTATTTTTTAAATCTGATTTTTGAACTGCTTTCATATTGTATTGTTTTTAAGTGTTTTTATTAAGTGAATTTTTCTAATTCAAAAAAGGTGATCTCTGGTCTTACATTAAATTTAACTTGAAAAGAATGTCCAATCGCGCGGTTGATGTAAAGCGTTCGTCCATCATTCAAATCAATTTCTCCTGCAGAATATCTTCTATTTTTTACAGGTAAAATCGGAGGAGGAAGCCAGGGTAGTTTTACTTGCCCACCATGTGTGTGTCCGGCAAGAATCCAACCTTGATAACCATTCCAAATGTCGTCGTCGCAAGCATCAGGATTGTGGCAAAGAACCAGGTTTGCTTTTTTTGAATCGTAATATTTCATGACTTTCTGCGGATCGAAATTCGGCGACCAATAATCATCAAAACCGATGAAATTCAATCCGTCCAATTCCATTTCTTCATTTCTTAAAATCTTAATATTTTCTTTTTCTAACAAAGAGGTGATTTCATCTGCGACTTCGAGTTGTGACCAGTTTTTTCCATAATCATGATTTCCCAAAACACCAATTGTTCCCAATTTCCCTTTTATAAAATGAGGCAAAACTTCTTTCAATTGATCAATTTGTTTTTCACTTTGGTAATGCGAAAAATCTCCGGTGTAAACCACAAAATCAGGTTGAAATTGTTTTGCTTTTTCAAAGGAATTAATGATAAATTGATAATCAAATCGATCACAGATATGAATGTCGCTGATTTGCATCAAAGTCTTTCTTATTAAATGATTTGGGAGATTCCCAACCGGCATTTTCTTTCTGACAAATTCCAAATTAAACGGTTCAATCTGCCAGGAATAAATTCCACCCAAAAACCCTAAACCTAAAGTTACCAAAGATGCTTTTTGTATGAATTTGCGGCGGTTCATTTTTAGTAATCTTCAATTCTTTCCAATTTTATTTCGTCAGATAACTCATCAATTTCAATCTTCATCTTTGTAGGCACGAAATCAAATTGTTTTTCAAAATATTCTTTTACAAAAATCCTTTTTAATTTATAGTTTTTAGTAAAAGTAACTTTGGAGTCAGTTTCATCTAATTTGAATTTATAAATTGAATCTTGCAAAGACATTTCTAGACTATCAATTATTTTGAAATCATTCGAGTTTTGTATTTCTTGAATTAAATTTTTTTTATCCTTTGATGATATTTTTAACTTGGTAAATTGATAATAATCAGATGTTCCTGTGATTTCGTTTGAAACAATTTCAAATTCATTTTCAAGTTCAAAACCAAGTTTTTCTAAGTCTTTTTTTGCGTCAGATTTTGAATATAATTCACTTTCAAAAATGATTAAAATACTTGGGTAGATTACAATAAAAGCCAATGCTAAAGCCACTGCTACACCTGTTTTTTTATAACCGAATTTCTTTAAAACAATAAAACTAAACGGAGATAAAATCAACAAGACAATTGCAATAAAAATTAGAATTAAAAATCCGACTCCCATAACCTTAAACTTTAAACCTTAAACTTATTGCCCCAACAATTTCTCCAACGCTTCCAAATGCTCCTGAAAAGCCGTGCGTCCTTTTTGCGTTACCCGATAAGAAGTCTTGGGTTTTTTACCGACGAATTCCTTTTTGACTTCTATGTATTCTTCTTTTTCCAGAGCAGACGAATGGCTCGCCAGATTCCCGTCGGTCACGCTGAGCAGTTCTTTCATTTCCGTAAAATCCACCCAATCATTGACCAGCAAAACAGACATGATGCCGAGCCTGACTCGGTTTTCAAAATTCTTATTTAGTCCTTCGATGATGCTCATTACTTATATCTCTTTTGCATCAAAATTCCGTAAATGATATGCAAAACCCCAAATCCCATGGCCCAGAAATATAGCCCGTATCCGATGAAAAACAGAGAGGTCAATCCCAATGCGATTTCGCAAAGTGCCAGTGAATGAAATTCTTTCAGCGTGTATTTGCTTCCGTTCAGTAAAGCCAATCCGTAAAAAATCAGCATGGCAGGCGCGATCAAACCTGCATTTCCATAATACAGAAGTGCGAGGCAAAACAAACCGCCCGTCGCCAGAGGAATGGCCACCTGTAAAAACAACCGTTTGGTGGTGGCGTTCCATAACTTTACGCCTTGCTTATTTGCCTTTAAGGAAGATTGGTAAAAAGCAGTCGTTCCGGAAAGAAAAATAACGATGGCTGCAATCAGGAAAAGATAAAGGTTTTTTTCTGAGAATAATTCCCATAAACCATTTGAATAATTATAATGAACAGCCCTGTCCGCGCCGTAAGTATCTATTTCAGACGGAATGACTTCCGGCGAAAAATTCATTTTGAAAATCACCCAATAAGCAGCAAAAGCTCCGATGAGCGAATAAATTCCAGCCATAATGCCTGTCCATCCGCTCAGGGACATAAACCGGGTGCTTCGCTCCATGAGTGAGCGGATTTCGCTTAATTGTTCGTGTGGATTTTGATTCATTTTAAAAGAACTTTGAAATACAAAGTAAATATAAATTCAACTTATTTCCAAATTAATTTTCTTTCATTGATTATAAAGTTGAGATTTAATTATTACCCTGTTGTTATTGAGTATGTTGAATTTTTTTATTTGTGAGTCTTACCCTATTTTAGGTAAACTAATAAAATAATTATAGGGTATTGGGTCTTCCTTTTCTGCGAAGCAGAGGTGGGAAGAAGAATTTATAGGGGTTTTTCAGGAATTCTTTAAAGACCGCCCAAAACATAGGGAAAATATTGTAAATAGGAATAGAGTTAGAACGCATTGCCAATATCAGTGAGAGCGAAAAACTGACATAAAAATTAAAACTCCCGATTAAGAAAACAGAAGCAATAGCTGTAATGATTGTCATGTAGGTAATTCCGCCATAATCGATTCCCGCCATTCCCATGGCCAGATTCCCGGCAGCAAAAGTGATGTGTCTGATGTCAAAAAGGATATTGAGAAAATCACCCACCAAAAAAGCCGAACCCATCATAAATCCAAAGGCTATATTACCTACAAGCCCACCATAATTTTTTTCAAACCAATTGGCAAATTTCTTACGTTTTCCTTCACTAAGAAATTTTTTCAGAAAGGGATGATGATACACACGGTTGGGGATATTGTTATAACGTTGATTGTTGATGAGCAAGCCGGAAATCAATCCTGAAACAAACAGAAAAAAACCTGCAATAGATGCAAACCAAAATATTTTGGGATCCATATAAGCCAACTCATCCCAATATTTTAAAGATTCACTGATACTCATAACTTTCCAACCAAAAACATATCGGAACAACCAAAAAATTAAAGTACAAAGCACAAAGCTGGCGATTACATTTCCCTGAAATGCAATGAATTGACTTCTGCTAAGCCGTGCAAAAAGACGCGAGAATTCTGAATAATTGATATCTTTGCTGCCATCATCACTTTTTAAAGTATGCGCAATCAGTGAAGCCGTCATCGCAGGTTGTTTGGTTGCTAGTGTCATGTGGAACAAGTAGATGGCCCCAAATCCCATCGCATAATTCAGACTAAACAAAAAGGCTTTTGAAAATGGAGAAATATTATCAATATGTCCCGCCCACAGCTTAATATAACAACAAACGGCAACAATCAAACCTCCGCCACAGGCAGTTAAAAATAAACGGATGTATTCCTTTGCGGAAGTGGTGATATATTTTTCTCCTGTCCTTCCGTTGTGATAGGTTGCTAAAAACGTTACCAGATAAATCGTAGAAGAAACCTGTTTGGAAAGCCAGTTGCGGGGCGAATAGTATTCAGCCCACATTTTGGAGGCATTGGAAAAAAATGTAATGATAGAGGAATCCCCTTTGAGATCGTTTACATTCCGGACTATTTCCTGAAGTCTTTGCAGTTCCTGGATGATCCGGTTTATTTTCACCGTTACTTTCAGAGAAATCCCTTTATTGTCCTTTTGGGTTAAAATATCGTAAGAATAAATACTGCAACTTTTGATGGATTGACGTATTTCCAACATATCAAAAGGATTGTCCGGATTTTCAATGATATTCCGGATGTCGATGGACAATTTGTAAAAAGGCGTTTTGCTGTATTCTCCCGGAGGCCGATACCGCATCATTTCGTTATCTGAAAACCCGCCACTGATCCGGTCCATCAAAATATTTATGGACTCAACCAATTGATTTCTAAGGTTTTTTCGAAGCGAATTAATTTCCCCATTTTCCGATTTCCGAAACAAAGCTGTATAAAATCTTTCCCATCTGTCTTTTGGGATGAGTTTGAAATTTTTAAAATTAGATGGTTGGTAAAACAAATCGTTGATGATGGAGGTAAGCGTGTGGTCATCCTCTATTTCGGGGAGGATAACTTCATAAATTTTGGTACGAATCAGTGAAAAAAATGAATTTTCCTGCATCAGCCCCGAAGTGGTCAGGTACTTTATAAACCGTACATCTTTAAAAATATCCTCTATTTCAGTCAAAAAACGGGAATGAAATTGATCATCCACTTCCAATTTAAGTGTCAGTGTATCAATGAATGAAATGATGTCCGGATAATTTTTTTTTGCTTTCCTGAATAGTTCGGAAAGAAATTTTTTGTCTGATTTATTTTCTAAAATAAAGACTGTATCCAAATTCATAGAATAGGAAAATTCGAGAACAAAGGTAATTAATTCAAATCAATGATTTAGTCCAATCCTCTAAACGCTTTTCAATTTTCTGTGGGATTTCTTGAAAAATATCACGTATTTTACAGGAAAATTGACAAATGGAATTCAAAAATTTATTAGTTGAAATAGAAAATAAAATAGCGGTTGTAACTTTAAACCGTCCCGAATCTTTAAATGCTTTAAACAAAGGATTGCTGGAAGACATCAGTCGTTTTCTGGATTGGGCGAGAGAAAATGACGAAATCAGAGTTCTGATTTTAACAGGAAGCGGCGAAAAATCTTTTGTAGCGGGTGCAGACATCAAAGAATTCAGTGATTTTAACGGTCATCAAGGAGAGAATTTGGCGGCAGAAGGCCAAAATAATGTATTCAATAAAGTGGAGAATTTTCCCAAACCCATTCTGGCGGCTATCAACGGATTTGCATTGGGTGGTGGATTGGAATTAGCGATGGCGGCACATATTCGGATTGCTTCAGACAATGCCCGAATGGGATTGCCGGAAGTGACATTGGGTCTGATTCCGGGTTATGGAGGAACACAGCGTTTGCCGAAATTAATAGGAAAAGGAAGAGCGGCTCAAATGATTTTTACAGCCGAAATGATTTCTGCCTCTCGTGCTTATGAAATCGGTTTGGTCAATGAAATAGTGCCTCAATCAGAATTATTGGAAAAAGCAAAATCAATTGCTTCCAAAATTGCTTCGAATTCATCCATGGCTATTTCAAAAGCGATTCAGGTCATCAATCTAAGCGATAGCGAAAAAGGCTTTGATGCTGAAATTAAGGCTTTTGGAGAATTGTTTGACAAAAAAGATTTTAAAGAAGGAGTTTCAGCATTTTTAGAAAAAAGGAAGCCGGATTTTAGATAGAGAAATGTTAAAAAAACTATAAAAATTTTCATAGTTGAATTGAAAATATAATATTCAATAAAATATTTTATATAGAAATAGATATTTATGACAGACTATATTAACCAGCTTGCGGAAGAATTTGAGTTGCCTTTGCACAATCCGGTGCTGGTTTTTTCTCTGATATTATTTATCATATTATTGGCTCCCATCTTATTAAAAAGGTTAAATATTCCCGGAATCATTGGTTTAATTATTTCGGGGGTTTTGATAGGACCCAATGGATTCAATATACTGGAAGATAATTTTGCCATTAAATTATTTTCCACCATCGGATTGCTTTATATCATGTTCATCGCCGGATTGGAGTTGGATTTAAACGAATTCAAAACATACAGGAACAAGAGTCTTATGTTTGGGTTATTCACTTTTGCCATACCTATCGCCATCGGGTTTCCGGTCTGTTATTATCTTTTGGGATATGATTTCAATGCAAGTTTTCTGACTGCCAGTATGTTTGCAACCCATACGCTGGTGGCTTATCCTATCGTCAGTAAATTGGGTGTTGCCAAAAATCAGGCTGTAGCCATAACAGTCGGAGGGACGATTCTGACCGATACTGCGGTTTTGATCATTTTAGCTGTAATTTTAGGAAACAGTCAGGGAAATCTGGATCAAACTTTCTGGATCAGACTGGGAATTTCCCTTGCTATTTTTTCAGTCATCATGTTTTTTGTTATTCCGAGGATTGCCAAATGGTTTTTTAAGAAACTGGAAAGCGAAAAACATGCGCATTATATTTTTGTGCTTTCCGTTGTCTTTTTTGCAGCATTTTTGGCCGAAGTGGCAGGAATAGAGCCTATCATCGGTGCTTTCGTTGCAGGTTTGGCACTCAACCCGCTGATTCCTCATTCGTCAGCATTGATGAACCGGATTGAATTTATAGGCAATGCCTTGTTCATACCGTTTTTCTTAATTTCAGTAGGAATGCTGGTGGATTTGAGTGTAATATTAAACGGTCCCATGGCCATTGTGATTGCACTTACACTGAGTGTGGTTGCCATTTGCGGGAAATGGGTTGCGGCTCTTTTCACTCAATTGATATTTAAATATACGAGTGCACAACGCCAACTAATTTTCGGGTTGAGCAGTGCACATGCTGCAGCGACGCTTGCTGTGATATTGGTGGGTTACCAGGCAAAAATTTTGGATGAAAATATTTTGAACGGAACCATCATATTGATTTTGATTACTTGTGTTGTTGCTTCATTTGCAGCAGAAAAATCGGCAAAAAAAATTGCTTTGAGTGAAGAAAGGGATATTTCTGTTGAAGAGTTAAAAAATCAATCCCATTATGACGAACAAATTCTGATTCCCGTAGCGAATTTGTCTTTGGTGGAAAATCTTTTGGATTTTGCATTGATTATCAAAGATAAACGTTCAACCAATCCTATAACGCTTCTTTCTGTAGTTCCCAACAACAATCAGGCAGAGATCAATATTCTAAAATACCGGAAAGAGCTCCAGAAATTTATCTTACAGGGTTCAGCAACTGAATCCAATGTGAATGCGATCACGACCATTGATCACAATCCGGCGAGTGGAATTGCCCGAACGGCAAAAGAAATCATGGCGGATTTCGTCATCATAGGCTGGCCTCAGAAAACCGGATTTATAGACAGATTGTTTGGAGAAAAGACAGATTCCATCATCAGTCATGTGGACAAAGGATTGGTAATCTGCCGATTTGTGCGGCCGCTGATTGAGCGGAGCAAATTGGTATTTATTTGTCCTCCGTTTACAGAAAAAGAGAGCGGTTTCCCCACTATAGTACAAAAGGTATTTCGGATTTCACAGGAATACAGCATTCCGGTGGTATTATATTCGGAAGAAAAAACTTACGAAGCCGTTCAGGAAATAGCTAAAGCACTGAAACTTGCCGGGAAAGTAAATTTCAAAAATTTTTCTCATTGGGAAGATTTTCTGGTTATTACCCGGGATATTTTGCCCCGAGATTTGATTGTATTTGTATCATCCCGGAAAGGTTCTGTTTCTTATTCGTCTTATATGGATAGAATTCCTTCCAAATTTGAACGATACTTGAGTCAAAATAACCTGATTCTGGTTTATCCGCAGGAAACGAACGACGGAATATCCATCGATGATTACGAAAACTTTTCGCCTGATCCTATCAATAAAGGTATTGAAGCGATTGAGCAAATTGGAAAAGGAATCGGGAGCATTTTTAAGAAGTAAATTTAAACATATAAAAATTGGAAGATTTGAAAATGAAAGAGATGAATTTGACAACATTAAATAACAAAGTAGCTTACATCACAGGCGGAACCAAAGGAATCGGGTTGGGAACGGCCAAAGTTTTATTGGATGCCGGAATGCGTGTTGCGATAAGCGGAAGAAATCTGGAAGATGCTCAGAAAGCGGCAGTTTCTTTAGGTGATGAATCAAAAATAATTGGAATTCAGTCGGATGTGACAAATTTCGATAATGAGCAAAATGCAGTTGAACAGATTAAAAACCATTTCGGGCAAGTTGATGTTGTGGTTGCCAATGCAGGATTGGGGAATTTTGCGCCAGTTGATGAATTGTCTGTGGATCAATGGCATCAGATGATCAATACAAATTTGAACGGAGTTTTTCATACCCTGAAAGCAGCCGTAGAAGAACTGAAAAAATCGGAAGGCTATTACATCACACTGGCAAGTCTGGCCGGAACTAATTTTTTTGAAAACGGCGCCGGATACAATGCCACGAAATTTGGGGTGGTCGGATTTACGCAGGCGGCCATGCTGGATTTGAGAAAGTACAACATCAAAGTTTCTACCATCATGCCGGGGTCGGTAGCAACGCATTTTAATAATCATGTGCCAAGTGATTCGGATGCTTGGAAAATTCAGCCGGAAGACATAGGAGAATTGGTTTTAGACTTATTAAAAATGAATCCGAGGACGTTGCCGAGTAAGATTGAAGTCCGGCCTACACGACCGGATTTGAAGTAATCCAGTTTGTAAAGTCAAAAGTTCTTAAAATTGAGCTGACCGTTCAAATAAATCGGAATTCTAAAAACTGATTGTAAAATAAAAATTTGTTTCAGAACTTAAATTTGTCTGATTCCGGATTTGGTGTAGTGAATTTTTGGGAATTATTAATAATTCCTAACAGCTAGTGTGCCTACATACTTTCTGCCATCTGAAACTGTTATGATGTACCAGTAGGAGCCTGAGTTTATCACTCTGCCCAAATATTTTCCATCCCAAACTTCTGAATTATTATAGTTTCGCTTGTCTACAAATATTTTTCCATACCGGTCAAATATCTGTATATGGGCATCGTCATAGTTGGTTAAACCCCGTATGACCCAACTGTCGTTATAGCCGTCATCATTGGGAGAAATAAAGTTGGGAATCTCCAGCACTCCGAAACCGTCTTTTAGCGATATGCAATTGTCTTTGTCGCGTACATATACGTCATAATCTCCTGGAAGCAGATTGTGAAACTTATTACTGGATTGCCACAGAACACCATCTAAACTATATTCAAAAGGGCCATCACCTTCTACGGTTACCGTGGCTACGCCATCTCCGGAGACAACTACTTCTGTGATCAAAGGAAGCTCTTTTACACTTATAGAAAAATGCTCTTCGTATGTGCATCCAAATTCATTTTCCAAAATGAGCGAATAGTTTCCGGCATTTGTGATGCTGATGGTAGACTGGTCGGTGGGTTGGAATTGGTCATCTCCCTGAAGTCCCGTCCATTCATAAGTAACGTATCCGTTACCGGCATCAAATCCCCAAACACCATAATCCGGACAAATTTCCGCATCCGGTATATTTATAACAGGCAGTGGATATAAACTTAATTGGAAGGAAACGATTTCCGTACAGCCTGAGGTTTCAACTCTGGCATAAACCGTTTGGGGGTTTGAAGTGTTTTGGTGGTTTAAATTTAAAGGGTTTAAATCCATTTCTGCTTTGTAAACCGAGTCATGAAAACTGAGAACTGTAACAGTTTCTCCAAAAAGAGATTCAATCCCCGGGATGCTTTCTGTTAAAGGGAAAGTTTCAATCCCATCGCTTTCCAGGTCACAGAGAGCCTGTCCTTCAGCCCATTTTACTTCTTGCTGGTTCACGGAAAGGATGATCTCGGCTATAGAGATACATTGGTTAGGGCTGCTTACCCGGGCAAAAATAACCTGATTGGGGCTTGTATTCGGATAAATAGCGGGTAAGGGATTTGTATGGTTTTCTGCATCTTCATAGCTCAAATGATAGGAGATGCTATTTTCTGCAGACGTAATGAAAGCGTCAGCTTCAGATAAGGTAAACAGAGCAAGGCCATCTTCGTTATAATCACATTCGATCAATTCTGCATTTTGGACTTCTGGGAGCGGATGTATGGTGATGTCACGGGTAATTGTTTCGGTATCGCTAACGACATCCACATAAGCGGTGATCGTATAAGTTCCGGAAGAGGAATAAATATGGGTTGGACTTAGCTCAGTAGAAGTATTACCATCTCCGAAGTCCCATAAAATCCCGGATATTTCATAATTGGATTGGATGGAAAATGAAACAGAATTTCCTAAACAAGTGCCGGAATTCATGATTTCACCTTCGAAATTGATAGTTGCATTAAAGAATGATGTGATAAATGGGGGCAAGCCAAATGCAACATAATGGTAAGGATTATCCTCATTATTTACCCTAATCGCATCAAATTCGAAATCACTGCCCGTACCAGGTAAATCCGGAGCATGAATAACCGACAGGTAATTACCATGATATGAGGTTCCGGTATATACAGAAGGAGCATAGTATATCTTTTTGTCTAAAGCCAACTGAAGAGCGCCCCTTGCATGAAAAATTTGTCCCAAATCTTGATAATCATCATAGATTATGGAAGCAGATGCCACTATGTCGGCGGAGTTTAAATCGTACTGAATCAATTCCCCGTTTATCCAGACGCCGTAGGCAGCATCAGGATATTGATAATGATAGTCATATTCTACATAAAGGAAATCGGATGAATATGAAAATTCAACTCCATAAGGGCTTCCTTCTTCAGACAGTACGACTTCATTGCTGATTTGTCCTGTTTCATCATCAAAGTCATAAATAGCGGAATAACCGTTGTAGCCATTGGCAAAAAGACCATTAGTATAGTAAAACTCGGTATCTTTAATGGATTGAGGAATGTCCTCTAACATTAGATATGATAAATGCGCAACGGCGATTTTTTCACCATTTGGAGAAGTTTTCAGATATCCCCGGGAGGTTACCGGATAAACCAGAGGGTCTAAATAAGGGCCTATTTGACTTATGATGGGCGTTGTGTTTAGTCCTTCAGTTGTTACCAAATAAGCATAAAATTTATCCTCAAAGTGGGTAATTACCCAAAAATCATTGTTATTTCCGTGTGAAACCGCCGTTACTTTTTCAGAAGTAAGAGGCATGAGATTATTCTCATCGTTGTCATAGGGTAGCACAGCGCCCAATCCACCTTCCAAGCTCATGTCTACCAAATAATAGTTGAAACCTGTATTACTGGTACCCCAATCCGGATTGGCAGTATCATCTGCGCCGACCGTGAATATATAGTATAGGTTCAACTGCCCGGGATAAGGGACTATAATGGCAGACTGGGTACTTGAAGGGTTTCCGAGTAACCCAAAACCATTTGTCATCATATTGTGTTCACGGTTATATACATACGAACCATCTGTATAGAACAGTAAATTTCCGTTTGGGTCAGCAATGCTTGCACATCCTTCACCTGTGTTTAAAACACCGTCAAATACGACTTCCGGTTCTCCGGAAGTAAAGTCTAAACCTGCGTTTGCTCCGAAATACCAATGGGCAGATTCCAATTGAGCCTTTAATTGAAGAGGAGTTAAAGCCAGTAACAAAAAAATAAAGTAGAAACGTTTCAATTTTGGTCAGTTCTTTTGAGACAGTTAAATTAGTAAAAATATTTCTTCGTATATGAATTAACTTCTTTGAAATCTTAACTTTGCCCAAAATTCAATAAAATGTTAGTCGTATCTGCAATTCAGGAAAACAAAGAAATAGTTATCAAAGGACTTAAAAAAAGAAATTTCAAACATTTGGAATTGGTTGATGAGGTTCTAAATACCGATGAACTTCGTCGTAAAACCCAATTCGAATTAGACAACCTTTTAGCAGAGTCCAATAAACTTTCGAAAGAAATCGGACAGCTTTTTCAACAGGGAAGAGCAGAAGAAGCCAATGAATTAAAAGAAAAAACGGCTGAACAAAAAGTTCAAATCAAAGAGTCTCAGGATTTATTGGAGAAATATGAAGAGAGTTTGAAATCCATGTTATACCAGATTCCAAATGTACCTCACGAAAAAGTAGTGGCCGGAGTGAGTGCTGATGACAATGAAATCGTTTATACAAACGGAGATGCAAGCCCCAAGACAGAAGCGGTTCCCCATTGGGAACTGGCTAAAAAATTCAATCTGATTGACTTCGAATTGGGTGTTAAAATTACAGGAGCAGGTTTTCCGGTTTATTTGGGAAAAGGAGCAAGGTTGCAACGTGCTTTGATCCAATATTTCCTGGATAAGAACACTGAAGCCGGATATACTGAAATCATCCCGCCTTTTGTGGTAAATGAAGCTTCCGGTTATGGAACAGGTCAATTGCCCGATAAAGAAGGACAAATGTATTTCGTAAATGAAGATAATTTGTATTTGATCCCGACTTCTGAAGTTCCGGTGACCAATATCTATCGGGACGAATTGGTCAATGAAAATCAATTACCAATCAAACTGACGGCTTATTCGCCATGTTTCCGTCGTGAAGCGGGAAGCTATGGAAAAGATGTCCGCGGACTGAACCGTTTGCATCAGTTTGAAAAAGTAGAAATAGTGCGGATAGAAAAACCGGAGAACTCCTATGCGGCACTGGAAGAAATGGTGGAACATGTAAAAGGGTTGTTGGAAGACTTGGAATTGCCTTATCGGATTTTGCGTTTGTGTGGAGGTGATACCGGATTTGCATCAGCCATGACCTACGATTTTGAAGTATTTTCAGCTGCGCAAGAAAAATGGTTGGAAGTGAGTTCTGTTTCCAATTTTGAAACTTTTCAATCCAACAGGTTGAAATTAAGATTTAAAAATACCGAAGGTAAAAACGAATTTTGTCATACCCTGAACGGAAGTGCCTTGGCTTTGCCGAGGATTATGGCCTGCATTTTAGAAAACCACCAGCAGGCAGACGGAAGCGTCAAAATTCCAGAGAAATTAAAATCCTATACCGGGTTTGAATCGATAAATTAAGAATTAAAAAGGAGCGGGTTCGTTCCTTTTTTTATTGAAAGCAATGTTTTTTCTGATAAGCAGATTTAGGGAGGCTAATTCATTTTCAGATAACTGTTGAAGTCTATCAAATTGTTGCGGAGCTGAAAAGTTTGTCCCTACAAAATCGGCCATTTGGTTTCTGACCAACCAATGAGAAACAACATGAAGCGGATTTCCCTCCTCTTGTAATAAACTGTCAATTCCTATATGGAAAAGACAACCGGCAGACCTTAGCTCAAAAAATTGAGCTAAGTTGCTGTGTAAAAACCGGTTTTTTTCGGAATGAGTTAGTATGGGGTTATACCCACTTTGACGTAATTCGACCACCATTTTTTTGCATTTTAAAAAATCTCCGCTTAAAGGGAAATGAATTAAAATCCATTTGTTTTGAATAGCGTTTCGACAAGCTTTCTTAAGGAAGTTATCGAATTGATTATCCAATACATAGACAGCCGAAAGGTTTAGATTAAGGTTTCTAAGTTGATTATTTTGGTTAGCCAATATTTTTAGGTTTTCAAACCAAGCCAATGCCAATTCCGAATTATGGTTAAAGTCTCCATCAGAAACTTTATATGTACATAGAGTGTTTCGAATTCCTAATGTATAAAAATTTCGAAGAATTTCAATGGCCGAATTCATAGATAAGCTGCCATTTGTCAACCCTGAAACTATTTGAGTATCAATTTCAACATAATCCGATGGAAAAAAATCGGGATTTGACCCGATCTTTTCCGGACTTTGCTTTTTTGATATCGTAAATAGTTGGGACAGTGTCAAAATTCTTTTCGTTTTTTAAATTGATTTGTTTTAATTATTTGACACGGAAAATTTTTAAGGTCACTGGATTTTTTGAATTTTAACAATTTTATTTTCATCGGCTCAAATTTGAAATTGGATTTCCAATAAAAATGGCTGTATACACCAAAGTGATACAGCCAAGTTTTTGACATTTATAGAAGTTGGATATTCCAGAATCTAATTATCACCTCTCTCTGATAAATGGGGGCTAAACTAAAGCCTAAGACTCTAAATGAATTTAAAATAAATGTCTTTACTAACTAAAATTCAATTTTATCCTAACTCTTGATTTTATGACACAGGTTTAAAAAATTGGTCACATTTATTAATAAGAAATTAAAAAGTTTTTTATGACTACAATTTTGTTTCGGATTGTAGAAATCTGGAGAATCTGTGACCGCAGCGGCTGATATAGTCCCTCCGAACTAAATATTCATAAAATAAAAAAGGAGACACTTTTTCAAGAATCTCCTACTTTGTAGCGGGAACAGTAATACTTTATATCTAAACTGTATAAATGTGTTTTTATTGTATTTAATTGATAAATATCTAAATACAAGGTTATTATGATATATTTATATCAAAATAATTTAATTCAAATTAAGTTAAATTTTAAAATACCGTACAATTATCGTACAAAATATTTACTTTTGTACTGTGATAATTAAGGTGGTTATAAAGAAAGGGAGTTTGAGAAGTAACAGTATTTAGTAAAAAATATTTTTTGTTTTTAAAGTGCTACATTCTCTACATTTACTACATTCTGCATTTTTAAATAACTGTAAAAGAATGTTTTAAGCCCTGTTTTTGCCGTGTAGTTTCCTACACTTTTAAAGATTTTAGCTACACTACCTACACTATTATTACATGAATTAATAGAAATCAAACTTTTAAAGCATGGCATCTGTAAACTTTCTGTACCGCTCATCTAAAGAAAACGCTCCATTAAATGTGAGATTATTGTTTAGGCATAAGAGTAAAGACTTCGTTATTGGGGCAAAGACGGAAATAATGATTTATTCGCACTTAGAATTGAGTGAGAACCCTAAGCTAAGCGCAAAACACTATTGGAACAAATACCATCAAATGGTACGCTTGAAAGACATCAATCTTATTAATAAGCAACAAGAAGTAAATGTAGAGTTGAATAAACTTGAAAACTACATATTGACAGCATACAGTAGGATCCAACCCGAGAACGCAAATAAAGAATGGTTGCAAGGCGTAGTCAATGAGTATCACGACCCAAATGAAAATTCCGATATACCTAAAACATTGATTGAGTTCATAGATTGGTATTTATTGCAGAAGACAGATTTAAAATATGGTACAGTAAAAAAGTACAATACCATAAAAAGTAAATTAGTGAAACGCAAACAGGAATTTGGAAAAGTAGGTGTTTTAATGAGTGAGATTAATGATAACTTTAGATTGCAGTTTGAAAAGGTTTATTCCGATTATAGTAGAAATACGATAATAAGGGATTTGACAGAGATTAAAACTTTATGTCGCTTTGCGCTTGAAAAAGGATTGGAGATTGATAGGGAGGTTTTAAACTGGAAATTCAAACTTGAAAAAACAAAGTTTGTTTATTTGAATGAGGATGAAATTGAAAGTATATATCAACTTGAAAACTTGTCAGAGTATTTAGATAATGCTCGGGATTGGCTTTTGATTAGTTGTTATACTGGACAAAGAGTTTCGGACTTTTTGCGCTTTAATAAATCCATGATTCGAGTAGAAAAAAATAAACACGGAAAAGAGATTCATTTAATAGAATTTACGCAAAAGAAGACAGGAGCTACTATTGCCTTGCCCTTGCATTCTAAAGTCTTAGAAATTTTAGATAAACGAAATGGAGATTTTCCTCGTGAAATTAGTGACCAAAAGTATAATGACTATATCAAGGAAGTTTGTCAAAAGGCGGAGATAAATGATAGGGTACAAGGGTTAAAAATGGAAGTAAAGGAAAGAGGAGTTTATCGTAAAAAATTAGATACCTATAAAAAATGGGAACTCGTAACGAGCCATATCGGAAGACGTTCTTTTGCAACAAATAATTTTGGTAAAATACCGACTCGCTTATTAATGACGGCAACTGGACACACGAAAGAAGAAATGTTTTTGAAATACATTGGCAAGACACAAACGGAACAAGCTAAGGAATTGGCGGATTATTTTTAGACTTTGAGGGTTGCAGGGGTGTGAAACTAAAAAAAGAAAAATGAAATCAAGAAGCTATATATTAATCAAAGAAAACGACGACTTGATTAATAAGTTTACAGAGGAATTCCAAACAACTATAACAAATTTAGGCATGAATGGATACAAGATGTTTCCTGTTTTAAAGCCCAATGGAGAGATAGAGCAAGGAGTTTATATGTATTCACAGGAAGAGGGTAACGAGCGAGCTGTGGATTACTATAAAGTAGAGTTTCAAAGACAGTTCTACGAGCAAATTGTTAAGACGATAGATGTCGTTGGGAAAGAGCCATTGAGCTTATTTGAAAAGCCAAGACTAACTGAACAGCTAAGTACGTTGAGTGAGATATTTTTCCATGATTTGGATTCTCAAAATGATGCTGATACCTATTGGCAAATGACAGAAACGGAAAGGAGTCGGTTTGATGATGGCGTTACTTATCCAAATCCCAAAGAACTTACCAGAGAATTTGTGGAGGACTATATAAGTTATTTGAATCCTAAACCTGTTAATTCTGATTCCCCTGCGGAGCAATCTTGGGTAGAATGTGAAAATGAAGCATGGTTTAGGGTTGCGGTTGAATATGTTGAAGGTAGAGTTGATGAATTGAAGAAAAGGGATGATAAATGGACAGACATAGCGGAAAAATTGTTTCCTGATATACCAGATGACAAAAAATGTGAATTTGGGTACACAAGGTCAAACCTAAGAGTTTTGTTGTCACAATCTTATAATAATGGGGGTAGGAAGAGTGTTTTTAAAAGAAAAAAGAAAGACCTACGAAAAATAATTGCTTATTGTGATTTTAATAATTTAGAAATAACGAACACATCTTTAAAAGCCGTTATTGAAGCAGACTATCTTAATTTAGATTAATAGAATTTTAGTTTGTACAAACTTTGTACAAAATACAGCATTTGTACATTTTAGCCGCTATAAGTTTGCACTAAATAAAATTAGTTAAACGCTAAAAATCAGTGCAATGGAACGGAAAGTGATACAAATTCAAGACTTGTCGGTCGACGAGCTTTTAGATGCAATTAAAACGAATGTAAGATGCGAAATTAATTCCCTAAAAGGGGAGTTGAATTTATCCAAAACAGACGAGGACGAACTTTTAAATAGAAGTGAGGTTTGCGAACTCTTACGCATAAGTGATGTTACATTATGGCAGTGGCAAAAAGAGGGGAGAATCAAATGCCATAAAATCGGCTCACGTAATTACTACAAGCGAAGTGATGTAATGGCATCCCTTCAACTTAGACAACCCGAATAAAAAACGCCTTGATCATGCAAAGCAATTTAAATCAAAGCGTTAAGGAAAGTGATGTTGTACAAAGCAAAAATACAAATTCTGCGAAAACCAGTTTAAAGCAGTTACTTCTTGAAATTCCGAGAACTAACTTCAAAGACACAAGTCTTGGTGAGCAGAAGGACGGTAAATTAACCCGTAAAGACTTCATCGTCATTGTTATTGAAGAGTTACTTGAACTTGCTAAAATACACGACTGGCATCTAAGAACAGAGAACGGATGTATATCTATTTATGATGGTAAAAAGTGGGCAGAAATACCCTCGGAGGAGTTTATGGATTTCCTTGGGAATGTAGCCTTGAAAATGGGAGTTGACGTATTGGAGGCAAAGTATCATAGATTCAAATTGGACTTATTAAATCAATTTGTTGCGAGTTCTTATTTACCGATTTCTTTTGAAGAAGAGCCAACGGTTAAATTAAACTGCCAGAATGACACTCTGCATATTACAGACGGAGAAGTAGAGCTGAAAGCACACAATCCAAACGACAATATGAAATACGTGCTTCCATTCGAATATAACCCTTTAGCTGACTGCCCAATGTTTAAGCAGTTTCTAAATGAAGTTTTGCCTGATAAATCAAAACAAAATGTATTAGCGGAATATCTTGGCTCTATTTTCATTAAAAATAAAGTTCTCAAACTTGAAAAAATGCTACTTCTTTACGGAGGAGGGTCCAATGGGAAATCCGTTGTGTTCGAGGTTCTTAACGCTTTGTTAGGCGAGGAAAACGTTTCAAGTTATTCTCTCGAAAGTCTAACACTTGATACAAACGGATATTACCGCGCAATGATTGGAAAAAAGTTAGTCAATTATGCGAGTGAGATTTCAACCAAAATAAATGTCAATGTACTCAAACAATTAGCTTCGGGAGAGCCATTAGATGCACGAGAGCCTTACGGAAAGCCATTTATGGTTCGGGATTATGCTAAGTTAATTTTCAACGCTAATCAATTGCCCGATAGAGTAGAAAATACAGAGGGTTTTTTCAGAAGATTTTTAATAATTCATTTCGACCAAACTATTCCCGAATCAAAACAAGATAGACAACTTAGTCAAAAGATTATTGAGAACGAATTGCCCGGTGTATTAAACTGGATTTTGGCAGGATTGAACAGATTGTTAGCGCAAAAAGGATTTACGCATTCCTTAGCAGTTGAACGGGCATTAAAGAAATATAAAGCAGAGAGTGATTCAGTCTATCTGTGGATGTTTGAGAATGATTGGAGTAGTAGTGAGGGGGATTATATAACGCTTCAACAAGCGTTTAATTATTATCGCGAATACTGCATGGCGAGTGGCTATTATTACATTGACAAAACCAAATTCAGAAAGGCTTTAGAATCGCATAACATCAGAGTCAAAAGACTATCTGTTGGCTTTGTTGTGTACTTACAAAAGAGAATTAATAACGATTAAATCAAATAATTATGAAAGAAGCAGAAATCAAATTTAAGGTAATTACAAACATGGTTCTGAAAGAATTGGAATGCATCGTAAACAACCACCTACAAGAGGGTTGGGAATTGTACGGAAATACGGCTTACAACGACGGAGAGTATCGCCAAAGTCTTACCAAAGTAAACGGCAGACTGCGAAATAGAATTTTAGTTAGGGATAATATATTGGAATTACAATCTGCGCTTACAAGGGCTTTGAAAGAGGGTTCTAAACTCGTTTCTACAAATGTGGCGTTTGATGCAGACGGCAAGTGTTATGTTATTTTACAGAAGACCTTACATAGTTATTTAGATGACTTATAGAAAACCAATTCAAAAAGACAGTTTGAAAACAAAAAATGTAACAATAGTGAAATCTGGTGCAGATGTAAACGAATCGAAGTACGCAACATATTGCAAGGAATGAAAATCCTCCACACAGTAACTAAACGATTTCCTCTGCATCTAAGCAACTTTAAACAATAAGCTAAGCAAACAATACTAAAAAATAAAACGATGTCCACAAATCTAACGAAATACTATAAGTCGGTGCTATAAGAGTAACGCTCTACAAGTAAGGTAATTAGAACAATGTGGAATCAACAAGAAAGCAAGAGCAAAGCACATCAAGCAATAGGAACAAGAACAACACGGAATCAATCATATAAAAGAACTTCACAACACAATATAAATCAAATCAGTAATAACCATTAAATTATAATCATCATGCCAGTAGAACGTAATACAGAAAGGGAATTTGGGGTTTTTAATATCCTCGCAAAACGATTCATGGACTTAGACCGTATAGGTTTTTGGGAAGAGGAGTACCTAACAGACTCAATGCAAATTCCTGCAATTGGACTTTACTCAGAGGAAGAATGCCAAAGGTGGCTTATCCACCAGCAAAACCGTCAAGACTTTGAAGTTATTAATTGCAAACAGCCGAAATATCTAACCGATTTCGCAATGCGTGTATTAATTAAACAACGGAGTGAGAAAGCAAAAGCATCCAATTTGCGTTATCAACAGTCGCAAACACCTCAAACAATTAAGAGTGTTGATAAAGCGAAAATCAATTCAAGTAAGCAATCTTATTTCGATAGTTTGACTTCTTGGAGAAAGAAACTAAATGCACAATCCACGCAGGTAAGCGGACAATACGGCAAGGTGCTAAGCGAGCAACCTAAAATGAGCGACTTTGGACTTGAAAACAGCAACTTTACAAAAGAAGAAAAAGCTACTCTGTCAAGTGAATTCAGAGTGGTAACGGATTAGGGAAAATATACTGTCATTTTCTGATTTTTATTGAAAAGTCAACGAATTTATCGTTGGCTTTTCTTCTATTACGGTTTTCCGTAACGTTCGATTTAAATTTCAGTTTACATTTACCATATTTTAATGTAAAATATTATCTTTAATGAATTATCTACTAATCTTAAACTTATGAGGAGCAAAACTACCGCTACTGTTTTTGCCTTATTTTTAGGATGGATGGGAATTCACCAGTTTTATTTAGGTAGAATTTGGCAGGGTGTGCTATACCTATTATTTAGTTGGACATTCATTCCACTGGCTTTAAGTTTCATTGATTTTTTGATTTTGGCATTGATGTCAGATAAAAGATTTAATGAAAAATATAATTATGAATTAAAGCAGTTAAAGCCAATATATCAGAATAATTCCCATATCAAATCGGCAAACAAAATGCCTAATTATCAAAATAAAAACTTCATTACGATTTCAATAGAGGATAATTCAGAACATAGTGAAACGCCTAATTGGACTGGTGGTTATGTTTATTCATTTGAGGACATAAAAAAAGTTAATAAAACTCAACAGAATTTTTATTATAAATTCAAACAAGCTTTCCTAAATAAAAATTATTTGGAAATAGGAAATAATAGAGGATATGCCTTTTTATTATTATTTGACATTTTGAATGATTATCAATGCAATCCGAACTATTTTAAACTTCTCCATAATCTCGAAACTCTCGTAGAAAAGTACCCATTTACAAAGTATTACGCAGCTAATGAATTAGCTAAGTTGAAATCAAGAGATAAAACCATAATAAATATTTCTGAGGAAGCAAGGGTAAAAATTGATAATAGTTTTGAAAAACTGACTCAAGAATATGTGAGTCATGATAGTGAAGCCCCTGCTATTCATTATTATAACCAATATGAGTGGGATTATGACTATTGGAAAATAGGTAAACAATACAAAGAGAAGCTAAGTTTAAATAAAATTGAAGAAGAAACTCTTAATAGATTATCCTATTTAAGCAATGCTTTCAATGATATTGAGTTTTGCAAATTGCAAAATCTTAAGTTCTTTCTTTTGAATATTAAGGAATTGGAGAATCATTTTTTGGAAAATGGACAAAATCTAAAATCTGTTCTTGATGAAATAGTCGACTTGAAAATCAAAAAACAGTACGGGTATAGAAAAGGAAGTACTAATTACAAATACACATTTGATTATGAGTATGATGAGATTTATCGAAACATTTTTAGACTAAATGAAAATTATTTAAGAGAGTGGTTTCAACATAAGAGAAAATTAAATGTAGAATTAAATATTAGTGATAACATTCTACTTGAAAAGTATAATAATTTATTAGAACTTTTACCTTCTATTTTCGACAAAAACTCAAATAATATAGAGAATCCTGATAAAGAAGCAGAAATACAACTAAATACGCTTAATACAACAAGGTGGAAATTTCATTTTGATTTAATAATTAAGGAATTTAAAAATGACATGTTAAATTATAAAAGTAGAATTGACAATCTAACGGAATTAAACACCAAAAATCCATCATTAGAAAATATTTATTATGAAGCATCCAAATTCATAGCAAAGCATAATAAACTGCTTTCTTTGGAATACTATATTAAGTATGTGGATGCGGACTTAAAATCTGCCACTATCAACAATAAAAAGTTTAATCAAACTGTACAGAAAACCTTATTTAAAAATCAAGAACAGATTACTCAATTTGAATCCATAGTAAACAATTTTATTGGCGATAGAAATTTAGAAAAAGCTTTAGAACAATTACAATCTATTTATCAGGTTAAACGGAAAAAAATAGAGCTTAACATTGATACTATTCAAGAGGTTAAATCTCAATTATCTGATACTGTAGTTTTATTAAATGAATATTTGGAGGAGGAAGAGGAAGTCGAAGTTTCAAATCAAGAAAATGATACTATTTCTTTAAATCTTAACCAGGTTATTCCAAATTCTGTTTTGGTAGAATCTAATTATATAGTAGAACTTGGGCTAAATGAAATACAGATTGAACTACTTGAGCTATTTAATAAGTATGGCCTAAATATCAATAAAGATGAAATTCAGGAATTTGTGTCAAGGCATAATCTTTTTCTTGAATCGCTGATAGATAGCGTAAACGAAAAATGTTATGAAATACTTGATGATACATTAATTGAAGAAGAAGATGAAACTTTTACCATATACCAAGAATATTATAATACAATTATAGTAAAATGAATATACAGATAAAACCTAAAGAAGCTACTGCAATTATTAATTCCTTGATTGGAGGTGTAGTTCCCAAAATAGGCGTTCAGCACATCGCTGTTGGGCGTTCAGAAGAAGTTGATGCTTTTATTAAGGCGTTGGAAGATGCTAAAAATGGGCATAGTATTATGAAATTTTGGATTGGAGATTTTGGCTCTGGAAAATCTTTCATTCTTCATTTACTTAATACGGTTGCTTTAAAACAAAAATTTGTGGTAGCGAATGCAGATTTTACCCCCGATAACAGATTGTATTCCAATGATGGAAAAGCAGTAGTATTATATTCTGCAATAATAAACAACTTAGCAATTCAGACTAAACCTGAAGGAGGGGCCTTACCTACTCTATTACAAAGATGGATCGACAATGTGATTGCTCAAACTGCAACCGAAAATAATATTCCACTGGTGGAAATTCGAGACGAAAAATATCTATCACTTATACAAAGTAATATACTCAAGACTGTTAATGAACTTTCAGATGTAGGCGCATTTGACTTTGGAACAGCCATTATGAAATACTATGAAGGATTTATTACGGGTAATGATGATTTAAGAAAAAATGCTTTAAAATGGTTAAAGGGTGAATATAAAACGAAGACAGAAGCAAGGCAGGATTTAGGAATGAGAGAAATAATTAACGACCTGAATTACTATGATATGCTTAAAAATTTTTGTAAGCTGTTTGTTAGTATTGGGTATAGTGGATTTATGATTAATCTTGATGAAGCCATTAATCTGTATAAAATTCAAAACTCTGCAACTCGTGAAAAGAATTATGAAAAAATCCTCACAATATATAATGATTGTTTTCAGGGCAAAGTTGAAAACCTTTTTTTCAATATAGCTGGTACTAAAGATTTTCTCGAAAATGAAAGAAGAGGATTATTCAGCTATAATGCTTTAAAGACGAGACTCCAAAGCAATAAATTTGAAACACTTGAAATCAGAGACTTTGCTCAACCTGTAATAAAATTGACTCCATTAAATCATAACGAGATTTACGTTCTTTTGAAAAATCTACAAGAGATTTTTGATTTTAATTACAAAGTTAGTTCTCCAATTAATGACGAGGATATAAAGAACTTCATGGAAGAAATTTTCAATAAACCCGGAGCATCTGAATTTCTTACACCAAGGGAAGTAACAAGAGATTTTCTTAATATTTTGAACTTGTTAAGACAAAATCCCAATTTAGATAAAAATTCATTATTCAAAGACATTGAGATTGAAGATGAAAGAGTAGATATGGATTTATCATACCTTGATTCTATTCAGGAATTATGACAGCTTATGATTTATTAGCCGAACCTATACGCAAGTATATAAGAGACAAAGGTTGGTCGCAGTTGAGGCCAATTCAAGCAGTTGCTATTGATAAAATTCTGAATACAGAAAACAACTATATTATTTCTGCGCGAACTGCATCTGGAAAGACAGAGGCTGCTTTTTTACCAATACTTACAAAGGTTAATTTTCGAGAAGAAGGCGTACAGGTTTTATATATTTCTCCGTTGATTGCATTGATTAATGACCAATTTAAACGAATTGAAGAATTATGTGTACACTTGGATATTCCAGTTACAAAATGGCATGGAGAAGCCAGCAAATCAGCAAAAAATAAGCTTATAAAAAATCCTAATGGAATATTACTTATTACTCCTGAATCTATTGAAGCAATGTTTTGTAATAGACCTTACGAAATTCCACTGCTTTTTTCCAATCTCAAATTTGTGGTAATTGATGAGATTCATTCATTTCTAGGTACTAATCGAGGTATTCAATTGAACTCACTACTTTATAGAATTCAGAAATCTTGTAAAAATAAAATTAGAGTAATTAGTTTATCCGCAACAATCGGTGAGTATGACGAAATTAAAAAAATAGGAGGAAACTCCGAGCAAACAAAAGTATTGCTAGATTCAACCCCAAGGGAAAATCAAATATCCTTTAAATACTACGAAAGTGAAGGGGTAGAGCTGCCCTTGGATTTAGTCAAACATTTATTTCAAAATGTCAGAAATAATAAAGCCTTAATTTTTCCTAATAGCCGAGGTAAAACCGAAGAAGTCGTTCATAAACTAAAAAGAATAACTCAAAAAATTGGGGGGCATAATAATTATTTCGCACACCATTCTTCCATAAACAAAGAAATTAGGGAGTTTGTAGAAAATTTCGCAAAACAAACTACCTATGAGAATTTTTCAATTGCTTGTACGTCTACTTTAGAACTGGGTATTGATATTGGTTCGGTTGACAAAGTAGTGCAAATAGATTCTACATTTAGCGTTTCTTCATTAGTCCAACGAATTGGAAGAAGTGGCAGGAAAGAAGGGCAAAAAAGTAATGTCACAGTTTACTCAACGGATAATTGGAGTTTATTACAATCTATAGCAATTTGGGAGTTATATCAAAAGGGTTTTATTGATAATCTTTATTTCAACCAAATACCATTTGATATTGCACTACATCAAATTCTATCTGTTATAAAATCTCATTCTGGAATCACTAGAAAGGACTTGATTGAACAGTTCAAATCGAATTATTCGTTTTCAAATATTTCAGTTAATCAGTTCGATGAAATTATTAATCATTTGACAGAAATTGACTTAATAGAAAATGTCGAAAGAGAATATATTATTGGGTTAACAGGAGAAAGACTTGTTAATAATAAAGAATTCTACAGCGTTTTTATTACAGAGAAACTAATACCGGTTATCAATAAAGGAAATTTAATTGGAGAACTTAAACTGACACCTCAAATTCGAGAAGGAGAAAACATTTTACTCGCCTCAAAAGTCTGGAAAATTATAGAAATTGATTTAAAAAATAAGAAAATCTATGTAGATAAAGCGAAGGATGGAAAAAAGCCAATTTTTGAAGGAGATGGTGGAGATATAGCCAAAGAAATACGCTTTGAAATGTTAAGTTTATTGACTTCGGATAAACAGCCTGAATACCTAGATGATGAAAGTACCGATAGATTTAAAGATTTGAGACATCGTTTTGCTAACATTGAAATATTAGATATTGAATTTGATAGACCATTTATATTGGGGCATGAAAAAATTACTTTTTACACATTTAATTCAACAAAAGTTAATAGAACAATAGATTTACTTCTAAAGTATTACAAAGAATCACAAGAGCTAATTTATAACTATGATGAGCATTCTAGCAGTTTTGAGGTTTCATTATCAATAGAAGAAATCACTCAATTATTAAAGGAACTTCCTACCCTGATTGAGAATGTAGACGATTATTTAAGAAAGCAAATTGATGAAAATTCATTGTTTTTAGATTTCTCAAAATGGATAAAATATTTACCATCTCAATTACAAATCATCACTCTTAAAAATGTGAGATATGATTTTGAGGAAACCATATCTTTTTTACAAAACCTGAATATTAAAACTTAATACATCAAAAACTATGAGCAACTTCGAAGACATAAATTTAAAAGTCTTGACAACAAAATCGAGAGCAGATAAAGCCATTAACTCTTTGAAAGGCATTCTTCTTGGGATGAATGCAGATAACATTGTAAATGAGGAAGAAATAAATGAACTAAAGCTATGGGCGAAAGAACATCATGAGTTAGTAAATAGAAATCCCTTTAGAGAGTTTATGCTATTAATAGAAAATGCTATTTCTCAAGAAATTCCGTTAAATGAAACTGTCGATGATTTATATTGGCTATGTCAAAAATATGAACAAGACAGCATGTATTATAATGCCACTACCACAGACCTTCAAACTCTGCAAGGTATTTTTCACGGGATTTTAGCAGATGGCCAGCTAAATGACCAAGAAATATTTGATTTACATAATTGGTTATCTCAAAACGAGCATCTAAACTCGTATTATCCTTATGATGAAATTAGAAGTTTAGTTTTATCAATTGTGTCTGATAGGAAAATAGAGGAGGAAGAAAGATTGGTTTTGAAAGCTTTTTTAAATCAGTTTGTAGACATAAAGGATGAAAATATTAAAGGGGATATTGAAAGGGAAATAGTGGATATTAACATTTCAGGGATATGCGCTATTGATCCTGAAATTATCTTTGATAATAAAACTTTTTGTATAACCGGAATTTTGAGTAGAGGTTCTAGAAATGGTTTACAAAAAGCAATTCAAGAAAAAGGAGGCATTGCAGTAAATACTATTTCTAGGAAAACTAATTATTTGATTATTGGAGATAATAATAACGCTTGTTGGGCTTATTCCTGTTATGGAAGAAAGGTTGAAAAAGCGTTGGATTTGAGAAAGTCTGGACACCAAATTATTTTGGTTCATGAATATGATGTTTTTGATGCAATTGGAGATTAAGAAATTAAAAACTTAGAATTATGAAAATAACTCAACTTTCAATTACCAACTTTCGCTTACTAGATGAAATTGCCATAAATATTGAAGATGATATTACCTTGATCGTTGGAAAGAATAATACAGGAAAAACATCGCTTTTTGAAATTGTTAATTTATTTTTAGGTGGAAATAATAAAATTTCTTTCCACGATTTTTCTCAAAATAGTTATGAAGTTTTTGAGAATTGTTATATAAAATATAAAGATGAATTGCTTGATGAAACGGATGAGACTGAAAAAGATAGGCTGGAAAAAGAAATAATTACAGATATTCCAAGAATTATCTTAGGAATAAAAATTGAGTATGATAAGATTAAAGATTCTCTAATAAATATAAGTGATTTTATATCTGATTTAGACGATTCCAAGACTGAAGCATACATAACTTTCAAGCATGAACCTAATGATACAGTCAATCTTTTCAAAGCTTTTCACAATAGGGCAAATCAAGAAATAAAATTAGTTGAATGGCTAAACGATAATATTACGTCTTATTATACTACACGAGTTTTTGGAGGAGATAATTTAATAGAAGATAATATTTTAAATAGAGTATCAAAAGTGTTATGCTTTGAAACTATTCAGGCATCAAGAAAGTTAGATGATACTAAAACGGATAAGAATAGATCATTAGCTGTTGGATTTTCTGATTATTACAGAAATGTACATGGTGATCAGGATGCAGATGTAGAGGCGCTAAAGGGCACGTTAAAAAATGTATCTACCGAACTAGATGAAAAATATGAAAAGGTTCTGGAAAAGATTCTTGATAAACTTAAATCATTTGGAGTCGACAAGGATATAAATATTCCCGAAATAATATTGAAATCTAAATTTGATCCTGAGAGTATTATAAAAAATAATATAAAATATTTTTATAAAAATGGAGACATTGAACTTCCTGAGAACTATAATGGACTTGGATACAGTAATCTCATTTTTTTGGTATTAAAAATTGTCTCATTTATTGAGAACTTCAAAAAAAATAAGCTAAAACATGAGACTGAAATCTTAACGATTCTTCTTGAAGAACCTGAAGCGCATTTACATCCACAGATGCAACAGGTATTTGTTGAACAAGTAAGAGAAACTATTGAAAAAGCTTTATCAGATGATAAAGTTCAAGTCCAGTTAATCATTAGTACGCATTCTTCTCATATGATTGCTGAAGCAGGTCTTAACGTAAAAAGAAGTTTCGAAAGAATTAGATACTTTAATAAGTTCAAAAAAGATGATAAGAACATTATTGAAGTTAAAGATTTTAACGATTTTAAACATAAAGAAACTGATAAAGATACATTCAGGTTTTTAAAACAATATTTGAATTTAAATAAATGTGATCTGTTTTTTGCGGATAAAGTGATTATGGTTGAAGGTATTACTGAAAAAATTTTGATGCCTTTATTTATAAAGAAAGTTGCTAAAGAATTGGAAAATGAATATGTTTCAATTATTGAAGTTGGAGGAGCCTATACACATAAATTTAAAGAGTTTTTTAAATTTTTAAATACAAAAGTTCTTATTATAACAGATATAGATTCTGTTGATTCCATTACGGGCAAATCATGCCATGTCTTAAAGGCTGATGCAAATACAAGTAATTCAACATTATCTATATGGCTTCCTAAGAAAACAAAAATTTCAGAGTTGTTAGCATTAACCTATGAGGAAAAATTAGATGAATCAAAAATTATTAGGGTTGCTTTCCAAATTGCTGAAGACAATGAGGTATTTGTTGCAAGAAGTTTAGAAAATGCTATTGTTAATTGCAATCAAACATTTTTTAAAAGTAAATATTCTTCCGAAGATGGTTCGGAATTAGATGTTCATAGATGCTTTTCCTATCAAAAACTTAAAAACTTGGATGATTTAATTTATATGGATACAGAAAAGGAACAATCAGAAGTAGATCCATCTTCTAAACAAAAAACAGATTTTACATTTGATTTGATGACCTTTGATGAAAAGGGTACTATGCTTGAATGGATAGTTCCAAAATATATTAGAGAAGGATTGGAATGGTTAGCAAAAAATGAACACATAGAAACTGCAAAAATTGACTAGAATGGTAGCATTTGACGAAGTAAAAGAATGTATTGAGAAAAAATCAAGTTTTGTTGTTGAAGCTGGTGCTGGTTCGGGTAAGACATATTTATTAATCCAAACATTAAATCATTTAATTGAATTACAAGGTGATAATTTGAACTTGAGTAATCAAAGTATTATCTGTATTACATATACTAATGTAGCAAAGAATGAAATTATCAGAAGAATTGAATTTAATAACTTGGTCAATGTATACACCATTCATGAATTTTTATGGCAATCTATAAAACAATTCCAAAAACAACTTAAAATTGAATTATGCAAACTCAACGAAATAAGATACCAAAAAGACGTTGATAATGGAAAAGCTTCTAAGTATATTGAAAACCTAAAAGATAGAATTGATAATATTGAAGCTGTATTCTATAATGATTCCTCTTTTCGTGATTTTGAAAATGGAGAATTACATCATGATGATGTTATAGAAATATCTAAAATGCTTTTTGAAAGCTATCCTTTGCTAACATCTATCGTAGCACAAAAGCATCCATATATTTTTATAGATGAATACCAAGATACGTCCTTAGAAACAGTGCAAGCCTTAATAGACTTTTTATTAAAAAGAAATGAAAAAAGTATTGTATTAGGTTTCTATGGAGATTCTCATCAAAAGATTTATGATACAGGTGTTGGGAATCTGGAAAATTATTATGAAGGAGAAGATAAGATTTTAGTTTTAATTAAAAAAGAAGAAAATTATAGATCTTCACAAGAAGTTGTGAAGCTATTAAATAGTTTTAGAACGAATATTGAACAGAAGCCACAAAAGGAAATACAAGGTTCAGTTAAATTTCTTTATTGGAAAAACCACCCTGAAAAAGGAGAGAAGCAAAAGGTTACTGAATTTGAAAATTCATTAAAAAATAACAAAAATGATTTTTACGATAAAGTTGTAAATAAATTAGTGGAACTGGGTTGGGTTTTTAATGCAGAATCGGACAAAATTCTGGTTTTAGCAAATAGTCGTATTGCAGAAAGAGCAGGTTTCTCGAATCTTTACAAATTATTTTCTCAACGATTTGGACAGTCTGTTAAAGAGCGATTTTTAGACCGGAATCATATTCTTATAAAATTAATTGCGGGCTATATAGATAAAAAAAGCTCTCGAGAAAGGGCAATTGGATTAGAACATCTAATGCTTTTTTGGAATCAGAATAACCATAATGAGGTTATTAGATTTATTAGAAAGAATGGTATTTTGTTGGATGAATTTAAGCATTCTAAAAAGAAAGTAATATCTGAAATATTAAATGATTTAAGCAACAATAGAAGCACCAAGACAATAAAAGAAGTTTTAGATATTGTTTTAGGTAAAGGTATAATTTATTCCAATGCCTTCAACCAATATCTTGAAAGAATAAATCAGAACTTAGATGTTTTAGACGATGATAGTAAAGAAAGAATTGAGAAGGATAAGGTTTTCTATGAATCTTTTATAAATCTCAGGTATGAAGAGATTTTGAAATTTTGGAAACATATACAAAATGAAACAGTTTTTTCTACAAAACACGGCACTAAAGGAGATGAATATAGAAACGTATTAACGGTAATTGACGATACAGAATGGAAGCAAGAATATAACTTCAATAACTTCTTTAATAATGAGGAAGAAAATCTTGAAAGAAAGCTGCGTACACGAAATCTCTTTTACGTAGAATGTTCGAGAGCCAAGAAAAATTTAGTTGTCCTAATGTTATCAAAAGTCGACGAAAAATCTTTAAATAATATAAAAGTTTGGTTTGGAGAAGATAACGTAATGGATATTGAAGAATTTCTAGGTATTGACAACTCCTCTAATTAGCTTGAATAAATAATTCTAATAAAACTCTTACTAATATGGCCTATAAGAAAACGGTTGTAGAGAAGCTTGAAACAAAACTCAAAGCTCTTAACGATTATCAACAAATAACTAAAGTTGCAAGCACTTACCAAATTAATAATGAAGTGTTTTTAAATAACGTAAATGACGCTCTTATTTATGGGACGAAGAGATTCTTTCCTAACTTAACAGACCCGATTAAAGAAGAAAATTACTCAGTATCAATTGTCTTAAATCATGAAAATTTAAAATATATAAATTCTAACCCCATAAATCCTCCAAAGGGAGCTAAAAAAGTATATGACATTTTTAAGAATTTACCAGGTGTAGAAATTGAAAGGATAATCATTGGTGCAGAAGAAAATTTAATGCAAAATGGAGTAATTAATATAACTAAGGAAATGTATGATCAGATATTAGGTGTTGATTTAGAAGAAAGGCAAGAGAAAAATGTAAGAGTTTTTAACAGAATGATTCCATTTCTTAGCACTCAATTTAATATTAATACTGAGGATATTGAAGTTGACAGGAATTATAATTTATTGATGCAAGAGATTTTAGCTAGTGGTGAGTTTACACAAGCGGATTTAATCAACTTGACTGCAAATTTAGAAGCAGGTGAATCCTCTACAGTTGTAATTGAAAAGCAAGTTTCAAAACAAGTCCAATGGCTTGTTGAAACAGTAGAAGAAATTTTAGATGAGGATAAATTAAATATTCCAAAAGCTAAAAATATTGGATTTGAAAAATTTGGATACACAAAAAATTCAGTTAATGGACCTGAGCATCTAATGGAAAAAATACTTACAGACTTTGGACAATATTCGCTTTTTGGTGTTCCAGCCCTACTCAATACTAACAAATATGTTATTCATAGTGGTGTTTCGAGATCTCAATTTGACTTAATTCTTATAAATCATCTCGGGGATATAGAACTAGTAGAATTAAAACGCCCAGACCAATATCTTTTTGAATTTGGAGATGGAAGAGGGAAATTTTATCCAGCCAAAGACCTTGCTATAGCGATTGCTCAATTAGAACGTTATATAACTGCTGTTTACAAGGACAATGATGAAGAATATTTAATTGGTGATAAAAAAATTAGAGATTTCATAAATGATAAAATTGGTGATACTTTATATGTTGAAAGCATTAGACCTAAAGGGTTGATAATTATTGGTTCGTGGCAAAAGCTATCTAAACCATATAATCAATTAAAAACTGCTCAAAAGGATAAGATTAATGAATCTGATTATAATGAAGATTCGAGGCAAGCATACAAAGAGTTAAAAAATTCATTAAAAAATATATCCATACTGACATACTCCGAACTTTTAGAAAATGCTAGGACAAGACTACAATTTAATAGTGAGGAAGAATAACTAAGCCTTATCTCTCGCATTAGATTTTGGCTTGCTAGAAACTAATAGCCTCCTAATCTTTCCAAGAGGCTATTTAAGTGATATTTTTTCTATTTATTTTCTGCAACCTGCATATTTTCACATCGACCTTTTTCGGTTTTAGTGTTAAAAATAACAAGGCATACATAATGCAATCTGCCTAAAGCTCCGTAAGAATTATGAGCATCTACGTAGGAAACTACATTGAAAGTAGAATCATTTAATTTTTTGACATTACCTTCGGTTGGAAATTGTGCGCTTCCGGGATTTTTTATATAACTCTCAACACATTTTTGAGAAATATAAAGAGCATCATCTTCATTAAATTTTGGTTCAATTACGACTTCCTGTTCTTGATTATCTGATGGCTCTTCTGTTAAACAACTTCGTACGCCAAAGAATAGCAAGATGATTAAGACAGCAAGTACAATTAAAATCAAGCATCCTTTTTGTACTTCTTTTTTGTCTGGGGCTGGTTTTTGAGTTTGATTCATTGTGGTAAATTTGTGATTATTAATAATTAAAAAGGCGTGAACTGCATCACGCTATCACAGGGTTTACCACAACCCTAAAAAGGACAATGACACAGCCACGCCCATTTGGGCGAGTCATGTACATTATTTGCCTTTTTATAAAATGTGGTAATTAGTGATAGCAATAATGTATGAACACTTAATATTTTTTCTTTAGCAAATATAAAGAAATGCAGATTGACATTAGTAAATCAACTGAATTAGTGTAGGAAGTGTAGGAGCAGAGGGGTGGAAGTGTAGGAAACTACATTTTGTAAATAACTTATATGCAATTAGTTAATTCTTGATAGTGTAGGAAATGTAGCAAGTGTAGTATTTTAAAAACAAAAAAATATTTTTTTAAGTAAAACACACCTGCAACTCTAATTCATTTTATACTTAATTCTTATATTTATCTTATTTGATGGCTCAACAAAGACACGTAGTAAGTTAGTACATAATCTACACAGTAAAAACAGTAAATAATAAGCTACCGTACAGAAATCGTACAAATAAAAAAGCGTAACTACTAATTTACAGTGAGTTACGCTTTTATTTTGTAGCGGGAACAGGACTCGAACCTGTGACCTTCGGGTTATGAGCCCGACGAGCTACCTACTGCTCCATCCCGCGATTTGGACTGCAAAGATATAACTATTTTTTTAACTACACAAATTTATATCGGAACAGGAGGATGCTCCTCGATAAACTGCACCGCCAATTCGGGATCATCTGTCAGGTATAATAATTCTTTATACGGCATTCCCATTGCTAATTGATGCAAAACCGAATAAAGAGCTGTGTCCTCCGTGTATCTTTTCTTTCCCAGAAAAATCATGGGACTATAATAGCCAAATGTACCGTAATGGTTTTGAGCTGCTTCCTGGAAAATTTCCTGTGTAGTTCCGGCACTTCCGGGCGCATAAATAATTCCATAGAGGCAAATCGCCAGTAAAGTATCTTCCCGTATGCTGTTTGAAAAATATTTGGCGATGTAGGATGCAAACAAATTGGTTGGTTCGTGACCGTAAAACCAAGTCGGGATGGCAAGGTTTTCCTTTCCTTCCGGAAACTTTTCCAAAACGATTTTGGATTGATGTATGTAGTTCTCTGTCAGATAGTCCCTTTGTCCTTCCTCTGTATAATTCAATTCAGAAAGAATTTGAATCGCCTCCATTAATTCCTGATCCGAATAATCTCCAAAATAAGCACCTAAATTAGCAGCTTCCATTACACCCGGACCGCCTCCGGTTGCAACAAAAAATCCTTTTTCTGATAGCCTTTTTGCAGCAAAAGCCACTTTTATATAGTATTCGGAACCACGCGGTGTAGAGTGCCCACCCATAAAACCCACTACCTTTCGTTCTGTCATGCCGAATTCATCAAAATCCAGAATGTTTCGCAGTGCCACATCGATTCCATAATCATGAATGCGTTCCGCCATCGCTTCTTCCATCGGCGGATTGTATTTGTGTTTTACAAAGTGGTTATAAACCTTTAAATCCATGCTGTTGTCTGATTCGTCCGAATAGCCATCCATCAGTTCCTGCCAGCTGTAAAGGCTTTTCCGATGCGGATTGAAAGGGTAATTTTCAAATTTAGGATAGACAAATGCACCCCGGCTGATGAGATAAATGGCATCATCTTTTTTGAAATCGCATCCGAGAAATGTGGTGCCTTTGATTTGTAAAGATTCCCAATCTATTTCCTCATTTATAAAATTCAAGTTTTGGACAACTTTTCCTTTCAGGTTATGAGTTGATTTGATCAGATTGTTCCATTCGGTTTTGGTCCTGATTAAATTGGAGAATTTTTTCAACGACATAGTTCAATTCATTTTCTGGAAAGATAGTAGTTTAATTTGAAAATTTGAAAATGGAGCAATTTGAAGATGAGTAATTAACGTCAATAATGTTTAAAATAAAAATTAAATCATTAACAATCAGTTGATAAAAACAAATATCTCAGTGTGCTTTTGTGTTCTCTTTGTGCACCTTGTGGTTATTTTTATCACAAAGTTCTCAAAACAGGCACAAAGCTCTCAATTATTATCTGATGAAATATAATATGCTCAATATGAGTTTATTACATTCATCTTTATCCATTATTCAAGTTAAATTAATTTGAAACTTTTAAAAGAGAAAATTTAATTGAAAATTCTATGAATTTTATAACCGATGTAAAAAAAAGTTTCTCTCATAACAAATCCAAATTTGCTTTTAGCTGAAATATATCTGCTCGTTTTTGTGGGAGATGAATAAGCATTGATATTGTGATTTTTCGCCATGAGCATCGCTCGTTTCATGTGCAAAGGATCACTCACAATTAAAACTTTAGAAAATTTGTATTCATTAATAATTTCTTTTGCAAATTTTAAATTTTCGTCTGTGATGGTTGATTTTTCTTCTATAAATATTTTAGATTCGGGAACGCCATTTTCTATCGCATATCTTTTCCCAATTGCGGATTCAGAATATTCTTTTCCTTCGCCAATTCCACCTGTAAAAATTAAGAAATCAACGGAATCATTTTTATATAATAATACCGCATGATTGATTCGTTCTCTAAAAACCGGAGAAGGTTTTGCATCCCAAATTGCAGTTCCTAAAACAATTGCAGCATCGGCTTTGGTAGTTTCGTCAACTTTGGAATCAGCATAAATTTGTATGGATACGATGAAATATGAGGTTAAAATAATTAATAGAATTGCTAAAATTATTTTTTTGAACTTTCTCATAAACATCCATCTTCCCGCTTCCAACATCCAGCAAATTTCACAAAAACTTCTTCCGTTTGAACCAGGAAAATATGATGATCACAATCACTAACATAACTCCCAAAGTGATAAAATATCCCCATTTATAGCTCAGTTCGGGCATGAAATGAAAATTCATTCCATAGATTCCGGCGATGAAAGTCAGCGGTAAAAAGAAGGCAGAGAATACTGTAAGAATTTTCATGATTTCATTGGCCCGCATATCGGACATGGAAAGCGTCAGCGTAAAGAGATTGTGCAAATCATCATTGTTCTGATTATGTAAATGCAGCAATTTTGCATTCTGATCCTGTAAATCTTTAAAGGAAGAAACACTTTTCACATAGGATTTATATTCGTTCAGCACATCACGCATCAAAACCAAAATTTTGGAACAAGTAGAAGATTCTCTTTTCAGTTTGTAGAGTTTTTTTAGATCTATTTTGGAATTGGAACGTGTAAAAAGGGCATTTTCATATACATCAATTTCCTGTGAAATATTTACAGCCGGCTGCGAATAGGTATGCAACGTTTTTTTGAAAATTTTATAGAATAATTGTTTGGGAATCAGGTCTTCTTTGTTTTTATCATTTTCCAATTCTTTTAAAATTTCATCCAGAAAAGGCATCTGTCGCTGACTGATGGTGATGACGAAATCATCGCCAATAAATATCCCGATTTTGTGACTGAATTCCCGGATGATATTGGCATAACTTCTGGCTTCCTTTCCATAAAAACGAACCAATACAAAGTCAAAACCTTCCTGATGTTCAAATTTCGGAAGGTGACCGGCTTCCAAAGCATCCTGAACGGTATAGGCGGTGAGTGAGAATTTGGTGAGAAATTCGGAAACGGCCGTTTGTTCGGGATTTTCCAGATTGTACCAGGTAAAACATTTGTTTTGAAAGATGCTATTTTCCATGTAACGGATGAATTCAATTCGAATTTAGTCAGAATATTCCGAATTTCGAATTTCGAACCACGAATTTCGCAATTCGATTCCTATCTTTGCAATCCAAAATTTGAATAAAATGAGCGGATTAATTGCAGAATTACAATGGCGCGGCTTGATTCATAACATCATGCCCGGAACGGAGGAGCAACTTGAAAAAGAAATGACGACTGGGTATTGTGGATTTGACCCGACGGCTGATTCGCTTCACGTAGGAAGCCTGGTGCCAATTGTTTTACTGATGCACATGCAGCGGCATGGTCACAAACCCGTCGCTTTGGTGGGTGGTGCTACCGGAATGATCGGTGACCCGACCGGTAAGTCTGCAGAACGTAATTTGCTGGATGAAGAAACTTTGAACCGGTTTATAGACGGCATCCGTGGTCAGTTAGAGCGGTTTTTGGATTTTGATGGATCCAAACCGAATGCTGCCGTAATGGTCAATAATTATGACTGGATGAAAGATTTTTCTTTTATTGATTTCGCCCGAAATGTTGGGAAGCATATTACGGTTAATTATATGATGGCCAAAGATTCGGTTAAAAACAGATTGAATTCGGAATCGGCTGTGGGAATGTCTTTTACGGAATTTACATATCAATTGATTCAGGGTTATGATTTTCTTCATTTGTACAGGACTTACAGTGCTAAATTGCAATTCGGCGGATCTGACCAATGGGGGAATATCACAACCGGAACGGAGTTAATCAGGAGAATTGCGCAAGGCGAAGGATTTGCGTTTACGTGTCCGCTTACCACGAAAGCAGACGGGACAAAGTTTGGGAAAAGTGAAGGCGGCGAAAATGTCTGGTTGGATAAAAAACGTACTTCTCCGTATAAATTCTATCAGTTCTGGTTGAATCAATCGGATGAAGATTCGGAGAAATACATTAAGATTTATACGTTTCTAGATCAGGAGGAAATCAATGAATTGATTGAAAAACACAATGTAGAACCGCATTTGCGTCAGTTGCAGAAAAGGTTGGCGGAAGAAATCACTACGTTGGTTCATGGAAAAGATGAGTTGAATAATGCCATCAAAGCATCGGAAGTATTGTTTGGGAAATCGACTGCCGAGGATTTGAAGTCTTTGAATGCGGAGACTTTTCTTTCGGTATTTGAAGGAGTTCCTCAAACAAGAATTGCAATTTCTGATTTAGAAGGGTTGAATATCGTGGATGCCTTGACCGATAAATCCCAATTCCTTACGTCAAAAAGTGAAGCGAGAAGGGATTTAAAAGCTAACGCTATTTCGGTTAATAAAGATAAAATAGGAGAGGAATTTATCCTTTCAGGAGAAGATTTAATCGCCGGGAAATATGTGCTGCTTCAAAAAGGGAAAAAGAATTATTTTATATTAATAGTGGAATAGTCAAACTTATTTTTTGGGTTTACTCCAAATAAAAACCTCCCGAATTTCGGGAGGTTTTTTGTTAAATAATTTAGAAATTATTATTTCTTAATAATTTTAAAGGTTTCAACCTGTCCACCTTGTAAAGTTGCTTTGAATACATAAACTCCAGCAGGTAGAGCAGAAACATTGATTTGTCCGTTTGAAACTTGAGCGTTAGCCAAAACTTTTTGACCTGCTAAGTTAAATACGGCAACATTTTCTACCGGTTTGTTTGAAGTAATGTTCAACACATCTTTCACAGGGTTTGGATAGTAAGCAAAATCGAACGAATCCATATCACTTACACCCAAAGTCTCACAACTACCTGAAATTTCATATACCCCGTCAAACGGTGCTGATCCAAATGTTGAAGAAATAGAAGCCCATACTCCGTCAAGTTCTAAGTAACCCTCGTTTGGCGTATTAAGAATCGATGTTCCTTCCCAATAAGAGTTTGCCGCTCCTGTATAGACCATGATTCCTAACCAGTAAGCAGTATCTCCAGATGTTACACCGTTAAATGTATAAGCAGTTGGTAGATCTACAGTTACCGTAGATACTTCAAATGAACTTAATGTTCCCACCATTTCTACAGAAGTAGGTACTACTAATATATCATTGTGCAATTCTGCACCAGGGCCTGCTCCGGTGTCCTCATAGAAATAGAAATCCAATGCATCTACAGTTGCTCCTGCAGGTAATATCACATTAAATTTAAATTGATCTACAGTAAACATAGTGTTTTCTTCTACAACAAAGTCATTGGCAACTTTTAGTAAGTGAAGATTTCCGTGACCGTTTTCAAAATCATTACTTGGTGTACTTTGCGAACAATCTTCTTCTGGTGGTGTATCACCACAAACTCCTGCTACAAAGAACACTGCCTGATAGCCTGAGTTAGCATTCCACGCTCCACCAAGCTCACTTGTGTGAATAAATCCACCCAAAGAACCGGTTGTAGTTACCTCCCAGAAAGCTACACCACCTCCGTTTGTAACTTCCGGTTGTAACCAGTAAGTTCCTGCAGGTAATTCCGGTCTGTCTGCATCCAGTACAAATTCAACCTGAGAAATATTATAACCAAAGTTGGAGCCAACTACAAATTGAGAAGTTGGAACAGCTGTAAATGAATCTACTATATTTGACTCACTTGGAGCTCCACCATCATCTGCTCGTACATTAAATGTTACGGAAGAAGCAGTGTCCCCAGGAAGCATAAACAAGTTCAAACGTACATATTGCATAGTAAATGTATCGTCAACGATAAAGTCGTCAGCATTTCTGAAATTACCACCTGCTGTTACATTGTAACCGTCTTCAAATCCATTGCTTTCTAAACCGTCACCTTGATAACATGGATAATCCGGTGGATCAATAGTAACTTCTTCTCCACACTGTACGGCTCTTGTTCTGCTGATTTCTTCAATAGTACAATCATCATCAACATGTGTATAAAAACGTATCACCTGATCGATCGGAGAAGTCCAAGTAACAGAACCTGTTCCCGTAGCAAATGCAATTTCCTCATCTTCATCGGCAATTGTAATGAAGTCTGTTGTAACGGAGCTTGTAAAGATATATTCTGTTCCGGCTGTAACCTGAACTTTAGAGAATTCACCAGCCCATCCTGCCGTTGTAATGGCTTCAGGAATACCCAAACATGAAGGTACAAATGTGCCAGACGGCCATTGGTCAAAGGTTCCGGTTACGAAACATCCGTCTTCAGGTTCTTCTTCACCATTACAAGTTCCTTCCAAAATAAAGGCACCATCTTCAACAAATCCTGCAGGTCCGGCGTCTGCCCAAGTAGCACCACCATCAACAGAGTAGAAGAAGTTTGTTCCGTTGTTTATTGAATCTGAGAATTCCCAATAGTTACTTGTTCCTTCAGTACCTACTACAGTCGAAATAGCCATCCAGTAATTTGCTCCAGATGCACCACCCTCGAAGTTTTGGGCTGTTGGTAAATCCAATACTACTTCATAAACGTTAAATCCGTTGACATTTCCAACTAAAGTTTGTGAAGTTGGAACTATGGACATCGGTGCAACTATTTGAGTACCGGGTGTTCCGGCGTTATCTGCATGGAAAGAAACATTTACTGATGATGTATTTGATAACATATTTAATGTAACTTTTTCTACCGACATAGAATTATCAGCTGAGATATTAAAATCAGAAGCTAATGCTAAGAGATTCAACTGACCCAATCCGTCTTCCAATGAACCTTCATATGTAATATCACAATCGCCACCTGGAGGCTCAACCCCAGGAAAGATAACGCTGTATGTGCCTAGTAATGTAGCGGAAGGAATGTCGTCTGAAGTATCTGCAGGGAAATAGATGTTACCACTCGCAGGAGCAGTTAACATGGCAGCATATAATTCAGGAGTGATACTCCATGTAGCCTCTCCGGTAAATGCTTGTGAACCGGATGTGAAAGTAGTTGTTCCTGTGGCTGAATAACTCCATATATTTAATCCGTTGTCTGTATTCGAGCCACGGAAAATTGACGGTGAATTGTCGGTAGGAACTGATGCAGCAGTCAAGGTAGGTGTGCCTACATAAGTTGTAGTGCCTATCGCTTGAGTGCCTGCGGATGCAAAAAAGTTTTCAAAAATGAAACCTGTGGTAGTGCTTCCACTTGCTGATGCAGAAGATGCTGCAGAAGTTGCTGTAATGGTAACCTGATTTTCTGTTGTCAAATCGATAATCAACAAATCATCACCACCACCGCCAATTTCTTCTCCGTTTACTTCAAACGGTAATCCTTGAGCAGTCAAGGCGATACCATCGATAATGTCGGCCCATGATGCTCCATTAAATTGCTTTGCATTTCCTGTTGTTGCTTGCCCGGTAATGGTGATAGGTGGAGCCCAAGGGCCTGAGCCTAAAGTTCCTCCGGTTTGCCAATCAAGCCAATATGTACCCGGAGCCAAAGTCAGTCCCGGAGTTTCTACTGTTGAAATCATAATGGGACGATCGGTAGCGCCTGGTGTTGATTCCAATTGTCTGTATGCTCCTGACCATTCAGAAGAAGTAAGGACATTGGTTGTTTGATCTCCCCAAACAATAGTACTAGCAGGATTGGAAGGATCTCCATCCCAAATAGCCAATGAAACAAAATTAATTGTTGAAGTTGTTGAAGAGCCGGTTTGATAAGAATAGAATTGGAAACTATCCACTTCGACATCAGCTGTAACTACCCAGTCATCAGCAACTCTGTAACCGGTTGATAAAGCGTGTCCAAACCCATAGGTGTCCATTGATAAACTGGCATCCTGTAAAAAACTTACATCAGGAGAGCCTGCTACGTTAAAATAAGGCCCATTACTGTAAAGCGTGCCTTCTGTTACTCCATCAGTGCCATACTCAGGTTCCCCAAAGGTAATGGGGGAATTAAGTGCACTTTCAATCGAAAATCCGGTGATTTGTGAAAACCCGAAGGTTGTGCACAATATCGCCAGAAACAAGAGTCGAAATTTTTGCATAGTAAATAATAATTTAGTTAAATAAAAGATTTAATAATCAGTAAACATCTGATTATTTGGGATTAAATGTACAAAATGAAAGTGAGTTTTGCAAGCAAAAAATGAATTGTACCAATAGTTTCCCAAATTATTCTATAAATAAAAAAGGCACCCCTTATTGGAGTGCCATTTTTTAAATATTAAAAAGCGATAATTTACTTTTTAATAATCTTAAAGGTTTCAACTTGCCCACCTTCCAGTGTAACTCTGAATACATAAGTACCAGGACTTAGGTTGTTTAAATTCAGTTTTCCGTCGATAAGATGTGCGTCATTGATTACTATTTGTCCCGCAAGGTTGAAGGCATCAATGCTTTCAATAGCTTTTTGAGACTCAATGTTTAAGAAATCTTTGACAGGATTTGGATAATAAGCGAAATTGAATGAATTCATATCACTTACGCCCATTTCCTCACAATACAATGCATACACGAATTCTCCTCCGTCTGCATTGGCCCATCCACTACCATTGTTTATAACGCCGGTTTGACCGATGATAGCCGTCATGTCAGAAGTCCAATCCCAAGCTTCAGCGTCAGATTGTACCTCCATCCAGTAAGTGGTGTTGGCATTCAAATCCATTCCGGCATCAAAATCAACATTGTATTGGATGAAATCACGACCGAAATTCTGACCGATTATATCCGATCCTATGATTGAACCTGTGGCTGTTCCGACTTCTGTTCCAGGTACGCCTGAATTATT
>JAEWOD010000011.1 GCA_023461035.1 Bacteroidota bacterium | reverse complement strand
AAACTCTCCGTTGTTAAAAATTTTTTGTGTTTTTAGACTAACGAATTATTTATTCCATCTGCTCCAATTGACCGTTTTTAATTCTAGGCTTTTTTTCTTCTTTTCTATAATTTCAAATGAACTTCTCGTTTTCTTTTCCGCTTCAATCTCTCTAAGCGGCTGCAAAGGTAATAATTATTTCATATCTACCAAATTATTAGCTGAAATATTTTGAATATTTTTTGAATTTATCGCAAAACACTAACAATTAATAATTTACAATGAACTTCTCCTCTGCTTCTTTTTGTTGGAATAATTATCTCATCAAAAAGGACTGCAAATATAGGTCGGGTTATAGATACAAACCAAATCTTTTTTGTCTTTTTTCGAAAGTTTTTTGTGATGGTTTTTCAGATTGCTTATTTACAAGGTTTTAAGGGATTTATTTTTTGTAATTTCTCAAATGGCTGTGAACTGCACCATGGATGGAGGCATTTGTATGAGCTCTCCCGGGAGCTTTGCGGACGGGAAGCGAGTGCCGAGAGCCTGATCCCGTTCTGGGATTTCCCAAAAGGAAATCCCAGAACGGGAGGTGCCCAAGAAAAAATTCTAAGTTACTTTTTTACTACTTTTTGAGTTTTGGTAATTTTTCCGGATTGAATCATAAACAAATACACACCTTTTGGATACGTTGAAATATCAATTTGGGTGATGTTTCCGCTAAGGATTTGAAGTAATTTTCCATCTGCAGAATAAATGGAAACCTCGTCTATTACTTTATTAGCGGTAATGTTTATAAAATCTGAGGTCGGATTAGGGTAAAGCAAAAAGGAAGTTTCATCTAATTCATCTGTGGACATCGCATTATCCAATATTTTAAAAATTCTATTGAAAGTAGATAGATAGAGCTGTTTGTGAACATCTTCACCAAAGCTATAAATTTGGTTAATATATGGAACGTCCGTAATAAAGGTTGCGTTTGATTCATTGTCCAATATCCCAATTGTTCCAAAATAATCACCAAATATGTAGTTTCCATACAATGGCGAATCTTGATTTTGTCTAAACACATAACCTCCTATCACGGCTTGACCATTTGGAAAGTCATACTGAAAATATGGAAAAGTAAATGTTTCAGGGTCTATGTTTTCACATGGCTCAAAATTATATGATTCATCACCGGAATAACAAGGGAATCCATAGTGAATTCCTCCTAAATCAATGGGTTGCCGATTGATTTCCTCATTTTGATCACCTACATCTGCAATCCAAACTTCATTTGCCTCAAAATCAAAACTAAATTTCCAGGGATTTCGTAATCCATATGCCCAAATTTCTTCACGAGCCCCTTCTACTCCTATAAAAGGATTATCAGGTGGAATGGTATAAGTTTCGGCATTGATATCAATTCTCAATATTTTACCCCATAGATTTTCCAAATTCATCGCATGCAACCCACTGGAACCAGTTCCTGAAGCAATCCATAAATAACCATTGTGGTCAAATGCTATTTTTCCGCCAAAATGTAATTCGGAATTTGTAGGTGGGATTGTCAATATTATATTTCCATCCGGATTTGAGATGTCCGGATTTTCACTTACCTGGTATCTGGCAATCACACGGTTATATATATGGTCTGTATAAAATACAAAGAATAGGCCGTTGGTTTGATATTCCGGATGAAATGCCAATCCCAATAATCCTTCTTCACTAAAATTAGAATTATACGAAACCAAATGGGTAACGTCCAAAAAGGATTCTGTATTCATTTCTCCGTTTTGTTGAATTATTTCAATAGTTCCTTCTTTATTTAATCCAAATATCCTATCATCACCGGCATGCCCTAATTCAGTTAATGCCATTCCATATCCAAAGGAAAATTGTTCAAAAGTTAAATCCTGGCTACGAGAAAAGATTGAAATAATAATTAAGAAAGTTATTAGAAGTTTTTTCATGGTCTATAAAGTTAAATTTCTATATAGACCATGAAAAACAAAAAGGTTGCGTTATTTTTTGATTACTTTTTGTGTTTTTGTTAGTTTTCCGGATTGAACCATAAGCAAATACACACCTTTTGGATACGTTGAAATATCAATTTGGGTGATGTTTCCGCTAAGGGTTTGAAGTAATTTTCCTTCTGCAGAATAAATGGAAACCTCATCTATTGCTTTATTAGCATTCATATTTATAATATCTGAAGTGGGGTTGGGATAAATGGAAATATTTACCCGATTTAAATCGTTTACACCCATCGTTTCTCCTATGATTTTATATACTTTTCCGGAACCGGCAACATAAAGTTGTCCAGTCGTATCCTGCCCGAAAGTTGTAAAATTATCAGATGTATCAGTCAAAAATTCCAGATTTTCTTCTTCATCTACCCATCCAATTTGGCCAGAACAGTAGTCGGCAAAGAAATACTTCCCTACTAAATTGGCATAAACACCACCTCTGTAAACATATCCCCCGGTAATGGAACATCTGCCCCCGGAATGGTTATAAGTAGCAACCGGAAAAATCATGGTTTCGGGAGCTGCGCAGCCAGATGTATTGTAAGGATTGTCTCCTTCATAACAACGCCAGCCGTAATTCAGTCCGGCTGCAGTGTAGGGTTGTTTGTTGATTTCTTCTATGGCGTTTTGACCTACGTCGGCAATCCAGACATCATTTGTTTCGCTGTCAAATGAGAATTTCCATGCGTTACGCAATCCGTATGACCAGACTTCTGTAGCCGTTCCGCCTGTAATTACCGGATTGTCTTCCGGAATGGTATAATCTTCTCCACTGACATCAATTCGCAGCATTTTCCCAAGCAAAGATGCCGGATTCTGCCCATTGTTATTGGGATCCCCTCCGCTTCCTCCATCACCCATGGAAATCCAAAGATATCCATCCGGGCCGAAATTGATGCAACCACCGTTATGATTTCCGAAGGGTTGTTCTATAGTCAATAAAGGATCGCCCGTTGCATTGGCAACATCCGGATCTCCACTCACTGTATATCTTGAAATGACCGTATCACCCGAAGTATTGGTATAATTTATATAAAATCGTCCGCTCGTCTCGTAATCCGGCGCAAACGCTAATCCGAGTAATCCTCTTTCTCCTCCTGAACTGATGATGCTTGATACATTAAGAAAAGGTGTCGGGTTTATGGTTCCGTCTGAATTTAATATCCTGATTTGTCCTCCCTGCTGTACCACGAAAAGCCGGTCGTCACCTGCTGATGTAATTTCTACCGGGGAACTAAACCCCTGCGCAAATAATTCCAATGTAAATTCTTGCGCTGAGGAAAAAATTGCTAATCCAAACGCTATTACTGAGAAGTAAATTTTTTTCATGTTTTCTGATTTTGTGTGGATATAAAATTAGAACAATATTTCGAATAATTATGTTAAGGTGTTGAAGTGGAGAGTTGAATCAATTTTCCGTTTTGGAAATGATGTCCGTCTAATCCAAACTGGAACAAATAATTCGCCATTTTTTCTGCCGAAATCGGAGCTGCATAACCCGGAAAAGCTTCTTCCAGCATTTCGGTTTGGACGGCACCGAGTGCGACACAATTGATTTTGGGTTGATTTTCGTTGAATTCTTGCGCCAACAATTCGGTCAGCGTTACAATTCCGGCTTTGGAAGAGGAATAAGCCGCCAATCCCGGGAATTTTACCGAACCCTGCACGGCACCCATTGTCGTTATATTGACGATGTGTGAACTTGCATTCATTTTATCCATGACCAATTGAATGATACGGAAAGACGCTTTATAATTTACAGAAACCGAATAATCTATATCATTTTCTGATATTTCTTGAAAAGGTTTATTGACCAAAAATCCGGCGTTATTATAAAGGACATCCACCTTTTCCCAATTTCGCAAAGCGCCGGGAATCATATCCAGATCGCCGGTTTTGGAAATATCCATGGGAAGGATGATGAGTTGAGAATTATTTTCAAATGGATATAATTCTTTGAGTTTTTCTTCATTGCGCGAAATGGCCAATACATTGTTTCCGTTTTGAAGATGAATTTTGACCAATTCCCTACCGATTCCCCGACTTGCGCCTGTTATGATGATGTTTTTTTGCATGGTCATTTATAATTCTGGCCTCTCGAAATCCAAATTGCCATATTGAGCTTCAAGTTCATCCATAAATTTTTTACAATCAAATTTTATTTCCTGAAGAATTTCTCCATTATATTTAATGGCTCCACATTTGTTATCTAATGAAACCACTGATATTCCTAATCTAAAATTAAAAGCAAAATCATATATAGGCTCAATAATAATTTTCCCATTTTCATCCAAAAAAACCTAACTTTTTATTTCTTTTGAATTTTACCCTATTTTCTTTACTTCTATAATAATAATCATCCGAAAAATTAAAAATGAGGTTTCCATTTACATGATAAAGAGCATACTGATTATCATTGCTAACTTTTACGAGATTATCATTAATTTGTGAGATATATTCAAATTTCGGTTCTAAAATCAATTTTCCATTAATATCATAAAAGCCATAGTAACTCGTTACTTCTCTGATGTCGCTTCCATACATTTCTCCCACTATAGAATCTTTGTATAATGTGACTATATATCCATTTATCTTTTGAATGAAATCATACTTCATTGGGATCTTTATATTTCCTTTTTCATCTAAAACACCCATTTTGTATTCTCCAAAATATTTATCTCTTTTACCGAAAAGATACTCTGTACTATCCAAAACATTCAAAAATTCATACTTAATCGGAACCAGAATTTTACCCAAATTATCAATTATTCCAACTGAGTCTATATTTTTCACGATTCTGGCTTTATTTTCTCTAAACTCAGAAATATAAATATAATCTGGTTTAAAAATGATATTTCCAGATTTGTCTTTCAATCCAAACTTCCCATTTTCTTCAAATTTCATCAATTCCTGTGAAAACAAATAGGAAAATTGTAAAACCACTAAAACAAAAAACAGCTTAATTTTCATCGTTCAGGCTTTTCAACAATTCATCAATTGATTTAAAATTGTCACCATTCAAATATACAGTTTGATTTTTGATTTCAATTCTAAATTTCTCATCCCCCGAAACCTCAAACCCATTTCTTTCCAAAGCATGTTTAACCCAATACGCCAAATCGCTACCATCGCTTATCAGGCTGACTTTTTTGTTTTTCGGATGTTGGAACTGAAAACTTCCGGTTTGATAATCAAATTGAATCCGTTCCTGAGACAATTTCTCAAAAATCCTTTGTTCGTAAGCAATCTGTTCAGGAAATCCGGCGTGGAATTCTCCATTGTCCATCCACCAAAGCTGGGTTGCATTCTGCAATAACAATTCAATCTGATGCGAAGCCACAATAAAGGTTTTTCCCGTTTCTTCCGATAATTTATGGATCAATTCAAAAATCTTGAACTGGTTTTCAATGTCCAAATGCGAAGTCGGCTCATCCATCAACACCAATTCCGTATCCTGCACCAAAGCTCTGGCAATCATCACCATCTGCAATTGTCCGTCACTTAATTGGCCCGCCAACCTATTTTGCAAATGTTCAATTCCAACCAGACTTATGGCAGTATGAATCAATTCTTTGTCCTTTGCATCCAATTTTGAAAAATGAGCTTGATAAGGTAACCGACCCAATGCAATCAAATCAAAAACCGGAATAGCCGGAACCTGATTCAATCTTGAAAAGACTACAGCCATTTTTTGTGACCTTTTTTTCACATCCCAATTTTTCAAATATTCTTCCTCCATCCAAACATCTCCGGAAAGACCGGATTCCAATCCCAGCAAGGATTTAAGCAAAGTGCTTTTTCCTGATCCGTTCTTTCCGGCAAGTCCTACAAACTCTCTTTTGTTGACCGTAGCGTTTATGCGAGTGCAAATCGGTTTGGAATAACCAATTGATAATTCTTTTATTTGAAGGATCGAATTATTCATTCCAATTGTATTGGTTTCGATTGAGAAGAATACTCATCACTATGGGTGCTCCGATCAAGGAAGTAATAATATTGATAGGCAAATTTCCATTGGGAAAAACCTGTGATATCCACAGAAATAAAAGCATTGAAAAAATTCCCGTCAATACGACTAAGGTCAATAATTTCGAAATTTCAGTTCGCCTAAATACAATTCGGCAAATATGCGGAATCGCCAATCCTATAAAAGCCACCGGACCTACAAAAGCCGTTGCGGAAGCGGTCAATATAGCCGACGAAATCAAAATCAGCCATCTTGTTTTTTGGATGTTAATTCCCATAGTATGCGCATAATTTTCGCCCAATCGTAATCCCGAAATTCCTTTCAACGTGAAAAGCGAAATTAAAATTCCCAATAAAACCATCAATGAGAAAACACCTATTTGGGTCCATGAAAGTCCAGACATGGAACCAAAAGTCCAAATTAAAAAAGTTTTTATTTTCTCTGAAGGAGCAAAAAATTGTAAAATCCCAATCATGGCAGAAGCCAATCCTGCAATCATCATCCCGACGATGATCAAAGCTGCTGTAGAATTAATCCGGGATGAAAAAAACACAATGATAATCAGTCCGAGCATCGCTCCACAAAACGAAGCCAAACACAACAACCAGGGATTATTTAAAAATGAACTCAATCCCAAAGTTGCGGAAAGAAAAATAACCACTGCCACACCCAGTCCCGATGCCGATGTGATTCCCAAAACAGAAGGATCGGCCAAAGGATTTCGAAACAATTCCTGTAACAATAATCCGCTGACAGGCAATGCGATTCCGGCTAAAAGAGCAGCGATTGTTTTGGGTAGGCGATAATCCAAAATCAATTTTCGAGCGATTTCGTTTTGGGAAAAATCAAAAATCGAAACATCGGCATTTCCCAAATTCAGATTGAGGAAGAACATTCCCAAAATCAGTACCAACAGAGTCAATATGATGAATTTGAATTTCAAAAACGATAATTTAGGCAAATATAAGAGTTTTGAGTTGTGGGTTTGGGGTTTTGAGTTGCATTGAAATTAAGTAACTTTGTCCTATGCAGAAACTCCAGGTTAAAAATATGGTTTGTCCGCGCTGTGTGATGGCTGTGCAGAATGTTTTGGACGAAATGAAAATCAATCCGATTGAAGTGCGTTTGGGCGAAGTTCTGCTTCAAAAAGAAATATCCCAAAAACAAGCATCCGAATTCAAATCCAAAATCGAAAAGCTGGGTTTTGAATTATTGGACGATAAAAATTCCGCCATCATCAATCAAATCAAAACAATCATTATCAACCAGATACAAAATGACAATGAGCATTCTTTTAATCTTTCGGAATTGATTTCTACTGAATTGAATAAGGAATATTCGCAATTGAGCAAACTTTTTTCTTCTACCACGGGCATTACGATTGAACAATTTGCCATTTTGCAGAAAATTGAAAAAGTTAAAGAATTATTGGTTTATGATGAATTGAGCTTAAAGGAAATCGCTTTCCGGCTGGGATACAGCAGTTCGGCGCATTTGTCGGCACAGTTTAAAAAGGTTACGGGATTTACGCCGAGTGAGTTTAAAGGTTTGGAAAGTTCGGAAAGAAGAGGAATTGATAATCTCTAATAAATTAACTAAATTTGGCTACTATGGAACTAAAAAATAGTTTCTTAATATTTATTCTTTTCGTAAGTAATATTTCGTTTGCTCAGATCAATGATAATCCTGCTTACTATAATTCTTTAAATAAATTATTTGACTCTAAGGATGCTAACCTCAATTATTCAAAAATTCCTAAAGAAAAAATTCAGTTATTTGAGAATAAGGTCATTTTGAATGATATAGAAATAGATTTTTTTGAACCTCTATCAAATGAATTTTTACTAATATTAGCAGAAGGTCTTTTAGTTCCAAGTGAAATTAGAGGAAATATTTGTTGCCTATCAGAGTTAAGTCAAATAAATCCCAATTATCAAGTCAAAAGATTCTCTTTTTGTTCTTTTCCCAAAAGAATATTAAATCCTATTGATTCCACTTCTGTTGATTTTATTTTATCAACAAGAGTAAATCCCGATGTATATTACTTTGAATTAGAAAATAAAAATGCAGATGAGAATACCCACTTAGTCGAGTTTATTAAAGGCTCTGAACTTACTTTCTTCAAATATGGTGGTATAATAATATAACCCTTCCCCAAAATTCTGTAACGCTTCCCTCCTTTTTTCCTCCGAAATTTGTTTCATAAATTTGAAGCTATGGCAACAGAAGATAAATCGATATACATTCCGCTTGAAAACGTCGATAGCGAACATTGTGCGCTCATCGTAAACAAAGGTCTAGATGAAATTTCCGAAATCTCGGAACACAGCGTGGAACTCAATAACCAACGTGCGAAAATTTCATCTAAAGATCTGGACGAAGCCATTCCGCTTGCCGTGAAGAAAATCCGGGATTTGGGCTATGATGTTCCAACGATAAAAAAACGGTTTCCGGTGATGAACATGAGTTGTGCAAGTTGCGCCAACAGTTCACAAAATATTTTACGCATGCAGCCCGGCGTGGTGGATGCACAAGTCAATTATGCCAATACCGAAGCCATGATTGAATTCATTCCTTCACTCACCGATGCTTTTAAATTGAAAGCTGCACTTCAGTCGGGAGGCTATGATTTGATGATTGACGAATCAGAAGAAGCAAAAGACAGTTTGGAAGAAATTCGTCATATCCATTACAAACAACTGAAAATCAAAACTATTTGGGCAATTGCGTTGTCTATTCCACTGATGATCATCGGCATGTTCTGGATGGATTCTCCTTCCGTTAAAATTTTTAATTCTCAATTTTTAATTTCCAATTTATTGATGTGGGCAATCTCCACCCCCATTGTGTTTATTTTAGGAAAACAATTTTTCATTGGTGCCTGGAAGCAGCTGAAACACCGTTCATCCAATATGGATACGTTGGTGGCGATGAGTACCGGGATTGCTTATCTGTTCAGTGTTTTCAATACGTTGTTCCCTGATTTCTGGCATAGCCGAGGACTGAATCCTCACGTTTATTTTGAAACTGCAGGTGTTGTGATTGCCTTTATTTTATTGGGAAAAGTATTGGAAGAACGCGCCAAAGGTAATACTTCATCGGCCATCAAAAAACTCATCGGGCTACAACCCAAAACTGTTGTGGTCGTACATGAAGGCGGGCATCAGATGGAAATGCCGATTTCTTCCATTCAAGTCGGCAATACGATTATGGTAAAACCTGGTGAAAAAATCGCAGTCGACGGAGAGCTGATTTCGGGAAATTCATTTGTGGATGAAAGTATGATTTCAGGGGAGCCTTTGCCTATCGAAAAAAAAACGGGCGATAAGGTTTTTTCCGGCACCATCAATCAAAAAGGAAGTTTCCAATTTCGGGCAACCAAAGTCGGAAGCGATACGCTCCTCGCCCAAATCATAAACATGGTAAAAGAAGCACAGGGAAGCCGTGCCCCGGTTCAAAAATTGGTCGATAAAATAGCCGGAATTTTTGTTCCGGTAGTGGTTTTAATTTCAATTTTGACTTTTATTGTTTGGATTATTTTGGGTGGTGATAACGGATTTACGCAAGGATTATTGGCGATGGTAACCGTTTTGGTCATTGCCTGTCCCTGTGCTTTGGGGTTGGCTACACCGACTGCGATAATGGTCGGAATCGGAAAGGGTGCCGATCACGGAATTCTCATTAAAGATGCCGAAGCACTGGAATCGGCTCAAAAAATCAATGCCGTTGTTCTGGACAAAACCGGAACACTGACAGAGGGAAAACCGGTTGTAAACGAGTTGAAATGGTTCGGGCTTCGAGTTTCCTCAGCCAACGAGCTTCGAGTTTCCTCAGCCACCAATGATATAAATCAATTCAACTCAATTCTTTACTCCATAGAAAAACAATCCGAACATCCGTTGGCGGAAGCGATTGTGAAACATTTGGCTTCGACTACGCTCAGCCAACATGAAGATAATTTGTTTCTAAGTGGTGTTCAGGTGGAGAATTCTTCGGGAAAAGGAATCATCGGGAAATATCAAAATGAAACCTATTTCGTTGGAAACCCCAAATTTATTCAGGAAGAAAAAATTCAATTTAATGCTGAAGTTTCAAATTGGATTAACATAGAATTGGCACAAGCAAGAACAGTTATTTTATTGAGCAATTCAAATGAAGTTTTAGCCGGAATTTCCATTTCGGATGCGCTCAAACCTACTTCCAAAGAAGCCGTAAAAAAAATACAGGATTTGGGAATCGAAGTTTTTATGCAGACGGGCGATAATGAAGCGTCCGCAAAATCGGTTGCGGATCAAGTAGGAATCAAAAATTTCCGTTCGGGAGTTTTGCCGGAAGATAAATTGAAATTCATCCAAGAATTACAATCAAATGGAAAAATAGTGGCGATGGTCGGCGACGGAATCAATGATAGTGCGGCCCTGGCGCGGGCAAATGTCGGAATCGCAATGGGGAAAGGAAGCGACATCGCCATCGAATCGGCAAAAATGACGATTCTTTCAGACGATTTACTGAAAATCCCGGAAGCGATAAAACTGTCCAAACAAACGGTTTCTACCATTAAACAAAATTTGTTTTGGGCTTTTATTTATAACATCATCGGCATTCCGATTGCAGCAGGTATCCTCTATCCTATCAACGGGTTTTTACTCAGTCCGATGCTTGCCGGCGCGGCGATGGCATTGAGTTCTGTAAGTGTGGTGAGTAATAGTTTGAGATTGAAATGGCGGAGATAAAAAAAGACCTGTCAGGTTTCGAAACCTGACAGGTCCGAAATTATTCAACCGCTCTTCTCACTTCCGGCAAAACTTTGGAACCGTATAACTCGATGGCTTTCATCATTTCTTTGTGTGTCGGTCCGCCGACATCAATGTGTGCGATAAACCGTGTCAATCCGAACATTTCAATCGTTGCTATCATTTTTTCCGCAACCTGGTGCGCATCGCCCATAAACAAAGCTCCTTCCGGGCTCATCCCGCCTTCAAACTGCATTTGCATATAAGGTGCCCAGCCTCTGTCCCGCCCTATTCTGTCCATTTGGGATTTATAATACGGAAAATAATGATCCAGAATTTCCTGCTGGGAATCGGCAACAAAAGTATGCGAATGAACCCCAACCTGCATTTTTTCCGGATCATGGCCGAATTGCACATATTGTTGTTTGTAAAAATCAATCAAAGGTTTGAACTGTTTGGGCATACCGCCGATGATGGCAAAAATAATTGGCAAACCTAATCGAGCTGCCCGAACCACCGATTCCGGCGTTCCGCCTACGGCTATCCAAACCGGAATTTCACGCAGAGGACGTGGATAAACTGTCTGATCCACTATCGGAGCCCGGTATTTTCCTTCCCAATTGATGATTTCGTTTTGATTTAATGCCAATAATAATTCTAATTTTTCTTCAAACAATCCGTTGTAATCCTTCAAATCATATCCGAAAAGCGGAAAGGATTCGATGAAACTTCCACGTCCGGCAATGATTTCCGAACGTTGGCCGGAAATTAAATCAATTGTGGCAAAATCCTGATAGACCTTGACCGGGTCAGTCGAACTCAATACCGTCACGCCGCTTCCCAATCTAATGTTTCTGGTAACGGTTGACAATGCTGCCAAAAGGATTTCGGGAGAAGAAACCGCATAGTCTTTTCTATGGTGCTCTCCTATCGAAAACACGTCAATTCCCAATTCATCTGCAAGTTTTACCTGCTCTATCAATTCCTGAAATTTTTGAGCTGCCGGCTGAAATTTTCCTTTTTGCACATCAAACGTTAAATCGCCAAACATTCCGATTCCTAATTCCATGATTTTCTCTTATATATTTAAAATACAAATTTAGTCCGATAAAAATATACAGGAATTGATAAATGATAAGAACGATTTACAGTTGATGAATTAGAATCCTCCATTCATAAAAAACCAAATTATTAGATTATAAATTCAAAATAAGTTTGTTTCAGAATTTAAAACAAACCAATATGAAAAAAATACTTTTTCTTTTAATAAGCGCTTTGCTTTTGGTCAATTGCAAAGACGATGATGAAAGTTCAAACACTGAAACAACGGTCAACAAACAGACGTATCTCGGAGAAACACATCCGGTAGATTTTGTAACGGTATATTATTTTGATAACGAATTAATCATACAAGGCGGAACTGACGATGAATCTCATGGTTTTGGGATTATGTTTTTAGGAGCTGAAATAGAACAAATTGCAGGACAATATGTATTGAATACAGATGACCAGACCTATGATCCGGAAACAGAGTTCAAGGCAGGCGCCGTTTACTATTTAGATGATGCGATATATGCGCAAGAAGGCGAAGCGACCGTTGAAATAGACGAGCAAAACCAGAAAATAAAAATCAATGTAGAACTAACCGTGCAGGGAGAAACCCTGACTGCTCATTACGAAGGGATTTATTATTAATTTAAAACTAAAGAAATGAACAATTATACCAAATTAAAAAATATGATCAATCAAAAATTTGCACTGGCTTTGATTCTATTAGGTCCTGCCATTCTGGCTCAATATCCTAATTCTCTTCTTTCCGTAGATGGTAAAAACCTCATAGATGATTGTGGTGAAACCATCATTCTGAAAGGGCTAAACCACGGAAACATTTATGATGTTTCAGACTTTGGTGTGGGTGAAATTACTGAAATCGAAAAAACCAATTCCAATGCCGTCAGATTGGTAGTTGACCGCGAATACTGTACATTTCCGCCGCCGGATTATAATTGTGTGGAAGTGCCAACGACAGCCGTTCAATTGACAACGATGATTGAAGCTACACTTTCAAATGACATGATTCCAATAGTGGAACTACATGATTTTACAGGAAGCCCAAATCCGATGGCTGACTTAACGACTGCTGCAAACTGGTGGACGCAACCCGAAATATTAGATGTTTTGAAAACAAATCAGGAATATTTGATTCTCAATATTGCAAATGAACCCAGCAGTTCCAATTATCCTCCATCTGAAGGGGAACAAACCACTTATTATAACGCAAATGTGGCGGCAATTAACATTTTACGAAATGCAGGTTTGACTTGTCCGATTATGATAGATGGTATGCATTGGGGAAAAGACCACCGGTTTTTTGTGAATCATGGTGCGGCTTTGATGGCAGCTGATCCGCTTCATAAACTGATTTTCAGTGTACATACGTATTGGCCTTCAGGCGGAAACGCCGTGCAAGTAAGCGATGCCCAAATGACACAGTATATGGCGGAATTGGGGAATGTTAACGCGCCCATCGTTTTAGGCGAAATCGCTCATGATGAATTGCAAGGTAATAACATCGTCCCTATCAATTATGAATTGTTGCTGACTCTGAGTGCACAGTATGACTTCGGATATCTCATCTGGTGGTGGGGAAGAATCGAAGAAGGCTCCGAAAGTCCGCTTTACATCACCACAAACGGCATGGCAAATAGTTTGACAGCCGATGGAAATGTGTTTGTCAATACACATCCCAATGCGATTTCTACAACCGCTGTACGCCCTTATAAATTGATCAATGGTGTATGTGAAGATATGGGAATAAATGAATGGGAAGACGGTTTGGTTTCGGTTTATCCCAATCCTTTTCAAAACATTCTGAACATTGATTCAAAATCTGTCATTTCTAAAGTGGAGATTTTCAACACAGCCGGACAGAAATTGATCCAAAGCAAGGAAACTAAAATTCCTACCCAAAATTTAAGTTCGGGAATTTATTTCGTGAAAGTTCATACGAACAAAGGAGTGGAAACAATTAAAATCTTGAAAAAATAATTTATTCTAAAAATCCAATTATGAAATCTTTTCAAATCATTCTTATTCTCTTAATCTGTGCCGGATTACAAGCTCAAGTCAAAAACGATGCTGTTCTCCCAAAAGGCGTTTACTTCATCGTAAATGGAAACGGAGAAGCGATAGAACCGCTTGGTCCCACACTGGCAAACAATGTTTTTCTGGAAAAATTCAACAAAAGCGGGATGCAGAAATGGGAAGTTATTCCTCAAAAAGACGGAAGTTATGTATTCAAACTTTATGACAGCGAATTTTATCTGGCGCCGCATCCTGCAGGTGAACGCACCGCCTGGCTGGATAGTTCCAAATCCGCTTATAAAATCGAAGCCGTTTCCGGTTCGGACAAACATTGGCACATAAAAAGTAAAGCCCGAAAAGGTGATGCGATGAGAAGTTATTCGGCCGGAACAATCACAGAAATCCGTTTTGAACCGGCAGAGGACGACAAAAAGTTCAGATGGGAATTTGTTTTGGCGGAATAATTATTACATCCGAAACCTCTTAATTTTTATAATTTCATTATCAAAAAAAGGTTGTTAAATCATTGATTAACAACCTTTTTGCTTTGACCCAAATTCATAAACTGTGGTAATGTACTGAAAAATAGTTGGTGATTTTTGGTGAAAAAATTTATAAATTATGTGCGTTAATCCGAAGAGGACAAAAGCTCTGGTGGAGACCAACTTTTTTAGCAATAAGATTAATGTTCAAAAC
>JAEWOD010000010.1 GCA_023461035.1 Bacteroidota bacterium | reverse complement strand
CCCAAGCAATTGGCACTGAAGGCGCCCGAGCGGGTTGCGGCCCGCGTGGCGCCCCTGATGCTGGCCATCTCGCGCGGGGCGGCGCCGCTGGTCTGGCTGCTCGACCGTTCGGGCAAGCTGGTGCTGGCCGCGCTGGGACAATCGGGCGAGGACAGGCAGACCATCAGCGACGAAGAGATCAAGCTGGTCATCTCGGAGGCCGAGACCGCGGGCGTCATGCACCGGGCCGAGACCGAGATGATCGCCGGCGTCATGCGCATCGCCGACCGCAGCGCGCGCGGGCTGATGACACCGCGGCGCGAGATCGAGGCGGTCGATGTCGGCGACAGCTGGGAAGAGATGGCGCGCAAGTTCCGCGACGGCCGCCGCACCCGCCTGCCGGTCAGCGACGGCGACCCGAACAACCTGATCGGCGTGATCGCCAGCGTGGACCTGATGTCGCAAAGCCGCGCCGAGGCGGTGGACCTGCGCCAGGTGATGCAGCCCGCCCCGATCATCCCCGAGACCATGGACGCGCCCGAGGTCATCGCGCGCCTGCGCGCCGCGCCGGGGCAGATGCTGCTGGTCTATGACGAATACGGCCATTTCGAGGGCGTGGTGACGCCGATGGACGTGCTGGAGGCGATCACCGGCGAGTTCGCCGGCCTCGACGACGACGAGCCGAAGCTGGTCGAGCGCGACGACGGCAGCCTGCTGGTCGCAGGCTGGATGCCGGTCGACGAATTCGCCGACCGGCTTTCGGTCTCGCTGGACGAGGATCGCGACTATTCCACCGTGGCCGGGCTGGTGCTGGACCTGGCCGGCCGGCTGCCGCAGGCGGGGGATCGCGTGGATTGGCAGGGCTGGCGCATCGAGGTGGTGGACATGGACCATCGCCGCATCGACAAGCTGCTGGTCCAGCGCCTGCCGGGCTGATCCGCAGGGCCGCGCCGGCGGGCGGGAAAGAACGCTTGTGATTTCCCGCGGGTTTGATAACGCTTGGTTATGAACTTCACCCTGCGCCAGATCACCTATTTCCTTGCCGTCGCCCGGCTGGGCCATTTCGGCCGCGCGGCCGAGACGGTGCATGTCTCGCAGCCGGGGCTGTCCAGCCAGATCGCCCAGCTCGAGGCGCGGCTGGGCGGGGCGCTGTTTGAACGCGGCGCCGGCGCGGGGCCGGTGCGGCTGACCGCGCTGGGTGAGCGGCTGTTGCCGGTGGCGCAGGAACTGATGGACACCGCCAAGCGGCTGGAGGCGCTGGCGCGGGCAGGACGGCTGCCCTTGTCGGGGCGGCTGCGGCTGGCGATCATTCCCACGGTCGCCCCCTATCTGATCCCGCACCTGGTGCCGGCGTTGCGCGCCAGCCATCCGATGCTGAACCTGGAATTGCACGAGATCGCGACGGATGAGGTGGTCTCGGGCGTGCTGAGCCACCGTTTCGATGCCGGGATCATGGCCCTGCCGGTCAACGAGCCGGGGATCGAGGCCGAGACGGTCTTGCGCGACGCCTTCCTGGTCGCGTTGTCGGGCAGCGACACCACGCTGCTGTCCGGCCCGGCCCGGCCCGAAAGCATCGAGGCGGACCGCCTGCTGCTGCTGGCCGACGGCCATTGCCTGCGCGACCAGGCGCTGGAGGTCTGCGGGCTGCGCAGCCCGCGGCGCAAGCTGAACCTGGAAGCGGCCTCGATGACGACGCTGATGCGGATGGTGGCCAGCGGCATGGGCATGACGCTGATCCCGCGGCTGGCCCTGGCGGACGAGAACCGCGACGGCCGGCTGCGCATCGTGCCCTTTACCGAGCCGGCGCCCTCGCGCGATCTGGCCGTGGTCTGGCGCCGCAATGCCGAGGCCGGGGCGGATGCGCGGGCCCTGGCCCAGGTGGTGCGCGATCTGGCCCCGGTTCTGGGGGTCGAGCCGATCCCCCGCCCGGTGCCGGATCCGGCGCCCGATGCGCCGACCCGCAAAAGGATCAGCGCAGCACGATCTTGACCGGCAGCACCAGCGCGGTGGTCTTGCCCGAGGGCGGCGCCGGCAGGCGCGGCATCCGTGAGGCCTGGCGGTTCAGCGCCGAATCGATCCTGGCATCCCCGGTCGAGCTTGCCAGCGACGCCCCGGCCACGCGGCCGCTGGGATCGACGCTGAAGCGCACGGTCACGGTCATGGTGTCGCCGCGCCCGTTGAAGCGGGTGCGCTGCATGTGGCGCGCCACCGCGGCCTGCACCTTGGACTGCCAGCTGGCCACCTGCCGCGGGCTGGGCGTGCCGGCCTGCGCCTGGGGTGCGGCGGTGCGGTCGGATTGCGGCGCCCGGACCCTGGTGGTGGCCTGGCGGGCCGGCTGCTCTTCCGGGGCCTTTTCCTTTTTCTCGCGCTTCTTGGGCTCGGGCTGCTTTTCGACGACCTTCCGCTCGGGCTCCGGCTCGGGGTCGGGACGCTCGGGCGGGCGTTCGGATTTCTGCAGCACCACCGCATCGGGCGGCGGCGGGAACAGCGAGTTCATGTCCGCCAGCGGTTCCAGTTCCTGAAGCGGCGGCATGGCGAGTTCCGGTTCGGGCTCCGGCTCCGGTTCGGGCTCGGGTTCCGGTTCGGCCTCGGTCATTTCCGGGGTCTCGGCCTCGTCCGGCGGGGCGGCCGCCTCGGGCATCGGCGCCAGCTCGACATAGACCGGGTCGGGCAGGCCGGGGGGCGCGGCGGCTTCGGCGCGTTGCAGGATCCACAGCGCGCCGCCCATATGCGCGGCCAGGGCCACCGCTGCGGCGGTGCCCCATAGCGCGCTGTCGCGCAGGGCCGGGGAAGGCTTCCAACTCATGGCGTGGGGGCTCCTCCGCTTGACGGGGTCGAGGCGGTTTGCTGGGCCGGCGCTGCGGCGGGTGCTGCCGCGGGGGCAGGTGCTGCCGCGGGCGCATCAAGCTCGGCATCGGCGGGCTGGGCGGCGGGCGCCACCCCCCCGCCGGTGGTTTCAAGCCCGACCAGGGCGATCTTGAGATAGCCGGTTTCTCGCAGGGTGTTCATGACGCCCATCAGGTCGCCATAGGACACCTTCCTGTCGGCGCGCAGGAAGATGCGCTCCTCGCGGTTGTTCTGGGTCGCGGCGGCCAGCGCCGTGGCCAGCCCGCCGGCCGGCACGTCCTCGTTGCCCAGGGCAAGCGTCAGGTCGGGCTTGACGGTGATATAGACCGGCTGGTCGGGGCGCTGCGCCGGGGTCGCGTTCGAGACCGGCA
>JAEWOD010000009.1 GCA_023461035.1 Bacteroidota bacterium | reverse complement strand
TAAGGATGGTGTTCAAAACTCTGCCGCTGGCGCTGTCTGAAGTACGGCGCCGCGCCTGACAATACGCTCATGAAGCAACAAGACCTCGGCCTGAATCTGAGCAAGCGACGCACGCGCAAAGCGGTATTCTTGGACGAGATGAACCTGGTGGTGCCGTGGTCTGAGTTGCTGGCATTGATTGCTCCGCGCGCACCGCGAGCCAAGACCGGCAGACCTCCGTTCGAGTTGGAGGCCATGCTGCGCATTCACTTCGTCCAGCAGTGGTTCGGCCTGTCCGACCTGGCGATGGAAGAAGCCCTCTTCGAGACCGCGCTGTACCGGGAGTTTGTGGGTCTGTCCAGCGTCGAACGTATTCCCGACCGGGTCAGCATCCTGCACTTTCGCCATCTGCTCGAAGAGCACCAGTTGGCCCAACGAATCCTGGCTACCGTCAACGCCACGCTCACCGACAAAGGTCTGATGCTGCGCGAAGGCACGGTGGTCGATGCCACCCTGATTGCCGCGCCCAGTTCGACCAAGAACAAGGGGGGTGAACGCGACCCCGAGATGCACCAGACCAAGAAGGGGAATCAGTGGCATTTTGGGATGAAAGCCCACATCGGCGTGGATGCCGATTCCGGCCTGGTTCATACCGTGGTGGGCACGGCGGCCAACGTCAACGACGTGACTCAGGCCAGCAAGCTGGTCCATGGTGACGAAGCCGATGTGTTTGCCGATGCGGGTTACCAGGGCGTGGCCAAGCGCGAAGAGACGCAAGACATCACTGCCCAGTGGCATGTGGCTATGCGCCCTGGCAAGCGCCGTGCGCTGGACAAGAGCACGCCCATGGGCGCCATCCTGGACAAGCTGGAGCAGGTCAAGGCACGTATCCGGGCCAAAGTGGAACACCCATTCCGCGTCATCAAACGGCAGTTCGGCTACACCAAGGTCAAGTACCGTGGCCTGGCCAAAAACACGGCCAACCTGGTAACGCTGTTTGCGCTGAGCAATCTGTGGATGGCGCGGCGCAAGCTTTTGCAGGGTCTGCATGGATGAGTGCGTCCACAACCGACCAAAGGGCCAGCGGCAAGGGTGAAATGCCCTTATTTGCAGCCCAAAAAACGCCGAATTCGTCATCATGTGGAATATCTCGACTCAGTGGCCACCGCCACGGGTGTTTTGAACACCATCCTTAGCGCAAAACCCCATCAAACGAAATTAATAGCAAACACTCACATCAAGCATAACGAGTGATGCATTCCTAAAAATCGCCATTTTTTTCTACTTCACTTCCGTAACTCATTGATACACTAAACCGCCCACGCCATAAGCGTTGCGGCGGGCTTGCCGGCACAGCCTGGTCACAAGCCCTGACCAATTAACAACATCTGAGGACATATGACTTTTCTCGTAAAGAATTTTGCTTTGGCCAGCCTGGCTGCAGCTGCTTTGGTTGCTTGTGGTGGTGGCGGTGATGGCGGCAGCTCTAATGGTACTCCCGCTACAACGTCTCAAAGCGCCACATACACAACCTCATTCTCTATCGGTGATACTTGGCAGATTAAATTAGAGGGCGTTACCGTTAATAACGTTGCACAAACTAGTGGCAACTTTATCGGTACTGTTTTGGTGGGTGGCTACGCCGCATTTCCTACAGGAACACTTCTAACAGGCACATGGTCTTATTCTGATAAAGAAATCGAACTCAAGCTCAAGAATGCGAATGATGAGCCTGTCGTAATTGCTTTCACTGCAGAAGAACAACCAACGCCCTCTAAAGAGGGAGAGACTGCTGCAGTTATACAAATTGCAAGATTTACTGAAGATGGTAATGACAAAACTGTTGCAGCGATCCCATCTCCCGAAAGTCCCGTCAGCGACTTCACACCAGGGGAAATTCACTTACTTACAGAAGATACTACATACCACCATGTAAGCTTGCGTTTTAAGCGAAGCACCGGTGAATTCGATGCAACTTCTTCTGAGACCGGCGTTGTAACAAAAGACGGAAACACCTTAAGTCTTGGCAAAAATAACAATTTTGTTTTTGGTGAAGCAACGGACGGTTTTTACCCTGCATACCAGCAAAAAAGTGATGGGGAATTTGCTCCACGCGGTTTGCTGTATACAGCAGGAAATGGCAACGTAAACTTCGACTATATCGATGACACGCTGACAGGCATGTCCTACCTGGTCAACCTCAAACAATCGGAATCGATTGCTAATGGCTACAGCGGCAACTGGAAATGCACATCCCTGATTGACCCCAAGCTATACGCTCAACTTAAAATCACAACTGCCACAGCGATTTCAGGACAAAGCGTAGAAATCACTGATTTTTACAATGGAAAAAAGGTTGGTGATCCTCACACTGAAAAATTTGAAGCTGGCAGTGATGGCCTAATCCAGCTTAGAGACGGTAATGATCTGACAAATACTTTTGTCTATCCCATTTCCGAAAATTACTTTATTGTGAATGACGAAACAGGTGAAGAGGCCAGCGCTCGCTTTCTAAGCTGCGTACCCACTGCTGCACAACCTGACACAGGCAACGGCGGTAATGACTCTGGCAACGGCGGTAATGACTCTGGCAGCGATGGCGATGACTCGGGCTTCCCTGCAGAGACTGATCCCCGCTACGGCCATGGTGGGAAAGTCCTTTCGAGCAAAAATGTCGTGAAAGAAGAAGATATTGAAGCTGATAGTGGCTATAACGTCACCCCTGCTGGCTTCTTTGTATTTCAAGTATCGGACTTGAATGACTTTGCAACTGGCCAATACATCAATGCTGCCAAGATTGCTAAATCCAGCACGGACTTTGGCTATGCTTTTGGCTTGGATTTCTTCTCAGCAAGCACTGCAGATGGCTGGGATACTTCCAGCTGGAGCTATAAAGACAATGACGCCCACTATGGCCAGGCATTTTTGAATGGTCAATTGCTGACAACTTGTAAAGTTGTCCCACAGCAGCCCGCAGGCTCGGAACTACAGATTATTGCCTTCTCTGAAGAGGCTGAAGTCGTTAAAGATCTTGCCGAACTAAATGGAAAGACTTTCACAGAATATAGCTGTGGCGTTGACTCGGAAAATTGGACTGATTTCACCAGTAACAATAAAACACCATTTGCTTATACCAGTAGCTTTAGCATCCAAAATGGTTTGGTGACTTCTATGGATGAAGGCGATGAGGTAAACACTGAAATCCCCGTCACCCAACTCTTCAGCGGCGAACTCTTTACCGAGCAAAATGATGGCGATGAGTGGGAATGGAGTACTTATGCAACGCCCTACAAGCTGGGTGATAAATACTTCATCATCATGAAAGACAAGGACAACAGCCGCAAACAAAACCTCACCACATATGGTCTGAACCTGGCAGTTTCCAACTAATTTCAGCCATTCACCTCATTGAAAATTGAGGATTTGCACAAACGCCCGCTGCATATAAAGCGGGCGTTTTTCTTGGTAAGAGATCAAGCAGCAGTGACTCATAAAGCGCTGAACTCCACGTACACAAATTTCAGGCGCTGGCAAACACAACCACACAACGCCACAAGGCAATCATCAGCTTTGCAGCGACCTTTTGACTTTTACGCCTTGGGCGCTACAGTGCGCTGCCTGCATTGATTGGAGTTTCATGAGTACTGAAGAAATCGTTGTTCTGCCTGAGCTCAAGGCCTATATCGACCCACTGACCCCTGACGAGTACGAAGCGCTGGAGCGCAGCATCCTGGACGAAGGCTGCCGCGACGCACTGGTGCTGTGGGGCAATATTTTGGTTGATGGCCACAACCGCTACAGCATCTGCCAAAAGCACGGTCTGCCATTCAAGACCATGCAGAACACGCGCTTTCAGAGCATGGAAGACATCCACCTGTGGATGATCGACCAGCACCTGGGCCGCCGCTCCGTCTCCGACTTCCAGCGCGGTGTGCTGGCCCTGCGCAAGCGCGAGATCATTGCCGAGCGCCGCGCCGCGGCCGCCGCCGCGGTGAACGCCGCCAAGGCCGAATCCAGCGCCGAAGCGCCCTGGGACGGTGACACCGACCCCGCCGTGGCCCAGGCCCTGGCCAACACCCCCAAGGTGCCCGACCAGGCCCTGGACACGCGCGAAGCCCTGGCCCGCGCCGCCCGCCTGTCGGCCGGCCAGGTCAAGATGATCGAGACCATCCAGGAAAAGGCCGCCCCCGAAGTGGTCGCCGCCGTCAAGGCCGGCGAGCTGACGCTGAACGCCGCCGCCGTGGTCGCCACCCTGCCGTTGGAAGAGCAGCAGGCCGTGGCCGCCGAAGGCGCCGACAGCCTGAAGCAGGCCGCCAAGCGCGTGCGCGAGGCCAAGAAAAAGCCCAAGGCCGACAAACCACTCGCGGCCGACGAGGACCGCCTGGACGCCGCCCCCCCCGCCTCGCCCGAGGAACTGCAGGCCCGCGTGGCCGAGCTGGAGGCCGAGAACGAACGCCTGCGCCTGCAGGTCAAGACCCTGCAGGAGCTGCTGGCCGAACAGGCCTGAGCCCGCCGCCGCCCCTAGCCGCAGCGCGTCACCGACGGGATCGGTGGCGCGCTTTTTTTGTGTCATGCTGCGGCGCAAGATTTGCTGTGAAGGGACGCGCCCACCATGCCTGCTTTGTTTTCCCCCATCCGCTTTGGCTCGCTGGAACTGGCCAACCGCATCGTCATTCCCCCGATGTGCATGTACTCGGCCGAGGAAGGCTGTGCCACCAGCTGGCACCTGATGCACTACGGCCAGCTGGCCCAGTCCGGCGCCGGCCTGCTGATCCTGGAAGCCACCGCCGTCGAGGCGCGAGGCCGCATCAGCGCCCACGACCTGGGCCTGTGGAACGATGCCCAGGTGCAGGCGCTGCGCCCGGTGCTGGCGCACATCCGCCGCCACAGCCCCATGCCCGTGTGCATGCAACTGGCCCACGCCGGCCGCAAGGCCAGCAGCCGCCGACCCTGGGAAGGCGGTGGCGCTCTGCCCGCCGACCATCCCGAGGCCTGGCCCACGATCAGCGCCAGCGCTCAGGGCTTCCTGCCCACCGACCCGCTGCCGGCCAGCGCCACGCTGCAGGACATTGCTCAGATCACGCAGGCCTTCGTCGATGCCGCCCTGCGCGCGCACAGCCTGGGGCTGGATGCGCTGGAGCTGCACGCCGCCCACGGCTACCTACTGCACCAGTTCCTGTCACCCCTGTCCAACCTGCGCAACGACGCCTATGGCGGCAGCCTGGACAACCGCATGCGCCTGACGCTGGAGGTGTTCGATGCCATCCAGGCGGCCCTGCCAGCGGGCTTTCCGCTGGGCGTGCGCATCTCCGCCACCGACTGGGTGGACGGCGGCTGGGACCTGGCGCAAAGCACCCAGCTGGCCCAGGCCCTGGCAGCGCGCGGTTGCGCCTTCCTGCATGTCTCCAGCGCCGCCCTGCACCCGGCGCAGCAGATCCCCATCGGCCCTGGCTACCAGGTGCCGCTGGCCGACGGCCTGCGCCGCCACCTGCAGGGGGCCATGCCCGTGATTGCCGTGGGCCTGATCACCGACGCGCAGCAGGCCCAGGCCATCCTGGATGCCGGCCAGGCCGATGCCATCGGCGTGGCCCGCGCCATGCTCTACAACCCGCGCTGGCCCTGGGAGGCCGCCCGCCAGCTGGGCGCCCTGGTGGCGGCCGCCCCGCAGTACCTGCGCTGCGAGCCCCATGGCGCCAAGGGCCTGCTGCAGAGCGCGGCCACGGCCTAATCCGGGGCGGGGCTGCCCGACTGCCCCTACACTGGGCGGCTGTGTCCACCCAACCCGCCCCCTCATCCAGCCTGACGCGCTACGCCGCCCTGGCCGCCGACATCGCCCAGTCCATCCACGCGGGTATGCTGCAGCCGGGAGACAAGCTGCCCTCGGTGCGCAGCTGCTGCGCCGCACGCGGCGTCAGCCCGTCCACGGTGTTCCAGGCCTACTACCTGCTGGAGGCGCGCGGGCTGATCCGTGCGCGCGAGCGTTCGGGCTACTACGTGGCCTCGGGCGCCCACCACCCGCCGCCGGAGCCCGAGATCGCCCGGCTGCCGCCCCCGGCCTCGCTGACGGTGGATGTCAGCGAGCGCGTGTTCTCCATCATGCAAGCCAGCTTCCAGCCAGGCACGGTGGGCCTGGGCAGTGCCTTCCCCGCGCCCCAGCACTTCCCGTGGAACAAGCTGGCGCAGTCGCTGGCCGCCTGCGCACGCCAGGCACAGCCGCACGACCTGCTCGATGACCTGAGCACCGGCCACAGCGGCCTGCGCCGCCACATTGCCCGCCGCTACCTGGCCGATGGCATGCCGCTGCACATGGATGATGTGGTCATCACCAACGGCGCCTTGGAGGCGCTGAACCTGTGCCTGTCGGCCGTCACCCGCCCCGGCGGCGCGGTGGTGGTGGAGTCCCCCTGTTTTTACGGCGCACTGCAGGCGCTGGAGCGCTTGGGCCTGCAGGCCATTGAAGTGCCAACGCATCCGCGCGATGGCATTGATTTGCAGGCGCTGGAGGCGGCCATCACCACCCACCGCCCGCAGGCCATCTGGTTGATGAGCAATTTTCACAACCCGCTGGGCAGCCTAATGCCTGCGCCGCACAAGCAAGCCCTGTGCGATATGGCTGCGCGCCTGCAAATACCCGTGATTGAAGACGATGTCTACGGCGAGCTGTATTTTTCAGCACGCCGCCCTCTGCCCATCAAGGCCTATGACCGCGCAGGCTGGGTGCTGCATTGCAGCTCGTTTTCCAAGTGTTTGGCCCCCGGCTGGCGCATTGGCTGGGTCACAGCAGGCCGTTTCACACAGGGGGTGGCGCGGCAAAAGCTCACCACCTCCATCAGCACCAATGCCCCGGCACAAGCGGCGCTGGCACATTACTTGGAGGGCGTGGGCTACGACAAGCACCTGCGCCAGTTGCGCCACATCTTGCTCACCCAGCGCGATGCAATGGCCCAGGCGATAGCCCAGTACTTTCCCCCGGGCACCCGCGCCACTCGGCCAGAGGGCGGCTACCTGATGTGGGTAGAGTTGCCACCCGGCTGCGATGCCCTGCAGCTGCACCAGCAGGCCCTGTCCGAAGGCATCAGCCTGGCGCCGGGGCCGATGTTCTCGGCTTCGCAACGGTTTGAACGCTGTATCCGGCTGAATTTTGGCTTGGAATGGGATGCGCGCACCATCCCAGCCCTGCAGCAACTGGGTCAGTGGTGCGCCGAGATGCAGCAGCACGGCATACGTCGCTGACAGGCACGATGCCCTGTAACCAGCGTTTAGCGGGGTGCCAAAAAAGTGGTGTGCGCGGACACGGCAATCTTGGGGTCGGCCTGCGCACGCACCTCAATCACCACAGGATTGGAGCCTGGTTGCGCCGCGCCATAAGGAGCTTGCAGGCGCACCACCACCCAACGGTCTTCGGCTGCTGCCAGCGCCACCTCGGGCACCGAGGCCACGCGCAGCCCGTTAAGGCCCGAGGCTGACAGCACATAGTGCTGCGGCACTTCCGTGGCATTGCCGATCTGCACGCGGTAGATGTTCTCGACCATGCCGCCCGCCACGATGCGCGAGAGCGTGCCCCGGTCGCGCACCACGTCCACCTTCAGCGGCACGCGCACAGACAGGCTGGTGACCATGGCCACGGTGATGGCCAGCAGCCCCGCGCCGTACAGCAGCACGCGCGGGCGGAACACGCGGCGCAGCATTTGCGCACGGCTCCAGCCCTGTGCCAGGGCTTGCTCGGTACTCCAACGCACCAGCCCGCGCGGGTAGTGCATTTTGTCCATCACGCTGTTGCAGGCGTCAATGCACAGGCCGCAGCCGATGCACTCGTACTGCAAGCCATCGCGAATATCAATGCCCACCGGACAGACCTGCACGCACAGCTTGCAGTCAATGCAATCGCCCAAGCCTTGGGCCCGGTAGTCCGCATCCTTGGCACGCGGGCCACGGCCCTCGCCCCGCGCAGCGTCATAGCTCACGACCAGTGTGTCTTTGTCGAACATGGCGCTTTGAAAGCGCGCGTACGGACACATGTATTTGCACACCTGCTCACGCAAAAATCCGGCATTGCCATAGGTTGCCAAGGCGTAGAACCCAATCCAGAAAATCTGCCAGGCACCTTGCCATGCCATCACCTGCACCGCCAGATCACGGATAGGCACAAAGTAGCCCACAAAGGTGAACCCCGTCCACAGTGACAGCAGCAGCCACAGCAGGTGCTTGCTGCCGCGCTTGGCCAGTTTTTCCAGCGTCCAGCCGCTGCCATCCAGCCGCAAGC
>JAEWOD010000008.1 GCA_023461035.1 Bacteroidota bacterium | reverse complement strand
CAGGGCTGGCGGGTGAAGCTTTCCACCGACGAGCGCGGCGCGCGCTATGCCGGCGCCTTCCCGGCCGAGGTGGTGCGCGAGGTGGTCAGTTCGGCCACCACCGCGCGCGGGGGCGCGCTGGCCAGGCTGGCCGTGCCCTTCCGCATCGGCGCCGGCATCCTGGGGGCGATCCGGGCGATGCGCGGCGACCGTCCCGCCGTGGTGGTTGGCTTTGGCGGCTACCCGACCATCCCCGCCATGTCGGCGGCGCTGGCCCTGCGCATCCCGCGCATGATCCACGAACAGAACGGCATCATGGGCCGGGTGAACGCCGCCTTTGCCCGCCGGGTGGACCGCGTGGCCTGCGGCACCTGGCCGACCCGGCTGCCGCCCGGCGTCCAGGGCATCCATACCGGCAACCCGGTGCGCCAGGCGGTGCTGGACCGCGCCGCCGCCACCTATGCCCCGCCGGGCGAAGGCGAGCTGCACCTGCTGGTCATCGGCGGCAGCCAGGGCGCGCGGGTGCTGTCGAACATCGTGCCCGAGGCCATCGCCGGCCTGCCGGACGACCTGCGCGCCCGCCTGTCGGTCAGCCACCAGGCCCGCGCCGAGGATGCCGAGCGCGTCACCGCCGCCTATGCCGCGGCCGGCGTCAATGCCGAGGTCCGGCCCTTTTTCGACGACGTGCCCCGCCGCCTTGCCGAATCCCAGTTGGTCGTCAGCCGGGCCGGGGCCTCGTCCATTGCCGACATCACCGTGGTCGGCCGTCCGGCGATCCTGATCCCCTATGCCGCGGCGACCGGCGACCACCAGACCGCCAACGCCCGTGCCCTTGCGGAATCCGGCGCGGCGATCCTTTTGCCCGAATCCGTGCTTGACGCCGAGAGCCTCAGGCGCGACATCCGGGACATCCTTTCCGACAGCGCCCGCGCCACCGCCATGGCAGCTGCCGCGCTAACGCTTGCCCGCCCCGACGCGGCGCAGCGCCTTGCAGATCTAGTGACGGAACCGACCCGATGAACGCAGCGACCAAACTTCCGGGCGAGCTTGGCCCCATCCATTTCGTCGGCATCGGCGGCATCGGCATGTCCGGCATCGCCGAGGTGCTGATGACGCTGGGCTACCAGGTGCAGGGCTCGGACGCGAAACGCTCGAAGATCACCGACCGGCTGGAGGCGCTGGGCGCCACCGTATTCGAGGGTCAGCGCGCTGAAAACATTGGCGAAGCGGGCGTGGTCGTCATCTCGACCGCGATCAAGAAGGGCAACCCCGAACTGGAAGAGGCGCGCCGCCGCGGCCTGCCCGTCGTGCGCCGGGCCGAGATGCTGGCCGAGCTGATGCGGCTGAAATCCAACGTCGCCATCGCCGGCACCCATGGCAAGACCACGACCACCACCATGGTCGCGACGCTGCTGGACGCGGGCGGCTTCGATCCGACCGTCATCAACGGCGGCGTGATCCATGCCTATGGCAGCAATGCCCGCGCCGGTGCCGGCGAATGGATGGTGGTCGAGGCCGACGAATCGGACGGCAGCTTCAACCGCCTGCCCGCGACCATCGCCATCGTGACCAATATCGACCCCGAGCACATGGAGCATTGGGGCAGCTTCGACGCGCTGCGCAAGGGTTTCCAGGACTTCGTCTCGAACATCCCCTTCTACGGGCTGGCCGTCTGCTGCACCGACCACCCCGAGGTGCAGTCGCTGGTGGGCAGGCTGACGGATCGCCGCGTCGCCACCTTCGGCTTCAACGCCCAGGCCGACGTGCGCGCCATCAACCTGCGCTATGAAAACGGCGTGGCGCATTTCGACATCGCACTGCAAGGCGAGGCCGAGCTGAACGAGGGCGAGGTGCCGGTGATCGAGGGCTGCACCCTGCCGATGCCGGGCGATCACAATGTTTCGAATGCGCTGGCCGCCGTGGCCGTCGCTCGCCACCTGGGCATGAAGCGCGCCCAGATCCGCGAGGCGCTGGCGCGCTTTGGCGGGGTCAGCCGCCGCTTCACCCGCGTGGGCGAGGTGGACGGCGTCACCATCATCGACGATTACGGCCATCACCCGGTCGAGATCGCGGCGGTGCTGAAGGCCGCGCGGCAGGCGACCAAGGGCCGGGTGATCGCCGTGCACCAGCCGCATCGCTATTCGCGGCTGTCCAGTCTTTTCGACGATTTCTGCACCTGCTTCAACGAGGCCGACGTGGTCGCCATCGCCGAGGTCTATTCTGCCGGCGAGGAACCTATCCCCGGCGCGTCGCGCGACGACCTGGTGGCCGGGCTCATCGCCCATGGCCATCGCCATGCCCGCGCGGTGATGGACGAGGGCGACCTGGAACGGCTGGTGCGCGAACAGGCGCGGCCGGGCGACATGGTGGTCTGCCTGGGCGCCGGCACCATCTCGACCTGGGCCAACAACTTGCCCGAGCGGCTGACGGAGAAGGCCGCGTGATCGCGCTGGCCAGCCATCCCGCCACCGCGGCGCTTTGCGCCCTGCTTTGGGGCGTGATGGCCTGCCTTCTGCCCTTCGTGCGGCTGCGCTGGCGCCATTCGGCGCTTTGGGCGCTGGTGCTGTGCGGCGTGCCGGTGCTGGGCTGGCTGACCTATCTGTGCGGCCCCGGCTTCGGCGTGCTCTTCCTGGCGCTCGGCCTGTCGCTGCTGGTCTGGCCGCCCTTCGATGCGCGCCGCCGCCGGCGCGCGCTTGCGCAGCGCGGCCTGCGCTAGGGACCGCCGGCGATGATGGTGGCATGGCTGATCGTCGCCGTCACGGTGGCGCTGGCCGCCGCCATCGGCATCCTGCGTGCCGGCGCCCGCTCGTTCCGGGTGCTGGGGGGCGAACTGGCCCTGCTGCTCGGCGCGGCCTGGCTTTGCTATCTGATCGGCGACGGCAAGACCGGCGGCTATCTGGCCGGGATCATCGGCGCGCTGCTGTCGCTCTTGCTGCTGATCGCGGCGGGGGGCCTGGCCGCAGGCGCGCTGCTGCGCTGGGTTCACGACCGCCTGCGGCCGCCGCCGGTCCTTCGCGCGCCGTTCTCGCAGCCCTGGGACATCGTCGGCCTGGGCTGCTT
>JAEWOD010000007.1 GCA_023461035.1 Bacteroidota bacterium | reverse complement strand
TGGACATGTTGAAAATCCAGGAACAGAATTACGGGAAGTACATCGTAACGGATATTCTGCATATATGTGATGAAGCGGGGAATTATTCCAATGAATTTCAGGGAATCACCGCCGATAGTCAAAATCCACCTTACGGAAACGTACACCACACCCCTATGGCGGAATCCCAACCGGGAATCGTGGTGGACAACAACGACCCGCTGGGGTTGGGAAGGATTCAGGTGCAATTTCCATGGCAACAGAAAAACAACAGCATTACGCCATGGATAAGGTTCACACAACCTCACTCGGGAAGCGGCAAAGGTTTTTATTTCGTTCCCGAAATTGGGGAAGAAGTGATGGTGAACTTCGAGAGCGGAAATGCCGAGAAACCCTATGCGGTGGGGACGCATTATAACGGAAATGAAAGCAGTGGATACCATACTTCCAATAATGATAAAAAAGTAATCCACACAAGGTCGGGAACAAAAGTCATCCTCAACGATGCCGAAGGATCTGTCTTTATCGAAGACCCAAGCGGGAATACCTGGCTCATGGACGGACAGGGAAATATCAATGTTAATGCGCCGAATACAATCACTATGAACGCAACAGATATTGTAATGAATGCTTCTAATAATATATCTGCAACAGCTGGGGTAAACATTTCAGAAATAGCAGGAGCGGTAATAACACAATCAGCCGCATTAGATTACAATTTATTTGCAACCAACATACTTGAAATTGCAAGTGGTGAAAGAAAATCAAAAGCAAAAGAGGTAAAGGAAAACACAAAAAACAGGCAAATAATGTCTATGGAAGACAATACCATTCATGCACAGAAAACGTTTAAAAACAATAACGGTGAAATGGGAACTCATCACTAAAAATTTGAGCCTATGTCTAAAGAAGAAGGAATAATCACACGGATTACAGGAGGCGATTTCCTAACGGAAATTGAAGGTAGTTGGACAGTTTTTACTGAAACTTTTGAAGCATCTGCAGGGAAATTCAGTAAGTTTTCAGCAGACGAAGTAACAAATTTTGGAACACCCGAAACTGATGATAATGAAGATTATAAATACTTTGATGAAGGTTGGTGGAGTTCTGATGAAGCCGGAAATAATAGGATAAAAGAGGCTGAAGTGGGTCAAGAAGTTTTTTTTCATATAAAAATGAAAAATGTAACGGAAAAAAATGCAAATGTTAACATACAGTTGTATGACCATGACGGGGCTTTGAATTTAGACGATAAAATAACAATAGTTGAATCCGGTACCAATAAAGTGGTAAGCTCAAAACCCATTAACAACAACAAGGCATTGGTTAGACTAACACTTTCAGATGGTTTAGTAAGTTTTATAGAAGATGATTATGGGGATGAAATTGAACTTTATTTTGAATGTAGTTATAAAAATGAGTCCCCTGATTTGCCTGCTAAGCCTGAAAATTATTTGAAAGTTTATGAGAAAACGGAAACAATTACTGTTCTAATTGAATTACCACATTCTTCATATACAGATAAATTAAACAGAAAAGGATTAGGTGGGCATACTGCAATTATAATTGGTGAAGAATACTATGACTTTGGACCCCAACCCGGAGAACCCTTTAATTCAGAAGGTCGTCCTTGGTGGGATAAAATGTCTCAATCCGGAAATCTAACAAAAAATGATATTTTAATAATTCTAAATGATAACCAGATGAGAGAGGATTGGAATATTGTTGGTCGAGTTTGTTTGATTGAAATTGATTTAAGAAAGAGCGAGATGGAGAAAGTTGAAAAATGGTGGGTTAATAGATACAATAATTTGGGAACTTACAGCGTGATACCATTCATCGGAGAACAGTGTACGAGTACTGTAAGAATTTCAATAGAAGAAAACACAAATGTTTTTGATTTATTTCCAGAAAATGACTTAGTCAATATAAATACTATAACCTCTACAACACAATCTCCACAAGGTTTTTTAGATTTACTATTATCTTCAGGAAGGCACACTAATGGTAAGAAGAAAGGAAAATTATTAAACATCACAAAAGAATACAATGAGTTGTAAATTTTTATTTTTAGGGTTATTAATCTTAATTTCATGCAATAGAAATATGAAAGTAGAAAATATTATTATATATGGAAGTCCAGAATATATGGCAAAACAAGACGATGATTTTGTTATTAAAACAGAAGAAGCCGCAGAAATTTTTTCGAAAAAATACTTTGAAATAAATCCTAATCAGGATTCTGTAAAATGTAGGTTAGACATATTGATAAATGACTATTATGTTTTTCCCACTTCTGTCGCAAGATATAATTCCAAAACGGGAGATTACTTACTTGATGGAATTTGGGTTAATGGTAAAACTGGGGAGGTTTTTAATGAAGATTCAGGTAAAACTATAAAAGTTCATCTTGAAATACCTTTTAGTAATTATAATAAAATTTTTTTTAACACTTTTTGATGTTACACTTATTAAAAATGAAAGTGCGGATTGGAATCCTTAAAAAAGTAGCATGAAAAAGAAAATAAATTGTTTACTAATTTTATTACTAATACAATTTGCGTGTAAACAAAATGTTATAAATGAACAACAAAGAATTTATCCTAACACAAAAGAATTTTTAGAATTTCAAGAGAATGCTAAAATAAAATATGATGAGGCGTATAAGATTTTTAATAAGTTTTTAGAAGATGAAAATGTGCAGTTGAAGCCAGAATTACTTTTTTGTGAAAACGATAATTACTTTTTGGACGTTTCTACGAACCCCTTAAATGATAAGATGAACCGACAAGGAGAATTCTATATTTATAAAGCTATAACTAAATAGAGCTTCACTTGCGCATGAAGTATCGTTAATCAAATGGGATAGAGAGAAATGTGAATAATACCTTCTAAATTAGTACGGAAAATAAAAAAATAGGACTCGATAGTTTGTCCTTTCTTGAAATATCGATAAAACAAAAGAATCATTATTATAATTGTTGTGCATTTTGAAATAAAATTCGTCAATTAACTTCGTTCAGTTCGGCTTTGCCTCGTGTCGAGTGATTTTTCTCGAAAAATCGTATCGATAATAGAATTTAATCTGTAGTGAATTTCTTTTTAGTTTTTGTGTCTCCTCATCATTTGTGATTGTTGTTCTAACGTTCTTTAGGGCTATTTATATTATTTGGAAAATATTCTAACTTCAGGAATAAGAATACATTAATTTTGCAAAATGTCAGAGGAAAAGAAATTCAAATCGGGGTTTGTGAACATCATCGGAAATCCCAATGTGGGTAAATCGACTTTGCTCAATTTACTGATGGACGAAAAACTCGTTATCGCCACGCACAAAGCGCAAACCACACGCCACAGAATCAAAGGGATTCTGACAGGAGAGGATTATCAGATCGTGTTTTCCGATACCCCCGGCATCCTCGAGCCTGCTTACGAACTACAATCCAAAATGATGGAGTATGTAAAGGAAGCTTTGGTCGATGCAGATTTGATTTTGTATGTGGTTGAAGTGGGCGAAAAACAACCCAAAAATGCCGAATTCTTTGATAAACTTCAAAAAACAAATGTTCCGGTTATCATCCTCATCAATAAAATAGACACGACGACGCAGGAACGTTTGGAACAAACGGTAGAGCACTGGCATAATCTGTTGCCCAACGCGGAAATCCTTCCGATTTCAGCTTTGGAAAATGTAAATGTGGATATGCTTAAAAATAAAATCATCCATTTATTGCCTGAAGGCCCGCTTTACTTTCCGGAAGACCAGTTGACCGATAAATCGGAACGGTTTATTGTGGACGAGGTCATCCGGGAAAAAATTCTTTTGAACTACAAAAAAGAAATTCCCTATTCGGTAGAAGTGGTTACACAGATTTTCAAAGAAGGTTTGGAATTAATCCAGATCGAAAGTGAAATTTATGTGGAACGCGACACCCAAAAAGGAATTATCATTGGCCACAAAGGCGAATCCCTCTCCAAAGTCGGGAAAGAAGCAAGGGAAGATTTAGAGAAATTCTTCAATAAAAAAATATTTCTCAAACTCTTTGTCAAAGTCAAAAAAGACTGGCGTAAAAAGGATGGAGATTTAAGGAGGTTCGGGTATTAGCCGCAAGCAAAAACCTGCATGCCGGCAGGCAGGGGGATGCATTACAAAATATGCAGATAAAACAGGCTCTTCGGTAATAAAAAACTCCGACCAAAGCCGGAGTTCTATGTTCTGAAAAGAAATAAATCTTATTCTGCACCACCCTCTTCAGAAGCTGCTTCAGCTGCCGGAGTTTCTGCTCCTTCTTCAGTTGATGCCTCTTCATCATCATCAGTATCTGCAACTGCGGTTCTGGACGTTCTAACCGCCACGATTACGGCATTGTCCGGATGAAGGATTGTATAATTGTTGTTTCGGATGGATTCCACATATTTCTTGTGTCCGATACGCATCGGCGTAACATCAATCACGATTTCATCCGGTAAGTTAGCCGGGATGGCTCTTACTTTCAGTTTACGCATGTTGAAACGCAATACACCACCGTTAACCACACCACGAGCACGACCTGTCAATCGTACAGGGACTTCGATTGCAACCGGTTTGTCATCATGCAACTGATAAAAGTCTGCATGGATGATTTTGTCAGTTACAGGATGAAACTGGATGTCCTGCAAAATCGCAGCAATTTTTGTTCCGTCAACCAACTCTAAGTTCACTGTGTGTGCTTCCGGTGTATAAACCAAATGCTTGAATTCTTTCTCGTCTGCCGAGAAATGCAAAGGTTCATTTCCACCATAAACAACACAAGGCACTTGGTCAGCATTACGTAAGGTACGCGTCGAAGCTTTACCCACGCTTTCTCTTTTTACACCTTGAATTGTAATAGATTTCATTTGATTGTTTTAAAAATTGTTTATAATAAATTAAATAATAAATTTCGAACTTATTGATTTTCTGCTGTGTACCATGTGCATCACATCAGCAAAAAGAGGGGCGCAAGATAGCACTTTTATTTTAGAAACCGAATTATTTTTTAACGGAATACTATCCGTCACCGCAACTTCAACCAACGGCGAGTTTTCTATCCGCTCATAAGCATTTCCGGAAAGCACCGGATGCGTCGCTACAGCTCTCACACTTTTTGCACCTTTTTCCATAATCAACTCGGCTGCTTTGGTCAGCGTTCCTGCCGTATCAATCATATCGTCCAGCAAAATCACATTTTTTCCTTCCACATCACCTATCAACATCATATTCTCTACCTGGTTGGCGCGTTTACGTTCTTTATGACAAATCACGATGTCTGCATTTAAGTGTTTTGAATAATTATTGGCACGTTTGGCACCACCCATGTCGGGCGAAGCAATCGTCAGATTATCCAAATTCAAACTCTCAATATAATCCACAAAAATCGTGGAAGCAAATAAATGATCCACCGGAATTTCAAAAAATCCCTGAATCTGGTCGGCGTGCAAATCCATCGTCATCACACGGGTCGCGCCTGCCGCTGCCAACATTTTGGCTACCAGCTTTGCTCCGATCGGAACACGCGGCGCATCTTTCCTGTCTTGTCTTGCAAATCCGAAATAAGGAATAACCGCCGTAATTTTATCGGCAGAAGCCCGTTTTGCCGCATCACACATCAACAATAGCTCCATCAGATTATCACTCGGCTGAAAAGTAGATCCGATCAGAAACACCCGACAACCTCTTACCGATTGTTCAAAAGCAGGCTGGAATTCACCATCACTGAAATCCACGATTTTCAGTTTTCCTAATTTTTCACCGTAGTGGTCGGCAATTTTCTCAGCCAAAATCTGGCTTCCTCGGGTAGAAAATAATAGTGCTTGTTGTTCCATCTGTAAAGTTTTTGTGAATTCTGCGTAAACGGTGTGCAAAATTAAAAAATTCTACGCTTTAAAAGTATTTATTGAACAACTATTTGAATCATTTCGTTAAAAACTTTTTAAGTTGGGTAGCTATTCCCGCTGTTCGTTGCTATCTTTTTTAGTTGCTGGTTTTTCTGACCGGAAAAAAGGAGTTTCACTTCATTCCCACTCTTTTTTCCAGAGAAAAAATCGGCGCAAACTTCAAAAAGGATATTCACTTCCATCGGGGCTAGAAACCGGGATGCCAAAATAAAATAACCATAATAGTTCTAGCTTTAAAAAAAAGAAATTAAAAAACTTCCCAAAAGGCATTATCATTTTAATTTTCATAAAGCAGTCTGGTTTTGAATCAATAATTTGAATACTTTTAAAAAATGAAAGCAAATGACATGAAACTCAACCTTTTCCTTTTATTTGGGATATGCCCTTTTTTCTTATTCGCTCAATTCCAACGCGATTTTGTTCAAGCAGAAATTCAATTTAAAAATGGCGAAAATCTAAAAGGTTGGATTTACGATGATTTTGCGCAAAGTGACAAACAATCCAAACCTGATGAAAAAGGCTCTAACGGTTGGACAGGAGTTGCTACCACAACTATAGTAGAATCACGTTACGCCAATTTTCCAACCGTATTAAAAAAAATTACCTACAAGAAGAATTATGAAGATGGCCAACAGCAACAATTCGCAGACGAAACTATTGATTATATCACAATCACAAAAAATTCAGAAACCTATAAATACAAAACCTTAAAATTTATTCGCCCCGGTTTTGAAAAAGATGGACTAACGCTTAAAATGGACACCATAAAACGAGACATTTGGGCCCCGGTAATAAATGAGGGAAAACTTAAAATGTATGGTTATTTTACATATAGCCCTTATAAAAGGTCATCTTGGAGCGAAGTATATTTTCAAAAAGAAAATGACGAATATGCATATCAACTTTTCTTGCCTTATAAATTTCATAGCAATGAAAATCATACTAAATTGATTCAAACAGCCATTTTGAATGCTTTTGGTGATTGCTCCTATATCCTGAATAACTTAGAACAAATTACCGATACGTTTTATAAAGATTTAAAAACTGCATTTTCACCCTATTCTAAACAAGAAGGTCAAGAAATTAAATCCTACCCAAAAGACCAACGTAAAATGATTGAATATGAAATTTTGGAAAGACGATCGTATGTTCCATATATAAAGATTTACGACCTCTACATGCAACAATGTCTTCAATAAAAAAGCCGGATTTATCCGGCTTTACTTCTATTTTGATTGAAACCTATTTCATTCCTTTTTTCACTAAACCTGCCAAAGTTTTCCCAGTTTTCGCATAGCCTTCCGAAATTCGGTCGTTGTTATTGGCAACACCTACAAAATTTCCATCTCCAGGTGCATTTTGACTATTGATAACCGCTAATACTTTTCCGGGATTTGACGTTTCAACAAACTTTAAAATCGTGCTTACTTTTGCCGGTTGTTTCATCACTCCCGCAAACCATCCCGGATAAATCCAAGTCGTTTCCACAATAACCGTATACGTTGCGTTCGAATTAGCTGAAGCTTTGATATCCGAATTTTTGTTCAAAGAGGCAATGAATTTATCTCCAAAATCCCCTTTTGATTTATTCCAATCTGACAACCATTTGTCTGCTTCAGACTTTCCTTTTTCAGCACCAATTTCTTTCGTTCTTTTTTCAATATATTCTTCCTCTGACATTTTCTCATTGTAAAAAGTGGTTTTGTCAAAATTCATTTCCACATTCAATTCCGTTTGTCCTTTCAAAAACTTCAAATCACCCGATTCAAATTTCATTTTTTGTGCAGATACAAACACGGTAAATGCTGCAAACAAGGATAAAAATAATTTAGTTTTCATTTTTATAAGTTTATTTATTGTTGTTTTCTATTGTCCACAAATGTGATGCTTTTTCTGGAATTTTCAGGAAATTTCATTTTTAATATTTCCATTTCGCTTACAAAATGAATGCGAGGACTTACCCGGACTTTCGCCCGAAACCGGTCTTTTATCTTGTCCAGCATTTCATCTGATTCGTCGGTTGAAAAAACGAATACCTGGATTTCGTCTTCATTGATTGGGCTTGAAAAAACTTCGACAACATAATGCTTTACTTCATCAAAATCATTCAACAAATCCAATAGAGACGGCGGATACAAAGAAGTTCCTTTGTATTTGATCATCTGTTGTTTTCTTCCTACCAACGGCCCTAATCGCATAGTTGTGCGTCCGCAGCTGCATTTCTCATGATGAGGCTGGACGATGTCACCGGTTTTGTAACGCAGCAAAGGCATTCCTTCAACGCCCAAAGTGGTAATGACCAATTCTCCAGATTCCCCCTCGGACACCGGCTGATTCTTTTCATCCAGAAATTCACAAATGATGAGTTCCGGATGCTGATGCCCGCCATTTCCCGCTTCGCATTCCGTGAAAGCCGTCCCCATTTCGGTGGAAGCATAAGTTGAAAAAAGCTCCAATGGCCATTTCTCCAAAATCCGATTTGCTAAAATATTGTACGAAAAATCCTGATTCCGCAAAGGCTCACCTATGCAAATCGCCTTTTTTATACTTGAATTTTTAAAATCAATTCCGGTGGATTCGGCGTATTCGATCATTTTCAATAAAAAAGAAGGTACGCAAATCAAAGTATCCGGCTGTACTCTTTTTATCGTATCCCATTGCAATTCAGGCACACCGGAACCCACTCGTATCATCCCGATTCCGGCTTTTCTCGCTCCCAAAAAATACGCCAGTCCCGCCATGAAACGGCGATCTATGGTTGTTGTCAGCTGAATGACGCTGTTTTGGGTAAGTCCCGCACACTGAAAGGAAAGCTCTTCGTTATACGCCAAACGGTTTAAATCCCGATCGGTCAATGCTACCAAAACCGGATCGCCTGAAGTTCCGGAAGTGGTGACATAATCGGCGATTTCGGATTTTTTTACACATAAAAACCGGTCGTTGAATGTTTGCAAGTCATCTTTTGTGGTAAGCGGTAATTTTACCAAATCTTCCAAAGATTGAATTTGTGTGATATCGATGTTTTCTTTTTGGAACAATTCAGCATAATAAGCCGAATTTTCTTGCAAATAAACCAAAAGATCTTTCAATTTCTCCTCTTGAAATGCTTTGATTTCAGCTAAACTCTCGGTCTCTATTTTTGGAATTGGAATCATTTTATTTTTCTTTCACATTTTTCTATTCGTTGACGAATCAATTCTTCGTCAGGCAAAGTTGTGATTTCTTTTTCTAAGGCAATTTTATAATTTTTTAGCGCTTTATCGTAATTTTTTTGTTCGAAATAATATTCGCCAACCGTAAAATGACCCAACCAGAATTCAGGATTTAATTGAATAAAAGCATTTAATTCTTCATCAGAAATCCTTTGTTTGTTTTCAATTTTTAAATGGATTTTTTTAAGTTCTAATTTGAATTCCAAATAGTTTTTGAATTCAGCCGAATGAACAAATTCATCTTCCGGAATCGTCAGCGAATCAATCATCATTTTCTGATTCGATTTCAGATTGTGCATCTTGTCAAAAACCTCATCCAAATCATAGGCGACAAATGCTCCGAGCTGATAAGGATTGGCTGAAACCCACATCAGTCGGTCTTCCGGTTGAAAAATCACGGCATGATGCGACAATAATTGGTTGATGGCTTTTTCATTTCCCAATCCGATTTTCAAATCATTTAAGCCTTCTTTGTTTCGTAAAAAATCGGCAGCGATTTGAGGCGTTATTTTAGGATTTTCATCAATTAATTCATTCATCCGTTCAAAACGATACTGTGAATGAGATTCTGCTATGGCTTTCAAATTCTTTTTGTCGGTCTGATAAATTTCGCTTTGAAAATGATTGGAACAAACCAATAGTTCTGCCGAACTTTCCACCTGATAAACATCCATTTTTTTGGGCGAAACTTCAATCAGAATCGCTGATTTCTCTTCGGCACTACCTATCATGATCGATTCAGAAACAAAAACTTCCCGTTTTTTGGCAATTTCTATGGCTTCTTCAAAATTGGAGGCATATTGCAAAATCTCTCTTGTCACCAGAGAAATCGGGGTTTTGGCTTTCAACGGAATGGAAGATTTACCGGCATTAATCGTTACCGTCAATCCTTTTTCATTCATTCCCGAAACCGCCCCCACAAAACCCGGCCAGGTGACGATAGCATGCTTGAAGCCCTGATCGGGATTGATAAAAGCAATGATTTTATTTTCAGAGAATTCTTCATTGATATAAAAGTCAAAATTTCTTCCGAGAATTAATTTTCCGTCTGCCGAATGACTTCCCCAAGCAGCGAAAGAAGTGCATCCGACCATGGCCAAATCCTGCAAAGCATGGCCTATATCATGCGCTGCATGAAAATACAAAGTCCGCCAATAAACAGGTGCCACAAAGTCAAATTCGTCAGAAGTAAATTCGGAAATCCCATAAATTTCCGCTTTGTATTCGTCAGTTACATGTTGATCCAGTTTTCGGTTAAAGAATTTCAGAAAATTTCGAACTAAACCTTGCTGAAATTTAGAAGGAACCAATTCTTCTATTTTGGAAACAAAGGTTTTTTCTTGTTTATAAATTAAATTTTCAGTCAATTTTCCATTGGCAATTCCTCTTTCGAGTGGATTTCCCTCGACATACAATTCCCAGATTCCGAATTCGTTTTTCTGAAGTTTGGCATCTCCTGCAACAAAATTATTTTCTGAGATTTCGATGCGTTCCGGAGGCTGGACAGACTGGACGTTAAAGTTCGGAACCTCTTTGTAACCCGCACAGGAAACGATAAAAATGCTAATGAAAAAAATGATATTGCGAAGCGGAAAAATCATTCGGGCAAAATATGGGCCACGGCCTGCACCGCACGGTCATGTTTGGCTACAAACGGATTTTCCTTGTCCCAGACATATCCGGCAAGAACAGCACAAATTTTTCGCCGTATGTCTTCGTTCACTTCAGGGTGAAAAAACAATTTCTGCAATTCTCCGGTGTACCAAGTCTTTACATAAGACCTAAAAACATTTACACCGTACATGATGTAATCCTCGTATTCGGTTTGCCAATCAACCGTTTCGCCTTTGATCTGGCGTGCTGCAAGTCTTGCGGACAATGCGCCCGATTCCGTTGCAAAACAAACTCCGGAAGAAAAAACCGGATCTAAAAATTCTGCACTGTTTCCGGTAAGTGAATAGCCGGGGCCGTATAATTGTTTTACGGCAGCCGAATAAGAAACAATTTTTTTCGGTTCAAATAAAAATTCCAAACCGTCAAAACGATCTTTGTAATAATCGGATTGGTTGATGATGTTTTGGAACGTTTTTGTGTTATCTCCTGTATCAATCGACTCCAGATATTCTTTTGGCGCAACCAATCCCAACGAAGAAATCCCATTTGAAAAAGGAATCACCCAAAACCAGTTTTTCTGTGTCAGCACATCAAAGGTAATCAGAGTTCCTTCTACTCCTTCCGGTCTTCTTTCATCTTTCAGGTGGACAAAAATAGCTGCCATGGAATCCAACGAACTGGGTGCGTCCAGATTCAAAATTTTTGGCAAAACACGTCCGTAACCACTGGAATCAATGATGAATTTGGCATGGATTTGTTTGGTTCCTTCGGAATTGGAAACGGTGGTTACGGAATCCGTTCCGTGAAATTCCACATGGTCAACCCCTGTTTCAAACTCTATGTCCACTCCTCTGCTTTCCAGAATGTCGGTCAGCGTTTTATCAAATTCGGCACGTGGAAGTTGCCAGGTCCAGTCCCAACCTTTTGAAAATTTTTGGCTGAAATCGAAATTACAGACTTCTTCTCCACGTAAAAACCTCGCTCCCAGCTTTTTTTCAAAATTTTTCTCCAGGATTCCTTCTATAAATCCGGCTTCGTCAAAATTATCCATCACTCTGGGAATCAGACTTTCTCCTATGACAAATCTTGGGAATTTCTGCTTTTCCACTACTTTAACTTTTATCCCTTTTTGGTGGAGAATGGAGGCTGAAACAGCTCCGGAAGGCCCGGCTCCTATGACCAGAACATCGACAAATTCGGTTTTCATTCGTTTTTAAGTCTTAATTTCAAGCCAAATTTAACAGATATTCTTAAATTTGCATCCTCTCTTTAAAAATTATAGAGTTAATTGTTATGATTCAAATTAAAGGTTCCGTTACACTGGAGGAATTTCAAAGGGTAGTATTTGATAATGAGAAAATTGAGCTTTCAGACTTTATCCAAAAAAGGATAAATGAGAGTTTTGATTTCCTGAACCAATTTGCAGAAAATAAGATTATTTATGGTGTCAACACGGGTTTTGGCCCTATGGCGCAGTACCGCATCGATGATCAGGACAGAATTCAACTACAATATAACCTCATACGAAGCCACGCCAGCGGACTGGGTGAAGTTTTACCGGAATCCTATGTGAAATCCTCTATGCTTGCCCGGCTGAACACGCTTTCGCTTGGGCACTCCGGCATCCATATTTCTGCAGTAGAATTGATGAAAGAACTCATCAACCGAAATATCATTCCCGTTATTTACCAGCATGGCGGCGTAGGAGCAAGTGGTGATTTGGTACAATTGGCACATCTGGCATTGATTTTAATCGGTGAAGGTGAAGTGTTTTATAAAGGAGAGAAAAAATCCACCAAAGAGGTATTTGAGTCAGAAGGTTTGATTCCTCTGAAAATTCATTTGAGAGAAGGTTTGGCTTTGATGAACGGGACTTCTGTGATGTCAGGAGTGGGTATCGTTAACATTATTCAGGCAGAAAAACTGTTGGACTGGGCGATTTCCTGTTCTTCTTTGATCAATGAAATTATGGGCGCTTATGATGACCATTTATCGGAGAAATTGAATTCGACCAAAAAACATTCGGGCCAACAACAAATCGCAGCCCGTATGCGGGCATTTATTTCCGGAAGCCAATTGATCCGAAAAAGAGCGGAACATTTGTACAACGGAAAAGTCCAGGAAGAAATTTTCAAAGACAAATTACAGGAATATTACTCTATCCGTTGTGTTCCTCAGATTTTAGGGCCGATTTTCGAGAGTTTGGAAAATGCGAAAAAGATATTGGTGGAAGAAGTGAATTCTGCCAATGACAATCCGATCGTGGATGTGGAATCACAAAATGTTTACCACGGCGGAAATTTCCACGGTGATTATGTTTCATTTGAAATGGACAAATTGCGAATTGCCATTACCAAACTGAGCATGTTACAGGAAAGACAGTTGAATTACTTACTGAACCCGGATTTGAATCAAATGCTTCCGGCGTTTGTGAATCTGGGGAAATTGGGATTGAATTTCGGGATGCAGGGAGCGCAGTTCACCGCTACTTCGACTACGGCGGAGAACCAAACCCTTTCCACTTCCATGTACATCCACAGCATTCCGAACAACAAAGACAATCAGGACGTGGTAAGCATGGGCACCAATGCTTCATTACTGACCAAAAAAGTAATTGAAAATTCTTTTGAAGTCATTTCCATCCAATTATTGACTCTGGTTCAGGCGATTGACCATTTGGGGTGTTTTGAAAAATTATCCCCGAGAGCCAAAGAAATTTATACCGAAATACGGAAAATTGTTCCTACTTTTAAAGAGGATATCGTTTTGTCGCCCGAGCTGCAAAAGATCAAATCCTTTATCATGAAATAAATTATCAACTACTAAATTCTTCAATTTATGAAAACAACTTTCATTTTTATCCTTTCTCTGGTTATGGGATGGGTCTCCGCGCAGGAATTGGCTGTGGTAGGAAAAGACAAAAAATTTGGCTTTATGGACAAATCGGGAAAAATAGCCATCCCGATTGAATTCAAACAAGCCGGAAATTTCTCTGACGGCATGGCGGCTGTATTGGTTGACGGAAAATGGGGATATATAAATGCCGCAGGAACGACGGTAATCGAACCAAAGTTTGATCGCGTAAAGGCCTTTAACAGCGGAATTGCATTGGTTGAATCCAATAAAAATTGGTTTTACATTGATAAATCCGGCAATGAATTGGATTACTTTCCCGAAACCGATAAAAAATACGATTTTGAAGACGGAATAGCTTTTATCCGTCAGACAGAAAAAGTAGGATTTATGGATACCAAAGGAAAAGTAATCCTTGCGCCAACTTACAAAGACATCAAACCTTTTTATCAAGGTTGGGCGAAATTCAGCGAAAATGAAAAATGGGGATTGATTTCAAAAGACGGAAAAGTATATATCCCGGCCGAATATGATGAAATAAATGTATCGGACAATAAAATAATTGTTGCCCGAAAAGGAACTGACTGGGGATTGATCGGCTCAGATAAATCTTTCAAAAAAGTGGATGGCGCAACAAATGTTTGGGAATTTTTCGGAAGCAATGCGACCCTAACTTATGCCAAAAAAGACAATAAAATCGGCTTCATCGATACCAAAGGAAATTGGGTAATTGAACCCAAATTTGAAAAAGTACGTGCATTTAGCCAAGGACTTGCGCCGGTAAATATCGATAAAAAATGGGGATTTGTGGACACCAATGGAAACATAGCCATCGAACCTCAATTTAAAGACGCCGAAATATTTTCCGCTGATGGTTTGGCACCGGTAAAAAAAGACAAACTCTGGGGATTTATCGACAAATCAGGTAACATGGTCATTCCCGATCAATATGACATCTCAACTGCTTTTATCGGATTTTTACAAGGTGGGGATCAAAAAGGATTTATCAATGGTCTTGCCAGAGTAAAAAACAAAAAACAATGGGGATTTATTGATAAATCAGGAAATGTAGTTGGCGGATGGTTTGATAACGCAGAAAACTTTACAAAATAAAAAATGGGTAAAGAAAAATATGCATTGATTACAGGTGGGTCGAGAGGAATTGGACGTGAAACAGCCATTAAAATAGCTGAGGAATTGGGATATCCCGTTCTGATTAATTATCAATCCAACCAAAAAGCCGCCGAAGAAACCCTTCAAGTCATCCAGGACAATGGCGGTAAAGCCGAATTGATTCAGTTTGATGTCAATGATAAAGAAGAAGTAAATACTAAATTAAACCATTGGAAAGAAGAAAATCCCGAAGCCATTATTGAAGTCATCGTTAACAACGCCGGCATCACAAGGGACGGGCTGATGATGTTCATGGAAGACGAGGATTGGGACAAAGTCCTCAACACCACACTGAACGGATTTTACAATGTCACCCGAAATTTAATCCAGGATTTACTCAAAAACCGCTATGGGAGGATTATCAATGTAGCTTCGGTTTCCGGCATGAAAGGCACCCCGGGACAAGTGAATTATTCGGCCGCCAAAGCCGGGTTGATTGGAGCCACCAAAGCCCTTGCACAGGAAATCGCCAAACGGAATATTACGGTCAATGCCGTAGCTCCGGGATTCATCGAAACCGATATGACCAGTGATTTAGACCAATCCCAATTAAAAAATTTAGTACCTTTAAATCGTTTCGGTCAAGCGGAAGAAGTTGCGGATCTGATTTGTTTTCTGGCTTCGCGAAAGGCTTCTTATATCACCGGGGAAACCATAAACATCAATGGCGGTATTTACAGCTAAATGAAAGATTGGAAATGAGGCGTGTAGTCATAACAGGAATGGGCATTTATTCTTCTTTAGGAAAAAATCTGGAAGAAGTACAACAATCATTATATCAAGGCAAATCCGGAATCATCTTTTCTCAGGAACGAAAAGACTTCGGATTCCGGTCAGCTCTGACCGGATTTGTAGAACCGGTGGATTTAAAAAGCTCACTTTCGCGCCGCCAACGGATTTCCATGGCAGAGGAAAGCGAATATGCCTTTGTAGCGACTGAAGAAGCACTGAAAAATGCGAATGTTTCTTCTGAATTCTTTGACGAAAACATCGTCGGACTTTTATATGGAAACGATTCGGTTTCTAAATCGGTTTGGGAATCCATAGAATTAGTCAGAGAAAAAAAAGACACAACCCTCGTCGGCTCAGGCGCTATTTTCAAATCAATGAATTCCACGGTTACCATGAATTTATCGACGATTTACAAAATCAAAGGTATCAATATGACCATCAGTGCGGCTTGCGCAAGTGGATCTCATTCGATTGGCTTGGGATTTTTATTGATAAAACAAGGATTGCAGGACATCGTGATTTGTGGTGGTGCGCAGGAAACCAATAAATATTCGATGGGAAGTTTTGACGGACTGGGTGTTTTCTCCGTCCGTGAAAACGAACCTACCAAAGCTTCACGTCCGTTTGATACCCAACGCGACGGACTGATTCCGGGTGGCGGTGCGGCAACCATCATTTTGGAGGATTATGAATCCGCCGTAAAAAGAGGAGCAAACATTTTGGCAGAAGTCGTCGGTTATGGATTTTCTTCCAATGGCGATCATATTTCCACACCCAACATCGACGGCCCGAAACGTGCGATGGAAATGGCACTTCAACAATCGGGCATGAAACCGGAAGAAATCCAGTACATCAACGCTCATGCTACTTCCACACCCATCGGTGATGCAAACGAAGCCAGAGCCATAGACGCAGTTTTCGGCGGAAATCCTTTTGTAAGTTCTACCAAATCCATGACGGGACACGAATGCTGGATGGCCGGGACGAGCGAAGTGGTTTATTCGATGCTGATGATGCAAAACGGATTTGTCGCCCCCAACATCAATCTGGAAGAAGTTGACGAGGCTGCAAAAAATTTGAATTTAGTTAAAAATACGTTAAACCAAAATTTTGATGTATTTTTGTCGAATTCTTTTGGATTTGGCGGAACCAATTCTGCCCTCATAATTAAGAAATTAGAACACTAAGAATTGAGTAAAACTATGAATAGAGAAACGATTATTCAAACGATTAATGACTTTCTGGTTGAGGAATTTGAAGTAGATGCATCTCACATCTCGCCAACTGCAAACATGAAAGAAACTTTGGATTTGGACAGTTTGGATTATGTAGATTTGGTTGTAATCATCGAGTCCAACTTTGGAGTGAAATTGGAAGGAAAAGATTTCCAGACCATTCACACTTTTGATGATTTATACGAAATTGTAGATCAAAAATTTCACGCTATCGCCTAAATTTCTACTTTTTTCATGGCTGAATGGGAAGGTAAATCGAAAGGAACCACTTCCGGTTATAAGATTTTCATCTTTCTTATAAAAAATTTGGGAATCAATGCCGGTTATTTTTTGCTGGTATTTGTTTCCTTTTATTATTTTTTATTTAATCAAAAGCAAACCCGCATCATCTATCGCTATTTCAGACACCGACAAAACCAATCTGCCTTTTCCTCCTGGATAAACACCTACCGGAACAATTTTATTTTTGGCCAAACAATCATAGATAAAGTTGCCATCGCAGCCGGTTTGGAACATAAATATACTTACGAATTTGACGGCATTGAAAACATCCACCAATTGGCAAAAGACGAATCGGCAGGCATCATGATTAGTGCACATGTCGGGAATTTTGAGTTGGCGCAGCATTTTATGCACGGATTTGATAAAAAAATCCATTTGGTAACGACCGATGAAGAACGGGCGGCTATCAAATCTTTGCTCGACAGCGTGATGGCTCAACCCAAAGTGGAATTTGTCATCGTAAAAGACGATATGTCCCATATTTTTGACATCCATAAAGTGTTGGAAGACAAACAAATGCTTTGTTTTACCGGAGACCGTTTTTTTCCCAACACCAAAACTTTAAACGGAAAATTATTGCGTAAATCGGCTCAATTCCCTGCCGGTCCCTTCCTTTTGAGTTCCCGGCTCAATACGCCGGTGCTCTTTGTTTATGTGATGCGTGAAAAAAACCGGCACTATCATTTGTATGCCAGAGTCGCCGAATTTAAAAACCGGGACGCCGATTCTTTACTGGATGCATATACGCAAAGCATAGAAAAAATGCTGGAAAAATATCCTTTACAATGGTTTAATTACTACGAATTTTGGGAGAAAGAAGATTGAAATTCCACAAAGACAATTTCACCGCAGCATATTCACTCTCAATTAACTATCTAAAAAAATCAAATTGAACTCTTAAATTGAGACAAACTTAAGAATCATCAGAAACAATTCCATCCTGTTTAATTTTATCTTATCTTTGCACCTCTTTTTTAAAAAAGAAGAATTACCTTACAACCCGAAAAAACAAAAAATGCAAAATGTTTACATCAGAACGATTTCCAAATTCTTACCCAATGAACCGGTGACCAATGACCGTATGGAAAGCATTTTGGGACTGATAAACGGGAAGCCCTCCCGTGCAAGGTCTATCGTTTTGAGAAACAACCGTATCGTCCAGCGTTATTATGCTCTGGATGAAATGGGAAACCCTACTCATAACAATACCCAACTGACTTACCAGGCAATAGAAAGTCTGCTAACGTTAGCAAATTTCTCTGCCGAAGAAATAGACATTCTTTCCTGCGGAACATCTACGCCGGATCAAATGCTCCCTTCCCATGCCAGTATGGTGCATGGCGCCTGGGGGAAAAAATCATTGGAAATCAATTCGGCAACCGGTATTTGTACATCCGGTATAAACGCCTTAAAATATGGTTTCATGGCCATCTCATCGGGAACGGCCAGAACAGCGGTTTGTACGGGTTCAGAACGCGTTTCATCTTGGTTAAGAGCCGATAAATTTAACAACGAAGCGGAAAAATTAATCCAATTGGAACAAAATCCAGTCATTGCATTTGACAAAGATTTTTTGCGTTGGATGCTCTCTGACGGAGCCGGCGCAATGCTTTTAAGCGATCAACCCAATGAAGAAGGAATTTCTTTGAAAATCAATTGGATAAAAGGAATTTCCTATGCCAATGAATTGGAAACCTGTATGTATGCCGGAGCCATTAAAGACAAAGACGGAAATTTGATTTCCTGGAGTGATACAGATCCTGAAAGATGGTTGGCCGAATCCGTTTTTGCCATCAAACAAGACATCAAATTACTGGACGAACACATCATCAAAAAAGGAACAGAAAGCATCCGCAAAATTTTAGATGAAAACCAAATCTCACCGGAAGAAATTGATTATTTCCTACCCCATATCTCATCCTATTATTTCCATGATCTTTTAAATCAAGGCTTTATAAATGCCGGAATCAACATCCCGTTGGAAAAATGGTTTGTAAACCTTGAAACCTTTGGGAATATAGGATCTGCTTCTATTTACTTACAATTAGAGTCACTTTTATATTCCGGAAGACTAAAAAAAGGAGAAAAAGTTCTGCTTTCAGTTCCCGAAAGCGGTAGATTTTCTTATGTTTACGGTTTATTAGAAGTCGTATGACACAAGCTCTCCTTTCATCTGAAGAAAAAATTCTGAGACTCATTCCTCAACGGCCGCCTTTCGTGCTGGTGGATTCCATTTATGAACATACAGAAGATCAAATTTTATCGGGATTTACAGTTCCGGAAAAACATGTTTTGGTCAATGAAAAAGGGGAACTTTCCGAATCAGGAATGATCGAACATTTCGCACAAACAATTGCCCTTCACCAAGGATATAATTTCTTTAAAAAAGACGAACCGGCTCCGGTCGGATACATCGGTTCCATCAAAAACATCGACATTACAGAACTGCCAAAGATTGGTGAAGAAATCCGAACCCGGATTAAAATTCTCAACCAAATTCTGGGTGTGACAATGGTTTCAGGAGAGGTTTTTCTGAACGGAAAAGTCATTGCGTCCGGCGAAATGCGTACGATTATCGCAAAAGAAACCGACTGATTCTTCAACTTATTTTGAATTCAAATTCTGATTCAACTCAAAAATTTAATTAATTGATTATTTTTGTGGAAAACAGTCCTGCAAATGGCTAAAAATATTCTGGTAACGTATTACTCTCAATCCGGACAATTAGAAGAAATCGTAAAAAACCTCACAAGCCCTTTCCGGGAAAACCAGGAAGAATTCACGGTAACTTACTACGAAATCAAACCAAAAAAAGATTTTCCGTTTCCCTGGCCGAAAGATGTTTTTTTTGATACTTTTCCCGAATCTTATCTACAGGTTCCGGTAGAAATTGAAAAGCCTTCAGATGAAGTTTTGAACAAAGATTATGATTTAGTTGTGTTTGGTTATCAGGTTTGGTTTTTGACACCTTCCATTCCGATTATTTCTTTTCTGAAAAGTGAATTTGCTCCGAAACTATTATCGGGGAAACCCCTCATCACCGTTTCGGGCACCCGAAATATGTGGATGCTTTCGCAGGAAAAACTGAAAGTTTATTTCAAAGAATTGAACATAAAATTGGTTGGAAACATCGCATTGGTTGACAGACATGACAATTATACAAGCGTGATTACCATTTTGAATTGGGTGGTAAAAACCGGAAATAAAATTTCGCCCAAACCCTGGCCAAAAGCCGGTGTTTCGGATGAAGAAATCAACACTGCCTCCAAATTTGGAGAAATCATTTTGGCTTATGCAAAATCGGAGAATTACGATGGGATGCAGGAAAAATTGGTTGAAAACGGCGCCGTAGAAATCCGTCCTTTTCTGATAAAAGTAGAAACCGTCGGAAACCGGTTATTTACCGTATTTTCAGGAATTATCAAACGAAATCCGCAGAAAAGGAAATTCTGGTTGAAGATATATACCTTTTATCTTTTTGCTGCCATTTGGGTAATTTCACCAATTGTTTTAATATTGTTCAACCTTACCACCCCCATTTTTTGGTGGAAAAGGAAAAAACAAATCAAGTATTATCAAGGAGTTTAGAATTTAGTTTTTTAATGATGAATGAAGTTTATATCACCAAATCGTCCACTTACCTGCCAAACAGACCGGTTCAGAACGACGAAATGGAAGAATACTTGGGTTTGGTCAACGGAAAACCGTCCAAAGCAAAAGCTTTGATTTTGCGCAACAACGGCATCAAAACCCGATATTATGCGCTGGACAAAAACGGAAAACCAACCCATACCAATGCCGAAATTACGGCCAAAGCAGTGGAAGGCCTTTTTGACGAACATTTCTCAAAAAACGATATGCAATTGCTTTCTTGTGGAACCACTTCTGCCGACCAGATTCAGCCGTCGCATGCTTCCATGGTGCATGGTGTTTTGAAGCCCGATCAATCCATTGAAATCAATACCTCGATGGGATTGTGTAATTCGGGGATGAATGCATTGAATTACGCTTATCTTTCCGTTAAAGCCGGCGCAGTGAACAATGCAGTGGCAGCGGGTTCTGAAAGGTTTTCAATCTGGATGACGGCCGATAAATTTAACCACGAAGTGGAAAATCTGAAACTGCTCGAAGAAAAACCCATCGTGGCTTTTAAAAGAGAATTTTTGCGTTGGATGCTTTCTGACGGCTCAGGTGCTTTTTTATTGGAAAATAAACCAAGGGAAAATCAATTGAATTTAAGAATTGAATTCATTGATTTTTATTCGTATGCCCATGAAATAGAGGCCTGTATGTATTCAGGAAGCGAAAAACAGGAAGACGGAAGTCTGAAATCCTGGGCGGAATATTCGGCAGACGAATGGTTGAATCAATCCATTTTTGCGCTTAAACAAGACACGAGATTATTGGACGAATACATTCTGAAAAAAGGAGCGCAATCGCTTCGCGCTTCATTTGACAAACATAATTTGGATCCGAATGATATGGATTACGTCCTGGCACATATTTCCTCCAATTATTTCAAAGACGGATTAAGAGAAGAATTTGCAGCTGTCGGATTGGATTTCCCGGTGGAGAAATGGTATTATAATTTGTCGGAAGTAGGAAATATAGGAGCGGCCTCCATCTTTATTGTCACCGAAGAATTGATGAATTCAGGAAAGCTGAAAAAAGGAGAAAAAGTGTTGCTGTGCATTCCGGAAAGCGGCCGATTTGCTTATTCATGTGCGGTATTGACAGTATGTTAACTTAAGATGGATGTTGGAAGATAGAAGATGCAGGATTTTGAAATAATTAAAATTTGAAAAAAAAATATCCCGAAATAGAAGAGCTGATTCCGCACAGAAAACCGATTTTGTGTATCGATAAAGTACTTTTGGTGGACGGATTGATGGCGGAAACGCATTATAAAATTGAGGAAAGCTGTTTGTTTTTTACAGATGGTTTTTTTTCCGAAATGGGCTTACTGGAAAATGCGGCACAAAGCAGTTTTGTTTTTTTGAAATTCTTTTTTGCCGATTCACAGGAAGATTTATGGAGCGAAGGAAAAGATTCCGTAGGATTCATCAGTCATATCACGAGTATGGAAGTAAAATTTTTACCCAAATTGGGCGATGAACTTTTCACCACGACTGAGACGGAACTTGTGTTTGACACTGAAAATTTGAAAATTTGTAATGTGAAAGCGGAAACTTTTGTGAATTCAAAAACTGCTTTTACAACCGAAATGAAAATGATTTTACAAACCCGTGATTTATGAAAAAAGAACAGGTACCACAAGACAACGGAAGTCTCTCCAAAGTAGCGCAAGAGCTTTGCTATGCTGTGGATGAGAACGGTAATTATACTACGGTTCAGAGTTCCGGATGGGAAGTAAAATCGGCTGCTCTTGATGAATCCATTCATTTAATTGAAGAAAGAATTGAAGAGGCAAAAAAAGAAGTAGAAGCCGGGAACATCAGTCCGCTGGCGTATTTCATGGAAGTTCACCGGATGGATTTACAGATTTTGGCCGCTTATGCAGGAATTCACCGCTGGTTTGTCAAACGGCATTTCAACCCCAAACGCTTCCGGAAATTATCTGACAAAACTTTAAAAAAATATGCCGATGTTTTTGAGATTTCCGTGGACGAATTAAAAAATTTTAAAATAGATTGATGCAGATAGATTTCGAGCACAAACAGTCCGCTCATTGTGAAAATGGCGTGATTTCCAATTTGATGAACCATCAGGGCGTAAAAGTTTCCGAACCTTTGGTTTTCGGAATCGGCGCCGGATTGTTCTTTGTTTATCTTCCTTTTTTGAAAGTGAATTTCGCTCCCGGATTTAGTTATCGGCCTATGCCCGGCTATATTTTCCGTCGTTTTGCCAAACAATTGGGCATCAAAGTAATCCATAAAAAATTCAGCTCGACAGAAGAAGCTCAAAAAATTCTTGATCAAAAACTAAAAGAAGGAATTCCTGTAGGATTGCAGGTTGGGGTTTACAATCTGACCTATTTCCCGGACGAATATCGTTTTCATTTCAATGCGCATAATCTGGTGGTGTACGGGAAGGAAGAAAACCGCTACCTCATCAGCGATCCGGTGATGGATGATGTTACTTCGCTTACTGAAAAAGAATTGGAAAAAGTCCGGTTTGCTCAGGGCGCATTGCCGCCAAAGGGACATTTGTATTATCTGGAAAGCGTTCCTACGCAATATGATTGGGAAAAGGCCATAAAAAAAGGAATAAAAAAGACTTGTAATGATATGTTGGCTCCGGTCCCCATCATCGGTGTAAATGCCATGAAATGGGTCGCTAAAAGCATCAGGAAATGGCCAAAGAAAATCGGGGTGAAAAAGACCAATCATTATCTGGGTCAACTCATCCGTATGCAGGAAGAAATCGGCACCGGTGGTGGCGGATTCCGCTTTATTTATGCGGCTTTTCTAGAAGAAGCTTCCCAAATTCTAAACAATCCAAAACTGAAAGAACTCTCCAAAGAAATGACCGAAATCGGAGACGAATGGCGGGATTTTGCCCTCAATATTTCACGGGTTTATAAAAACCGTAGCGGTGAGGAAAATATCTATGAAAAACTTTCTGACCAACTTTATGCACTTGCTGAACGCGAGAAAAAATTCTTTCAGGAGTTGAAAAAAAGCATGTGATTTACGAAGTATGATGTACGATTTTAACTACAATTTGAGCTAAGAAAATCAATCAATTTTACTTCCATTTATCTTAAAACTTCCTTGTTCAAGGGTAATTTTATCTATATTTCCATTTTTCTCAAATGAGAATGTAATTTTAGCTTTCGCTCTGCGAGAATAAAAAGTGTTTTCATTCATTCTTTCCAATAAAATCCATTCTGTTTCTTTTCCATCATGAACCTCTGTCATAAAAAGGTAATTATTTTTTGCCTTTTTTATTTTCATTTTTCCCACAGAAACCAAACCGATAAATTTTATTTTATATACACCCTCAAAAACAGAAATATCGGGATTTGTTATTTCTGAATGGTAAAATTCAGGGTATTTGAAAGGTTTTCCAAAAAATTTTGACATAACAGGAAGCGCAATATCATTTATCATAATTCTTCCTGCATCAGAAGTTATAGATAAAGTAATTGAATCATCTGGAAAGTTAAATACTGCCGATTTAAACTCATCTATCCTTCCAGTATGACCCCACGCCTCCTTTTCATAAAACATGCCTTTTAATAATCCATGTCCCATTGAATTACTTTTTAATGACTTCATAGTATCCAATGAAGATTTTGAAACTATTTTTCCATCAAACAATTGATTTAAAAATAAAATCAAATCCTCATTATTCGAATCAATTGCTCCTGCTGCGCCTGCTAAACTTGGGTCAGAACTTATATCTTTTATCCAATCTTCCCCGTCAAATAGATAGGAGTCCAAAACCGGATTTGCCTTACCGCTGACTTCAACGTAAGTGTTTTTTAAACCAATTTGATCCACTATTTTTTCTTTTACCAAATTAGCATAGGTTTTCCCTGATAAATCTTCGAGTATATATCCCAATAAAATATAATTGGAATTACTGTAAGAGCAATCTTTCTTAGGCTTAAATTCCGGTTTTCCGATTTTAATTAAATCAAGTATCTGTTGCTTTGTAAAATATTGGTTGCGTGTTGCATAATATTCATCCCATTCCAAAATCTCATAAATTCCACTCGTGTGAGAAAGAAGATTTTCAATAGTAATTTCATTTGAGTATTTGATTTCGGGGTAAAATGAACTTAAGGGAGTATTCAACGTCAATTTACCTTCTTCTATCAATTGAAAAATCAAAACCGCTGTAAAAACTTTGGCAACAGAACCTATTTTATAGTTTCCTTTTCCTTTCCCAAATAAATTATAATCACCATCATACAAAACTTCATTATTCATTTTAATCGTTACTCTCCCAGAAAATGCATAATTCTCCTGAAAATAATTCAGAACGCTATCGATTCCTTCTTTGTAATTTGTTTGTTGGGAAAATGAAAATTGGATTAAGAAAAAACTAATAAAAAATAAATACTGCCTCATAAAAAAATTTATAAATCTTAATGCAATTTAACATTTTCATCCATTATTTTTAGTTGAATCTTTTGGATTTAATATTTCCAAATTCTAACATCAAAACATCTTATATCCTAAATCTTACTTCGTACTTCCCAAATCGTACATCCAAAACCCTACTTCCCTTTGTACTTTGTCCAAACTTTTTTACTTTCGCAAACGATGGAAGCCATTCAGTGTCATAATTTGAGCAAATCCTATGACGGGAAAAAAACCTTTGTTATCCGTGATTTTAATCTCGGGATTTCAAAAGGCGAAATTTTCGGCTTGCTCGGTCCAAACGGAGCCGGAAAAACCACATTGATTTCCATGATGTGCGGGCTTCTCGCGCCTACATCAGGCGAAATCAAACTAAGCGGATTGAATTTCAATTCCCATCGAACCCAAATTCAGAAAAAAATGGGTGTTGTGCCACAGGAATATGCACTATATCCGACATTGACGGCTTTTGAAAATCTGGAATTCTTTGGAAGTTTGTACAATCTGCATGGAAATGATTTGAAAAACCGGATTGAATCGGGATTGGAAAAAGTCAATCTTTTGGATTACCGAAATCGTCCCATCAAAGATTTCTCGGGCGGCATGAAACGAAGAATCAACCTTTTAACCGGGATTCTTCACCAACCTGAAATCTTATTTCTGGACGAACCAACCGTCGGGGTTGACATTCAATCCAAAGAAGTGATTATCAGCATTTTAGAAGAGTTGAATATGCAAGGGACAACCATCGTTTACACCTCGCATCACTTAGCAGAAGCACAGAATTTCTGTACGCGGCTGAGCATCATTGACAAAGGAAAGATCATCATTCAGGGAACTTCTGACGAACTGATTCAGCAAGTGAAAGATGCTGCCAATCTGGAAGAAGTATTTTTGGAATTAACCGGAAACCAAATTCGCAATGCATAAACTCCGGGCTTCCATAAAAAAAGAAATGCTGCTTCTGATGCGTGATTGGGGAGGATTGGGAATTTTGTTCATCATGCCTTCCATCCTGTTGATTACCATTACTTTAATCCAACAAAGCACGTTTCGGGAAGCCGGAAACAGCGTGATGCCGATTGTTTTGGTCAACAATGACGGTGGCGAATTGGGTAAAACAATCGAAAAAAATATTTCCGAAACCGAATCCCTGAAACTGATTCAGACTCAAGACGGAAAAACCATTGATGAAATCACTGCACGACAATTGGTAAGCAGCGGGAAATACCAGATCGCATTGGTGATTCCCGAGAATCTTTCCGGCGCGCTGGAGTCGAGGATCAATTCAAATGTGGAAAAGATTCTTGCCGAATTTTCATTGGACGAATCCGATTCTGCCCAAACCGCTGTTACGGAGCAACCTCAGGGAAAATTAGGAAAAATCAAACTGTATTTTGATCCGGCGGCAGGCGAAACCTTTCGGAATTCGGTCAAAAATGACATCGAAAAACTGATGTCCAAAGTGGAATCCAAAAAGATTTATACGGTTTTTGAAGAACAAATGGGCATCGAAACAGAAGGCAATATGATGGATGATAATGCCATTCAGTTTGAAGAAATCATCGCTCAGAAAGGAGAAGACGGAATTGTGCCCAATACGGTTCAGCACAATGTTCCGGCTTGGATTCTCTTTGGGATTTTCTTCATCGTGGTGCCGCTTGGAATTAACATTGTAAAAGAAAAAAATCTGGGAACCATCATCCGGATCCGCACCAGCCCGGTTTCCTATGCGACCATTGCTTCGGGAAAAATCATTACCTACACGTTCATTTGCTTGATTCAGTTTGTGCTTATGTTGCTGATTGCTAGGTTTTTATTTCCGCATCTCGGACTGATTCCGTTTAAACCCGGCTCCAAACTGATTCCAATGACCATTGTGGTAATCTTTTCGTCCTTTGCGGCCATCGGACTGGGGATTTTAATCGGAACGATTATGAAAACCCAGGAACAAAGTGCGCCGTTTGGAGCGATTTTTACGATTATTATTTCGGCCATCGGCGGGATTTGGGTTCCGGTTTATCTGATGCCCGAAATCATGCAGAAGGTAGCGGTTTTTTCACCGATGAACTGGGGAATTACGGCGTTTTATGACATCATTCTCCGAAATGGAAATCTTCTCGATATTGCAAAAGAATTATTGCTATTGTTCGGATTTTTTGCCGCAACCTTTATGTTGTCGGTTTGGATTAATAAACGGAATAATTTGATTTAATGTGCGAATTACGAAGTTCGCGATAATAATATTTAAACAATGCTTTCACATACTTCAAAATTCAGAGTCCGATTTAACGAAACCGATCCGTTGGGGATTGTCTGGCACGGGCATTATGTGACCTATCTGGAAGACGGCCGTGAGGCTTTTGGAGAGGAATTTGGGATTTCGTACAAAGACATTCAGAATGCGGGGTTGTTTGCACCGATTGTGAAATGTATTGTTGATTATAAATTTCCGCTACGGCATGGTGATTGGGCAAGGATTGAAACACTTTACATTCCCGAAGTGGCGGCAAAGCTGCATTTTACCTATAAAATTTTCAATTCAGAAGATCAACTGGTTGCAACCGGAGAAACGATTCAGGTTTTTACCGACCAAAAATCCGGTGAGTTGTATTTGTCAAATCCACCATTTTTTGAGGATTGGAAGCGTAAACATAATTTAATTTTGTCATAATTTTAACCACAAAGACCACAAGGGAAACACAAAGGCCACAATTTTTCAATCTCTCCTTGTCCTCTTAGTGAAAAAACTTAGTGTACCTTATGGTAAAATAGAATTCAAATGACCAACATTTTTATAACAGCAGATTTTTTGATAACTCCTTTCGGAATCGGGAGCGAATTGGCATTTGAGAAAATAAAATCAGGCGAAACGGCGGTAAAAAAACATGTAAACCCGAAACTTTCCCAACAAGATTTTTATGCTTCGTTAATTGAGGAAAAGGAAGAATGGTTTGCCGGATTGAATTTAGACGAATCCTTTACAAGACTCGAAAAACTGATTATACTTTGTTTGAATGAATTAATTTCAAATGAAAATATTCAGATTTCTGAACGAACTTTAATTGTCCTTTCTTCTACCAAAGGAAATATTTCGGTTTTGGAAAATCCGGAATTTAATTTCTCAAACGAACGAGCTTTATTGACTTCGCTGACCCAAAAAATTGAAAATTATTTCGCATTAAAAAATAAAATTCAAATCGTTTCAAACGCCTGTATTTCCGGTTCTTTGGCAATTGAATTCGCCAAAAGATTATTGCAGTCGGACGAATTTGAAAATGCCATCGTCATCGGAGCCGATGAAGTTTCAAAGTTTATTTTATCGGGGTTTGAATCTTTTCAAGCTGTGAGCAATTCGGTTTGCAGGCCTTTTGACCGTGACCGGGTCGGCATCAATTTGGGAGAAGCCGTTGCAGCCGTTTATCTGACCAAAGTTCCGACGAAAAATTCGGTTAGAATTTTGGGGAGCGGTACTTTTAACGATGCCAATCATATTTCGGGACCGTCCCGAACCGGCGAAGGCTTGTTTCGAAGCATCCAAAAAGCATTGGCTAATTCCGAAGTGGAAATCGACTTTATTTCGGCGCACGGAACCGCAACTCTTTACAACGACGAAATGGAATCCATCGCTTTTCATCGTTCGGGATTATCGGAAATTCCGGCCAATAGCCTGAAAGCTTGTTTTGGTCACACTTTAGGTGCAAGCGGTTTACTGGAAACGATTTTGAGCATTCATTCTTTGAAAAACAATGTATTGATTCCCTCGCTGGGATTTGAAAATCAGGGCACGACCTATCCGGTGAATTTGATTCAAAATGCTGAAACTAAAGAACTGAAAAGCTTTCTGAAAACAGCTTCAGGATTTGGGGGAAGTAATATTGCGAGTGTTTTTGAGAAAGTTTAATTAAAAAAAACATTAAGAATTATCTGAATTTTGCTTTAGGCGCATCAATAATAAATTGTAAATAAACACATTAAGATTTATTAAGTATCACCAAGTTGATTAAGATCATCTTAAACCCGCCGGGTTTCTTAATAAATCTTAATAAATTGAATTGCCCTATAATACTTAATGTTTAAAATTTGAAATATCAATTATTCAGATGGAACAACACCCTTCCATATCATATTTACATTAAATTACAAATCCGATTGTTTTCCATAAAATTTCGACAATTGCATTCCAAACTTTTTCCAAAATGACAGCCGTAATTCCTTTCAAAGTATTCACGAAATTGGTAACCATATCTTTCAGACTGTCTTCAAAAAACTTTTGTAAATCCGACTGAATTTGTCCGGCTACCACACCTTCTTTCACCAAAAGAGCTTGCGTAGCGATGGCTTTCAATTGTCGTTTGCTGAAACCTCGGACTTTTGACAAGTCTTTGTTCAGAATTTCGGAAGTAACCGTTTTGATTTCCGTCAGGATGGTGCTGATTTCTTCTGTCATAATTTATCGGTTCAAAAAGTTTTCATACGTGAGTGCCTGATCCAAATAGATCAAAATCTGGTTTTTAAAAGTCTTGACGGCAATGTTTCCCATATCATTTTGTTCATCGGTATTTTTCATCATTTGAAGTGTTTCAGCGATTTTACCCATCGCATGAGCACTCGGATAATCGCCCGAAATGGAAGTTGAACCCCGAATCTCCAATGCTTTGTTTACCCTGGTCAACACGCCGTTTCCTGGAATCGGACGCGCTCGGGTTTCCAATTCCAATGCCTCAAATTTCCCAATTAATTCATGATAGGTTTCTTCTCGGTCATCAAAATCTTTCGACTCCGTTCCTTTTTCGATGGAAGCGAAAAACACTAAAATTTCTTCAGAAGAACTGCTCAATTCGGAAAAAATTAATTCATTAAATTGAGGTGCAAGCGAAGTTGTACATTGCGAAAACGATAAAGCTATGAGGCTAAAAATGGGTAAAAAAATCGTTTTAGAAAGAGAATGCATGCATCAAATTTTTTCAGTCAAAAGTTAATGCTATTTTTCAATTTACCCAAATTTAGTCCGATTGAAAACCCTTTAAATTTAGAATTCAATTATATTTGACGACGAATTTGTTTCAGATGAATTATATCAAATCCTACTACCACATCACAAACGAAGAAATGATTTGTGATGGAAACATAATTCTGCAAAGAAATCCGGACGAGAACAATGCTGATTTTTTAAAAGAAATATACCGAAAATCCGAAGCTGCTTATCCGAAATTTTTCAAAATGGATTTGTTGTGTAAATCGGCGTTTTTAGCTGCTGAATTCATTTCAAAAAAGGAAAATTTATTGGAGACCAACACGGCTCTAATCCTTTCCAATCGCAGTTCCAGTATGGCTTCTGACAAAAAACATGCACAAGCAATTTATGATGCGGAAGCAACAGCCAGCCCGGCGGTTTTTGTCTATACATTGCCCAACATTGCTTTGGGTGAAATCAGCATCCGTCATCAGCTATTCAGTGAAAATCTTTTCCTTATATTTGACAAATTTTCACCCGAAACGCTGGTGTCCTATACCGAACAAATGTTGAATGAAAACAAAGCGGAAAAAGTCTTGGCCGGATGGGTGGAAGCCGATGAAAACAATTTAGATGTTTTCATTTATTTAATTGAAAAAGAAGGACATACTAAACATACCATAGAAAACGTAAAACATTTATACAACAGGAAATGAGCGATTTAAAACAAGAATTAAAAGAAAAAATCACTACCCAATTAAATTTGGAAGATATAACAATCGAGGATTTACAGGACGACACGCCGCTTTTCGGTGACGGATTGGGCTTGGATTCCATTGACGCATTGGAATTAATCGTCTTATTGGACAAATCCTACGGAATCAAATTGGCCGACCCGAAAGAAGGACGAAAAGTGTTTGAAACTGTCCAAACGATGGCGGATTTCATCGAAGCAAACCGCACAAAATAATGAAAAACAAACCGATTGCCATTACCGGAATGGGTATAATTTCGGCCATCGGGAACAATGTGGCTGAGAACGAATCTTCTTTGCTCGAAAGCCGTCACGGTATCAAAAAATATTCGGTTACAGACCCGTTGATTCATCAGGAAAAATGGGTGGGTGAAATTCTCAAATCCAATGAAGATTTTTATTCCGAATTGGATTTAAATTCCAACGAAGCTTTTACCAGAAGCACTTTGCTGGGATTAACAGCAGCAAAAGAAGCGGTTCGGTCTGCCGGATTGAATCTAAACGACGGATTGAAAACGGGACTGATTTCAGCGACAACCGTGGGCGGAATGGATGCCACTGAAAAATACTATTTTGACTTCCCGGAATCGGAAAAAAACCGAAAATTCATCCCGACGCAAAATTGTGGCGTTCATGCCGAACAAATGGCCGAAATCACAGGAATCAAAGACTATGTAACGACGATCAGTACCGCTTGTTCCTCTGCTGCGAATGCGATTATGCTGGGCGCAAGGATGATCAAAGCCGGAATTCTGGACAGAGCCGTGGTGGGTGGAACCGATTCGCTATCGGCGTTTACCATCAACGGATTTTCCTCGCTGATGATTTATTCGGACGAACATTGCCAGCCATTTGACGATAACCGTAAAGGTTTGAATTTGGGCGAAGCTGCGGCTTATATCGTGCTGGAATCGGAAGAATCGGCAAAAGGAAAAGAGATTTTGGGATTTCTTGCCGGATACGGAAATGCAAATGATGCTTTTCATCAGACGGCTTCTTCGGATGATGGCGAAGGTGCATTTTTAGCGATTCAAACGGCTTTGAAGATTGCGGATTTGAAGCCAAATGAAATTGATTACGTCAATGCGCACGGAACCGCAACACCGAACAATGATTTCTCCGAAGGAAAATCCATTTTACGAATTTTTGAAAAGCTCCCCGATTTCAGTTCTACCAAAGCGTTTACCGGGCATACACTGGCGGCTGCCGGAGCAGTGGAAGCGGTTTTCTCTTTATTGGCACTAAAAAATCAAACGGTTTTCGCCAATTTGAACTGGAAAACCCCGATGAAAGAATTTGATTTGAAACCTCAAACGGAAATCAAATCAAAGAAAATCAAAACGGTTTTATCCAATTCATTGGGCTTTGGCGGGAATTGTAGTAGTTTGGTTTTTACGAAATAGGTCAGAACTCTTCCGGATTCTGATAAGTACTCCTGATTCTAACAATGTAAATAACCGATTGGACAATTCTATAGGTAATTCGAAAATGGTAAATTTCATAAGCCCTATAATCTCCCTTATTGTTTAGTTTGTATTTATCCGCCGGATATTTAAAAGGATATTTATTCAATAAAGAAGTAGAGTTTACCAATTTTGTGAAAATTCTATCAGCTTGAATTATAGACTCTTCAGCTATATATAAATAAATTTCTTCTAATTGTTTTCTGGAAGTTTCAGTCCATATTACAGTGATTTCTTCCATTCTTCATTCAGGTATTTAATCTGCTCAATTGAAAAAACACGCCCTGCCTCAATGTCTTTTTCAGCATTTTCAATTTCCTGATTATATTGCTCAATTGTCATTGCCCGACTTTTATTTCTCATCTGTAACAATTTTTTGAAAATGTCAATCAAATCAGGATCTTTAATTTTTCCTAATTCTTGTTGAATCCATTTTATGTCGGTTTGAATATCCATAACAATCAAATAATTCCAAATTTACAAAATAAATCCGTTCCAAATCCTTAAGTAATTTCATTTCAATCCATTCAACAATTAGGAAAAACCACCTGATTTTCCGAATTTTGTTTCCTTTTGAGGATTAAATGAAAAAAATATACATCCATAGTTCCTGTTCGATTTCCATTCAACCGAGTTTTCGGGATGATTATTTTTTTGAAGAAATCACCCAATATTCCGAAAACGGCATCAAAGCCATCGACCCGGATTACAAGGAATTTATCCCGGCTTTGCAGTTGCGGCGAATGGGAAAAAGTATGCGGATGGCGGTGTATGCCTCTCAAAAAGCGATTCAGAAAGCCGGAAAGCTGACGATTGACGCTGTGATTACCGGAACCGGTGAAGGCTGTCTGCGTGATTCCGAAAAATTTGTGGAAGCCATGTGGGACAATGAAGGCGGTATGCTCAATCCGACTCCGTTTATCCAATCCACACACAACATGGCGGCGGCAACAGTCGCACTCGCACTCGGTTGCAAGGGTTACAATATGACCTACACGAACAATTCCAACTCTTTTGAGTCGGCTTTGCTGGATGGAATGCTTTACCTGAATGAAACTTCAAAAGCAAATATTCTAATCGGAGGACTGGAAGAAATAAGTGAACAAACCATGAAATTTTGGGAATTGGCAGGATATGTAAACGCTATAAATCCTAAAATCCCAGTTGATTTAAATTCAGATTCAATCGGAGAAGTAAATGCGGAAGGCACCGGATTTTTTGTGGCTTCGGCAGAGGAAAAAGAGAATTCTTTAGGAAGCATTTTTGCGGTTCGCACAAAATTCGAAGTTGAAAATCCACAAGAATTTATTCAGAATTTTTTAAAGGAAAATGAAGTTTCAATTTCCGATTTGGATGCGGTGATTTTGGGAAATAATGGAGATTCGCGCTATGACGACATTTATGAAAATGTTTCCAATTCCTTGTTAAAAGAGACTCCACAAATCAGCTTCAAAAATGTAGTTGGTGAATTTGATACTGCCAGTGCAATTGCGGTGGAAATTGCATTGAAAATATTTGAAAATCAACGAATTCCTCAAATCTTACAATTGAATGATTTGAAAAAAGATTCGTTTCAAAAAATCCTGATTTACAACCAACGAAGAGGAAAAAATCACGGATTGATTTTATTGGAAAACTAAAAATTCCGAAAATGACCAAAAAACTCATTTTCTATTTATTGATTTTCGATGCGTTTCTCATCGCCGGAATCCTTTTATATTTTGGGATTGACTGGTTTTGGGCGGTTTTTCCATTTGCTGCTCTTTTTGGTTTTGTCGCATTGGCTTGTTCCAAAATCCAATGGAATTTTTTCGTGTCGGCAATTCATTCCGGTAACAATTCAACCCAAAAAATCGCTTTGACATTTGATGATGGGCCTGACCCAAATTATACTCCACAAGTTTTGGATATCCTGAAAAAACACAATGCAAAAGCGACCTTTTTCCTCATTGGAAAAAACATAAAACAATATCCGAATCTTGCAGAAAGAATTGAAAAAGAAGGGCATACAATTGGGAATCACAGTTTTTCTCATTCTAATTTCATCGATTTTAAATCTAAAAAAGGTTGGATAGAAGAATTGGAACAAACGGATTTGGAAATCCAGAAAGCAACCGGAAGAAAACCAAAATTTTTCCGACCTCCTTTTGGTGTAACGACTCCTCATTTGGCTACTGCTTTAAAAAACACCAAACATTTGGTCATTGGTTGGAACGTTCGTTCGTTTGATACTTCCAGTAGAAATCCGTCGAAAACGGTCAAAAAAATCTGCAAAAAAATTCGTTCCGGTTCTATTGTTTTATTGCACGACCGACATGAAAATATCGTCCCGTTATTGGAACAGTTATTGCCTGAAATTGAACGCAAAAACCTTAGTTTTGCAACTGTAAATGAATTGATCAATGAAGAACCTTATATTTAGTTTTGTTTGTTTGCTGGTTTTGAGCGGAATTGCACAAGCGCAATTAAGTTCTGCCGAAATCAAAACTTTGAAATCCAACATCAATTCGGCTACCGCTAATTTGACTTCTTTGGAAAGCACATTTACCCAGACCAAACATTTGGATTTTATGGAAAATGACGTGAAATCTTCCGGAAAATTATTCTTCAAATCCAAATCGAAAATCCGCTGGGAATATACTTCTCCTTTCAAATATTATGTGATTTTCAATCAGGACAAAATGTTTGTGAATGACAACGGAAAGAAAAAACAAACCGATCTTTCTTCCAACAAACAACTGAAAGATGTCAGCAAAATCATGCTGGGAACGGTGAATGGCTCGGCCGTTTTGGACGAAACAAAATTCAAAATCACCTATTCGAAATCGGGTGCGGATTTTGTCGCCAAAATGATTCCGACCGATAAAACTTATAAAAAATACATTCAGCAAATCGATCTGACTTTTGATGGAAAAACCTATCTGCTGAAAAAAATAAAAACTACAGAACCATCGCTGGATTATACGTTGATCGAATTCAGCAATCAGAAAAAAAATGTGGCAGTAAGCGAGGATAAGTTTGTGTTTAAATAATCATTTCATGAACCGCTCTTCCTTTCTTCTGAAATTTCTTCTCATTGGTATCATTTTGTTCAATGTTTCCTGCACATCTTTCACAAAATTATTTGACCCAAAAGAAAAAACGGTTGAGAATTTTACTCCTGAGTATTTAAAAGATTTTGAAGAAGCTTCTTTCAAAATTTCTATTGAAGCTTTTGACAATCATTTTGGCGGAATTATGGTGACTAAAAAGCTGGAAACCAACCATTACCGGTTTGCATTTCTAAACGAATTCGGTGGGAAAATGATGGATTTTGAGATGCTGAATCGGGAATTGAAACTGAATTATGCCATCAAACAATTGAACCGGAAAATTATTCTGAATATGCTGGAAAAGGATTTTTCGATGTTGTTTTCGGAAGAAGTTTTCATCGAAAATGAATTCGCCAAAAATGAATATCGCTTTCTGGATGCTGAAAAATTCATCGGAAATAAACATCTTTATTATGAGCTGAATCCAAAGGGAGAATTGACCAAAATACTTTTGGCAAAAGGAAAAGAAAAGGTGCGGATAGATTTGGAAAACTATACACAGCGCATTCCCGAAATCAGGATTTCCCATGGAAAACTGCCAATAAAAATTTACTTACATTTGCTGGAAAATAATCTGAACGAATGAAAAAATTTCTGTTTTTAAGTGTTCTTTTAATGACTCTTGGCATTTCAAACGCCCAAACCGAATTATGGCTGGGTCCAAAAGCCGGAGTGAATATTGCCAATGTCAGCGACTTAGAGGGCGATTCAAAATTAGGTGCTTACGGCGGTGTGGCTTTTGCTATGAAATTTTCCGAACGTTATGCTTTACAGCCCGAATTAGGTTTTTCCATGCAGGGTTCTACCAATATTTACAACAGTAAGGAAGATCTGAACCTGACCTATTTTACGCTGGGAGTCATCAATAAACTATACATAGTAGAAGGCTTTCATATTCTGGCCGGCCCTGAATTCAATTTTAAAATAAACGATACTTTTTCGGATTGGGTCGACAGCGAAATCTATGATGAAGACGGAAATTACATAGGCGATACAGATGCCCAACCTTTTGATATGGCAATCGTGGGTGGTCTGGGTTATGATTTACCGTTTGGGCTTACGCTGGAAGCGCGATACAAACAGGGATTACAAGACGTAATGAATTTCATCAATTGGGATGATGATACAGATTCCAGGTTGAATCAGGTTTTCCAATTTGGGATTGCGTATAAATTCCATTTGAATAAATAAAATGCCAAATAAACATAGAAAATGAAGCTTTTAAACGATTTTTATTCGATTTTGAATTCTGAAAGCCGAGAAAACGGTATTTCAGTTTTGGTAAAAATCCATAAAGCGCATGAAATATTCAAAGGACATTTTCCCAATCATCCCGTAACGCCTGGAGTCTGCACCATGCAGATTATAAAAGAACTGAGTGAAAATCATTTAGGAAAAAATCTGTTATTGAAAACGGCACGAAATGTGAAGTTTATGGCAATTATCAATCCTGAAGAAAACGAAGATATTCAGTTTGATTTAAGTTTTGAAAATCAAGAATCAGATGAAATTTCGATAAAAGCCACGGTTTCGATAGAAGGAAATCCGGCATTGAAATTCGGAGGGAGTTTTAAAGAAATTTAATTATGAAATGTCTATTAAGAATTTGTGAACCAATTGATACAATCAAAAAGGCATTCCGTCTGACCTATAATAACAATTAAATATCAACAGATGAAATCATTTCTGTTTTTTTCAACCATTTTGTTTTTTTCCTTTCAACTTTTTGGTCAATCCAATGAGCTACGAAAATCCTATCGGGATGCCACGCAATCTGAAGAAAAAGCAAAAGCATTTTACGAACATGTAAAAGACGTAACTGACTCTGACAAAGCGGTTATGATTGCTTATAAAGGAGCCGGAAAAACTCTATTGGCTCGTTTTGCGCCTTTGACACAGCGAAAAGAGAAAGTCAAATCCGGAATAGATTTAGTAGAAAAAGCCGTTCAAAAAGACCCGGACAACGTGGAAATCAGACTGATACGTCTTAGCATTCAGGAAAATTTACCCAAAATGTTTAAATACAATGGTGAAATAGAATCGGACAAAAAATTCATTCAGTCAAAACTTCCTTCAATAAAAGATGATGATTTGGTAAAAATGATCAAGGGTTATTTTGCCGAATTTTCAAAATAAGATAAATGCACCCATTACTTTCCTCTCTCAATTTTTGTGTCATCATTCCAACTTACAACAACGAAAAGACACTTGCAAAAGTTCTTGATAAAACCCTTGAATTTACCCCAAATATTATCGTCATAAATGACGGCTCGACCGATTCAACTTCTGAAATTTTATCTGATTATCAACCAATTACCATTTTAAATCAGTCAAAAAACCGGGGAAAAGGAATGGCTTTGCGTTTGGGTTTTAAAGAAGCTTTGAAACAAGGTTTTGACTATGCCGTAACCATCGATTCGGACGGACAACATTTCCCGGAAGATATTCCCGTATTTTTAAATGAAATTGAAAAAAATGGCGAAGCCTTATTAATTGGTGACCGGAATATGGAACAGGAAGGAATTCCCGGCAAGAGTAGTTTCGGGAATCGGATTTCAAGCTTTTGGTATTGGTTTGAAACGGGAATTAGATTAAAGGATACCCAATCCGGACTTCGTTTGTATCCTATCAAACGGATGAAAAATTTTAAATATTTTACCCGAAAGTTTGAGTTTGAAATCGAGGTTATCGTCAAAGCTGCCTGGGCAGGAATTCCGGTCAAAAATGTTCCGATCCGGGTTTTGTATGACGAATCGGAAAGGGTTTCGCATTTCCGGCCATTCAAGGATTTTACAAGAATCAGTCTTTTGAATACCTGGCTGGTTCTGGTAACGCTTTTCTATATCAAACCCCGTGATTATTTCAAATCCTTTAAAGAAAAAGGGTTCAAACGTTTTTTTCTGGAAGATTTGTTGCACAGCGAAGACTCGAAATCAAAAAAAGCACTTTCAGTTGCTTTGGGAGTTTTTATTGGTTTATCGCCTTTTTGGGGATTTCAGACCGTCATCGTGCTTTTTCTGGCATTCGCTTTTCGGTTGAATAAGCTGATTGCTTTTGCTTTTTCAAACGTGAGCATTCCGCCGTTGATTCCGCTTATTATTTATGTTTCGCTGAAAATCGGCAGTTTTTTGTTGGGAAAACCGCCGTTGCCGAAGTTTGAATGGGGCACATTTGAATCCTATAAAGAATTCGTCAGCCAGCATTTGGCGGAATACATCGTCGGAAGTTTTACGTTTGCCACAATTGCTGCCGTTTTGGTCGGTTTAGCCAGTTATTTGCTTTTGGGAATCCGGATGAGGAAACAAAAAACCCGGCAATAAAACCGGGCAAAAATCTATGAACCTGAGATTCTGTGTTAACCTCCAAGGTTATTCTCTGACGTATTATTAACCTTGGAGGTTGGGTAACAAAATTTATTAGTTTATATATCCTACTACCTGATAGGCGCGTTGTCCGTAGTAATTTATTTTTTGATATAGCACTCCGAAATATTCGTAGTAACGGTTTCCGTCGATATAAACCTTTTCATAATCTGCAGGCAAAGCGTAAACGATCGCCCCGATCGGTGGCTCCACTACATAATAATTGTTGTTTTGCCAGTTGTAATAGGTTCCATTATAATAATAATATGGATTTCCGCTCAGATAAATGGTTGTATAGCCCATCGGCAAAGTATGCATATAATATCCGATAGGTGCCATCACTCTCATATATTGGTTGTTGTAATATTGATAATAATATCCGTTGTCGATATAATAATAATTATGGTTATAGGTCACTTTATTGAACTTCGCATTGTTATTATTATGATAAACCACTCTTCTGGCAGAACCACTTTCAAATTTTACCGAATTCCTATTATAAGTACGGGTTGTGGGTTGATTTTCCACACGGATGGTCCGGGAATCGTTTGTTGCATTTGAATTATTTCTTACGGACTGGCTGCCATTGTTACGCGTATTTTTTACGGTTTCAGAAGAATTTGTATTTCTTACTGAAGTCGAATTGGATGTTCGCGGATTTTCATTTCGGGTAGAAACGGAAGAATTGGTTCTTACATTTTGATTTTGATTTGAAATGGAACGTACGGCTGAATTCGAACCGCTATTTTGACGAACTTTTACATTCTCGTTTGAACGGACAGAAGATTTTGTATCGGTCATTTTTTCAGACCCGCTTCTCACGGTGTTTCCGGATGTTGATCGAACTTGTGCATCTAGGAAAACGGAGCTTCCGATGATCATGGATGCGGCTAGAAAGAATTTAACTGTGTTCATAATTTAAAGATTTGATATAGCTATGCCAAATTCCGTGCTAAATTTAAGCATTTACAAAACGTTAACAACTCAATCGCAAATATTTACAATATAAATATTTGATTATAAGTTAATTCAGCATGTAATTCGGCACGTCCCGACGCTTCGGGAGTAAATCCGCTATCGGGCTTTTTCATTGCGCTAAATAATCCCTCCAAGCTTCAACTATTACTTTGAAATCAGAAGTGGGTAGCACATAATCCGGAGTTGCATTTGGATTGTTATACCAAGCATCTCCATCATCATAAAACATAGTTTCTGTAGGATTAGCTATACACAATAATAGACTTTGGGTAGGGCTTTCCAAAAAAGTAACTTCACCCGTCAAAAGCTTTGTAAAAACATCTAGTAATTGATTTATCTCAATTAAAGAATGTTGGTATAAAAAAGTTGATATCAAACCATTGTTTGTATAAATCATTTTGCTTTGTTCCCCAAAAACATTTTGGATACCAAATTTCACTTTATATTCATCTAATATTCTCATATCCAGACTACTTTCCATATCAATTTTCTATTGCGCCAAATAACCTCCATTCTTCTAATAATTCTTTCAAATCAATTAAAGAAATTGTATAGGAATATCCCATTTGTTCAATAATTGCATTTGGGGGTATGATTTTTAAACCAAAATCACCTGGAGCCGTATCAAATGAATATATCTCATCAAAGTCTTGTCCACTTTGAGCACTCTCTATTTCATCCATCAGACCCTCTGGATACTTTCCAAGATAATTCAGAAGATCGCTTAAAGCAAGTGATTCTTGATTTGTTTGGGTCATATTACAACGATGATAGACTTTATTGCCCTCATAGTTAATTTTTATAAAATTTAATTTATATTGTTCTTGTATTTCGCTCATTATTATTAAATTTTAGCTTCTCATGAAGTCTAACCACATTTTCAATATATCTCTAAAGTCTTGATTTGGTATTGTTTGATAACTTATAGGAGGATTGGTATAAGTCGAAAAAATATCCACATTATTATTGTCAATAATAGCATAATATGAATCAGTACTTATAGTGTCTTCATCATCTGTTACTTCAACATTTCCATTATTTAAAAATAAATCAATCTTTTGCAAGCCGTCTTCGATACTTGACACATTTGTAAAATCATCTAAAAAGTTAGCTAAACCACCACCAATACAAGCGGGATAAAATTTACCGTAAAGTGATTCTTTTATAAATTTAACATTGTATTGTCCTAATAATTGACTATTCATAATTTATAAATTTGGATAAAAACTAATTAAATTACCTATAGGTGACATAATTATTGTACAACTTGTACCACCTGATCGCGGATTTGCAACCCGATCGCGCGGATTTGCAATCCGTGCACAGTTAAAAAATATACAATCTTTTAACAATTCTCCCAACCGTAGAAAACTATTTCGACTTCAAGAGGTGCTTCCAACCCCGCATAATTTCTTGCAGAACTATAATAATAATGCTCTGGTTCTGTAACTATTTTTTCTTTAACAGGATTTTGATGGATGTACTTGATTTTTTCCCTTATCCATTTGTTAGAATAAATTTCTTCTGCATGGTAACCATCTTGCCAAACTTTAAAAGTTTGATTTCGTTTTAAATGCTCACAGGATTTTTTAAAATAGTCTAACATCCATTCTCTCCTGCTTTCTGGCTCAGTTTGAATGATTTCTATTATCCTTTTTGAGGTGAATTTTTTGAAATCTCGCATTATTTCAGATAAAGTCATTGAACCTTCTGCCCTACAAAATAAATGCAAATGACTTGGCATAATACAAAACGCAAATAGTACCAGCCCTTTATGCTTCTGACAATACCTCAAAGAAGAAATTAAAGCTTCTTTCTGTGCATAACGAGTAAATACATCTACCCAACCAACAGTGGTTATGATCATAAAGTACGCCTTATCTATTTCTATTGCTTTGTATTTTGTCGACATTTTCTGAAATAAAAATTAATATACTGAAAATAAAAAACAAATACTTGATTTACAAATATTTATGATACGCCAAATTTATATAATTAATTTAAAATGAGGTTTAAGCGAGGCACGGATTGCAAATCCGCGCTATCGGGTTCTATAAGCATTTTTACCTATAATTAAATATAATTTCTGATTGTAAATTACCGGTTTTATCAAAATAAGAAATATTCGATATCAAATTTTTATCGTTTCTTATTTTGACTTTTTTACCACCTACTTCAGAAAGTAAATTAATTCCATACAAAAAACCACTATTGTTTTTAAAAAAATATGTTGTTTCAATGTTATTTTCGATGCAAATCTTTTGATTAATTTGATTATCATTATCAAAGTGGACTATGCAATTTTGTAATATTTCATATTTATATTGTTTTGAAGAGAGAATTTTTCCATTCTCCGAAAAAGTTTCCTTTTTTGTGAGTTCTCCATTTTGATCATAATGATTTCTTATGAAGACAAAACTCTTATTGTTCTTTTTATTTATAAGAACACTATCTTTTCCATCTTTATTTCGAAACCATTTTTGAAAAATAATAGTATCATGGGGTGGTTTTATCTGAAAATGTGAAAAACTGCTTTCCTTAATATCTTCTTGATAAACATTTATATATTTAATTTGATTGTTTTCTTTAATTGTATCAATTGATGTTTTACCATCATCTATATAATGGGTCTTTGATTGATATTCAATACTCCCATTAAGATTATATTTTATAAATAAATTTGATTTACCAAATGAATTAATGAAATCTTTACAATTTGTCGTTTTAGTTATTTTTCCATTATCATATTGATTGGCTAAAATTGAAACTTCTTTTACACCATTTTCTCTCAACTCTTTTTCAGTATATATTTGAGAATAGGTAAATGAAGAAATAAGAAAAAATATAATCTGAAATATCGATTTCATTATTTTATTTTTAACAATTTCACATAACCCCAAATATACAATTCATAAAACAAAATCTAAATTAAAAAAACAAGCATCTTTTCAGATATCTCGACTCATATCTCAGAGATTAAAATCCGCGCGATTGGTCTCTTAGATCAAAAAAATCCCGCTCATTTCTGAACGGGATTTGGATTTTATTCAAGAATAAATTTTAATTCTGCGCTTGTTGTTTTTTTATCAGGTTCAATGCGGAACCGGCTTTGAACCATTCAATCTGAGCTGCATTATATGTATGATTGGCTTTAATCAAATCTTTGGAACCATCTGCATGAACAAATTCCAACGTCAATGGTTTGCCCGGTGCAAATTCGGTTAAATCAACAAAATTAATGGTATCATCTTCCTGAATCTTATCATAGTCTGCTTTATCCGCAAAAGTCAATCCCAGCATTCCCTGTTTTTTCAAATTGGTTTCGTGGATACGCGCAAATGAACGCACCAAAACCGCTACCACACCCAAATGTCTGGGTTGCATCGCTGCGTGCTCACGGGAAGAACCTTCACCGTAGTTTTCGTCACCCACGACAATGGTCGGAACGCCTGCCGCTTTGTAAGCACGTGCCACATCCGGCACTGCACCGTATTCGCCGGTCAATGTATTTTTTACTTTATTGGTTTCCTGATTGAATTCATTTACCGCTCCGGTTAGTGTATTGTTTGAAATATTGTCCAGATGACCACGGAAACGCAACCAAGGACCGGCCATGGAAATATGGTCGGTCGTACATTTACCGAAAGCTTTGATGAGCAATTTAGCACCCATGATGTTTTGTCCGTTCCAGGCAGGGAAACTTTCCAATAGTTGTAGTCGTTCCGAATCCGGTTTGACGATAACTTCAACTTTCGAACCGTCCTCTACCGGAGCCTGATAACCCGGATCTTCCGCATCAAATCCTTTTGCCGGCAATTCCTCTCCAACCGGCGGATCCAGCTTTATCTGTTCTCCGTTTTTATTGGTCAGCGTATCTGTCATGGGATTGAAATCCAGGCGGCCGGCAATGGCAATCGCAGCCACCATTTCCGGTGAAGTTACAAAGGCATAAGTATTCGGATTTCCGTCTGCTCGTTTTTTAAAGTTTCGGTTGAAAGAATGAACTATCGTATTTTTCTCTTCTTTATCGGCTCCTTCTCTGTCCCACTGGCCAATACATGGCCCACAGGCATTGGTAAAAATTACCGCATCCAAATCGTTAAACGGTTTCAAAATTCCGTCACGGTCAGCTGTAAATCTTACTTGTTCCGAACCCGGATTGATCCCGAAGCTTGCTTTGGTTTCCAAACCTTTGTCCACAGCTTGTTTTGCGATGGAAGCCGCTCTTGAAAGGTCTTCGTAAGATGAATTGGTACAAGAACCGATCAATCCCCATTCTACGGTCAAAGGCCAGTCGTTGTTTCCGGCAACTTCTTTCATTTTGGAAACAGGCGTCATCAAATCGGGCGTAAAAGGTCCGTTTAATCTTGGTTCCAATTGATCTAAATCGATTTCAATTAATTGGTCATAATAATTTTCAGGATGCGCATACACTTCATCATCTGAACGTAAATAAGCACGTAATTCATTGGCTGCATCTGCCACATCGCTACGGTCAGTTGCTCTCAGGTAACGCTCTGAGGCATCATCATAAGCAAAAATAGAAGTCGTTGCTCCGATTTCCGCACCCATGTTGCAAATGGTTCCTTTTCCGGTTGCAGAAAGATTTTCGGCGCCTTCTCCGAAATATTCTACGATAGCTCCTGTCCCTCCCTTTACGGTCAGAATTCCGGCTACTTCCAGAATCACATCTTTTGGCGAAGCCCAACCGCTTAATTTTCCGGTTAATTTAACTCCGATTAATTTTGGCATTTTCAATTCCCAAGCCATTCCGGCCATCACGTCAACTGCATCAGCTCCACCGACACCGATGGCCACCATTCCCAATCCGCCTGCGTTGGGTGTATGAGAGTCGGTCCCGATCATCATTCCACCCGGAAAAGCATAGTTTTCCAAAACAACTTGATGGATGATTCCCGCTCCCGGTTTCCAGAACCCGATTCCGTATTTGTTGGAAACCGATTCCAGAAAGTTAAATACCTCGGAAGATTTATTGATTGCATCTTGTAAGTCTATTTTTGCACCCACTTTTGCCTGAATCAGGTGGTCACAGTGAACAGTGGAAGGAACTGCTGTTTTCACTTTTCCGGCTTGCATAAACTGTAACAGCGCCATTTGAGCCGTCGCATCCTGCATCGCCACACGGTCGGGAGCAAAATCCACATAGGATTCGCCTCTTTTATATGCTTCCGTAGCCATACCCTCAAAAAGGTGCGCATAGAGTATTTTTTCTGAATAAGTCAAAGGACGTCCTACTACATTTCGGGCTGCATCTACTCTTTCTTTCATGTAGCCATAGACTTCCTTAATCATTTCTATATCAAATGCCATATTTGTGTATTTTATTCTTTAATGTTGTGAAAAATTCAAGCTACAATTTACTCATTTTCCGAAAAATGAGTTCTTATAGAATTGTTAAGTTGCTTATTTAAAACGATTCTACTCAATAGTGTAGGAAAATGAATTGGACAACCTAAAGATTCTGATAGTTAAACTAAGAAAATAGAATTCTAATTCTATTTGTCATAGACTATGAATTGTACAAAAAAAGACCATTCCTTTAAAGAATGGTCTCTGTTTGACATTGAGATTTATCGAATTTTAATTCATCGAAATGGGTGTAAATTTTGTCAGGTTGATGCCATCAACTGCAGATTTGTATTCGTCGATACTCGGAATTCTCCCCAAAATAGCCGAAAGGACAACAACAGGAGTGGAAGCTAATAGTGATTCTCCTTTTTTACGTTCTGAATCTTCTACGACACGACCTTGGAAAAGGCGAGTAGAGGTAGCCATAACGGTATCTCCTTTTGCCGCTTTTTCCTGATTTCCCATACATAGGTTACAGCCCGGACGCTCCAGATACATAATGTTTTCGTATTCCGTACGTGCAGAACTTTTTGGTAATAAATCACTGAACTCAAAACCTGAATATTTCTGCAAAAACTCCCAATCGCCTTCTGCTTTCAGTTCGTCAATAATATTATAAGTCGGTGCCGCCACAACCAAAGGTGCTTTAAATTCTACTTTCCCTGTTTGTTTCTCGATGTTTTTAAGCATTTGCGACACGATTTTTAAATCGTCTTTGTGCACCATACAGGATCCTACAAATCCTAAATCTACTTTTTTATCGCCTCCGTAATACGTCAAATCTCTGATGGTATCATGTGTATAACGTTTGGAAACATCTTCGTTGTTAACATCGGGATCGGCAATCATCGGTTCGTCGATTAAATCTAAATCAACCACAACTTCTGCATAATATTTAGCATTGGCATCCGGAGTCAAAGCCGGTTTTTCACCTGATTGAATTTCGGAAATGCGTTTATTTGCTTTGTTGATTAATCCCTGAAGAACTTTATTGTGGTTGTCCATTCCTTTATCAATCATAATTTGGATACGGGATTTTGCAATTTCCAAAGATTGAATTAATGTATCATCCTGCGAAATACAGATAGAGGCCTTTGCTTTCATCTCAGCTGTCCAGTCGGTAAATGTGAAGGCTTGGTCTGCCAAAAGTGTTCCGATGTGTACTTCAATGATTCTTCCTTGGAATACATTTTCCCCACCAAACTGTTGCAACATCTGCAATTGTGTAGCATGCACCACATCGCGGAAATCCATGTATTCTTTCATTTTACCTTTGAAAGTTACTTTTACCGATTCCGGAATAGGCATAGAAGCCTCTCCTGTGGCCAAAGCCAAAGCAACCGTTCCTGAGTCCGCTCCAAAGGCCACACCTTTTGACATACGTGTATGTGAATCTCCTCCTATGATGATTGCCCATTCGTCAATGGTAATATCATTCAGAACTTTATGGATAACATCGGTCATGGAATGGTATTCGCCTTTCGGGTCACGAGCGGTAATCAATCCGAAATCGTTCATAAATTTCATCAGTTTCGGGATATTGGCCTGCGCCTTTTTATCCCAAACCGATGCTGTGTGACAGCCCGATTGGTAAGCTCCGTCAACAGTTGGGGCAATAACCGTAGCCGCCATTGCTTCCAATTCCTGAGCGGTCATCAATCCGGTTGTATCCTGTGATCCTACTATGTTCACTTTTACGCGCACGTCAGATCCGGCGTGTAAAACTTTGCCCGGAGTTGTGCCCACGGCATTTTTATTAAATATTTTTTCAACGGCAGTCAATCCCTGTCCTTCTATCGAAATTTCTTTGGAAGGAGCAAATACGGTTGGAGCTTGAACTCCCAAAGTCTCTGCAGCAAATGTTTGGATTTTTTTTCCAAAAACGATCGCATAAGAACCTCCTGCACGGATAAATTCCATTTTTTGCGGTGTAAGTGCTTTTGAAATATCTATCAATTCTTGATCGCCTTTGTATAATTTTTTGGTTTGGGTATTGATTGTCAGAACCGTTCCTGTTTCAACCGAATAAACCTGTTCCAAAATGGGTTCGTCTTTTTCGTTGCGGACAACTTCTCCGTTTGCATCGGTTTTCTTAACCCAGTTTTTCAAATCCAAACCGATTCCTCCGGTTACATCGACGGTAGTAAGGAAAATCGGCGAAATTCCATTTGTTCCACCCACAATCGGTGCTATATTTACAAAGGGAACATAAGGACTTGCTTGTTTTCCCGTCCAGAGCGCGACGTTATTTACACCTGACATACGGGAAGAACCTACGCCCATCGTGCCTTTTTCAGCTATCAGCATCACGCTGGCATCGGGATGAGCCAATTTCATTTCTTCGATTTGTTGCTGTGCTTCCGGCGTAATCATACATTTGCCATGTAGTTCACGGTCTGAACGCGAATGCGCCTGATTTCCCGGAGACAATAAGTCGGTGGAAATATCTCCCTCCGCTGCGATAAAACTTACAACTTTAATTTCTGCCGGAACTTCCGGTAATTGGGTGAAAAACTCCGCTTTTGCATAGCTTTCCAAAATATCTTTTGCAATTGCGTTTCCACTATTGTATGCTTCTTTCAAACGATTGGTATCTGCATCATACAGAAAAACCTGGGTTTTCAGTACGGTTGCTGCCTGCCGGGCAATGGACTCATCTTCACCCAAGGCCAAATCCAACAATACTTTGATGGAAGGTCCGCCTTTCATGTGTGACAATAATTCAAAAGCAAAATCTGAAGTTATTTCGGGCACAACTTCATGACCCAAAATGATTTCTTTCAGGAATTCAGCCTTTACACCTGCCGCGGGAGTTGTTCCAGGCAATGTATTGTAAATAAAAAACTGAACTGAATCAGCTCTGTGCGGACTATTTGTATCTTTGATCTGGTCGAGAATTTCTGTCAGAAGATCTGCTCCGTCTATGGGTTTTGGGTGCAATCCCTGACCTTTTCTTTCTTCAATTTCGTTTAAATAATCTTGATATATGCTCATAATATTTTAAATAAATCCGAGCAGTGTAAATTCCTGTATAATTCTTTGTCAGCCGCCTAAACACTGCTATTTTTTAGGGTTACAAATTTACTTTTAAATAACATTTTTTCAGAATACTCTCAATTCAAATTAATTATTGAATTATAATTTAGAATGATTATAAAAAATAATGCGATAAAATTGAGAATTTGATAAAAATTTGGCAATTTTATTTTAGAAACTGTTTAAATTTTACCGAAATTTATTTTTATGGCTCAAAAGATATCTTTGCTAAATTTTAATACTCTTTTGAGCATATTTTTCACTTCCTATTCTTGATTTATCCCGATAAATCTTCAAATACGAAGCAAAATCTGTCACCCTGAGCGTAGTCGAAGGGCATCTCAAAAATAGCTATAAAAATTTCTAACAATAAAATTTAAACAGTTTCTTATTTTTTCCAACCCAGCCAACCTTTTTCTAAAGAAAAGCATCTACCCTTTTATAACCAAAGATTTATAAAGATGAAACGATACTTAGTACTATTCGCTTTAAGCATTTTAGGAATTTGCAATTTAGTTGCAAAAGATACAGATTCAATAGTTTACGATTTAGGAAATTACAAAATTTCCCTAAAAGGAAATACATATTGTATAGAATCAAATTCCGGAAAAATACTTTTTCAAAATTTGAAATATGTAGGGTCAGCTAACCAGTTTTGGCAAATTTTAGATGAAAAAAATCAAGTTTTTTATTTAAATCAGGAAATGAAAAAATCAGAGATAAAGGATAATTTTATAGGAGTTTGTGGTACAGTTCCTCATTATGACCTGAAAATTAGATCCAATAAAAACGAATTTCAAATCTGGATAGACGAAACTTTTTATGATTATGGAAATGAAATTCCTGCCGAAATCAAATTAAAAATCCCAAAATCCCAAGCTGATGAAGTATATTTCATCAATGGAAAAACACAATTTAACTACGATGGAAATTACGGAATAGGTGGTTTAATGGTTCAACCCGATTTAATCATCTTTAAAAAGAATGGAAAATATGGCATCTGGCAAGATCCAACCAAAACGATGTATGATAAAATCGAATTTCAAGATTTAAATTTAAAAATAACGAAGGATGGTAAAGTCGGATATTATGGTTTTACAAAAATCAAATACGATGAAATCCAACCATTTATTTATAATTTAGCAAGAATTAAATCCTATGATGGAAAATCAGGCTATGTAGATGCAAAAGGAAAAGAATATTTTGATTAAAATAAAATGTTTGGCTTGACCAAACCATTCGTCAAAAGCGAATAAATTAATTACAGATTGAAAGAAGTGGAATTCATAGAGGGCTGTAAACGCCGTGACCGTAAGGTTCAGAAACTGCTGTATGAGCAATACAGCGCGCGTTTTTTTGGGGTTTGCAAACGCTATATGAAAAATCTGGAGTTGGCGGAAGATGTGTTGGTCAAAGGTTTTTTGAAAGTGTTTGATCACATTGATTCTTTTGAAGGTAAAGGAAACTTTGAAGGATGGATGCAAAGGATTTTTATCAACGAATGTCTGATGGAGCTCCGTAAAAAGCAGGATTTCACGATTTATCTGGAATCGAGCAACATTCAGCCAAGCAGGGATGCTTCGGCACTTGAAAATCTGTACGAACAGGATGTTTTGAAACTATTGGATTTTCTGCCGACCGGCTGCCGAACCGTTTTTAACCTTTACGTAATTGAAGGTTATAAACACAATGAAATAGCAGAACAACTCGGGATTTCGGAGGGAACTTCGAAGTCACAGTTGAATCTGGCAAAGGAAAAATTGAAAGTATTGTTAAACGAATATGGTATCACCCAAAATAAATCGGTATGAACACGAATGATCCCATAGAAGAATTGTTCCGGAACAATCAACACGGTTTGGACGAAAAGCCACGCGATTTGCTTTGGGACAGAATTGAGGAGCGATTGGAGGAAAAATCGATTCAGAAGAGAAAGACCGAATGGTGGAAGTATGCGACAGTGGCTTCGGTCGTAATCGGAATGATGATAGGCGTTTGGGCATTGTTGAATAATGAAAATACCATCAATTCGGAAATGACAAATCCGCAAATTGTTTTAGAGGATGCTTCGGAAATCAATAAAGAAAATGTCTCGGAAATACTGGATAAATTGGAAGAAAACAAACAATCAGTTGTGATACGGGAGGAAAAGAAATCGGCTCCTGAAATTATGGAGAGTGAAAGCGAAGTGGAACCACCAAAAATTGCGATGAGTCCTGTCTATGATGCTGAAGATGCAATGACTTACGAAAATGTTCTCCAAAATCCTCCTGAACCTGCAATAGAAATGGAATCCGCAAAACCTGCCGCAAAAGCAAAGGAAGAAAGTGAAATTGTAGTTTTTCGCGGCTCAACTCCGGAAAAGAAAGATGGAAATTACATCAAACGAAATGAAACCGCAAGTAGCACAACTATTCGCGAAGAGGATATGAGACGAATAGGAAATATGGCGGATGCTTCGGTGATGTATGAAAAAATTGAATCAGACACTTTGAAAGTGTTTGGGTTTTGGGTTAAAATCAGCAACGCAAGAATACAATATAATAGAAGTTCAGATATTAATGGCATAGCAATTTTTACAAATTTTAATGTTGGTTTCCCAAAAAAAATTATTGTAAATCATAACAGTGATAATTTTATAATATCCTACGAAGGAGATGAAAAACAGAGAAATTCCAAAGAAAGTAAGGAGATTCAGAAATATGTGAATGAAAATAAAAGCAATATTTTCTATCCAATTGATATTGAATAATTTATGTTTAAAGATAAGACCTCACAGGTTTTTGAAACCTGTGAGGTCTTTTCGACAACTTTGTCAAAGTTTAAAATCGTCAAAATCAGGAAAACCTATAAATATTCTATATGAAATGAAAATATTAATACTTATTCTTGCTTTAGCTTGTATTAGTTGTAATGATAGTTGCAGGGGAATTTCAAAAACTTACGAACGTTTAATTTGGATGCCTGAAAATTATCAAATAATTGATTGTAAACTTTATGAAGATTTTTTAACTGATGGTGGCAAAGATGAAATGTTTGTAATAAAGATAAATCTTGAGGATATAGAAAAATTTGTCTTCGAAAACAAGTTAAAAATACAACCAAAAGACAAGGATTGGAATTATAGTCCAAAAACATTTTATATGAGAATGTTAGAACATGAAAAATTAAAAATTCCTCAAAATATTAATATTGAAAAATCTTACTATAGATTTGAGGGTTTGGACAAACACTCATTGCAATGTTTCTTAGATATTAATTCGGGATATTTTGTTGGAATTATTAGTAGTGATTAACAATGAATAATTAAAACAAAAGACCTCCAAAGTTTCAAAAACCTTGGAGGTTTGAATGGAAAGAACGATATTAATTAGAATTACAGTCCTTTATACCTTTTGATTTTCTCCCGAATTTCTTCCAATCCCAAGTTATGGATACTTCCCAGATGCGAAGTTTTAAATTCCTTATGAGGCACATAACTCCCATCGTCCACTGAAACCCCGACAATCTTATAGGCATCACGGAAAGAAGTTCCGGTTTGCAAAAGATGATTGATGTTTTCTACCGTATAAATAGAATCATATTTTTCCTGATTCATATATCCATCGGTAATTTGGATTTGTGGCAAAGCAAAAATCAAAATATCCAGAATGTCATTGAACTGAACCATCGGCTCAAATAAAATTTCTTTCAGGATTTGAAAATCTCTGTGGTAACCGCTCGGGAGATTATTGATGGTTAAAATGATATCGTTTGGCAGGCCTTGTAAACGGTTGCAATGCGCTCTTGTCAACTCAAACACATCCGGATTCTTTTTATGCGGCATGATGGACGATCCGGTGGTCATTTCCTTTGGTAATTTCACAAACCCCATATCCTGGCTGTTGTACATTACCAAATCATAGGACATTTTAGATAATGTTCCACAAACCATAGAAATCGCAACAGCAGTAGACTTCTCTGATTTTCCGCGCAGCATTTGTGCCCCAACGGAACTTACCGCCATTTCGGCAAAACCTAATTCGGAAGTAGTCATTTTGCGGTCGATTGGGAAACTTGTTCCGAAACCTGCGCCTGAACCCAATGGATTTTGGTCGGCAACTTTGTAGGCAGCGTCAAAGAAATGCAAATCGGACAACAAATTCTCGGCATAGGCCGAAAACCACATCCCGAAACTGCTTGGCATCGCGGCCTGAAAATGGGTATAACCCGGCATCAAATCGTTTTGGTGTTCATCGGCTTTATCAACTAAAATATCAATCAGACTCAAAACTTTAGTTTTGGTTTCAGATAAATATTCGCGAAGGAATAATTGAATCGCCACCAAAACCTGATCATTTCGGGAACGCGCCGTATGGATCATCTTTCCTGCATCTCCGGTTTTGATAATTAATTCCGCTTCAATTTTAGAATGAATGTCTTCAAAATTCTCATCGATCACAAAATTTCCGTTTTCTATTTGGATCAAAATTTCGTCTAGTGCAACTTGCAATTTAGAGTTATCGTCAGCAGAAATGATTCCGACTTTTGATAGCATATTGGCTTGTGCTTTCGAAGCAATCACATCATATTTAGCCAGATAGCCATCTAGAATGCGATCTTTTCCTACGGTAAATTTTTCGATTTTGTCGTTGACAGAGAATCCTTTGTCCCAGATTTTCATATTTGGATTTTGTTTTTGAAGTTGTACAAAAATAAGGGAAATTCGACTGAAAGCCGTTTGATATTTATCAACAAATCATTCGCCTAACTCGACTCCCTCTATCACTTTGTAATTGATATAGGTTTTCTTTTCCGGATCGTAAAGCATTAAATTCGAATAAAAAATATTGATCCATTTGTTTTTAAACTGATTTTTTGTCAAAATATCGGAACCGTCAAAATCCCATAACCAAAGAAATTTCAAAATGGAACCATCACCGATTTCAAGGTTGACGATGTTGAATTGTTTTTTATCGATTGATTTAATTTTGCCAAGTTCTACTTCCAAAGAATAAGCTACTTCCGAATCATATAAAGCAGCCGAATCATAATATTGCATGATAAAATTAGGACAAATAAGCGCCATCTGTATGCCCACTTCCTCTCCGAAAGCTTCCAAATCCATATCTAATAGTTGCTTATCCTGTTTATAGACATCGAATTCTTGTTTGTATTTCCCGATTCCCTGAAACATGCAGACTCCTATCTGCATTTCTTTCTCGCTCTGCGTCAATCCTTCCGTGGACTTTCCTTCCAAACAGGTACAAGTTTCTTGTGCTAATTTTTCTATGAAATCCTGAGAGTACGAATAGTTAAAGACAAAAACAATCGTCAAAAGCGTAAAGATTTTTTTCATTTCTAAGTTTTGGAGGTAAAAATAAATCAAAACTTCAGATTCTGAATTCTAATCGCATTTAAAATTGCCAAAAAAGCCACACCTACATCCGCAAAAACGGCTTCCCACATGGTTGCCAATCCTCCTGCGCCCAATATCAAAACAATGACTTTCACGCCAAACGCAAGAGCAATATTCTGAATCACAATCTGTTTGGTTTTTCGACCGATTTTGATGGCGGTTGAAATTTTCGAGGGTTGGTCGGTTTGAATGACCACATCAGCTGTTTCGATGGCGACATCACTTCCCATTCCGCCCATCGCAATTCCGACATCGCTCAAAGCCAAAACCGGAGCATCATTTATCCCGTCGCCTACAAAAGCTAATATATTTTTAGAATTCTTTTTCAATTCTTTGACTTTTTCCACTTTTCCTTCTGGCAAAAGTCCGCCAAAGGCATTTGTGATCCCAATTTCATTCGCTACTTTCTGAACGATGCTATCTTTATCACCACTTAACATGACCGTTTGGGTAACGCCATTTTGTTTCATTTCCGAAATGGCACGCGCCGAATCTTCTTTAATTTCATCTGCAATCGTAATGTATCCGGCATATTTTCCGTCAATCGCTATGATGACGATGCTTTCTACAATTTGGTCAATTTCAGAAGGATAATCGATATTAAATTTCTTTAATAATTTTCCATTTCCTGCCAGAATTTCTTTTCCATCAATCATTCCTTTCAATCCGTGACCTGAAATTTCTTCTGTGGTTTCAGCACTTAATCGGGACGGATGGAAATCTACAATTGCTTTGGCAATCGGATGAGTTGAATTCGTTTCCAATGCCGAAACATACTCCAAAAATTCTTTTTCCGGAAATAGTTCAGATTGGATTTTTTGTACTTTAAAAACACCTTCGGTCAGGGTTCCGGTTTTGTCCAACACCACTGTATTTACTTTTGCCATCAAATCGAGATAATTGGAACCTTTGAAGAGAATTCCGTTTCGGGAAGCGGCTCCGATTCCGCCGAAATATCCGAGCGGAATCGAAATCACCAAAGCGCAGGGACAGGAAATGACCAAAAAGATCAAAGCCCGGTAAAACCATTTTTCAAACACATAGTCCTCCACAAAAAAGTATGGCAAAAAGGTTAATGCAACAGCTAAAAAAAACACAATCGGTGTATAGATTTTGGCAAATTTACGAATGAATAATTCCGTTTTGGCTTTTCGGGAACTCGCTTCCTGAACCATTTGAAGGATTTTTGCCAGCGAACTGTCTTCAAACTTTTTCGTGGTTTTAACTTCAATTACCTTCTCCAGATTGAGCATTCCTGCCAGAACGGTTTCATTTTTTCGTATAGTATCCGGTTTGCTCTCTCCGGTCAGCGCAGCGGTGTTGAAACTTGAAGATTCGGACAGCATAATTCCGTCCAACGGCACTTTTTCGCCGACTTTCACCTGTATGGTTTCTCCGATTTCAACTGTTTCCGGATTTACGGTCTGCCACTGGCTATTTCGGAAAACATTGGCTTCGTTTGGACGGACGTCGAGCAATGCTTTGATATTGTTTTTTGCTTTGTTGACAGCGGCACTTTGAAATAATTCGCCAACGGCATAAAAAAGCATCACTGCTACACCTTCGGGAAATTCACCTAAAATGAAAGCGCCGATTGTCGCCACAGACATCAGAGTAAATTCGGTAAAGAATTCGCCTTTTTTCATGGTTTCAAATGCTTCTTTGAAAACCGGAAAACCAACCGGAATGTATGCAATCAAATACCAAATAAAGCGAACGGTTTGGTTTTGGAAGAATTCAGGTTGATCAAAATAATCGAATGAAATTCCTGTCATCAACATCAAAAAACTGATGATGGCGGGAATGTATGTTTTAAACGAAGAAGCATCACCATGGTCGTGGTCGTGACCTTCGTGTGAGTGGTTGTGGTTTTGCTCTTCTGTGGCGCAACAAGTTGATGACATTTCTAAACTTTTATACAAATTTAGAATAGATGGCTTGCAATTAGGTTGCAAACATCCCCGTTTTTCCTCTTTTAAAGGGGGGAATCCACTTAGATTTTGCTTCTTAAAATTGTTCCCTTGAGGGGATTTAGAAGTGTTTTAAGTTTATATTTTGTAGTTTGACATTCACAAAAACCGCTGTAACATCTTTAAAATAAATCAAAATGATAGTATTCTCATTCTTGCATTAACTGATAAAACCTGAGTTCTTTAATCAGTTCTTGAGGATTAGACAATTCTTCATCTGTGAATCCAAATGAATCAAAATGTTTAATTTCAAACGAATAATTATAAGTCGGTAATTCAATTAAATAATGAAGAAAATCATTTTGTTTCAACTTAATAATGTCCTTTACAACTAAATTTTCTTTGAATTCTTTTACTACATTTTCTTTTCCAAATTTCAAAAACAACGTTTCGATACGAAGCGAGTCTCGCTTTTCACAATCAACTCCAAAATCACAGCCAAAATAAGTATCCAATACTTCAAGGCTTTCATCGTAATTTTTTTGTCCATTATAAATTTGAGATTTCAACATTCCAATTTCGCCTAAAGCATAATAATAAGAATTTCCACAAAATCCATAATCAGCTTTTTCCGCAGAATTTAATAACCGTAATGCTTTGGGATAGTTTTCTTTTCTTATTTCTTTTTCTGCTTTTTGCATTAATCTATATCCTTCTTGTGCTTTTGTAAAGGAAAAACCGGATAATAAAAACACAATAACAATCAATTTTCTCATAATGCTAAATTAACCTCAATTACACTTCTCACAAAATCCTTTCACTACCAGACTGGTTTCTTCGGCTCTGAAGTTTTTAGGAAGTTTGATTTGTGGAAGGCTGAAATCTTTCATGCAAAAAGTCCGCCCGCATTTGTTGCAGTGAAAATGGATGTGTGCTTGTTCCGGCAAACATTCGCAAGATTCCTCACAGAGTGCATATTTAAGCGAGCCGGTTCCGTCGTCAATACTATGAACCAATTTGTTTTTTTCAAAGGTTTTCAGCGTGCGGAAAAGTGTGGTTTTATCGGCTTGACGGAAATGTGATTCCAGCTCTCCCAAACTCAATGCAGCTTCGGAATTTTGCAGTTTTTTCAGTACCAGAACCCGCATGGCGGTTGGATTGATTTCCCGTGATTCCAGTATTTGTTCCAATGAATTTTTCATCGGTTTAATTTCGCTAAGAATTCTCTTTTCCTTTGTTCTGATTGGACACTTTCATTTCCTCACCAATCTGGTTGGCAGCTACAAATGACGCAATCATATTGTTAAGCATATCTCCTGCGGCGTGAGGCGAGTTGGGCAATAAAATCAAATTGGATTTATTCATGGTTCCGACAGCCTGAAGTGTGTCGTAATGTTGGGTAACCACAATCAGAGCAGATGCTTCCTGCGAATTGATTCCGACTTTGTTCAGCACATTTACGGATTCTTCCAAACCTCTTGCGATTTCTCGTCGCTGATCGGCTATACCTTGACCTTGCAATCTTTTGCTTTCGGCTTCGGCTTTTGCTTTTTCGACGATGAGAATTCTCTGCGCATCTCCTTCGTATTGAGCCGCCACTTTTTCCCGCTCCGAAGCATTGATCCGGTTCATGGCGTGTTTAACCTGCTCATCCGGGTCTATGTCTGTCACCAAAGTTTTGATGATGTCGTATCCATAATCGTTCATCGCCTCCTGCAATTCACCTTTTACAGCAATTGCGATGTCGTCTTTCTTTTCAAAAACATCGTCCAAACGAAGTTTTGGAACTTCCGCACGAACCACATCAAATACATAAGAAGTAATCTGCGTATAAGGATTGTCCAATTTATAAAAAGCATCATATACTTTATTGGCTATGACTACGTATTGGACAGAAACTTTGATTTTCACAAACACATCATCCTGTGTTTTGGTTTCCACTACCACGTCCAATTGCTGGATTTTGAGCGAAAGTTTTCCGGCAATTCTATCGACAACCGGAATTTTCAGTTGGAAACCGGCACTTCGTACACTTTGAAATTTACCAAATCGCTCTACAACAACAGCAGTTTGTTGCTTAACAATGAAAAATAATCCCAAAACACTCAGGATGAAAATTCCAAAAATGATGTAGAGGATGGTAGAAAACGATGCTAAAAGGTCAAATGGATTCATAGTTTAATTTTTTTGGTAAAATACGATTATTTTTAGAGCATTCCTAATTCAAATTTTGCTTCTTCGCTCATCATCTCCCTGTCCCAGGGCGGATCAAATGTTATTTCCACCTCAGCTTCCGTTACGCCTTCTATTTCTTCAACTTTATTTTTAACCTCATTGGGTAACGATTCTGCCACCGGACAGTTTGGAGAAGTTAGGGTCATCAGTACTTTTACTTTTCCGCTTTCGTTGGCAAAAGCGTCGTAAATCAATCCCAATTCGTAGATGTCTACAGGAATTTCCGGGTCGTATATGGTTTTGAATTTCTCGACCAAACGCTCGCCGATTTCATTCAATTGTTGTTCTGTAAGTGCCATTTTTTGAATTTTTACAAAGTTAAATCTATAATTTGAATTTTGGGAAATCTGAAAATTCAATTCGTTGATGATCAAATCAATTTAACCAATAACGCCAAAACCGACTCCTCATCCAAACCAACCCATTTCTCCAATTCCTCCACCGAGCCATGCGGAATGAATTCGTCGGGATAGCCTTTTCGAATGATTTTTCCGGTATAATTTTTTTCCTGCGCATATTCCAAAACCGCATCACCAAAACCACCGTTCAATATGCCATTTTCAAACGTGACGATGGTTTTATATTGATTAAAAATTTCATCCAGCAAATCTTTGTCCAATGGTTTGCAGAAAATAAATTTATAATGGGCTAATTTTTCTTTGAGATTCTTCGCTTCGCTCTGAATGACATTTTGGATTTTTTGACCAATTGTTCCAAACGTCAAAATTGCGATTTCAGATCCTTTTTGAATTTCGATTGCTTTTCCGATTTCCAATCTATTCAATTCCAATTTTATATCGTCAGCTTTTGAATTTCCTTTCGGAAAACGAATTGAGAAAGGTTGTGCGGTAAATTGTGCTGTAAATAGCAAATTCTGAAAATCGGTTTCATCCATCGGTGCGGAAACAATCATATTGGGAATGCTCCGCAAAAACGCGATGTCAAAATATCCATGATGCGTCGCACCATCCGTCCCGACAATTCCTGCACGGTCAATGCAAAACACGACCGGCAGATTTTGCAAAGCCACATCATGAATGACCTGATCATACGCACGCTGTAAAAACGTCGAATAAATCGCCAGATACGGAACCGCACCTTGCGCCGCCATCCCGGCTGCCAACGTAACGGCGTGTTGTTCCGCAATTCCGACATCTAACACTTTTTCCGGAAATTCCAATTTTGTTTTGACTAAATTACTTCCGGTCAGCATCGCTGGAGTGATAGCGATGATTTTCTCATTTTCTATCATCAGTTTTGAAATCGTTTCTCCAAAAATCTGTTGATAGGAAATTTTAGAATTCCGTGTTTTGGAAATTTCGCCGGTTTCCTTGTTGAACAATCCGGGCGCATGCCATTTCACCTGATCGGCTTCGGCATTGGCATATCCTTTTCCTTTAACGGTTTTGATGTGGAGTATTTTTGGTTTTTTAATTGAATCCAATTCTTCAAAAGCAGAAAATAGTTGGTCAAAATCATGTCCGTCAATCACACCTTTGTAGTGAAATCCAAAATCCTCAAAAACCGAATGATTCAATCCTTTTTCCAATTGAAAGAAATGATTTTTCAAAGCTCCGACCGATGGGTCAATCCCGATCGAATTGTCATTCAGTATAATCAAAACATCCAAATCCGTACTGCCTAAATGGTTTAATCCTTCCAGTGCCATTCCGGAAACGATAGATGCATCACCGATGACCGCAATGTGTTTGTTGGATTTTCCTTGTAATTTGTCGGCAATTGCCATTCCGGTAATAGCCGAAATGGAAGTGGACGAGTGACCGGTTCCAAAAACGTCAAATTCACTTTCGTCCCGGCTGGGAAATCCTGCAATCCCATTTAGTTGGCGAAGCGAATGAAATTCATCTTTTCTTCCGGTCAGAATTTTATGCGGATAACATTGGTGTCCCACATCCCAAATCAGCAAATCTTCGGGTGTATTGTAAAAATGATGCAAAGCGATGGTTAATTCGACCACACCGAGTCCCGCACCCAAATGCCCGGGCTTTACGGAAAGAGTTTCGAGAATAAATTCGCGGATTTCTGTCGAGAGCCTCGGTAAATCGCTATACGACAATTGGCGAAGCTCCTTTGGAGAATTTATATTTGAAAGCAAGGATTCCATTTCTCCTGCAAAAGTAGTCAAAACAGATGGACAGTGAACTTATTTTGCCGCTTTTACTCTTCCCCAGTTTTCGCCTCTTTTAATCCGGAGAATCTGAGTTTCGGTCACCTTGAATTGCCTCACCAACTGCTTCATAGGTTTGCCTTCGTTCAGGAGTTTTTTCAGGTACATAACCTTGGTTTCGGTCAGTTTGGAATTTTTGTCGGATGGAAAAAACCGGTTTTTGCGCTTTTTAAGATCGGAAATCACAAATGGACTTTTCTGCTGGTGTTGCAGGTTTTCTTCCAGTGTCATCCATTTCAGGTTCGTATATTTGTTGTTGTATTTATTAAAATCCAGATGCGCCACCACCCCGTTTTCATAGTCGGGTTTGGGTAAAAAATATTCGGCAACCAGCCGGTGAATTAAATAATGCTGGTTGATGGTTCTGGCAAGCGTTTCTTTCCGGAGAAATTTATCTTTTTTGTGCGTCAGTTTTTCTAATTGTTCCTGAGTTTCATTGAATTTTTCTACCGGACCCTCGGCTTTCAACCTTTTTGATTCTTTTTTAAGGAAATTAATCTCAAGGATAAATTCTTCCAATTTTTCCTGATTTTCAGGCAATCGGGGTTTAAAGAATTTTAACCGGACTATTTTGTATCCGTTAATTTGATCGCCTTTTAATAATCTTCTTCCGAATTGGGACGTAATGGAACATATTCTCCCGAAATTGGAAACCTCGATTGCATATCCCTCTTTCACATAGGGACAATCCAAATCCACTTCTTTCCATTCCTCGCCTATGAAGCTTTTAAAACCTTCCTGCATAAAAACATGATGTTAGTCTTATAAAAAGGTAAAAATTTAGTTTAGTTTTAATAGAAAAGATGAAACAAAGATACAAAACCCAAATAAACCTCCTATCTTTGCGTGTCAATAAAAACAAAATTTATGTTTCAGATTGGCGATACACTTATTTCTGAAGAAATTCTTTCTGAAGAATTTGTATGTAATCTATCAAAATGTAAGGGAATTTGTTGTGTGGAAGGTGATTCAGGTGCTCCGCTAAATGAGGACGAATTGCCTATACTCGATGACATTTACGAAGACGTCAAACCTTATTTACGCCCCGAAGGAATTGCTGCCATTGAAAAATCAGGAAAGTATGAACGTGATTCTGACGGTGAATGGGTCACGCCACTCGTGAACGGTGGAGAATGCGCCTATGTCATTTTTGATGAAAAGGGCATCACTAAATGCGGAATCGAAAAGGCCTGGGAAGAAGGAGCGGTGGATTATAAAAAACCGATTTCCTGTCATCTTTACCCGGTTCGTTTGAAAGAATACAAGAAATTCACCGCCGTAAATTATCATGTTTGGGACATTTGTTCGGATGCCTGTACTTTGGGTAAAGAATTGAAAGTAAATGTTGCCCATTTCCTCAAAGATGCACTTATAAGAAAATTCGGACAGGAATGGTATGATGAACTGATGCTAATTGACAAAGAATACCAAGAAAAAAAACAAAACAAACGAAAATGGTTTTAAACCTAAACGTTTTCAATCAATTAACGTAAAATATTTATGAATCACAATATCACAAGAGCAAGACAATCCACCACCGCCATCGACCGGCTGTACATCACCATGCGGCATATGTTTCATCGGGGAACCTACCGCCCGACAGGACAATCCGGGAAGATGATTCAGGATTTATTGTTACAATTGAATCCGGAAATTTACGGCACCATGGCCGACCCGGAAAAGGTGGAGTTAAACGGACTTTTTTATGTTCTGGATAGGCTTCCGGACGGAATTACGGAAACACCCTATATCCACTTCACTTCAAACGAAGGGGTGGATTTCACCAAATTCAAACCCATTATTCCCCCAAAAAGGAGAAGGATTTGTTACCGTGTTGATGAAGACCAAATGAACATAGAAGTGACAAGAGGGCGTTCCGAAATTTATGACACGCTTACTCATTTGACCTTTTTGTATAATGAATCCGATAAAATACGGGCTAAAGCTTTTCATAAACAAACCCAAAAGCCCAACCGGGTTTGGGAGAAAATTGAAGAAATTGCCTTAAAAGAATCCAAACTTTCAACCAAAGACCGTGATATCGCCCTGATGCATCTTTCCACTATTTTGGGAAGAACTTATAACGAAACCCAGATTGCCTATAAATATTTCGGCACGGAAACGGACAAGGATAAATTCTTCAAAATCATATACTGGATGGGCAAAACCTCTCAGGAAGATATTTTGGGAATAAAAAGAAGGGAAATCATGTTTTCTCCAATCTTGAGAGAGAGAATCGGGCATCACATCGTTGGGGAAAAATGGGCCAATACCATCAAAAAAGTCTTGGTTGAACAGAATCTGATTCATCGTCCGCTTCACATCATCAGTGCCAATATGCACAGCGTCTCCAATATGCTCTATGCATTTGATGCCGTCGGTAAGAAATTTTCTGTTTCTGATGAATTTGATTTGTACAAAGATCTTTCTTCCAGTAAAAACAAATCACTTCGTGAGGCCGTGCAGAATTTTTCACATAAAAACGGATTGACGTTTATTCCGGATTCTTCAGGAACCAATATCGATATACAGATCATTGATTTAGAAAAAATAAGCTTAAAAAATACTGCTTTTTCAGAAGTGAAGGCGACTTCAGGAGATGTAATTCTGGTGATGGATTATGCATTTGGAGAACAGGCTTTTGAGGTGATGGATGAGTTGTTGAAACCTTATAAAACCAAAGGTTCTTCCATTATGATGAATGTAAAATCCGTGTCCATCATGGGAAAAGCCGGGATTTTATGTGGCAAAAAAGGAGACATCATGATTCCTACTTCGCACATCGTGGAGGGTCCAACCGATAATTATGTGATTTCAAATGAATTAAAATCGGAAGATTTCAAAGGACACCGATTGGGTGTTTTTGAAGGGCCTATGATAACGGTTCTGGGAACTTCACTTCAGAACAAAGACGTTTTGGAATATTTTAAAAATTCTTCATGGAAAGCCATCGGGTTGGAAATGGAAGGCGGTCATTATCAAAAAGCCATTCAAATCGCCTCCCAAATCAGACATCATATTTCACCGGATGTAAAAGTTATGTATGCATATTATGCTTCTGATAATCCGTTGGAAACAGGAAGTACATTGGCTTCAGGAGGTTTGGGACTTACTGGTGTAAAACCGACTTATCTGATTACAAAAATGATTTTGAAGAAATTATTGGGTTGTTAAACCAATCTCAAAAGATTTATAATTCACACAAAATGAATAAATTAAAATTTATAATTCTGTTTTTATTCCTGATGATTTGGACCGAAACTCTTGCCTGGGGCACAACAGGCCACAGAGTTGTAGCAGAAATAGCAGAAAATCATCTTTCCGGAAAAGCCAAACGTCAAATCAAAAAAATCATCGGAAATCAAAAGTTGGCTTATTGGGCTAACTGGCCGGATTTCATCAAATCCAATCCCGATTGGAAAATGGCCGACTCCTGGCATTATATTAATTTCCCTGGTGGCATGAACCGCCAGCAATTCGATTTAGCTTTAAATAATTCTTCCGATGAAAATCTATACAAAAGAGTTTTGATCATCATGGATGAATTAAAAAATAACAAAGATCTTTCTTTGGAGAAAAAACAGGAAAATCTTTATTTTTTACTTCACTTGATTGGCGATGCACATCAGCCTCTCCACGTAGGCCACGAAGAGGATTTAGGTGGAAATAAAATCGAAGTGGAATGGTTTAAAAATACGACTAATATCCATTCGCTTTGGGATAGTAAACTCGTTGACTTTCAGCAGTACAGTTATACGGAATATGCCGAAGTTCTGGATATCCGGGATAAAAAATTCAATAAAAATTTAGCGGACGGAAACTTAAACGACTGGTTGTTTGATTCGTACCAAAAGGCAGAAGATATTTATGCCAACGTGAAAGCGGGCGACAAACTATGGTACAACTACAATTATGATTACGTTTCCACTCTGGAAGGACAGCTGCTTAAGGGCGGGCTGCGTTTAGCGAAGGTTTTGAATGAAGTTTTCGGGTAAAAATAAAGCCGTTTTCAATCAATTCTAAAAACGGATTTTCTTTAATTAACACATAATTTTACTTTTTAATCACTTTTTCGGCAATTGTGAGATTTCCGGTTTTTACTTTTAACACATAAGTTCCTGACGGCAAAAAGCTTATCCTGCCCGGAGAGATTTCTTTGGAAGATTTTGTGAGGGGGTTGTAGAGAGGAATCGTAAACTATACGTATATTTACCGTAAATTATCCGAAAGATGCTGAAAAATAAAACCCGTAAAGAAGTCAGTTTAGACACCCAGACACTTGCCCTTTTACAGTTCCAGGCCGAAAAAGAGGGGCGGAACCTCAAAAATTATATGGAACATATTCTTCGTGAAAAAGCCAACAATATGGAATTGAAAGAAGAGTACAAGACAATGATGGATGATGTGCTGGACAAACATAAAAAAGGAGAGTTAAACTATATTTCTGAAGAAGAATTCAGAAGTTTAACATCCTGAAAATGAGTTACATCATTACATTTGAAATCGGAACGCTTGAAAATTTCAGGGATGCCGTTCTTTATTATGAAAAAATTTCATCCGGGTTGGTAGAGCAGTTTCACAAAGAATTTTGGGATAAAATTGATGAACTGAAAGAAAATCCATTAATCTATCAGGTACGTTATCGCACGGTTCGTATTGCTCACCTGAAAGTTTTCCCCTATTCCATTCACTTCATAATAGACAAAAATTCTATCAGGGTTCTAAAAATACTACACCAAAAACAGTTTTATGCCTAACTTTGCTTTCCATGTTTTTAGAAAACACCATAAACCATACAAAGCAAAGCGGTTGGATTGAGGTCATCTGCGGCTCCATGTTTTCCGGAAAAACGGAGGAGCTGATCCGACGTATCAACCGTGCGAAATTTGCAAAACAAAAAGTAGAAATCTTCAAACCTGCTGTAGATAAGCGATACGACGAAGAAGAAGTGGTTTCTCATAACCAAAATTCAGTAAGCGCAACCACGGTGGAATCGGCTTATAACATATTGATTCTTGCAAACGAATGCAGCGTAGTGGGGATTGACGAAGCCCAGTTTTTTGATGACGGAATCATAGAAGTCGCCAACCAATTGGCCAATTCAGGAAAGCGTGTCATCATTGCCGGACTAGATATGGATTTTAAAGGCCGACCGTTTGGGCCGATGCCTTACCTCATGGCTACCGCCGAATATGTGACCAAAGTCCATGCAATCTGTATAAAAACCGGAAACCTTGCCCATTATTCACACCGGAAAATCAAAAGTGAGAAATTGGTGGAGTTGGGTGAAAAGGAGGAATATGAGCCACTAAGCCGAACCGCTTTCTGGGAAGAAATTAAAAAAGATGAATAATCCAATATATCTTTGTGTTCTTTGAGAATTTCTTCGTGTCCATTGTGGTTAAATGAAGAATATGGCATGATCCACTAAGTTCACAAAGGAAACATAAAGCGACACAAAGTATTTTATTTTAAATATCTAATTATACAAAAAAAGAACTTGAAATCCTACGAAATAAAAGAATTAGCTAAAATTATTCAGGCCGAAATTACCGGAAATCCTTCCGGGTTTATTGAAGAAATTTATTTCGATTCCCGAACGATTTATCAGCCGGGCAATGCCGTATTTTTTGCCTTTTATGACAACCGGTTTTTGTCGGATGCCTATAAAAAAGGAATACGGGTTTTTGTGGTTTCGGAGATAAAAGAACTTTTGGAAAACGCTGTATATTTAAAGGTAGATTCTCCTTTGGAAGCTCTTCAAAGCTGGGCTAAATTTCATCGAAACCAATTCCGGATTCCTGTTATCGGAATCACAGGAAGCAATGGAAAAACCATCGTAAAAGAATGGTTGAATCAATTGTTATGGAAAGATTTTTCGATTGTGCGAAGCCCGAAAAGCTATAATTCACAGATTGGTGTTCCCCTTTCGGTTTTGCAGATGGGCGATGAAAACAACCTCGGAATTTTTGAAGCCGGAATTTCGCAATTGGGCGAAATGGATAAATTGGAAGAAATCATTTGTCCCGAGATTGGCGTTTTGACACACATAGGATCGGCTCATTTGGAGAATTTCAGGAATAAAAACGAAATCCTCCTGGAAAAAATCAAATTGTTTCGGTCTGTAAAAAAAATCATTTTCAATTGGGAAAATGAAGAAGCCGGCAAATATATAAACGAAATTTTTTCGCCTGAAGAATTTGAATTTTTCACTTTTGGTAAAAATGAAAACGATACAATCCGACTCATTTCGGTTTCAGAAGATCCGGATGGAAAATTGATTTCAATCCATTGGAATTCAAAAGATTATTCTTTCAAAATTCCTTTTCATGACGAAGCATCGGTAGAGAATATTTTGACCGTTTTGACTACAATTGCGGCACTGGATTTAAATTTAGAAAAATACCTAACACAAACAAAAACGCTGCTTCCCATAGAAATGCGTTTGGAAATCAAGTCGGGCATACGCGACAGCATTCTGATCAATGATACATTCAATTCAGATTTACATTCGGTAAAAGTGGCACTGGATGTTTTGGCGCAACAACCATTTCCACGTAAAAGTTTGGTTTTGACCGATGTTTTACAAAGCAATTTAAACAAAGACGAATTGTATAAAAAAGTGTCGGAATTGGTGAATTCTTATCAGATTGACGATTTGGTTTTGATAGGCGAATTTATCCCGAAATACAAAAATCTATTCCAAACTCAGGCACGCACATTTGAAAACACGGACGAATTTTTAAAAAGCCTCAGTCTCCAAAATGTAGACAACGAAGCTATTTTACTGAAGGGTGCGCGTCCTTTTCAATTGGAAAAAATTTCTGCCTTGCTTGAAAAAAAATCGCATGATACTGTTCTGGAAATCAACTTAAAAGCTTTGGTGGACAATATCAAATTTTACAAACGTCAATTGAAACCCGGGGTAAAATTAATGGCCATGATCAAAGCAAATAGTTATGGTGCCGGAAGTTTTGAAATCTCACAAACACTTGAACATCAGCAGATTGATTATTTAGGGGCTGCGTATGCTGACGAAGGCGTTGAGCTCAGAAAGACCGGAATCACGGTTCCCATTATAGTAATGAATCCGGAGCAAAGCAGCTATTCTTCTATTATTGATTATAAACTGGAACCGGAAATATACAGTTTGCGGGTTCTGGATTTATTTCTTCAGAAATTAAAAGAAAAATCGATCGCTGAACCTTTTCCCATCCATCTGAAAATTGATTCGGGGATGAACCGGTTGGGATTTCGGCCGGAAGAGCTGGAAGAATTAATTCACAAGTTGAAAAAGGAAAAATCGGTTGTTGTAAAATCGGTTTTTACCCATTTGGCAACTGCCGATGTGCCGGAAGAAAAAGCATTTGCGCTGGAACAATTGAAATCGTTTGATGAGGCGTATAAAAAAATTTCGAAGGAATTAAACATACACCCTATCAAACACGCATTGAATTCGCCCGGAATCATATATTTTCCTGACCATCAATATGATATGGTTCGATTAGGAATCGGGATGTATGGAATTTCCGACGATGTGGAAACCCAAAAACAACTGAAAAACGTTGTTACTTTTAAAACGGTTATTTCGCGTATTTCTGAAATCGAAACCGGCGAAACGGTGAGTTACGGAAGACGTTTTAAGGCAGAACGAAAAACCCGAATCGCTACGATTCCGGTCGGATATGCAGACGGAATACGGCGTTCGCTCGGTTATGGAAACGGAAGCGTGAACATCCATGGAAATTTGGCGAAAATCATCGGGACGGTTTGTATGGATATGCTGATGCTGGATGTAACTGATATTTCATGCAAAGAAGGCGATGAAGTCATCATTTTTGGAGAAAAACCGACGATTTCGGAAGTTGCAGAACAAATCGGAACGATTCCTTATGAAGTCCTGACTTCGATTTCGAGCCGGGTCAAAAGAGTTTATTACAGGGAGTAATTTTGTATATTTAACGTCAATTCAACATAAAATTTTAATCGCTGTTTAATTTTTTTTAAACATTAGGAGCCTGTTTAAATTTTATTAAGATTTATTAAGGTTCCCGCTGCCGCAGGTTTAAGAAGATCTTAATCAACTTGTTGATTCTTAATTGGCCTTAACGAATTCGCTTAGAGCAAATTATATTTAACAACAAATGAACAAAAGACTTAATTCTTAATGTTTTTTAAATCGAATTTTCAGGTTATTTAACTTATGCAACTGACAACCATTCAAAATAAAATCTATCAAGTCCGGGAACAAAGCGTGATGCTGGATTTTGATTTGGCAGAACTTTATGAAGTGGAAACCCGGGTTCTCAATCAAGCTGTTAAGAGAAATATCGAACGATTTCCGGAAAGGTTTATGTTTAGACTGACTAAAGAAGAATGGGAGACTATGCGATCACAAATTGTGACCGCATCAGACCAAACAAAAAGAAATATCAGCGTAAATCCTTTTTCATTTACAGAACACGGCGTGACGATGCTTGCCAGTGTTTTGCGAAGCAAAAAAGCGATTCAGACAAACATTGCCATTGTAGAAGCCTTCATTTCATTAAAAGAATTTGTTTTGAATTACAAAGAATTATCAGATAAATTGAAGGATTTAGAAAACAAATACGACAAGGGTTTTAAGGAAATTTATCAGGCGATTAATTATTTGATTGAAAAAGAAAATTCGGCGTCTGAACAAAAAGAAAGAACAAAAATTGGATTCAAAAAAGAAACAGAATAATTCTACAACTTTCACTGTAAACGAAATCCGTGATAAATTCGCTAAATATTGCGCTTATCAGGATCGTTGTCATTGGGAAGTGGAAAATAAATTGCGGGAATTTAATTTGATTCCGGAGGGCAAAGACGAAATCATCATTTATCTGATTCAGCAAAATTTCCTGAATGAAGAACGATTTGCTAAAAGTTTTGTTCGTGGAAAATTTAACCAGAAAAACTGGGGAAGAATCAAAATCCGGATAGAATTAAAAAAACGGAAAATCCCTCCGAAATTAATTGAAATGGCTTTGGCTGAAATTGATGAAAAGGATTATCTGGAAACGCTTAAACATTTGACAGAAAAGAAAAAAAGAGAATTGAAACAGGAAAAAGAAAGTTGGAAGAAGAAAGCCAAAATTCGGAACTATTTGTTACAAAAAGGTTTTGAATCGGAGATGATTTTTGACCATTTAACAAATCCATAATAACAGAATGATTAAATTGCTACATTAATTTTAATACTTATACTAATGAAAAAATTGTTTTTTATCCTCTCTCTCTCTTGTTTTTCTTATGCAACCCAAGCCCAAATTAATCTGGGTAAAGCCACAGGTGCTGTAACAAAAGGCGCTCAGGCACTGACGTTTTCAAATCAGGATGCAATTAATTTATCAAAAGAAGCGGTAGAATGGATGGACAAAAACAATCCGGTTCCTCCCGCAAGTGATCCTTACGCCCAGCGATTGGAAAGAATCATCGGAAAACATAAATCAGAAGATGGATTAAATTTAAACTTCAAAGTTTATAACGTTCTGGACATAAATGCTTTTGCTTGTGCTGACGGTAGTGTGCGCGTTTTCTCATCTTTGATGGATATCATGACAGATGATGAATTACGGGCAATCATCGGGCATGAAATCGGGCACGTCAAAAATGAAGATACAAAAGATGCTGTTAAAAACGCTTATATGAAAGCTGCTGCTCTTGAAGCCGGTTCTGCTGCCTCTAACACGGTGTCAAAATTGAACGACAGCCAGTTAGGCGAGATGGCAAATGCAATGTTGGATGCATCACATAGCAGAAAACAAGAATCACAGGCGGATACTTATTCTTACGACTTTATGAAAAAACACGGATATGATGTTAATGCAGCATACACTGCTTTTATGAAACTGGCTTTGCTGTCCGAAGGCAGTGCTCAGCAAACCGGTTATCAAAAAATGTTAAATTCACATCCTGACAGCAAGAAAAGAGCGGAAGAAATTAAAAAGAGAGCTCAGAAAGACGGACTTTGGAAAGACCCGGGAACGATAAGTTTACCCACAACCCGACTTACAGAATAGTATTTAACCGAAGTTTGATAAAATGAGGTAATTTGTTTAAGTTATTTAAAAAAGATTAATTTTATCCGAAATAATTAAAACACATGAAAAAAATAGCATTTGGTTTGTTGGTTTTTATGTTATCATTTGGGATTTATTCCTGTGATCCTTGGGAAGATGACAGCTACCATGAAGGAACAACGCCGGACGAAGACGCTCAAATGCCCGGAACCTGGAAACTTACGGCCATTACGTTGCAAGAAGCTTATGATTTGAATGAAGACGGAACGGCCAGCAGTGATTTAATGGCGGAAACAAATTGTTATCAAAACGAACTGATGACTTTTAATGAAGATATGTCGGGAGTGGGAACTTCGAATTCTTACGCCAACATTACCATTGAGGGTGAAACTTTCACCATAGAATGCATAGAAGAAATCGAAGAAACTCCTTTTGCATGGGCTCAAATTCAAAATACAGTTACCCTCACGGTTGAAGGACAGGTTGTAAATGCAACTTTGGCCGGTAATACGCTGACTTATATTATTCCGGAAGGATTCGTTGTTATCGATGGTGAAAATGGAGATGTTACAATTTCTCAGGACATGACTTTTGTTTATACCAAACAATAAAATAAGTCCATAAAATAATATCAAGCCGCTATTCTGTTTAAGAAGCGGCTTTTTTGTTTTCTGTTCTTATCTTTGCCGAAATATTTTTGAATGAAACCGTTTTTTGCCGAAACCGTTGTACGCTGGTCTGATTTGGATGCCAATATGCATTTGGCCAATGCCTCCTATATGAATTTCACGAGTTTTGCCCGGATTCAGTTTTTGCGGCATTGCGGCATCAAACTTTCCGATTTGGCGAAACACCGAATCGGACCGGCTGTATTGCGTGAAGAATTTTCTTTTTTCCGGGAAGCACATGAGGGGCAGGAAATAATGATTTCGGTTGCAGTAACCGGAAATTCGGAAAATGGAGAAATATTTGAATTTGAACATAATTTATACGATAAATTAACCGGGACGCATTTGGCTTATTCGCGCGTATTTGGAGTTTGGTTCTCAACTGTAGAACGGAAAAAAACACCACCGCCGGTAGAATTATTTGAAAATTTAAATGCCAAAATTGACAAAGAGCGTATTCGGATTCTTTCCATAAACGATTTGAAATCTTTGCCGGTTCATCCACAAAACATTGACCCAAAAACATTTTAATATGTTAGACGACAAACAACCACAATTGACGCCTCTTGAAAATTTAGGGGAATTCGGGCTCATCAACCATCTGACCGAATCATTTGAAATACAGAATGATACAACCAAAAAAGGCGTTGGTGATGATGCTGCGGTTTTACATTTTGGCGAATTGGAAACAGTTGTCACAACCGATATGCTGGTGGAAGGAGTTCATTTCAATTTAGCGTATGTTCCGTTGAAACATTTGGGTTATAAATCGATCGTCGTAAACCTGAGCGATATTTATGCGATGAATGCGATTCCAAGTCAGGTTTTTATTTCCATAGCGGTTTCGAGCCGTTTTCCGGTAGAAGCTTTGGAAGAATTGTACGAAGGAATTAAAATTGCTTGTAAAAATTATAAAGTGGATTTGGCAGGCGGTGATACGACTTCCTCCGCAAGTGGGCTTATCATCAGCATTACCGCAATCGGGACAGCAAAAAAGGAAGAGATCACTTACCGAGACGGGGCGCATGAAAATGATTTGCTGGTGGTCAGCGGTGATTTGGGAGCAGCTTATTTGGGATTACAGGTTTTGGAACGTGAAAATGAGGTTTTCAAAGTAAATCCAAATGTACAGCCCGACTTGGCGCAATATGATTATCTGGTAGGAAGACAATTAAAGCCGGAAGCGAGAAAGGATATCGTTCAATTATTAAAAGATTTAGATGTAAAACCGACTTCCATGATTGATATTTCAGATGGGCTTTCGTCTGAAATCCTTCATTTGTCCGAAAAAAGCGGATATGGATTTAAGGTATACGAAGAAAAAATTCCTCTGGATCCAACTGTCATTAAGACTGCGGAGGAATTCAGCATCAACCCGGTGACCTGCGCCTTAAATGGTGGCGAAGATTACGAATTACTATTTACCATTTCACAAGCAGACTTCCCGAAAATCAAAGGAAATCCAAACCTGACGGTCATTGGGCATACCACCGAACAAAATGCAGAAAATTATCTGATGCTGCAAGGAAGTGAGTCTGCCGTTCCACTTACAGCGCAAGGTTGGAAACATTTATGAATTTATCAATTTAATGTTATTTAACATAAAAACAAATTTGATTTTAAATATTTAACTTTTATTTTTGGCGCTCCTAACTTAACCTCTGAAATATTATTACGATTTTTTAAAAAAATTCTTAATGAATAGGATTAATTTAGCTCTACTATTTATGGGCGTGTGTTATTTCGGTTATGCACAAGTTGGGATTAACACACCTCAGCCCCATCCAACTGCCGCTTTAGATATGTCGGATAGTGAAAAAGGCTTTTTAGCACCCAAAATAGCACTTCAAGACGTAAGGGATACCTCTACCATTAGTAGTCCCAAAAAGGGGGTTTTGATCTTTAACACAACCTCCGGCACAGACTTACAACCCGGATATTATTATTGGAACAATGAAAAATGGGAGCCATTTCATAATACCAAAGATGAAGTCATTCAAAACGTATCCCAAAATGTATTTGCTTCAAGTCTGGGATATGTTCCATCTGGGAATTATGGAGAAGCTCTCACGGAATTAAGCTATTATGGCGCAACTTCCCTTAAAAGAACCTGTTTTCAGTTTACAGATAATTATGCAGGCGCAACAGAACATACCTACTGTGGTTATACCATGGATGGCCCCGTGACATGGGAACAGGCGTTTCATTTCTCCAAATACCTGAAAGGTTATCTGGTTACCATCACCTCAACAGACGAATGGAATTTCATCAAAACAAATTTGCTTGATGGTGGTGAAGACAATGCAACACATAATTCCTGGATAGGCTACAGTCGGATTAAAACTCCGGGTAATAGTGCCGAATATACTTGGATAACAGGAGAAAAATCGGTTATTAACTGGTCAAACTCTTCTACTTTACAAGTAAATTATGCTTCAGGAGAACCAGACAGTTCCGGTTCCTGTGTGTATATTTCTGATTCCGTGACCAGTGCAAACCGCCAGTGGTACAACGATTCTTGTAGCATCAGTTCCGCCAACGGTGTTGCATTTGATTATATCATAATTGAATTCCATGATTAATTATACAATGAAAAAAATTATACCATTTCTATTTTACTTATTTGTTTTAATACCAATTGCGCATGCGCAAGTTTATTTAAATGTAGAAGAAACAGCAAAATCCAATTCTGCGGATCTTCAAGTCGATTCCGAAAACAGTGGTGTGGCATTGCCTCATGTGTTTTTGAATTCGACTGACGATTACCTACCAATAGTAGAAGAACCCCAGCCGGGACTGTTGGTGTACAACCCCAATTTAACCCAAGGAATAGATCCCGGATATTATTATTGGGCTGTTTCACCAAGTCCTGCACATTGGAAAAAAATAGGCGGAATAAATGAAAAAGGAACCATCATCCAAAATGTGGATATTGAATTCATGGGATATGATCCTACGGGAATTGGTGCAAGTTCACCCAATAATATTAGCATTGGCTCTAAAACTGCTTCCAAACAGAGATGTAGTAAATGGGAAATCAATCAGGGAGGAAACGGTCATGTTTATTGTGCCTACACAGTAAGTTCTACAATTGATTATGGAGAAGCTTTCCAAGCTGCTAAAAACGTTGGAGGATATACCGTTACCATTGTTTCCGACGCTGAATGGAATTTTGTAAAGAATAACATCATCAATGACGGATTGGGATTGGGAGGAACTGTCTTGAGTAATAATATCTGGCTGGGCTATGTAAAACTATCAACACCCGGAAATGGATATAATTATTTTTGGATGACAAACGAAACCTGGGAAAATAACTGGAGCAATAACTCCACCACCCAATCTTATTTCGTAACCGGAGAACCTCAGGAATACAACGCAAACAATAACACACGCTGTACCTATATTCAAAGAACCGCTGCCAATGCTGACAGGCTTTGGTCTTCCCAGGCTTGTACATCAACCGGTAATATGACAAATTTAATCATAGAATTCAACCAATAATATATGAAACTGTTTATCCACACTCTATTCATAACATTTTTTTCACTTTCCTGGGCTCAAATCGGAATTGGGACAACAACTCCTGATGCATCCACCATGCTGGACATCATCTCGGAAAACAAAGGTTTTTTGGGAGCAAGGATTGCACTTCAAAGCAGAACGGACGACCAAACCATTTTGAATCCGGACGACGGTCTAATCGTATATAACACCAATACGATTTCAGGAAATGAAAACACGGCATTATCACCCGGATATTATTATTGGTTAACAGACCGCTGGGTTCCTTCTAAAAAAGGGGAAGTCGTTGAAGTAACCGTAAACGGAAAACTTCGGGACTATTTAGGATATATAGCAAACGGGACTCATTCCAGTTCCAATTTTTCAAGTGGAGGAATTAATTTTACAGCTTTTGGGTGTAAACAATGGACTGCCGGAAACGGCCATTGGTATTGCGCTTATAGAGGGAACGCAGGATTCAATTGGGAAACGGCTTTTAATGCAGCCAAATCACGTAACGGTTATTTAGCTACTTTTGTTACGCTGGCGGAATGGCAATGGGTGAAAACAAATCTTGTCGATAATACAACTGGATATAATCTGAACAATTCAATCTGGATTGGTTACAACAAAGTAAATTTTTCAGGGAATCCAACCGAATTCAATTGGATAACAGGGGAAAAATCAAAGGTCAATTGGTCCAATAACCCAACTACTGACCATGCCTTTGGATCAGGAGAGCCTAATAACAGTGGAGGAAATGAGGGTTGTGTTCACATTGTAAGCGCGGGAACTAATTCAAACAGACACTGGAATGATATTACTTGTACCAATTTTAGCTCTTCTCATTGGTCTGGCCCTTACACTGATTTAATTATTGAATTTGAACAATAAAATCAAACCATAGAACATAAAACCCGCCTTTTGAGCGGGTTTTCTTATTTTTTAGGCATAATACTGAAAAATGGTTGGTAAAACCTTTCGAAAGGCTTTCTGACAAGGGGATAAGTGAAAGTTTTATGAAACGCGTTTCATAAAACTTTTTCTTTGTTTGAAAAATGACAAAAAAAGC
>JAEWOD010000006.1 GCA_023461035.1 Bacteroidota bacterium | reverse complement strand
GCTAATTCGAGCGGAAACAACGAAGTATAACAGCATTTATTTGAAAGTAAATTTTATTTACCCGCTGATAAACAGCCATCTACTGCCTGAAACCGTTTTACTATAATCCATTATAGTTTCAACGTTTGCAGTTGTATCTGATTGTTTCTAAGCGGTCTGAAGCAAAAATAATAACCGAACTCAGGTTTTTAAGAAAATTCAACGCTTACCTATTTTCTATGGCTTATATTTGTTTTTGACAACAACACACAGAATGAATTATCTTTCGGCGAATAATCTTTCCAAATCCTATGGAATTCGTACGCTTTTCAGCGACGTAACTTTTCACGTAAACGAAGGCGATCAAATCGCTTTGGTAGCCAAAAATGGAAGCGGAAAAACTACTTTACTAAAGATTCTGGCCGGAAAGGAAACGTCTGACTCGGGCGAAATTTTGTTCAACAAAGACGTAAAAGTTTTGTTGTTTGAACAAACCGATGATTTTAATGAAGAATTGACTGCCGGCGATTATATTTTCAATCATTCCAATTCCATTTTGGATGTGATTCGTCAATACGAAGAATTGATGAACACCGATTCATCCCATCCCAAATTGATGGATTTGATGGAGAAAATGAACCAATTGGATGCTTGGAAAGTCGAATCCATCATCCAGGAAATTCTCACGAAATTAAAAATCGATTTCCTCAGTCAAAAAGTCAAAAGTCTTTCCGGGGGACAGCGCAAACGGATTTCACTGGCTAAATTTCTGATTGACATCAGTCTGGAGTCCGGGCATCTGTTGTTGATTTTGGACGAACCGACCAATCATCTCGATATAGAAATGGTCGAATGGCTCGAATTCTTTCTCAACAAAGAAAATAAAACCATGATTCTCGTAACACACGATCGCTATTTTCTCGATGCGATTTGTACAAAAATCATCGAACTCGAAGGCGGTCAAACCTATGTTCATAACGGGGATTATGAAACTTATGTAACCAATAAAGCCATTCGTATTGAAAACCAAACCGCAGAAATCGGTAAAGCACAAAACCTTTACCGAAAAGAACTGGAATGGATGCGCCGCCAACCCAAAGCCCGGACAACCAAATCCAAAAGCCGCATCGACGATTTCTACGAAACCAAAGATAAAGCCCATCAAAAAATTGATAAAAGCGAAGTGAAACTCGATATGCAGATGACGCGTTTGGGCAAGAAAATCATCGAAATGAAAGATGTTTCCAAATCTTTTGGAAGCAAAATCATTTTGGACAAATTTTCACACTTTTTCGGACGTGGAAATAAAATCGGAATCATAGGGAAAAACGGAGTAGGAAAAACGACTTTTCTAAAAATCATCGAAGGAATTGAGCCGGTTGATTCCGGTGAAATCGAAATCGGTGAAACCCTGAAAATCGGTCATTTCAAACAGGATGGAATTGTTTATAAAGAAGAACAAAGAGCCATAGATTTTGTAAAAGATCTGGCTGAATCTTTTCCGCTTTCAAACGGCAAACAATTATCAGCTTCGCAGTTTATGGAATTATTTCTTTTCAGTCCGGAACAGCAATACACGCCGATTGCTAAATTGAGCGGAGGCGAAAAAAAACGTTTGCAATTGCTCTCGGTTTTGTTTCAAAATCCCAATTTTTTGATTCTGGACGAGCCAACCAACGACCTGGATTTACCGACTTTGACCGTTTTGGAAAATTTCCTGAACGATTTCCAAGGTTGTTTATTGATTGTGAGTCATGACCGCTATTTTATGGACAAAGTGGTCGATGAAATGATGGTGTTTGAAGGGGAAGGAAAAATCAATTGGTTTTTGGGGAATTATACCGAATATTTTTTAATCCAAAAAGATTTAGAAGAAGAGAAAAAAATTCAGGAAAAACCAAAAGAAAAGACACCGGAACCGGTTAAACAGAATTCTAAAAAATTGAGTTTTAAAGAAAAAAGGGAATTTGAAGAATTAGAAACAGAAATCTCTCAATTACAGGAATTAAAAGAAAATTTAACCTCTCAATTGTCGCAAAATAATTTGGATTTTGAAGTAATCCGGAAAATTAGTTTAGATTTGGATAAATCCATTCAAGAACTGGATGAAAAGGAAATGCGCTGGTTGGAATTGTCCATGAAATCGGAAGAATTATGAGTATATTGGAAATTTTCGGATATATAGGTGCTCTCTTTATAGGGATGATTATGGGACTTACCGGAAGCGGAGGTTCAATTTTATCCATTCCTATTTTGGCGTATTTGTTTCATTATGACGAGAAAACAGCTACGGCTTATTCGCTTTTTATAGTAGGTGTAACGGCTTTGTTTGGTGCAGTACAAGCTGTCTGTAGGAAATTGGTCAACCTAAAATCAATCTGGGTATTTGGAATTCCGGCTGTGACCGGCGTTTTATTGGTGCGGCGAATTTTAATGCCCGTTTTACCGGATGTATTATTTCACCTCAATGGATTTGGATTAACACGACGTATGTTCATATTTGGATTGTTCAGTTGTCTGATGATTTTGGCGGCTTATTCCATGTTGCATAAATCCAAAATCAGTTTGTCGGAAATAGAAAGCAGACGTTTTGAATTTCATCCTCTGATGGTCACGGAAGGCTTTTTTCTGGGAATTTTCATGGGTTTATTGGGTGCTGGCGGTGGATTTTTAATCGTTCCTGCATTGATGTTGATTGCAAAACTGCCAATTAAAGTGGCCATAGGAACTTCCATGGTCATCGTTTGTCTGAATTGTTTGATTGGATTCTTTTTGGGTGATTTCTTTTATCTGGACGTGGATTGGGTATTTCTATTAAAATTTGTGGGGATTTCGTTAGTGGGACTATTGATAGGAACATTGCTTACCAATTTTGTGAACAGTGAACGTTTAAAAATACTTTTTGGATATTTTATCATTCTGATGGCAATTCTTATTTTCTTAATGGAATTTATACTGAACGTAGAAAAAGTTTAAGAGCCTGTTTAAAATTTATATTTTAGAAATGTTATGGCGTATTTTTAGCCGAAACGAGGCTCCCGAAGTTTCGGGATTGCAGTCGAAATCGGGTATATTCGATGAAATCAAAGATTCAACGAATCC
>JAEWOD010000005.1 GCA_023461035.1 Bacteroidota bacterium | reverse complement strand
GCTAATTCGAGCGGAAACAACGAAGTATAACAGCATTTATTTGAAAGTAAATTTTATTTACCCGCTGATAAACAGCCATCTACTGCCTGAAACCGTTTTACTATAATCCATTATAGTTTCAACGTTTTCAGTTGTATCTGATTGTTTCTAAGCGGTCTGAAGCAAAAATAATAACCGAACTCAGGTTATAACCTGTAGCCAACTTCATTTTTAACTTCGTCAATCACAAAAATACTGTGAGAGCTGGCTATACAAGGAATGATTGTCAATTTATTTACTAAGAAATCCCGATAACTATCCATATTGGAAAAACTCATTTTTAAAATAAAATCATAATCGCCACTTACATGAAAACATTCATGCACCTCTTTTAAAAAATTGATTTGATTTTCAAATTCCGTAATATTTTGCTGCGAATGTCTTTCCAATTTGATATGTGAAAAAACCATCAATTCCTTTCCCAAAGCCTTTCGGCTTAAAATTGCCGAATACCCTTTGATGATTCCTGTCCGTTCCAATTTCTTAATCCGTTCAAAAACCGCTGTAGGAGATAAATTCAATTTCAAGGAAAGTTGTTTGTGCGTGATTTTAGAGTTTTCCTGAATTTCATTTAAAATCTCTAAATCTATTTTATCTAATGCTTGCATGAATAAAAATTTAAAATTTTCTACAATTTGACATAAAAGTAGATTAATAATTATAATAAATACATTATTATAGAATAATATTCTAAATAATCATTCATTTATTGACTTTTTAACTAATTCTATTCAAATTTGAAAAAAATACACAAATGAATAAACTCAAACCCGCAGATCAAATTCAAGATTTACAATACTTTGGTGAGTTTGGAGGAGTAAACCCCTCTATTTCAGACTCATCTACCTACACCTTTCTTTCTGCAAAAACCATGTTTGATACCTTTGAAGGAAATGCAGAAGGCTGTTACCTCTATTCCCGCCATTCTACGCCGAGCAATTTATATTTAGGACAAGCATTGGCCGCAATGGAAAATTCGGAAGCTGCCAATGTAACAGCTTCTGGAATGGGTGCCATCACTTCGGTTCTTTTACAACTTTGCCAAACTGGTGATGAAATCATTTCCAGCAGAACGATTTATGGAGGAACTTATGCTTTTATGAAAAATTTCCTTCCGAAACTGAATATTCAAACGCATTTTGTAGACATCACAAAATTGGATTTGGTTGAAAATTCTATTACAGAAAAAACAAAAGTCATTTACTGCGAAACCATCAGCAATCCGCTATTAGAAATCGCAGCTATAAAAGCACTTGCTGAAATATCAAAAAAGCACAATGTCAAATTGGTCGTTGACAATACCTTTTCACCGTTTATCATTTCCCCGATAAATTTAGGAGCAGACGTAGTCATTCACAGTCTGACCAAATTCATCAACGGAAGCAGCGATGCGGTCGGAGGCGTTATTTGCGGAACCCAGGAATTCATAGATGATTTGCGAAACGTAAATGATGGAGCCTGTATGTTATTGGGACCTACCATGGACAGTTTAAGAGCTGCAAGTATCTTAAAAAATTTACGAACGCTACATATACGAATGAAACAACACAGCCGAAACGCACAACATTTAGCCGATTCCTTTCAAAAAGACGGATTGAAAGTTGTTTATCCGGGACTGGTTGAGCACTCGGGACATTCCGTTTTAAAAACAATGTATAATTCAGAATATGGTTTCGGAGGAATGATGACCATAGACGTGGGTTCGCTTGAAAAAGCAAATGAATTGATGGAATTAATGCAAATGGAGAATTTGGGGTATTTGGCTGTAAGTTTAGGTTTTTATAAAACCTTATTCAGCGCTCCCGGAACTTCCACTTCAAGTGAAATTCCGATGGAAGAACAAAAAGAAATGGGATTATCAGACGGCTTGATTCGTTTTTCAATCGGATTGGACAATGACATAGAAAGAACCTACTTAAAAATGAAAGACTGCATGGTTAAGTTAAATATTTTGTAATAAAAACCAGAAACATTTCCCTATTTATAAAAACGCATTAATTTTGCACCATTAAAAATTCGGAGGATAGATTTGACTGATTGCAACCTCAAAAAAATTGCTAAAACAGGTTTTGACTTTCAATTTATCTCCACAAAACAAAAAACTATATGCCTTACTTATTTACATCAGAATCCGTTTCTGAAGGACATCCCGACAAAATTGCCGACCAGATTTCAGACGCATTGATTGACAACTTTTTAGCTTATGACGCCTCGTCAAAAGTTGCCTGCGAAACATTGGTTACGACCGGTCAGGTCGTATTGGCGGGTGAAGTAAAATCGGAAGTTTATCTGGATGTTCAAAACATTGCAAGAGAGGTAATTAACAATATTGGTTATACCAAAGGCGAATATATGTTCAACGGAGATTCATGTGGTGTTATTTCTGCCATTCATGAACAGTCTCCCGACATCAATCAAGGCGTGGATCGTGTAAAAGAAGAAACTGATTTTGAAATAAAAGCAAATGCACAAGGTGCAGGTGATCAGGGAATGATGTTTGGTTATGCGACTAACGAAACAGAAAATTATATGCCGCTTGCTTTGGATTTGGCGCATACAATTTTAAAAGAATTGGCCGAAATCAGACGTGAAAATGATATCGTAAAATATTTACGTCCCGATGCTAAATCTCAGGTAACGATTGAATATTCGGACGACCACAAACCCGTTCGAATTGATTCCATCGTTGTCTCAACCCAACACGATGAATTTGGAAGTGACGAAGCTATGTTGGCAAAAATCAGAAAAGATATAATCGAAGCATTGATTCCAAGAGTAATCGCCAAACAAAAACCTGAAATCCGACAACTTTTCAACGACCAAATCAAATACCATATAAACCCAACGGGAAAATTTGTGATTGGCGGTCCTCACGGTGATACCGGGCTTACCGGAAGAAAAATCATCGTAGATACCTATGGTGGAAAAGGTGCGCACGGAGGAGGAGCTTTTAGCGGAAAAGACCCTTCAAAAGTGGACAGAAGTGCTGCCTATGCAACCCGGCATATTGCAAAAAATTTGGTAGCCGCAGGTGTGGCCGATGAGGTGCTAGTTCAGGTTTCTTATGCCATCGGTGTGGCTGAACCTTGTGGTTTATATATCAATACAAATGGAACTTCAAAAGTAAATTTAAACGATGGTGAAATTGCAAAAAAAGTAAGCCAAATATTTGATTTACGCCCGTATGCCATCGAACAAAATTTAAAATTGAGAAATCCGATTTATCAAGAAACCGCTTCTTACGGACACATGGGAAGAGAACCATTTGTAGCAAGCAAAACCTTTAACAAAGGAAAATCCAATGAAAAAACCATTGATAATTTGGAATTTTTCACTTGGGAAAAATTAGATAAAGTAGAAGAAATCAAAAAAGAATTTGGATTATAAATTCAACTAGATTGGATTGAATCGCTACAAAAGCCGGTAGATAATTTAACCGGCTTTTTACATTTCTTTCACATAGAATTCTCTTAATTATTCGGAAATTTGCATTCCTAAATCTGACCTTTGAAAAAATTTCTCATTTTTATCTTTAACCTGATTTTTCTTTTCCCAATTTTGGGACAAGTGACCATCACCGATACCCAATTTTATTCGGTCTGCGATACAGATGGAGATCAAATCGTTACGATTCCATTTAGTGAATTGCAGAATTTTTCATTGGATGTCCTGTCGGAATTTAACGAATCTCCGGAAATATTTGTAACCAAGGCACATAACGGAATTTCCAAAATAACCAATTTATACAATAATCCGCAAGTTGTAAATGTATGCGGAGATACGGACGGTAACGGCGGATATTATGACATTGCCATCAATAACCAGCAGGAAGTCTATGTGGCAAGACAAAACGGAATTCTACAAAAAGTAAATTTGGAAAACTGTGAATATCAAACCATCGGGCAGATTCATCCAAACGGACAAACCGTTTTAGCTCTATCATTTGACCATTTGAATCATTTGTATGAAGGAGGCTGGACAAGCGAGGTGTATCGGGCAGATGCGCAAAATCTGGAGGAATTTCATCTCTGGCATGACTTTGGAAACGGGCGTGCCGCCGGTGATTTTGTTCAAATCGGTAATTTTCTTTATGTTGCCTGGACACAACCTAACGGAAATGATTATCTGTACAAAGTTACTTTGGGCACAAATAACCAATATGTAAGCCACGAAAATCTAGGAATAATCGATTCCGAAACCTATGGTCTGGCTGCTGAATATGGTAAACTTTATGGAAACACTCCGGATTACTTATATGAAATTGATTTGGAAACCATGCAAACTTCCGTAATCCGCCAACGCCCCAATCAAAACAATAGTTCCAGTGAATGGTGGGGAGCCGCCGGTTCACATGAAGCTTTAAATCTGGAAATTTCCTATCACAGAGAACAAAGTGACGCAGTTAACGGTCTCTTTGCCCTAAGCGATCCCTTCATCAGTGACGCTTTTCCGGAAGACTGGGTATATGTCAGAGTTCATGAAGCAACGGAAAACAAAACCTATATAATTCCGGTCAAAATAATCATTTCCAATGCGCCGGAATCCAATGAACTGACCAAACAGGAATGTTTGGATTTCGATTCCGGACTAGCAACGTTCCAACTGAACGAATACCAGGCCGAAATCAATCCTGACTTAAGTTTGAGTTTTAGTTTTTATGAAAATTTAACCGACTTGGAAAACGGTCAAAACCCGCTACCACTCTCCTACTCGACTTCCGAATCCAAAACCATTTTTGTGAAATTGGACGATGGAGATGAGGATTGTTATGGTGAAACTCCTTTGCATCTTATTGTGCCTGAATTAAGCCTGAATTACGAAAACCAAGTTGCTTTTTGTCTTGGAACCAATGTTGTTCTAAGCGTTCCCGATGAATTTATATCCTACGCATGGAATGGCCTGCAAGGCGAAGACGCAAACCAACCTTTGAACACAAATGAAGTAACGGTTTCCCAACCCGGGAATTATTCTGTAACAGTTCTTGATGAAAGTGGTTGTAGCTACGAACTCCCTTTTGAAGCTGTTTTGGGAGGAGCTCCTGAAATCACAAATGTTGAAATCAACGGAAATTCCGTCACGGTTCAGGTTTCGCCCTCGGGAAATTACGAATATTCGTTAGATGGCGTTTTCTGGCAAAGCTCTCCTACTTTTCTAAACATCCCTGTAAATGATTATGATATTTTTGTACGGGATTTAGTAGGTTGTTATAGTGAACCTTATAAGTTTACTTATTTTTTAATTCCAAATTTCATTTCGCCCAACGGTGACGGAAAAAATGATGTTTGGAAAATCAGGGGAATTGAACAATATCCCGATGCTGAATTCCAAATCTTTGACCGATACGGAAAATTATTTGCCAATAGAAAAGCCAGTTCAGGAGGAATTGTTTGGGATGGAAAATATCTGGGAAATCCGGTTCCTTCGGGGACTTATTGGTATATCATTACCCTTTCTGAAGAAAATAAAATGACCGGTTCAATTACTGTAAGAAATTAATTTGGTATATTTAATTGTTTGGTTTTAAAAAATACACATAATGAAAAAACTGTTCATTTCTTGTTCGATTTCCTCTCTCTTTCTTTTTTCGGGCTGTACCGAATTACAACAAATCGCTTCTCAACTTCCGGCTGACACAAGCACAGCTGGGATCGGCGGCGTTTCCAGTATCCGAATTTCTGAAGGTCTGAAACAGGCACTTGAATTTGGGGTAAACGAAGGCGTTCAGAAATTGGGACAAAAAGACGGATTTTTCGGAAATAGTTTGACCAAAATACTGTTACCTCAGGAATTACAAAAAGTAGATAAAACGCTTCGCGATATCGGTTTGGGAAGTTTGGCAGACGAAGGTTTGAAATTACTGAACCGTGCTGCGGAAGACGCCGTTACCGAAGCCACTCCTATTTTTACCAATGCCATTACGTCCATGACGTTTAATGATGCTAAAGGAATTTTGCTGGGAGCGGATAATTCGGCAACACAATATCTTCAGAACCGCACTTCCAGCCAATTATTTACTGCATTTGAGCCCAAAGTGAAAAACTCGCTGGGAAAAGTCGGAGCGGACAAAATATGGACACAGATTATCTCCAAATACAATACATTTACCGGACAAACCGTAACCACTGATTTAAATGCTTACGTTACCCAACAAGCTATCAATGGTGTGTTCAAAATGGTCGCAAATAAAGAATCCGGAATCAGAAATAACATAGGTTTACGCACGACTCCGCTTTTGCAGGAAGTATTTGGTTTGCAGGATTGAACGAATGAAAATACCTGAAATTTTACGGCAAACTTCTCATCGCCCTTGGGAAATTCCAACTCAACCTTGGAAATATTACCAAGAATGGAATGATGCGGTTTTTCTTCACTGGAAAGTTCAGGTAGAAGAACTTAATAAATTTATACCCAAAGATTTAGAAATTGAATTAATTGAGAATTCAGCTTGGGTTTCTTTGGTTGCTTTCAATATGGAAAAAATTCGTCCAAGGATTTTACCTTCCTTTTCGCCTATTTCCTATTTTCACGAAATAAATCTTCGCACTTATGTAAAGCACAACGGAAAAACAGGTGTATATTTTTTAAGTATAGAAGGCGGGAAATGGCTTTCTTGTAAAATTGCCCGACAACTCTCTGAACTTCCCTATTTGTATTCCAAAATGAATCGTTCCAAAGGAATTTACACCTCAGAAAATAAGACTAAAAAGAGTAAATTGAATCTGGAATTTAAGGTTGGTGAACAATTAAAGTTTAAATCAGAAACCGATTTGTTTTTGACAGAACGATATGCATTGTTTCAGAATGTAGGAAACCGATTAAATGAATTTGAAATCCACCATATTGAATGGCCAATTTTTGATATCGAAATCAATTCTTCCCATATAAATTTCCCGGAATTTCCGGACTTTTTTCAAACCCAACCTGATTTAGCGCATTATTCGACCGGAGTTCAGGTAATTGCTTGGGATAAAAAGAGCTTTCCAATGAATGAATGATAGATAGAAATTCTCCAACACTCCCACTCTCAAACACTCCAACTCTCCAACTCTCAAACACTCAAACTCAAATCACTCAATCTCCAGAATTTCTTTCGCTAATCGAATCATTTTCGGATCGCCGGTGTGTTTTCCTTTTTCGTCCGAAAGTTTGACCACATTGGTCCAGGGAATATCGGGTTCTGCTACAGAGATCAGTTTCAGGACTATATTCATCGGTTTGAGTCCGACATCATTGGTCAGATTCGTTCCGATTCCGAAGGAAACACCAATTTTACCTTGAGTAGCTTCCGAAATAATTTTCACTTTTTCCAGATTTAGTCCATCGGAAAAAATGATGGTTTTATGCATAGGATCGATACCCATTTTTTGATAATGTTCAATGGTTTTTTCGGCAAATTCAATCGGGTCACCGCTATCATGGCGGACTCCGTCAAAAAGTTTGGCTAATTTTTTATTAAACTGCGTAAAGAAAACATCGGTCGTATAAGTATCGGTCAGCGCAATCCCCAAATCGCCATGGTAAACATTTACCCAGCGATCCAAACTAACTCCGTTTGCCACCTTAAATCCAAATCTTGCACCATGATACATAAACCATTCATGCGCATGCGTTCCGATGGGTTTCACACCTGTCGTCATCGCAAAATGAACGTTACTTGTTCCCACATAGCTTGAACCACCATACTTTTTAAGCGCTTCGGCGACCAATTTATGCACCGCATAAGAATGTCTTCTTCTGGTGCCAAATTCAGCCACTTTTACACGCAGATTCTGATAAGATTCAGCTTTTCTTCTCACTGTTTCCAATACTTTTTCGTCTGAATCTCTTTGTTGATTTGTCAGTTCATAATACAATTCGCTGATAAGTGACAAAATAGGCACTTCCCATAAAATCGTACGGTACCAGTAACCCTGAATTTTCACAGTCAAATCATTTCCGCTTTGCGAAATTTCCACTTCTTCCGGATCATAACGATACCCCTGCAAAAAGTCTAAATAAGCGGAATTCAAATAAGGACAAGTCACTTTCAGATAGGATCTTTCGTGGGCTGTCAAAACCAAATTGGACATTCCCTCAATTCTTTTTTGCAAAGCTTCACCAAATCCTTCCGGAAATTCATGTTCTCCACGATTTATGAATTCGTATTTAGCTTGAGTATCAGGATAGAGTTTTACCGCTGCGTATTGCATCGTAAATTTATAGAAATCGTTGTCTAAAATGGATTTGAAACTCATTATTTATTCGTTAATCGAAGTTAGGAATTCGCATAAAAATCAAATATAAAATAAAAGTTCTGAATAGCTTAATTCAATTTCGATTCTCGCAAAAACAAAAACCCGAAAACTTTCGCTTCCGGGCAAAATCAATCCAATTATGAAAAATCATTATTATTTATCAATTGAACTCAACACTCGCTGCATGAAATGATTGGCAGCATCACGTTCACTCATTCCGCCGTCTATCAATGATTTCATTTCCATGGCTCCGCAGATATTGGAAATGATTTCACCTATCACATCTCTTTCTTCCTCTTTCACGGCAGGCGAATCGGCATAAATTTCCAAAACTTCCAAAGCATTTTCCATCGCTTCGTTTGAAACGTTTTTGGCTAAATTTTTATAAACCGGCAATTTCATTTGTAAGTTCTTTTAAATGTTCTTCTTTTGATGTAACTACCTGATTGACAAACTTCCCATCTTTATAAATCGCAAAAGTCGGCAAATTTGAAACTTCTGCTAATTTTCTGCTTTCCGGAAATTTTTCTGCATCTACATAAATGAATTGGATTTCCGGATTGGCTTCTGCCAATCGCTTCACTTTTGGTTTCAGCAAACGGCAGTTTCCGCACCAAGTCGCTCCGAATTGAACCAAAACTTTCTGGTTCTCATTCAAAACTTCCTGTAAATTATCTTCTGTTGCTTCTACAAACATATTTTTCGTTTTTAGTTTTACGAAACTCAAATTTAGAGGTCCGGATTTCTATTAATTCAAATTAACATTAGCTGACAAATATTCGGCAACGCCGTCTTTGGTTGCATTCATCGCCGCTTTTCCTTCTTCCCAGTTGGCGGGACAAACTTCTCCGAATTTCTCAACGTGCAAAATCGCGTCCAACAAACGTACATACTCGTCAATATTTCTTCCCAACGGCAAATCATTGATGGTTTCATGACGAACCACACCGTTTTTGTCGATGATAAATGTTCCTCTGTAAGCTACCGGAAGTCCTTCGAAAACGATCCGGTCGGTTTCATAATCATTAACATATTCGCCGGCCAAAACACCATAATCCATGGAAATAGTTTTCGCTAAATCTGCTACAACCGGATATGTAACTCCCTGAATTCCACCGTTATCTTTCTCTGTATTTAACCAAGCCAGATGCGTTTCTTCCGAGTCGGTAGAAACCGCAACAACTACTGCATCACGTTTTTCAAATTCAGCCAGTTTTGCCTGAAATGCATGCAATTCGGTTGGACAAACAAATGTGAAATCTTTGGGGTAAAAGAAAAGAACAATATTTTTTTTGCCGATTGGCAACGCAAAGTCAGAAACGATTTCTTCTCCGTCCAAAACTGCCGGAGCTACAAAATTTGGAGCTTTTTTTCCTACTAATGACATAATCTTTTGGTTTTAAATTTATAGTGCAAAAATACCCTGAGATAAAGTCAATAGGAATGATAAATCATAGCTAATGGCTATAAGTGAATTTATTGTTTTTATAAAGAATCTTACAAATTGATTATGAATAAATTAGAAATATCTAACTTTTATGATTATGATAACAATCATAAGAAGAAATGAGTAATGCACAATGCCAATTTAAAATTTTGACTTATCCAAAAACCTCAAACTTCTCCCCATCAAACGAAGCAAAAACCATCGTCGGATGCGAATCCTGATGAAAAATATTTCCGGATATATCAATCGCAATGACACCGGCAAATCCGTCGAAAGGTTTTAATTCATCAAAAGTTTTTTTAAATGCTTCGCCAATTGTAAATCCGTCTGTAACACGCGTCACGATTTTCGCAGCAACTGCGCCGCTCACTATGTCCTCGCCCACTCCGGTACAACTTACCGCACAAATCTGATTGGCATAATTTCCGGCTACCGTCGCCGAATCGGAAATCCGCCCTGGAATTTCAAATCCTTTTCCGCCAGTAGAAGTAGCTACTGCCAATTTTCCATCGGCATCCAAAGCCACACAACCCACGGTTCCGCTTCCGTTTGATTTCAGTTTGGCTAAATATTCTTCTCTGCGTTGTGGGATTTCAGTTGAGAATTCCGAAAATCCATTTTTCCGTGCGAAGTTGGTTGCGCCTTTACCACCCAAAACTTTATCGTCATAATCCAATAATTTCTCAGCAACTTGAATTGGATTTTTTACATTTTGAATGTTAATTACGCCGCTCATTTTCTGCGATGTTCCGTCCATCAAAGACGCACTCATGCGGATTTTACCGTCACTTTGGATTTGAGAACCGATTCCGGCATTGAAGAGTTCGTCATCTTCCAAAAGCGAAACAGTATAGACAACTGTTTCCAATGCCGAATGATTTCGAAGAAATTCAAAACCTTTTCCGGCTATTTCTTTCAGAGCATTTTGTTTGGCTGTTTTCGTTTCCTGATTGGTATGGGATTCTGAAAAAAATCCGCCGTGAATGATGATCTTCATTAATCCAAAATTTCTTTTACCGATTCGCCATGAATGATTAATTCTCCTGTTGATAAATCGTATTTATCGTTCTGGCTCATCACATGAACAATCAAGTTACTGATGGAAACCGGTTCTCCAAGCGATACATCGGTCAAATTTGTATTTTTAATTTGGGTACCGTCCACCAAAATCACCAATCCTGATCCCACTGCTTCCATTTTAGTTCCTTCTTTAATCAAAAGTCCGGTATCCTCTCCCAAACCTATCCCCAAAACCATAGGATTGGTTACCACAGCCTGAAACAAACGACCGATTCTTCCACGTTGAACAAAGTGAGTATCTACGATTACATCATCGATAAATCCAAGACCACTGGTGATTTTGATTTCTCCTTTTAATAGCGCTTCTTTGCTGGCTCCCTGATAAATCATACTTTGTGAAGCCGCCGCCGCACCGGCAGAAGTTCCGGCGTAGATGAATTCTTCGTTTTGATATTTTTCCAACAATATTTTATGAAACCTCGTTCCGCCCAAAATAGAAGTCAAACGAAGCTGGTCGCCCCCTGTAAACATTACGACATCTGCGGCTTCAATCCTTTTCAGTACTTCTTCCTGTACGGCCTCTTCCCTTTTCTGGATGTGCAAAACATCTACGTTTGTCGCTCCCAGATAGTTGAATGCTTTTATATATTCCGCGCCGACTTCTAGAGGAATGGAGGAAGCTGTCGTAATGACTTCTATACGTGAATCCTCTTTGTGTTTTGATTCATTTATAATTCTTTTCAGGATTCCTTTTTCAAAGAAATTGAGATTATTGGCAACGTTTTCATCGAAACTTACTTCCGTGAAACTCCCTTTGTCAACAGCCCCCCCGATGATGATAAGTTTACCTTTAATATCCATTTGACAAATCTAAAACTATTTTTAAATATGAATGTACGTTCTCCCGAAATGAAATAATAACAATTTTTCAAGATTTTTACAGGAAAGAGGGAATTATTCAAAAAAAGAATTAATTTTAACAGAACACATTAATGAAAGGACAACTTAAATAACTTTATTTTTATGAAAATTCTGAAAATTCAAGCCCTGAGAGGACCCAATATCTGGAGTATACGCAGAAAAAAACTGATTCAAATGCGGTTGGATCTGGAAGAACTGGAAGAAAAACCTACCAATAAAATAGATGGTTTCCGGGAGCGGCTCGAAGCCTTGATTCCAAGCCTAATCGAGCATCGCTGTTCAGAAGGAGTCAGAGGCGGTTTTTTTATGCGGGTGGACGAAGGAACATGGATGGGGCATGTAATTGAACACATTGCATTGGAAATTCAAACCCTTGCCGGAATGGATACAGGATTTGGGCGAACCCGAGTTACCAAAGAACCCGGTGTTTACAACGTTGTTTTTAGTTATTTGGAAGAAAATGTAGGAATTTACGCTGCCGAAGCATCGGTTCGGATTGTGGAAGCCTTAATTGAGGGTGTAGAATATGATTTGGATGCCGATATTCAGAAGATGCGGGAAATCCGTGAACGGGTGCGTTTAGGTCCGAGTACGGGAAGCATAGTGGAAGAAGCCGTCGCAAGAGATATTCCGTGGATTCGTTTGGGTACCAATTCTTTGGTTCAATTAGGTTATGGAGTAAATCAAATGCGTTTTCAGGCAACCATCACCTGCAATACAAGTAACATAGCAGTGGACATCGCTTGTGACAAAGAAGATACCAAGCGAATGCTGGAGAATTCTTCTGTTCCCGTAGCCAGAGGATCTATTTGCGTGGACGAAGAGGATTTGGAAAATACAATTGACAAAATAGGATTTCCGATTGTCATCAAACCTTTGGGCGGGAATCATGGGAAAGGTGCTTCCATCAATGTTAAAACCATGGAAGAAGCTAAATCCGGATTGGAACATGCCCAAAAATACGGTCGTCGCGTAATAGTTGAAAAATTTATCACAGGACATGACTTCAGGATTCTGGTCATCAACCATAAAATGGTGGCGGCTGCACAACGGGTTCCGGCTCATGTAATCGGCGATAGCGAACATAGCATTCAAGAATTGATTGACATTGAAAACCAAGACCCAAGACGCGGTTACGGTCATGAGAATGTTTTAACCGAAATCAGCATTGACCGGGATTCACTTGATTTGTTGGAAAAATTAGGATATACAGAATCATCCATTCCTAAAAAAGGTGAAATCATTTATTTGAAATCCACTGCCAACCTAAGTACAGGTGGAACTTCTGTCGATGTAACGGATATGATTCACCCAGAAAATATATTTTTGGCCGAACGAATTTCAAGGATCATCGGTTTGGATATTTGTGGAATTGATATTATGGCCGAAAACCTTACACAGCCCTTGCAACAAAATGGCGGCGTAATTCTGGAAGTCAATGCCGCTCCCGGTTTCCGTATGCATTTGGCTCCTTCGGAAGGTTTGCCACGAAATGTTGCTTCTCCGGTAATTGATATGCTTTATCCTCCGGGAAAACCAAGCCGGATTCCCATTATTGCAGTAACAGGGACAAACGGAAAAACGACCACTACCCGACTCATTGCACACATGGTAAAAAATAAAGGATTCAGAGTTGGTTTTACTACTTCTGACGGAATTTACATTCAAAATCATTTGTTGGAAAAAGGTGATACGACGGGGCCATACAGTGCCGAATATATTTTAAAAGACCCGACGGTAGAATTTGCCGTTCTTGAAACTGCACGCGGCGGAATTCTCCGTGCCGGATTGGGTTTCAGCCGTTGCGATATCGGTGTAATAACAAATATTCAGGAAGATCATTTGGGACTGAGCGATATACATACGCTGGATGATTTGGCGAAAGTGAAAAGTGTGGTGGTCAGAAGCATCAAAAATGACGGTTGGGCGATACTGAATGCTGATGATGAATATTGCCGTAAAATCGCCAAGGAACTGGATTGCAACATCGCTTATTTCAGTCTGGATGAAAATCAAGAGCATGTAAAAGCACTTTCCAAAGCCGGAAACATCGTGGCTGTTTTTGAAAATGGTTATGTGACGATTAAAAAAGGCGATTGGAAAATCCGGATTGAAAAAGTAACCCAGATTCCACTAACCGTCGGAGGAAAAGCAAAATTCATGATTGCCAATGCTTTGGCGGCGACTTTAGCCGGGTATTTATCGGGCTTCCATTCGGAAGATTTGAGTTTGTCTTTGCAAACCTTTATCCCAAGTGCCGCTCAAACGCCGGGACGACTCAACATATTCAATTTCAAGAATTTCCAAGTGATGATCGACTTTGCGCATAATCCAAAAGGATATCTGGCGATTGAAGATTTTCTTGCCAATATCGATTCGCCACATAAAATCGGGATCATTGCCGGTGTGGGTGACCGTCGTGATGAGGACATCAAAGAGTGTGGAAAAATTGCCGGACGTATGTTTGACCACATCATCATAAGACAGGAAAAACACTTGCGCGGACGGACGGAAGAGGAAATCATCGGTTTGATTCTGGAAGGAATTCAGGAGTCCAATAAAGACATCACCTACGAAATCATTCCGAAAGAAATCGAAGCCATCAAACACGCTATCAATAACGCGAAAGATGGAACTTTCATCACCGCACTGAGTGATGTTGTGACCAATGCAATAGAAATTGTCCAGAGTTATTTAGACAAGGAAAACGAGAGTATACTCTCAAATTGACAATAATTTTTCATTAATGGTTTTTATTTTGAAAACCTCACGAGTTAGAAAAACTTGTGAGGTTTTTTGTTATTAAAGCGAAAAACTTTAAGGAAATGCACAGCGATGGCGTGAACAAAGATTAATTTCAGAATTTAATTTCTCTGTAACAATTCTCTCTTTTCCTTTACTAATCATTTAAAATCATCTTAAATGAGAAAACTGTTTTTTCTATTTTCTATTTTCTATTCTCTAAGTTCTATTATTTCATTCGCACAAGAAACCTGTAAACTTCGCGGCGAAATCCGCGACAGCATCGGTTTACCGGTTTTTGATGCTTCGGTTTCGGCTTTTAATTCCAAAAATGAAGGCGTTGCTTTTACCTTTACCGATACTGAAGGTGCATTTGTACTGGAGTTACCTTGTGGGGAAAGTTATGATGTAGAAGCAGAACACATAGATTTTGAGTCCTATGCGCAAAACATTTCGATGGACAAATCCAAGTCTGTAATCTTTAAGATGAAAAGAGCTCCGATTTCTTTACAGGAAGCTGTAATTCGTGCCAAACAACCGATTACCATAAAAGGTGACACCATCGAATACAATGCCGATTCTTTCCGAACGGCAGCCGATGAAAATCTGGAAGATTTATTAAAAAAATTGCCCGGATTGCAAGTAGAAAACGGAAAAGTGTATTATGAAGGAAAAGAAATCACAACCATCAAAGTCGGTGACCGTGAAGTTCTGGGAGGCAATACGAAGTTGCTCACCAAAAACCTTCCGGCAGATGCCATTGATAAAATCCAGTTAAACAAAAAATTCAAAGCCAATCCTTTTGCTAATTCGCTTTCAGACGACGAAGAGGCCATGCTCAACATAGAACTCAAAGAAGACAAAAAAAGTCTGATTTTTGGAAATGCAACACTCGGTGGTGATGCGCATGAACACGCCGATGTCCAGTCCAAACTCTTTTATTTCAGCCCGAAAACAGACGGAACATTTATCACCGATTATAATACCTACGGGAAAGAAGTTTTTACATACGAAGATTATTTTGCTTTTCTGGGCGGAATGTCTGAACTCATGGAAGAAGGAAGTAGTTTTTCCATGCGGGAAGAACCGAACAGGATTTCACTCGGAACGGCTCAGGATGCCGCTGAAATGGATGCGTTTTTAAGTGCTTTACATTTCGGATATGAGCCCAACAAGAAGATTTATACCAATGGTTTTGTGTTGTTTAACAATAATAATTTACGGTTTAAATCCACTCAGGAAAGAATCGGGGAAGACCAAAACGGACAGGAACTCATCTTCCGCGATGAACAACTCAACGATCAAAGTTTGTTGTCAACGCTCGGTCGCCTGCGTTTGGATTATAGCCCAGATTCCAAATCCCAAATCAAATACCGTGTGAATTTCAATTATTTGGAAAATGACAATGAACAATTTGCCGACACTTATCTGAATGAAGTTTCGACAGGCGGACGGGATAATCTTTCCGATAAAACCTCGTATAGTTTGCGTCAAAGTCTTTCCTATATCCGCAAGATTGGTCGCGACCATAATATAGGTGTGTATGTACGTCATCAGTTATCTAACGACCGTCCCGATTTATTAATCAATTCCGATTTGATTCCATTGGTCATCGACAGCGTGAATTTCTTCAATCTGCGTCAAAACAAAGAATTAAACACCCAAAATTTGCAGGTTTACGGAATCTACAATCATTTGTTGAACAACACCAGCAATCTGCGGTTGAAAGCCGGTTCCAACTTCAGTTGGCAAGATTTGGAGAATAAAATCTATGAAAATAATTCGCTTATCACCCAAAATCATTTCCAAACGGATTCCGATTTTAATTTTACGGAATTGTATGCCGATTTGACCTACACAAAAAAGTTAGGGTCATTTAAATTTGATGTCGGTGCAGGCGTTCATAATTTCAGCGAAAAAACAACCGTAATCGGTGACGAACAATCAATGAATTTTACTAAAATACTGCCGCACGCCTCTGTAGAATTGAATTTGAACAATACGCATAATTTCAATTTGAGTTACGAACAACAATATAAATTGCCCAATCTGACTGACCTGTCAAACGGTTATGAAGTGCAGAATTATTTCTCGGTTTACAGAGGATTTCTGGGATTGAGAGAATCCTTGTATCACACCGCAACACTCCGTTACGGATATTTTAATTCCTTTAGCTTTTTGAATTTTTATGCGGGAGCAACCTATAACCGAAGCGTCGATAATATTCAGAGTTCATCTGATTTAGGTGCTTTTCCGCAAGTTAATTCCCTGATTAATAACCCGGAAGACGACCAGACTTTGACTGTTTATTTCGGAGGTAGTAAACGTTTTTCCAGAATTTACTCTTTGTTTTTGAATGGGAATCTGAATCATTCCGATTATTTTACAACCATCAATTCCAATTTGATTAATAATACATCGTTTACGCAAAATTATACCCTGACCAACAAATTCAAAATCAAAAAGAAAGTTGAATTTGATTTGGGACTCAATTATTTACAAAACGATTTTAAATCATTGACAGACAACCAATTTACAACCTGGCGTCCGTTTGGGAAATTTGCCTGGTCCATTTCCGACAAATTCCTTTTCCAATCGGATTATTCGTACCGGATTCAATATCAGGACAGCGAGTTGATCAATGAAAATCAGGCACTGAATGCTTCACTTCGCTATCATTTGGCCAAAAGTACTTATTTGACTTTGCTTGCCGGAAATTTATTGGGCAATGAAACCATCGTCAATACCAGTTTCGATGTAACCAACAACCAAACCATCGTCAATACGAAGGAAGTTCTCGGACGCTATTTCATCGTGCAGTTGAGGTATAAGTTTTAAATTTCTAATTAAAAGAATTACTTAAATAACTATTTTTGAGGGAATACAATTAGTAAATGACATGAATCATGTTTTAATATTATTTCCTATTTATTTTTTTATTACCTCCTGTAGTCAATCCCAATCGAAAGAAAATAAGGATGAGACGGAACAACTTGTAGAAAGAGAATTAGTTAATTATTTCGATAATAAAGATTTTTCAAAAGGTAATGTTTCAAGAGACTCTCTTTATCATACCGATTTTGATGATGGTAATTTTCTTTTATCAATTAGTGATAATTTAATCCATTTTAATTTTGAACAGAAAACAATTGAAAATCCATATTTCGATATTAAATATGAAAATGCGGACGATAAAAGAGAAAATGTAAAAAACTACCCAGAATCCTATTCAGTTATATATTTTAATCATTTGATTTCTTTGTTTGAAAATGGGAAATTTGCTTGTTTTAACCTGATCAATTTTGAAAGAAATTTAGATTTTGAGAATCACATCAATACAGAAAGGTTTGATTATCATTGGATTATTGATGGTAATTTGACTGCCCAAAAAGGAAACAAATTTTATGTTTGGGAAGATTCCAAATGGATTCAAACCAAGAAAAAGTATCCTTTTAAAAACACACCTATCCTTTATGATGATTCCCAATTTATAATATATGGTAATTGTAATGGTGAATTTGGAGGAACTATTTATTTCTATGAAATTGAAACCGAAAAAATTTATTTTACAGAAGCAACTTGTAGCAATACAGTTTGGAAGACCGAGCAAGGTTATCACGTATTATCTCAACTAGGTCATATGATGGGAAGTACTAATATGGAAATAATTTCCAATCCACGAAAGCTTTCTGAGATTGAAATGGATTCTATAGGATTTAGAACAAATGGTGAAACTTCCACAGACAATTCCAATCATATCATAAAGAAATTTGATTTTTTTGACCTTCAATTCTTCTCAAAATTCAACTATAAAAATGAAGATTTATATCTGGGCTATGTAAAAAGTTTATTTTTTGTTGGAAAAATACAAGGAAATAATATTCAGATTGTTTATCCCTTTATTCATAATGATTTTTACACACATGACCCCATCACACGTCAATATGGTGATTATACTATGATCAATTTAAATTTTTATGGAACCGGATTAAATAGAGAAGTTAGCAATCTCCTCATTCACAAAAATAATATATTGAAATTGGATTGGAATGAATTAAAATAATTACTTAAGCTTTCCAAATTATTTTATGGAAATATAAAAAAACCTCATTTCTGAGGTTTTGAAATTATCGACTTAGTTTTAAAATAAACTGATTCAGTTCTTTACGACTGCTGCTAAAAGTCAATTTCTCACTTACGCAATAATAATTCTGCGGATCAATTGTCTTAAGAAAAGCCAGTTTGGCAAATTCTAATTTATTGGAATCAAAAGAAAATTCTTCCATGATTTGAGCAACTTGCATGGAGGTGAAATACTGGTATTGTATCTGCATTTTCATCAGATCCAATCGGGAAGAATCAAAATTTTCATCGGCTACTCTGTGCAGAAAGCGGCTGAATTCCATATCATTCATCACGGCATAGTTATCATGATAAAAAGGAATCACCTCCGTAACCATCAGATTTCCACGCAAAAATCTTGAATAAGTGATAGAAGCCGCTGCCAGATTGATTCCACCGGTATACAAAAGTCTGTGCTGGCGACCATTTATTTGGTAAATATGGACAGGATAAAATCCGCTGTTCAGATTATCAACGGTAAACGAACCACCATGCGTCATAAATTCTTCGTTTCCAATTTGAATCAAATATTGGCTTCGATTGTTAAAATCAATTTGCAAGCTGGCATCACCATAATGCCCAAAAACGCTCAATGGCAATAAAAAAAGGGCAACATAAAAAAGTAAATTTGTTTTCATAATCAAGAAGTTTAGAATTATAATTTTTCCAAACCAATTGATATGCCAACTCAAACGAATTTTCTATCGTTTAAAAATCATTAACATTTTAAAGTAGAAAGTTTAAAGTTTTGGTGCAGATTTTTGTAGCGAAACAGAGTATAGTAAACAAAAATTCTGACAAAATTGTCTTTTGATTATGTACTACGGTGTCAAAGTTTAAAGTGTAAAGTTTAAGGTTAAATGCATTCCATCATCCATCATCCATCATCCATCATCCATCATCCATCATCCATCATCCATCTCCCTTCTTCCTACATTTACAGCACCTTCACTACTTCGCCCCAAACAGCACGGAATTCGCCACCGAATACATCTGAAAATTCCTGACCATCTTTTTTATAATTCCGGATGGTGTAAACAATGTTCTTTTTGGGCGTTTTGATAGGTTTTATGGTGATCAAATCACCTTGTATGAATTCATTTCCCAAACAAGGAACCAAAATGGTAATCCGTTCGATTTTGTCTTCTATGATGGTTGTCCCAATGATCGTACTGTAAAAATTCTGTTGTTTGGTAGCACATTCCGGATTCACCATCGTAAAATCAACCACCAAATCAAATTCTTCTTTTAAATCCAGATAGGTAAAAGGTTCTTCTGCGCTTTCTGTTTTCTCTTGTGCAAAAGAAAAACCTATCCAAACAAATAAAAATAAAAAGAAGATTTTGGTTTTCATGATTTTTCGGTGCTTGTGTTTTTTTGTGGAATAAATCTACTAAACATTTTCTTTTCAAATGCCCAAAAGAATTTAAATTGTCCGAAAATGGTTCCTATGATGATAAGTAGCACGTTATAAATCGGGAAAATCAAAATCAAACGTAAAACAGTAAACAACCATTTGGGCATCATTTCGTCTGAGAGACCCAAAAATTCTACAAATGGTTTTGAAACCCAGGCAGAAGCAGATCCCGTAATCGAAAAAACAATTAAAATCAGTACCAGCTGAAAATTACTTTCTATGTTCCAACGTTTCTTTAATTTTTCAAACATTCTTTTCGTTTTGCAAAATTCGAATTTCGGTTAATTTCCGCTTCCTATCAAACCTTTTACCAGCGTAATAATTTTCGGCATGGCTTTATTGGCAGCATTCAGTACATCTTCATGAGAAACCGGAAAAGCAATTTCAGGTCCTCCCAAATCCGTAATCACCGAAATACAAAAAACACGCATTCCCATATGTTTGGCCACGATGACTTCCGGAACCGTGCTCATACCCACACAATCCGCTCCCAGAATCCTCACCAATCCATATTCGGACGGCGTTTCAAACGTCGGACCCTGCAGTCCCATGTAAACACCTTGTTTCACTTCGATTCCGTTTTTTGCTCCGAAATCCACTACGAATTCACGCATTTTTTTGTCATAAGCTTCCGACATATCCACAAATCGGGGCCCCAATTCGTTTATATTTTTACCGCGAAGCGGATGCTCCGGCATCATGTTGATATGATCTGAAATCACTACCGCATCCCCTACTTCATAGTTCGGATTGACGCCTCCGCTGGCATTGGAAAGAATTACTTTTTCGATTCCCAATCCTTTGAAAACCCGCATCGGAAAGGTTACTTCCTCCATCGAATAACCTTCGTAAAAATGAAAACGACCGGCCATCATCAACAAAGGCTTTCCTTCTATTTTTCCAAAAATCAATCTTCCTTTATGTCCCTCCACCGTGGTTTGAGGAAAATTGGGAATGTTTTTATAATCGATGATAACTTTATCCTGAACTTCATCCTGTAACTTTCCCAAACCAGAACCCAAAACCACCACATATTCAGGTTGTTCCGTCATAAACTGACGGATGTACTCAACTGCTTCTTTTATTTTTTCTAACATAATTCAATACATTTTCTTTAAAACCATCCAAATCATTTAATTCAACTTCAATTGGCAAATAAAACAAATTTTCAATTAAGGCCGATTCGTCTTTCAGGCGCATATAATCTTTTTCCGTTGTCAGAATAACTTTTTGTAACGCCTTTATTTTCTCAAACTGATCAACAATTTTCTGCACATCGGCCATTGAAAAATTATGATGATCACTAAACTCCAAATGATGGACATTTTTAAATCTTTCTTTTACGAAATCCACAAAAGGTTTGGAATTGGCAATTCCCGTAACCAATACCACTTCATAATCCCGCCATTCGTCCGACCCCAACGTGAACCTGTAACCGATTGCCGAATTGGAATATACGATTTTGGAGAAATACACTTTTTGATGATGCTTTGGATTGATTTTCGCCAAAATCGCATCGCGCTGTTTTACCGAAAAAGCATCAGGACATTTCGTAATGATGATGACATCTGCTCTTTTTGCTCCCGACCTTGGTTCCCGCAAATTTCCGGCGGGCAATAAAAAATCGGATGTATAAAGATCATGAAAATCGGTCAGCAAAATAGAATAACCCGGCTTTACCTGTCGGTGCTGGAATCCGTCATCCATCAAAATACCTTGTGTTTTGTAATATTTTACCAAATGATTGATGCCGATAATTCTGTTTTCAGAAACGGCAACAACTATTTTATTGCGGAAACGGTTAAAAAACTGCAAAGGTTCATCGCCTATGTCATAAACTTTAGAACCATAATTGGCAATGACCAAACCGGAAGTTTTGCGCCCATAGCCACGACTTAACATCGCCATTTCCAATTCGTCTTTTAATAAATCGGCCACCAAAATCACATGAGGCGATTTTCCTGTTCCACCTGTAGACAGATTACCCACACAAATGACAGGAATCTTAAATTTTTTAGATTTAAAAATGCCTAATTTATAAAGCAGATTTCGAATTGAAACACCTATCCAGAAAAGCCCCGAAAGTGGAAGTAAAAGTTTTCTCCAGCTCATATCCATTTATGAATCGGCAAAATTAATGAATTCGGAAAGGTTATTTTCATCTATTCAATGAATTTTTTCAACCAATTTTTCATTCTTTCAAATTATTTTTTTCTGTTTAAATTCACCAAATGTTTCAAGCCCATTTTCCAAAACGCATCATCTGCCTGACCGAAGAAGGAACGGAAATCCTATATGAAATAGGACAAGAACACAGACTGGTCGGAATCAGCGGATTTACACGCCGGCCGCCGCAAGCCCGAAAAGAAAAACCCAAAGTTTCCAATTTCATCGATGCTGATTTTGAAAAAATACTCGAACTGAAACCGGACTTGGTAGTGGGATATTCAGATTTGCAACGCGATATCGCCTCGGAATTAATCAAAAACGGCATCAATGTGTTTATTTTCAATCATCGGAGTGTTAACGAAACTTTGAGCATGGTTTTGCAGTTTTGCTCTTTGATCGGAAACGAAAAGGAAGGAAAAAAATTAGTTGATAGGTATATTTCGAATTTGAATCATGCAAAAGAAGATAGTAAATCTTTCCCTTTTAGACCAAAAGTATTTTTTGAAGAATGGAACGACCCTTTGATTTCTTCCATCCAATGGGTCAGCGAACTGATTGAAATCTGCGGTGGCGAACTCTGTTTTCCCGAATTGACCGAAAAAGGTTTAGGGAAAGACCGGATTCTGAATCCCGATGAAGTCATCGAACGCAATCCTGACATTATCATAGGTTCATGGTGCGGAAAAAAATTCAAACCCGAAAAAGTCAGAGCCCGAAAAGGATGGGAAAAAATAAACGCCGTGAAAAACAGCCAACTCTACGAAGTAAAATCCGAAATTATTTTGCAGCCCGGACCGGCTTGTCTGACCGACGGAATCAGTGAAATTCAAAAAATATTTCAAAAATATTTTCAATCCATCTATCTATAAACTGCTCAAAATTGCATTTTATCTTCATTTGACTATTTTTGTTGAAATTAATTTTTTAATTCGTTAAAAAATCATCTTAATTGAGCACCATGAAAAGCAAACTACACGTATTGATTCCTGTTATTTTGATTACTATAACCGCCATTTTGGTTGGAATCGAATTTCTCTTTGGAATCGTTCCTCATGACGTTTTGTTTGGTGCACGTTGGATTACGTTGTTAAGTCTGGTATTTTATTGTATCAAAAAGAAATCGCTTACGACCTGGATACTTTTCAGCATAGTTCTGGGAGCCGTTTTGGGTTATGATTACCCGAACTTCGCCAAATCGCTTCATCCGTTGAGTCAGGGATTCATAAGATTGGTTAAAACCATAGTCGGGCCGATTTTATTTGCAACATTGGTATATGGAATTGCCGGACATTCTGACTTAAAACAAGTCGGACGAATGGCTTGGAAGTCGCTTGCTTATTTTTATTCGGCAACAACCATTGCCCTTTTCATCGGGCTTGCCGCTATCAACATTACCCAAGCCGGAAAAGGAATCGATATGTCCAACATCCCGCAACACCAACTTCCCGATAAATCAAGTGCCATACCGGAAGCCGACAAAGCAGAATTGGCAGACCTTCCGGAAAATGTCCAATGGATTTTCAAAACCACGGCTTTTTTCCGTGATGTTTTCCCGGAAAACATCATCAAATCCATGTATGAAAACAAAGTTTTACAGATTGTCGTTTTTGCTGTTGTATTCGGAATCGGGCTTGCGCTGGTCGAAGAAAAGAAACGGAAACCGCTGGTCGATCTGATGGAAAGCCTGGCTGAAACCATGTTCAAATACACGAACATCATCATGTATTTTGCACCGATCGGAGTCGGGGCAGCCATGGCTTATACGGTCGGACACATGGGAATTGAAATTCTCAAAAACCTGATTATGTTGCTGTTAACACTTTACGGAGCATTGATAGTTTTTCTTGTTTGCGTGCTTTTACCGATTGCGCTGTATATGAAAGTCCCGATCAGGCAATTTATAGATGCACTGAAAGAACCCGTTTCCATCGCCTTTGCCACGACCAGTTCAGATGCCGCTTTACCAAAAGTAATGTCCAATATGGAAGATTTCGGAGTGCCGAGAAGGATTGTTTCCTTTGTTGTACCCACAGGATATAGTTTCAATCTGGACGGCACAACTTTATATCTCTCGCTTGCTTCGATTTTTGTTGCCCAAGCCGCCGGGATGGATTTATCCGTCGGACAGCAATTATTAATCTGTTTGACGCTGATGATTACCAGCAAAGGCGTTGCTGCCGTACCCAGAGCTTCGTTGATTATTTTAATTGCAACTGCCGACCAGTTCGGGCTGCCCATTATCATCATAGCAGCGATTTTGGGAATTGATGAATTGATGGACATGGCGAGGACTTCGGTAAATGTCATCGGAAATTGTCTGGCTTCTGTTGTTGTCGCCAAATGGGAAGGTGAATTCGACCAGGAGAAAGCGTTGAATTACGAGGCCGAATAGTTTTTTGGCGTGCCGAACTCCTCCGCAAAGCTTCGGAGTTCGGCTCGGCTATCCGTTTCAATCTTTTTGAGCTACGCCTTCAAAAAGGATTTCCACTACTATCCGTCACGCAAGATTCACAGATAATAAATTATGGCATAACCTTTGAATTTCGTTCAAAAAATTATGCATTATGAAATATTTAGGTACAATCTCAGCCATCGTGGTTTTTTTATTTTTTCAGTCCTGTACTACCCAAAACGGTACTTCTGAAGAACAAACCATGAATTTGGAACTAAATGGAAGCTGGACTTTGACTCAATTTGATGATGGTTCGGAATTGACAATAGACGAAGCATTCCCCAACAAAAAACCGACTTTGGTTATGGAATCCATTTCTAAAAAACTGACCGGAAATACCGGATGTAACCAGATGTTTGGCAGTTTTACAACCCAACAAAATAATATCGGCTTCAAAGGTTTAGGCACTACAAAAATGTTTTGTGAAGGTGTGAAAGAAACCGAATATTTGAATCTGCTCAATAATGTAGATTCCTATAAAATAATTGAAAATCAATTGGTTTTCATGGATAAAAGCGGAAAAGAAATTTTGAAATATTCAAAATGATTCCGCTTCTAACCCCCTATTTAGGCACTCTTTTTAGAGTGCTTTTTTTTGATTTTGAATTCTTGTTTGAAACTGATTATATTTAGAAATTCAAACACTAACACATGAAACGATTTTATTTTCTTTGTATTTTACTTTCATTTTACTTTCTAAATGCCCAACAAGTTCTAAAACCAACTGTTCAAAATTTCGTAACCGAAACCGAAAATCATTCGCAGTTGGAAAATCTGGCACATCAACTTTTGGACGAAATCGGTCCCCGTTTGGTAGGTTCGCCTCAGATGGAAAGTGCAAATAACTGGTCGGTGGACATTTTTAAAAGTTGGGGAATTCCTGCTAAAAATGAACAATTTGGAACATGGAAAGCTTGGGAAAGAGGTATTTCACACATTGATATGATTTCACCTTATGTAAAATCATTGGATGCTATGCAGCTCGCCTGGTCACCTGCAACCAAAAAACCGATTGTAGCAGAAGTTGTGGCCATGCCTTTGTTTCAATCAGCAGCTGAATTTAATTCCTGGTTGCCCAAAGTGAAGGGAAAAATCGTATTGATTTCTCAAAATCAGGACTTCGGTCGTTCAGATTATCAATACAAAGAATTTGGAACGGAAGAAACTTATCAAAAAATATCTGACCAAAAGAAATCAGAGTCTGACGCCTGGAAAAAATCTATGGAGTTGACCGGTTATACTAACAATACACTTCCCGGAATTTTGGAAGAAAACGGAGCTGCGGCAATCGCTATTTCCAATTGGACCGGCATCATGGGTTCCAACCGGATTTTTGGTGCCAAAACAAAAAATATCCCGATGATTGACATCGCAAACGAGTCTTATCAGCAGTTATATCGTTTGGCGGAAAACGGAAAAGCACCCAAATTGTCTATTCACGTAGAATCAAAGTCAAAAGGAAATGCTCCTGTTTATAATACCGTTGCAGAAATCAAAGGAAAAGAAAAACCAAACGAATACGTAATTCTTTCAGCACATCTGGATTCCTGGGATGGAGGTCAGGGGGCTACCGATAATGGAACCGGTACCATTACTGTAATGGAAGCTGCCAGATTATTACAAAAATTTTATCCTGACAACAAACGTACAATTCTGGTATGTCTTTGGGGAAGCGAAGAACAAGGTTTGAACGGCTCAAGAGCTTTTGTGGAAGACCATCCTGAAATCGTCCAAAACACGCAGGCCGTCTTCAATTTTGACAGCGGAACCGGAAGAATTACACGTCTCAGCGGCGGCGGATTTGAAAAATCTTACGATTATCTTTCCCGTTGGTTAGATCCGGTTCCTGAAAATATCCGAAAAGAAATCGAAACCGATTTTCCGGGAGGCCCAAGCGGTGGAGGATCAGACCATGCTTCCTTTATTTCACATGGGATTCCGGCTTTTATGATGGGTTCACTGAATTGGGGTTATTTTGGTTATACCTGGCATACGCAGCGGGATACTTATGACAAAATCGTTTTTGATGATTTGAAATATAATGCCATTCTGGCTGCAACTTTGGTTTATATGGCTTGTGAAGAACCGGAATTGGTCAACCGCGATAAAAAAATCATGCCGCTTGACAAAGAAGGAAAAACAACCGAATGGCCGGAACCCAAAAAAGCAGAACGTACTTCTGATTATTATTTTTCAAAATAAAACTTTAGATTGTTAATATCCTTAAGATAAATTGGTTAAATTTCACAGAATTTAAATACTAATCTCACTTCTAATTCGTTTATTTTGTGGTTTATTCAACTCAATTATTTATGAATCTGAAAACGATTAAGTTATTCGTCTTATCCATTTCCTTGTTGGGAGTTTTAAATTCTTGTTCCACACAACAATACGAACAAAGAGACCGAAGCAGTTCCGGAGTCCGTAACTCGGATACAAAATCCGATTCTTCCACACGGGATAATTCTTCAGAATCAACCAAAGATAATTCATCTGAATCTTTACATGGCAAAACACGAAAAGCCGAACAGAATAAAGAAACGACGGAAAGAACGGAAGACCAAAAATTACAGCGTGAAACCGGTACTCGTTCAGAATCCAAACCCAAATCCGGAAAAGATTCCGAAGAAGAGCGAATCAAAATAGCATTACCCAAAGTAAACCGTGAATTTCGTGCTGCCTGGATTGCTTCTGTCGCCAACATCAACTGGCCTTCCAAAAGAGGTTTGACAACAGACCAACAAAAAGCTGAAGTTATTCAGATTTTGGATCAGTTAAAAGACAATAATTTTAACGCTGTAATCTTTCAGGCCCGTCCATCTGGCGATGCTCTATACGACAGTCCTTATGAGCCTTGGTCGGTGTTTTTAACAGGCGAAAACGGAAAAGCTCCTTCACCCTATTATGATCCATTGGAGTTCTGGGTGGAAGAAGCGCATAAAAGAGGAATGGAATTGCATGTGTGGCTAAATCCATATCGGGCACATCATACAAACGGCGGAAAAGTTGCAAGTTCTTCCATCGTGAATAAAATGCCCAATGAAATCGTCCGTCTGGCAAACGGAATGTATTGGTTTGATCCCGCAAAAAAAGCGACTCAAGACCATGCAAGCCAGATCGTAAAAGACCTGGTAAAACGCTATGACATAGACGGAATCCATTTTGATGATTATTTTTATCCCTATGCTTCTTATAACAACGGGAAAGACTTTCCGGATGATGATTCTTGGAATGAGTATTTACGAAACGGCGGAAAATTATCAAGAGCTGACTGGAGACGGGATAACGTAAACCAATTCATCAAACGAATTTATACCGAAATCAAATCAGAAAAGGATTGGGTGAAATTTGGAATCAGTCCGTTCGGTATCTGGAAACCCGGATTCCCAAACGGTGTAAGCGGGCTTTCTCAATATGACGAATTGTACGCTGATGCCAAATTATGGTTAAATGAAGGCTGGATTGATTATTTCACACCACAGTTATATTGGCCGGTTGATTCTCCCAAACAAAATTTCGCTTCGCTATTAAGTTGGTGGGAATCTGAAAACAAACATAACCGTCATTTGTGGCCGGGGTTAAATACAGTTGAAATAAAATCTTCTGATAGACCATCGGAAATTGTTCGTCAAATCGAATTAACCCGCCAATTGGTTCCCAACAGCGCAGGCGTAGCGCATTGGAGTATGGCAGGCCTGAATTCCAATATGCTTTACAAATTAAAAGAAGGACCGTATAAAGAAAAAGCATTGATTCCCAAATCACCTTGGTTAAAGCCCCTGATTTCCGAAAGACCAGGCCTTTTTCTTTCTGACCAACAAAATAATATCGAAGTCAATTGGTCATTGAAAAAAGAAGAAAATGTATCGCATTGGTTGCTGTATAAACGATACGGCGAAACATGGGAAACGGAAATTCTCGATTCCAAAACGACCGTACAGACTTTACAAAAGCATAAAGACGGAAAAAAACTGGATATGATTGTGATTCAAGCGGTTGACCGACTTGGAAATGAAAGCGAATACGAAGCTAAAATCGTGAGTTAATCCTATTTCATCATCAATAAAAAAGGCTTGAGAAATTCAAGCCTTTTTTATTCTATAATTCTCATTCAATTATTTAAAAACATCGGTCAAAAAACTTTCTAACTCTTTCCAGGAATTCTCGTCGGCCTCTTTATTATATTCTATTTTCAAACCAAACTTCTTCCCCACCTCTGTTGCATCGGGGTTTGTAAAAGCATGAACGGCTCCCGGATAATTGATGAATTTATAATCAATTTTTGCCGAGTCCATTTCAGATTTAAATCCGGCGATTTCTTCTGTCGGAACAAATGTATCTGCTTCACCGTTCAATACTAAAATTTTCACCGAATTATTGTTGGGTTTCACACCAGTCATCAAACTCCCATGAAAACTGACCGCACCTTTTAAATCGGCATCTTGTCTTGCCATATTCAAAGCTTGGGCACCACCAAAACAATAACCGATTATAACCATTTTAGAAATATCGGCATTGGGAAATTTGGATAATTCTGATTTTGCAGCATCATAAGCTTGTTTTCCCAAACCGGGATTTTCATAAAAAGGAGTCGCCAGTTTTTGCGCATCGCCGGGGTTATCCACTGCTTTTCCATCTCCATAAAAATCAACCGCCATTGCAAAATATCCCAAATCTGCGAATTGTTTGGCTCTGGATTTTGCATAGTCATTTATGCCCCACCATTCGGGAACCACCAGAACAACCGGTTTGAGCGAAGTAGTATCTCCATTGAAATACGCATAGGATTTGAAATTCTTTCCTTCAACTGTATAGGATATCTCATTTTCCGAGATGGTTTCATCTGAAACTGTATTTTCTGTTTCCGGTTCTCCTATAGGATTGGTTTCCCTTTTTTCACAGGAAAAAAGCATTATGCCTGAAAAAAGAAGATAAGCCATCATTTTAATTGATTTCATGTCATTTTCATTTTTTGATTCTTTCAAATTTAATTCTTTCAACGTGAAATTTTTGTTAAACCTAAAAGGAATTCCCGTTTCGGATTTGAATTTGAGGTAAATTAAGGCAAATAAAAATTTTAATTATGAGTCAATTATCAGAATTCTTTCAATTACACCAAAACCCAAAACCTTTATTATTAGGAAATGTTTGGGATGCACATTCCGCTCAATTGGCTGAAAAAGCCGGTTTCAAAGCATTGGGAACTTCAAGTCATGCCATTGCTTTTTCTATGGGTTATGCCGACGGCGAAAATATCAGTTTTGATGAACTTTTTTTTGTATTGGAAAGAATTTTAAAATCTGTCAAAATTCCTGTCAGCGTTGATTTTGAAGCCGGATATTCTGATAATCCTGAAGAAGTAGCAAAAAATGTTGAAAAACTTGTAAAAATAGGTGCAGTCGGAATCAATTTGGAAGACGGAAAGGTCGTGGATGGAAAACGCCAACTGGAAGATGCAGATCAATTAGCAGAAAAAATAAAAGCCATTAAATCCAAAACCGAAATATTTATCAATGCGCGTGCAGATACTTATACAACCAAACATCCGGATGCTTTAAAAGAGTCTATTCGACGCGCAAATTTATATGCCCAAGCCGGAGCCGACGGAGTTTTCGTACCCCTAATTGAAACGGAATCAGATTTGAAAATTTTCGTAAATGAAGTAGAAATCCCATTGAATGTTTTTACTACGCCCAATCTGCCGGATTATGAAAGATTAACAGAATTAGGTGTAAAAAGAATCAGTCATGGTGCAAAACAGTATGATTTGTTGATGAAGAAATCAGAAGAAATATTTAGTGAATTTAATTTGTCAAAAAAATATAATTGGGTTTTAGAAGGCAAATAATATAAATTTAAAATAAATGATATGAGCACAGAAAATTTTGCCTATAAAGAGGCCATCGAAAAATTGAAAGATTTGGCGATGAAAATCGATATCGGAATGTTTTGTACACATACTTCGGGGACGAAACATGTATATGCCGTACCCATGAGTACGCAGGAAGTGGATGATAATGGTAGTATTTGGTTTTTAATGTCGGCAGAAAGTGAAAGTTTTAAACATTTGCTTGAAGATCCTGAAATTTGTTTGCTGTATTCAAATCCGGCCAATTATAGTTTTATGAGCATTCATGCTGGAACCAACCATTCACGAAACCAAGAAAAAATTGATAAATATTGGAATCCGATGATTGCCGGTTGGTTTGAAAAAGGAAAAGAAGATCCGCTTATCCGCGTAGTGGAAGTCAAACCACATGAAGCCCACTATTGGGATACTAAATCAAATAAATTAGCAACTTTCTTTAAGATAGCTTTAAGCGGAATCACGGGTTCAGATGCCGATGTGGGTCGTGAAGGAGATTTAAAAATTTAAAATTCTATTAAAAAAGAGGTAAAAATATCCAACCTAAACCTTTTATCTTTACCAAAAAATCAAATGCCTTTAAAAGCTGTTTTGTTTGATATGGACGGGGTGATAGTGGACACGGAGCCGCTCCATCGAAAAGCTTATTTCAAAATGTTTGCAACCTTTGGCGCTCAGGTTTCAGATGAATTGTATGCGCAATTTGCCGGTGCTTCCACACGCAAAGTTTGTCAAACGATCATCGACAGATTTGATTTAGATCAATCATTTGAAGAATTACAAGATGTAAAACGCACTTATTTTAAAGAGTTATTTTACCATGATACAGACTTTGATCTGATTCCCGGTGTCCGTCATTTAATTGAACATTATTTCGAGAACGATGTAAAATTGGTTTTGGCTTCATCAGCTTCCCAAACTACAATCGATATGGTTTTTGAAAAATTCGGACTGGAGCCGTATTTCTTAGGAAAAATCAGCGGAGCCGAATTAAAAGAATCAAAACCCCATCCTGAAATCTTTTTACGCGCTGCCCAAATAGCAGAAGAACCCCGTGAAAACTGTATGGTAATTGAAGACTCGACAAACGGAATTTTGGCGGCTCATCGTGCCGGAATTTTTTGTGCCGGATTTAAAAGCGAGCATACAATCGGACAGGAATATGATTTGGCAGATATATTGGTTTCTGATTTTAAAGAATTGGAAATAAATTATTTGAAAGAATTTTTTAAATCTTAGATCGTTCTTTTTTATAGGTTTCCCAATCAAAATTTTCCAAATAAGTCAAAGCAGCTTTAATTCCCACAAGAAATAGTGCTTTTTGTTCCTCTTCACTCAACCCGAAATTTAGCCAATTGGCTTTGGTTTCGTACGCCGAAATATCTGCAATCGAATATTTTTTATAAAAAGGATTAATAGCCAGAAAAGAATTATCCTCATTATTTCGGAGCGTATTGATGATTTTTCCGGCAAAACCCGCAAAGGTCATTTTTTTGGTGATAGGAACTTTTTCTTCCGGGTCTTCATCCATGATTCGGACGCCCATGATGGGCATACGAGGCTCTTTGCCGCTGATTTTCGGATTATGGAACAGATTGATGGGAAAATTGGAAAGCGATCCGCCATCTATTAAAATTCCCTTTTCGCGTACTTTATAGGCAGGAATTCCTTTAAATGTTTCCCAAAATTCTTTTTGTTTCTCCGGTATGTTTTTCCCGGGAGAATTTTTTTGAGGTTTTTCCGGAAAAAATTGAGGTTCGAAAAAAATAGGAATGGCCATGGAAGCCCGTACATAATTGGAAGGATTGATACCTAATTGGTTTTCAAAATACAATCTTCCGTCCAGTGGAAGGACGACTTTTGTTTCGTTGTTGATATCGGTCGCCACAAAGGAATAATCCCACATAATTTCACCATATTCGTCTGGTAATTGATTTCCTTCCAGCTTATTTTCAACATTCAGATACAGGGTGAGTTTGGATTTCTTTTTAGGCTCTTCAGATTCTTCAACGGGCTCTTTTACCTGAATCTCTTGCACCAAATTTGCTGTAGCATCCGGCTCAGAATTAATTGAATTATTGGAACGAAAAGTCGAATCAGGATTGAACTGAAAATAGGTTTTGCCCTTTGCTTTTTCATCCAAATCTTCCTGGGTTTCCACTCCGAATGACTGTAATTCTTTTTCCAAGAAGTCTTGAAATTTAATCCCCGGATTGATCCCAAAATTATATTTGTTAAAACGATAATATAAATAACCGGCATAAAAACTTGCCAGAAGAAATACCCCCAATAAACAGCCGTAAACGATAAACCAAACTTTCCCAATGTGGCTCAAAAGCGGAAGTGGAAGCATGACGGCCAACAATAAAACCACATAGCGCATCAAAATGTTTTTAATCAAACCATAGCCCTTACTCAGAGAAAGTATCAATTTCTGCACGATTGAATTTTTTGCATCGATAAATCCGCGCATATCAAATCGTTTGGAGTCGGTAAGCATATCGTAAAGTTCCGGTGTTTTTGGATCATCCTTCTCACCTATCGCAGCCAGAAAAAGCGTGTTTATCGCACCTGCGCTGGTTCCTGCCAATTTTAAAAACCGTATCCCTACAAATTCGAGAACAAATGCATATCCGACAAGCGAAATTCCCAAAGTACCGCCACCTTCTTGCACAAAATGTACCCATTGCAGTTTTTCTCCTCTTTTCCCAAAAGATGTAATGTCTGAAAAGGTTTTATTCTCTGACTTTAATCGTTCTAAATGTTCTTTTACGGTAGCTTGAATCGTTGTGGTGTCAGATTCGGTTTGAATTTTTATATCGATTTTTTCTTCACCAAATACGGAAAGAATTTTATCAAAATTAAAATTGATTTCTTTTCTGCTTTTTAAGAATTGGGCGTTTATCATGATTTCTCAATTTTAGTTTTTAAAGAGAATTAAATTTAATCATTTAATTCGTCTTTTCAGCTAAACCGAAAAAATTCTCATAATACTGTTTATGAATGTGTTATAATTTGAGATTCAATGAGAATTCGAAGCAAAAAAAATGCACTCCGATTGAAGTGCATTTTATATGATGATTTGTAGAAATTACATAGAATGGGGATGAGAATCGTCTATGTTATAATAGTTCACAACACTTTCATAATTACTATAATCAAGATTGGCTGATTTTCCATAATCTGCAGGAACCAATAGGATTCTAAAAGTCTGATTTAAAACATAGGAAGTATTAGTTAAGTCAAAAGTTCCACCGGCATAAATCACAAAATCATATTTGGAAAAATCGTAATTATAATCGACTTCATCACCATTGTTCAAATAAAAAGTAATCGGAATCTGTTGCCAGATTGGCGAATTATTATTGGTAGTACCTACTTTCATATAAGCAAGCAACATATCAGTATCATACATAGGCGTACCAAAAGTTCGTGCGATTTGGAAGCTGCCATTTACATTTTCGAAATTAACATTATTCAAATCCAAAACTACCGGATATGTATCATAGTCAACAAAAACAGTATCATCATCAGACGTACAACTAAAAGAAGCCAATCCGAAAACAGCTACACATAAGAAAGGAATTAATTTTTTCATAATTTTTGATTTTTATTATTTTACATTCGTATTTCAAATCATATACCAAAATTTTTTTCGGCATGAAAGATCAATTTTTATTGAGAAAAGATATCACATTTCTAAATTTCGGTTCCTTTGGTTCAAGTCCGGAACCCATATTTGAAACTTATCAGAATTTCCAAAGAGAATTGGAAGCCCAACCTGTCGAATTCATCATTGAAAAAGCACCGCAATATCTGAAAAATTCCCGAATGGCGTTAGGGCAATTTTTAAATTGCCATGAAGACGATGTGGTTTCTGTGACCAATCCTTCTTATGGCGTAAATATAATCGCCAAAAATTTAACACTGAAAACCGATGATGAAATCCTGACCACCGATATTGAATATGGGGCTTGTGATAGAACCTGGAAGTATTATTGTGAAAAATCAGGAGCAAAATATGTTCGCCATAAAACAAATTTCCCATTGGAATCAAAAGAAGAATTCGTTTCAGAATTTTTAAAAGGCATCACACCACGAACCAAACTCATTTTCATCAGTCATATCACCAGTTCGACCGCTCTAAGATTACCGGTTGAAGAAATTTGCAAAGCCGCTCGTGAGCTGGGAATCATGACATTTGTGGATGGAGCGCACGGACCGGCTCAGGTAGAAGTCGATTTGCAAAAAATGGATTGCGATATCTATGTCGGAGCCTGTCACAAATGGATGATGGCTCCAAAAGGAAGTTCCTTTCTATACGTCCGGAAAGAATGGCAGGAATTTCTGGATCCGTTGGTCATCAGTTGGGGATATGAGGCGGATTTTCCTTCTCATTCTCAATTTCTGGATTACCATGAAATGCAGGGAACCAGGGATTTGTCTGCTTTTTGTACGATTCCGAAAGCCATCCAATTCATGGAAGAAAATAACTGGAAAGAAGTCAGTAAAAACTGCCGGAAATTGGTGCAGGAAAATGCACCGGAATTATGTGAAATTCTGGGTAAAAAACCGCTTTCCAAAATTAACGATGATTTTATCGCTCAAATGTTCAGTTGTGAAATAGATGTGAAAAATCCAAAAGCATTGCACGATTTATTGCTTCATAAATACAAAATCGAAATTCCGGTGATGCCGCACGGCGAAAAATGTTTCATCCGCTATTCTATCAATGCTTTTAATTCGCAGGAAGATTTAGACAGATTATTTCAAGCCCTGAAAGAAATTTAAAAAATGACGACTCAAAAAATAGCCGGATGGATTTCCAACTTTGGCCATCCCATGCTGACTTTTCCTTTGTTCATCATCGTGATGCTTTTTCTCAAGGAACCATTTGGAAAAGCAATCCTGATTTCATCTTTGATTATTTTGGGCATTTTCGTTCCCATGTTCATCAAAATGCGCCGTGGAACTCAATCAGGAAAATATACCAATTTCGATATTTCCGATCAGCAACAACGAAAATCATTTTATCCTTTCGTCATCATTCTGCTTACCGCTGTCACCGCTATTTTATATTACACAAATCAACCTCAGAATATCATTTCACCTCTTTTTTGGGCATTAATGCTAATCCTTGTCAATTATGCACTGAATTTTTTCATCAAAGTTTCACTTCATGTTTCCCTAACCATTTTTCTCGGATTTTTAATTTATGAGAACTTTCCGGTTGCCGGAATTGCATTTTTCATTTATAGCATCGCCATGGCTTGGTCAAGGTGGAAACTGAAAAGACATTCGCCGAACGAAATTTTGTTGGGTGCATTTATCGGAATTCTCATTGGAACGCTTTATTCATTCAACCTTTAAAAATCCTAATACCTACTCTCCAACTCTTCCACTCACAAAGTATCCAACTGATTTCGTTGTTTGTTTTCACTGATTGTCCAGAAAAAGCCGATGAAAAAGAATCTATCCATGGAAGGTCGAAGTTCCATTCGGTCAAAAATTCCCTGTTCATTTGGCGAATTGGAATAACTGTAACCATTTACATTTTTAATTCCAATCGGATTGGAAACCGAGAAATACAGGATTTTTTGTTGGTCAAGCAAATATGCCCAACTCAAATTAATGATGTTATAGGTTTTCGTTTTTTCGTTTAAAAATCCGGGAACATTTGGATTGGTATAAGGTCTTCCCGAAGCAAATTGATACGTCAACCCCAACTGCGAACGCCAATCCTGAATCCAGTATTTCCCCACGACCGAAAGATTATGATTGGCCACAAAACTTGGTTGGGCTTCCACCGGAAAATCTTTGTACAAGCGTTTAGTGTCGATATACGAATAAGAAACCCAATATTGAAGATTCTTTATATGGCTTCCATTGTTTCGCCAAAAAACATCAATACCACGTGCAAAACCGTTTCCATTCATCAAATAATTGTAGGTTCCATCATACCGCACCAAATCTTCATAATCTTTTTGGTATAATTCTACACGGATTGTTTGTTTTTCTTTCTGATAAAAATAATTGACTAAATACTGCCGGGATTTCATAAATCCCGCAGGTTGAGCATAGCCCAATTCATCCAGCGGTGATTGGAAATATTCGCCATAAAAAGCCGAAACGTTATGATATCTATTAATTTTATAAGCCAATGAAATCCTCGGCGAAACGTTCCATTCCTTCACAAAATCTGAATATTCGGAACGAACACCCGTTTTCAAACCCCATTTCCGGGCAAAATACCAAACATATTCAGCATAGCCGGCAATAAGATTTTCTTCCAGATCCGAAATCCGGTTGTTCAAAACATCTTTATTTTCATTGGATTGGAAAACGAATTCAGAACCCAACCGGAAATGATTTTTAGCATTCAGTTTCCATTCGGCTTCTGCTTTTCCGTTAAATCCGATTTCCTCTTTTTCAAATTGATCCAAAGCTTGATTTACATTGGTATTGGCTTTTGCCAATGAAAATCCGACGAATCCTTCTAATTTATTTGAAAAATGATGCACATAAGAATTGTTCCAATACAAATTGGTATTGTCCAATTGAAAAGGGATTTTTTCAGGAGAATTAATGTCCTCATAATTCATCCCCAATTTGGAATATTCGGCTGCCACATAAGATTTATACAAACCCTTTTTGAACTGATGACGATAAACCGCTTCACCACTGTAACCTTCCGGTTCATGCGTCCATTCGTCCCGGGTAGAAAGGATCTGGAAAACCGGCCAAAGGTTATAATAAGCCGCACTTGCGGTGAGTGCATCTTTCTCCCAAACGCGGTTGGCAGCAGCACTGACACCGAGCGACATAAAACCTAAATCATAACTGTTTTCAGACGGAAAATCATTGGTTTCCAAAGTTAAAATTCCGGAGAGCGCCTGACCATATGAAGCATCATATCCACCCGTACTGAAATTCATTCCTTTGAACAAAAATGGGGAATAACGACCACGCGCAGGTGTATTGGGAGCGGTTTGGGAATAGGGTTGGAAAACCCGCAAACGGTCGATGAAAATCGAAGTTTCCTCTCCTTCTCCACCACGGATAAATAATCGTCCGTCTTCCGCCACATTATTGGTTCCGGGAAGCGTCTGCATGGCGGCAATGATATCTCCGTCAGAACCGGCTGTGGTTACGACATCGAGCGAATTCATCATGGTTTCGTTGGTGTTGCCGACCGCTTTCATGGTTCCGGCCGTAAAAACGGCAGTTTCCAGTTCGGTTGCTTCACCTATTTCCAATTCGAGCGGAGATTCAACCGGAATGGTGATGGTATAAATTTCGGATGAAAAACCGCTTCCTTCCAGTTCCAATTGAAATTCACCTGTTTCATCTGTTTCAAATGAGAAAAATCCATTTTCGTCCGTTGTCGCCCCATCATAGGTTCCTGCCAGCGTAACATTTACATTTTTGGCAGGAAGCCCGGTGGAAGACGTAATCGTTCCCGAAACGGTAGATTGCGAGTATCCGATAAGCGAAATCAATAAAAAGAAAAAGAGGATTAACGTTTTCATTAAAGAATTTTGAGACAAATTTGAGCGAAACAAATTTCGAAAAAAAAACGAATGTGACGAGCTGTAATTTTTGGTGGATGAATTGTTTGTAAGCTCTCTTAATTTCCCCTGATTTTAACATATTTAATTGATACTTTTGTAAATTGAAACATCATAATTATTACATGAATAGATCTTTATCTCTTCTTATATTTTTTCTTTCTCTGACAGTTTTTTCCCAAACAAAAATCACGGTGATGGATGGTTTTATGGAAGACCAACCGATGGAAGCCGTAGTGGTTTTATCTGAAGATAATTTCGAGTTGGGAAAAACAAATTCAAAAGGGATTTTTGTGATTCCTGCCGGTGTGAACCTTATTAAACTCTATTTTGAAGGATATGAAGAAAAAAAACTATATATTTATGGCCGTGACCTTGTAGTTCAGTTAATGCCTATTACGGTTCAATTAAGTTCAACCGAAATTACAAACGATGATTCTGAAGCCAGAAAAATCATACGTTCCGTCATCCAAAACCGCAAAAAAAACAGCATTGAAAATCTTAAGTCCTACGAATTTAAAAGTTATTCTAAATTTTTAGTGACGGCCAATAAAGATTCCATGCCCTATATTTTGTTTCCAAAAAATGAAAATGACTCGAGTTATAATGATGTAAGAAGATTATTGGACAAAAGCCATTTGATGCTGGGTGAACGGGCTATGGATCATAAATTTTCTCAAAAGTATGGTGAAAAAAATGTGGTCAAAGCCACCCGGATTTCCGGTACTAAAATTCCGCTGTATGAATTTGTGGCGATGCAACCTATTTCCTATACGTTTGATGATGAAAAAATCGATTTTTTCCTTCGGCAATTTGTAAATCCAGTTTCCAATTCCGGTTTGAACGAATATCGTTTTCGGATTTCAGGTGAGGAGGATTATGAAGGAAAAGAAATCATCATTATTTCCTTTTTTCCTCAAAAAAGAATTCCCAACAAACCACAAATCAAAGGAAATGTCTGGATTGATAAAGATAAAAAAGCGATTGCTCGATTTTATGCCGAAAATCTTTCAGACACCAACGTTGCGGAGCTGGAAGTTGATTGGACTAATTTCCGGGATTACTGGTTTCCCAAACAACAGCGTTTCCGGATGGATGGCGGAGCGATTTCTTATCCTTCCGTAAAAGATACCGTTTTGGCCGATGGAACCGTCCGTTTGGACACCATCAAAAAGAAAGAAAAAGTTTGGTTGCATCTGACTACATCTTTTAAAGACATTGTTTCTCCCAAAGAATTCGAAGCAAAAGAATTCAGAGGTTATACCAATGAAATCGATCTCAATTCCATGGAAAAATCAGATGAGACTTTAGAAGCCTACAGAGATGATTCCCTTACCGAAATGGAACAAAACACTTATGTTAAGATTGATTCCATCGGTGAGAAATACAAAATGGACCGAAACATTCGTTTGCTCAGGATCATTGGTTCGGGAGGTAAATATTCTATCGGAAAGTTTGATTTGGATTTGACCCGATTATTTGACTACAATGATTTTGAGGGATTTAGAGTGGGAGTCGGTGGTGCTACGAATTATAAATTCAATGAAAATTTTTCACTGAACGGATATGTTGCCTACGGATTTAAAGATGAAAAATTCAAATTTGGAGGTGGCGTGGATTGGTTTGTCAATAAACCTTATTCGGGAAAAATATTTGCCGGATATGAGCAGGATGTAGAACCATCAGGCCGAAATCCCATTCCGCTTCAAAATAATTATTTGAAATTCTTAAATGGTACGCTTACAAATATTTACAATGATTATTTCTTTAGTTACAGAAAGGTCAAAGCCGGTTATCAACAGGATTTATTTCAAAATGTAACATTTAGTATTTCAGGTATTTACAATGAAAAAACCGCTGAATTTAATTATCAGTATCTTAAGAATCGTCCCGATGAAAAGTTTCTTTCATTTGATACGGAACTGGCATTGCGATGGGCTCCAAAAGACCAAAATGTAAGGACGCCGTTTGGAAAAGTGACCATTTCAAGCGGAATGCCCGTTTTCTATCTGACACTTACGCAAGGTTGGAATGTATTTAATGCGGACTATACACCTACCAAACTTGATTTCACTTATTTGGATAATTATCAGACATTTTTGGGACAAACCGATGTACAAGTCAGAACAGGAGCTGTTTTTGGAGAAACGCCTATCATGAATATGTTTGAAGGAATGGGAAATGCCAAACATGGTGATCAAATTTTCAAACACTTTGGAGTAGCGGGATTGAACAACTTTGAGACGATGCTTCCCGGCGAATTTTATTCGGACAAATATTTTATGTTCCATCTTTCGCACAAAATTGCAGGTTTTAAATTTCTGAATCGGGAGGTTTTCCCTCAATTCATTTATCGTGGTTTAATCGGAGACATGAAATACCCGGGCGATCATCAAAATATTTTATTTCAAACGCCCGATAAATACTATCAGGAAGCCGGATTGGAATTCAACCAATTGATTTATGGTGTTTTCGGAATCGGAACTTATTATCGTTTCGGGACTTATGCACACGAAACATTTGATCAGAATTTCTTTTTGAAAGTAACGTTGAAATTTACTTTTTTTTAAATAATTGAAAATGAGTGATTTCAACCGCAAAAAACATTGGGAAAACATTTACAAAACCAAACCACTTGATACGGTGAGTTGGTACCAACCCACGCCCGAAACTGCATTGGAATTCATCCGAAACCTGAATTTGGACAAAGATGCCGCAATCATCGACATTGGCGGAGGCGATAGTTTTCTGGTTGATTATTTATTGGAAGAAGGTTATACAAATATTACGGTTTTGGACATTTCGGAGAAAGCGATAGATCGTGCCAAAAAACGATTGGGGAACAATGCCGATAAAGTTAAATGGATCGTTTCAGACATCACTCTATTTGTTTCGACAGAAAAATACGATGTCTGGCATGACCGCGCTGCTTTTCATTTTTTGACGGATCAAAAGGATATTTCCAAATATCTTGAAATCGCAGAGAAATCAATTAATCCGGAAGGAAATCTTCTGATCGGAACCTTTTCGGAAAACGGCCCAACCAAATGCAGTGGAATTGAAATCAAACAATATTCGGAAGAATTAATGACTGAAATATTTGATGCCAAATTCCAAAAAGTCAATTGTTTTACAATTGACCACAAAACACCTTTTGAAACCATTCAGAATTTTATTTTTTGTAATTTCAGGAAAATTTAAAGGATAATTACTTCCAAATTGATTAAACGAATTCTGAAAATAGCACTTTTTTTACTCGGAATCTACATAGCCGGTCTGGTTCTTATTTATTTCAATCAGGAAAAGTTTATATTTCTTCCAACCAAATTAGAAGCGGATTATGCATTTCAATTTGATCGTGATTTTCAAGAAATCAATCTGGAAACTTCTGATAAAATACAGTTGAATTGTCTTTACTTTAAAACCACAAAACCAAAAGGTGTTGTTTATTATTTGCATGGGAATTCCGGTGATTTAAGTGGTTGGGGTGATATTTCGGATATTTATTTGGATTTAGGATATGATGTTTTCATTTTAGATTATCGTGGATTTGGAAAAAGTGAAGGAAAAATTAAAAATGAAAAAGAATTGTACGAAGATGTTCAGTTGGGATATGATTTTTTAAAGAAGAAGTTCTATGAAAGTCAAATTGTCGTCATCGGATATTCCATCGGAACCGGTGCTGCATCCCATCTGGCAGCAGAAAATTCTCCCAAAATGCTCATTTTGCAAGCACCTTATTATAATTTGACGGAAATGGCAAAAACCCGGATGCCTTTTGTTCCTTCATTTCTTTTAAAATATAAATTTGACAATCAAAAAAATATTGTCAATACCAAATGTCCGGTTTACATTTTTCATGGTGACAATGACAAAACGATTTATTATGAGGATGCTGTAAAACTCCAGAATTATCTGAAAAAAGAGGATTATTATTTCACACTACCTGGGCAAGGACATAATGGAATTAATGAAAATCCTGATTTTATTGAAAAATTAAATGAGATTTTGGGCGATTCCGGTATTTTTGTTCAGATTAAAAATCCAAGTCCATAACTTTTTAGCTTACACAATTGGTGGGATAGTGCCGAATAGGAACAATTTCAAAACTTCCTTTTTGAACTTTACATTTGGGAGAATGATCATTTTCAATTAATCCAATAAAGAATTTTCACTAATCACTAATCACTATTTACTATTCACTAATCACTATTTACTATTTACCATTCAATATTTACTAATCACTTATTACTTTTCCTTTCCATATTGTACAATAATACTTTTTAAATACATTTGTGAAATGAATGACAACAGGCCGATTGGGGTTTTTGATTCAGGCGTGGGCGGGCTGACAGTTGCGCGAGAAATCAAGCGATTGTTACCGCATGAAAACATCATTTATTTTGGGGATACCAAACATTTGCCTTATGGAGATAAGTCGAAGGAAACCATCACCAAATTCACAAAAAAAATCACCAAATTCCTGACTAAACAAAATTGTAAAGCCATAGTAGTCGCCTGTAATTCAGCCACATCAAATTCTATTGAAGAAATCAGAGAAGCTGCAGGTGAAACACTTGTAATAGATGTAATCAATCCGGTTGCTAAAAAAGTAGCCTATGAACTTCATCAAAAAATCGGTGTTATTGCCACAAAAGCCACTGTTAATTCGCATGCTTACCAACACTATATTCGTAAATACAATCGACACATTAAGGTCATTGAATTGGCCACTCCGCTGTTGGTTCCCATCATTGAAGAAGGTTTTCGTAATACTACAGTTTCCAAAAATGCGATAGAATCCTATCTTTCATATAAAAAATTCGAAGACATCGATACGATCATTTTAGGTTGCACCCATTATCCTCTAATCGAGAAAGAAGTAAATACGGTCTTCCAGGGTCGTGTAAAAGTCGTGGATTCACCTCTGATTGTGGTAAACGAACTGATTCATGAAATGGAAAAAAAAGATTTGATGGGAAATACCCAAAATCCGACTTACCAATTTTATCTGTCTGATTACACAGAGAATTTTGTAAAACTGGCCAAACAGATTTTTGGAAAATCCATCAAATTGGAACAAAAACAACTATAGCCAAAGGCAATCAAACTGAAATCCTTACATTTGGCAAAAAATAAGAACGTGAATTTTTCATCCAAAGATTTAATTTCATTAGAAGACCAGTTTGGCGCACATAATTATCATCCGCTTCCGGTGGTTTTAGACCGCGGAGAAGGCGCATTTGTTTGGGATGTAGAAGGAAAAAAATATTTTGATTTCCTATCGGCTTATTCGGCTGTCAATCAAGGACACAGCCATCCGAGAATCATTAATACCCTTATTGAGCAGGCCAAAAAACTGACATTGACTTCGCGTGCTTTTTATAATTCCGAATTGGGAAAATATGAAAAATTTCTTACCGAATTATTCGGTTTTGATAAGGTTCTACCGATGAACACCGGAGCAGAAGCTGTGGAAACTGCCATCAAAATTGCCCGTAAATGGGGTTATGAAAAAAAAGGAATTCCCACCGGTGAAGCAAAGATTGTGGTTTGTAAGGGTAATTTCCATGGTAGAACTACAACTATTATTTCCTTTTCAAATGACGAGGATGCCCGCAAAAATTTCAATCCCTATACAACCGGATTTATTTCTGTCGAATATAATGATGCAGAATCTTTACGCGCTGCAATTGAAAAAGACAAAGAAACGATTTGTGGATTTTTGGTTGAGCCCATTCAGGGTGAAGCCGGTGTTCATGTGCCTGATGACGGTTATTTGACAGCTTGTTTTAAAATTTGTAAAGAAAATAATGTTCTTTTTATTGCCGATGAAATTCAAACGGGAATCGCCCGGACGGGAAAAATGCTGGCAGTGGATCATGAAAACCTGAAACCCGATATGTTGATTTTAGGAAAAGCTGTTTCGGGCGGGGCTTATCCTGTTTCGGCCGTTTTGGCAAATGATGAAGTGATGAACGTCATCAAACCCGGACAGCATGGCTCGACCTATGGCGGAAATCCTTTGGCTTGTGCTGTAGCGACAGAAGCGCTTCAGGTTGTAATCGACGAAAATTTAGCAGAAAAAGCAGAAGATTTGGGACAAATATTCCGATCTGAAATAGAAAAAATGATTCCTGAATTCCCTTTTTTAAAATCTGTCAGAGGAAAAGGATTACTAAATGCAGTCTTAATTAACGACTCGCCGGAAAGCTCTACTGCTTGGGATTTATGTGTCGAATTGATGAACAATGGCTTACTTGCGAAACCTACACATGGAAACATCATCCGGTTTGCACCGCCTTTGGTCATTTCCCAGTCCGATTTGGAAGATGCCCTACAAGTTTTAAAAAGAACTTTTATGAAGTTTAAAAAATAATGAATATTTTTACACCTAATAATATTTACCTAATAATAACTGAAACCAACCTGAAAGATTATGAAAAAACAATTATTAGCAGTTGCATTTGTTTCTATGTTAGCGAATTTTCTATTCGCCCAAGAACTTAAATCTGTCAATTATTCCACAAACGAAATGAATGAAAGCAAAATGATGCTTTCTAAACATTGGGGCGCTTACATTAATAATAATGAGGTGGTCGTTTACAATGGAAGCATTAAAAACGGATCCAACTCAACAGTTAAAAGCCTAAACGTAGATTTATATTTATCCCCAAAAGACACAGAACAAACAGCTGGTGTTATAAATGGATATGCGCTTACATCTGTTCCTTTTAAGTCAATTGCAAAAAATTCGAGTTTGGTGGGTGTAAACATCAAAAGTGAAGTAAAAGAAATTCCTCCGGCCGGTATATATGAACCTATTTTGGTTTTGACCGACAAAAACGGAAAGGTTTTGAGCTTTCAGAAAGTAAAAAACTTCATAGAAGTAAAAGACGGGAATTTGGCTATTTACAATGTTCCGGTTAAAGCAGATGATGCTGTTGCTAAAAAACCTGATTTATATCCGGTAGTAAAAATGGATATAAAAGAAGACAATTCAGTAACTTTAGAGAAAGACTGGGAAGTTGAAGTTGATTTTAAAAACTTTTTGGTAAAAGTTATCGGTGGCGATATTTCCAATAAAACAAATCAGGATTTGAACAATTTGGTTTTGGATGTGTTTTTGACAAAAGAGAATCAATCGAAAATCGATTCAAACTTTGATGCGGTTCATATCGCTTCTGCCGAATTGGAAAAAATTGAAAAATATAAAAAGTTCGTTGATACAACCGTTACGACCAATCTTACTCGTATTCCTGAAAACGGGACTTACCATATTCTTTTGACTTTGTCAGTTAAAGACGAGAAAGGTAATCCGGTGGTAAGAACCAAAAGAGCATTTTTAGATACTATTTCATTCTGATTTTGAATATTTTCTGTTGAACCCTACCAAAAGTTCAACAAAACGACCATAAGATTCCAAGCCTTCCTGATTATTCAATTTCAGGAAGGCTTCGTTCATTAATGAAAATGCCTCATCCCCTTTTCCACTGTACTTCTCAGCCATCTCCTTTTCATAATTTCTGTCCCGTTTCATTCCGTCTGAATAACGAAACAGCATCACTTGGACATAAACCGGATCCACCAATAAAATCCGATTTAAAATACTGCGCATTGCTTTGTAATTACTTACATAATTTAGCTCTAAATTTTCACTTTCTTTCCCCAATAAATACCCTACGAAATTGGCCTCATTTTCCGCAGCAAATCCCCATTGATGAGCCGTTTCGTGCATTTTGGTAAAAATAAGTTTAGTGTCGGGCTGATTGATATTATATTGTGATTCCGCAGTAAAAGGCACAAAATAACCTGAAACTCCCAAATAACTAAATCCGGTGCTAAACAAAGAAGATTTGAGATTGGGTGAAGTGGTATGCATTAATTGAATTTCCGGATATTTTTCCCTTACCTTGGCCTGAGATTGATCCAATTCGTATGAAAATTCTTCTTTCTTCAAACTGCATTTAAAGATTCCGTTTTCATCTTCCGGAACCAGTTCGCGTAAAAATACAGAACGCATAAAATAGATTTCAGCCAGATTCTTTAGTTCTACTATTTTGATATTTTCTGTATCATAATTTTTCACAATCGATGTTTTGTCATAATTAAATCCCCATATTAATTGAAATACACCATAAAATCCGGTCATAAAATAGAGCGTATGAAGAATTTTTTTATGCAATGAATGATTGTCCTTTTTTCTGATAGATTGAATAATTTGAATTAAACCCGTTAGAATAAAAACTCCAAGTAATACATAAAAAATATCTCCTATCGAAAATGGAAAATGTCGGCTTATGGAATAAAGCCCTTTTGAGATTTGGGCATAAATTGAAGGATAATAATGATCTGCAAACGAAGTAAAACTTAAAATCTTTCCAACTAAAAGAACGCTTAAAAATATAAAAACAGCCAATCGAAAATGAAAAGATTTTATAAAATTCATAGAAATTTGGATTAATTATACCCTTTCAAAAACCGTTCCAGCAAGAGATTTATAAATTTTAACATATCGTTAAGAACTAATGGAATAGGTTTTGTTTTTTACTGCAAAGTTGAAAAATAAAAAAAAATATAAATTATGAAACGAGTATTTTTATTGTTGGTGATGTTTGGATTTTCTTATACTGGATTTAGTCAAGAAAAACCTTTGTCTCCAACAGAAGTAAAAAAGGAAAACGCTGCCACAGCAGTAGAGGAAAAGGAAGTTGCATCTGAAAAATCAGAAGCAATTGAAGCCATTGAGCAAGGAAAAGAAATTCAAGTAAAATCAGATCCTACAAAAGTTACTTCAGCAAAAGGAAGTGAGGTTTCATCTGAAGCTGTAAAAGAAAAGGGAAAAAAAGTCAAAAAAGATAAAACAAAAAATGTTTCTGACACCGCACCTTTAAATGAGGTGGAAGTCGCTAAAGAAAATGCTGCAACCGCTGTAGAAGAAAAAAAAGTAGCCGCTGAGAAAACGGAAGCAGAAATTGCCTTGGCGGAAGGAAAAGAAATCGTGGTGAAAGATACGACCACCTATTCTGCAACTTCAAAAGTGAACAATTCAGGTTTTCAAAGAACAGTAGGTTTTGACGGAGCTTGGAAATTTGACATGAATTTAGAAAACAAAGCAATCACCCTTACAGGTGGAACTTTGAATAATAAAGGAACCGCAACCTCTAATTCATTGAGATTGATGGTGTATTTGGCACCGAAACCATTTGACCTAAATAATCCAGAATTTATAGGTACAGTTTATTCTTCAGTAGATATTCCGGGATTAGCTGCCGGCGATGTAAAATCAGGTCAAACTTATGTTACATCTTGGGCTTCAGAAACCAATCCTCCTGCAGGAACTTATTATCCATATATTTTGTTAGGGGAACAAAACCCAACAACACAAGAATTTGAAGTAAAAGATGTTAAAGCCTTTGATGATTCAATTACAATAACACAATAAGTTATTTTAGATACCACTTTTAATAAAGAAAGGGGGTTCTCAGATGAGAAGCCCCTTTTCTTTATGCTCTAAATTTAAATCAGGCTAATTTAGCTTTCAAACCTTCGTCCAAAGCATTCAAAAATTCCTGTGTATTTAAATAATCTTTTTGTGTCATCGCATCGCCATGAACCAACATCGCCAAATCCTTTGTCATTTTCCCGCTTTCCACCGTTTCAATACAAACTTGCTCCAAAGTTTCTGCGAAATTGATCAAAGCTTGATTATCATCTAACTTTCCTCTGTGCGCCAAACCTCTGGTCCAGGCAAAAATAGAAGCAATCGGATTGGTAGAAGTTTCTTTTCCTTGTTGATGCTGACGATAGTGACGGGTTACAGTTCCGTGTGCAGCTTCCGCTTCTACGGTTTGTCCGTCTGGTGTAACCAAAACAGAAGTCATCAATCCCAGGGAACCAAAACCTTGTGCCACTGTATCGGACTGAACATCTCCGTCATAATTTTTACATGCCCAAACAAAGCCGCCGTTCCATTTCATGGCAGAAGCTACCATATCGTCAATCAAACGATGTTCATAAGTAATTCCTAATTCTTCGAATTTAGCTTTGTAATTTTGTTCATATACTTCCTGAAAGATATCTTTAAAACGTCCGTCATAAGCTTTCAAAATTGTATTCTTGGTTGAAAGATACAAAGGCCATTTTTTTGTCAAAGCCATTTGAAATGAAGAATGAGCAAAACCGTAGATAGATTCATCGGTATTGTACATTGCCATAGCAACTCCATCTCCTTTGAAATCATAGACTTCCCAAGACTGCGCTTCTCCTCCGTCTTCCGGCTGAAAAGTCATGATGAATTTTCCTTTTCCTTTGATTACCGTATCAGTTGCTTTGTATTGGTCTCCAAATGCGTGACGGCCGATGACAATCGGCTGCGTCCAGCCCTGAACATATCTTGGAACGTTTTTCATGATAATTGGCTCACGGAAAACTGTTCCGCCTACTATATTTCGAATCGTTCCGTTGGGAGATTTCCACATTTTCTTTAAACCAAATTCTTTTACACGCTCCTCGTCCGGTGTAATCGTTGCACATTTGATTCCGACATGGTACTTTTTGATAGCTTCAGCTGCATCTATGGTCACTTGATCATTGGTTGCATCCCTATTTTCCATTCCCAAATCATAATATTTGATGTCGATGTCCAAATAGGGTAATATCAATTTATCTTTGATAAACTGCCAAATGATGCGTGTCATTTCATCTCCATCCAAATCCACAACGGGATTGACAACTTTAATTTTTTCCATTATGTATAAAGTATTTCAATTTTTGAATTTTCCAAAGTTCACAAAAATAACAAATTAGTTGAGTTGGTAAAAATCTTGGACACTGATAATTAACAGAATTTTAATTTGATTTGAAAAATTTCTCCTAGAATTGTAGTAATTTTAGGTAAAATAAATTGAAAAATGAAAAATAACGGTATTCCTTCAGTCGATCTGAATGACTTTATTTCAAATGATCCTGCAAGAAAGCAAAAATTCGTAAACGAAATCGGAAAAGCTTATGAAGACATCGGTTTTGTAGCTCTAAAAGGGCATTTTCTTTCAGACGAATTAGTGGACAGATTATACACCGGTGTAAAAGATTTTTTTGCCCTTCCGGTTGAAACCAAAGAAAAATATGAAATCGCCGGAATCGGTGGACAACGCGGTTATACTTCCTTTGGAAAAGAACACGCTAAAGATAAACCTGAAGGTGATTTGAAAGAGTTTTGGCATTTCGGGCAATATGTAGACGAATCGGAAAAACAGAAATACGATTATCCGGAAAATGTGGAAGTCAGTGAAGTCCCGGAATTCAATACAGCCGGAAAAGAAACCTATCAACAATTGGAAAAAACAGGGATTTATGTGCTTCGTGCATTGGCTTTGTATTTAGGTTTGGACGAATTTTATTTTGACGACAAAGTGAAAAACGGAAATTCCATTTTACGACCGATCCATTATCCGCCCATTAAAGAAGAACCAAAAGGTGCTGTTCGTGCAGGTGCGCATGGCGACATCAACCTGATTACGCTACTGATGGGTGCTTCGGCAGGCGGTTTACAGGTTTTACGCAAAGACGGCGTTTGGGTGGATGCGATTGCCGAGCCGGACGAATTAGTCATCAACGTAGGCGATATGCTTTCTCGACATACGAACAACAAACTGAAATCAACTATTCACCAAGTCGTAAATCCACCTAAGGAAGAATGGGGAAAACCTCGTTTTTCCATTCCGTTTTTTATGCATCCGATCAGCGAAATGAAACTGGATGTTTTGGAAAATTGTATCGATGATGAAAACCCGAAACAGTTTGACGACATCACTGCCGGTGAATTTCTGACACAAAGATTGAGGGAGATAGGGTTGATAAAGTAGATTAGCTTCTATAATAAAATGACTAAACGGAAAATTATTTTAATTCATTTAAGTTTATTTCTGATTTTGACATTGATTTTTATTTCAATTTCGGAATATCTATTAATTCAATTTATGCCGGGCATGCATAATGTTAACATATGGTTGACTATGATAATATTTGGAACAATCGGAATTTTTATTTTATCAATAATTTCCTGTATCATTTTTATTAGAAAATTATAAAATAACCTCCAAGGTTTATCTACGGCATGAAAATAACCTTGGAGGTTTTATTTGCAAAGACCATCAAACAGATTTCTCCAAAACATCCCCCAAAATCATCTCCGCATGCATCCTTGAATTTTCGATGAACCATTTGTGGGTCTCCATTCCGCCACAAACCACACCGGCCAGATAAATCCCCGGAACATTGGTTTCCATGGTTTCGGGATTATAATTGGGGATGAAAAGCCCATCATCGGAAAGTTCAATTCCACATGATTCCAGAAATTCAAAATTCGGTCGATAACCCGTCAGTGCCAACACAAAATCATTCTCGATTTCAATTTCTCCTTCGGGAGTTTGAATGCTAACGGATTTCTCATGAATCGAAGTTAAATTGGAATAAAAATATGCCTTGATACTTCCTTCCGCAATCCGGTTTTCAATGTCCGGTTTGACCCAATATTTCACCCGATGATGAATCTCTCCTTTGCGGATTACCATCGTCACATCAGCTCCCTTTCTCCAACATTCCAACGCTGCATCAACCGAAGAATTATTGGCACCCACAACCAGAATTTTTTGTCCTGCATAAGGATGTGCTTCTTTAAAATAATGCGAAACTTTGGGCAAATTTTCGCCCGGAATATTCAGGTAAATTGGAATATCATAAAATCCGGTTGCGATGATTATATTTTTAGAATAGTATGCTGATTGATTGGTTTTTATAAATTTTAGTTCATCTTTTGATTTAATATTTAAAACTTCTTCATACAGATGAATATTCAGTTCAAAATACTGCTGAATTCTCCTATAATATTCCAAGGCTTCCTGCCGTCCGGGTTTAGAAGTAATATTTGCAAAGGGAATCCCACCGATTTCCAACCTTTCAGCCGTTGAAAAGAAAGTCATATACAACGGATAATTGTACAAACTATTAACCAACGCACCTTTTTCGATGATCAGATATTTCAGGTTTTTCCGTTTGGCTTCAATTGCACAAGCCATCCCGATCGGACCGGCTCCGATGATAACTACATCAAATTCAGTTTGCATCTTGCGAAGTTAGGAAGAACCATAAATCTTACATAATAAATTACTATTTTTGAATGTATAATCATGAATTATGGATTTATTGACCAAAGTTTTTGTTGGGGTTGTTATCGTCATCCATTTGTATATTTTCTACTTTGAGATGTTTGCCTGGAACACCATCGGTAAAAAATCATTCGGGAAGAAAATGCCCGCTGAAGTTTTTCCTTACACCAAAGGACTAGCGGCTAATCAAGGTTTGTACAATTTATTTCTCGCAGCCGGATTGATTTGGTCTTTGTTGATTAAAAATTTTATCTGGCAACAAAACGTAGCCGTTTTCTTTTTGGTTTGTGTGGTAGTTGCCGGGCTCTATGGTGGAATCACAGCCAGTAAAAAGATTTTTATCGTCCAATTGGTTCCGGCCGGAATTGCGCTTTTATCTATGTATATAAGTTGATTTAAATCCTTTTTTTCTCCATAAAATCGAATTATCTTAGCCAAATGATTCGGTATTTTAACCTGATTTTTTGTGGAGTTTTAACTTGTTTGATTTTTACGGCTTGTTCCGAAAAACAAGAAATTGACGACTCTAAAATTTTCCGTCTAAACCGCTATGACAATATTTCTTCACTTGATCCTACGTTTGCCCGGACACAAGCCAACAACTGGGTTTGTAACCTGATGTACAATAGTTTGGTGAAGCTCAACGATAGTTTGCAAATAGTATCGGACATCGCCAAAAGCTGGGAAATTTCAGAAGATGGAAAGACTTATACATTTACTTTAAGAAATGATGTTTACTTTCATAAACATCCGGTTTTTGGAAAGGATTCCACACGGCTCGTAAATGCTTCCGACTTTGAATATAGTTTTAATCGGTTAACCGATCCGGCCGTAGGCGGCGCCGGAAGCTGGGTTTTAAACAATGTGGAAAAATTTAATGCGCTTAATGATTCCGTTTTCCAAATTAATCTGAAAGAACCCTTCCCTCCTTTTTTGGGGTTGCTGAGTATGAAATATTGTTCGGTTGTTCCGAAAGAAATGTTTGAAAACGGTCAGGAAGAATTCAGAAAAAACCCGATTGGAACCGGGCCATTTCAGTATAAGCTTTGGGAGGACAATGTGAAATTAGTCCTTAGAAAAAATCCTTTGTATTTTGAAAAAGACGAAAAAGGAAATGCTCTTCCCTATTTGGAAGCGGTTTCTATGACTTTTTTACCTGAAAAACACAGCGAATTTCTACAACTCATTCAGGGAAATCTGGATATGATGGCCGATTTAGATCCTTCCTATAAAAATGAAATTTTGACACCTCTGGGCGAATTAAATCCAAAATATACCGACATTTTGGATTTGCATAAATATGATTATCTGAGTACGGTTTATTTGTGTTTTTATCTGGATGGCGGAAATCCGGTTAATGAAAAATTAAGACAGGCCATCAATTACGGAATCGACAAACCCAAAATGGTCAAATACATGATGAACGGGGTGGCTACGGCAGCTGAAGGCGGATTCGTCCCGAAAGGTCTTCCCGGATTCAATGAAAATGCCGGATACACTTATCAGCCACAAAAAGCACGCGAGTTGATCAAAGAATTCCAAAAAGAAAAAGGGAAACTGCCTGTAATTCAATTGACAACCGTTCAGGAATATGCCGATATATGTGAGTACATTCAGGCTCAAATGGCCAAAATTGGCTTGGATATTGAGATAAACGTCGTGCCCGGACCGACGATGCGTGATGGAAAAGCAACCGGTAAATTTCAGTTTTTCAGAGCCAATTGGGGAGCGGATTATCCCGATGCCGAAAACTTTCTTTCGCTGTATTACAGCAAGAATTTTGCGCCGGAAGGACCAAATTATTCGCATTATAAAAATGAAAAATTTGACCAGTTGTATTTGAATTCGTTTAAAATAAGTGATGACAAAAAACGGGAAAAAATCTATAGAGAAATGGATAGTTTGATGATGAAATCAGCACCTATCGTGCCTTTGTTTTATGATCAAACCAGTATTTTTCTGCAAAAAAACATAAAAGGGTTTACGATGAGTCCCGTCAAATTATTGGACTTGACTCAGGTGTATAAAGAGGGAAAGTAATGAGTAATGAGTAATGAGTAATTAGTGATTAGTAATTGGAAAATAATTGAAAATCATAATTATATAAATTAAAAACAAAATGAATCATAGGTTCTTCTAACCTCTGATTTCTAAATTAGAAAATAAAAAAAAATGAATATTCCGGATATTAATTTAAAAAGAATTGTCGTGATTGGGGGTGGTTTCGGTGGACTTAGGCTGGCAAAAAAACTCTCAACCAAAGATTACCAGGTAGTATTGCTAGATAAGCATAATTACCATGCTTTCCAACCTTTGCTTTATCAGGTTGCAACCGCTGGTTTGGAGCCTGATTCCATTGCGCACGCCATACGACAGGTTTTTGCCGGAAAGGAGAATTTTTATTTCCGGATTGCCGATGTAAGTTCCATCAACACAAATGAACAAACCGTTTCCACCAACATTGGAAGTATTCATTATGATTATTTGGTAATTGCAACAGGCTCGGATACAAATTATTATGGCAATAAAAATATCGAGGCAAATGCAATGCCGATGAAATCTATTCCCGAGGCTTTGGATTTGAGAAGCTTGATTCTTCAGAATTTGGAAAAAGCTTTATTGACCAATGATTTGGACGAACGATCAAGGTTGATGAATTACGTCATTGTCGGCGGAGGACCAACCGGAGTTGAATTAGCCGGTGCCATGGGAGAATTAAAAAAACACGTACTACCACATGATTATCCTGATTTGGATATCCGTAGAATGAATGTTCATTTGATTCAGGGTGCTGACCGGCTTTTACCGACCATGTCTGAGAATGCTTCGGCAAAAGCTTTTAAATATTTGGAAGAGTTGGGTGTTCAGGTTTGGTTTGATATGATGGTAAAAGATTATGACGGAAAAGTCATCACCACCGACAAACGTCCTTTTGAAGCCACAACGCTTATTTGGGCGGCAGGTGTAAAAGGAACGCTGATCCCCGGGATCGACGAAGAAGGCGTAATCGTAGGAGGTCGTTATGTAGTCAACGAATTCAATCAGATCAAAGGTTTTGAAAATGTTTTCGCTTTGGGAGATGTAGCGCTGATGATTACACAAGAAAACCCGAAAGGAGATCCGATGGTGGCTCAGGTTGCAATCCAACAAGGAAAATTATTAGCAGAAAATTTTGACAATTTAAAAGAAAAAAAAGCTATGAAACCTTTCAACTACAAAGACAAAGGCTCCATGGCAACAATCGGTCGTGACAAAGCGGTTGTAGATTTGCCCGGATGGAAATTTGCCGGATGGTTTGCGTGGTTCGTATGGATGTTTGTGCATTTGGTTTCTTTAGTCGGATTCCGAAATAAAGTAGTTGCATTGATGAATTGGGTAATTCAATATTTCCAATACAACAAAAGCGTGCGCTTGATTATTCGTCCTTATAAAGGCAAAAAAGGGCAACCTGAGGATGATCCTGCCGTATTTTCTTAATTGTACAAACAACATACTTTATCATGAAAACAATACTTTTTTCTCTATTTACCGCTATCTTGTGGACTTGTCAAAGTACAGCACAAACTCCCGACCCTATCCCAACTCACGAGAGCTTTACAATCGACTCAAAAGAAGTCGGAGAAAAGCGAACGATGAATGTCTGGCTTCCGGAAGATTATGCGACCAGCGACCTCTCCTACCCGGTTTTGTATATGCCGGACGGTGGGATTCAGGAAGATTTTCCACATATTGCCAATACGCTTTCCGAATTGATTAAAGCTAAAAAAATTCCGCCTTATATCTTGGTTGGAATTGAAAATACACAAAGAAGAAAAGATTTATCGCCTCCTACACAAGTGGAAAAAGACAAGGAAATTGCGCCGGTCGTAGGAGGTTCTGCCGAATTCAGAGCATTCGTCCAAAATGAACTGATTCCTTATGTGAATTCGAATTACAGAACGACCACTAAAAAAGGAATCATAGGGGAATCATTGGCAGGGCTTTTTGTGGTGGAAACTTTGATGATTCAGCCGGAACTTTTTGATTTCTACATTGCATTTGATCCTTCGCTTTGGTGGAACAATCAGTATTTGGTGAAAAATACTAATGAGCATTTGGCTAAATTTCCGTCAGAAAAAAAGAAATTCTGGTTTGCAGGTTCCAATGCCAAGGACATTTATAAATCTACCAGAAAATTGTCTGAAACACTAAAAGAAAATGCTCCTGAAACATTGATTTGGACGTATTCGGATGAACCAAAAGAAAAACACAACACCATTTTCCGGGCTACCAAAGAAAAAGCTTTGATTTGGACATTGAGTGCAAAATAATTGAGAATTGACATGAAAAAAATCCTTTCTATTTTCTTAGTTATCATTATGATTCTAACCGGATGGTTCGTTTACAACCATTGGTTTTCAAAATCTACCAGAACCGACAATTGGAAAAATAAAATAGAATATTTTTCGATGAATAATTCGTTGCAATCCGGTGACATCATCTTCCAAACTTCCTTATCTGATCAAAGCACAGCCATCCAGCAAGCTACCGGCTCTAAATATTCACATTGCGGGATTATTTTCAAAGAAAATGGTGATTTTTTTGTTTTTGAGGCCATTCAACCTGTGAAAAGTACTTCTCTTAAAGAGTGGATTACGAGAGGGAAGGGAGAACATTTCGTAGTAAAAAGATTGAAAAATGCGGAAGAAATTCTTACACCTTCTGTTTTGCAAAAAATGAAAGTGATTGGAAAAGAATTCAACGGAAAAAATTATGATTTGACATTTGAATGGTCGGATGAAAAAATTTATTGCTCCGAACTGATTTGGAAAATTTACCAGCGTGCTACCGGAATTGAAATAGGAAAACTTGAGAAATTAAGCGATTTTGATTTGGATAATGAAGCTGTGAGAATAAAATTAAAAGAACGTTATGGAAATCAAATTCCGTTTGACGAAACAGTAATTTCTCCCAAATCAATTTTTAACAGTGAGCTTTTGGAAACAATTTATGAGAATTGATAATCCGTCATTCAACTCATAAACTAACTTATTGTTACTTTTACAAAAAATTCGTTTGGAAAATTTTAAAATGCAAGCCAAAACATTTTTCGGTTTCGAAACTGTTTTGGCAGAGGAATTAAAATCATTGGGTGCGGCCGATGTGGAAATCAAAAACCGCTTGGTTGAGTTTCATGGTGATGTTGGTTTTCTTTACAAAGCCAATTACAGCTTGTGCACAGCACTTCGAATCCTAAAACCAATTTATTCATTTTCAGCTAAAAACGAATTTCAATTATACGATAGATTTAAGAAATTTCCTTGGGAAGATTATTTGGATTTAGATCAGACTTTCATCATCGATTCTACCGTTCATTCCGATTATTTTACCCATTCGCATTATGCTTCATTGAAAATGAAAGATGCACTTGTCGATCGGTTTCAGGAAAAATTCAAAAAAAGACCGAGTGTCGATAAAGCCAATCCCGACGTCTATTTTAATCTGCATATCAGCCACGACAAAATCACGCTTTCGCTGGACAGTAGTGGTGAATCGCTTCATAAACGCGGATACAAAACCGAACATGGAAAAGCACCCATCAATGAAGTTCTGGCAGCTGGTTTGCTGAAAATCGCCGGTTGGGATGGAAAAGGAAATCTGTTGGATCCGATGTGCGGATCGGGGACAATTTTGACAGAAGCAGCATTGATGGCGGGCAATATTCCGCCGCAAATTCACAGAAAAAAGTTCGCATTTGAGAACTGGAAAGATTTTGATAGCGAATTATTTGAGAAAATTAAAGAAACGAGATTAAACCGGATCAGTGAATTCACCGGAAAAATAGTGGGTTACGACATCAATCCGACGATGCTGAAAATCGCAGAAGAAAATATTTCCCATGCTGATTTAGAAGATTTCATAGAAGTGAAAATGAAAGACTTTTTTAAATCGGAAAAGGATTTATTTCCTGTTTTGATTGTGTTCAACCCGCCGTATAACGAGCGAATTGAAAGCGATAATGAAGTTTTGTACAAATCCATCGGCGATACGCTGAAAAACCATTATCCGAACACTTTTTCATGGTTTATCACTTCCGATTTAGGCGCAAAAAAATTCGTGGGATTAAAACCTTCCAAAAAAGTAAAAGTGTTTAACGGCAAATTGGAATGTGATTTTTTGCGGTATGATATTTATGAAGGAAGTAAAAAGAATTCTAAAGATTAAACAATGAAAAACTATATAATTTTCCTTTTATTTATTTTTTCTCAATTTTCTTATGCTCAGCTAAATAATCAAAACTTTTATTTATTGGGATGTGAAAATGCAAAAAATAAAATTGCAAAAAAATATTGTAAATCATTAAATTTCAGTAATTTATATACTGAAAAATTTAGTGAAATCATTGAAAAACACGGAGAACTCATTCCCGAAGGTGAGGCTAAATTAGAATTTACGATTTTTGGAGATGGAAGTTTTGGAAATGCAAAAATCCTTGAACAAGACAGTGCTGAATTTGGGCAAATTTCCTTGGCGCTTTTAAATGATATTTTTAAGGAATTCAACCGATTTGGTTTAAAGTTTAAACCTTTAGATAATCAAACTGAAACAAAACAACTTCAATTTTTCATTCAAAATAAAATATCCAAATAAAAATTTTAATTTTAATTCAAAACCCTAAAAACCGGATACTGCATAAAGTTAGGTTCCATCCAAGGTGAATTTTCATAAACGAAATTCAATTGAGCATAAGCATCTTTGGCAAAATCGGAATCCTTTTTTTTCTTTTCTTCTAATTTTGCTTTTAGTTCCGGATTCTTTTTTAGAAAATCCGCTGCAATGTCCTCAAAAACATAAGCCGAAAATCCTTCTTTTTGTTGGAAGATTCCGTCAAAAAAGTTCCAGGCAAAATACGAATCCATCGCTTGCGGCTCCAATGTTTCCATCAAAAAACGATTGGCTTTCTGATTCATTGGAATGTACCAATCTCCTTTTCTAAACTGCTTTTTCTCAACGGTTTTGGAAAGTTCTACATTGGAATTAATGTGATGTGATTCGTAAGCTATGGATTTGGATTCATAGTTTTCAATCCGATAAACTTCAACTTCGATTTCCGTATCTTTTTCCAACCGATACATTTCCACCTGATTGATTTTCAATAACTCAATTACTTTCCACCAACCTTGAGGCACAATATAAGCTTCCGGCTTTTTAACCACAATGTCAGCATCAAACTGATTATAAATCGGGATTTGCTTTTCATAGGGTTTGTTTCGGTCATAATACAAACGATCCAAACCGGAAACTTCACTCCTTTTATAACCTGCTTCAAATCCTTTGAAAAGATAATTCTGAAATTTATCCGGATTATGTTTCCAAGAAATGGTGAATTCTTTTTGTGAAATTTCCTTTGCAATCGTCTGATTTCGAAGCGATTTTATTTTATGGCTATTTGCTGAAGTGAATTCTATAAAGGAAACCATCAGTTCGTAAGTGGCATCGACACGCTGTTTATACGGCTTCAGCATATGAGTTTCGGGAACAAAACAAAAGGTACTCCAAAGTGTTCCAAATCCGCTCGAATAACGAGGTGAATCTACATATTCGCTCCACCCGTTATCAGGTGTTTCTCCCCAAACATTTACATAAGGAATCAGGTCATAACCCTTTTTCTGCATGGACTTGTACAATGCCGGTTCAAAAACCCGATTTATATACTCCCCCATCTCACCGCCCAGTTTGCTGTGCTGCGAAGTTAGTAAAGTCATAACATGTTGATAATCTGCACCATTACTCACGTGATTATCTACAAAAACATCGGAATTTAATTCATGAAAAATTTCGGTAAACGAACGTGCATTTTTTGAATCACATTTGATGTAATCCCGGTTCAGATCCAGGTTTTGTGCATTTCCTCTTGAGCCGAATTCATCCGGGCCGTTTTGATCCACCCGGTAATCCGCACTCCTATTGAGCATTCCACCGATGTTATAAACCGGGATGATGGCTAAAACAAGGTTATCTGGAAGTTTGAATTTGCCTTCTGCAATATCACGCGCCAACAACATACTGGCATCAATTCCGTCAGGCTCTCCGGGATGGATTCCATTGTTAATCAATAAGATGGATTTATTTTCCGATTGAATTTTCTTTAAATCAAATTCTCCGGAATTCTGAATCAAAACCAAATGAAGCGGAAAACCCGAATCGGTCATCCCTTTTTCGGTTATTTGGATTTTGTCTGATTTTTCAGCAATATTTTTCCAGAAATCAATGGTTTCAAAGTAAGTGGAAGTTTGATTTCCATCGGTCAATTCAAATGGAATTTTCATGTTTTGTGCATATTGAAGTTGGGATGTCAAAAATAAAATTCCCCAAAATAATTTTCTCATTTTTGTACAGCCTTCAGTTGATAACCTTGCTTTTTCAGCAAGTTGATAACGCCTTTTTCTCCTGCCAAATGCGCCGCTCCTACCGCGATCAGACTCGGTGTAGATTTGATTTCTTTTTCGATTACCGGAATCCAGCTTTCATTTCGTTTGTCTAAAAATTCCTCCAGATTTCCTTGTGGATATTTGGGATCTTCAAACGAGGCTTTGGTAAAATTATACAAAGATTGAACTTCTTGATTTCGATAATAATTTAACATCTCTTTCAATTGTGTTTGTGCTTCTCCAAAATTTTCAACCAAATAAGAAATCGCTTGGATTGCTTCTTCGTCGGACATAGAGAATAAAACTTCAATTTGGGCTTCCACCGATTCCAGTCCTTTTACTTCTCGTTGGACAGTTTGAGCTTCGGTCATCAACAACATATCATAACCCAAATCCATCGGACAGTCAATAGCCAACATTCCCAACTGAACAGAAAGTGTAGGAAGATTTAGGTTTTCAAACATAGTCAAACCCATTCCCATTCTTTGCTGCATCAAAGAATCTACTTTTACGGAAAGCTTTTCACCCAATTTTTCAGATACTTTTTTACCGTCTTTTGCAAGTGAAGCCTGCATCATTTTGGCCATCATGCCCGGATCATCCATATCCAATTCCAAAATGAGCTGTTCGGTTTGGTCAAATGCCGACTGAAGTTCAGGATACATTTGAATTTCTCCCTGACAGGCAATGTGAACTGTTCCAAATAAATATGAAGGTTTTTCCAAACCGTTTCCGGAAATCTCCCAAAGAAGAGATTTTTCTTTGATTTCTTGTGAAATTCCAAATTGGATGAAAAATATAAAAATAACCAGTAGTGCTTTTTTCATAAATTATTGAATAAATTTTTGTTGTAATTCAGCTGTGGGCAACCAACAACTTTCTTGTTTTCCAAACCATCTGTATCGGTTTCGGGAAATGAAATCATAAACCGAATCCCTGATGAATTTAGGGAAAATAAATAATAGTCCTGAAAATTTATAAATACCTTTCAATTCTTTTCCAATGCGCAAAGCAGCATCTGAACGGGAGTAGAATTTCTCTCCGTCAATCAGAATGATGGAATTGAATTCTTCGGTCGATAAATCATTTTCTTTCAGAAATTCTTGACCAAATTCAGATTGAAGCGATGCAAATTTGAATTGGTTTTTATCATCGTTTTCAATGACTTTCTGAACCGTAGAATTGCACAAATTACAAACGCCGTCAAATAATATGATTTTCTGAGAATTCATCTGAAATTAACTGCAAATACTAATCCTTTTTGGTAAAAACATAAAAATTATGGTCAACTTTAAAGTCTTTTTCCAGACCATTTTTCAATTTTTCCGTTTTCCATTCGGCTTTTGGGAAAAGCCATTGGTCTGAATCAGCCATTTTTAACGGCATGTCAAACCCGTCCACGATGTTGATCCAGCGATAGGTGATTTCGTTTCCGTTGATTTTATATTCCAATGTCGGAATCATCGTAGTGCGTAAATATTGGTTAAAAAATTCGGTCAAATCAATACCGCTCATTTGGCTCATATAATCCTCAACTTCCTTTGTGGTAACGGTTTTATGATAAAATTTCTCATTCATTCCCCGAAGGATCTTCAGGAACAATTCATCGTCCTCCAATAACTGTCGGAAAGTATGAATCATATTGGCTCCTTTATAATAAATATCGCCGCTTCCTTCCTGATTCACACCATATATCCCGATCATAGGAATATCATTTAAAATACTCAATCGGGTTCCTATGACATAATCATTTCCCGCTTCCATCCCAAAAAGTTCCTGTGTATGAAGCGTTTCCGAATAAGCCGTAAAACTCTCGTGTACCCACATATCAGCTACATCTTTGGTGGTGATGTTGTTTCCAAACCATTCGTGACCTGATTCATGGACCAAAATGAAATCCCATTTCAGTCCCCAACCCGAACCCGATAAATCACGCCCTAAATAGCCGTTTTCAAAATGATTTCCATAAGCAATCGCACTCTGATGTTCCATCCCCAAATGTGGCGATTCGACCAGTTTGTAGCCATCTTCGTAAAAAGGATAAGGCCCCATCCATTTTTCAAATGCTTTCAGCATAGATTTGGTTTGTTTAAATTGGTTTTCTGCCTTTTCACGGTTGTAATCCAATATCCAATAATTCAAAGACAACTCCCCTTTTTCGCCTTTGTACGAATCTTTAATCTCACTGTAATGCCCGATGTATGGAATGATGTTATAATTATTGATCGGGCTTTTTACTTCCCAAACGAACTCCAATTTATCACCAATTTGGTTCAGGTCCACCAAACGTCCGTTCCCGATGGCAATCAAATCTTCCGGAACAATCATAGACAATTTTGCTCCGTTGTCGGGTTCGTCACCCTGATAATCCTTGTTTGGATACCAGACGCTTGCGCCCAGTCCCTGACAGGCAACCGACATCCACGGACGGCCTTTTGCATCTTTTGTAAAAATCCATCCTCCGTCCCATGGCGGATTGACAGCCACACGAGGATTCCCGGAGAATTCAAGCTCCAATGTATGTTTGGAATTGATTTGCCAATTATTTTTAAAAGTCAAAAAATACACATTTCCTTCTCTTTTTAGCTCTTTGATTTCATTTCCGTCCAAACGAACTTTTCCCAATTGCATCGGTTCCTGCAAATCAATCTGCATAATTTTCCCGGGATTTTCTCCTGTGATTTCAAATTGAATGGTATTTTTTCCTTTAATGAATTTTTTGTCGAATTCCGGCTCTATTTGTATATCATAATGTAAAACATTCCACCAATTCCGATATTCATTATCGCTTCCCCGTAAAGAATCTTGTCGGGTGAACTCTTTTTTATGATTAAGTACTTGGGCTTCAACAGATAGAGAAACAAAAAATAATACGAAAAAAAAATACTTCATATCTTCTGATTAAAAAACCGAAGGTACAAATAAAGATGAATTGAAAATAATTAGAAAATTAGTCCTATTTTCACGCAACCTTTATCAATTTTCACATCTTCTTAACAAAGACTCTACCCATGCTTCAAAAACTAATTTTTACTTTTTTTTATATCTTTTTGATTTTCTTCATTTTATGTGAAAATTTCTTCCAATCCAAAGATGGAAATATCATCAGTGACCTGATGGATTAAAATTCACTCACGAAATGAAGTTTCACAGATGGATATTTTTCCTGTGTCATCTGGATAGTAAAAGATGAATCGGCCAGAAAAACAAGTTGACCAAATTTATCATGTGCCAGATATTTCTGTTTTACTCTTTTAAACTCCTGAAATTCTGCTGATTTTTGATCTTCTACTTCTACCCAACAAGCTTTAAAAATAGAAATGGGTTCATAAGAGACCTTTGCCCCATATTCATGTTCCAATCTATATTGAATCACTTCATATTGTAATGCTCCAACTGTTCCAATGATTTTTCGGTTGTTCATTTCCAACGTAAATAACTGCGCAACACCTTCATCCATCAATTGATCGATTCCCTTTTCCAATTGTTTGGCTTTCAATGGGTCAGCATTGTTTATATAACGAAAATGTTCGGGTGAAAAAGATGGAATTCCTTTGAACATCATTTTCTCACCTTCCGTCAAAGTATCTCCGATTCTGAAGTTTCCGGTATCGTGAAGCCCTACAATATCACCTGCAAAACTTTCATCCACGATTTCTTTTTTGTCGGCAAAAAAAGCATTGGGACTGCTGAATTTCATGTTTTTATCCTGACGAACGTGCAGATAGTTTTTATTTCGTTCAAATTTACCGGAAACAATTTTTACAAACGCTAATCGGTCGCGGTGTTTGGGATCCATGTTGGCATGGATTTTAAAAACAAATCCCGAAAAATTATTTTCAAACGGTTCCACGATCCGGGTAGTTGTTTCTTTGGCTTGCGGATGCGGAGCGATATCCACAAAGGCATCCAATAATTCCCGAACCCCGAAATTATTCAAAGCCGAACCAAAAAATACCGGCTGTAATTTTCCCGACATATATTCTCCCTGATCAAATTTCGGATAAACTTCCGTGACCAATTCGATTTCATTTCGAAGGTTTTCGGCAAAACTTTCACCAATTATTTGGTCTAATTCAGGATTGTCCAAATCATCAAAAGCAATAGCTTCAGAGATTTTCTGTTTGTTTTCATTGGAAAATAATCCGATGTTTTTCTCCCAAATATTATAGATTCCTTTAAAAGTAGCTCCAATCCCAATCGGCCAGGAAAGCGGTGTGACACGCAAACTCAGTTTTTGTTCGATTTCATCCATCAAATCAAAAGCATCTTTACCTTCTCTGTCCATTTTATTGACAAAAACCAGCATCGGAATATTTCGCATACGGCAGACCTCGACTAATTTTTCAGTCTGTTCCTCCACTCCTTTTGCTACGTCCACCACTACGATTACTGAATCTACAGCCGTTAATGTCCGGAAAGTATCTTCCGCAAAATCCTTGTGTCCCGGTGTATCTAAAATATTGATTTTCCTGTCTCTATAATCAAATGCCAGAACGGAAGTAGCTACGGAAATCCCGCGTTGACGCTCTATTTCCATAAAGTCGGAGGTGGCTCCTTTTTTTATTTTATTGCTTTTAACTGCACCTGCTTCTTGGATGGCACCACCGAAAAGCAATAATTTTTCGGTTAAAGTTGTTTTTCCGGCATCTGGATGCGCCACAATTCCAAAGGTTTTTCTGCGGCTGATTTCCTTTTCTAAAGACATATCTAAAATTTGCGGGGCAAAGATAGGAAATCCCTTTTGGTTATTTTGAATGATGTATTTTGAATTTTAAATGGGATTTAAGTTCATCTAAAATTTAGAATTCAAAATAAAAAAATTAATTAAAGCATCATCACGTCTTCGATTGCTGATGCTGATTTATAATAATGAATGACCTGATCGGAGTCTATTACATATACTACCACCGTTACAGATGTATATTTTCCCGTTTTGGATTCTTTCATTTGGAACTGAGGCCGTGCACCATCAAATACACGTTGTACTTCCGCAATTCTTTTGTTGTCGGTAGGAACTATAAATTTAAAAGTATAATTGGATGGAAATTCAGTTGTTTCATCCAAACGTTCTTTAAAATTTTTATAAAATTCTTCTTGATCAGGTGATTGTTCTTTCATGCCTCAAATTACATTTCGTTTTGCATTAATCCATCTAAAATCGAAACCAATTGCTGATTGACTTGTCCGGTTGTATGATCCATGGGACGTGGCGGATTTTCATTGATAATTTCACCGTTTTTTCCTATGATTAAGAATTTAGGGATGGTTGAAATTTCATAATCCCGATGAAAAGAAGTTCCTTTTCCTGCAAATAGCTGGATTCCTGTCATTTGCTTTTCCTGAATCATTTTTTGCCATTTGGCTTTGTCCCGGTCGTTGTCAATAGAAATACTGACGAATTCAATGTCGGTATCCCGATACTTTTCTTCCAATTCTTTCATCGCCGGAAGTTGTTGTAAACAAGGACGACACCAAGTTGCCCAAATATCCACAAACAGATATTTTCCTTTTAAATCGGTCAATGAAACCTGACTTCCCTCTATAGACGGCAAAGAAAAAGTCGGTGCATAATCCACGATGGAAGCAATTTCTTCAGGTGATCTTTCTGTAACTTCTCCTATTTCTATCGATTGTTCCGAATCCTTACATTGGACAAAAAACAAAACTGATAACACTAAAATAAAGGATAATTTTTTCATATGGATTTGAAATTCAAACACAAAAATACAGAATCCCTTTTTATCCATCAAACTATTGGATAAATCTTATTTTTCTGCAAATTCCGGACAATCGATTTGAAGTTCGGTATCGCTCAAATTTTTATTGAGCAATTTGCAGAAATGCGGATTTCCGTGATTATACGGAACATAATTGGAACAGGAAAAACACATCCTTTGAAGTGAAATCACACCCGATTGGTTCAGCGAATCAATTATACTGAAAAGATTTAATAAGAAATTTTCCTTTTCGCTTTGTCCCAATTTATCAATGGAATTTTCAATTTCGTTTACAAAAAACGATGTCTTTCGGGCGATTGCCTCACCTGTTTCAGTCAGATGAAGCTTAAAACTCCGGGAATCCATGGCTTCAAATTCTTTTGTAACCAGGGATTTTTGAAATAATATTTTAACCGAATCACTGATAGTGGCTTTGGTCATATCAAATTCTCTGGCCAGATAGCTGATTTTTCTTTTTTCCGGACTATGTGTGAATAAAAAAATGAGAATTTGGATCTGGATGGGGCTTAAACCATGTTGTTTGCTTTCATTCCAAAGCAAAACACGAAATGCCTGAGAAATCCGTTCAAGCGAAATAACTATTTTTTGGTTTAAATCCATTCAATGGGGTTAATGACAATTTTCCATTTCGTAAATATAATAACCTTTGGTTTGAATTTCCGTTTCCCATTCCTCTTTTAATTTTTCGATGTGGCAAAAACGACATTCGTTGGAAGTCAATTCCCTATCCGACAAATTTTTGGAAGCCAAATACTCTTTTCCATACTGATAAATCAAATTTTCATCCCTGATTTCTTCTGATGCAATGATGTCAAAGTGCATCATCCTTCCATCTTTTAACGGGACATATGTATCCCAAACCGCTACTTTCATAATTTTATTTTAGATTAAAAAGAGTTGTTTCCCGTAAAATTTTACGAAAAACAACTCCTAAAAGTTTAACCTTTCACATCTGCCATAGAGGCACCAAAATTGATGTGTAAAACATGCCCGTTAGGCGTCACCAATGCCGGAACCGATTTTACTCCCGCATTTTCTGCTTCTTCAATTCGGGATTTATCATCTCCCAAATGTACTACTTCCACGTTTGACTCGCCTACCAAGCCAATAATGTCGTGCTCCGCACTTAAACATACAGGGCAACCTGCGTGATAAAAAATTGATTTAGCCATAAAAAATAATTTTGAAATTCAAATATAGTTAGGATTCCTAATTAAAGCAAATAATTCGATTATTTTTTTAACATGAGAAACTAATTGTCCAAATGCTTGACAACGGGGTATCGACAATTGTATATTTGCGCCAAAATTTTTAGATATGAAATCGCCACCGACGAATAGTTGGCTTGCATACTCTAAAAAAATGAAAGGCGATTCCATATATACCATAACAACATAAAATTCGAATATATGAAAATGAAAACCTCCGATTTTAATTTTAAACTGCCTGAAGAACTTTTGGCCGAACACCCATCCGAACAACGTGATGAGGCTCGCCTGATGGTTTTGGACAGAAAATCACAAACCATCGAACACAAATTATTCAAAGATTTAATTGATTATTTTGACGAAGGTGATGTGATGATTATGAACAACACCAAGGTTTTTCCTGCACGTTTAATGGGTAACAAAGAAAAAACCGGAGCCAAAATAGAAGTATTCTTGCTTCGCGAATTGGATGCTGAAACTCGTTTGTGGGATGTTTTGGTTGATCCGGCAAGAAAAATCAGAATCGGAAATAAATTATTTTTTGGAGATGACGATAGTTTAGTGGCCGAAGTTGTGGACAATACGACTTCTCGTGGTCGAACTTTACGTTTCCTTTTTGACGGTTCTTATGAAGAATTTCGTCAGGCGCTGGAAGATTTAGGTGAAACACCTCTTCCTAAATATATTAAAAGAGATGTTCTTCCTGAAGATGCTGAACGTTACCAAACCATTTATGCCAAACATGAAGGTGCTGTTGCCGCTCCTACAGCCGGTTTACATTTCTCCAAACATTTATTAAAACGATTGGAAATCAAAGGTGTAGAATTTGCCGAATTGACTCTGCATGTCGGATTGGGCACTTTTGCTCCGGTTGAAGTGGAAGATTTGTCCAAACACAAAATGGAATCTGAACAAGTCATCATTTCTGATGAAACGGCAAATATTGTTAATAAAGCAATCGATGATAAAAAACGAGTTTGCGCTGTGGGAACGACTTCTATGCGTGCCATTGAAAGTTCAGTTTCTGCCAATAATCATTTGAATCCATTCAACGGCTGGACCAATAAATTCATCCATCCGCCTTATGATTTTGGGGTAGCCAATTGCATGATTACCAATTTCCACACGCCGAAATCTACGTTGATCATGATGGTAAGTGCTTTTACCGGACATGATTTCCTGATGAAAGCATATAAAGAAGCCGTGAAGGAAAAATATAAATTCTATTCCTATGGTGATGCCATGCTTATAATCTAATTATCACATGAATAGATAATACAAGGGATTTGATAATTTCATACATTCGTTAAAATTTTAAAATTTTAACGAATGTTGTATTTAATCATTGGAGGAGTCATCATCCTCCTCATCGTTTTCTACTTTATTGCGATTTACAATAAGTTAGTCAAACTCAAAACACTTGTAGAAGAAGCCTGGAGTGGTATCGACGTTTTTCTAAAAAAACGCCATGACCTCATTCCTAATTTGGTAGAAACCGTAAAGGGCTATGCTTCACATGAAAAACAAACGCTGGAAAACATCACCGAGGCCCGTTCCAGAGCCATGGGCGCTAATTCTGTCGAGGACAAACAAGCTGCCGAAAAAGATTTCAGCCGTGCACTCATGAACGTGATGGCATTGGCAGAAAATTATCCCGATCTGAAAGCCAATACCAATTTCCAACAATTACAATCCCAACTCCATGATTTGGAGAACGATATTGAAAAATCCAGAAGATATTATAACGGAACAGCAAGAGATTACAATATCCTGACCCAATCATTTCCAAGTAACATCGTAGCCAATTCTTTCCATTTTGAGAAATTTCCGTTCTTCGAAATTGAAAATGAAACAGAAAGAATTGTTCCAAATGTAAAATTCTAATTATGAAACGATTACATCTCTCTACAATCATTTATTCGTTTTTATTTTTATTGATTTCCAATTGTGGATTCACTCAAAATTACAGTAATTTTCAGGAGCGAATTATCAATTTTCATACGGAAATAGTTGTCGATACAACTTCCAAAATTACAGTTACGGAAAAAATCAAAGTTCAGTCAAACAATCTTAATATTCAGCGTGGAATTTACCGTACACTTCCCACCAAAAGGAACGTACAGGAAAAAACGTTTTATGTGAAATACGATATAAAATCCGTAAAAAAAGACGGTGTCGAAGAACCATTTCACTCCACTCATGAAAACGGAAATTATGTTATTTACATCGGGGATAAAGATGTTTATCTGCCACGTGGTGTTTACGAATATGAAATCGTCTATGAAACCTACCGTCAAGTCGGATTTTTTGAAGATTTTGATGAATTGTATTGGAACAGTACAGGGAATTATTGGAACTTCCCGATTGAAATTGCATCTGCCACCATTCATCTTCCGGAAGGTGCTAAAATGCTTCAAAATGCTTGTTATACGGGACAATACCGGAGTTCTGGAAATAGTTGTGACGTAAAAATTCTTTCACCTACAACCATTCAATGGATAGCTAAAAATTTAAGTTCGGGTGAAGGACTCACTGTCGCCGTCGGATTTTCAAAAGGAATTGTTCATGAACCAGAACTTCCGGCAGCACTCAAAACCAATAATCTTTCCAAAATATTGGGCGGATTCTCCGGATTATTACTCGCTTTTTTTGGATTTTTATGGTACAGATTTGGAATTGACCCCAAAAAACCGACAGTTGTTCCACAGTTTAATCCGCCCATGAGTCATTCCCCTGCTTCAATCGGCTATTTGAACAACGGTAAATACAACCATAACCTCCTTACGGCAACCTTTATAAATCTGGCCGTAAAAGGCTTGATCAAAATAGAAGAAACCTCCAAATCTCAGCTTTTTGGATTGACTAAAAGCACTTCTTACAAAATAATTAAACTCAAAAACGATGCAGCCAATATAACAACTGAAGAAAGAAATCTGCTAAACAGTATATATGGCACGTTGACCATAGACGGCCAATACAATTCCAGCATTGCTTCTCTGGTAAATGAATTCAGAGAAAAAGTCACCGACAAAAATAAGCCGCTGATTCACAAAGGAAATAATAGAAATAAACTCATCGTTCCTTTTCTTGTCATTTCAGGAATTTATTGGTTAGTTTTGATTTTCTCCTATCTTAATCTATTCAATATCAATAAATTAATTTTTGGAATTTTCTTATACGTAGGTATGTTTTTATATTACATCTTCATATATGCCACTCCGACATTGCGCTATAAATCCCTGTTTTTCTGGATTTGGCCACTGTTACCTTTGGGTGGATTTTTCTTGTATTGGAAATTCATTGACAATCAAATAGAACCTTTCAACTTAGCTTACATTTTTCTGATTGTCAGTTTCATATTACTCAGCTTTTTTAAATTTTTCATCGAAAGGCCCGCCCCTGAATACCTCGAACAAATTTCGTTGATAGAAGGATTTAAAATGTATCTATCGGCAGCTGAAAATCAATTGATTAAATTCCATAACCCTCCCAAAATGACTCCCGAGCTTTTTGAAAAAATGCTTCCTTATGCTATGGTTTTGGGTGTTGACGGTATTTGGGGAGAGAAGTTCAATAACTATCTGAAAACCAATAATCAGGAGTATAAAAATGATTGGTTTGCAGGTGGTATGTATGGTTTTACATCCAACATCAGCAATTCGTTCAGCGACGGATTTTCACGCTCCATCGCATCATCAACCATTGCCCCAAGCGATAGCGGTTCGGGTTCCGGTGGCGGCGGATTTTCCGGCGGCGGCGGCGGCGGTGGCGGAGGAGGTGGCTGGTAATTGCCATTTGCCATAGTTGTTATCTCATTTTTAATTCCGAATTTTGCAAAGAATTTGAATGCTGAAGTTTTGACTAAAAAGGACATCCGAAAATTATCACTCAAAGATTTGGAATCGCATCTGATTTCGGTAGGCGAAAAACCTTTCCGGGCTAAACAAATTTATGAATGGCTCTGGAAGAAAAATGCTCATGATTTTGAAGATATGACCAATTTGTCTAAAAAATTACGAGATCAATTGGATCAAGAATTTTCCATTCAAAACGCAAGCGTCGATTTATTGCAGAAATCCAATGATGGAACCATCAAAAACGGTGTAAAACTTCATGACGGATTGATGGTTGAATCGGTTTTAATTCCGACCGAAACCCGCACTACGGCTTGTGTTTCTTCGCAGGTTGGTTGCTCCCTTAACTGCGAATTTTGCGCTACCGCCAAACTGAAACGCATGCGAAATCTGGAAGTTGCCGAAATTGTTGATCAGGTTGCATTAATTGATAGACAAAGCAAGGAATATTTTAATCGTCCACTTTCTAACATCGTCTTTATGGGAATGGGTGAACCGATGATGAACTATAAAAATGTGGTAGATGCCATCCGGAAAATCACTACTGATGAAGGTTTGGGAATGTCAGCACGTAGAATTACCGTTTCTACTTCCGGAATTCCCAAAATGATTAAAATGCTGGCTGATGAAAAACTGAAAGTGAAGCTGGCACTTTCGCTTCATTCGGCAATCGAAACAAAACGAAATGAAATCATGCCGTTTTCCGAGAAATTCCCATTGACCGAAATCATGGAAAGTTTACAATATTGGTACCGGGAAACCGGTTCGAAAATCACATTTGAATATTGTGTTTGGGGAGGAATCAACGATGGTGATGAAGATATAAAAGCACTTATCAAATATTGCCGACAAGTCCCATCCAAAGTGAATTTGATACAATATAATCCCATCGGCGAAGGAAAATTTGATCACAGAAGCATTGAGGCGGAAGATCGTTATGTGAGAGAACTGGAAAAAGCCGGAATCACGGTGATGGTTCGTAAAAGTCGCGGAGGTGATATTGATGCTGCTTGTGGGCAATTGGCCAATAAAACAGCTGAAGTTTAGTTATTGGCTTTTAATCCTTAAATCATACACAAAATCCTTTATATCCACCAATTTAAATGCTTTTTCATTGGTTAATGGATTCAGGATGAAATTAAATTCATCTGGAATTACAATAGATGGAATTTTGATAATTGTCGTTCCTTTTTCCAAGAGTTTTGTTCCGAAATCTTTGGTGGAAAAAGGAGCCGGCGTATCTTTCCAATCACCCGGAAGTTTTTTGATTTTAATTTCTTTGATTTGTGTTTCGTCAATTTCAAAAATGCAGATGCTCAATGCCCTCGGGATGAAATCAACATTGACATTTACCGAATATTCCAAAACCGCCAGCGAACGACTGGATGCCGCATAGATACAAGGCGTATCAATGTGGTTCCATCGACCACCAAATAATTTTGCGCCTGTTCCGCTCAGGTCATGCGCATATTGCGTTTTACTTATTCGGTAAACTAACATACTTTACGAATAAACACCATAAGCAATACGGCCAATCAAGTTGCGAACCTCTTCTTTCCCATAATAGTTATCTATGATGTCAAAAGGAGCCAAACCACCTAAAGCCTGGTTAGGCACAAACATCCATTTGTTGAATTTTTCCTTATCTTCAAACACCTCATAGCCAAAAGAGTACAAGTCTGCAAGTGAAACGATTTTTTCACTTACCTGATCACTGAATTTTTGTGTGCCTTTTTTGTTTATAAGCGTAGCACGAGTCACAGAAAGTGCTCCAGCAAGTGAATCATAGTCCAAAGAAGTGGCCTTTTTAAAGGTTTCCAGATAGTCTTTTGAGATACCGTTTTTGATGATTCTCATTTTCTGGATAGAAGTCAAATCATTTAAGGGAATAGCTGCCGTTCCTTCATAATACATGGTAGGCGCATCTTGAGCAAAGTTTTGAATTTCTTTTTGTTTATATGGAGTTGACATAATAGTATAATTTTAGACTTTAATTAATCCAAATTTATACATTTTTTTCTATTTTACCAAATCATTTAAACTTTTTACTCTCAAATCTTCCAATTTGAATTCTTTTACATCTGTTTTGAATTCAACTCTAAGTTGTTCATTTGGAGATAAATCAAAATAATTATCGACAAATTCTCCATTAACATCGGTTGAAAGTTGTACGCTTTTTTGAAAGGTTTTACTTTTTAAATAAATTGAAAATCCTTCTTCATTTTTTTCAGAAATAGAAACTTCAATCGGTTCTTTTTTCAATTTCCAGTCTTTTGGTTTTCCCGGCACATATACATTTTGTAAATCTCTAAAAGTTCCTTTTACGAAAAATTCATTTTTATGTTCATTAAAACCGTCTAACGCTACACTTACAATTAAACCACGATTACCTAAATTTGAAAAAGAATAATTTCCACCAAACAAAATATTTCCCTCAAAATCAATTACTTCCAATCTGAATTTATCATAAATATCATCTCCTAAATCATTTACGATGTAAATCCTCAATTCATTGTTTTCTTCTTCCCGAAAGAAAAATTGCAAAGGTTCAAATGCTTTTTTCACTCGATATTGCAAAGCTTTCCAATTCCCAAACGAGTCTATACCCGACCAAGAAACCGCCGGCCAACAATCGTTTAGTTGCCAATACAAACTTCCCATCGTATAAGGGAAGTTCAAACTACTTCTGTGCGCTTCAATCGCATTGCCAATCCCATACGCCTGCAAAAGCTGGCTGACGTAGGCATAATCCTCTTCGTTTTCAGGAACGGGAAAATCCCTTTCCATATAGGTGCGGATGATGTCAAATCCGCGTGAATGTTTCTGATGATTTTTGAATTCTTCCGATGAAATCGAAGTCGATTTTCCTCCGTTGATAAATTGAATTACTTCACTTGACGGAAAAGATTGAAACCCAAATTCACTCATAAACCTCGGCCTTTTTTTCACCAAATTCTCAAACGGATGCCCGTCATGCCAAATCCACCAATCATGCGCATCGCCTTCGGAAATATAACGTTCATCGCCCCGCCCGAATTTCGGAGAGCTTTCCCAATAAGGCAAATCAGTCAATTCATTTACAACTTCCGGTAAAATCCCATTGAATAGTTTCTGGTAATTTCCCCATATTTCCGCTTTTTCTCCTTCACTCCTGCCATCCTGCCAACCCCAACGATGCCACCCTTCCGAACTCTCATTGTTTCCGCACCAAAGCGCAATGGAACTATGGTTTCGCAGACGTTTTACGTTGTCAATCGCTTCTTGACGCACATTTTCCAGAAATGCTTCATCGCCCGGATACATCGCACAGGCAAACATAAAATCCTGCCAAACGAGAATTCCTTTTTCGTCACATAACTCATAAAAATAATCACCTTCATAAATCCCGCCGCCCCAAACACGAAGCATATTCATATTGGAATCCCGAACATCATCCAGCAATTTATCATAATTCTCTTTTTTTACCCAATTTTGAAAACTACTTTGCGGAATGTAATTCGCACCTTTCATAAAAACAGGTTTCCCATTTAGATTGAAATAAAAACTCTCACCAAATTCGTCTTTTTTTGTAATTAATTCTATCGTTCGAAGTCCTTTTTTGACGATTTTTTCGTCAATTAGTTTTCCTTTTAAATCTTTGATTTGAACTTTGAATTCATACAAATATGGCTCGCCCAAACCATTTGTCCACCAGAGTTTTGGGTTATTTATATCAATTGGGATTTGTAATTTTTCGGTATGAGAATTTAGCCCGATTTCTTTCTGTATTTTCAAATCATTATTTACAAAAACCTCAACTTTTTGAATGGATTTTTTTGTATTGTTTAATTCAATTTCAATAGTTAAATCAGCATTTTTTTCTGATAATTTATTTTGTCTTACATAAACATCTTCAATCTTCACATCATTCCAAAATTCCAGATACACATTGCGCCAAACGCCCATTGTATTGTATTTCGGCCCCCAATCCCAGCCGTACTGGAATTGTGCTTTTCGGGTAAAAATGCGATTGCCTTCGGGTAATTCGTAAGGGATTTCTTTTTTCTTTTGTTCTTCTATAGTTTTCGTTGGGATGAATTCAATTCTGAGCTTATTTTTTTTCTTCAATAATTTTTTGACATCAGATTTCCAAATGCGAAATGCATTATTGGCTTCCAGAATCAGTTCGCCGTTCAAAAAAACTTTTGCATAAGTGTCCAATCCTTCAAAGACCAAATTAATATTCTGATTCTTTAATTGTTCTTTTGTCAATTTAAATTCGGTTTGATAAACCCAATTTTTTTCTGAAATCCATTGTAATTTCTGCTCGTTATTTCCCACAAACGGATGCGGAATCAAACCATTTTCAAATAAATCGGTATGAACCGTTCCGGGAACTTTTGCCGGAAGAAATTCCTGCAGATTGTCCATCGAACGAAACTTCCAGTTATCATTAATCGGAAAAACTGTATATTGTGAAAATAGTTGAATCGAAAGAAGATATAAGCTAAAAAAAATGAAAAATCTCAATGTTCTATAAATTGAATTTAATATCTAAATATCGTGTTTTTGATTCATAAACATCAAATTCTTTCTATTATTTCATCTATAAGAATATAGTCACCAGTAATACAACCCGAACAACCATAAATCACAATTGATCTGCTTTTAAAAGACTCAATTAATTCCATATCACTTGGTTTGATTTTAATGCCTGTTTTTTGAAGTCTATACAAACCTTCAATACCATAGGCTTGAATTTCAGGATTTATTTGGCAAAGCCATTCAGATAATTTTTTATAATTTTTCTTTTCCACGAACTTCATCATCTTGAAATGTTCTTTTGAGAAATTTTTGCCGTCAATCCCACATCCAAGACTAAAAACCAATAATTCAGAGAGTTGATTTTTGAAATCCTTTTCGTTTAAATTGGTTTTATATTTTGAATTATGGAATTCAATATATTTTTTTATTTCATCAAGATTGGTTGAAAAGTAGGACTGTTGCTTACTATAAAATTTTTCAAGTTTGCCTAAAACTATGGAATCGTTTTTTGTAATGATAAATACTCTGTATTTTTCAAATCTGCTTTTGTCAAATCGTATTTCAATTTGATAAATAGATTGTTTGAACTGAAAATCTAAATTTCTATTATTGAGAATATTATTGATTTTAGATATTCTGAAGTTCTCATATTTGTCATTAAGTCGTGTTTCAAATTCAAGCAACGTCGATACTTTTGAAAAGGAGTCATTTAAATCTTTAAAAAAATCATTAGCATAACAATAACCCGAAATCGTGCTTAAAGATAAAACTGTAATAATTATTAAATTTCTCATAACTGCAATGCCAATTGTAATAAATAAAAAATGGATTTTATAAAAATTTTCAAGTTTCGTCTATTTTCAGAAAAATTAAAGATGAAATTCTGTTTTTAGTATATACTATGTTTCCCACAATAAGAAATAAGTACCAACCCCAACTGCCATGAATAATACCAATATAATCAGAAATAAAATCAATAAAAAAAGTAAAATACTTTCCTTCGTGTTTTTATTAATTTCCAAATCAACTCATTTTCAAATTCTCAAATCTACTTCCATCCTCCAACATCCATCTTCCCTCAAAAAAATTACATATTCCTCCTGTACTTCCCTCCTACATTGAAAAGCGAATTAGTGATTTCTCCCAGTGAATTGTATTTTACGGCTTCCATGATTTCTCCAAAAAGATTTCCGTTGTTCAGTGCAACTTCATTTAGTTTTCTCAACTGCTCTTTTGAATGCTCTATATTGGCATTCTGATAGTTTTTCACAGCTTCAATCTGATACTGCTTTTCTTCTTCAGTCGATCGGATGACCTCGCTTGGCGTTACCGTCGGCGAACCGTCTGAACCCAGAAAAGTATTCACACCTATGATCGGGAATTCGCCGGTATGTTTCAAATGCTCGTAATACATACTTTCTTCCTGGATTTTTCCACGCTGGTACATGGTTTCCATCGCACCAAGCACGCCTCCTCTATCCGTCAACCGGTCAAATTCCGCATAAACGGCTTCTTCCACCAAATCGGTCAGTTCTTCAATGATGAATGAACCCTGGATCGGATTTTCATTTTTTGCCAATCCCAATTCTTTATTGATAATTAACTGAATTGCCATCGCACGACGAACGGATTCTTCTGTCGGAGTTGTAATTGCCTCATCATAAGCATTGGTATGCAGAGAATTACAGTTGTCATAAATCGCATAAAGCGCCTGTAAAGTTGTTCGAATGTCATTGAATGCAATTTCTTGTGCGTGAAGAGAACGTCCTGAAGTCTGGATATGGTATTTCAACATTTGGGAACGTTCGTTTCCGCCATATTTTTGTTTCATTGCTTTTGCCCAGATTCTTCTGGCGACACGTCCGATGACGGCATATTCGGGATCGATTCCGTTTGAAAAGAAAAACGATAAATTCGGAGCGAAATCGTCAATGTGCATTCCTCTCGACAAATAATATTCAACATACGTAAATCCGTTGGCCAATGTAAATGCCAACTGTGAAATCGGGTTGGCTCCTGCTTCTGCAATATGGTATCCTGAAATCGAAACCGAATAGAAATTCCTTACTTTTTTATCGATGAAATATTGTTGAACATCACCCATCAAACGCAAAGCAAATTCGGTTGAGAAAATACAGGTGTTCTGTGCCTGATCCTCTTTCAAAATGTCTGCCTGGACCGTTCCTCGAACCGTTGCCAAAGTTCTGGTTTTGATTTCTGCATAAACATCGGCCGGTAAAATTTCATCACCCGTTAATCCTAAAAGCATCAATCCCAAACCGTTATTTCCTTCCGGCAAAGAGCCGTTATATTCAGGTCGTTTCAAACCATTATTGTCAAATTTTTCTTTTAATCTGGCTTCTACTTTGGCTTCCAGACCGTTTTCTTTGATGTAAACCTCGCATTGCTGGTCAATTGCCGCATTCATAAAGAATCCAAGCAACATCGGAGCGGGACCGTTAATCGTCATGGATACCGAAGTGGTCGGCGCACACAAATCAAAACCGGAATAAAGCTTTTTAGCATCGTCCAAAGTAGCAATGGAAACACCTGCATTCCCGATTTTCCCATAAATATCAGGACGAACCGCAGGATCCTGTCCATACAAAGTAACACTGTCAAAAGCCGTTGACAAACGGGCTGCCGGCATTCCCAAACTCACATAATGAAAACGACGGTTGGTTCTTTCCGGTCCTCCTTCTCCGGCAAACATCCGTGTCGGATCTTCTCCGGTTCTTTTGAACGGATAAATTCCAGCTGTATAAGGAAATTCGCCCGGCACATTTTCCTGCAAACTCCAATTCAAAATATCTCCCCAAGCCTCATATTTTGGCAATGAAACTTTTGGAATCTGAAGATGGGAAAGTGATTCGGTATGGGTTTGGATTTTAATTTCTTTGTCACGGACTTTGAAAGAATAAAATTCATCTGAATACCTTTTCTTTTTTTCGTCCCAAGTTTGAATTATTTTGCGATTTTCAGGCGTTAATCTCTCTAGCTTAGAATTTTTAAGTTCTTCTAAATCAAATGATTTATTTTCTTCATTTAAAATTTTAGTTGAAATATCTAACGCATAGATTTCCTGCGCCAGTTTCGACTGCTCACCTGCCCATTTATCATAATGCTGATTGTTCTCTACAATTTCAGATAGATATCTAATTCGTTTGGGAGGAATTACCGCTGTCACTTGTTCTTTGGCTACTTTGTCAAACGCTAATTGAGATTCAAAATCCCCATTAGTAAATTCATTTAATCTCGCCATCAAAGCTTTGTACAGCTGATTGGTGCCGGCATCATTGAACTGTGATGCTCGTGTCGGATAAACAGGCATATTTTCAGGCGATTCATTGAATCTTTCATGGTTGCGCTGATAAGTTTTCTTAACATCTCGCAAAGCATCTTCCGCACCTTTTTTATCAAATTTATTAATGGCCACTATGTCCGCAAAATCCAGCATATCTATCTTTTCCAATTGCGTAGCCGCACCATATTCCGGTGTCATTACATACATCGGCACGTCGGCATATTCCATCACTTCAGCACCGGATTGTCCGATTCCGGAAGTCTCCAGTATAATCAAATCATATCCGGCGGCTTTCAATACCTCCAAAGCCGGAGCAATGTGTTTGGAAATGGATGAATTTTCCTGACGTGTCGCCATGGAACGCATGTAAACACGTGGATTATTAATAGAATTCATCCGAATTCTATCCCCCAAAAGTGCGCCACCTGTTTTACGTTTGGTTGGGTCAACGGAAATAATCCCAATGGTTTTATCAGAGAAATCCAATAAATATCTTCTGACCAATTCGTCAACCAAAGAAGATTTTCCGGCGCCACCTGTTCCGGTCATTCCTAAAATCGGCGGATGTTTTTCGTCAGCGAGTTTTTTTATTTCGTTATAATAAGATTCATATTCAGCCATATTGTTTTCAAAAGCAGAAATCGTTTGTGCCAAATGGTGATTGTCCTTTTTATCCAATGAATCAATCATTTCCTGCGTGAGTTTATCTCCGGTTGGAAAATCAGATTTCATCACTAAATCGTTAATCATACCTTGTAAACCTAAATCACGTCCGTCGTCCGGAGAATAAATTCTACAGATTCCATAATCCATCAGATCTTTGATTTCGCTTGGCAAAATCACACCGCCGCCACCACCAAAAATCTTGATATGCCCTGCTCCCTTTTCCTGAAGCAAATCATACATATATTTAAAATATTCGTTGTGGCCGCCCTGATAAGAGGTCATGGCAATCGCTTGTGCATCTTCCTGAATGGCTGTATCCACTACTTCTTCCACACTTCGGTCATGCCCAAGGTGAATGACCTCCACGCCGGTGCGCTGAATCATACGACGCATGATATTAATAGCGGCATCATGACCGTCAAAAAGCGAAGCGGCCGTTACCACACGGATGGAATTGACAGGTTTATAAATATCTTTACGAATATCGAATTCTATTTTCTCTATGGTTTCTGACATTGTTCTGTTGTTTTGCATTTTTCAGTCCAAAAGGACTTGGTGTCAAAAATACAATAATTCTATAATATGCCGATATATTGAATTACCTTTGCACCCTGAATTTTCAATTGAATTATGCGTACAAAATCTACGGGAAGAAAGCGGATTAACATCGTCACGCTGGGTTGTTCCAAAAATGTTTATGACTCCGAAGTTTTGATGAGCCAACTCAAAGCCAATGGTAAAGAGGTCGTTCACGAAAAACGTGGCGAAATTGTGGTCATCAATACCTGCGGATTTATCGACAATGCAAAAGAGGAAAGTGTCAATACGATTCTGGATTTTGTACAGAAAAAAGAAGAAGGTAAAGTCGAAAAAGTTTTCGTCACAGGATGTCTTTCTGAACGCTACAAACCCGATTTGGAAAAGGAAATTCCTGATGTTGATCAATATTTCGGGACGCGTGATTTACCACTTTTATTAAAAGCTTTGGGAGCGGATTACAAACATGAATTGGTGGGAGAAAGATTAACTACTACGCCTCGCCACTACGCTTATTTGAAAATTTCAGAGGGTTGTGATCGTCCCTGTTCGTTTTGTGCTATACCGTTGATGCGTGGCGGACACAAATCTACACCGATTGAAAATCTGGTAAAGGAAGCGCAGAATCTTGCCAAAAACGGAACGAAAGAATTGATTTTAATCGCACAGGATTTAACTTACTATGGTTTAGATATTTACAAAAAACGTGCGCTTGCCGATTTGCTGAAAGAATTGGTGAAAGTTGAAGGAATTGCGTGGATTCGTCTGCACTATGCTTTCCCGAGCGGATTTCCGGAAGATGTTTTGGATGTAATTAACTCAGAACCAAAAATTTGTAATTACATCGATATTCCTTTACAACACATTTCAACCGATTTGTTAAAATCCATGCGTCGCGGAACTACGTTTGAAAAAACGAATGCTTTGCTCGATAAATTCCGTGAGAAAGTTCCAAATATGACTATCAGAACGACTTTGATTTGCGGTTATCCGGGTGAAACGGAAGAGCATTTCCAAGAAATGAAAGAATGGGTCAGAACGCAACGTTTTGATCGGTTGGGTTGTTTTACTTATTCGCACGAAGAAAACACGCACGCTTATAATTTAGTGGACGATGTTCCTGCAGAAGTCAAACAAAGACGTGTCGATGAAATCATGGAAGTTCAGTCACAGATTTCCTGGGAATTGAATCAGGAAAAAGTTGGGAAGCAATTCAAAGTGCTGATTGACCGAAAAGAAGGTAATTATTTTGTGGGAAGAACGGAGTTTGATTCGCCCGATGTGGATAATGAAGTTTTAATTCCGGCTGAAGATGTTTATTTGTCAATCGGAGAATTCGTCCAAGTAGAAATTGAATCGGCAGAAGAATTTGATTTATTTGGGAAATGCCTCCCCTAACCCCTCCAAAGGAGGGGGATTTTAAAGTCCGTTCACAAAAACATTTTTCTCCCAGAATCAAACACCCAACAACAGATTGAATACAAAATATTATTTAGCGGCGATTTCGGCTTTTGTGATTTGGGGATTTTTCAGTTTACCGCTTAGAGCCATTAAGGAATATTCGTCCGTCGATATTTTGATTTCCCGCATCCTGATTGCAACGCTTATCATAGCGGTCATCAGTCTGGTTTTCAGAAGAAAAATCACGAATGAAAATTGGGAACGATTCAAAAAATTCAGCCGGAAAGAAAAACAAAATTTATTGCTTATCAATTCCGCAAGTGCCGTTTTACTGGCTGTTAACTGGTATTTGTTTATTTATGTGATGAACCACGTCAGTGTAAACGCTACCGCACTGGCGTATATGCTCTGCCCCATCATCACAACGGTTCTGGCGTATATCTTCCTGAAAGACCGACTTTCTATGATTCAATGGCTGGCGGTTTCCATGAGCATAATCAGTTGTATTTTGCTGTCCATCGGGCATTTGATGGATGTTTTTTACAGTTTCGTGATTGCACTTTCCTATGCGATATATTTGGTTTTGCAGAAAAAAAATCATCAGTTGGATCGGTTTTTCACATTGGCTTTTCAGATTACGGTTGGTACAATTTTGCTCCTTCCACTTTTTTCGATGCAGTCCGATGAACCTGTAAAAGGACTTTACTTTTATGGAATTGTTTTGATCATCGCAACAATTTTTACAATTCTACCCATGTTTTTAAATGTATTTTCATTGAACAAATTAAATTCTTCCACAGCCGGAATTTTCATTTATCTGAATCCCATTTTAAGTTTTTTGCTTGCCATTTTTTATTTCAATGAACAAATGAGTGCGGTGCAGATTTTTGCCTATTTACTCGTTTTCTTTTCGGTGATTGTATTCAACTGGAGAATCATCCAAGAATTAATAAAAAAACAAATGAAAAACGCATAAAAAAACCCGACGGATTTCTCCGCCGGGCGATTGCAAATATTTGATAACCTAACCTCAACCTATGAAACTGCAATCTTTTTTATTGACTCTTTCATCGTTTTCAATTTCGGAAGTGTCAATTTCAAGATTCCATCCGCATAATTTGCTTGTACGTTTTCCGTGTCAATCACATTTTTTGGCAAAGCAAAATTTCGTTGGAAATTGAAATAACTGAATTCTTTTCTTGTATAATTCTCTTTTTCTTCTGCATTTTCAGTCGATTTTTTCACACTTAGTTTCAATACGTTTTCTTCCACTTCTATGTTAAAATCTTCTTTGTTCAAACCGGGTGCGGCAACTTCGATTTCAAATTCATTTTCGTTGGTTTTTATGTTCACTGCCGGAACGGAAAACTTAGAATGGAATTCGGGTTTAAACCAATTGGAATCATTTATCAAACTTTCCATCAAACCACCCAGAAAATCCGGATTTCTTTTCACCATTGTGTTCATTTTATTTAAATTTTAAAGTTTATAATTCTTTGCTTATTTCATTTCAATTTGTATTCCAACGGATTTTCTTGACTAATTCAATGTCATTTTGTCTTAATTTGATTTAAAATTCAAAGTTTTCAAGACAAATTGTCCTGTTTTTGGAATTTATTTGATTTTTTTCAATTGTATATATTTTATCCTTAACTTTATTTGCAGAAAAACCAAAAAGAATTTGAAAATGAAAAAAGCTTTACTATTTTGTTCTGTATTTATGGCCGGTTACTTTCTTAATGCACAAGATATCACTGTAGCAACGGGATTAACTAAAGGAAAAATCGACTTTCAGGATTTTCGAAAAATCGATATGAACAATCTGAACGCCGGTAATGTTGTTTTGACTAAAGCCGATAAAATTAATTTTGAAACCATTACTTCGGAAATAACCAAAACCTGTAGTTGTGGAAAATACATCGCTGCGATGACTATGTCTGCAAACGGTGATTTATTTTACATCCCGATGAGCGGAAACAAAGTTTCAAGTGTAAACACTGCTTCTAAAACAGGTTTCATATATGAAATTCCTAATTCCATCGTGGACAATAAAAATCAAGGAACTTATTTTGCAAGAATGACCACCGGATCAGATGGATTTATGTATGCCCTAAACAATAACGGCTCCGAATTATTAAAAATATCGTCTGCCGGAGTAGTTCAAAATTTAGGAAGTATTTCATTTATTGGTGAAAAGGCTAAAGCTTTGGGAAATGATACTTCTGTTTATGGAGGAGATATGATTGCCGATGCTTTTGGAAATCTTTATATTTTCAGTGCTGCCGGACATGTATTTAAAATTAATCCGAATAATTTAAGTGGAAATTATATCGGAAAAATAAACGGACTGGCTGAAGGATATACCGTAAACGGCGCAGCCGTGATGAAAGATGGAAATGTTTTACTGGCAACTTCTTCAGCTCATGGTTTTTATACTATGGATATTAATACACTTGAAGCGAGTTTCAAAGCCAATTATGATTTGCCGGTATATGATATGGCAAGCCCTTATTTCTTACGTCAAAATCTGATGGATGAAATCGAAAAAGTGTCTTCCTATTATAGTTTGTATCCGACAATCGTAAAAGAAAGTGAATTAAACATCGTATCAAAGTCAAATGAAAATTCCACATTAAATGTAACTGTTTGGAATCTAAATAATAAACAAATTTATTCTAACACCTTGACCACGAATAAAATAGGTGATTATAAAGTTAGCCTTAACGGTTCATTACAACCTGGAATTTATGTTTTAAAAGCTGTTAATCAAGAAGGCATTGAAGTAATTAACACCAAATTTACGCTGGTGAGATAATTCTGTCTTTATGAAATCCAAACAGCGTTTGGATAAGTATGGATAGCTCAATTTACGGTAATGTACTGAAAAATAGTTGGTGATTTTTGGTGAAAAAATTTATAAATTATGTGCGTTAATCCGAAGAAGACGAAAGCTCTGGTGGAGACCAACTTTTCAGCAATACGATTAATGTTCAAAACG
>JAEWOD010000004.1 GCA_023461035.1 Bacteroidota bacterium | reverse complement strand
CTCTTCGAGCCGGACAACTCGTATCGGCAGAAGTTACTTCCAGGGTATAAATTCCCTCCTGATCGAAATCAACTACATTATTGTTGCTGATGACATTTCCGTCTGCATCCATCCAGGTATAAGAAGTAAAAGGCTGTAAGAATTCGTATGATTTCACATCATAATTACAGAAAGCCAGATATTCGGGCAACTCAAATTCGGGAACAGCAAGGACTTCGATACGGAAATCAACGACTCCTGCACATCCGCCCATTCCATCACTTGCAACTGCATAAATGGTTTGCGGCGACTCTGTGTTTTGGAATTGAGTAGGATTAGGAATCATATTTTGATTTGCCAAAGCATCTTCCAAAGATAAATAATAGCGAATGGTGTAATTATTTCCGCCCAATGAATTTTCCACATCTTCATGCCGCAAAGTCAAATTAAATGAAGCAATTCCGTCATTGATTTCATAAGGATCATCACAAACGGTTAAATTATCTTCTAATTGATTGTGAATCAATTCTGTATCCAATTGAATTTGAGCGATATCAAAACAGCCGTTTTCATTTTCAATTCTGACAAATATGATTTGATCCGGTGAAGTATTGGTATAATTTTCAGGTAAAGCACCTACATCGTTTCTTGCATCTTCGATGGTCAAATGGTAGGAGAATGTTAATCCCTCAATTCCACCTGTAACCAAAAATTCATTTAAATCAGTCAAATTATAATTGGCATATTCATTTAAACTACAATATACCAATGGAAGAATTTCATCCACCGCTTCAGGAGCCTGAAGGAATTCTATGGTGATGGTTTGAGTGGCTTCACAAGTTCCGGCCTGATTTCGAACCAAAACATTAATTATCGTTGGAGAAGTGGTTATTTCATAGTTTGCAGGATTGGCAATCGGTGTTCCGTCCTGTTCCGAATATTCGTAGGAAACCAAGATTCCCTCTGTTATGACTACATCATTTTGAGTAAGGTCGATGAATTCTGAATTATCGTTTTCATTGTCACAAATTTCCCAAACATTGGATTGTAATTCAGGAAACTCTTCTACGATCAAAGTTAATTCTTCCACAGAAGTACAGGCATCTACACCTAAAGCCGGATCAATAAAGGAAACATAAACAATTTGCGGATTGGTTGTGTTTTGAAAACTGGCAGGATTCGGTATAGGCGTGGTCAAAGCTTCGTCAAGGAAGTAATTGATTTCAATTGTCCCAACAGTGCCGGTCAAAAGGTTGGGAGCTTCCGTTTCCAAATTAAATACGGCTATTCCGTCTCCGTTGTCATCGCACACCGGATAGTTCTGAGGAGTTGTTTCAGGGCCATTGTTTACGTCTAATATGACTTCGATTACATTGAAACATCCGTTCAGATCCACCACACGTACAAATACGGTCTGATTGGGAATGGTATTGGTGAAATTATCCGGAAGTGCGTTGGTTGGATCTCCGTTTATGGCATCTGCTTCTGTTAAGAAATAAGTAAATGTCAGATCAGTTGTATTTGTAATGACCAATTCATTTGCTTCGGGTAAAAAGAATTCGGCAAATTCATCATCACTACATCTTTTGAGGGTTGCTTCTACTAATTCCGGTGCCAGATTAAATGTCAGCGTGATGGTTTCCGTTCCCTGACAAGTTCCGGCCTGGTTTGTAATCAATACGTTTATGATAGTAGGAGAGCCGGTCATTTCATAGTTAGTTGGGTCGACTATCGGTGTTCCGTCCTGTTCAGAATATTGATAGGTTACAGAAATTCCTTCCGTTTGGACAATGTTGTTTATGGTCAGGTCAACGAGCTCCGTATTATCGTTTAGGTTATCACAAATCACCCATGTGTCCGGCTGGATCAATGGGAATTCTTCCACGATCAATGTCATTTCTTCTGTTGTGGGACAATCTTTTGCACCCAAAGCCGGATTGAAAATCCGAACATAAATGATCTGGGTATTGATAACGGTATTGGTGAAATTGGCCGGGTTTGTGATGAGTTGGGTCATCGCGGCATCTGTAAAATATTCGTAATTCAAACCGGCAGGATTGGACAGGATCAAATCTTCTGCATGAGCAGTAAGATCAAAAACTGCAAATCCGTCTCCGTTGTCATCACATTCCGGATAATCTGCAGGAGCGGTTTCCGGTTCTTGCCCTACTTCCAGTTTGATTTCGGCGATGTTGTGACAACCGTCCGGATTTTCAACACGGACGTAAACCGTTACGATTCCATCTGCAACAGTTACCTGATAATTTGTAGGATTGGGTATTTCATCCAGCGGACTTTCCGTATCTGCTCCAATGAAGCTGTTGTAATAAGTAAAATTATTTGATAAATCGGCTATTTCGGGATTGAATCCGGTCAGGTCAAATTCGTGGATTCCATCTTCGGTACAGACAAATTCTTCGACCGGAGATTCTATAAGTTCGGGAGTGGTGCTGAATAATAAGTTGACATCCACCCAAGACTGACAAGTACCGGAAGTAACTTCCACAGCATAATTACCGGATACGGTTGCTGTATAGGATTGTCCGTTTGCGTCCGGGATTATCCCTTCGTTGAAATACCATTGAAAAGTGGCATCAGTCAGGGCAACATCAACTGTCAAGGTGTATTCCGTATAATCACAAAGCAAAACATCTTCACCCAAGGTTACACCTCCTTCATCCACTATCACAGAGCCTAAATTAAAGGATCCAGCTTCGAGAAATACAGCAGAGTCCCATCCACCATCCCCGGCATCAGAAATTAAAAGTCTTATGTGATAAGTTTCATTTGGTTGTACTTCTGAATAAGCAGTCAAGGGGATTGTTCTACCATCGTATTTTATATTCCCAAACGGACCAGGAACATAATATGTATCATCCCCACAACCCATATCATTTACATTTTGAATAGAAACAGTTTCTCCATTTGGTAGAAGTGCAATATTTTTCCCACTTAATCCGGGGTCGTTTACAATCCCCGGTCCACTAATAATGAAACCAAAAACGTCATTATAATCAAAACCACAAGCGTATTCCGGATATTCTTCGGAAGCAAAAATATAGTTAAATGAAATTTCATTTCCAAAAGGAACAAAATCAAATTCGAAAATCGTTACATTATAACTACTCACTCCTGGCAAATCAATCAGTGCAGTGGCGTCCGGGTCTCCTAGCCAAGTATACATATCTCCATCACTTACGTTGGTCCCACTTGGTCCTATTGCATTTCTTGCATACCCTGAAGTTAATACAATCCCGGCTTCAAAAGGGAAATCAGAAGATCCTTTTTCAAAATAGCCCCAACTTCTGTTGTTACTGGGATACTGGGCTTGTGGATTATCGGTCAGTTGGAAATTATCAATTTCTGCACAATCTCCTCCGTCAATTAAAACTTCAAAAGTAAGCTGTTCTGCTTCGTAATTACTTTCAGGAGCGGATGCTGGGTTTACAACAATGGATTGTGCTTGAAGAAAAAAGGTAATACCAAAAATTATAAAAAATAAAAATATCCTCATGTGTCGTGTGTTAAGCTACGAATTTAATAATAATATTTGCTTTTGTGAAGATTTTAACGAATTGAATTACTTTTGTACTGATGTTTGAAATTTCGATTTTAATTCTTTCGGTTGTTATTGGGAGTTTATTGGGACAAATTTTCGTTGGAAATAAAAAGCTTTCCAAGTTTTTATTGACTTTTAGCGGAGCCTTTTTTTTGGCAACAGCCGTTTTGGAAATTTTTCCGACTGTTTATGAAGTGCATAGTCATACGATAGGACTTTACGTTTTAGCTGGACTTTTTTTTCAAATGATCGTCGAGTCTTTAAGCAAAGGAGCCGAACATGGGCATGTGCATTTGCATCATAACAAAACTTTTCCGGTCAGCATTTTCATTGGGCTTTTCCTGCATTCGTTTTTTGAAGGAATGCCTATTATGCATCAGCATTCACATAGTTTACTCTGGGCGATTTTCATACATAACATTCCGGTCGCCATGGTGTTATATGGAGCTGTTTCCCAAATGAAAATCAAGAAAATATACCAATTCCTTTTTATATTGGCATTTGCATTGGCCGGGCCTTTAGGAGTTTTGTTTGGAGATACGGTTTTATCGGAATATCATCTTCAGGCTTCTGCTTTTGTAGCCGGAATCTTTATCCATATCGCAACTGTTATTTTATTTGAAAGCACAGACAGCCATAAATTCAAAGCCCAAAAGGTTTTGACAGTCCTTTTAGGCTTTGCGGTAGCATATCTGACCATTCAAGGCCACGTGCATTAATTTTATTTAGCTTTTCGCATTTCGATGGTGTTGTATCCACCGGAAGTTGTAGTCAGAATCAGCTTGGATTTATCTCCGATTACCGAATAGATGGTATTTTCTCCGGCATCCAGATTTAACTGGAATTTGTCATCCAGAAACCATGTTCCTTCGTTTGTGACGACTTCTTCACCAATTACTTCCGATTTTTGATAAGTTCCTTCGGGAAAAAATTCATACCAGGTATTTTCAACATTTTCAGCCGGAACGTTATCCTCCATTCCTTTGTAACGCTTTAAAATTACATTCCATTTTCCGGAGGTAAGAAGCTGTGTAGTTTCTTCGTTGGATTTTGTTTTGGGGATGTGGACATAATGAATCAAACCCAATTTAAATCCGCCGTTATCCACATAATTCAAAACCAGACTGATATCACTGATTTCATCAATAACCGCCCGATATTTCGAGCCGTTTTCGTTAAAGTGGACAGCATTGGTTTCAGCGTTATAAGTCCATTTTCCGATGGTTTTTCCGCTCACGCCGGCCGGCGTTTCATAAGTACCGTCTTTGTTGAATTTCACCCAGTTCGAACGGATTTTTTCCTGACTTTCTTCATCCACACGTTCTCCTTCAGGTGAAATATTATACGCAATGTTCCAGGTATTTGCTGTCAATAAATCCTCAACACCGACAGTTTGGGCCAGTGTATAAAAAGGAACAAGTAAAATAAGTAATTTTATCATAAACCAAATGTAGGTAATTATTCATCAAAATCGACTTCAACACTTTGACGGGCGAGAAGCTGCCAATTTTTATTTTCTTTTATCCAGATTTCAAGCACTTTCATTTCCACTTGAAAAACTTCTTTTTCATATTCTCCAATTGCAGTAATTTCCCGTCTTACCGTAGCTAAAGGATTAGATTCCCAAATAATTTTAATTTCGGGTGCATTGTGATGGATGAATTCTTTGTAAACGACTTTGGAAGTCGGCAGATTTTCCAGTAAGCTATTTTTTGTTTCCACCCAACCGTTTGAATGTCCGAAAGTCAAATCGGGATGAAGAATTTCATCCAGCCGATCGGTATCTTTATGGATTAAAGAATTTTCAAGTGATTGAATTTGTAAGTCGATGGATTTTTGAGGACTTTTAGCGGAAACAGATTGGGTTTCCTGCGAAAACAAATTAGAATTAAATATAAATAAAATATTTATTATCAATAATTTATAATAATTCATATCAAGTTATTGTTTATTAATTTTTATCATTCTGAAATTTCCCGAAATATCCTTTTTTAATTCTATATTTTGAAAGATTTTTTCAAACAATTCTTTTGTTTCCATTGCTAAATTCTGATTGATTTCGACATATATTTTTCCTTTGGGTTTTAATTTTTGCTTCGCTAATTCAATGATTCTTTCATAAAAAACCAACGGATTTTCATCCGGAACAAACAAAGCAGAGTGAGGTTCAAATTTTATTACATTTTCATCCATTTCATTCTTTTCCGTTTCAGCGATATACGGCGGATTGCTGACGATGATATCAAATTCAGGTAATTCATTGAAATCCATGTTCAGGAAATCGTTTTGGACAAATTGAATTTCAGTTTGGTGATATTCGGCATTGATTTTGGCTGTTTCGAGGGATTTTTCCGAAACATCCAGCGCGAAAATCTCCGCCTCCGGTAAATGCTTTTTCAAAACGATGGGAATGCAGCCGCTTCCTGTGCCGATGTCGATGATTTTTAACTTGTCATTTGTCGTGTCTTTTAAAATCCATTCGATCAACTCTTCTGTTTCGGGACGAGGAATCAAAACATTTTCATTGACAAAGAATTTCATACCATAGAATTCTGTTTCTCCGAGGACATATTGAATCGGTTGATGGTCTTTCAGCAACATTAGTTTAAACAAAAATTGATTTTTCTTTTCATCAAATTCCCGCCATTCTTCATCCAAAGCCAGTTTCAATATCGATTCCGGTTTGTCTAAAATTTTCTCTGCTACCCAAAAGAAAATCCGGTCTATTTCCTCGTTTGAATAAATCGATTTGAGTTCGTTCCGATAGGAATTTTGCAGTGTTGAAAGTTTCATTCTTTGTATTCTTTTATTCGTTTAATTAAAATTCGTAAATTAATGAATGTGAATAGAATAAAAAATACTAAAATAATATATTCAAAAGTTTTTTTTTCAGTGCTTTCTTGCAACAATAAGCTTCTTTTTATGACGATATAAATACAGGCTGCAACTATGAGGATGTATAAAATAATCCAGATTAATTTTTGGTTCATGTATCTAATTTTCTGTAAAGATGCTAAATCCTGAATAAACAAACCGAGGAAATTCTTTACTTTGTGTATGCTTGAATTAAAACTGATCTTGGAGGGTGAGAATTTTCATGATATTGATACATTTTATGAAGAAATCAACCGATTGGTAATGGAAGATGAAGATTGGGAACTGGGAAGTAGTCTGGATGCTTTTAATGATTTATTGTATGGCGGATATGGAATACTGCAAGGCTATGAAGAATTGAAAATAATTTGGCTGAATAGTGAAAAGAGCAGGGGAGATTTAGGTTTGGAAACAACATTGGCTTATTATAATCAAAAATTAAAACTTCCGAATATTTTCAATAAAGAATTGATTCAAAAGAAAATCAATGAATTGGAATCGGGAAATGGTTTGACTTATTTTGAGATTTTGCTTGAGATAATTTCAGAACATAAAAACGTACGGTTGGATTTAAGATAAAAAATCCTTTGTCCAAAATAGACAAAGGATAACAACAACAGACTTTTAAAATGAATGTTTAATTTAAAGGAATTGGTTTAAGCACTTTAATTCCGAAAATCAATTCCAGATAAACCAATTGACGGAATGACATAGTATAAAGTCCATTTTCCGTAGTGGTTTCTAACCAATCCAGATTATAATTTTTCAACTTAAAGGTTTTTACTAAGTATCTCATAAGCAATAATTTATAAGTGTAATCATTTAATTTGTCATTGGGGTTATCATTGGGCCGGTGAGTAACTAACCGATTATATTCATTGACCAATTCCAGATCATCTATTTCCAACAAGAAATTAAAATCGTAATTATAATTTGTCATATTGCCTGATTTTGGAGTTTAAAAAGCAATCACCGAAACCGCCTTATTTTCCAGCCAGCCGGAATTTTTCAAATCGTTTAGGCAGATGGTTCCGGTTACATACTCATAATCTTTACTTCTGTAAGATTCTTCTATATTTTGAAAAATTTTCAGATCAATTTGCTGTTCCGGTTTGAAACCGACATAAAATTTCCTTTCGGCCAAATATTCTCCGTGAAAACCATTTCTGATTCCTTTTCTCAGCTCGTATTTGTAATCATACCGCAGAGCTGAAATATCGCTCAAAACGGCCGATGAAGTAGGGTAGCGGCCGGCTCCTTTTCCGTAGAGAAACTGTTCGTCCGCCAGAGCACTCCCGATCAGGACACCGTTAAACTCGTTGTTTACCAGCCCCAGTGTTTTGGATTTTTCGATAAATGTAGGAATGACTGTCGGAACTAAATTTTGACTTTCATCCAGACTGCATCCGGCTATGAGTTTGATGATTTGACCTTTTTCGGCTGCATAGATAAAATCTTCATTTTTCAGAGCGGTGATTCCTTTTTTCAGAATGTCGTCCGGTGAAACCAACCTTCCAAAGGCATGTAAAATGATGATGGAAAGTTTATTGACCGCATCCGTTCCTTCTACGTCCAGCGCGGGATTGCTTTCGGCAAAACCGTTTTCCTGAGCCGACTTCAGTGCGTTGTCATAACTTTCGTTCTCCGTTCTCATTTTGGTCAGGATGTAATTGGTAGAACCGTTTACGATGCCGTTTATATAGTTCAGCAGGTCGTTGTCATAATATTCTTCCAAGTTCCGCAAAATGGGAATACTGCCGCAAACGGCTGCTTCGTATAAAAAGGAAACTTCATTTTTTCGCTGCAAATCAATGAGTTCCAAATGATGCTCCGCAATCATTTTTTTATTGGCGCTCACGACCGATTTTCCTTGATTCAAAGCCGTTTTGACGATTTCAAAAGCCGCATCGGCATCATCAATCAACTCTACTACTATATCAATTTCTTCATCATTCAGAATTTCCTCTGCATCAGTTGTGAACAATTCTTCAGGCGCATTTCGTTGTTTTTCGGGATGTTTGATGACAATTTTTTTGATGTTGGTTTGAAGTTGTGATTTTTCGGAAAGCACCTTATAGATTCCTTCGCCGACCACTCCAAATCCAAATAATCCTATGTTTAATTTTTTCATTTCTAAGTCTGATTATTTTAAAAATGGCCAACAATGTTATTAATTAACTGAGGAAGTCTTTTGACTATTTGTGTGTTATTGTTGGCCAAAATGTTTAGTTTTCCTTAAAAACCAATTTATCTTTTATACTCAAAGCATTTTCCAAATCCCGAATCAAATCTTCCACATCCTCAATTCCGCATGAAAGCCGTATCAATGAGTCCTGAACGCCCGATTGCAGTCGTTTTTCTCTCGGAATAGAAGCATGTGTCATCTGTGCCGGATGGCAAAGCAAACTTTTTACGCCGCCCAGACTTTCCGCCAGTTTAAAATACTTGGTTGCTGTAACAAATTGATTGGCAGCTTCAACCGTATCATCCTTCAAACTGAAAGAAATAACGCCACCGAATAGCCCGTTTTGTTGTTTTTTTGCGATTTCGTGATTTTTGTGTGTAGTTAGTCCAGGATAGTAAACCTTATCCACTTCATGCCTCGTTGTCAGATATTTGGCAATTTTGATTGCGTTTTCGCTTTGTTGTCTTACCCTTAATTCTAAGGTTTCGATTCCACGAATGGCTAAAAAACAATCCCACGGGCCGAGTATTCCTCCGGTAGCGTTTTGTATAAATTTTATTTTTTCAGATAATTCTTTGGTTTTGGTAACAACCAATCCGGCGACTAAATCGGAATGCCCGCCTATGTATTTGGTTGCGCTGTGAATGATGATGTCGGCTCCCAATTCAAACGGCAACTGTGCTACAGGGCTGGCAAATGTGTTGTCAACCACTACAAGTGCTCCAAATGGTTTTGCGATTTCAGAAATTTTTTGGATGTCCGAAACTTTCAATGTCGGATTGGTAGGAGATTCGATCCAGATGAGTTTGGTTTTCTCATTGATGAATTCCAAAATATTTTCCGCATCGGTCGTATCCACATAATGGATTTTAATCCCCAATTTTTCATAAATATGGGTGAATAAACGATAAGCACCTCCGTAAATATCATCCACTGCGATGATTTCATCTCCGGTGGAAAGTAACTTGGCAACGGCATCTATGGCTGCCAGTCCGGTTGCGAAAGCAAATGCTCCGTCGCCACCCTCCAGTTTGGCAACGATGTCTTCCAGTGCTTTTCTCGTCGGATTATTGCTTCTGGCGTAATCAAAGCCTTTATGGACGCCGGGCGCTTCCTGAACAAAAGTGGATGTTTGGTAAACCGGAACTGAAATGGAACCCGTTAATTCGTCTACGGGTACGGAATGGATGATGTCTGTAATTCTGCTCATGATATTTGTGTTTTTTAGTTACTTGAAATAAAAATCTTATCAAGAGCAGCTTCAGAAAAGTCCAAAAAAAAGACTCTTCTGATAAGTCAGAAGAGTCCGTTATATTTTGTAATTATAATCTAAACTTTACTTCACTTATCTTTCTGCCATGCGGCGGATGGATGTAGCACCTTGTCGATTGTACAGGTTGCTAAAGCTTCACAGGGCCATTTCCCTCAGCTTTTCTTGATAAGACAATTTTTGTATGAACTTCTCGGTTGCAAATTTAAATTCGAAATAATTTAATTTCCAAATTTATTTTTGTTAAAATTTAAAATATTTTTCAACTTACTTTAAATCAATTAATTATGATTTTATTTTTTTTAGTGAGAATTTATTTAACCTAAGTTCGTTTTAAAAAACATTAAGAATTATTTGATTCTTGCCTTAAGTATTTTTTGTAATTAATTGTAAATAAATGCATTAAGATTTATTAAGTTTCCACAAGTTGATTAAGGTCATCTTAAACCCGCCGGGCCCCCCAACAAATCTTAATAAAATTGATTTGTACTAATAATCTTAATGTTTAAAATTTTAAATACCAATGAATCAGAAAGATAGAACACCACTGTATATCGAACTCATATTATTTGAAATCATATTTATCCAATAATTCTATAATTAAAAACCTACACTTACTCCCAAAATAGGTCGTAATCCTGTCGAAAATAAACTGGAATCTTTATCGTATAAAACATTGTACATCAGTCCGGCATAGAGTTGTACTTTTCCGGTGGTCCGGTAACCGCCTCCCAGCCAAAGAGCACTTTCATTGAAATTATATTTGTAATTATCGGCATCGTAATCATATTCGATTTCGCTGGTTCCGGTATAGTATTCATAATGTGCACGGGCAAAAAGAGAAGGAATCGGATAATAATTCAGATAAGGCCCGGCGTTAAATAGATTTTGTTTGGCATCGCTCCATTTGGAATATTGATAGCCCACGGTAAATCCACCTTCCAATTGAGGAATTATTTCATAACCTACAAATGGGGAAATGGCAAATCCAAAATAGCCGTTGCTTCCAAATCCTAAACCCAATCCACCCCCGAAACGCCATTTGCCGGGTTTTTGAGAGTCTATTTCAGATTGTTGGGAAATAGCAGAAACTGATAAACTTAGCAATGCCAAAATGAGGAATCCTTTCATGTTGAATGTTTTTTTTATCTTTTAGGTATAAAAATAGGGGAATATTCTTTATTTTTAATCAGAAAATTACAGTATGTCATTGAAAGAAGAAATTAAAAACCGGATCATAGAAATAGAAAGAGAGGGAATAAATGGTCTGAAAGAAATGTTTAACACCTATGCTTCGGCAGCGGATTTGGATGAAGAATCAACACTTGATCCGGACGATTATTCGCAGCAAGATCAAAGCCGTGATTCTGCCAGAAGTCTGGAAATCAGGATCAACCGTCTCAAAATGGAATTGGACAGCTTTCTCAATCTCGATTTCAGCCCGAAATCAAAAGTTGAACCCGGTGCTTTGGTATTGACCGATTCCTTGAATTTCTTCATTGGAATTTCCGCGACTCCATTTGACCATGAGGGAAAGAAATATATAGGCCTCAACACGGAAGCACCGATTTATGCTGCGCTGATCAATGCAAAAGCAGGACAGGAAATCGAATTTAACGGACAGAAATATAAGATACGGGAGGTTTTGTAATTTCTTGTGAAATCTAAATTTATAAATGAAAATTTTGAAATTTTCAGATTGAAGCAATGCTTAGCATATTATTTGATGTGAGCAAATTACAAAATGAATAAAGTCAAAAAACATAAAAGACTTTTATATGTCCCCGGAATGTTCAGTTTACTGGTCATTCCGTTTGTTTTTTTGTTTTATGCTAATGAAAGATTTGAACAATTCAGTGAAAATTATTTGTCTTTCAACTTTCCTCCAAAGGATTATTTCAAATATTATCCGGAAGGAAATTATAAAATAGGATATTCCTATTTGGAGCTCATCGTTCCATCAAATTTTACAGAAGAAACAGAAAATTACTATTTCAAATTAATTAAAGACTTACAAGCAAAAAATATTGATAAGTCGGGGATAAAATTTCAATTAAATGAGAATAATGTGTATGCGGATTTTATCAAATTGGCCGATTTAATGGAACAGACAGACCATCCAAGATATGGTTTAGATTTGGAAGATAATAATTTCTATGTCATAAATGATATGGTAGAGAGTCAGGATAATATTTTTATTTGCGGGACTACTTATATAGAAAATGAATCGAAAAATTCAATTAAACCTATATCTGATCTGAAATTCTTTTTAAAAAGTTTACCCAATTATGCCTATATAATCATAATTGGTTATTTGACTTTGGTGGTTATTTCATTCTTCCGTCCAAAAATTTTTATTCCAATCCCATTCAAAACGAAACATAACTTCTAAATTCTTTCTATTTTTTAAGAAAAGAATGGAAAAACCCTGTATAAATAACAGGATAAATCCTTAGAAATAAATAATTTAGGATTCGGATAATTTGTAAATTAGTAATCTCAAAACTCAATACTATGAATTATCCAAAACGATTAATCAAAAAGGGCGAAAGCGATAAATCTATCGTAGAAGCCGTTCAACGACAACTCAACAAATTACACTGCGGTCCCATCGACGTCGACGGTGATTTTGGCAATCAAACCTTTAAAGCAGTCAAACTTTTTCAATCCCGAAACACTGATATTAACGGAATTCCTTTGGTAGTAGATGGAGTGGTGGGTGCCATTACATGGGAGGTTCTCTTTTTGGACGGAAGTGTTCCGGTTGTGGAAGAAGCTACCAATGCTCTTTTTAAAGAAGTATTAAATGTAGCTCGATCCCAATTACATGTGAGAGAAAATCCAAGGAACAGCAACAGGGGAAAAGAGGTGGATGAATACTTAAAAGCAGCAGGGTTGGATGCAAAAAGAGGAAACTATGCCTGGTGTATGGCTTTTGTGTATTGGGTTTTTAATGAAGCTTCCAAAAATTTAGGTAAACCCAATCCCATGGTCAAAACCGCCGGGGTTTTATACCAATGGAACAACACCGATTGTAAAAAGTTCAAAACCAAAGATGTGGAGAATAACCCTTCCCTGATAAAACCCGGATTTGTTTTTATCCGGAATTATGGCAAAGGAATGGGGCATACCGGGATCGTTACTTCCGTAAATGGGGGATATATTCATACTATCGAAGGCAACTCCAATAACAACGGAAGCCGGGAAGGAATAGGAGTGTTTGAGCTGACACGAAAAATCAAATCCATAGAAAACGGCTTTATTGATTTTAATAATAAAGCCTGAATGGGTTGTCTTATTATTTCTTCCCAATTTGTTAGAGCCTGTTTAAAATTTATAAATTAGAAATGTTATGGCGTATTTTTAGCTGAAACGCGGCTCCCGAAGTTTCGGGATTGCAGTCGAAATCGGGTATATTCGATGAAAAAATTAACAAAGTTGCAGGCAAAAAGACGCATAACAAAATAATTAGATGAAATTTAAACAGGCTCTAATGATAGGAATAATTTGAAATTCAAATAATTATCGTACCTTTGCGCCCGTTTTCCGGGTGGAAGACACGAATGTAAAGGATTCATTTTGGGTTTTTGGGCTGCGTAGCCGTTGAATTTCATCTTTCGCATTCGATTTTAACAAATCTCCGGTGCGAGGATAAATGACCGATTACCGGCTTAAAATTTTTAAATGATTACATTTCACGAATTAGGTCTGAATGATGCTATCCTTCAGGCAATTGACGAATTAGGATTTATCAATCCGACTCCGATTCAGGAACAAGCCATTCCTCAAATTTTACAATCTGAACAGGATTTAATCGCTTTGGCACAAACAGGTACGGGAAAAACCGCCGCATTTGGACTGCCCATTTTGGAACAATTAAGCGTAGAAAGCCGAACGATTCAGGCCATCATTTTATGTCCCACGCGCGAACTTTGTTTGCAGATCACCAAAGACCTGGAAGTCTATTCCAAACATTTAGGGAATGTGATGGTCCAGGCAGTTTATGGTGGTGCCGATGCTCAAAAACAAATCAACGGATTGAAAAAAAATCCGCAGATCGTGGTTGGAACACCGGGAAGAACACTTGATTTGATCAATAGAAAAGCATTGAAAATCAATAATATCAATTGGGTAGTGCTGGACGAGGCGGACGAAATGCTGAACATGGGATTCCGTGAGGACATCGATGCAATATTGGAAACAACTCCGGAAGAAAAACAAACCCTGCTTTTTTCTGCAACCATGCCAAAAGAGGTACGCAGAATTGCTTCCGAATATATGCACAAACCTGTGGAAATCGCCATAGGAAAAACAAACGAAGCATCCAATGATGTAGAACACCAATATTTCATGGTGCGTGCCAATGACCGTTATCTGGCTTTGAAACGTTTGGCTGACATCAATCCTGATGTTTACGGGATTGTTTTCTGTCGTACCCGCCGTGAAGCAAAAGAGGTGGCCGATGCTTTGATTCAGGATGGTTATAACGCTGACGCTTTGCATGGGGATTTGTCTCAGGCTCAGCGCGATACCGTGATGGAGAAATTTCGTAGAAAACAATTACAATTATTGGTAGCGACTGACGTGGCAGCGCGTGGAATCGATGTGACGGAATTGACCCATGTAATCAATTATAATTTACCGGATGACCCGGAAGTTTATGTTCACCGAAGTGGCCGTACAGGACGTGCGGGAAACAAAGGGATTTCTATCATCATTGCGCATTCGCGTGAAGGAAGAAGAATCAAAGATTTGGAAAAATTGATCCATAAAAAAATAGAACGCAAACAAGTGCCAAACGGAAAGGAAATCGTGGAAAGACGTTTGTTTGCGACCATCGATAAAATCGAAAAAATTGAAGTCGATGAATACCAGATTGAACCCTATATGGATACAATTTCCAAAAAACTGGAATGGATGGATCGCGACGAATTATTGAAACGATTTGTGTCGATGGAATTCAATACCTTTTTGGATTATTATAAAAATGCAAAAGACCTGAATGTAAGCGAATCAGGTAGGGAAGAGCGAACCAGCCGAAATGGAAATGTACGTGGATTCACCCGTTTCTACATCGGAATCGGACAAAAACAAAAATTGAAAGTTCCCAATCTGATTGGATTAATCAATGAGGTAACCAACAAACGTGATATCGAAATCGGAAAGATTGAAATACTTCGGAATTTTTCCTTTTTTGAAGCCGACAGCGAATATGAAAAATTGATTTTGGATGCTTTTGCAAATGAGGAAGTAGATGTTCAGATCTCCAATCCGGAAAACAAAGAACGAAAAGGCGAGGAGAGAAGCGACAGAAGAAAAAGCGATAGAAAACGTTCCGGCGGCGGTGGTTATTCAGGAAAGTCAGGCGGCGGAAAACGAAGCGGTGGCGGATTTGAAGGAAAGCGTTCCGGAGGCGGATATGCCAAATCAGGAAGCGGAAAATCGGAATTCGGTGGCAAAAACAAAGGAAGTCGTTCCGGTGGAGGTCGTAGTAGCGGAGGCGGCGGAAGAGGAAGAAGATAATTTGGATATGTATAATTTCAAGAGCTCGGGTTTTCACGGGCTCTTTTTTTTTGATGGACTAATTTTTAGCGGATTGGGTTGTTAATTTTCCGTATATTCTAAGAGACTGTTTAAATTTTAGCAATAAAAATTAAACAGTTTCTAAATGCTTGAAAGAAAATAAAATAAAATTATAGTGTTTAGTTGGTTTTATCGTGCTATCTTGCGCCCAAATTAATAAAATTATGAATAAAGGTACTGTCAAATTCTTCAATGAAACCAAAGGTTACGGATTCATTAAAGATGACGAGTCTGGAAAAGAGTATTTCGTTCACGTAACCGGTTTGGTTGATAAAGTTAAAGAAAACGATGAAGTTTCTTTTGACTTGGAGGAAGGAAGAAGAGGAACGAATGCAGTAAATGTTAGAAGAGCTTAAGATTAGGTTTATAAGATTTACGAATGACAAAAGGTTTCACTACAGTGAAACCTTTTTGTTTTGGGGTAATTTCTAAGTTTTATTTAGTCAATTCTAACAAATGTTCCATCGGAATTAAAAATCAAATCCAGATCATTTGACAATTCTACTTCATATCCAAACGTTTCTTTATCTATTCCTTCTATGAAAGTTGGAGCCGGATAATTGGTTTGAACGTATAAAAGAATAGCTTCCGGCACCAAAGCATACGGGATTTGTTGATTGTTTCCGTCGATGTCCGTCCAGCTACATTCTGCCGTAAAATCGATTTCCATTCCGTTGCTCAGCTTTACTTCGTAAACCGTTCCGTCTGAATCGGGAATGTTTTTCTTTTCCACACGGATTGCGGTAGCACTTGAAAAATGTGTTTCGATAACGGTTTTGCATGATTCTGCCAATTCTGAATAATCGATAACTGTTTCGTTATTGCTTTGATCGTCATCGTTGTTGCAGCTTGTGAAAGCATATAAAATAACCACAGCTGCGATTGTTTTTAAAAAGTTTGATTTCATCCTGTTTATAATTATAATTTTAATCATCAATTCTTAAAAAATCACCATTTGAGTTGAATTCCAAATCCAAATCATTGGTCAGTTCCACCTCAATCTTTCCCAAACCTTTTTCGATTTTGGAAATTTTATGTGTGGGAAAATTTTTAGAAACATAAGATGTGATTTTATTGGGTATAAATCCTGTCGGAATAGCGGCATTGTCTTTTCCGTCCACTTCTTTCCAGTTACCGTTTCCGTCAAATTCAATTTTGGTTCCGTCCTCAAACCTCAGTTCGTATTCGGTTTTGGCTATTCCCGAATCTTTCTCTACCTGAATTACATTTTTACCCGGGAAATTCTTGGAGACAAACTGCTGGGCAGTTTTCGGGAGTTCAGTTTGTTTGATGATGGTCTCCTGTGCGTTTAACGTAATTCCTTCTGTGAAAAGCAGCAAAACCATCATTGTTTTCACTAAATTAACTTTTGCATTCATAACGATTATTTTTAATTATGAAGCAAATTTCCGGAAGGATTTTGGAAAGAATCGGGAATTTATTCTCAAACCGGAAAAAAGAATTAAATTTTTCTTATTACGAAAATATGCCCGTTTTCAAAACGGTAATGGATGTATAGATTCGGGTAGAGTTTTACGATTGATTCTACGATTGCCAATCCTAATCCGGTCGAATTCTCGCTTTGTTCGTTCTTATAAAAACGGTTAAAGATTAATTTTTCATCCAATGGTTTTTTCCCCGAATTTTTAATAGAAATTAAATTGCTCTCCATTCGGATCTTCAAATTTCCGGCTTTTGGGCTATGAACCAAAGCGTTTTTAATGAGATTATTGATCAGAACCAATGCCAAATCAGGATTGATCCGGGTTTGAAAATTACCGGTTTCTGCAATATCCAATTGCATTTCTTTAAATTTGATCATCGACTCGAAATCGGAAACGCTTTGATGAATTATGGTATTCAATACTAAATTTTCCATCGGCTGAAATTGTTGGTTTTCAATTCGGGAGAGCATCAGCAAGGATTTATTTAAATGCTTAAGACGATTCAAGGTTTGGATGATCTCGTTGATTTTGATGATTTGATTTTCAGGCATTTCAGGTTCCTGTATCCATAATTCCAATTTATTGGAAACGATGGCAAGCGGTGTTTGTAATTCGTGCGAAGCATTTCCTATGAATTGGTTTTGTTGTTCATAAATCTTTTCGTTCCGATGAAGCATTTCCACCAGTTCTTTTTCCAGTTCATCAAATTCTTTGATACTGGAATTCGAAGTTTCAAACGAGTTTTTACCTCCTATTTTATAGGTTTTCAATTTAGTAAGTAGTTGATAGAAAGGATTCCACGCTTTTTTTAGAATGAAATGATTGATCAAAATCAAACTGATAACCAAGGCAACATATAAAACCAAAAGTGCAAATAAAAGGTTCTCTAAAAGTTCATCTTCTTCTACTGTAGAAGTATAAATTTCAAGCTGATAGGGTCTTTCATGATAGAGAAATATATTTTGTAAAATGCGCACGGGCTCATCGTCCTCATCATAGGGCATATACATTTTGCTGTTGTAAATATGCGAGGTATAGTGGTAATTTCCGGGAGGAAGCGGTGTAATTTTGAACTGAGCCAGATCGTATTCGCTTGCCAGCAGCAGATCCGGATTCAGTTCAATTTCTTTTTTGATGCGCATCTCGCTGTCCTTCAAACCATCATCTATGTTATCATATACTTCTTCGATGATGAAAAAATAAAAGGAAGCGGCCCAAACTGCTATGATTCCCAAAATGGCAATTGCGAAATACCGAAGCGTATAATGTTTGAGCGATCTTTTCATCGTTTAAACTAATTTATAACCCACTCCGTAAACAGCTAGAATGTCTGCTTCGGCTTGAGATTCGTTCAGTTTTTTTCGGAGATTTTTAATTTGGTAATAAACAAAATCCAGATTGTCCGATTCTTCTGCATGATCTCCCCAAACGTATTCGGCAATCGAAGTTTTGGTAATTAGCCGTTCCGGATTTGTGATGAAATAATAAAACAAATCAAATTCTTTCCGGTTCAGTATTAATTCTTCCTCGTTTACTTTTACCGTTCGGTTTTCAGGTTGGATTTGGATGTTTTTATAGACTAAAAAATTGTTTCCGTTTTGATTTTTTCTGCGGATGGCCGATTTTACCCTTGCGTTTAATTCTGCCAGATGAAAAGGCTTTGCGAGGTAATCATCGGCACCCAATTCCAATCCTTTTACTTTATCATCAATGGAATCTTTGGCTGAAATGATGATGACTGATTCTTCTTTATTCGATTTTTTGATTTCCGCGAGAAGCTCCAATCCGCTTCCTTCCGGAAGCATGATATCCAGAAGGATACAGTCGTAATCGTGTGAAATGATTTTGTCCAAAGCCGAATGAAAATCAAAAGCAGATTCGACTAAATAACCTCCCTTTTCAAGGGAATCTTTAATGACGCCAGACAATTCTTTTTCATCTTCTATGACCAGAATTTTCATTGTACAAATTTACCAAATTAACGGTCAAAAATAGAATTGAATTTGGGAAGGAAATGGGAATCAGTATTCCAAAACAAACCGCCAAGGTTTATTTATCCAAATTTCTCCTGCATAATCTATACCAATTCTCGGCGTAGCGATGATTTTTCCTTCGGCTTCAGTATCTTCCAACCAAATCCTTGTGGAAATATCCAAATCTTCACCATAAAATGATTTGTCCAATTCTAAGAATTTCCCCAATCTTCCCGGACCGATGCAGTTTTCAATTCCCCGGATTAAAACCGCTTGCGGCTCTTCCTCTTTTCCGGTAACGAAATTGAGCATCCAATACATTCCGTAAATCAAATAAACATAGACCGTTCCGCCTTGGTCAAACATAATGGAAGTTCGGGGTGTTTTCCCTTTGCTGGCATGACAGGCCAAATCTTCCGGACCTAAATAAGCTTCCGTTTCTATGATTTTTGAACGAATTATTTCACCGCTCTCAAATTCCCGAACCAAAGTTTTACCGATTAAATTTTCCGCGATAAACAGTGCATCGTGATTTTGAAACCAGGTTTTTGGAATTCGACTTTTCATAAAACGAATGTAAAAATAAGAGACTGTTTAAATTTTATTGCTAAGAATTTTTATAGCTATTTTGAGATGGATTTTTTGCTTATTGTTTGAAGATTTATCGGGATAAATCAAGAATAGGAAGTGAAAAATATGCTCAAAAGAGCATCAAAATTTAGCAAAGATATTCTTTAAGAGCCATAAATAAATTTCGGTGAAATTTAAACAGTCTCTAATAACGCTGCAGGATTTCCAACAGCGTTTAATTTATCATAATAAACGGGATTAAACCGTCATGATTTCTTTTTCTTTTGCTGATAAAATTTCATCAGTTTGGGTAACAAATTTATCAGTCAAACCTTGAATTCTGTCTTCGTATTGCTTTTTCAAATCATCTGAAGCTTCTTCATTTTTCTTCACATCATTATTGGCATCTTTACGCGCATTCCGGATGCTTACTTTCGCATTTTCGGCTTCAGCTTTTGCCAGTTTTGCCAATTCTTTTCTTCTTTCCTCAGTCAATGGAGGTATGCTGATGATAATCATATCACCGTTATTGGAAGGCGCAAAACCCAAATTGGAATTGATAATGGCTTTCTCGATTTCCTGAATCAGATTTTTTTCCCAAGGCTGAATGGTCAAAGTCCTGGCGTCAGGCGTACCGATGTTGGCAGCTTGGGAGATGGGAGTAGAAGACCCGTAATAATCAAATCGAACGGTAGAAAGCATAGCAGGACTTGCTTTTCCAGCACGTAATTTGGTTAATTCCTTATCTAAATGTTCCAATGCTTTCTGCATTTGGTCTTTTGCTATGTCTACTATAAAATCTAATTCTTCCATTTTTTTGTTTTTTAGAAATTTAAAGTTCAAATTTCGTTTTGCGAATATATTAATTCAAAATTGAAAATTCAAAAACCATCATTTCACCAAAGTTCCTATGCTTTCTCCTTTGATGAGTTTAGATAGATTGCCTTTTGTATTCATATCAAATACGATAATCGGCAGATTATTTTCCTGACTCAGCGTAAAGGCAGTCATATCCATTACGTTCAATCCTTTTTGATAAACTTCGTCAAAAGTTAAATTTTCGAATTTGGTAGCATTTGGATCTTTTTCCGGATCGGCTGTATAAATTCCGTCCACGCGGGTTCCTTTCAGAATTACATCTGCGTCGATTTCAATCGCGCGCAAAGTTGCAGCCGTATCGGTTGTGAAATAAGGATTTCCGGTTCCGGCTCCAAAAATAACGACTCTTCCTTTTTCCAAATGGCGTGTTGCACGTCTTTTGATAAAAGGTTCGGCGATTTGTTCCATCCGGATTGCGGTTTGCAATCGGGTATAAACTCCGGCTTCTTCAAGAGCAGATTGTAAAGCCATGGAATTGATAACCGTTGCTAGCATCCCCATATAATCGCCTTGTACTCTGTCCATTCCGTTGGCAGCACCGGCTACGCCGCGGAAAATATTTCCTCCTCCGATTACGATGGCAACTTCTACTCCCAAATCGACGACTGATTTGATTTCTTCGGCATATTCTTTCAATCTTTCAGGATCTATACCGTATTGGCGTTCACCCATTAATGCCTCGCCGCTTAGTTTCAGGAGTATTCTTTTGTATTTCATAATTGATATATTGGAAATTTTGCAGTGCAAATATAATTTTATTCAAACGAAAAGTTTATAAAGCATTTAAAAACTTCATCGTATCAATTCCATCGGCGTAGTCAGATAAACGGGGTTTTTGGGTTTCTCCTAATTTCACTTCGAAATCGTTTCCGACCACGCATTGGATTTTTTCTTCGTTGGATTTTAATTCTTTTTTGACTTCGTCCAATTCTTCATAAAATTCATAATGAATCACTCCAATCGGGCTGTGCAATTCTTGGGATTCCTTAAGAATCACAAAATTATTGTCCAGAAATGCTTGTTGTTCCATCAGATAAATCGCACGGTTATAGTCATAATTATTGGAATATTTAGTGTGATTTATAATGGAATTCCAATCATAAAAAGCTTCAAAAAGCAAATCGGTATTGAAATGTTCAGGAAGGTACAATTTTGTTACGTTGCGACAACCCATACCGAAATACCGGAAAATATCTTCGCTCAATTTCTTTAAATCTTCTTCAGACTCATTTCCGTTCAAAACTGCTACAGAAGTACGATTTTTACGGATGATGTGCGGAATTTCCTTGAAATAATATTCAAAATACCGTGCCGTATTATTGCTTCCCGTTGCGATTACCGCATCGGTTTGTTGCATTCCTTCAACCTTTTGGATGGATTTGTTTAAATCCTCATCAGTATTTTTTAAATAATTGATTACAAAATCCATCAATACATCGTCTTTTGATGAAGCTTTGACCATCGCATTATGCCCGGAAAGTAAAACCGAAATCAAATCATGAAATCCGACCAGCGGAATATTTCCCGCCATGATGATTCCGACATTTTTTGGGTTTTCAGAAAAAGAATAGGCGGATAACCAATTATTTAGATTCTCTTTGGTCAGGGTTTTTCCCCATTGCTCCAAATTGAACTTTAAATTTTCATTTGTAAACCAAGGGTTTTTAATTTTGGCCGATTTTAATTGAGCCGAAAAATCCTCCTTCAAATAATCAAATTTGGCAAGATTTGCATTTTTATCCGTTTCATTTTCAGTGATAAAATAAAAAAACTGACCTAAATCATAAATTGCGGAAATACGGCTGTCAATTGGCATAATTATGGAAAATAATTGGTACTTTTGCGTTGCAAATTTAGGGAATTAGAAATGATTGTTTTTATCATTTCCAATTTAAAATTTATAATTCAAAATAATTAAAAACGAATGGCAATCATAATCACTGATGAATGTATCAATTGCGGAGCGTGTGAACCTGAATGCCCAAATAACGCAATTTATGAAGCGGCGGTGGATTGGCGATATGCTGACGGAACCGAACTTCACGGAAATATCATCAATATAGACGGACAGGGTTTTGATGCGGACGAAGCACAAGAGCCTGTAAGCGATGAAGTTTATTATATCGTCCCTGATAAATGTACCGAATGCAAAGGTTTTCATGAAGAACCACAGTGTGCGGCGGTTTGTCCGGTAGATTGTTGCGTTCCTGATGATGACCATGTGGAAAGCGAAGAACGTTTGTTAAAAAAGAAAGATTTTATGCATGGGGACTAATGTTGAATTCAGAACATTCATTAATTTATCAATAGCAAATTTCGAATATCGAATTTTGCATAACCATCAAAAAATATGAAAATCCACAATTTCAGTGCAGGTCCCTGCATACTTCCTCAAGAGGTCTTTGACAAAATGGCGCAGGCCGTTTTGAATTTCAACAATTCCGGTTCGTCCATTATGGAAATTTCCCATAGACGTGCAGATGCACAAGAAGTAATCGACAACGCAATCCAACTCGTGAAAGATTTGATGAATGTGCCCGATACACATGAAGTCATTTTCACTCAAGGTGGAGCTTCTTTACAGTTTGTGATGGTTCCATTTAATCTGATGAAAGCAGAAGGTGGAAAATCGGCTTATACCGAAACCGGTGTTTGGGCAAAAAATGCGATCAAAGAGGCCAAAAGATTGGGAGCAGTTGAAGTTGTAGCTTCCTCTGCCGATAAGAATTTCAATTATGTTCCGAAAGGCTACTCAATCCCAACAGATGTAGATTATTTTCATTGTACATCCAACAATACGATTTTCGGAACGCAGATGAAATCTTTTCCTGACAGTCCGGTTCCGATGGTTTGCGATATGTCATCCGACATCATGAGCAAACCGGTGGATGTTTCAAAATTTGATGTAATTTATGCAGGAGCACAAAAAAATATGGGTCCTGCAGGAAGCGTGGTAACAATTGTAAAAAAAGATGTTTTGGGTAAAACCGGACGTGATATTCCGAATTATCTGAATTATGAAACGCATATATCAAAAGGAAGTGCCTTTAATACTTGGCCTGTTCTGGCTGTTTATGGTGTGATGTTGAATTTACAATGGTTGAAAAACTTGGGAGGTGTTCCTGAAATAACAAAAAGAAATGTTGCCAAAGCAGAATTATTGTACACAGAAATTGATCGGAACGGATTATTTACCGGAACTGCCGAAGTGGAAGATCGTTCTGAAATGAATGCAACTTTTGTGCTGACAAATGAAAATTTAAAATCGGAATTTGATAAAATGTGGAAAGAAGCCGGAATTTCTAGTTTGAACGGACACCGCGATGTAGGCGGATACCGCGCAAGTATGTACAATGCTTTGCCGATTGAAAGCGTGCAGGTTTTGGTAGATGTAATGAAAGAATTTGAAAGAATAAAAGGATAAAGCCTCACCTCAGTCCTCTCCAAAGGAGAGGAAATTCCCTCTCCTTTAGAGAGGGTTAGGGAGAGGAAAAAAGAAAAAACTATGAAAATATTAGCAAACGACGGAATATCATTGGCCGGAAAAATCATGTTGGAAAAAGAAGGTTTTGAAGTCATTACAGTTTTCGTGGCTCAAGACCAATTAGCAGATTTTATCAATAAAAATGAAATCGAAGTGCTTTTGGTGCGAAGCGCAACCAAAGTCCGGGAAGATTTAATTGATGCGACTAATTTAAAAATCATCGGGCGGGGAGGAGTCGGAATGGATAACATAGATGTGGAATATGCCCGTTCCAAAGGGATTTTGGTAATCAATACACCTGCCGCTTCTTCTGCTTCCGTAGCAGAAATGGTAATGGCACATGTTTATGCGTTGTACAGAAATTTACATGGCTCCAACCGCATGATGCCGCTGGAAGGCGAAACCAAATTCAATCAATTGAAAAAAGCTTATGGAAAAGCATTTGAATTAAGAGGAAAGACTTTGGGGATTATCGGATTTGGAAGAATCGGTCGGGAGGTTGCCAAAAATGCAATCGGAGCAGGAATGAAAGTAATCGGTTACGATCATACTTATAATGAAGCAGATGTTCCGGTGGAGTTTTTTGATGGCCAGTGCGTAATGTTTCATTTTGATATGAAAACCTTTGAAGAAGTTTTAGCTGAATCTGACATCATTACCCTTCATGTTCCGGCGCAAGATAAATATGTGATCGGGGCAGCTGAAATTGAGAAAATGAAAGACGGAGCCATGATTATCAATACTGCCAGAGGAGGAGTTGTGGATGAAGAAGCTTTAATTGAGGCTTTGGATTCAGGAAAATTATCCGGAGCAGGTTTAGATGTTTTTGAAAATGAACCTCAACCAAGCGTGCGATTGTTGATGAATGAAAAACTATCTCTTTCTCCACACTTGGCAGGAAGCACTGAAGAAGCACAAGAACGAATCGGGATGGAGTTGGCAGAGCAAATTGCAACCTTTTATAAAGGAGAAAAAGTACATTAAATTTTTGTAAATTTGTGCCATGCCGCAATTCAGACCATTTAAAGGAATACGGCCCGTAAAAGAGATTGCGGGCTTTTTTTCAACTAAATCTATAGACAATTATTCAGAAGGAGAATTGAATTTGGAATTAAGTCAGAATGCGGAATCTTTTCTTCAGTTAATTAAACCTAATTGGTTGGAAAATAACTTAAAAGAGGATGAAAAATTTAAAAAAATAGGTGAGAATTTTCAGAATTTTTTAAAGGGTTCAAAATCCGATTGGGACAAACCTTCCTTTTACATTTACCAATTGACCAAACCCAACCGCGAACAAGTCAGAGGAATCATCGGGTTGGTTTTCATGGATGATTACAAAGCCGGGAAGATTAAAAAACATGAAGAAACGCTCACCAAACGCGTCCAGTTATTTGCCAATTATTTATTAAATATTCATTTTCATGCAGAACCCGTTTTATTGACCTATCCGCATAATCAACGCATTGATTTACTGATGGATGTCGAAATGAAACGTCTGCCTGTCGCTGCTTTCAAAGACAAGGAGGATAACCATCACCAGCTTTGGCAAGTGGAAAATCGCTTGAATCTGCAGCAGATTAAAGATTCGATTGAAAAATATGAATCACTTTATATTGCAGACGGACACCACAGGATGGAAAGTTCTTTGGTTTATTCGCAAAAAATGAGACAAGAAATGAAAGGCGCTTCTGATTCCGATTATTTAAATTATACATTGGCGATGTTGGTTTCAGATAAAGAATTGATTATCAAGGATTATAATCGTTTGATCAAAGATTTGAATGGAAATTCAGTTGAAGAATTTTTATCTAAATTATCAGAGAAATTTGAAATTGCGGAACGAGGAGAAATACCGTTTTTCCCTTCCAAAAAGCACAATATAGGATTATACCTGGATGGGAAATTTTACAGTTTATTTGTGAAAAAAGAAAATTTGACGGTTCAGGGACTTTCTGAATTGGATTCTTATCTTTTGGAAGAATTAGTATTGAATCCTATTTTAAATATACAAAATTCAAGTGATGACGACCGAATCGGTTTTATACGTGGAACCGGAAATACTGACGGCATAAAAAGACTTCAAAGTTTTGTGGACAACGGAAGATTTCAAGCCGGGTTTTTCTTTTATCCCGTCGCTTCAAATGATTTGGAGAAAATTGCCGATTTGGGTCTGAAAATGCCACCCAAAAGTACTTATATAGAGCCCAAACCACTCAGCGGGCTTACCATTTTTCAATTAAAAGAATGAATCATTTAGTCGAAAATTTAAAAGAAATTCAAACCAAAATCCCCGATGGAGCCACTTTGGTCGCAGTTTCCAAAACCAAACCTGTAGAAGAAATCCAAATACTTTTTGATGCCGGACAATTGGATTTCGGTGAAAATAAAGTGCAGGAAATGATTGAAAAACAAGCGGTTTTATCTCAGGAAATCCGTTGGCATCAAATTGGCCATTTACAAAAAAACAAAGTCAAACACATCGCGTCTTTTGTACATCTGATCCACAGCGTGGACAGCGAAGATTTGTTAAAAGAAATCAACAAACAAGCGTTGAAACAAGAAAGAATTATTTCCTGTTTATTACAAATCCGGATTGCGGATGAAGAAACCAAATTCGGGATAGAACAGGAGGAAGCGCAAAGAATTCTGGCGACTTATGAAACCAATTTTCCGTTTGTGAAAATCGTCGGATTGATGGGAATGGCGACTTTTACGGAAGACGAAAACCAAATAAGGAATGAATTTCGTACCCTGAAAATTTTCTACGAAAAGATGAAAACGGCTTATGGATTTACCACGCTTTCCATGGGCATGAGCGGTGATTTTAAAATTGCCCTAGAAGAAGGAAGCAATATGGTTCGCGTTGGTAGCGCTATTTTTGGAGAGAGAAATTACAATTAAATGAAATATTCATTCAAAAACGATTATTCGGAAGGCTGTCATCCGAACATACTCAGAGCGATGGTTCAATTTAATTTTGATCAGCAAAACGGTTATGGTTTAGATGAATATTGTTTGACCGCAGAAGAAATTATCAAAGAAAAAATCAAAAATCCTGCCGCCAAAGTTCATTTCGTTTCAGGAGGTACCCAAGCCAACCTGATTGTGATTTCTGCTTTTTTACGTCCGCACGAAAGCGTGATTTCTGCTCATTCGGGACATATTTTTACCAATGAAGCCGGTGCTATTGAATTTTCGGGTCACAAAGTCCATTCGGTGGAAACTGAAGAAGGAAAGCTAAATCCCAAACATATACAATCCGTTTTGGATATGCATCAAAACATTCCGCATCAGGTAAAACCCAAACTGGTTTACATTTCTAACGCAACTGAAATCGGAACAATTTATACAAAATCCGAATTGCAGGCTTTATCGGCATTTTGCAGGGAAAAGGATTTGTATTTGTTTATGGATGGCGCAAGATTGGCCAATGCCCTGATGGCTTTTGGGAATGATTTGAATCTGGAAGAAATCTCAAAACTGACCGATGCTTTTTATCTGGGCGGTACCAAAAACGGTGCGCTTCTGGGTGAAGCCATTGTGATCAACAATGAGGATTTACAACCGGAATTCGGTTTTCACATCAAACAAAAAGGAGCGATGCTGGCCAAAGGAAGATTGCTCGGTATCCAGTTTCTGGAACTGATGAAAGATGATTTGTATCTGCAATTGGCGGCGTACGCCAATGCCAAAGCGATGTTGATCAAATCAGCGTTTACGGAAATCGGTTGTGAATTTCTGAACGATACATTTACCAATCAGATTTTCCCGGTTTTGACCCAAATTCAAATTGAAAAATTGTCAAACAATTTCGATTTTTATCAATGGAAGAAATTGGAAAATGATAAAACTGCTATCCGTGTGATAACTTCTTGGGCGACCAATGAAGAAGCGGTAGAAAAGTTTGCAGAAGAAATCAGAAAATTAAAATAAAGAAAAAAGAAAAGCTGCAAGATTCAATCAGGCAGCTAATTTTTATATCATAAAATTTATTTTGAATCACCGCCATCCGCCACCCAAAGCACGATAGAGTTGAACCAAAGCATTTAACCTTCCGAATTCCGTGTTGATCACCGACAGTTGCGCATTTAATGCGTTTTCTCTTGCGGTTAAAACTTCTAAATAATTCGCCATACCGTATGTCATCAATTCTTCCGAATATGTAATTGCTTTTTGGTAAGCCTCCAGTTCTTTTTGTTTCAATTGAATTTTTTCATCGTTGGTTTGGTAGGTATAAAGCGCATCCGAAACTTCTTTGCTCGCATTCAGGATTGAATTTTTATAATTTAAAACTGCAATTTCCTGTTGTGCTTTGCTTACTTCGTATTGGGTTTTGATTTGCCGCTGGTTCCAAATCGGTTGTGTCAACGAAGCCACCACACTTCCAAACAACGATTGTGCATCAAATAATTTGTCTATTTCAATTCCCTGCACGCCGCCATTGGCAGTCAGACGCAGAGAAGGGTAGAAGTTGCTTCGGGCAACATTTGTCAATTCAAATGCGTTTACCAATCCATATTCAGCCGCCATCACGTCCGGACGGTTAGCAAGAAGCTGCATTGGAACACCCACCGTCAATTCCCGGTTGATTTTTTGGTTTTCCAGCGAACCTCTTTCCACCTTGTTCGGGTTTTCACCCAGCAAAATACTGAAACTGTTTTCAAGCAATTTGATGTTGTTATCAATGTCCAGCAAAAGCGACTGGGCATTCAGCAGTTGTGCTTCGGTTTGCTGTACCGCAACTTCCGTTACGTTTCCGGCATCTTTCAGTAATTTGATTGTTTCCAGACTTTCAGTGCGGTTTGCGATTGTTTCTTCGGTGATTCTTTTTTGTTCGTCAAATGCCAAAAGCTGATAATAAGTTGAAGCCACTGTTGCCACCAAATTGGATTTTACGGCTTGATGTGCCGAAACCGTCTGGAGATAACTTGCGGTGGAAGCTCTTTCATTGCTCCGGATTTTTCCCCAAATATCAGCTTCCCAAGAAAGATTGGCAGATAATTCATATTGATTTAAAAACTGTCTTTCTCCTATGATTTGCCCGAATTGTGTATTCAGGGATTGTGTTGAATGCGTATAGGCGGCATTGGCCCCGATGGTTGGAAAGTATCCGACTTTTCCTTGTTTCATATAGGCGTTGGCTGCTTCTATGTTTTGAAGAGCTATGCGGATGTCCAGATTATTGGATAATGCACTTTCTATATGCTTTGCCAATTTTTCATCGGTAAAAATTTCTTTCCAAGAAATCAAAGCGAGGCTTAAACTATCCTGCGAAATTTTATCGGTTCGGAAATACTGCTCATTTATGACTTCCGCTTGTGGCCGTTCATAGTCTTTGGCAACAAAACAAGATTGAATTCCAATTAAAGTTAAACCAAAGATTATATATTTTAAATTCTTCATTGTCAATTTAGTATAAAATAAATTAAAAATCATTTTATGCAGAATGAGTTTCTGTTTTTTCAAACTTTACCGGTTTGATTTTTTCCTGGATATATTGGAAAACCACATATAAAACCGGAATGATAACCACTCCGAAAATCGTTCCGATGAGCAAACCGATGGCAGCACCCGTCCCTATGGATTTATTTCCCGTTGCTCCGATTCCGGTTGCAAAAACCAACGGCAGCATCCCGAAAATAAAGGCAAAAGAAGTCATCAGAATCGGACGCAAACGAGCTTTTGCCGCATTCACCGCCGACATAGCGATGGATTCACCGTGCCGTCTCCGTTGCAAAGCAAATTCGACAATCAAAATCGCATTTTTGGCTAAAAGTCCTACAAGCATAATCAGCGCAATCTGGAAATAAATATTGTTTTCCAACCCAAATAATTTCTGTCCTAAAAAGGCACCCATCACCCCAAACGGTAACGATAAAATCACTGAAAATGGCTGAATGAAACTTTCGTATTGAGCCGATAACAAGAAGTAAACAAACACGATACACAACATAAAAATCAAAATGGTCTGTGAACCGGCATTTACTTCCTCACGTGTCAAACCCGAATAGTCAATGGTATAATCGGACGGAAGGGAGGTTGCGGCGACTTCGTTTACCGCTGCGATAGCATCTCCGGTACTATATCCGGGTGCGTTGGCTCCCGTAATTTTTACCGATGTAAAAAGATTGAACCGGTTGATGGATTGCGGTCCAAATACTCTTTCCAAATGCACAAATTGAGAAATAGGAGTCATCTGTCCCGAAGAAGTCCGCACATATAATCCGTGTAAACTATTGGCATCCACACGGGCTTCCGGCAATGCTTGAACCATCACCCGGTATTGTTTTCCGTATTTGGAGAAATCGGCTGCGTAAACCCCGCCTATGTAGCCCTGCATAGTCGAAAGGATGTCGGCAACGGAAACGCCTGTTTGTTCGGCGCGTTCCACATTCAGCACCATTTCGTATTGGGGATAATTGGTATTGAACGAAGTCTGGGCGAATTCGATTTCGGGGCGTGCCATCAGGTCGCCCATGAATTGCTGGGTAACGTTATTGATTTCTTTGATTTCATTTCCGGCCCGATCCAGCAACACCACTTCAAACCCGGCACTCGTCCCAAATCCGGGAACGGAAGGCGGACTGAAGAATATGATGCGTGCATCGGCAATTCCGGCCGTAGCACCAAAAAGGGTCTTGGTGATATTCTCTACGGACATTTCGTCGTGTTTTTTCCGTTCATTAAAAGGCTTTAACCGTATGAATGCCAGTCCATTATTGCTGCCGCTTCCGGAAAAGAAACTCCGTCCGGTGGAAATCGTAATTCCTTTAACGCCCGGAACTTGTTTGGTTTTGGCTTCCAATTCTTTTAAAACATTGTAAGTACGTTCCATAGAAGCACTTGGTGGTAATTCTACGTTTACGAAAATGATTCCGCGGTCTTCATTTGGAACAAATCCGCTCGGCATGGTTTTATTGGACCACCATAAAATCCCGAAAGCCAATAAAAATCCAATTCCGACCAACCATTTTCGTTTGAACAAAAAGGCGACAAAAACGGCGTATCTGTTTGTAACTGTTTGAAAAGCAACATTGAATTTATGGAAGAATTTCTGGATTAAATTTTTCTTTTTGTATTCTTCATCATGGTGATTTCCTTTTAAAAATAAAGCACAAAGCATTGGACTCAAAGTCAAAGCATTCACCGCCGAAATAGCAATAGCGACGATTAGAGTTATACCAAACTGCTGATAAAAAACACCGGTCGGTCCCTGCAAAAAGGTAACGGGAACAAATACGGCCGCCATGACGAGTGTGATGGAAATAATGGCACCGGTGATTTCGCTCATCGCTTCTACTGTGGCTTCCTGCGCATTTTTTGCGCCCCGTTCGAGTTTGGCGTGAACCGCCTCGACGACCACAATCGCATCATCCACCACAATCCCAATCGCCAAAACCAAAGCAAACAATGTCAATAAGTTAAGCGAATAACCAAATAAACTCAGGAAGAAAAAAGTTCCGACAATCGAAACCGGTACGGCAATCGCCGGTATCAACGTGGAACGGAAATCCTGCAAAAAGATAAACACCACGATAAATACAAGGATAAATGCTTCGATCAAAGTAGTTACTACTTTGCTGATGGAAGCCTCCAGGAATTCGTTTGTATCAAAATTGATGGTATAAGTAATTCCCTCCGGAAGATCTTTTTCGATGTTTTTTAAATAGGCTTTGATATTGTTGTTTATCTCACGGGCATTGGAACCGGGTGTTTGAAAGATACCCATACTCATTGCAGGGTTTCCGTCGTTTTCTCCAACCCCTGAATATGAAAGTGCATCCAACTGGACTTTTGCAACATCTTTTAATCGCAAAAATTGTCCATTGCCCAACGCTTTTATGACGATGTTTTCGTATTCTTTTACATCATCGTATTTTCCTTTGTATCGGATGATGTATTCAAACGAACTCCCCGAATTGCTTCCGACTTGTCCGGCTGCGGCTTCACGGCTTTGTTCGTTGATGGCATTGGTTACGTCACTTGGAACCAAGCCATAGGAAGTCATTTTTTCAGGTAATAACCAAACCCGCATAGAATAGGTTTTTCCACCAAAGGCATTGGCATCTCCAACTCCTTTAATCCGTTTGATGGCAGGAACCACATTTATATTTAAATAGTTCTGAAGATAAACATCATTATAGTCCGGATTGGTTGTATAAAAAGACAAATACATCAATGCACTTGTCTGTTGTTTTTGGGTTACAACACCCGAACGTGTCACTTCCGAGGGCAGGAGCGGAGTTGCCCTTGCTACACGGTTCTGAACATTTACGGCTGCGATGTCCGGATTTATTCCTTGTTCAAAAAATACCTGAATACTTGCCGAACCGTCATTGGTCGCGGAAGAAGTAATATAGGTCATGCCTTCCACCCCGTTGATTTGTTCTTCAATGGGGATGATTACACTTCGCAAAACCGTTTCGGCGTTGGCTCCTGAATAGTTTGCAGAAACCTGGACTGTCGGCGGTGCGATGTCCGGATACTGGGTAACAGGTAAACTAATCAATCCTAAAATACCCAAAATTACAATCAGAATGGAAACAACAGCCGATAAAACCGGTCTTTCTATAAATCTCTTTATCATCTTCTAACTTCTAAAATATTTGTTTTATAGCATTTGCGATACTGTCTAAATTGGCAGGAATTTCCTTTACGGCCGAACCGTCTTTGATTTTTCCCGTACCCTGTGCGATTACTTTATCTCCCGGTTTCACACCTTCCTTTAAAATCGCAAAATTATGGGCTTTGTCTATGATTTCTACTTTTACGGAACGTGCTGTATCCTTTTCTATTTTGTACAAATAAACCAATCCTTGTTGTTCAAATGTTGCTGATTCCGGTACTATGATGGCATTTTTATAGGATTTAGGAATGCGGATGGAACCGCTGTTTCCGTTGCTTAAAAGTCCGTCTTTGTTGGAAAAAGAAGCTCGGAACTGGATGGTTCCTGTTTCAGGGTTGATTTGTCCGGTTACGGTTTGAATTTTTCCTTTTTCCGGATACAGTTGATCATTGGCCAATACCAATTCCACTTCCGGAATGTTTTTCAATTTTTCTTTGACATTTTTTCCTTCTGTTTCGGAAAGGAAATCTAAATACTCTCGCTCGTTCATGGAAAAATAGGCATAGACTTCGCCCACTTCCGAAACGGTAGTTATAGGTGTCTGATCTGAAGGCCCAACCAAACTTCCTTCTCTGAAATTAATCGCTCCAACCACACCTGAAATGGGACTTCTTACAATTCCGAAATCAATGTTTGCCTGAACGCCGCTGTACGCTGCTTGCGCTTGCTGGTGACTAGCTTTTGCCTGTGCTAATTGCCCTTCAGCACGCATCAAATTGGCTTTTGCTGTTTCGAGCTGGACGTTGCTGATGATTTTCTTTTCCACTAAAGGAATCAATTTATCGACTTCAACTTGTGCTGCATTTACAGCAGCTTGTGCCGCATTTATATTGGCTTTTGCCGCCGTTATGCCGGACTTTGCTGCATTGGCATCCTGTGCCTGAACATTGGTTTCCAGTTTGAAAAGAGGCTGCCCTTTGCTTACCACTTGTCCTTCGTCCACATACACCTGCGTGATATAACCGGATATTTTGGCACGGACGGCATTGTTTACTTTTCCTTCGATGCTGACAGGGAAACTTTGATAGCCCACCATATCGCGCTGTGCAACTTCAACCACCGGCAAAGAGGGCGGAGGAGGAGCTTGTTGCGGCTGTTCATTTTTACAGGCTTGAAAAACAGATAAGCCCAATATGGAAGCGATGATATATTTTTTTGAATTCATATAATTAAAGAGTATGTGTAAGTTTTTCTATTTTTTCAATTGTATTGGTCAAATTTTGAATGGAACTTTCCAAATGGTTCACATAAATTTTTCCTTTTTCCAAATCCAGAGGATTGGGATTTTTAATTTTTGAAAATTTGTATCGCTGTAATTTTTCTGAAAGGAATTTTTCCTGTGTCAGAGAATTTCTGATTTTTTTTAAACGCATGGTCAGGTGTTGCGGCGTAATTTTATACCGTCTTTTCCGCTCTCCTATTTTATTGTATTGGCCGATGAAGTCATATTGCACCAGCAAATTCAAACTATTGGAAACAGAACTTTTGCTGACATGGAAAGTTTCTACCAATTCGTCAAACGTATATCCCTCTTTGTTGCAATTCACCAAAATATAGGCAAATATTTTGGCGGTCAGAGGTGGAAGTTTGGATGCTTCGGCATGATGCGCCGCCAATTCTTCAATTAATTCGGTTTTGATTTCTTCACTCAATTTTAGAAAATTTTAAGCAAAAATATAGTTTGTTCGGTAAATACAAAACAAATCGAAACTAATTAACAGTTTTTTAATTTTCCCACGGAATCAATTGCCGAATTCATTTTCTTATCATACGTCAATTCTCTCCTTTTTTATTACTTCTACATTTGTTTCATAATTTTAAAATCAAACAATATGTCAATTAAATGGAATTTAGATAAAAGTCATTCAGAGGCTCATTTTAAAGTAAAACATATGGTGATTTCAACTGTTACCGGTGATTTTACTTCTTTTGATGCACATGCAGAATCTGACGATGAATCATTTAACAACGCCCAATTTGAATTCAAAGCAGATATTAATTCAATCAATACCAAAAATGAACAACGTGATGAGCATTTAAAGAGTGATGACTTTTTTAATGCCGGTCAATATCCACAATTAAGTTTTAAAGGAAATAATTTTGATGGTGAAAAATTAAACGGTGAAATCACCATAAAAGGAGTAACCAAACCAATCTCTTTAGATGCTGAATTTGGGGGAGTTATCACCGATCCTTACGGAAATCAACGCGCCGGATTTGAGTTTTCAGGACAGTTAAACCGTAAAGATTTTGGATTAAATTGGGATGCCGTGATGGAATCAGGTGGGTTGGTTGTTTCGGATAATGTAAAATTATCTGTAAATTTGGAATTCATAAAAGAGTAGCAAAATAACTAATCACACACAATTACCTTGTTTCTGGATTCGGGAGCAAGGTTTTTTTTGTTTAATTGACATTGATAATCAATTGATTAGAAACGAGTCAGAATTCCAAAATGGATTTTTGAATTCCTGAAATCAAACGCATTGTCTGATTGTTTTCCGACCGCATAACTCAGATTAAACACTCCTAAACCGGTCAAAAATGAAATTCCCGTTCCGATTCCTAAAAAATTTTCGTTGACACCATTGGATTTATTTTCCACAAATCCATAATCACCAAAAAGTGAAATGTAAAAACCATCATTGGGCATGAACCGATATTCCAAACTGCTGATTCCATAAGCCGAAGCAAAAATGCTTTCTTCATTAAATCCGCGTAAACTTCCAAATCCGCCTATGCGGTACAATTCGTTTTCCGAATAAAATTCTTCATCTCCAAATAATCCATATCCTTCAATTTGAGGTTTCAGAAGGTGTTTCGGGAATAATTTGAAAATATAAAATGCCTTGATCCCGATTTCATATTGAGGGATATCGGATTTAATGATTTCTTCCGTTACAGGATCTATCTCTTGACCTTTTCTTCGTAATGCTTTTCCCAGAATCTGGATGCTTGATTGACCTTCCAATAAACGATTTTGGGAAGGTTGTAAAAATTCGTAACTCAAACCGATTCCCGATTTATTAAAATCATCATACAACAAAGCCATTTCGGGATATTCGTCCAACACAAAATTGGAACTTTCATAACTCAGATTCAGACCTATATTGGAATTTAAACTGAGTTGGTAAAACAATCGTTCTTCGATTTTGGTGTTGACAAAAACACTGTCTTTCCTAAACATATTGAAATCGGTCTGTGTTCCAACTGCAGAACGGAAAAGATAAGGAACGCGGACACTTAAATCCAGTGTAGTGCTTTTGTCGGGTGTGGCAATCCAATTCAAACGAATCCGCTCCATTCCGTTGAAATTATTGTTCAATTCGATTTTTACATTTCCGTTTAACCGAAAATCGCCATTGGCATCATTCCCAAACCCGAGAACACCGTCAAAAAGATTGGATTTTACTTTTTTTACATAAAGATAAATTGAGGTAGAATCAGTATTGAAGAGCGTTTGGGCCGGCCGGATTTCTTCGATGAAAGTGTTGTAACTCATTCGCTCCGAAATCTTTTTCAGTTCGACTTCATTGTATATTTTACCTTTTTTTAATCCCAAACCATGTTTGATATAACCTTTGGACAATTTTTCATAACCTTCTACTTTTACGCCATCTATGGTTCGCGCCGCAAATAATTGGACATTTAGTCCAACTTGTGCTTCTCCGTTTCTGTAACCCATCGGCAAAATTTTCACTTCCGTAAACGGATAACCTTTGGCCGCATATTGTTGGTTTACTTTTAGGATCAATGAATCCAGATTTCTTACAGGAAACCAATCTTCTTTTTGTTGAAAAACGGAATCATTCTTGACCCAAATCTGTTTGTACATTTTTCCTTTGTTCAGGTAAACATTTTGATCTCGTATCGAATCCAATTTTAATGTATAATATCCGATGGTTTTCAGTGAATCCAGTGTCTGATAAAGAATAGAATCGTTTTTGATTAACTTTTGAAAATCAGGTTCATAGGAAGATTTTGAAGTTTTGAAATCATAAAACCGGAAAACAGAATCGTTTTTCTCCTGTGCGAAAACAAAAGAAACCGGGAACCAAACGATTATGAAAAACAGGTACTTCACTTTTCTGAAACGCTAATTAACGAAACAAATTATAAAAGGATGTAATAAAGTAGGATTAAAGGAATACAAAGGAATGTAAATACAAAGAGCGATAATCTTTGTCCATAATTATGATATTCGTTAAAATAAAAGGTAAAATAAACTGGTATGCATGTAAAAAGAAGTATAAATCGCATATCATTTGGAATTTTGCAAGTAATTCTTTTTTGAGATTTATAATCTAAAGAAGTTATCTTACCTAAAGGATTGAAATTCAGTTTGATTATTTCATTTTCTTTTAAATATTTATGCTCTCCTTTTAATTGAATTTTAATATGATTTACATAAACATAAGTAAACTTTGTTGGGACATAATACGTTGAGTTTTTACCACCTGCTGCTACTTGTTGAATTTCAGTATCTAATTTTTTAATAGTTTCTTCTTTTTGAAATATGATAAGCGAATGAAAACAAAATGCAATAATGCTAAATACAATAAAAAAAACACGAATTTTCTTAGATGTTTTAAAATACCTTGAGTTTTTAAATCGATAAAGAGAAATCAATTTATAGAGATGATTTCTTCTTTGAAAATAAATAACTCTTGCAATTCTATCTGCAGAAAATTGTTTACTCAATTTTTTTTTGCTCTAAATTAAAACAAATTATAATCAAATTGAATGAATCCATAAAAACTTCGTTTGCCTAAAATCGGTTTATCCGTTTGGCAAACATTAAATTTGTAAAAATGATTTTGATGAAGCCTAATAATTCTCATTTCAATTTCGATAATTCCTACCGAAAGCTTTCAGAAAAATTTTATGCAGAAGTCAATCCTTTTCCGGCTCCCGATCCGGAAATGCTTTTGCTGAATGAGGATTTACTGAAAGATCTGGATTTGGGAAATACAGATAAAAAAGAATTAATCAAAATTTTATCAGGAAACCAATTAGCAATTGGTTCTGAACCCATTGCCCAAGCTTATGCCGGACATCAGTTCGGCCATTTTACCATGCTGGGTGACGGTCGTGCGCTTTTATTGGGCGAGCATCTGACAGATTCCGGAAAACGATGGGACATTCAATTAAAAGGAAGCGGCCAAACGCCTTTTTCCCGTCGGGGCGATGGAAAAGCTACGCTCAAATCTATGCTTCGCGAATATTTAATGAGCGAAACGATGCATCATCTTGGAATTCCAACTTCCCGAAGTCTTGCCGTATTAAAATCCGGAGAGAAAGTTTTCAGAGAAACCACACAGGATGGAGGAATTTTAACACGAGTGATGAAAAGCCATATCCGGATAGGGACTTTTGAATTTGCCCGATATTTCGGTGGAATTGACCATGTAAAAGAATTGATGAATTATACCATTGACAGACATTTTCCGGAATTGAGAGATGTGGAAAATCCGGCTTTTGCTTTGCTGGAGAAAGTCATGGATTTGCAGATGGATTTGATTGTGAACTGGATGCGCGTCGGGTTCATTCACGGCGTGATGAATACAGACAATACCGCTATTTCGGGCGAAACATTTGATTATGGACCTTGTGCTTTTATGGGTGTTTACAATCCTGATACGGTTTTTAGTTCAATTGATACGCAAGGGCGATATGCGTTTGGAAATCAACCGAATATCATCAAATGGAATTTGGCTCGGCTGGCTGAAACGCTGATTCCACTCATTGATTCGGATGAGAAAAAAGCAATTGAAATTGCGACGGAAAAAATCCAAGAATTTGATTCGAAATTTACAGAAAAATGGTATAAAATGTACGGGGAGAAATTGGGTTTCGGAGAATTAAAAGTTGGAGATGATCAATTAATGGATGAATTATTGCGGCTGATGGAAATTCACCAAAAAGATTATACGCATATGTTTACTTTTCTTCGAATTCCTGAAATTTTAAATGAAAATCAATTTTTCCTTGATGAAAAATGGGATGCTTGGACGGCAAAATGGAAGCAAAGAATCCAAATTGGAAAAGGAGGGAAGCAAGCTGCTTTTGAATTGATGAAAAAAAATAATCCGGTTTTCATTCCCCGGAATTTTTATGTGGAAGAAGCGTTGGAAGCAGCCAATAATGGGGATTTATCCCAATTCAACCAATTACTCGAATTGCTGAAATCACCGTATGATTTCGTCCCGGAAATGAAGAAATTTCTCTATGCTCCGGATTCGTTTGATTCGGAATATGTGACGTTTTGCGGAACTTGATTACTGAACTTCCGTTCCTATTCCCGGATAATCCTTGATTTTCCGGATGACGATATCCTCTCTTTTATTTAATTTTTGAAGAAATTTATCCAATTCGGCGATACTCAGCGAATCCCTGAAATATTGATCATGCGTCAATAAAACCAAATGATTTTCAGTCTGCATACGTTTTTTCGAATAAGCGGAATCAATTAAACTCATCATTTCATCGCCGGTTTCTTTCAGTTTGCTTTCGTTATTACATTTCCATTCGATGTCCCAGCCAACTAAAACAAATCCGTTTTCAGCCAGAAAATCGGCACAATCTTTACTGGATTTCAGATCCGTAACTTTTATCGAATCCAACCGCCAAATATTTCTTCCCGGCGTTCTGGAAATCATTAGCTTACGGTTCAAACTATCGTTAACACGATTGAAATCTTCCAGAACTTTTGCCGAATCTTTGTAATATTTGGAAAATTGGTTGTTAGCGTGCGAATAACTATGGTTGGCAATCTGGAAAAGCGTATCATTTGCAATCAATTCAAAATCAGACAACTGTGCTTTGCTTCCATAAATGTGTTCGCCTACTAAAAATAAGGTAGCCGGAATTTTTTCTTTTTTCAACGATTTTACGACTTGGGGAGTTCCTTTATTGGGACCATCATCAAAGGTGAGATAAAGATATTTTTTTGAATCTTTTTTAGGAGAATTTTCTGTTTTCTTATCTGAATCTTTCCATTCTTTTTCCGAAATTTTTATAGATGAATGTTTAACCTGAAGTGGTTTTTCTTTGATTTTTGAATTGCATCCAACGATAAAAATCAAACTGCTAACGACCAAAAAAGCAGCTCCGGAAAAAGAGTTTCTGAACATAGAAAAGAAAAAAGTATTAAGTTAATGAACTGTTAAAAATTGTGATTTCATTAACAAAACCTGTTCCAATTTTAATTCTAAAATTGTTAAAGTCAGAAATTATTTAATTGAAATTAAATATCTATCTCACCCGATTCTTTTCAAAAACTTTTCGGGAAATAAACCAATAATAAACCAATGCAAAAAGACAGAATCCGGCGGTAATCAGGTACATATTTGAAAATCCGAAATGATCACCCAAATAAGCTCCCAACAGCATCCCGATTCCGATTCCCAAGTCAAATCCTGTCAGATAAGTTGAATTGGCTGTCCCTCTTTTAGAGCCGGAAGCCATATTGATATAAATGGTTTGAAGTGCCGGAAAAAGCGTTCCATAGCCAATCCCAATGACAAATGCCGAAGCACAGAAAGCATAAATGCTGTGAAGCAAAGCAAAACAGATAAACCCTAAAGCAATCACAAACAGAGCCGTAACCATCACTTTATGCAGATGTCCCTTGTCTACAAATTTTCCGGATGTTACACGCGATAAAACAATTCCACCCGCCAGAAACAAAAAGAAAACGCCCGCATTGTGAACACCCGTGTCCTTTCCGTACAAAACCGCAAAGGCAATCAAAGTTCCCCAACCAAAGGATAAAAACAATTGGTTGATAAATACCGGAAATCCTTTCAGTAAAAAGAATCGGTCGAGGGAAAGCGGCGGGATTTTGTCCAGTTTTTCTCGTTTGGGTACTTTGATGAAAATCACCACCAAAATGGAAAGAAATCCCATGAGAAGCGCACAGGAAATCAGAAAATGAAATCCGAAACTATCATAAATATTGACTGCCACAAAAGGCGCAATCGCCATGGCTATATTGGTATTTACCCCAAAATATCCGATTCCTTCCGCTCTCCTTGAGGCCGGAATAATGTCAATGGCAACCGTATTGGCCGAAACCGTTGCCAATGCCCAGGACATCCCATGTATAAATCTTAAAATGAATAAAAACAAAACCGTTACGGCAAAATAATATCCGAAAAATGTAGCAATGAAAAGCGTTAAACCTAATAAAAACAAAGGTTTACGTGCGTAAACATCCACCCAATAACCACAAAACGGACGGATCAGCAAGAGGGCAATCGCGTAAGAAGAAAGTACTATCCCGATTTCAGAATGAGGCACGCCCAATTCTTCCGAAAGATAAATCGGAATGGTTGGCATCAGTAAATTAAACGAACAGGCCACCAAAAAGTTGGCGATACAGGCAATGATGAAGTTTCTGTTCCAAAGTTTCTCTTTTAACGGCATTTTTCAGAATTGCAAGGCAAAGGTATTGAACATAAAACGGAAGGAAAATTTTATTTGGATGATTTTTTCAATTGAATTATAAATGCATTCAATAATTTGGTTTTTGTAGATTTGAAATATGAAAAAAATGATTTCTCTTCTCTCGCTAACTGCCTTTACTTTTGGTTTTTCACAGGAAAATCTATTGAAATATGTCAATCCTTTTATCGGAACTGAAAAAATGGGTCATACTTATCCCGGCGCTACAGCGCCCTTCGGAGCTGTCCAATTAAGTCCCGATACAGATACGATTTCCTATGAATTAAACGGAAAATATAATCCGGATGTTTATAAATATTGCGCCGGATACCGCTACGAAGATAAAACCATAGTGGGCTTCAGTCATACGCATTTCAGCGGAACAGGTCATTCGGATTTGGGTGATTTTTTGGTAATGCCAACGGTTGGAGAATTGAAAATGAATCCCGGAACAGCTCAAAATCCTGAAAAGGGGTTTCGTTCCCGATTTTCACATGATGAAGAATCGGCGGAGCCGGGTTATTATTCAGTCAATTTAAAAGATTACAACATCCAAGCGGAATTGACCGCAACGACGCGCGTTGGTGTGCACAAATATACTTTTCCAAAATCAAATGATGCACATATCATTTTGGATTTAATGTCGGGAATTTATAATTATGATGATAAAAATGTTTGGACATACGTGCGGGTTGTAAATGATTCGACTGTAACGGGTTATCGACAAACGAATGGTTGGGCAAGAACCCGAACGGTTTATTTTGCCATGACTTTTTCCAAACCTTTTAATAATTATGGAAGAAAAGATTTTGATACCAATCAAGTGTACAGAGGTTTCTGGCGAAAATTCGATCAGAATAAAAACTTTCCTGAAATCGCCGGACAAAAAATTAGAATGCATTTTGATTTCGAAACTGAAAAAGGGGAGGAAGTCATGATAAAATTTGCTTTATCTCCGGTAAGTCAATCCAATGCAATGGAGAATTTAACAACTGAAACGCCCAGTTGGGATTTCGAAGCAATTAAAAATCAAACGCAAAATAATTGGAACAAAGAATTAAATAAAATTCAAATCAAAGCTTCTGAAAAGGATAAAACCAATTTTTATACGGCCATGTATCATACATTTCTCGGGCCAACGGTTTATATGGATGTAAACGGCCAATACAAAGGGCTTGATCAGGAAATGCATACGGCTGATGGTTTTACGAATTATACAACTTTCTCTATTTGGGATACTTACAGAGCGCTTCATCCGTTTTTTAATTTGGTTCAACCCTCCCGAAATAACGATATGCTGAAATCGATGATGAAACATTATGATCAGATTTCGCTGAAAATGTTACCGATTTGGTCGCATTATGCCAATGATAACTGGTGTATGAGCGGTTATCACAGCGTTTCGGTGGTGGCAGATGCAATTGTCAAAGGAGTTTACGATGGAGATGAAAATGCGGCTTTGAACGCCTGTATAGAAACAGCAAACAAACGGTTTTATGAAGGAATTGGAGACTACATCGATTTAGGATATATTCCGGACGAACGAAACGGAACTTCGGTTTCCAATACCTTGGAATATGCGTATGACGACTGGGCGATTGCACAAGCTGCCAAAAAATTAGACAGGATGGACGTTTACGAAGAATTTATGAAACGTTCTGAAAATTGGCGAAACAATTTTGATCCGAGCATTGGCTTTATGCGCCCAAAATTGGCTGATGGAAGATTTCGTGCAAATTTTGACATCAACGAAACCCATGGAATGGGCTTTATAGAAGGTAACAGTTGGAATTACAGTTTTTTTGTTCCGCATGATCCGGAAGGTTTGGTACAAGCGATGGGAGGTAAAAAGAAATTTGCTGAAAAGCTCAATACATTGTTTACAATGCATTTGCCGGATGAATTTTTTGCCCATACCGAAGACATTTCGCGCGAAGGAATTCTCGGCGGATACGTGCATGGAAATGAGCCGGCGCATCATGTGGCCTATTTGTATAATTGGTCTTCCGAGCCTTGGAAAACTCAGGAAACTGTTCGTCATATTTTGGAAATGCAATACAAACCAACTCCCGATGGATTGGGCGGAAACGACGATTGCGGGCAGATGAGTGCTTGGTATATTTTCTCGGCTTTGGGTTTTTATCCGGTTGCGCCGGGAAGTGAAAACTATTCGACAGGAAGTCCGCTTGTGGATGAAGCAATTATTCAATTAGAAAATGGTAATAAATTAATTATCAAATCAATAAATAATTCTAAAGATAATGTCTATGTTCAGAAATTAGAATTCAACGGAAAAGAGATTAAAGACTTCACTTTGAGGCATTCGGATTTGATAAAAGGAGGTGAATTGGTGTTTCAGATGAGCAATAAACCAAAAAAATAACCGGCATTAAATACCGGTTATTTATTATTGATAATTCAATTTGATTAATTTTTCTTTGCTTTATAGCCGTCGATTCCTTTTTTCATCCAAGCTACATATTCGTTCACATCGTAAATCGCTCCCAGCGGTTCGTTATAATTGTTTAAATCCTCGTCAACGATAATATAATAAGGCTGTGCATTGTTATGATATTTTTCAATTTCAAATGCTGTCCATTTATTTCCTATGGTTTTCAGATTTCTGCCCAAAGCTTCTGAATATACCTGTTCTTCTTTGGGTAGTTCAGTGCGTTCGTCCACATAAAGCGAAACCAGAACGACATCATTCATTAACATCGTTTTTACTTTCGGATCAGACCAAACCCTTTCTTCCACTTTACGGCAGTTGGCACAAGCGTGTCCGGTAAAGTCGATCATAATCGGTTTTTTTACCTTTTTGGAATGCCCGACTGCATCTGCCATATCCAAAAATGCAGGGATCTGATGCGGCCCGTATTTTTGACCTTTGATCAATTCGGAAGCAGATTCTCCATTGCTAACCGCAACCGATGCTCTTCCAACTCCGTTGGGCGATTCGGCATAGTGGATAGGAGGAGTGAGGCCGCTTAACAAATTAACAGGTGCTCCCCACATACCCGGAATCATATAGATTACAAATGTAAAGGTGAGTAATGCGAAAAATAATCTCGGAACACCGATTCTGTCCGTTGGAGAGTCCATTTTCATTCTGAATCCTCCTAGTAAATAAATGCCCATTAATGAACCAATAGCGATCCATATTGCCAAAAAGGTTTCTCTTTCCAAAATATGAGCCTGCCACACCAAGTCGGCATTGGAAAAGAATTTGAATGCAAAAGCTAATTCAACAAATCCAATGCAAACTTTCACCACATTCATCCAACCTCCTGATTTTGGAAGAGATGTCAACCAACTCGGGAAAATGGCAAACAAAACAAAGGGTATAGCTAACGCAAAGGAAAAACCTAATGAACCAACTATTAAGGCTAAATAACTGTCTGAATCCTTCGCTTGTGCTGCTAATCCCCCTATAATGGGAACTGTACAAGAAAATGAAATTATGACCAATGTAAATGCCATAAAAAATATTCCTATGTATCCACCTTTATCCGCTTGTTTATCAGCAAAATTTGCCCAACTTGAAGGTAATGTTATCTCGAAAGCTCCAAAGAATGATATAGCGAATAACACAAATATTATAAACAGACCAATATTGAGCCAAGGATTAGTAGCTAATTCATTTAGTGCTGATCCACCAAAAATTAAAGTTATAATTGTGGCGAATCCGACAAAGATTGCAATAATGGATACCCCATAGATTAATGCTTTAAAAATACCTTGCCCTCTATTATTGCTTTGTTTTGTAAATAAACTTACTGTAAGAGGTAGCATTGGATAAATACAAGGCATAACAAGTGCAAGCAATCCTCCGAAAATTCCTGCAATAAAAATATCCAATAGTCCTTCATTCTCTTTCTTTTCTCCATCAATAGCATTTGTCTTTTCAATAGAAGTATTGTCTGAAATAGTAACAGAATCGCTTGATTCGGTCAATTGATTTTGAGCCAAATGTAAAGAATCAGTATCCAGCGTTTCAGTTGGGATTACAACAACTTCTTCTTTTCCATCCTCGGTTTTTTCCTCGACAACTTCTTCCTTTTTAGGCGATATTTTTACAGTAAAATCCTGCCAATCAGGAGGTAAACATTTTTCTGCATCACAGACTTGTGTTTCCGCACTGAATTTTATGGTAGTTTCTTTTGGATCTTTTAATTTGATTTTTTGTTTAAACGTAACCTTGTTTTCATAATATTTTTCCTGTTGCTGGAAAAGTTCGCTGTATTTGTCCAATAATTTTCCTGATTCCGAAACCTTTCCTTTCAATTCCGCATTGGGATTGGATTCAAAAGTAATGGTTGCCGGCACGCCGATTCCATCGCCGGGATGGCTCTGCGAATACATGTGCCAACCTTTGTCGATTTTTGCGTGTAATGAAATTTCGTACTCGTTATTTCCCAGATCTTTGGTTTCGGTGCTCCATTTGACCGGTGTCAAAATTTGAGCATTGACCAAAAAGGGGAGAAATAAAAGAAAAAATAAAGTCCCTTTTTTCATAAATAAATATTTAAGTATTTGTGTGTGTGTTTCGTAATTTTAAAACGGTCGTCTATCCTTTTTCCTACCAAATAGACAATTCTGTCCTCATCATCCACCATCAGCCAGGCATCTTCTTTTTCCAATTTCGAATACTTTTCGTCCTTGAAAAATTTGCTCAACTTTTTGGATCCTTTCATCCCAAACGGAAAAAAAACATCGGCCGTTTTCATTTTTCGCAAGCGGAGCGGAAATTTTATTTTTTCAGCATCTAAACATTCATCTGCCGATAAATCCCGTACTTCCGATTTCAAAATCTTCAAATATAATGGTTTTTCAAGGATTTCCCCTTGATTTAACTCAATTTCAGCGTCAGATTTTTCCCATGATTTTTCAACAATCAAAACTTCATTTCGGTTTCGGATCAAGCGGTGGGTTTTGGATTGGATTTCTCCGTTTTGCGAATCCGTTAATTTTAGAATTTCCTTTGGTTTTTGAAATCCAAAATCTATGAACAAATGATGGAGGTAAGACTCGATCGGGTTGAGCTTTTTTAATTCGGAAATAGAAATTGAAATTACGTTGTTATTTATTTTAAACAATTGATTTTTAATTATTTCCAAATGATTTTGCATCATTTGATTCTCTTCGTTCAGAAATTGAATGGATTTAGAAAAATTTTCCAAAAATTGTGGATGGATTTCTTCCAAAACCGGAAAAATTTTCTGCCTGATTTTATTTCGAACGTAGTCAGATGTTTGATTGGAACTGTCTTCCCGCCATTTCAAATTTCTATCTTCTGCATAGGACAGGATTTCAGCTTTTGAGTAGGAGAGGAGGGGACGTGCGATTTTGCAGGAATTCATTCCTGTCAATCCTTCGATTCCGGTTCCTCTGGAAAGATTGATGATAAAGGTTTCCAGGGAATCGTTCAGATGGTGCGCGGTCAATAAATATTTAAATTTATGCTCCGAAATTAATTCGTCAAACCATTCATATCTTAATTCTCTGGCAGCCATTTGGGTGGAGAAATTACCTGATTCTTTGAATTTTTTTACTTCGAATTTTTTATAGAAAAATTGAATTTGGTTTTCTGAAGAATAATTTTGAACAAATTTTTCATCTTCATCTGATTCTTTTCCCCGCAACTGGAAATTACAATGTGCAACTGAAAAATTGAGTTGGGAGCGAAGTAGTAAATCACAAAGTACCATGCTGTCAACACCGCCGCTTACTGCAACCAGCAATTTGTCATCAGCTTGAAAATTAAATTTTATGGAATTGAGTGATTGTTTGGGTTTCATGATGCACCACAAATTTAAACAATAAAAAAAGTGCAAAGAAGACCTTTGCACTTAAATATTTTTATTTCCAAGATTAATTCGTTCTTGGAATGACTTTGTGTAATTCGAAGTTGAAAATAAAACTTACATTCCGGTAAATATCATTTCTGAGTTGGCCTCCCGAATATATATAATCCCGGGCATAAGCCAAACGGGAAGGAACGATAATGGCTCCCTGAAAATTATACAAATCCGTTCCTGAAGTTTGGGTAGATTTAAACTGTTTCAATCCTTCCACAAATCCTTCGATGACGAAATGGGAGAGTGTGATGTCATTTGAAATCATCTCATCTGTTAAATGCGAATAATAGAAATAGGGATCCCAAGCCGCTACTCCAGTAGAATTGATGGTATTAAAGAATGCGGAAGTTGTACCATAAAGCCTATCACCATCTGTTTCCACATTGTCATTGCTGGCTCTGAACATTTTAGAATCATAGGAAATCCAAATGCTATCCTGCGTATTTTCAATCACAGACGGACCTTCTGCAGGTACTTCCGGACGTTTGATAACCCAAACACCTGAATTTAATTTGGTTCCCAAGGACTTTAAATTCGGATACTCATCGTCTGTTTCATCCTCGTCATCATATTTTTTAATCAATCCGCGTTCCGGTTCAAAATAATGATCTTCTAAATACTGAACGATTGCCTCATCATCTACCTGGTTTTGGTCTTCCTGTGATATTTCTTGTACATCATCATCATTTTTACATGCGGCAAAAAACAAACCGACAGCCAGAAGACAAATTCCCCATTTTTTCATCATAACTTTGTTATTTGGTTGCGAATTTACAAAAATTAAGTTCCTTAAAATAAATTTAACAATGCGTTTAGATAAATTCCTTTGGTGTGTACGCTATTTTAAGACCCGGAGTTTGGCTGCAGAAGCCATCAAAAAAAACAGGGTGAAAGTAAACGGCGATATTGCAAAATCTTCGCGGGAAGTGGTTCCTTCTGACAAGATAACTGTGCGTAAAGACCAAATTGATTATCAATTCGAAATTTTACAATTACCCAAAAGCCGAATGGCAGCCAAACTCGTTTCATTACACATCGTTGATAAAACGCCGAAAGAAGAATTGGAGAAATTGGAATTGAGAAGATTGGATCAGGATTATTATCGTGAAAAAGGTGAGGGGAGACCTACCAAAAAAGACCGCCGCGAACTGGATGATTTTATTTCCGGTGAGGAGGAAGATGAAGGATGATTTCCTGAGCGATTTCATCAGGGGATTTTTCTTTTACGTCAATGGTGAATTGGGCCTGCTCATAAAAATTACGTCTTTCAAAAAGATGTTTGGCGATGAATTCCGGGAGTTCTTCATCTGAAAGATGAGCCAACAACGGTCGTGTTGATTTCTCGTTTTCCAGTCTTTTAATCAATTCTTTTGGGGTCATTCGGAGATAAATAGAGTAGGAAAATTCATTAATCAATTGCATATTGTCATAATAAGCGGGTGTTCCGCCTCCCAAAGAAATAACTGAATTTTTTTCAGAATCCAGTATTTTTTTTAAAGCTTCCCTTTCGTATTTTCTAAATTTGATTTCTCCGTTACTGGAAAAAAAATCCGCAATTGTTTTTTTGTGTTGGCTTTCGATGAATTGATCCAAATCCAGATATTCCCAATTTAATTGAGCAGCCAAATTTTTTCCAACGGTTGATTTCCCGCTTCCCATATAGCCCAACAAAGAAATTTTCATAAATTTTTAATTAATGCAAATGTGCAAAAAAACTTAGTATCAGGCGATTAAAAATCAACTGATAAATATTCTTAAAAAAAGTGCAAAAAGGGTTTTGGTTTTTAATTCTTATTTTTATATTTGCACCCCGTTAACGTTACAACAACGGAAAACGAGAGACTCGGTAGCTCAGTTGGTAGAGCACAACACTTTTAATGTTGGGGTCCTGGGTTCGAGCCCCAGCCGGGTCACTTAAAGCGAAATTTCATCAGAAGTTTCGCTTTTTTATTGCCCTGGGTATAAATAAAAAAGAGAGCCAAAACGGCTCTCTTTTATTTTATGGAAATTCAGAATTAGTTCTGGATTACATATTTTACAGGTAACTGAAAAATCAGGTTTACCGGAGATCCATCCTCCAATTTGGCTGGTTGGATGTTTTTTCCTCTACTGGCAAGTCGGGTAGCAATTCTTTGCAATGCTTTTTCTGATTCTTTACCCAAATCTGCATTGATAGCGCCACCTGAACCACCCAAGGCTTTAACTTGAATGATTTTTCCTGATTTATCTATCACAAATTCCAATTTGGTGATGGCTTGTGATTCACCTTTGTTATTCATCACTTCACCAAAATCGGCCAATTGATCAATTAACTCTTCTGTGAGGTTTTTCTGAAGACACTTCTGCAATTCAGCTTTATTGCCTTTGAATTTTTCACAACCCGGATAGATAGCCATATCGGATACCTGACGTGCGGTAAAGTTTCCTACCGGAGCAGGTTTTTTACCTTCACCATCACCCTTTGGTTTTTCCGGCTCAGATTTACCTTTGGAAGAATTACTTTCTTCACCCTCGACATTTTTCAAACCGATCAGTTTGTTTTCCATCTCTTCCACTTTCACAATGGGTTCTTCCTTTACAACATTTTCTTTTGGTTCAGGAATCACCACCCGTACTTGTGCAATTTCCGGTTCCGGTTCCGGTTCTGGTTCCGGTTCGGGTTCTTCCGGTTTTTCTTCTATGATCTCCGGTTGTTCCACATCCATCAGGTTGATATCCACAACGGTTTCCACCTTGTCCTCCTTTGCCAGAACTACGTTATAAAGAACGATTCCTAAAGTTGCAAGTCCGATGATGGCAAGTCCGATTAAAAAGGCCTTGGTAAGATTGGAACGTTCGCCCATCCGTAGGTCATAAGCACCGTAATCTTTGAATCGCTTCTCAAATACGATGTCGTCGAGTGATCTGTAATTTTCTTTTGACATGACTTTTAGATTTAATTGTTACTACTTGTTCCACTTTTTTCTTCATACACTTTCACTTCGTTTGGAGCAATGTCCACAATACCGTATCGGGAAGATTCGGTGATTTCCATTTCATCCAAAACGTTAACCAGATTTTCATAGGTCGATTCATCAGTAGGTTTGATGATGACCGTAAAATTATCCGGAATTTTTGCTCTTTGTCTTGCCGCTATAATATCGTTACGTATTCCTTCTTTTGCATAAGAAGTTTCATGCAACTGGTCTGCGGTCAATTTGGTTTTATCTTGTTGATGCCAATATAACTTTCCTTCTCCACCCACTATAATTGATATTGAATTGGATAAATCAATTTCCACTGGAGGTTGGGGAACATCAATATCTTGTTTCGGAGGCATATTCAGTCCCATCACATTGGGTTTACTAAACGTAGTAGTAAACATAAAGAATGTAATCAAAAGGAAACCTAAATCGGCCAAAGGGGTCATATCTACTTTAGTGGACTGCTTTTTCGAGCGAACCTTGCCACTATCATCATGTGATTTTACATCTATATCTGCCATGGCTTAATTTTTAGGTTTTGATTCTGAACTTGTTATCAACTGAAACTTGTTAAAGTCTCTTTCTACCAATTGTTTGATCAGGTCGCGGAATTCGGGATACTGAGCTTTTACGTCTCCTTTTATCGCCAATTTCAAATTAGGATCTTGTTCAAAACTAAAATCCACCCAATCAATTAACTGAAGGTCTGTACTATCCAATTTGATTCCAGGAATAGTCGCTTGTTTCTGACCGTCAGATAGGTTCAAATATTGTTTCAATCCTCTGATAGAAACTGGAATTTCCGACATTTTCATGAAACTGCTTTTTTCTGCATCTGTAAAGGTAATTCCATATTTTTGTCCCATTTTTTCTAAAACCGGAAGTTTATTTTTGTCATCAATGATGCTGAAGTAGTACTTTCCTTCGTTATTGATTGTGATTCTGATTAAATCACCGTCTTGAAGTTTAGTTTCCGCAACAGAACTTGGGGTTATAACTGGAACTATATCCGGCTTTTTAAACTGTGTGGTAAGGATGAAGAATGTAAGCAACAACCAAGCCATATCACTCATAGCCGTCATATCCATGTGGATACCTTGTCTTTTTGGTTTAACTCTTGCCATTTTTCATTTTTTTATTTATCAATTTATTAATTTCCGGCGGGAATTCCCACCAATTTGAACTATAAAAAAAGAATTAATGGTGTGCCCCAAAAGATTGTTGGATGCTCATACCCACTTCGTCAATTTTGAAGGTAAGATCATCAATCTTGTTTGTAATCATGTTGTAAACGATGATTGCAATAGCGGAAGCCCCGATACCCATACCGGTATTGATAAGTGCCTCAGCAATACCTACCGAAAGTTTCGCAGCATCTGGAGTACCACCACCTTCACCCAAAGCGAAGAATGCCTTAATCATCCCGATTACCGTACCCATCAATGCGATTAACGTACCAACGGAAGCAATCGTAGAAATGATGGATGTATTTTTTTCCAATGCAGGCATTTCTAAAGTTGTAGCTTCTTCAAGTGTTTTGTTCAACTCAATCAGTTTTTGTTCTTTGTTCATGGAAGAATCATTTGCAAGCGCTTTGTAAGTAGTCAATCCTTCGCGAACTACATTCCCCACAGAACCTTTTTGCTGATCACATAATTCCAAAGCATCGTTGATTTGGTTTCTGCTTACCAAATCACGGATGTTATCAACGAATTTGGTTGTGTTACCTTTACCGCTTGCCTTTTGTAAAGCAAAAAATCTGTCAATCCCAAATACAATTACCATAAGGAAGAAAGACATCAGGAAAGGAATGATAACTCCTCCTTTGTATATGATTCCCATGAAATTTTTAGGATGTCCGGCGTAAGAATCTCCACCTTCAAAGTTAGCGGGGCTACCAAATAATCCATAAAATACTGCCATGGCAATACCGATTAAAATAATAATTGTAATTGGCGCATTTAAGCCTCCTCTTTTAGTAGATTTCCTAGGTTGAAAAGTTTCATTTGTTTCCATTTCCATTTTTAATTTTAATTATCACTAATTTTTATTTACAAGAATGCGAATCTATAATTTTATCTTAAATAATCCGATTATTTCGATTTTTTTTTTCTGTTTAATCTAAATTTAATATTAATTAATTAGACTAAATCGGTATTTATTGGGGTAAGACAGACTCGCTTTTTGAATTTTTATCAAAAACTAAACCACTTTTAATTAAAGAGATAATTCTTCATTTCTTCAACTGTCTTAGTCGTTAATTTTAAATATATTTACCCCTCAGAAATTCCTATCATGAAAGTATATACAAAAACAGGCGATAAAGGGACAACCTCGCTTTTTGGCGGAACCAAAGTCTCCAAAGACCATATAAGGATAGATGCTTATGGGACTGTAGATGAGTTGAATTCTGCTATAGGACTTATCAGAAGTTCAAAAATTAACTTGAATTATAATAACCAATTAATCCAAATACAAAAGAATTTATTTCATCTGGGTGCCGAATTGGCGACTCCGGCTGACAAATTGTTTTTGGCCAATGGGAAATCCCGCCTTCCTTATATGATTCAAATTTCCGATATTGAAGAACTCGAAATTTGGATAGACGAGATGGAGGAGGAGCTGCCTGCCTTGACCCATTTTATATTGCCCGGCGGAAATCTGGCATCTTCATACGGACATCTTTGTAGATGTATATGTAGAAGGGCAGAGCGGATAACCGTTTCACTTAAAGAAATGGAGGAAATCCGGGAAGAAGTTTTGAAATATTTAAATCGTTTGTCCGATTATTTGTTTGTATTGGCTAGAAAAATAGCGCATGATGCCGGACATGAAGAAATAAAATGGTTGCCAAATGAGTAGGGTAGCACTCTTTTTAAATGGTCAGGCACCGAGTACAATTCCGGATTTGAGTCAATTCGAGAAAGTGTTCTGTACAGACGGAGCCTATAAGTATTTAAAAGAGCTGGAGATCGTACCCGATGTTATTAGCGGAGATTTTGATTCGATTTCAACTTCAGAAATTCCGCAAGGAATTGAAGTGGTTGAAACTCCCGATCAGAATTTTACAGATTTTGAAAAAGCGCTGGCTATCATCCATTCCAGAAATTATGAAGAAGTTTATGTGTATGGAAGCAGTGGCATGGAACATGATCATTTTTTAGGGAATTTATCTTCCGGATTAAAATTCAAAAATAAATTGACAATTGTTTTTTTTGATGATTTCAGTTACTATTTTTTTACGGAAAAATCCATTGTGCTGGATGGTTATTATGGAAGAACGATCTCTTTGTATCCGTTTCCGATAGCAAAAGGAATTAAAACAACCGGTTTAAAATATCTGCTCAACGATGAAGATTTGGATATAACGAAAAGAATTGGAATTCGAAATATGGCAATAGAGGATAAAGTGGAAATAGAATATGAGGAAGGAGAATTGTTATTATTTATCAAATTAAAATAGATGAGAATTAAAATTCTATGCCTCAAATTTTAAAGGAAGCTAAAATCTTTAAAAATTTTGTTCAAAATTACTCCATTAGGTTGGGGAGAATAATTTTGCAGAAATTTAAACAGACTCTGAATTTAGGGAAGGAGGATTGTTATTACTTATCAAATTAAATAGATTGGAATTAAAATTCTATTTAACATAATATAAATTATAGGAAAAAGGGGTTTTCAGTAATTAAATAAATTGACTGTAAACCCTTTTACTATGAGAAAAATACATTTAAAATTTAGTGATTCGTCACATTATCTTAAAAGATTTGATAATAAAAAACGCTTTCAGGTTCTCGTTGCTCTTGGAAGTAAAACCTATTATTTTTCAAATAAGCAAAAATGTGAAAGGTTTATAAATCAGTTTAATAAATATGTTACTGATTCATATAAATTCTTTTTGCAAATCTATGCGGATGTAAATTCTTGTTTTTCCGCCCTTTTTCCCTTTTCCTCTTATCATCAAACTTATAAGTTAAAGGAAATAATCAAATCGATTTTAGATGTTTTTGATTTGGCGTTGACCGATGAAGTTCGCCGGGATAATACGGTACTTATTAATTGGCTTTTTTACTTGGAAAGTCAATTATTAACTGCTTGCAACATTTTAAAATCTATAGCAAGAAACTCACGTAATCAAACGGAACAAACAAAGGTTTCTAATCTTATTACTTCTGTAAAAATGTATTCTGATTGCTTTTATGGCAATTATAAAAAATTCGAATATAAAGGCTCAGTTTCTTCATCTGAATGTGAAATTATCAGCCTTTATAATCCCCTACAATTAGTTATGAACTTTTAATGTAATAAATATGATTCAGGAATTAAAAAAGTCTACTGCAGTAGACACACTCCGTCAAGATCCTCGGCATTATTGTACATGGTGTGGTAAAAAAAGGAAAAATGAATTTATGAGATTGTTCTGGTATCCATTATTGAGAAAAAGGGCGTGGCATTGTGTCGATTGTGTAAAAAAATTTTGTGGAAATCCAAATGATATTACGGATTGTGATTTCTGAAATCAATAAAAACTTTGTTATCCGCTTCAATTAGTTATAAACTTTTAAAAATCAATTGTATATGAATGATTATGAATTAAAAAAGTCCTATTTAAAATTAATAGGAAAATTTAAGTTAGAAAATGCGTATTGGTCTATGTATTACCTGTATGCATCGGGTTTTTTCAGTTTTCAGCAGTTTGACCGTTTAAGATGGTTTTATGATTTCTGAAATCAATAAAAACTTCGTTATCCGCTATCAGTATGATAATGAAAATCAATCTCATTTGATTGGTGCAGGTCGATACTGGTCACTTGTAGGTGTTTCGTTGGCTAACAGTCATTTTAACAAGGTTTTAAAAGGTGGTCAACAACAATATACCTTCAAACTTAGAAGGGGGCTTAAAATCAATTTTATATCAAAATAACTTTTTAAAAATCAGAATTATGGAATCAAAAAATGTAGTTAATCAAAATTTGAAAATTAGAACTGTTTCAAACGGTTATGTTGTTGAATTTAAAGGCGTTGAATCTGTTTTTAGTTCATTAAAGGATGTTCAATTATTTATAGGGGGGCTTTTTCGAATTCCTGAAAATGGGGCTTGGGATATTAACATTAAAATCGATTTGATATGAAACAGTTAAAAATTTACTTGTTACGCACTTTTATTAGTTGGCTTAAGTGGAAAGAATCGTACTACACCGGTAATCTTAAATCTTGGTTGGATAATGCTTCTAAAGATGGATTTATTGAGTTTGAAGATGAGTATATAATTCAGTCTTTTTTGGTTTTGATATTCGATTGTGATTGTGTAATGAGTCAACAACAACCGTTGGATAAGGCTATTGATTCATTGGAAATTAAAATAGGTGAATTATTAACGAAAAATGAGTTGTTATCATGAAAGATTATATAGAGTCGTTAAAACGTGCGTTTGGTAGTCGTTATTTAAATTTTGGGTTTTTAGAAGGAGATGAAATGTTTAGTTTGTATATATCTGGAAGGGAGTTTTCTTCTATTGATTGGAATAATATAATTCAAATCGGGTGGCAGTATCATATAGGAATTGTAAAAATTGAGTCAATTGGAGACATAAAAAAGGGTTTTAAAATTCATTTACGAGCGTATTAAATATTGGTTTATCCAAATGGTCGGTAAAATCGAAAGTCAAAAAAGCCCAATATACGAGCCTAATAAGTCGGTTGAAGTTGTTCAAGTACGAAACGGGTCGATAATAGCATATTCAAAAAACTTGGATTCTAATTTGGGTGGCAATCGTGAAACGTTGAAACAATCCCTTAAAACTCCGGTTGATGAAGTTTTGGAAGATTTATATAATGAATCGGGGGAAATTGATTTGAAAAAATGGGTTGAAGAGTATCAATTTTATTATGATTGGAAAAAAAAATATTTTCCGTTTGCTCTTAAAGAATTGGGTACGGTTTCAGTGGCCACAAAAAAACGTATGCGTAAATTAATAGAAAATGCTGTTAATTCGGTATATGTTGGTTATGATTGGAAAAAAGATTATCAGAATCAACCCTATTTGACTTTTGTAACCTGTACTCTACCTTGTGCTCAATTCCATACGGATAAAATAATTAAACGTTCTTTTACATTGTTCCTTGAAAATCTTGTAAAGACGTATAATGTTAAATTTTATTTGTGGAAAGCAGAAGCACAAAAAAACGGAAACATTCATTTCCACGTTTTAATTGACCGTTATGTAGATCATGGAATAGTTAGAAATCTTTGGAATTTGCAAATGAAAAAATTAGGCTATATAGAACGTTTTTCCGCCAATATGATGTCAAAGGGTTTTACTTACAACCCGAAAAGTAAAAAACCTCGTGAAATCCAAAATTTAGAATATTTAATTCAGAAAAAAGAGGGTTTTAATAATCCAAATTCTACGGATATACATTCGCTTAAGGGAATTAAAAATATTGCCGGTTATATGATAAAATATATGACTAAAAACGAAGAAAATAAACGTCCTATCATTGGTAGGGTTTGGGGTTGTTCCCGGAATATCAAGTTTTTGAAATATCCTGAATTTGTCGGGGATTCTGTGGCTCGTAAAATTGTGGATATTGCTGAAAGGCATTTAAAAAGAATTGACGGGATTGATTTTGTTTTAATGTACAAGGGGTTTGTATGGCAAACCTTAAAAAGATACGGCATTGAAATATTTAAAAAAGTAAAAGATTATTATAAGAATTTAAATCAGCAATTGTATGAACCGGAAAAGAATAACATACAAAGATGTAATGAACGAATTGGGGTGTTCCCGGTCGATGGCACAAAGAGTAATGACGGAAATTCGCAACCTCTATCATTGTTCGATAGTTACGGAGTGGCATTTGGATAAGTATTTATTTGGAAGTATGCTTAAATCTGATTAAAAAGCATTTAAAATCATTTAAAAACATTGGGTTTAAAATTCAATGTTTTTTTTGTTTGGAATTTTGATGTATTAAAAAAGAAAATAAAATTAATTATGGCAGATAGTTACGGACAAGTTCAGGCAATTGGTGGGAATAAATATACAGTTGCTATTAATGCGCAATATAATCAGGTTGATTTTGAGGTAGAAAAGCCTTGTGCTGGTTTGTTAATGCGTATTCAGGAATTGGAAAATATATTTCTGAGAGTGCATTATGAAGATTCGGAAGGAAAGAGAAATGCTTTGATTTCAGAAATTTCGCTAAAGGATTACTTGTGCATCACCCAAAGGTTATCAAATCGGGTTCAAGCGTTGCAGGTAGATGTAGTTACTGATGAATTAAACGAAGATGATGATCCAATTGTTGAGCAATGGTATCAATTTCTTTTGTTGTTTTCGTTCAATGGAGATTTGCATTTGAGTGAAGATAATAAATTGATTGTTCAGTTATTCCAAAAAGAAACGGCTGAGCCGTTTGAAGAAGTAAAGGCATACTTCGACTACTATTGTTTTGGTGAAATTGGTTATCCGATTGTTTTGGACAAACAAAGAATTTTACAATCAAATGACTTTGCAAATATCGATGCATTGGGTTATGATTATGTTTATATCCCGGATGGAGTAAAATTTGAATATTTCCAATATAACAAAGGAGCATACCAAGGCAGTCGCCGTACATCGTTCGATATTGCAAAATATGACGGTGCGTTGTATGATATTCGTAACGATATTGCTTTCGGTGCGAAAGGTGTATTAGTTGATACACGTACAAAAACCGAATTCGATTTATCGCATCTTAATGACGCGGATATTCATATTTACAAATTGGATTGTGTTCGTGAATCTACAAAATTGATTCAGTTGCAACAACGTAATATTGAGCAAACAAAAGTACGTCAACAAGCGGCTGAATTATCCGGGGCTGTTAAAAGTACCGGGAATGTAAGAACTGCAACTCCATCGAATCCGGTGCCAGGTCAAGGGATGACTTTAAACGATTCCGGTGGTACAGTATGGACACCTCCGATTAATCCAAATAATCCAACTATTGGTACGACAGGAAGTGGTAGTAAGTTAAGTATTCATTCAGTAAAAGGGTTTTAATATGCCGGAGGGAAATGGAAGTTCGGGCGGTGGCGAAACCGATTGGGGTGGCGTTATAGAAGACGTTGGCGGTTTAGTTGATGAGTTGTTTGACGGGGATTTTTGGGACTGGTTAACTCAAATGGGTTGTATGTCTTCTGAATTTAAGTTGAAATATTTAAAGGATAATTTCCCGGGACAAATTAACGCAATGCGTAAAAAAGCAGGTGTTGATATGTCAATGAGTTTGCAAAATGTTAATGATTTCTCAAAAAGGTTAAGCCATTTATATGCGGCTTTGAGTACTAAAGAATCGGGGCAAAAAGGTAGTTGTAAGGGAGATTATCGTTTGAAGTTCATAGAAATGCTGGGAACGTATATGACAGAATTGCACTCATTATTATTGTCAAGTGGTTTTGTTGTGGCTAACGTCAATATTAATAATCTACCCGGCACGAATGGTTTAAAAAAGGCAGAAAATTATAGCCAATCAGATATACAGTCTCAAAGTGGATGGATGGGATTTGGCCATACTGTAACGTTTTTTTATCGTGCGTATGAGGTTGATCAAAATTATACCGGTGGTGGCGGTTATACTGTAATAGATGAACCTGTTTATGATGGTGGTGGTGGTATAATTCCCGGAGGTTGGTCAAGTGGTGGCATAACTCCTACTTTATCGAGTTTTAACGTTATGAATTATGCACTTGGTGGATTGTTGTTATTCGGTTTTTACAAATACGCAAAAGAAAATAAAATTTTAAAATAAGATTATGGAAGTAGTAACTCAGTTAAGTTCAAAACCGTTGTTTAGTATAGGTTCATTTCAGGTTAAGTTATGGCATTTGCTTATAGGTTTTGTTTTGTTCAAATTTTTAAAGAAATAGATCATGGGATACGGAAATTATAATAATAATTATGGCGGTGGTGGTTATAACCGTGGAAATTATAATGGCGGTGGTTATCGTTCTCAACCAAATAGAGAACAAAAAAAACATTCGGGTTGTAAATCCGGTGTAGACAAAAACGGGAAACAGTATGTTTCCGGTTGGAAGTATGACAAACGTAATGGTTTACGTAAATTTTATGCATCGCCGTATAGTGGTACGCATGAAACAAAATCAAAATCTAATAGAATTTGGCAAAATTGGTTTGTAAGAATCGAAATGCCAAATGGTCAAGAAATTAAAACGTCCGGTTTATATGACGTTTCGACCGGGAAAATTACAATAAGCCAATTAGGTTTTGTTATGAACCCTCGGGGCGGTCGTGGTGGTTATGTCGGACCTTATTTTTATAGAAAAAACGGTAGATAATGGCAAAAGCAGTAAAAGGATTTAACGTTGGAGTTATTGGAGATATTTGGAAAAATATAGACAATATCAAGGAAATTCTTCGGGTGGTTTCAATTGTGGTAAGGCATCTTAAAAATCTTATTGATGATCTGAGAGATGACGGAAAGTTGAACGGAAGTAATTTAAGTGAAGAATAAATTTTCTCATAGGTTAATATTTGGTTAGTTAGTGCGGGGGTGTGGATTTATTCCGTATCCCCGATTTTTTAAAAAGAAAAAGTTTAGAATGAAAAAAATAGATTTTAAAAATATGAAGTGGTGGGAATGGGTAATAGTTGCGTTTGTGGCTTCTCTTATTTTATTTCCTAAAAAGATTTTTGCTTTGATTACTCAGGTGTCTATTAATGAAGGTAGCGTTCCGCAAGGTCAAGGTAAAAGAGGTAAGTTCTGGAAAGGATTGATTAAAGTAGGATTGTCTTTTTTAGGTCCTATCGGTGACGGCATTCAGGAAGGTTTAAATCAGATTTGGCCCGGTGGCGGTTGGGGTTAATAATCATAAAAAAAAAAATAAAACAAATGGCAAGAAGATATAGTAATAGTAAAGTACCTGTATGGGTAGCGGCTTTGGGAGTTTTAGGCGTTTTCTACGCTTTAATTGAAGGTAAATTTGTTTCGTTTAATGTCGAATCAAGGTAGTTTTTTCGAGTATTTCCCGATAACGGGTTTAGCAGCTGTAGTATCATCGGTAAGTTTTAAGGAAGTTTTACCTATGCTGATACCGTTGTTAGCGGTGGTGGTTGATTCTTATTTTAAGTATAAAAATTTTAAGAAAACAAAAGATGGAAGGGAAAATTAATTTGATAACGTATAGACAAGCTAAAATGTCTTCTGAATCAATTAATCATTGGCAGGATTCTATTGTTATCTTGAATCAGAAACGATTTAAGGTTAAGGCTGAATTCATTAAAAAAAACAAAAATGGTGTCTATTTGGATTTATCAGATTCTATTTATAGGACTTCTAATTTTATAATTGTCGATGAAGAAATTTATCATAGAAATGATTATATCGATAGCGGAATACTTGAAATTGTACCATCTGAAAATGGGTTAATTGTTTATTTTTTGATTCCATTGACAAAGGAAGATTTTTTTGAAATTCCGGTAATTAATGAATATTGTTATTTGGATGGAAGTTTTCAATTTTTAGGTGATATAATTGTTGAGGTTCCAGTTGGAATAGTTGTTAATCTTGATAATCCTATTCTTGATTTAGAAACGGTTTCTTGGGAGTTTAATTTTTTGCAAAGTACTACGATGTTGGAACCGTATGTTTTTGTTCCGCATGCCACAAATCATTTAAAGGGTGTCGTTACTTTTAATCAACCGGGGCCATGGGAAATTATTTATCATGCTGATGGTTGTCGTTTAGTTTTGGAGTTAAATGTTTAATTTAAATTATGTTTGAGTTAATAAAATTAATCCCGTTATTAATGGGTGGTAAAATGGCAGTTGATTTGGTTAAGGATATAGGATTAGTCCCGGTTAATTTGTTGTCGATGACCAATAGGGCTATTAATTGGAAGAAAACCCGGGAGTATCAAAACTGGTTGGTTGATGCGCTTAACCCGGATTCAAATTTTTATAAGGTAATTGATGTCGGTGACGGTTATAAAACCGTTGGATGGGGTTTGACTCATGTTCATAACGATAAGTATCCAGCTGACTGTCAAATAACGCATTTTGGTCAAAGATTTACAAGAAATCAAATTGATAGAATGTATGCAGTTGTCAAAACATATTTTGAAAATTTGGTTAAGGGATACCTTAATGGTTTGTCACTTCCGCAAGGTGTATTTGATGCTTGTGTTTCTGTAAGTTATAATACCGGTGCTGGTTTGTTTCGCAATTCAAATGGTACAGATACACAATTTTATCAGGCGTTGAAACAAAAAGATTTTGAGTTGGCCAGAACTAAATTAACTTGGTGGAAGTCCGGAGGTAATGTTTTGCGTGGTTTAGTTGCCCGAAGAATGGGCGAACATGCTTTATTTATTGGGCAAACTCCGAAAAATCATGATTATTATCTAACGGTTTGGCAGCAGTATGCGAATACTTTTGATCGTTCATTATTATGAAGTTAAAATTTTTGTTTTTTGTGCTCATAGGTTTGGTTGTTTATTTGTCTTTAAGTAAACAACCAAAATTCTTTAGTGTACCCTCATGGTTACAACCGTTTGCAAAATTCCATGCTATTACGTTGCCACCTTTTGGAATGTTTTTTTCTGCCGGGCATTATGTGGAATCAACTGTTTTACATGAAATGGTACATTGGCAACAATATAAAAGGTTTGGGGTTTTGGGGTTTTATTTGTTATACCTGTACTATACTCTTAAATTTGGATATAGAAACAATCCGATGGAAATAGAAGCCTACGCAATTAATGAATAGAAAGAATGATTATAGCGTTATTGTATTTACTCGGGAAAATGCATTTCTTGTAAAGGTTCAGTATGTACACAATCTTTATAAATGTTCTCAATGGCTCTCAAATTCTGTGAATTATAATAATTGGCACTATATTAATGTATATGATAGGCGCACCGGGCATTATTTAAAGAGATTATATAGAAATGATTTTATCCCGCCGTTCTTGTAAGTACGGCATTTTTTTTGTTATTTAGTGGAAAATTTAGACTTATGAAAAAAATATTTATTCTTGTTTTAGTGGTAGTGTCCTCTACTCTATTTTCGCAACAATTTCCAACAAATGAAAATGATGTTTTAAAGGAAGTTGAAAATTTAAAAATTAATGATGAAGGGTTGTTAGTTGTATTGTATACTTATTATTCAGACCTTACAGAAAAATATAGTGGTTATCGGGCTATTGCTCATAATAATTTAGAATCTGCAAATGGTTATGTTTTAGGACGTTCAAAGGAACAAAAGTTAAAGGATTTGGATAAAGCGCAAGATGAATATAATCGTATGAATGATTTGTATAAAAAATCTTTTGTTTCAGCTGATTTGTATTATCAGTTATTAAATAGTAAATATCCCAGTAAACATAAGAAGGTTCACGATAAATAATTTCCATTGCTCCTATTCAGGGGCATTTTTTTTTGTTTTTTTTTATCTTTTTGGTATTTGATTTAACGCAACCTGTGACAATTATGTTTTAAAATGTTGCTTTAATTGAATTTATTTATATATTTGAAACGCAAGTAGTGACAAACTTGCGTTGTTCTTTATTTAATGTATTGAAAATCAACAATATGCGTTCTGCATATTATAAATTATAGGAAAAAATTATAAAAAAAGAATTTGAACTAAAATGCCTTCTGTTTATAATTAATTGTCCTTTTCATTGTTATCATACATTATTCAGTACTTATAAAACTTCTTCATAACACCCATCAACTCTTCTCTTTTTCTGCGGCTCACTTCTATGTTTTTCCCATCGCTTAAAATAACGAAACCGCCTTCTCCGCGCTGATATCCGTCGATGTGTATGATGTTTACTAAAAAAGATTTATGTACCCGGATAAATCCGGCATCGGCAAGTATTTCTTCGTATTGGTAAATGGGCTTTGTAGAACAGCTGACTGTACCATTGACAAAATATAGGTTGGTATAGCTGCCTGATGCTTCACAATAAAGTATATCTTTCAAATGAACTACACTAAATCCTTTTAAAGAACTGATGCACAGCTTCATTTCTGCAGGTGATTGGGCAGAACGTATATTATGAAGCAGCGTATTTAAAGTATATTCGTTTGAATTGGCCTTTATTCGTTTTACGGCACGTTTTACGGCATCAATCAACAGATCCTCGTCCACAGGTTTTACCAAATAGTCCACTGCACTATATCGGAAGGCCTGAATCGCATATTGATTATGTGCGGTTACAAAAATGATTTCGAAGTTAATCGTGTCTAATTCGGCAAGCAGATCAAAGCCTGTTTTTAGTGGCATAGATATATCCAGAAATACCAATTGAGGATGAAGGTTTTCTATCTTTTCTTTTGCCGAATCGGCATCGGAACAAGTGGCGATTATTTCCACTTCGGGGCAATATTCCTCCAGCAGTTGATGCAGGGTATTGATGCCGCTGCGTTCATCATCTACCAAAATGGTTTTTATATTTTCCATACGCTTGCTAATTTAAACATTAATGTAGCAATGGTACCGCTTTCGCTCCCACCGGATAACTCAGATTTGTCTTTAATGATTAGGGAACAACTGATTCCGTATTTTTCATTGAGTAATTCTAATCGTTCGCGAATATTGGCAATACCCATCGAACTGTGCGTGTGCTGATAATTTTCTCTTGCTTTTAAGGATTTATTAATACCTATACCATTATCATCTATTTCACAAACTAAATATTCCTCGTCTTTCAAAAAACGGATGACTATTCTTTTTTCCTCCTTTAATGAACGAAGCCCATGCCAGATGGCATTTTCCACAAGAGGCTGAAGCAGCATTGGTGGAATTTTAATAGCTTCAGTTTCTACACTTTCGCCTATTTCTATGGAATATAAAAAATCGCGAAAACGGATTTTTTCCATTTCGAGATATTGTTTTAAATGATCGACACTTTGTTCCAATGTTACAAAGGTTTGCTGGGACTGTTCCAGGTTGGTGCGTACCAATTGGGCAAACTTGCTAAGGTAACGGCTCGCCTGTTTCTTTTCGTCCACCAATACCATTTCTTTAATACTGTTGAGTGCATTAAAGACGAAATGAGGGTTCATTTGCGCATGGAGTCCTTTCATTTCCAGTTCAGCAATCTGTGTATTGATTTGTGCATTTCTGCGTATGTTTTTTATTCTTGTTCTGAATATAATACCAATCGTTGAAATAATCAGCAAAGCACAAATTATCATAAACCAGGTTCTGCGCCATAAAGGTGGTTCGATCAGAATGTTTATCTCCCTTATCTGTGGCTGCCAACTGTTGTTTTGCACATAAACCTTAACCTGCAATTTGTACGCTCCCGGTGCCAGATTGCTGAATATGATGTTTCGTTGTTTTCCGATTTCTGTCCACTCCTCTCCTCCTTCTTTTATCAAACGATATGCAAATAGTTGCTGGTGTGCATCTTCAAAGTTGACTGCAGAAAGATTGACTACAAGGTTGTTGTTTTTATAACTGAGCGATAATCTTTCGGAAGGATGATACAAAACAAAGGAACCGGCTATCTGAATACTTTCAATAAAAAAATAAGAAGGTAAATTGTTTTTGGACAACTGATCGGGATTGAAACGTACAACGGCATTATGAAACCCCGCGTAGAGTTCATCAGCAACCGAATCATAAAAAAAGGAATATGCGGTCACCCCGCCTTCTGGCATATTGTCATTGAGCCCAAATGAAAATATTTTTTTTGAATGAATATCGTAATTAGCCAATCCGCTTTCGGTACCTAACCATAATTTGTTTTTATGAAGATAAACGGCGTCAATGATATTGTCGGGTAAACCGTTACTTCGGGTAATGTGTTCAAATTTTTTATCGGCAGGGTTGTAAATCATCAAACCGTTTTCTTCCACGCCGAAATACATTTTTCCGTTTTTATCAAAAGCAATCTGTCCTGTTTCTTTTCTTTCGTTTTTTATTTTCGGAAACGAATCCAAAAGGAGGTCAAACTTCTCTTCAGCTATATTAAAACGACAGATACCATGCCCGCTGAACCAGATATTACCTTCTATGTCTTCACTGATGTGCATGGGCGTAAGTATATTGAAAAGTGATTCCTTACTGAAATCAGCCTTCTTAAAATCAGATTCCCCTGCCTGACGATAATAAAAAACATTATTCTTTGAAGTGCTGATGTACAAGGTTCCATCCAGCGCCAAATGCATCCAGGAAATCCAATCAACATCCTTATTAAAATCCGGCAATGAAACAGATTGGTATTGATAATTATTGGTTTGAATGCTGATAAGCGAGCCATAGGTAGCCGCATATACATTGTCTTTGCTTAAAGCAAGCAATTGATAAACGTGATTTGCCGTATTACCAGTATTGGAAAAATCAATGCGTTTTAAAAACCGGAGTGAGCTTTTGTCGAACACATAAATACCGGCACCAAAAGTGCCCACGAACAATTTATCCCCTGCAACCGCCATGCTGCTGACATTCACCGGTCTGTCTAAAGGATTGTCGTCATGCGGAAGTACTCTCTTTTCTAAATTTCCTGAAAATTGTTTTTGCCGCAACAATCCTCTGTCGGTACCGATCCACAGACGGTTTTGTTTATCGGAAAAAATGGTTCGGCATAAATAGTTGGGTAAATAAAGTTCGGGTAATATGCGGTATTCGTCTTTGACTTTGTTGTACCGCATCAGGTAGAAACCCTTATTATTTCCGGTAATGGTAAATGTCGAATCGTTGACACGGGTTATTTTGCTTCGCCAGCCGAATAAATTGTTTAAACCGGTAAGCGTTGTTTTAATCAGATATTTTTTATTTTTCGCTAAGTCGTACCAGGCTAATTCTGTAGCCTGCTCCCTTACCACACTAAAAGATTTTTCATCGCAGTGCATAAAGTGCACCCATTTTTTTGCCGGATCGATTTGCTGAAACAGTGCCTCATCTTTCTGTCCGACAGCATGGAAATCTTTATGGGCAATATGATAAATAAAGGTACCTGCCGTAGTGGCGATAAGCAATGTTCCGGGCTGTGCTAAAATAATTCCATCTCCACGCCCAAAGGGTTTGTCCAATTTTCCTTTGTCTTCCTCTTTATAATGTTCATAATGGAAAACCAATTCATCTTTTTTGTTGAAGTGGTAAAATCCCACTGATGTCAAAAGAAAAAGATTACCGCCATCATCCGTGTTCCATCCTTGAATATTATTCTCAATATGGAAACTATTGAGCGCGCCGGCAGGAAGAATAATGTTTCGTTGCTGCAGGGTTTTAGCATTCACTAAATGAAAGCCTGCCGCTGTTCTCATCCCTACCCTGCCGTCCTTTATCCATCTTAATTCCCTCAGATGTTCATTCGGAAGACTGGTTCGGCTGCTGTCACTATAGAATTGTAAAAAACTATTCCCGTCGTAGCGGTTCAATCCTTTCTGGGTAGCAATCCATAAATAACCATGATCATCCTGTGCCAGCCCGGTTATATGATTATGTGTTAATCCATCCTGAACACGATAAAGCGCAAAGTCATTCTCTTCAAATGATTGCGCCTGCATATAAGTATGCTGCCATAAAATGGAGAATAAACAGAGAAGCCAATGCAGGATTTTACTACGGTTCATATAGGAAAAGGTAAGACAAAACTTTCTAACAAACACCATATCAGGCTTGCTAAAGATTACCGGAACAAAGTAACAAAAGTTCGAAGTAGATTTCCCTGCCGATAAAAAAACCAACCCTGCCGTTAGTAAAAACCTGATTGCATACCACGGTATTGCAGAATAATTTTAAACAGAAATTATGCTGTACGCAAATTATAGGGAAGTAAAATCACGGCTTAGCCATCATAACCATACAAATAGGTCACATTATTATAACTAAAACATAAAAGCATGAAAAAAACAGCCCTCTTTTCCATATTGATAGCAAGCTGGTTGGCTTTCCCCCTAACGTCCTTTGCTCAAATCAACATTTCCGTAAAAACTCCAGAAGTCCCTAAAATAAAAAAAGAATCAACTACTATGGACAACAACAATTCCAAGCAGGAAAACAGTAAGAACATTGATTGGTACGACGCTTTAAGAGATTATCGAATGGTGTATGACGATAATAGTTCTGTTCCTACCTACAAGGATTATTTTATCAGCCCTTATCTCTATTATTATGCCCAAAAGAACCAACTGGATCCCGGAAAGGTAGGTAATTTTCACGGCCGCATTGTCAACTTCGAATCTTATGAAACGAAAAAACAATTGCAGGATGAGTTACCCCAACTGGCGGCAATGGAAAAAGAGTTTAAACAGAAATTTCCCAACCGACCCAATACCGGTAAAAAATATGAAGAAAACCCTGCGATATGGGATGATATCCTGACGAATCGCGAAGCTTATTTTAATATGCTGACAAAGGATTTACCTAAAGAGGGTGATTGTAGTAGTCTCTCTGCCATTGATAAAGCCCGCATCAGTTCTATTAAAGAAGATATGCAAACCACACTGGAGCAGGCAAAGAGCTTTACCGCTGGCAGAACCTGGTATGTTGAGGATTTTAACGACCGGCGGAATGAATATTTACAGGCCGCTATTTCGCCTACTCAAAGAATGGAATTCGAAAAGAAATGGGGACATTTATTTCCTTGTCTTGAAGATGTTCTGAATGAGATTGCGGCTGCTGCTCAAAAAACGTTGCCATTGTACAAACCAGTTGGGTATAAAGTGCATAATGCTGCCGAAGAAAAATTATTGCGCAGTGCCGTAAATGACTTGCACCAGGCAAAAGAATTGGGAATAGGATTACTGGAAGCCAACTGGCAGATACAGAAAAATGAACTGGACATTCCCCAATACCGCTACAAGCACGGAATGATTTACGCAAAATACCCGACATCAAGCACCGATGATGGCTACTGTCGAATCATCTATGTAAACATCATCCAGGATTATGCTGGAGGAGGAACTTATGGTGCCAGTTATGCTCAATTTGTCAAATCACAACCTGCAGGTTGCCCTGACTAAATGATAAAATAAGCTTAAATTATGAGCAATATAAATACTACCATTTTACCACATCAAACTACCGGTCTGTTTTTGACTGACGGCGGTCTGGAAACCACCATGGTTTTTCTTGAAGGATATGAACTTCCCAATTTTGCGGCATTTGATTTATTAAAAGATGATAAAGGCTACCAAGCATTAGCCGGTTACTACAGGCGGTATTTGAACATTGCAAAAGAGTACCAGACCGGATTTATTTTAGAAAGCCCTACATGGCGTTCAAACCCCGATTGGATTGAAAAAACAGGTTATTCTAAATCGGCCATAGAAGAAGTTAATAAAAAAGCGATTGAGCTGCTTGCCAGTCTTAAAAGTGAATTTGAAAAGGACATCAGTAAAATTATTCTCAGTGGATGTATAGGCCCGCGTGGAGATGGCTATATTCCCGGAAATATCATGACTGCCGGAGACGCCCAAAACTACCATTCCGAACAAATAAAGGTTTTTAGCCAAACACCGGTTAATATCATTTCGGCTATCACCATGAATTATGCAGAGGAAGCCATCGGGATTGCCAATGCATCAGCTATGGTAAATCTTCCTGTTGTAATTTCTTTTACCGTAGAAATAGACGGAAAGCTGCCCTCCGGGATGGGTTTAAAAGAAGCAATTAGAATGGTGGATAACAACGCCACAGTCCCTCCTGTCTATTATATGATAAACTGCGCGCACCCTACCCACTTCTTTGATGAATTGAAAATGGCAGAAAATGAAGAATGGATAAAACGCATCAGAGGTTTGAGGGCAAATGCTTCCTGCAAAAGCCATGCAGAATTAGATGAAGCTACCGAATTAGACAGAGGCAACCCGCAGGAACTTGCATTGGAACATAAAAAACTGAAAACCGCCTTCAAGCACTTAAATGTTTTTGGCGGATGCTGTGGTACGGATGAAGAACACTTAATTTCTATTGTAAAACAAATACAAACCGCCTGATAAAATTCTTAAACCAATAATTCAAATAATAACCCATAAAAATAACAGCTTATGACATCAACCTTTTTAAAATCGACAGCCATTTCCCTTTGTGCTTTTTTACTATTCTCCTGCGGAGAAACTACTTCTTCGGAAAAAGAATCCGATGTATACGTTACCGCCGAAACGGCCAACACACCTGTACCTGCCGTTGAAGGCAGCCCGGAAGAAATTGCCGGTGTATGGTGCGAGCTCATGCGCAAAGAGTTCAGGGCAAAAAATGGAGGTGATAAAGATGAAATAGCACGTACCTCCGCTGACGTAACCGCTTACCAAAAAAATATAGAAGAAATGTTTGCGGACGAACCTCTGGTAATTGAAAACATTCTTAAGGCAATGGCTAACTGCGATGCCGCTATGGTAGGAAAAGAACGATAATTCATCAAACTACCTGTCTCCATTTTAAGCGATTATCCTACTCCCTGGATTTATTAAGACAAATAAATAAGAACAAATGAAAACAATTTTAGCATTTCAAACAATCTTACTACTGGTAACAAGCCTTTATGCCCAGGATGTTTATGTGGTGGGCTATGAAAACAACGGGACTACCGATGTCGCGAAACTCTGGAAAAACGGTATCGCAGAAGATTTGACCGATGGATCTTTTCATTCTATGGCTCATTCTATCGCTGTTTCCGGAAATGATGTGTACGCGGCCGGATATTTATACAATGGAATAGAAGATATAGCTACACTCTGGAAAAATGGCATCCCGCAAAGCCTGAACAACGGCTCTAATGCCTACGCTACTTCGGTGGCTGTTTCCGACAATGACGTGTACGTAGCAGGTCATGAAGAAAGCACTTCAGGTAATCATGTTGCTACACTCTGGAAAAACGGTATCGCAGAAGAGTTGACCGATGGGGCAACCAATGCAGAAGCCCGTTCGGTCGCGGTTTCCGAAAGCGACGTATATGTAGCGGGCTATGAACGCAACAGTTTAAGTTTTGATGTAGCAAAACTCTGGAAAAACGGCACACCACAAAGCCTGACTGATGGTACAAACACAGCCGCTGCAAGTTCAGTATATGTTTCGGGCAATGATGTGTATGTAGCAGGCTATGAATTTAACGGTGATATTACGATAGCTAAAATCTGGAAGAACGGTATTGCGCAAGAATTGACCGAAGGAGTAACCCCTGCCGAAGCTTTATCTGTTACCCTTTCGGGCAATGATGTATATGTGGCAGGGTTTGAACGCAATAGTTCCGATATAAGCGTAGCCAAACTTTGGAAAAACGGTATAGCAGAAGAATTGACCGATGGAGCATTTTTCGCTTATGCCCACTCGGTAGCTATTTCTGCTGGAGATGTGTATGTAGCAGGCCGAGAACGCAATAGTTCGGGAATATATGTTGCCAAACTCTGGAAAAACGGTATCGCAGAAAATTTAACCGATGGTTCTAATTATTCCGCCGCCTATTCGGTATTTATAGATAACGGTTCGTTAAGTGTTGAAGCTAATGCTATTGCAGGGAACAACTTTTCAATTTATCCTAACCCGGTAGATGACGAGTTATACATCAACATAAAAGAACCTATGGTTTTACAACTATACAATATTCAAGGTCAATTACTAAAAACCATAAATACCAGACAAAACACAAATATAAGCATGAGTGGGTTTTCAGCAGGAGTTTATTTTATTTGTGATCAATATGGAAACAGTGAAAAAATAATAAAGCAATGAGGAATAAAAAACATGTTTTTGTAAATTAAAAATTTGCTACGGAAATTTATATCCGCAACAAAAAATATGAACTATAAAAGAATCACCATTTATTGTAAAATATCCGGAGATGAACCGACTGAGGGGATTTATTGTACTATTTATAGGAGTTGCCGCCTTCCTTGGTATCCGGCACTGGCTAGACCGTAAACGGGAAAAAGCGCAGGATGTGGAAATCATTCGGGCTGATTGGGAGGAAGGCGATGCCCATCTCGGATCCTGGGCACAGAAAAACAGAGAAGTATTCATACAATTTCGGTTAAAGAGAGATGGTAGCTTTAGTTATGAAACGGTCACTTATCCTGCAAATGACACGGTACGCTATTCCGGTCAATACCAGGTAGTTTCTGTCAGTGGTAGTAATGGAGCCTATCCCCGACTGATAGCGATTAGTGATAAAGGAGATACGATTATACACCATTATGTTTACCTTAACCGTGCTGCAAAACAAAATGTGGATGTGCTGAATTTGGCAAAAGATAATAGTATAGACGCAACAGTAATTCAGTTTTACAGAATAAAGCAATGATGAAAAATTTTAAAAAACAGTTCATTTTTATTTTGATAATTTCTGTTTATATGATTACTTCCTGTTTTAATGGACAAAAATCTGCAACTATGGTATCTCAAAATAAAACAGCTTTTCAAAAAACGGATAGTGGCACATCTATCATAACTGCGGAAATAGTGACCCATAGTTTTATAGAGCCTCCATCAGTTAAGGACACGGAAAATCCGGGTCAGAAGGTATATGTAAAAAAACTGGATGATTATTTTGTCCGTTTGTCTGTGCAGGACTATTTTATAAAATTCTGCGAAGGATCTGTTACCATCAATGAGCTGGATGCGGCACTTTCCCGGCAGAAAGCCGAAATCAAAACATTAAAAATGGAAGTGTCCTTTAAAAAAGGTAGTTGGGATATTTGTCATGAGCCGGAACACCATCAGCAAACCCGGGAAGGTAAATATATAGTGCTATGGAAAATTATAGAATAATGATTTTTTCCTAATAAAATTTGATTTATTTTGAACTATTCTGATTCCCAAATATTAACACAAAAGCTAACTGACCTCATAGAGCATGGCGGTTACATTATTACATCAAAAGGAAATTTCTATGTGCAATGTATGGTGGCAACAGGGGAACCGGGTGTGGATGTAGAAGCCGTTTCGCATCACTACCTCGAAAGCCTTACAGATTGTTTGGAAAGCGATTTCAGAACACTGGGATATAAAATAGATGAAGAGCTTGCCGCAGGAAATTATATCAAACAGTACACTTCCTCCTATGCACAGCAAAATATAAGTGCCATAATCAGTGATATACAGCATATATTTTACAACATCTATAAAACAGACAATAGCACAGAATTCCAAATTGAAGACCACATAGATTACCCTGCCGTATTAGAGGCAAGAAAACAGGAAGAGAAAAAATGGAGACGCAGCTCACGTAACGATTTTCTTTTACTTGGTTTCATCATTGCATTGACAGCCGGAGCCATTTATTGGTACATTTATCATAAGCCCGGAAACCCCACCAATAATACTGCTGTTGACCTGAATGAATTAGAAGCTTTCCAAACCGAAGAACAGCGGGAGTTAGAAAAATATGCCGCAAAAAGAGACATACTTTCAGCAATAGAACTGATTGAATTATCGGATTGTACAGAGTTAAACTGTATACAATTGCGTATGAAAAACAAACAGCCGGATTTTGTTCATGCCAAGAAAGGAGAATTTGTATCACAAAGTCGTGGTACTATAAAGGATACTATCGGCAATGAGCTTATCGTACCGCTTTCTACTTTTTACGTGGAAGTAAATGCTCAGGCAACATGGAAAGCAGCCCACACACTACACAATAAGGCGTTGGCCGATAGGTTGTTGAATGAGTTTTTCGCACTGGGTTTTCAGTTTACTGATAAGAGATATTATACTGATGTAAAAGCCGAAGGAAGCCGTTACGTTTCCGAAAAATATCCGGGCAAAAGCCTCTATGTAACTGCGACCCACAACCCCTGGTCATACAAAGATTTATACCTTGGAGGTGCAAGCTGGCCCTGCTGGATGTTTGAGGTGTACGATGACTAAAAGGACAAGCTTTTGAGTTGCTCTTGCAACCTTAGGCATGTATGTAAAGGTGAAAATTGCTTGAACCGAGCAAATTTATTTGCGAGCTCGACTTGAACATTAAAAAATAAATAATCCAAAGCTGTTTAACATATTGCAAGTACATTGTCGAAAAATAACATATCTTAAACTATGTTTATCAAATCTTTTAATTCTTTGATTTTTAATGAATTATAATAATTATCTAAATTCCCAAATCCATAACTACAAAATATAAAATCCAATTCATTTTCCGTTGCAGAAAGATAATCAGTCTGCGTATCGCCGATATAAACTGTCTCTGATTTTTTTAAATCATTTCTTGTCAAAACCAAAGCAATATTTTCAGCTTTATTTTTTCCGGTTCTTCCAAAGGATTCAAAATCTGTGAAAAACGAATGAAATCCAAAATAATCTAAAAACGCTTCAATATAGCCGTCCTGACAATTACTGACGATGAATAATCTATGATTTTCAACTAATTTTTTCAACGTTTCCTCTGCTCCATCATATAAAATTCCACCCTTTTCCAACAAAACTTCTGCCTCATGTTCTAAAATTTCTTTCAGAATTTGATTCCATTTTTCAGGATTTCCATTGGGAAATAGAATTGGAAGAATGTCAGGTAAAAGCAAACCCATAAATCGGTTTAAATCATTTTCCGTCAATGGTTTTTCTAACAAATTATATTTTGTAAGGATTGAATTCCATGAATGAATTAAAGTTGATCTGGAATCCCAAAGCGTTCCATCCAAATCAAAAATTATATTTATGTATTTCAATTTTAATTAGCTATTAATTAGTTTGTTAAACTATTTTAATTAAACTTAATTATAAAGTAAATATTTGGCTCTTACTTTTTTAAACTTTTCCAAATCTTCCTGCCAAGATGCTTTGATTTCATCTTCTGAAAGCCCTTGGTCAATTTGTTTTCTCAGCTGATCTGTTCCAGCTAAAACATCTATCCAATATTTCCCGGATTGTTTGATCCAGAACGGATCTTTTCCTTCATAATTTTGATGTGCTCTGATTAACCATTCGAGATTGACTTCAGATAAAAAAGGAGATTCACTTAAATCCTCACCATAGCAAACTTGTCCTTTAAATCTCGGATCTTTTGCTCCTGCATTTGGTTTTGGTGTAAACTCAAAATGCATATTTTTTAGGTAGGGTGAACCATAAACCTGAAAAGGTTTGTCCGTTCCTCTTCCCTCACTCCCATTGATTGCTTCAAAAAAGCAAGTACTTGGATACAAATTGATTGCTTCATCATTGGGCAAATTCGGTGATGGTTTTACGGGTAACGAATATTGGGAGTTGTGCGTGTAATTTTTCAACGGAATCACTTCCAAATCGCATTTCGCACCTTTTGCCAGCCAGCCTTCGCCGTTAATCATCAGGGCATATTCACCAATCGTCATTCCATAAACTACCGGAACGGGATGCATTCCCACAAACGACTCATATCCTTTTTTCAAAACCGGACCGTCAACATAATGCCCATTTGGATTAGGACGATCCAATACAATGACTTTTTTGCCGGTTTCGGCACCGGTTTCCATCACGTAATGAAGCGTGGAAATATAGGTGTAAAATCTTGCTCCAACGTCCTGAATATCAAACAGAATCACATCCAAATCAGCAAATTGTTCTGGAGTTGGTTTTTTGTTTTTTCCATAAAGTGAAACAATCGGCAAACCGGTTTTGATGTCTTTTCCCGATTTTACGGTTTCTCCCGCATCGGCATCTCCACGGAATCCATGTTCGGGAGAGAAGATTTTTGTTACCTCTATCCTATTATCAATTAAATAATCTACAATATTAATTTCCTCTAATGTATTCCATTTAAATGAGATAACACTAGCTGTATCATTTAATGAGCAATAGGGTTTTCTTAATTTATGATGTTCTATTGTTTGGAAAAAAACTCCTGTTTGATTTGTGACAATTCCAACTTTATTTCTAATTTTTTGATTTCTATCCTTCCAAATTAATTTATTATCAATTTCTAAATTTTCGATTCCTAAAACAATTGGACTTTTATTGAATTTATCTTTATAAGTTACTGTAATAATGCCTAACTTATCTTTTTGGACTTTCCTGAATTCATTTGATTTATAATCAAAAGTATCTTTTAAACTAATTACATCAACCCCCTCAACTTCCTTTTCTTGCCCAAAAGAAGAATTGGAAAGGAATAAAGCAATTAGTGTATATTTGAAAAGTTTTTGAATCATAGTTTAAAATTTAACTCATTTTGAATTTCACTTGGTGGTTTGCTAAAAAAATTGCATTCGGTAAAAGTAATAAAAATAACCTTTCTACCACGATCATCCGCATTGGACAAATAGCGGTTGCTATCGGTATTTTGGTAGCTTTGGTTACGCTTTCTACCGGGATTGGCGCTCGAAAAGGCATCAAACAAAAACTGGCAGATTTTAACGGTCATATCACCATAAAACCTTATAACAGCAATCAGTCTTTTAATTCGGATTCGGTTTCGATTCATCAAAATTTCTACCCCAAATTCAGTGCCGTTCCGGAAATCACCCATATTCAGCCGTTTGCCGTCAAAGGAGGGATCATTCGTACATCGGATAATTTCAGCGGAATTTTCTTTAAAGGTGTCGGGACGGATTATGCTGTAAATAGATTTGAAACTTATTTATCAAAGGGGAAATTCCCCAAAATTGAGCAACAAAAAGTGTCCAATGATGTCGTGATTTCGCAAAAAATCGCCAACGAATTGCATTTGGATGTGGACAGTTCATTTGTTACTTATTTTATTCAGGATTCCGGAAAACCGATTTACCGACGGTTTCACATCACCGGAATTTTCAGTACGGATATAAAAGATTTTGATGATATCTATGTCATTGGCGATATCAAACAGGTACAACGGCTAAACAAATGGGATGAAACTGTGGTGGGCGGTTTCGAATTATTTACAAATGATATTGAAAAACTGGATGAGATTGCGGCCAAAGTAAATGATCAAATTGATTTTCAGTTATATGCACAATCCGCGACGAGTTCATTTAGTCAAATCAATGATTGGATTGCTATTTTTGATACCAATATTTTTGTGGTTTTATTTATAATGATGGTAGTCGTGGTCATCAACATGATCATGGTTTTGTTGATTTTGATTTTAGAAAGGACACATTCTATAGGATTGCTAAAAACGCTGGGTGCTTCCAATTGGAAAATCAGGATGATTTTTATCTACTATGCCGTCTTTATCATGATTCCGGGACTTTTAGTCGGAAATATTTTAGGAATAGGGCTTTTATTGATTCAGAAATATTATAAAATCGTCAAACTACCGGCAGAAAACTATTATTTATCTGTCGCGCCTGTTTATTTAGATCTTACACAAATTCTTTTGCTGAATCTGTCTGCCATTTTAATTTCCGGCATCGTATTGTTGGCTCCTTCTTATTTGATTTCAAAAGTTACTCCCAATCAGGCGATGAAAATCAATTGATATTTTTTTGAAGTAATGTTAAAAAAAATTAGGTCAAATCTTTTGAAAGTAGTAATTTTGCATCTGAAAATAGATAGAAATACTATTTTCATTAGGTTTAAGTTGGTTAGGGGGAATACCCTCGTTCAAATTTTGAGCGAGGGTTTCTTCATTTTATAAAGGTCTCTTCCAATTTTTTTCCTTTATTGTAACAACTATCTTATTTTTGCATACTTATAAATCAGTAAAAGTTGAAATCCAAAGAAACTGAATTCACTCAATTAATTGAAAACAATCAGGGAATTGTGCATAAGGTTTGTCGTATTTACAGCGATAGCCCAGAGGCACATGAAGATTTATTTCAAGAAATTGTACTTCAGCTTTGGAAATCTTATGATTCGTTTAAAGGGGAAGCAAAATTTAGTACCTGGATGTATAGAGTTGGTTTGAATACAGCCATTACATTGATTCGAAAAAAAAATAAAAACATCGCCACTACTTCCATTGATAGTCAGCATTATTTTGATTTAAAAGCCCATGAATTCGATGAAGAAAAAGAGGAACGATTAAAAATGTTATATAATTCCATCAAAAAATTAAATGATGTTGAAAGAGCATTGGTTTTGCTTTATTTAGAAGATTTGCCTTATAAAGATATCGCCCAGACTTTGGGTATTTCAGAAGTAAATGCCCGTGTGAAAATGAACCGTGCCAAGGATAAGTTAAAAGAAATGATGACAACCACATGAATGAATTAAATCCACATACAAATGACGATTTGGATGATTTGAAATCCTTATGGAAAGAACAATCTGTCCAAAAAAATTATGGAAAGGATGAGATTTTTAAAATGATCCACCGTAAATCCACCAATTCGGTTCAATGGTTATTTATTATCACCATCCTTGAACTTATTTTTGGATTGACCATTTCTCTCTGGACGCTTTTTTCCGGTAAACATTTTTATTCGGAGGAAACCATTCAAATTGTAGGTAAAGACCTATTTCAACAGATGGAAAATCTTTCTCATCTTGGATTGGTCGGCTCGTTAATTTTATTTGGTATCATGCTTTATTTCTATCGAAAAATTTCCTCTTCCCTTTCTGTCCATGAACTGATATCCACCATTTTGAAATTTCGTAAAATGGTCATGTGGTTCATCATATTCTGGATTATTTTCACGCTGGTCATTTTTGTTCCGATCATTATGGAAATGGGATCCAATATCTATGTTAATACTGCAGCGCATGAGAATGAGTCCATTGAACAAATGAACAAAGCCGCTCGACAAATGGGTTATATCATGGCAGGAATTAATATTCTTTTCATTCTTGTTTTTTTCGGACTTTATTACGGGATCATTTATGGTATTTTCCTGCGCAGACTGGGTAAAAACCTGAAAGAATTAAAGAAAATCGAAGAATAATATGTAATTTCGTCATCTATTTTGAAAAAGTCAAATTCCATATTTGCCACTTTTTTTTCACTGTTATTTCTGACGGTGGTTTTTGTGCAGTCCGCACATCAATTGCATCATTTTTCAGATCATCACAAACATTCCTATGATTTATCGGAACACGAACATTGTTCACATCCGGGACATATTTCAGAAAACAATCATTGTAAATTATGTGATTTTACCTTTTCTTCCATCGGTGAATTGGTGATCTATACAGCTGAAAGTCAACCGGAAACCGATTTCATTTTTAAACCTTTGATTTTTGGTCATAAAAATGAAGTTTCAAATTTTCTAATTTCTTACAAACAACTTCGGGCACCACCTTCTTATACATAGTTTTTGGATTTTCAGAGCAAACTACTGCTCCAATCATTCATTTTTTAAACATTACTATGTATATAAAATTTGGGTTAATCCTGTTCCTATTGGGCTGGATGACCATACATGCACAATTTAAAATATCGGGTACGATTACCGATGAATTTGAGCAACATCTACCGGACGTACACATTCAAATTCAAAATGGAAACGAATTTTTTTCTGATTCTAACGGAGAATTCTCCATCAAAAATTTAAAAAGCGACAGCTATAAATTGAGGTTTGAATTGGTTGGATATTCACCCAAAGACACTTTGGTTCAACTTTCATCTGATTTGAATTTAAACATCCGATTAAAAGAACAAATTCATTATCTGGATGTTGTGAAAATTAAACATTCGGTTTCGCATACAGAAAAAACGATTCCTGTTCATACGCTCAATGAATCAATTCTGGAGAAAAACAGTTTAAAATCGTTGGGAGATGTTCTCCAAGAAATTGAAGGCGTATCAACATTGAAAACAGGAAATTCGATAGTTAAGCCGATTATCAATGGAGTTCATAGCAGCCGCGTTCCGGTCATTGTCAATAATTTGAAATTGGAAGATCAGGAATGGGGAGCCGAACATGCGCCCAATATTGATATCAATTCTGCCACTTCCATTCAGGTCATAAAAGGCGCCAATGCGCTTCAATACAGTGGTGATGCTGTGGGAGGAATTGTTTTGATTCAGACGGATCAACCCATTAAAAAGGACACCATATTTGGGAAGACTTTGGTTAATTTTAATTCCAATGGTCATGGTGGATCCGTCAGTAATTCCATCACAAACTCCTTCAAGTCAGGTTGGTTTTGGGATTTGACATTGACCGGAAAATATTTAGGAGATGTAAAAGCTCCCGATTATAATTTATCCAATACCGGAAACCGCGAACAAAATGCGTTTTTTCAAACGGGTTATAAGTCGCTCAATAAGGGAATTTGGTTTACTTATTCGATGTTTAATTCTCAAACCGGAATTTTAAAAGCTTCTCACATAGGCAGTCTCACGGATTTGGTCAATGCTATCAATCTTCAAGAACCCGATTATATAGCGGATTTCACATATAATCTGGATCATCCTAAACAAGAAGTTCAACATCATCTGGCCAAAATCAATGCTTTTTACAGGTTTTCAGATATTGGAAAATTAAATTTTCAATATGGATTTCAATTCAATAACCGAAAAGAATTTGATATAAGACGCGGAACTTATGTGAACACTCCGGCTCTGGATTTGGATTTGATAACGCATACGGCTCAATTGGATTTTGAATCGGTAAAATTTAATTCATGGAAATTGAAAACAAGTGTTCAATCCATGTTTCAAATCAACGAGCCCAATCCGATGACAAATGTCCGGCCTTTAATTCCTGATTATGAACGAATTGATTTAGGGTTTTATACTATTTCCGAATTCAACCCCAATCCCAGATGGAATCTGAATTTGGGAGCGAGATATGATTTCAGTCGATTGGATGCCAAAAAATATTATTTAAAAAGCAGATGGGAAGAACGCGGTTATGATAAGGAATTTCCTGAATTTGTCTTGGGAGATTTTGGCAGTCAAATTTTGGTGAATCCTGTGTATAATTTTCATAATTTTTCGGCTTCATTTGGGATAAATTATCATCCGCGCCATGATTATGATTTATATTTCAATGCGAGTTATACCATGCGAAACCCAAATCCGGCAGAGCTTTTCAGCGATGGCCTCCACCACTCTATCGCTACCATTGAGTTGGGTGATTTGAGTTTGGAACAGGAAAAAGCGATGAAATTTTCTTTTACTGCCCAGTATCAATCTGATCGGTTCAAATGGGATATTTCTCCTTATTTGAACTATATCCGCGATTTTATGTATCTGATTCCGGAAGGATTGGAATATACGATTCGCGGCGCATTTCCTGTTTGGAGTTATAAGCAGACAGACGTGCTGATTTGGGGTGTGGATGCGGCTGCAGAATGGAATTATACCCGAAATTTATCACATAAAATCACGGCTGCTTATCTCTATGGTCAGGATATGGAAAATGATTTACCGCTGGTCGATATGCCACCGTTTAATTTCTCAAACAGCATCACATATCGATTGGGAAATTGGAATAATCTGGAATTGACACTAAAAAACCAAAGTTTTTTGACGCAAAACCGATATCCCGATTATAATTTTTATACTGATTTAAATATCAACGGTGAACAAGTGCCAACAGAAGTTGACATCAGCACGCCTCCCAAGGGATATTCACTGTTTGATTTTTATGCCGGTTTTGATTTGGGCTCGGCAATGAATCGGGAAAAATCCAAAATACAATTAGGATTTTCTATTGAAAACATTTTCAATACTTCTTATCGAAATTATTTAAATCATCAACGATTTTATTCGGACGAAATAGGAAGGAATTTCAACATTCAATTAAAAATTAATTATTAACATCAAAAATTTAAACAATGCAAAATATAATTCAAAATATCGCTTATTTAATCACATTTTCAATTCTTTTGAACGCTTGTTCGTCTGATGATGATATTCCGATGCTTATCAATGAGGAGGAAGTCATTACCACTGTAATTGCCACATTTTCAAACGGACAAGAAACCATTACGCTGACTTCTTATGATGAAGACGGTGATGGTCCGTTAGTTCCTGAAGTTTTGGTAGACGGAAATTTTAATGCCGGAGAAACATATACAGGCCATTTGAGATTTGTCAACCAATCTGTTGTCCCAAATGAAGAAATAACAGAGGAAATTCTTGAAGAGGGTGAAGAACATCAAATATTTTATCAGCAAAATGGTTTGGGAACATTTACGTATTCTGATCAGGATGAAAACGGAAACCCGATTGGTTTGAGCTTTTCATTTACTGCGAGTTCTACTCCGTCTTCCGGCAATTTAACGATTACATTGGTGCATGAACCCGATAAATTTGCGGAAGGAGTTGCAGATGGAAATCCCCAAAATGCAGGCGGAAGTACGGATGCACAAGTGGTTTTTCCCATTATAATCGAATAATTAAAATTTCAAATCCTGGTTAATGTAAATTAATCAGGATTTTTTTATTTTCAATACATTTAATAATTTCATAAACTTGTAGAAATAAAACAAACATTTCTTTTCAATGATAGCAATAGCAGACAGCGGATCAACCAAAACAGATTGGGTTATTTTAAACGATGATTTGACGGAAAATTTCAGAACCAACACTATTGGTTTCAATCCATACCACATAGATGCGCCTTCGATAGAAGCTGAAATGTTAAAAAACGGAGAATTGAAACACATAGCCGATAAAATCACAAATGTGTATTTCTACGGAGCCGGTTGTTCGGCCGACTTTCTGAAAGATATCGTAAAAAACGGATTTAAAAATTATTTTCCTCAAGCTGAAATTTTAGTGGATCATGATTTACTTGCAGCCTGTTATGCAGTTTACAGAGGGACGCCGGCGATTGTCTGTATTTTGGGAACGGGCTCCAATGCTTGTTTTTTTGACGGAAACCAAGTGAAAGAAGCCACTCCTTCCCTCGCCTATATTCTGGGAGATGAAGGAAGCGGGAACCACATGGGGAAAAAGTTGCTCCATGCTTATTTTTCCAACAAAATGCCTAAACCTTTGGCTGAAAAATTCCACGAAACTTATCATCTGACTATCAGCGTTTTGAATGTAAATGTATATCAGAAACCCTTGGCAAATGCATATTTAGCTTCATTCAGTAAATTTGTTCATGAACACAAAGACGAGCCATTTATTCAAAATTTGATTTATACCTCTATGGCTGATTTCTTTGAAAATCAAGTTTTGCCTAATCCGGAAGCGAGATTCTCAGAGGTGAATTTCATTGGTTCCGTTGCTCATTATTATGAAGACATCATTCAAGCAGTTGCAGCCAATTATCATTTGGAAGTCGGGCATATCGTCAGAAAACCTATTGACAATTTGGTAGATTATCATAAAAAATACATTTTAAACCGATGAACCAACCTGAAATCGTGGTGATTTCTTACAATACGCCGCACCGCAAGACACAGGATGTTTTGTTTCAATTAAAAGCCAAAGGATATCAGAATGTTACGGTTTTGGCATTGCCGTTTGTATTTCGGGAAAATCCTTTCAAACCGATTTATGCCCATCGTCCTTCTTATGCGGTTGATGTGATGCCGGAAGTTTTATGCGAACGGCTTCTGTATCGTTTCAAAGAGGTGAAAGCGGACGAAATAAATGATTATTTGAATCAGCATAAATCTGATTTTATATTGATTGCAGGTGCCGGATTATTGCCCGATGAATTGGTAGAAAACCATAAACTGATCAATTCCCATCCGGGTTGGTTACCAAAAGTGCGAGGATTGGATTCGCTGAAATGGGCGATTCACAACAAACAACCGCTCGGTGTAACTTGTCATTTTGTAGATTCGGAAGCAGATGCCGGTTTTCTGATTGAGCAACGTGAAGTTCCCGTTTATGCAAACGATACTTTTCATTCGGTTGCTTACCGCCAGTATGAAATCGAAATCGACATGTTGATCAGTTCAATTGAAGTCATTCCCACCCGAACCGAATTCCCTTCGCTGAGTACAACCGAATTTGAAGCAACCCGTCGTATGCCCAAAGCAATTGAAGAGAATTTGATGGAGGATTTTGAGACTTATAAGAATGAATTAGGAATTATAAACTAATTTTTTCCTGATAAATTACTTGGCCGTATTCGGTTAAGACAAACAATTTATAATTGTCTTTTTCAGGTAGATAGAATTCATTGTTTTGATTTCTGAATATTTCCTGTATGGCAACTGGAACCGGATTCATGAAAATGTCATCCTTCGATTTATAAATTTGTATAATATTTTCTTGCATGCCTTCTTTGAATTCAAAAACATAAGGGATTCTGTTTTCTTTGTACCAATTATCATTTTCGGGAAAGAAAATCTGTATATCAAAAAAGCCATCTGAAACAGTCCAAACTTTATTTTCTGAATTGACAAAAACGGATGGTTTGGAAATATTTTTGCGTACATTATTTCTCCAAGAAGCATTTCCTAAGTTGGAAAAAATAGCCTGTTCTATGGTAAGAGGATTCACATTTGTAATTTCATAGAAACGTTGCGCCATAGTTTTCCATTCGTTTCGTTGTTTTTCTTCAATATGTCCATGACCTGCAAAAACCAAAAGTTTTTTATGTTTCAGATAAATTTCTTTAAGGTTTTCCGCTTGGATAGAGTCTCGAAAATTGGCCGGACTCATTCCGTTTAATTCAGTATCTAAGTTATTTTCATAAGCCAAAATTTCGAATCCTAAATCTGTGGCTTTTCGAAGTAAATTTCCAAATTCAGGTTCCCGTGTATAAAATCCGGATTTCAAAGTCGGAGCATTCCCTGCAAAAATAGAATCTTCATATGCCAATGCTTCAAATGCAATGGCATCAAAACCTTGCTTTTTCAAATCTTCCAGCATAGAAGTAAAGAAAATACGATTTTCAGGATTCATATGATGCTCGTTAAACATCACAACATCCTGGTTATTAGTATGATTCAAAATAAATTCTTTGGCATCTCTTAGCTGGTAATCGTCTCAAATTTCAAATGGCTTTCTGCTTTGATATTGAAATAAATTGGCAATCATCATATTTCTTGTTTCAAGATCTCCGATGAAACTCAAAGCAGTCGATTTAATTTGTTTACCATAAGCAGTTGTGTCGGTTTGAGCGTTTAAATATTTTAAGTAATTGCCATAAGGAGTTGAAAAAATAATATCTTCATTATCCAACTCACCCAATAGATCTTTATTTAACTGGAATAAAAGCTGATTAATTTCTCTATAATAGTGGACTCCCAAAGAATCTTTTTCATAAAAAGGATTATTTAAAGTGATGATCCGTAAAATACCATTTCCCTTTTCAAGAAAAGAATCAGAAATTTCATAGGATTCAAATGGATAGAAATATGTAATGCCCTTTTCTGATTTATAATATTCGGTTTCTTTAAATGAATTTTTAATTAAACTTAAATCCATTCCTTCGTAATAAAAACCAAACATATTGTTGAATTCAGATAAATTGTTGAAGGTAAACAATACTTGCTTATCCGGTTTTGTTCTAAGTGTGTGGTAAAGAAGTTTAGAGAAATCTTTATTTTCTATCCAAATGTTTTCTTTTTCTTCATCAAATGTGAAATAGTCCCCGAAGAGATAGATTTCCACCGAATCAAGAGGTATTCCCAGTTTTATTTTTTGAAGAGTAGGATCATCGCTTTGAATTTTCATCTGGCTTGAATGAAAATAATTGTTAGTGCAGGAAAAATTGGTAATCAGTATGAAGAAGTAAATTTGAAATTTCTTCATAATTCTTTATTTCGTTTCCAGAACTTCGCGCACGACCATTCGCTGGTTTTCAATCAGATTCCCTTTAAAACCTACGTTCTCTCCTACTTTGAATTCTCTGTATTGAGCGGCATTTTCTCCCAAATTAGGGATGCTGATGACAGCTATATATTCCACACCTTTGTTGTTAAATAGAATTATGGTTTGTCCGTCTTTTTCTTGGGTAACACTGGAAATTGTTCCGGTTATGGTAGTGATTCCTTCTGTCCAGACTTCGTTTTCCGAAGTGGTGGTTTCCGTTGTTTCGGCTGTTTCCGCATTTGGCTTGTTGGCCTCACAGGAAATTTGAAGCGTAGAAAAAGCAATCAGAATGCTTATAAATAGTATGGATTTCATATTATCAGTATTAAATAATTATCTAAAGATAAAGATTCAAAATTGAATTAGGGTAAATATTTATCTTCGAAATTGATTTGATTTTCATTTAGAAACTTTTTATACTCATCTAGAAAACTTTCTTTTTGATGATGTTGTTTTTGTTCTTTTATGTATCGGATTAGGTTTTCTTTCTCTTTGAGGGAATAGGTAAAAGCTGCATATCCATCCTGCCAACCTGTAAAATCAGGAAAATAATTGCTTTGTTTCATCCAAATACTGCTGGAGACTTTAATCGTTTTCATCAAATCTGCCAGAGACACTGAAGGATGCAAACTGATTAGCAGATGTATGTGGTCTTCTACACCATTCAAACGGTAGAGCGTACATTTTTTGTTTTTAAGGATGCCCCAAATGTACTTATAAAGTTCTTCAGCATGTTCGGGAGAAATGGTGTTTTTTCTGAATTTCGTACCAAAAATGATGTGGTAAAGGATTTGGTGATAACTCATATTCTTTAGGTTTATTGGAGTATAAATTTACGAATTAATTGTTATTCAACCCTTCGGGTTGTCCAATCCTTTCGCTATCCCCTGCGCTTTGCACAAGGTTAAGCATATTTTGCCCTTCGGGCAATGGAATTTAGTTATATCCAAAAAACTCTTTTGACAATGAACTTTGTCCAAAAAAAAATCCGAAAGATTTAATTTGGATAACCCCATGCTTCACACGTGGAAAGAACTAATATGGTAATTCAACCCTTCGGGTTGTTCAATCCTTACGCTATCCCATGTGCTTTGCACAAGGTTAAGCATATTTTGCCCTTTGGGCAAGAAATGAATTACGGCTTTTCAAATGAAAAAATCCGAAGGATTTCACTTTGGATAACCCTGTGCGAAGCACGGGGTACTTATGAATTTTAAAGGGGAACCCGAAGGGTTGAATTTGGTTTCTTCCAAAAAACTATTGAACTTAAGCTAAATAACCCACTTCAAATCATAGAAAAATTCTGAAATAAGCTACAAAAAAGAATTATAGTTTTTTGCTTGGGGCAATGAATTTTGCTCCCAAAAATCCGCAGGATTTAATTTGAATAACCCCATGCTTCACACGTGGAAAGAACTAATATGGTAATTCAACCCCTCAGGTTGCTCAATCCTTACGCTATCCCCTGCGCTTTGCACAGGGTTAAGTATATTTTGCCCTTTGGGCAAGAAATGAATTACGGCTTTTCAAATGAAAAAATCCGAAGGATTTCACTTTGGATAACCTTGTGCGAAGCACGGGGTACTTATGAATATTAAAGGGCAACCCGAAGGGTTGAATTTGGTTTCTTCCAAAAAACTCTTTTGACAATGAACTTTGTCCAAAAAAAAATCCGAAAGATTTAATTTGGATAACCCCATGCTTCACACGTGGAAAGAACTAATATGGTAATTCAACCCCTCAGGTTGCTCAATCCTTACGCTATCCCCTGCGCTTTGCACAGGGTTAAGTATATTTTGCCCTTCGGGCAATGGAACTTAGTTATATCCAAACTATTCTTTTGAAAATGAACTTTGTCCAAAAAGAATCCGCAGGATTTAATTTGGATAACCCCGTGCTTCGCACGGGGTGCTTATGAATTTTGAAAGGCAACCCGAAGGGTTGAATCCCAATATTCCTTGAATATTAATTTAAATCCAAAGAATTTTTCTTCGAAATAAATATTTTTTCTCCAAAACTGTAACAACGAATTTTTACTTTCGTCTTTAATACGGAAACTGATTAGCAAACATTGAAAATATTTCAGCTAAATAATGACCATCAATTGTTGAAACAATGTCAGAAAGGGGATAGACAAGCCCAAATGACTTTGTACAAAAAATATGCGCATGCCATGTACCAAGTGAGCCGAAATATCATAAAAGACGAGATGAGAGCTGAAGAAGCGATGCAGGATGCTTTTCTTTCCGCTTTTGAAAAACTGGACGAATTCCAAGCGGAAGTAACCTTTGGTTCATGGTTAAAGAAAATTGTGATCAACAAATCACTGGATTATTTAAAAAAAGACAAGATGTATGTCAATACGGAATCCTCAGATAATTTGTCGATTTTGGATGAAATAGAAGAAATTGATTTGTCTGAAAAAATAGAAGAAGTAAAAAAAGCAATGAATGCATTGCCGGAAAACTATCGGATAATCCTTTCGCTTTATTATCTGGAGGGATATGATTATGAAGAGATTTCGGAAATATTGGGTATGAGTTATTCCAATTCAAGAGTAATGCTTAATCGTGCTAAAAATAAATTAATTACACTTTTAAATTAAAGTGATGATGGAAGATAATTGGAAACATATTTTTAACCGGAACAAAGATAGAATTCAAGAAGAATTCTCCCTTCCCGTCGGACATGAAAAACGTTTTTTGGACAAATTAAATCAACAAAATCAAAAAACGGATCGACCCAATTTTAATTATTGGAAAATAGCAGCAGTATTGATTCCATTGTTGATGTTATCCGTTTATTTCTGGACGGAATTTAGAACAAATCCCTTGCCTGCCCCAACCGATACTCTTGCGGCCTATTCTCCCGAATTAAGCGAAGCTGAAAACCATCTTTCTTATTTGGTAGAAATGAATATCAAGCAGATTAAATCTATGGAAACGACTGAAAATCAGCAATTGATTGATAATTCCTTGTCCAAATTGGATATGCTTCAAAAAGATTATAATCGTTTGTTACTAGATTTAAAAGAAAGTGGCGGAAATCCGCAAGTAATGAAATCTGTTCTGCTGAATTTACAGTTGCAGGTGAAAGTTCTGGAACAAGTTTTAAATCAAATGAACAGCATACAAGAATTTAAAAATAACAGCAATGAAACCCTATTTTAATCTCCTCCTGATTTGGATTTTGGTAAGCCAATTTTCAATCGCTTCTGAAAATCCTCTTGTTGTCGAAACTAAAACCATCGACAAATCCTTTACCGTAAATCCCAATGCTGAATTGCGCATTGATAATAAATACGGTAATTTGAATCTGACCACCTGGGATAAAAACCAAATTGAATTTCACATCGAAATAAAAGTCGACGGAAAAAATGCCGACCGCGTGAAGGAACGTATAAATGCTATCAATGTGGAGTTTAATGCAAATTCGGGAGTGGTTTCGGCAGAAACCATCATCAAAAGCATTAGAAATACAAACAATATCAATATTACGATTCACTATTTCGTAAAGCTCCCCAAAACCAATTCGATAACTTTAACCAACAAATACGGAAATATTTCTCTGGACGCATTGAAAGGTAGTTCTGCAATCAATTTGAGTTATGGAAATCTAAATTTCGGAAAGCTGGAAAATGCTTTGAACACATTTGATTTGGATTATGTGACATCTGCTCAAATTGATTATATAAAATCGGCCAAGATTATGATGGATTACAGTAAAATAAACATAGGCCAGTCAGAAATTATCAATTTAAATGCTGATTACAGCGATGCCAGTTTAGGTAAAATTGAGGATTTGGTGAATGATATGGATTATGGAAATCTCTATGTCGAGTCTGCTGAAACCATTTCCAGTGTGGCGGATTATTCCAACATAAAAGTGGGTAAAATTCAAAAAAGCTTTGTTGCATCGGGAAGTTACGGTTCTATCGCCATCAGTAATGTTAAAAAGGGATTCAATAAGATTTCGATTGGAGCGGATTATTCGGATGTTTCCATCGGGATTGATTCCGGAGCTGATTATACCCTGACCGGTAATTTCAAATACGGCGGACTTCAATTTCCTTCTTATGTAAAAATGAGTAAACAAATAGAAAAAAACACTACGAAATCTTATGAAGGCATTGCCGGAAAAGGGTCAGCAGAAGTTTTGATCAATATGAACTATGGCAGTGCAAAAATTAAATAATTCTAAAAAATATAATCCAATGAAAACAATTATGTTAATTACAGTTTTTTCCTTGTCGCTTTTTTCCTGTGCGCAGGAAACGGTAAAAGGAAATGGGAATTTCGAAACAGAAATACGCAATGTCAGTAAAAATTTTGATGCTGTCGGTTCCTCCGGAGCATTTGAGGTCATCATAAATGATGCTCCACAAGACGGAAAAATCAAGCTGGAAGGAGATGCCAATATTTTGAAAAAAATCAATGTTGAAGTAAAGGGTAATTCCCTGATTTTGGAAACCAAAAAAGGATTTAATCTGAGCTTTAAAAAACCGATAAAAATCACATTGAACGCCCAAAATTTGAGATCCTTAGCACTTTCAGGATCCGGAAGCATCCTGGCAAAGGGAACGCAAAATGTGGAAGAATTTTCAGTAGCTGTAAGCGGTTCTGGAAATATTGACTCAAAAGTTTCATCCCATAAAGTATCCACTGCCATCTCAGGTTCAGGCGATATAACGTTGGCAGGAAAAGCCAATTTTCTTTCTGTTGGAACTTCGGGCTCCGGAGATGTTTACGCTTTTAAATTGAATGTTAAAGACGCAGAAATAGGAGTTTCCGGTTCAGGTGATACAGAATTAACCGTTTCAGGAACATTGACAGGAGCTATTTCAGGTTCAGGTGATATCAAATACAAAGGAAATCCTGTCAATATCAAAGTTCAGTCAGCCGGATCGGGTGATATCATTGATGCCAATTAAATTTCATAACCCACATAATTTTGTACTTTTTGAAACCCTGTTAAATTTTAACGGGGTTTTTATATGTACCATAATTTCCAATTGATTTATCCTTATTTTTGCATCAAATACTTTTATCCAAATGAATGAGAAATTAGAAGAATTGGAAGGTAAATTTCGCTATGCTGATCAGTTAATTGCCGACAACGAATTGGAAGAGGCAAAAGCTTTATTGTTTAGTATAATCGAAGAAGAACCACGATTTGGAAAAGCATACAATCATATAGGCTGGATTTACGAAACCAAAGAAAAACGATACCGGGAAGCGGAAGATTTATACAAACAAGCCATGGAATTCACCCCGGAATATCCTGCTCCCTATATTAATTATTTATATTTATTGAATACTGAACTTCGCGGTCAAGAAGCCGAAGCTCATATAGAAAAATCCAAAAATGTGGTGGGAATAAATAAGATTTCTCTTTGGACTGAATGGGCTTACATGCTGGAATATACCGGGCGTTTTGAAGAAGCGATTGAGAAATACAAGGAAATCATTCCCATGCAAAACAATCTCGAAAAATTGGAACAATTGAAAACCGACATCGAACGTGTTCGTAAAAAAGCAGAGATGCTGAAACTTTAATCATCGGTCAAAAGCAAAAACTTCTGCCCTGTCATCCCTTTTTCCGGAAAGCTTTCGAGCAATTATTTGTGCCGCAATCATACTAAATGTAATTCCGTTGCCGCCATATCCAAGTGCAAAAAACATTCGGTCTTTTCCCGGCCAGCTGCCAATATAAGGTAAACCGTCTTCTGTCGAACTAAAAGTTCCGCACCAAGCCATATCGACTTCAAAAGGAATTGCAGGATATATTTTTTTGAATTTTATTTCCAATTTTTTAATTTTTTCCCGCAATAAATCATCCCTTTTGACCGGATCTTGGAAATCCTCATCCTCACCTCCTATCATCATCCGGTTATCTATCGTTGTACGCATATAAAAATAGGGTTCTTTGGTTTCCCAAATCAAACTTCTTTCCGGCCATAAATCCTTTTCATCCACCGGATTAGATATTAAAACATACGTGGAAAGAAGTTTCATTACGTTTTTCGGAAGAAATTGCCCCGCCTCAAACCCGGCAGCGATGACCACATATTTACATCGGATTTTATGATCGTTTTGTGTCAGCAATTCATAACCGTTTTTCATTTCTTTCCATTTGACAATTTCAGTATGGGAAAACAATTCAATTTCCTTTTTGTCCAAATGATGTTTTAGTAAACCGGTTGCGGCCGAATAACAATCCATCATAGCCGCTTCATAATTCTTTAACGCAGCCGGAGCCTGGATTTTATGTTGTTTGGTCAATTCTTTTTCGTTTAAAAATTCAACCGGTAAACCATGTTTTTTCCGTATCTCAAATTCGTCCTCCAATAATTTTACATCTTTTTTATAAGAAGCCAGCCAAACACTTGATAAATTTTTAAAATCAGCATCCACTTTGGCTTCTTTCAATACTTTTTGGATATCTTTTATCGATTTTAAACTTGCCCTATAAGCTCTTGCAGCAAAGTCCTCTCCTACTTTTTTTACCATTTTTGAAAGCGGAACGTCGATTTCATATTGCAATTGAGCTGTGCTGGCTGCGGTGCTTCCCGTTGCAATTGTTCGTTTGTCAAATACTGCAGATTTTATTCCGGCTTTACTTAACTCATGTGCCACCAAAGAGCCGGTAATTCCTGAGCCTATGATAACGACATCGGTTTTATAGTTCTTTTTCAGCGGATGATAATAATTAAAAAGCGGGTTTTTGACAATCCAGTAAGGCAACCCCGAATGCAGATCCATAGAATTGATTTTAAATTAAATTTAGCCTAATTCCACCAAACAAAAAACCCCGAAGCATTTAAACTTCGAGGTTCAGGTAAATATCTTTTGTTTTTTTACAAATTAATTCTTCGAAATAACGATGGTCTTAATGTTTACAAACTCACGGATTCCTTCTTCCGAAAGCTCTCTTCCGAAGCCCGATTTCTTCACCCCACCAAACGGAAGTTTCGGGTCGGAACGAACCAATTCGTTAAAAAATACCGCTCCTTCTTCAAATAGATGAATTTTATTTTTGTAAAGTTCAATGTTTTTTGTACAAATGGACACACCTAATCCAAAGGTTGTTAAATTACTTAATTCAACAGATTCTTCAAATGATTTAATTTTCACTATTACAGCAACCGGTCCAAAAGTTTCTTCTTTAAAAACCGGCATTTCAGTAGTGATTTCAGTTAAAACGGTTGGTTCATAAAAAGCATCTTTTCGTTTTCCTCCGGTGATAATTATAGCACCCATTTTCACCGATTGATTGACTTGTTGTTCCAATTCTTCCGCTAAATCCACTCTTGCAAGCGGTCCGATTTCAGTTGTTTCGTCAAATGGATCACCCATTTTCAGTGCTTTTACTTTTTCGGTAAATCTCTCTAAGAATTCATCATAAATTCCTTCCTGTACCAGAAAACGTTTGGCAGCAATACAGCTTTGACCTGCATTTCGGTAACGTGCATTGATGGCTTTATCCAAAACACTGTCCAGATCAGCATCATCCAAAACGATAAAAGCATTGCTTCCACCTAATTCCAGAACAGTTTTTTTGATTTCTTTTCCGGCAATTGAAGCCACCGAAGAACCGGCTTTTTCACTTCCTGTTAACGAAACGGCCTTAACAAAAGGATGTTCGATGATTTTTTGGATGTCTTTGCTTTCCAAAGGAATATTAAAATAAGTTCCAGTTTCAAATCCTGCTTCCGTAAATATATCTTCGATTAACTGAGCTGATTTAGGAACGTTGCTCGCATGTTTTAAAACGATAGTGTTTCCGGCTAAAATCGTGGGAATAGCAAAACGAAATGCCTGCCAAAAAGGAAAATTCCACGGCATCACACCCAGGATCACACCCATCGGTTCGTATCGGACGATGGCATCATATCGCTCGGTTGAATATGTCCTGTCCTTTAAAAATTCTTCAACATGATCTGCATAAAATTCGCAATTCAATGCTGATTTTTCAATTTCTGCAATCGACTCAAAAACGGGTTTTCCCATTTCTTCAGAAATTACCCGGGCAAATTCCTTCTTCTTTTTCAGAAGAATTTCTCCCGTTTTACGGATTTTTTCAATCGGGCGGTTTTGATAGTTTTCTTTGTTTTTCAAAAACACTTCATGCGCAAGCTTTACTTTATGGATGGCTTGCTCTATATTTATATGGGATTCAGACATAATTTAAATTACGGGATGATTTTTCATTTTGTTCAAATAAGAACCGATTGGGACTTCCGGATAGAGTTCGTCATATCGCATGACACGATTTACTTCCACCCTCAAATTGATATAAGTCCGGTCAATTTCACTATGATGAACCAAACCGGCGGCAGAAATCAATTCACCAAAACTCTTCATCGTATTTTTATGAAAATTATAGGTTCTGTTGGCTTTATCTTCTACATCCAATCCTTTCATCAATTCAGGATTTTGAGTGGCAACACCTGTGGGGCAAGTATTGACATTACATTGCAAAGCCTGAATGCAACCGACGGCCAACATCATAGCTCTCGCGCTGCTGCACATATCTGCTCCTATAGCCAATGCTCTAGCGATGTGAAAACTACTGATGATTTTTCCGGAAGCAATTACTTTTATATCTTCTTTTAAGTCATATCCTCTTAAAGTATCTACCGCAAATGCCAAACCGTCTAACATAGGCATCCCTAAAGAATTTGAAAATTCAACAGGAGCGGCACCCGTTCCTCCTTCTCCACCGTCTATGGTGATGAAATCCGGTTTTAATCCGGTTCTTACCATCGCTTCGCATATATCAATGAATTCTTCTTTCCGCCCTATACACATTTTAAATCCAATGGGTTTCCCACCCGATAGTTCACGCATCTGATGAATAAGTTTTAACAATCCTTCTGCATCTTTAAAGGCAGAATGCGATGGTGGTGAATCCACTTCCGTATGCGGTTTTACTCCACGGATTGCTGCAATTTCAGGTGTGTTTTTGCTTGCCGGAAGAATTCCACCATGCCCGGGTTTGGCACCTTGTGATATTTTTAATTCAATCATTTTGATGTTAGGATGCTGCGAGGTTTTTTCAAACTTTTCAGGAGAAAATTTTCCATTATCCGCACGGCAGCCGAAATATCCCGTCCCGACTTGCCAGATCAAATCACCACCCTCTTGCAAATGATAGGGACTTACACCTCCTTCACCCGTATTATGGGCAAATCTCCCCAATTTGGCTCCTTTATTTAAGGCCATAACGGCATTCTTACTCAGTGAACCAAAACTCATGGCAGAAATATTTAATATACTTGCCGAATAAGGTTGCGTGCAGAATTCGCCACCAATCATAATTCTTGGATCTTCATCCACTTTTACTTTTCCGGCATACATGGAATGATTCATCCATTCGTAACCCGGTTCGTAAATATCCATTTGAGTACCAAATGGTACCGTATCTGTCACATTTTTTGCACGTTGGTAAACCATGCTTCGCATCACGCGGTCTAAAGGACGTCCGTCGCGGTCATTTTCTACGAAATATTGCATGATTTCCGGACGGATGCTTTCTAAAAAATACCGCAGTCTCCCTATTACAGGAAAATTCCTGCGTATGGCATGTGTTTTTTGTGTCAAATCCACTATCCCCATTAAAATTAATGGAGCAATCAATAAAAAGAGCCAAAGAATAGGTAGCCAAAAAAATGATATTACAACTATAACAAGCGAAATGCCTATTGATAACCTGATAAATAAGGGTCTTACATCCATTAGTGTTTTTATTGAATTTGCACACAAAATTAAACATAAACTCCAAACTTCCCAATCGTCAACGGGCATGACAGAATTTATTCAATTGCGAAAAAATCAATTTAAAATGATATTTTTGAATTAAATATCACAAACCGATATGAAAATTATCTGTATTGCAAGAAACTACTCAGAACACATTAAAGAATTAAATAACGAAATTCCTGAAAATCCTGTATTTTTTTTAAAACCGGATACAGCCATTCTTCCAAAAGAGCGGGATTTTTATATACCTGAATTCAGTAAGAATATTCATTATGAAGCTGAAATCGTTCTGAAAATTTCCAAAGCAGGGAAATATATCCAGCCGGAATTTGCACATCAGTATTTTAATCAAATTACTTTAGGGATTGATTTTACGGCTCGAGATCTTCAATCTCAGTTAAAAGAAAAAGGTCATCCATGGGAAATAGCCAAAGCTTTTGACAATTCAGGTGTCGTCGGAGAATTTTTTGACACAAAAGAAATGGATTTGAATAATCTCAATTTTCATATGAACAAAAATCAGGAAACGGTTCAAAAAGGTAATTCCAATCAGATGATCCATGATTTTGCAGCGATCATTGCTGCTGCTTCTCAATTCTTTACTCTTAAAACCGGAGATTTGATTTTTACCGGAACGCCTGCCGGAGTAGGTCAAGTTCAGGAAAATGATTTTTTCGAGGGCTATTTAGAAAACCGAAAAGTTTTTGAAGTTCGGGCAAAATAATGTAACTTTAAGGGATTAAAAATTAAAAACCATGTCCCAGAAAATTTTAGTTCCCATCGATTTTTCCGAATTCAACCAAATGGTAATTTCAAAAGCCATTGATCATGCGAAGTTGGTCAACGGTGACATTTATTTAATTCATGTTGCCACTTTGGATATTGGTGTCATCGTCAGCGAAACAGGATTTACCTATTTACCTGAATTGGAACAAACCGCATTAAATGAAGAAGCGGAACAAATGGGCAAACTGAAAAAGGAAATTGAGGCAAAAGGAATAAAATGTGAAACAATTGTCAAGCAAGGAATCCCGGCAGATATAATCGTTCAGGAAGCAAAAGATTTAGAAGTGGATCTGATTGTCATTGGTTCATTGGGTCATAATTCTTTATACAATATGCTTATAGGGAGCGTAGCGAGCGATGTCATCAAACATTCCGGTATTCCGCTTTTGGTCATTCCAAAAACTAAATAATTTAGTATTATGACTACCATCCGATATAAAAAAAGTGAAAATTTTATGGTGCTTTGGACACCTTCTAGATGTATCCATTCCGGAATTTGTGTGAAGTCACTGCCCGAAGTCTATCATCCAAAAGACAAACCCTGGATTCTTCCTGAAAACGCCTCCGTTGAAGAATTAAAAAAACAAATTAATAATTGTCCTTCCGGTGCTTTGGAATTTAATGAAACAAAGGACAGTTAATCAGAAAAACCGAATAACATTCCTAATTAGAATTAAAAATTTCTTTAGAGCCTGTTTAAATTTATGTTGTAAAAATGTTTATAGCTTATTTTTGAGCGAATCAAGGCCCCCGAAGTTTCGGGATTGCAGTCATAGTCGGGTGCTCTAACGAAAAATTTAACGCTGATGTAGCCAAAAAGAAGCATAAACAAATTATTAGATGAATTTTAAACAGGCTCTTAATTCCTAAAAACTAAATAAAATCACCCTTTCAAAGTTTTTTAAACGTTTGAAATGTACTAAATTTGTAAGCTAATTCTCATAAGAGACGTACATCATAATGGAAAGATTTTCATTTTTAAATGCCATACATTCTGAATACATCAGCGAATTGTATGAGCAATACCAAAAATTTCCGGATAGCGTAGAGCCCAGTTGGAAAGCTTTTTTTCAAGGTTTTGACTTTGCAAGCACTTCCTATAACGGACATTCTCTAACCGGAGAATCAAATTCTGAAATTGAAGCGGAAATTCCTGAAAAGGTTCAGAAAGAATTCAAAGTAATCAATTTGATAGATGGCTATCGTAACAGAGGGCATTTATTTACAAAAACCAATCCGGTACGGGAAAGAAGACAATATACACCTACCCTTGATTTGGAAAATTTCGGTTTGACGGAAAAAGATTTGGACGAAACTTTTAATGCCGGAAATATCCTTGGAATCGGTGGGTCGACTACGCTTCGTAAGATCATCGAACATTTACAAAATATGTATTGTGATTCCATCGGAGTTGAATACATGTACATACGGGATCCGGAAAAAAACAAATGGATTCAGAATTGGTTAAATGCCAACCTGAACCACCCTCAATTAAAAATTGAAGAAAAAGAAAGAATCCTTTTAAAATTAAATGAAGCGGTTGCTTTTGAAAATTTCCTGCACACCAAATTCGTAGGACAGAAAAGGTTTTCACTGGAAGGAAATGAAACTTTGATACCCGCGCTGGATGCGGTGATTAACCGTGCTGCAGAAGCAGGTGTTGAAGAAGTCGTGCTGGGAATGGCTCATCGTGGACGTTTGAACGTATTGGCCAATGTTTTTAATAAATCCTATTCGCAAATCTTTAGTGAATTCGAAGGAAAAGAATTTGTAGAAGATTTATTTTCCGGAGACGTAAAATATCATTTGGGTTCTACCACAGAAGTACATTGCCGTTCAGGAAAAAAATTAAAAATGAACCTTGCTCCCAACCCATCGCATTTAGAAACCGTTGATGCGGTTGTAGAAGGAATTGCGCGTGCAAAAGTGGACAATGATTATGCGGGTGATTATAATAAAATTTTACCGATTCTTATCCATGGAGATGCTGCAGTAGCCGGACAAGGAATTGTGTATGAAGTAGTCCAAATGATGACTTTGGATGGATATAAAACCGGCGGAACCATTCATATCGTAGTAAATAATCAGGTTGGATTTACGACCAATTATCTGGACGGAAGATCATCTGTATATTGTACAGATGTTGCAAAAGTGACATTGTCTCCCGTGATGCACGTAAATGCAGACGATGCGGAAGCGGTCATTCATGCATTGCATTTTGCGGCAGATTATAGAATGCGATTCGGAGGAGATGTATTTATTGATTTATTAGGTTACAGAAAATACGGACATAATGAAGGTGATGAACCCCGTTTTACCCAACCTCAATTATATAATCTCATTTCCAAGCATCCCAATCCGAGAGAAATTTACAAAGAACACCTGATAAAAGAAGGTGTCATCGGTGATGAAATACTGGCTGAAAAAGAAAAAGAATTCAAACAACTTCTTGATGAGAATTTTGATGCAGCGAAAGGAATTGAAAAAAACACTTTAGATCCGTTTATGCCGGACGAATGGGAAGGCTTTGAAATTGCCAATGAGGCGGAAATTCTGAAACTTGTCGACACAAAATATCCATTGGATAAACTTCATCAGATAGCCGAAACCATTACAACCATTCCGGAAGGAAATAATTTTATCAAAAAAACCCAACGTTTATTGGCTCAACGCAAACAGATGGTTGCAGACGATAAGTTGGATTGGGCAATGGGCGAATTATTGGCCTATGGATCTATCCTAAATGAAGAAAATGACGTTAGGTTATCAGGAGAAGACGTAGAAAGAGGAACATTCTCACATCGTCATGCAGTTCTAAAAACAGAAGATACGGAGGAAGAAGTAATTCTATTAAATCAATTAAAAGAAGATCAGGGTAATTTTACGGTTTACAATTCATTATTGTCCGAATATGCTGTATTAGGATTTGATTATGGATATGCGATGGCATCACCCGGAACGCTCACCCTTTGGGAAGCGCAGTTTGGAGATTTTGCCAACGGAGCACAAATCGTAATTGACCAATATTTATCGGCCGCAGAAGACAAATGGAAAATCCAAAACGGATTGGTTCTTTTACTGCCTCACGGCTATGAAGGACAAGGAGCAGAACACTCCTCTGCCCGTATGGAACGCTTCTTACAGCTTTGTGCACAAGGAAATATGTTTGTGGCGAACTGTACGACTCCGGCTAATTTCTTCCATATACTAAGACGACAAATCAAAGCCACTTACAGAAAACCATTGATAGTTTTCACTCCCAAAAGTTTGTTAAGACATCCACAAGTTGTTTCTACAATGGATGAATTGGCCAATGGCGAATTCCAACCTGTGATTGACGATTCTGTTGCAGAAGCTTCAAAAGTAGAAAAATTGGTTTTCTGTCAAGGAAAATTCTATTATGATTTGTTAAAGAAAAAAGAAGAATTGAACGCTGAAAATGTAGCATTGGTTCGTCTAGAACAATTATATCCTCTGGACAAAGCAAAAATCAATTCGATTTTGGATAAATATTCCAATAAGAAACAAATCATTTGGGCACAGGAAGAACCTGAAAACATGGGAGCTTGGACTTATATTTTAAGAAAATTAAGAGAGATTCCGTTTGAGTTGGTTTCGCCGAGAGAAAGCGCATCGCCCGCTCCCGGATCGCATCATACATTTGATGTCCGACATAATAACACGATTAATAAAGTTTTTGAATAAATTAGCAACCAAAATACTGAACACATTATGGTATTAGAAATGAAAGTCCCTTCTCCGGGAGAATCCATCACAGAAGTTGAAATTGCGACTTGGCTTGTAAAAGACGGTGATTATGTTGAAAAAGACCAGGCGATTGCTGAAGTCGATTCTGATAAAGCAACGCTGGAGCTTCCTGCGGAAGAGAGCGGGATTATTACTTTAAAAGCCGAAGAAGGCGACACGGTTGCTGTGGGGCAGGTTGTCTGCTTGATAGATACTTCTGCTGCTAAACCTGAAGGAGGTGCATCAGAAACAAAGACAGAAGAAAAAAAGGAAGAACCGAAAAAAGAAGAAGCAAAACCGGTAGAAAAAACCGAAGAACAACCCAAAACCTATGCTTCCGGAACTCCTTCACCTGCTGCCAAAAAGATTTTGGATGAAAAAGGCGTGGATAGTTCTTCCGTGAAAGGAAGTGGAAAAGACGGGCGTATCACCAAAGAAGATGCAGAAAACGCACAAGTGGCAGCGATGGGAACACCGACCGGCGGAAACAGAAGTTCGGAAAGAAGCAAACTCTCCATGTTGCGTCGTAAAGTTGCGGAACGTTTGGTAGCAGCCAAAAATGAAACAGCTATGTTGACCACGTTCAACGAAGCCAATATGACTCCGATTAACAAATTGCGCAGCGAATTCAAAGAAGAATTCAAAGCCAAACACGGTGCAAGTCTTGGTTTTATGTCGTTCTTTACAAAAGCCGTTGTGAGAGCCTTGCAAATGTATCCGGATGTGAATTCAATGATTGATGGTGATTATAAAATTTCATACGATTTCTGTGATATTTCGGTTGCCGTTTCCGGCCCGAAAGGATTGATGGTCCCGGTGATGCGAAATGCAGAAACCCTTACTTTCAGAGGGATTGAAAATGAGATCAAACGTTTGGCACTTCGTGCACGTGATGGACAAATCACCGTGGACGAAATGACCGGTGGAACATTTACCATTTCAAACGGTGGTGTTTTTGGTTCGATGTTGAGTACACCTATCATCAACCCACCTCAATCGGGAATTTTGGGTATGCACAACATCATCGAACGACCGATTGCCGTAGACGGAAAAGTGGAAATCCACCCGATGATGTACATCGCACTTTCCTATGACCACCGGATCATCGACGGACGAGAATCCGTTGGATTCTTGGTTGCGGTAAAAGAAGGATTGGAAGATCCATTGAATTTATTGATGGACGGAAATGCGAGAAAAGCGTTGGAATTATAAAATAATTTAATATTCTTATCTAATGGATGTCGAAAGGCATCCATTTTTTATTGGAAAAACCCCACAAACCGGGGGCGATTTGCAGGGATTCCATAGTTATGAAAGTATATATAGAGAGAGATTTCTGTATACAAAGTTCTACATATTTAATCTGAAATTATAAGGAATTCTCCTTGATTTTTACAGGAATATTCCTGATGTATTCATAAAAAAATCCCACAATTCGGGGGTAGAACCGTGAGACTTTTCAATGTACTTAATTTTAGGATGAGAGAGAGTCAGTAAAAATTTAAGTTGATTAGTAGTTTAGGTTTTAAGCTTTTGTTTGACACAAATTTATCATCAAATTCAAAAATAAATAAAGGGAATAGCCCCAAATTATGATAGGAAAATTCCTGTTAAAATATTGGAACAGATGAAAATCTCCCATAAAAATGAAAGCTAAGCCCGATATTGTTTTTAACTTGCCATCCAATTAAATAAATAATTATAACCATGAACGATATTTTGAATTTAGAACCCAAATCGATTTGGAAAAACTTTTCTGCGCTGAATGAAATCCCAAGACCTTCAAAAAAAGAAGAAAGGGTCATTCAATTTATGATGGATTTTGGAAAAAGTCTAAATCTTGAAACCATTAAAGATAAAGTCGGAAATGTCATCATTAAAAAGCCTGCTTCTGCAGGAATGGAAAACCGAAAAACTATTGTCCTCCAATCCCATCTCGATATGGTTTGCCAGAAAAATAACGATGTAGTTTTTGATTTTGATACACAAGGTATCCAAATGTACGTTGACAGCGACGGATTTGTAAAGGCAAAAGGGACTACTTTGGGAGCGGATAACGGGATCGGAGTTGCTACGATCATGGCAGTTTTGGAATCAAACGATATCCAGCATCCCGCTATTGAAGCCCTTTTCACAATCGACGAAGAAACCGGAATGACCGGAGCAATCGGTTTGGATGAAACGGTTTTATCGGGTGAAATTTTATTAAATCTCGACACCGAAGAAGACGACGAACTGACCATCAGCTGTGCCGGTGGATTGGACGTTACGGCTACAAAAAACTATCAGCCGGAAAACCTGAATGGTGATTTTTCTTCTCTGAAAGTAAATATTAAAGGTCTGAAAGGCGGCCATTCCGGTGGAGATATTCAGTTGGGACTGGGAAATTCCAATAAATTATTGGCCAGATTTCTGAACGAAGGACTAAATTTCAATGCGCAAATTGCAGAAATGAACAGCGGTGGACTTCGAAACGCCATTCCACGTGAAGGATATTTTATTGTTTCAGCTCCCGATTCTTCTTTTGATCAATTAAAAACTGCATTTGAAAATCTGAAAAATGATGTTGTCAATGAATTCAAACCCATAGAGCCCCATATCCAAATCGAAATTCAAAAAGTAGATGTTCATAGTGATGTTGCTTCAAAAGAAGAAACCCGAAATCTGGCTTATGCATTGATGTCGGCCTACAATGGTGTTTATCGAATGAGCCCCGAAATGGAAGGCGTAACTGAAACGTCTAATAATGTTGCCAATGTAGTAGTTGGGAATGGAGAAATGAAAATTTTATGTTTGTCGCGTTCCGCCATAGAATCCGGGAAAAAAGCGATGACCGAATCCCTGAAAGCTACATTTGAACTGGCCGGATTTAAAGTTGAATTTTCCGGCGGATACCCCGGCTGGAGACCCAATGTTCAGTCAGAAATTTTGGATTTAATGAAACCTTTGTACAAAGAAATGTTTGGGGAAGAACCAAAAATCATTGCAACACATGGCGGTTTGGAATGCGGAATCATCGGCGGACATTATCCACATATGGATATGATTTCATTTGGACCCAATATTTTCGGTGCGCATTCACCGGATGAACGCGTAGAAATCAAATCGGTTCAGAAATTCTGGTCATACTTTTTGGAAGTGTTGAAACGTACTCCAACTAAATAAAAGAAGAAGCCCCGAAATTTTGAGGAAGTTTCGGGGCTTGGTTTTCACAGAGTTTAGGTTTCTGTTTGTAGTAAAGAAAAATATGAGGATGAGAATAAAAAAGTTGGTTAGTTTATAATCATAGAGCGTCTCGCAGAATTAATTTTCTTTTACAAAGATATTTCATCAAATCAATTGATTTATAAGGAAAAACCCTGAATATTCTACATGAAATTTCCCTGAATAAATGACAATAAATCCTATACAGAATTAAACCAATCGGTTTTTTAATGCTTTGGAAACCGCTTCTGTAGCGGAATGTACGTGAAGTTTATCGTAGATTTTTTTGATATGAAAACGAACTGTGTCGATGCTGATTTTTAATTCGCTTGAAATCATTTTATAACTAAATCCATCCACCAAACATTTTAGGATTTGGGTTTCTTTTTCCGTTAAATTATAGGTTTCTTGGTCACGAGTTGTGGCTACGGGCAACATTTGGAGAATCTTTCGGGCTATCGTTCCCGTCATAGGTGCTCCCCCTTTCATCACCAAACGAAAAGCAGACGGAAGTTCCTCGGTTACATGTTGCTTCAAAATATAACCGGAAGCTCCTGCACAAATAGCATTAAAAATCGTATCGTTATCATCAAACACAGTTAACATAATCACCGGAATTACGTCATTTTCTGTTCGTAAAAGTTTGACAGCCTCCACTCCATTTATTTCAGGCATATCCACATCCATCAGGATTACATCCGGGTTAAGATATTGAATATCTGAAAGAATTGATTTTGCATCAGAAAAAGATCCGCAAAGTTGGATATCTTCCTCTGCATCTAACAAAATCCGGACACTGTTGCGAATGATTTCGCTATCATCATATGCTAAAACTTTAATCATATTGTAAAATTAGATTATAACTAATTAAAAATCAACTACATCATTATGTAGTCGGAAATTCTAAAAGGATAGTCGTTCCTTTTTCAATTTCAGAATCAATTTCTAAATTTCCTCTTAATGAATTGGATCTTTCTTTCATATTCTTGAGTCCATTTGTAGAAGTAATTTCATTGGCATTCATTCCTTTTCCATCATCTCTTATTTTCATTTCTAAATTTGACCCTTTTTTCAAAACTGAAATTTCCACTTTCGAAGCATCAGAATGTTTGGCAATATTGTTTACGGCTTCTCTGAAAATTAAAAAGAATTCCTTCCGGTCATTCATGTTAAGGTTTTGATCCAAAGCCTCCTTTTCTACGTTCATCCGAATTTCGATATTTTTTGGTTCCAGAGTTTGTGCCAGATATTCCCGCATACGCACTACCAGGTTTTCAATTTTATCGTTGTTTGGATTGATTGCCCAGACTATATCGCTCATTTCCTGTTGGATGGATTTGGTTTGTTCTGTAATTTGATTTATAAAAGAAATTGTTCTATCGTTTTCACTACTCATATTTTTTGCCGAAACTTCTGAGAGGATTTTAATTCCGGTCAGCGTAGAACCGACTTTGTCGTGTAAATCCCTTGCGATATGGTTGCGGACTGAAAGAAGTGCCTCCTGTTGTTCCAGTTTCTTTTTCAGTTTGAAACGGTTAAAAAGTCCCCAGCCCAACAAGAGCAAAACCACAAATCCGCCTATCAAAATATTTCTGAATAGCTTTTGATCTCCGAGTTTTTGCCTATCCAACTCCTTTTGTTGGCGAGCGAGCAATAATTCTTGTTGGTTGGTTTTGGCTATTAGTTCCTGCTTTTCCAATTTTTCATTTTGTTGTTTGATTCTTAAATCATTCAACGCTTGTGTTTGCGCCAGAAGATCCATTTCGTTTTGGATGCGTTGGGCTTCTGCTAAATTTCCGGAAATGATGGCTTTTTGTTTTTCTATTTCCAGATCGCTTATTTTCTGTTCTGTTTGCAACCGGAGAATTTCATTGTCCTTTTTCTCCGTTTCGTATTGTGTACGTATTTCTTCTATTTTCGCCAGATTACTTGTTGAATTGATACTGTCTCGGTAAACAATGTGCTTTTTAAAATTTTCCAACGCTTTTTCCGGCTGATTTTGTTCCCCATAGAAATTACTCAACTTTTCATAAGCATTGCTGATGTTTTCTTTATTTTTGAGAGAAATGGAAATAGCCAATCCTTTTTTATAATATTCGGAAGCCGTGGCTGTATCATTTATTTCTTTTGCAGAATTTGCCGCCGACACATACAAACGGGAGAGCAAAGGCTTGTTGTCAGATTCTTCAAATATCTTTATTGCCTTGCCATACCATTCCAAAGCAAGTGAATGATCTTTTATTTTGTTGTAATAAATCGCCAAACCGGAATAAGCGGAAGCCATTAACTTAGAGTTTTGGGTCATTTCCGCATATTCCACCGATTTTTTAAAATGCGGAAACCCTTCCTCAATTTGATTTTTAAATAAATACAATTGTCCCAAATTGGTATGGTTAATCACCAAACCGGAAATATCATTTATCTGTTCACGTACTTCTACACTTTTTTTCTGGAATTGGATGGCATCGTCTGTACGTCCCATGAGGTAATAAACCGAAGCGATATTGCTGTAGGTTTCCCCCTGCCCTTTTTTATCGTCGTTTTTCTCTCTGATTTGCAATGATTTAAAGAACCATTCGATGGCTTTTTCTTTTTCGCCGGAATTTAAATAGTTGGAAGCCAGATTACTATATATTTCAGCTGTCTTAGAAGATTTCTTTTTCTCGATTCCCAAAGAGAGAGCCTTTCGAAAATGATTTTCCGCTTCTTTGGCATTTCCTTCCTGCATTTCAAATATTCCTTTTCGATTGTAAACTTCAGCTATCAATAGGGTGTCTTTCAGTTCAACAGCAAGGGGTAACAATTTGGAATTATAATCGCTCATAGCCCCCATTTTTCCTGTCTGGAAATTGATTTCCGCCATCAGGTCATAAGCCGTTGCGGTCAAATGTTTGTTTTTTAAGTTATCGGAATCAGCAAGAAATTGACGGAGTTCCGTTTCGGCATCTGCATATTTTAATGATTCGATCAAGCTTTTTGCTTTATCAAGATGATCATTTTCGTTTTTAATTTGAGCTGAAAGTATCTGAAATAATAGAAATAAGACAGTGCACAGCTTATACTTGTAATTGAAAATTAAAATAAACGTATGAGAAGATTTAATTAAACTAAAAAGAGGCATAAGGTGAATTTCAGAATTTGATAAAGATACAATTACTTCTATAGTTTAGAAATATCTATTTCATATTAAAGAATACATATTTATGTAGTTGACCGCTCTTTCTTCTTAAAATAGATTTGCTGAAAAAACAATTATGAAAAACTACTCCACTTTCAAAAACCTAAAATTAGTAACGATGAGTTTTATTTTGTTCGTTTTGGGAACAAATCAACTATTTTCGCAAGATGTAGGCTATGTGCATACTGCGACAACAGCAAACACCGAAAGCAACAGAACGTATCTTGATCATCCCGATTTAAATGGTGATCCATCTGCACGTTTTTTATTTGCACAACAGTATGATGGAACTGAAAATCCTAATCCGACCGGAATTTGGTATAATCCATCAAATTCAAGATGGGCTGTTTACAATGAAAATAGTTTGCCTATGCCAGTCGGTATAAAGTTTAATATTTATATTCCGGATGATAGTCCTGTCCAAGTCCATATTGCAGATGCATCAAATACTTCAGGACATCAATCAACACTTACAGGATATGCAGAAGGTTCTTATCTATTTCTTAATACTTACTATAATCCAGATTTTGTATACAATCCTCATAATTATGGAACTTGGTTTGATGGTGCAAATCGAATTATATACGAAGAAAGCATAAATTCCATCCCTCCTGGAGCTGCATATTATGTGATGGAAGGATATGGAGATTCTGCCACATTTATAAGCCTAACATCAAATTCTTCTAATATAAATGGGGCAGTCATAACTATTGACCATCCTTTATTAAATGAAAATCCCGATGCCGTATTTTTATATAGTCATTATTGGGGATATCCGGCAGGTGCAAACAGCACCTATCTGCCTTATTTGACAGAAGTATATTATTCGGCCACTGCTAATAAATGGAGAATTTACGCTTACGGAGCTACGGATTTTCCTGAAAATGTTTGGATTGATATCCTCGTTCCCGATACGATTTTAGGAGTGGAAGATGTAACGGATAAGATGGATAAAATCACTTTATATCCAAACCCGGCCTCCGGTGTTGTAAATTTTAGCTCAAAAGCAGAAATCAAAGAAATTGAAATCTATGATGTAACCGGAAAATTACTTCTCAATTCTAAAAATGCCGGAACAAATCTACAAATCGATGTTTCAAGTTTGGCAAAAGGAATGTATTTGGCTAAAATTAAAACCGATAAAGGTTGGGATAGTCAGAAATTGATTAAAAAATAATTGCGTTGTCTTTGCAATTAATGCGCAATTTAAAAACTGACTCAAATGTTGAGTCAGTTTTTTATGAATTTGAAAATATGATTTCCGTTTTGGTAATTTGGTTTCATTTGGTTCGATTTATATCGAAACGATTCATATTAACCTATAAAAAATTACTTTAAAACCTGAAATCGGTTATTTGTCCTACACATTTATGTAGTAGAAACAAGATTCGAAATGAAATAATTTTACTTCAAAAATTAATCAAATGAAAACCATCACTTCTACTCTATTTTTACTGTTTTTACAATTTGGATTTGCCCAAATCGTAAACATCCCCGATGCCAATTTCAAAGCAAAGCTTTTGGCACATGATCCCGTAATCGATACCAATTCTGACGGAGAAATCCAGGTTTCAGAAGCCGAAGCTCTGGATTATGCTCTAAATGTTGCAGAAGCCAATATCTCTGACTTGACAGGCGTCGAAGCATTTGTGAACATCAAACAACTTCAGTGTCAAACAAATAATTTGACATCGGTTAACCTCACTACATTGACACAACTTTTGGGTTTTACTGCTTGGGCGAATCATTTGGAAAGTCTGGACGTTTCCCAAAATCCTGCTTTAACTTCGATCAGCGTCAGTGACAGTAATTTGACGGAATTGGACGTGTCCAACAATCCAAATTTGGAAAATCTTCAAATCGGGTACAACCAAATCGGAGAATTAGATTTATCAAATAATCCAAATCTAAAACACATAACATCTTTGGGAAATCCTCATGTAACGCTTGATTTTTCTCAAAATCCAAACTTAGAATTTGCCTCCTTACAGGGTTTGCCTAATTTGAGAATGATCAATTTCCAAAATGGAAACAATGCTATTTTGGATATGTATGTTCATGGAAATACGTTTTTGGAATGTATTCAGATAGATCCGGAATATGTAGGAAGTATTCCTGCGGAATGGGACGTTCAGGAAGGAGTTACATTTAGTGACAACTGCATTTTAGGTTTGGATGAGTCACTTCTTTCTGAAATCGAAATCTATCCAAATCCCGTTAGAAATCAATTCCATATCAATTCTTCCGAAAGAATCAATTCTATTGAAATCTATTCCCTTTCCGGACAAAAAATCATCCAACAAAAAGGAAAAAATACCACAGAAGTAAATGTGAGCCATCTATCCAAAGGAACTTACATCGTCAGAATCCAAATCCAGACCGGTAAAGTATTTACACAAAAAATCCTCATTAAATAAATTCTCAAATTATGAAATCAATCTTCTTCATTTTAATTACAATTTTAGGAATTCAGTTTTCACAAGCTCAATTCCTTGAGAAACTGGCCGACAAAGCAGTCGATGCTGCCGAAAGAACGGTCGAAAGACGTGTAGAAAAAGAAGCATCCGAAAAAACAGATGAAGCCATGGACGAAGTTCTGGGTGGCAAAAAGGACAAAAAGAAAAAAGGAAAAAAATCAAAAACGGAGTCTTCCGATTCCGGAGATTCCGACAGCGGTGGAAAAAGCAAAGGAAAAGGATCTGTCCAAACCGCAAAAGATTTCGTTCCCGGAAATAAAATCATCGCAACCGAGGACTTCAAACAAGACGCCATAGGTGATTTCCCTGTCAATTGGTACACCAACAGCAGCGGTGAAGTGGTTACTTTTTCGGGAGACGACACACGCTGGCTGAAACTTTCTTCAAAAGGAACTTTTGCTCCGATGCATGTAAAACGATTGCCTGAAAATTTCACTTTCGAATTCGATTTGTACTCAAGTGATGATTTTTCGTATTATTCCACCTTTTTAAATATGGTATTTACCCAAGCTGCCAACAAAAACGAATACGCCAACTGGGGACAATTTAAAACCGGTAATGAAGGCGTTATGTTTGGATTACATCCTCAAGATGCAGGAGCAAACAAATCCAAGGGTCAGACCTATTTCAATGTCATTTCAGGAAAAAATAAAATTGCAGAAAACCATATGTCACAATCTGCTTTCAGCAATACTTCAAATCAGGCAAAAGTTCAGATTTGGAGACAGAAAAACCGTTTGCGTGTCTATGTTAATGGTGAAAAAATTTGGGATCTCCCACAAGCGTTTCAGGATGTAACCTATAACAGCATTGTGTTTTATATAGACGGAGACAGCAAAAACGACAATTATTACATTGCCAATTTACGGCTGGCGGAAGCAGGTGGTGACACCCGTCATAAATTCATCGAAACGGGAGAATTCTCTTCCAGCGATATTTTATTTGACAGTGGAAAGTCCAATCTGAAAGCCGGAAGTCAAACCGTTTTGGATGAGTTGGGCGCTGCACTGAAAGATAATTCTTCTGTGAATGTACTCATCATCGGACACACAGACAGCGACGGTGATGAGGCTGCCAATCAAAAACTGAGCGAAGAGCGTGCAAAAAGCGTGAAAACCTATCTGGAAACCAAATTTGGAATCAGTTCTTCAAGATTGATTACCTCCGGAAAAGGCGAATCCAACCCTGTGGCTTCCAACAGTTCGGCCGATGGTAAAAAACAAAACCGCAGAGTAGAATTCAAGAAATTATAACTTAATCAATTTAGCCAGTTTTTCGGTCAAAGACCTTCTCGAAAACCGCATAAATTCTGAAATCGGGTGCTGAGTTTCATCGCCCGATTTCCATTTTTGATAGATTTCAGAAATATAGGATTTCACTTCTTCTTTCTGTGAATGTGTATAATAATTTCCGGCTTGGGTTTCTTCCAAAATCCGGGCAACATCTCCTTCCTCCGGCCCGATTGCCAAAACCGGATTTCCGGTCGCCAAGTATTCAAATAATTTTCCCGGAATGATTCCTTTGGATTTTTCATCAGGAAAATTTGTCAGCAATAATAAATCAGAATTTTTAATTCCTTCAATTGATTCTTTATGAGAAACATATCCTTTTTTAATTAAATAATCACTCAAATTATTTTTTCGAATGGAATTTTCGACTTCCGGACTTAAATTTCCAATAAATTCCAATTCAAAATCGGTTTTAAATGCTTCATTTTCCTGAACCATTTCATTCAACGCTTCCCAAACCACAACCGGATTTCTCGCGATTTCAAGTCCGCCACTATAAACAACTTTAAACTTTAAACTTTGAACTTTAAACAAATCAGAAAATTCTGATTCTTCAAAACCGTTTGTGATTACTTCTACCCTATTTGCTCCAAGTTTTCGATAATTTTCCGCATCAGTAAAACTCGTGGCAACAACAATATCCGCAGTAGTTAAAACTTTGTTTTCCTGAATGAGATGCATTTTTTGCGCCCATTTTGTTAATTTGAGCTCCGAATGATAACTGATTTGTGTCCAGGGATCGCGAAAGTCAGCCAACCAATTTAAATTGAGATTGAGTTCTTTTAATTTGTACCCAATCAAGTGCATACTATGCGGTGGCCCGGTGGTAATAACGGTATCTATTTCATTTTCTTTCAAATAATTTCGTAGAAACCGAACCGAAGGTTCCACCCAATATTGGCGAGCATCAGGAATAAAAAAATTGCCTCGTACAAAAACTGAAAGTTTGGTCAAAAAAGATTGTTTCTCAGACTTTTCAAAATGTCCGGCTTTGTATTCTTTAGATTTTGGATTGAACTTTTCGGCGATTTGATAGGGTTCCCAGATTTTAGTTTTGAATATTTTTAAATCAGGGGAAACATCCTTTACCAAAGATTCATCTAAAATAGGATACGATGGATTTTCAGGCGTATAAATAACCGGTTCTATGCCAAATTCAGGCAGATATTTCGCAAATTTTAACCAACGCTGTACGCCCGACCCGCCCGCAGGTGGCCAATAATAAGTGATGATTAAAACTTTTTTTTGAGTCATTGCTATATTTTTTGTGTACTTAGTGTCCGCCGCAGAGGATTGTGCGCTTAGTGGTTAATTGAAACCACAAGGTTCACAAAGAATTAACACAAAGGTCACAATGTGGAGCTTTCCTTTCCTCTATTTTTCCACCAAAAAAATCCTCCGCCCAAAACCAGTAAAATAAAAATCACATTGAACGCAAGCGTTACGGTATTTCCTGTTTTCACCGATTGTGGATTGAATTCCATCACGATTTCTTTGTCTCCGGCTTCCAATTGGACTGCACGTAAAAAATAGTTTGCTTTTAAAATCGGACGCTCTTTTCCATCCACTTTTATCGTCCAGCCATGCGGATAATAAATCTCAGAGAAAACAGCAATTTTAGGCGAAACTATATTCGTTTTATAAGTTAATTTATTAGGTTGATAATTCGCTAACTCAATGGTAGAACCTGTTTCCGGTACAAATGCTTTTCCGATTTGGTTTTTCAAATTCGTTTCCAAAACAACTGTTCTATTCAAATCCACATCTTTCAATGCCAAAATCTCTTCGTCTTCATTTTGCACCCATTTCACATCTGAAACCAGCCATGCATTTCCATTCGCATCATTATTTATCTGAACCAATGGACTTTGAGGATTTCCATGAACGATGTATTTCGTGTTGAGTAAATTCAGAATTTTCTGGGTATGCGCTTGCGAAATCCCCAATTTCTGCGTCTTTTCCGAACCCGAAAAATACAAATCAATTACATCCTGATAATTATGCAGTTTCGCTCCATGGTAGCCTCCGATTGAATTCACAAAATAGGATGTCGTGGCATCGTTAAAAGTACTGAAGATGTTATCAAATACACGATATTGCGTTTTATCGGCTTTTCGTAAACTGTCCAAAGATTTATTGAGCGGAACTTTTTGGGCTATTCCTGCTAAATGATAATTTTCCCTTGAACCATCCATTAATTTTGTGGAAGGTTGAGTCGGAAAAGGATTCTCCACAAACATTTTATCGACAAAATTTTCATCGTTCAAATAACGTTTGTCTATTTGCCAACCATCTATCAAAGCCAATGCTGCAATCCCCAAAACAACGACCAAACTATTTTTTATCTTTTTTAATTGGTACAAATAAAGTAATCCCAAAGTCAATAAAACAAATAACAAAGTGCGCAAAGTATCGGCTTTGAACATATCGATTCGGTCTTGATGCAATGCTTTATCCAAATTATTGAGCACGGTGTCCCAAGTCCCGTAAGCGGCTTGATTGTATTCTTTTACCAAACTCAGATATTGTTGTTTGGATTGGATGTCATATTCGTTTGAAAAACTAAACAAACTTCCGCCTGCCACATAAAACAAAATCAAAACAGCAACAACTCCTCCTCCGGCATATAGTAAGATTTTCTTTTTGTATTCGTCGGTCAATGATTCGTCTTTGAAAAAAACATACAAAGTTAGAGCTGCCAATAAAGGCATGGTGAATTCAGCCATGACAAGCATAGAAGAAACCGCTCGGAATTTGTCATAGAACGGAAAATAATCAATCATAAAATTGGTTAGTCCGGCAAAATTTTTCCCCCAAGCCAAAACGATGCTTAAAACGGTTGCGGCGAGCAACCACCATTTGTATCGAGACCAATTATTTCGAACTAAAAATAATCCCAAAAAGAAAAGAAAAACCACAACTGCGCCCTGATAGGCAGGCCCAGAAGTTCCCGGTTGGTCGCCCCAATAAGTCGAAACAGGGGAACTTGCCAGATAATCAAATGCTTGTGCGTTGAATTGGTCATTCAAGTCTAAAACATATTGCTGTTTTTGCATTTCAGCTATGTAATTCTTTAGATTTTCCTCTTTTGGCTGGCTTCCACCACCCATAAAATCGGGAATGAAAAGATTGAAAGTTTCCAATTTTCCATAACTCCAATGCGTTATATAATCATGATCCAACCCTTCCTGTTTATCCTGAAGAATGGTCAGGTTGGATTTTCCTCTGATGGTTTCTTTGCTGTACTCATAAGTGGTTAAAAGCCTTGTAGTATTTAAACCCACACCGATTAAACAAGCTACGACAAGCAATCCTGTGGAAATCGTAAAAGGTTTTATCTCTTTGATTTTAAACGCATTAATTAATTCAATTACAAAATAAACCAACATTACCAAAAACAGATAAAAGGTCATCTGCGGATGATTAGCTGAAAGTTCCAAGCCCATAAAGAGAGCCGTAAGAATAAATCCTAAAATATATTTTCGTTGGTACAATAAAATAATTCCGGCAACCAATGGGGCAAAATAGGCTATTGCATGAACTTTTGCGTTATGTCCGGCACCAATGATGATGTAAAAATAAGCCCCCAAAGCAAAAAATACGGAACCAACAAGCGCATATTTCCAGTTTCGGAAAACGACCATTCCCAGAATGAAAAATCCTGCGAACAAAAGAAAAATATAATCGGCAGGACGAGGTAAAAATCGGATTAGATGGTCGATTCCTTTGATTAAATCATTGTCATATTGCGCTCCGGTTTGATAAGTGGGCATACCGCCAAACATGGCATTGGACCAATAGATATTTTCACCCGTTTTCTGTTCAAAGGACTTCATTTCTTCAGCACTTCCTTTGTAATTCACGATATCGGGCTGAATGATTGAATTGCCTGAAAGTACCGGCGCACAATAAATAATCGCCAGAATTGCAAAAACAAATATGGCGACTGCACTGAAAATTATATTTTTATTCTTCATTTTTCTTTTTCGGTTCTTCAATTATTTCATAATCTACCGATTCGGCTTCAATTGTAAATTTGGGTTTTTCCAAACTTTCCGAACCTTGCCGGGTTCGGTTAGAACCGGATTGGTTATTTGTTGTTTGCTGAGACCGGTTTGTTTGGGGAGGGAAAAATATACGAATCACAAAACGAATCACCAGATAGGCAATTAGTGAATACAATATAAATTTGAGTAGTGACATAATTAGTTAACGGTTGTTAGGGTTGTTGAAGTTCCGGATTCGGTTTCTTTTTGATCACCTTGTTGGTAAACGGTGTTGATGCTTTCTTTTTTTGTGATGCTAACCTTTTTTATCCAACCTGTTTCAATGTCTATATCTATGTATCCGTCCAGAGTAGCTTTGCTGGTCATATTCATCGTTATTCCCTGTTGGGTTTCTGATCCTTTCACATCCTGAATACCGTTTACCGTAATTTTCGCTTTTCCGTCTTTTAGTTCTTTAAAAGTTCTCGTCACCTTATTGGTTCCTTTGACCGGGCCTTCGCTTATGTTTTGTGAATCCGCCCATTGCTCACCTATTTTGATGTTTTTTACCGGGAAAATGTTTAGTGTTTCTTCAAATTGGGATTTGATGGCTTCGTTGTTCAGTGAAGCATTTAACAAATCTTGAATCATTTTTTGTTCTTCCGCATTGAATTCGGTTTTTAGTTTAGACAAAGAATTGGAAACTACTGTATTTAAACCTTTTACTGATATCACTTTTCCTTTATTGTCAACTTCCATTTGGAAACTTTGACCGATGATGGATTTGTAAATCGTCCAACTTTTTGCAACATCTGCATCAGAAGGTTTAGCCGATTGGGTATCATAAGACATGATTTGTCCGTTTGGTGATTTGAAGCGTTCGCTAAAACCTTTGAATGTTGCTTTCAGTTTAAAGACATTATTCACCACATCTTCTACGAAATAATCAAACTCTACGGTTCTTTCAGCAGTCATGCTCATGGACTGACCGGCAGCCGACATGGACTGGTCTTGTTTGGTTTTTAACAGGAAAGGATAGGTTTCGCCTTTTTTCAAATTGTATTGGAACGAATAGGTTTCGTCTTCATTTTTTACCAGTGCAGCATCATACGGATTTATATTTTGAGTATTTGCTTCTCCTGAAACAATCGTATCTCCTGCTTCATTTACAACTAACTTTTCACCGTTTTCATTTGTTCCCGTTACGCTTTCTCCTTCTTTTTTACAAGCAGTCATTCCTATAAAAACCGAAAGGATAATCAATGATTTTTTCATCTATGTTAATTTGTTTTGTATGAATTTACTCTAACCATTTGCTTTCAAACAATTCAAATTTCAATTAACAATCCAAGTTGTCTAAAAACTTCGGCAAGATAGTTATAAAATCATATTTTGAAGAAAATAGCGGACTAAATGCCCTGAATTTTTAGAAGAATTTGGTTAAAATTATAACCGAAAATGGAATTTCCCAAAGAGAATTTAAAGAAATTATTACATTTGTTAATCTTGTTAACAAATTAGAAAACACAAACACATGAGTATATTTTCGAGAAAACCGATTTCAAGCTTGATTGTAGAAGCCAATGAAAGCGGTGAGCATACCCTCAAGAAGACATTGGGAACTTGGGGGTTAATTTCGTTGGGGATCGGAGCCATCATCGGTGCCGGATTGTTTTCCATCACGGGTATGGCAGCTGCGGATTATGCCGGGCCATCCATCGTCATCTCTTTTGTTATTGCCGCTTTGGGCTGTGCTTTGGCCGGATTATGTTATGCCGAATTTGCTTCCATGATTCCGGTTGCGGGTAGCGCTTATACCTACTCGTATGCTACGATGGGCGAATTTGTCGCCTGGATTATAGGCTGGGATTTGGTGCTGGAATATGCGGTGGGAGCCGCAACGGTAGCATCGAGCTGGTCAGGTTATCTGGATAAATTCCTTAAATCTGTAGGAGTTACCTTTCCACCGGAATTACTGATGACACCATTTGATTCGATGACTTTGGCAAACGGGGATGTTGTTACGGGGATGATGAATCTTCCGGCGGTATTTATCGTAACGGTTATGTCTCTGGTTCTGATCCGAGGAACACAGGAATCATCTTTTGTCAATACGATTATTGTGATTATGAAAGTTGCAATTGTCCTGATTTTCATAGCAGTAGGATTTCAATACATACGCCCTGAAAACCACGTTCCTTTTATTCCTGAAAATACCGGTAAATTTGGAGAATTCGGATTTTCCGGAATCATAAGGGCCGCAGCCGTCGTATTCTTTGCTTATATAGGTTTTGATGCGGTAAGTACAGCCGCACAGGAAACTAAGAATCCTAAAAAATCTATGCCTTTGGGGATCTTAGGCTCACTTTTGATTTGTACCGTTTTATACATCATTTTTGCTTATGTAATGACCGGAGTTGCCAATTACAAAGCCTACGGAGCCGATCCTACGGACAAACTGGCACCGGTTGCCATAGCCGTCAGCAATATGGGAAATATGGGACCGGACGGAGTGGTTCATGCGGCATATCCATGGTTGAATACGTCAATCGTTGTGGCAATTTTGTTGGGATATGCTTCGGTAATTTTAGTATTGCTTTTAGGTCAAAGCCGGGTATTTTATTCGATGAGTAAAGACGGATTGATTCCAAAAGTTTTCTCATCCATCCATCCGAAATTTCAGACTCCGCATAAATCCAATTTGTTTTTCTTATTGTTTGTAAGTCTTTTTGCGGCCTTTGTCCCGGGAAGAGTCGTAGGCGAAATGACCAGTATCGGAACTTTATTTGCATTTATTTTGGTATGTATCGGGGTTTTGGTCTTACGTAGATCCATGCCGGATGCTCCAAGAGCTTTCCGCACGCCATTGGTACCATTTGTTCCAATTTTGGGTATTTTGGTGTGTTTCTTCATGATGGCATTTTTGCCGTTGGACACATGGATGCGTTTGGTTTTGTGGATGATTGTTGGTTTGGATGTTTATTTGTTTTATAGCATCAAACACAGCCATATCACCAGCGGACAAAGCGGAATCATAAATAACGCCAATAAAATAGTCGGAATTTCGGGTATCGTTTTATCAGTTGCATTGGTCGGATTAGCCATAGCACACCATCAATTTTCAGAAATTGACCCTGCAACCGGACAAATTGCTGATGCCGGATTGTATTGGTTTTCCCTTGTTTTCGGAGGAATTCATATTTTATTATATGTATTCAGTTGGTTGAAAGGAAGTAAAAATAATTAATTCAAGTTGAAATAACACTTTAAATCAATCATAAAAGGCACTCAAAATGAGTGCCTTTTATTTTGTGCACACGATCGGATTCGAACCGACACATCCTTAGGACACCACCCCCTCAAGATGGCGTGTCTACCAATTTCACCACGTGTGCTTGGGTTGGCAAAAATAATTAATTTGTAGAATGTAAAAAGTATAATATGTAAAGTATTTGAGGAATACGATTAAAATTTGAAACTTTCTACTTTCTACTTTCTGCTTTTTACTTACAGAAACTTACCTTTGCAGATAAATTTTGAAAAAAAATGTTCAGAACACATACCTGCGGGGAATTAAACCTAAGTAATTTAAATGAAAAAGTAACACTGAGCGGCTGGGTTTCCGTCATTCGGGATAAAGGATTTATGATTTGGATTGATTTACGTGATCGATACGGCATCACGCAATTAATCATTGATGAAGAACGTTCCGATAAATCATTGCTGGAAGCTGCCCGGACTTTGGGGCGCGAATTTGTTATTCAGTCAACCGGAATCGTGATTGAACGTGCTTCCAAAAATCCAAATATCCCGACGGGTGAAATTGAAATTCTAATTGAAAAACTGGAAATTCTGAACGAATCCAAACTTCCTCCTTTTACCATTGAAGACAAAACCGATGGTGGCGAAGAATTGAGAATGCAATACCGTTATCTGGACATCAGACGGAATCCGGTAAAAGATAAATTAATCTTCCGACACAAGGTAGCGCAGGAAGTTCGAAAATATCTTTCTGACAAAGATTTTATTGAAGTAGAAACACCGGTTTTAATCAAATCCACGCCAGAAGGCGCACGCGATTTTGTGGTTCCTTCCCGAATGAATCCCGGTCAGTTTTATGCTTTGCCACAATCACCACAAACCTTTAAACAGTTGATGATGGTCGGCGGATTGGATAAATATTTTCAAATCGTGAAATGTTTCCGTGATGAAGATTTGCGTGCCGACCGCCAGCCGGAATTTACCCAAATCGATTGCGAAATGGCATTTGTGGAACAGGAAGACATTCTGAATATTTTTGAAGGATTGACCAAACACTTACTGAAATCGGTTCATAATGTGGAAATTGAGAAATTCCCGCGAATGACTTATGACGAAGCGATGCGGAAATACGGCAACGACAAACCGGACATCCGTTTCGGGATGGAGTTTCACGAACTGGATGATTTAGCCAAAGGAAAAGGATTTGATATATTTGATAAAGAAGAATTGGTGGTCGGAATTTCTGCTCCGACTCTGAATTCCTATACAAGAAAAGACATTGACCGATTGCTCGAATGGGTTCAACGTCCACAAATCGGTGCAAGAGGATTTGTCTGGGTTCGGGTCAATGAAGACGGAACATTTAAATCGTCTGCCGATAAATTTTATTCGGAAGAAAATCTTGCCGCTTTTGCCGAACGAATGAATGCTCAAAAAGGTGATTTGATGATCCTGATGGCCGGAAAAGCAAACGACACGAGAAAGCAATTAAGTGCTTTGCGTATGGAACTGGCCGAAAGATTAAATTTGAGAAACCCGAATGAATTTGCACCACTTTGGGTGGTAGATTTTCCACTTTTGGAATTTGATGAAGAATCAAATCGCTGGCATGCCATGCACCATCCGTTTACTTCACCAAAGCCGGAAGATATTTCCAAATTGAAGTCCAATCCGGGAGAAGTTCGGGCAAATGCCTATGATTTGGTTTTAAACGGAAACGAAATCGGTGGTGGTTCCATCCGTATTTACGACAAAGACCTTCAATCTCAAATGTTTGAACTTTTAGGATTTACAGCTGAACAAGCACAGGAGCAATTTGGTTTCCTAATGAATGCTTTCCAATACGGAGCTCCACCACACGGCGGAATTGCTTTTGGATTTGACCGTTTGGTTTCCATTTTGGACGGAAGTGAAACCATTCGTGATTATATCGCCTTCCCGAAAAACAATTCGGGCCGCGACGTGATGATAGATGCACCCGCTCCCATTGACCAGAGTCAGTTGGATGAGTTGGAAATCAGGTTGAAGGGGTAATAAATTAAGGTTGAATTGAAAAATGCAATTCAAATATCAATCATTATAGCGGTTTATCGACGTGAAGACGAATTGTCTGAACTTTTACAAAGTTTGGCAAAACAATCCGATTCCAAATTTGAAGTAGTTGTGGTGGATGACGGTTCACCAGAATCATTAGAGCCAATCATTCAGAAATTTCAACCTAATTTAAGAATTCAATATTTCCACAAAGAAAATTCCGGGCCGGCAAAATCGCGAAATTATGGCATGGAAAGGGCTTTGGGCAATTATTTCATTTTTCTGGATTCCGATACGATTGCGCCTGCAAATTATATTGAAACCGTAAGAAAAGAATTAACCGAAAAATATGTAGATGCTTTTGGTGGTCCCGACGCGGCAGATGAAAGTTTTACCACTTTGCAGAAAGCGATTTCGTTTTCTATGACTTCGTTTTTGACAACAGGTGGAATCAGAGGAGGAAAAAGACACATAGGGAAATTTCAGCCCAGAAGTTTCAATATGGGCATGTCCAAAGAAGCATTTGAAAAGACCGGTGGATTTGGAAATTTGCGGGTGGGTGAAGATCCGGATTTAAGCATGACGCTTTGGGAGAATGGATTTGAAACAAGATTATTTCCGGATGCAAAGGTTTATCATAAACGAAGAACTTCGCTTAGAAAATTTGCTAAACAAGTGTATCAATTTGGGATTGCAAGACCCATTCTGAACCAGCGGCATCCGGGAAGCGGAAAGCTGACTTATTGGTTTCCGAGTTTGTTTAGTTTGGGATTTATTATCAGCATTCTGTTGTACTTTATTACTTTTTGGATTATTGGCAAAATCCGTTATTTATTTGCAATACCCTTTTTGTTTTTTCTATTTTATTTTCAGTTTCTGATTTTGATTTCAGCAATTCAGTCCAATAGTTTAAAAGTTGGGTTTCTTTCATTTCTAACCACGCTCACTCAATTCTTTAATTATGGTTACGGATTTTTAAAATCCTGGATTTTTCTCAACATTTTTAAAATTAAACCGGAAAAAGCTTTTCCTTCACATTTTTCAGATTCAGATTAATTGAATAGAGTATTATACATACGATTTTGTCAGAATTTTTGGTCAAAAATACCTGCCAAAATCTTTTTCTGTAGCGTTTGCAGTTCCCCGGAATTTTAATTCCGGGTTAGAAATATTTAACTCCTTTGGAGTTTTATATGTTCAATTTGATGATTTTCAACTGTTTAAAATATTTAGCTATAATGCATTTTGGTAATTCTTACATAATTCTCAATTGCCTGATATTTAATTAATTAATAATTCAACATACATTATACAATAATTCATTATACATTACTTATTTGTTTTGTATCTTTGGGAGATATGTACAATCGGGTTTTACTTTCTGTTTTACATCGTGCTATGTGGTCTAATTGATTTTCCCAACTTGCCTAAATCAATTAGTAAATTATTATGGTCACATTTAAATTAAAAATAAAATCATGTCACAAGAATTAAAAAGCGTAGAATACGGCTTGGAAAAAATATTTGAAGGAGCTCAGGATTTCCTTCCACTTTTAGGAACGGATTATGTAGAATTTTACGTTGGAAATGCAAAACAATCTGCACATTATTATAAAACAGCATTCGGATTTCAATCAGAAGCCTATGCAGGACTGGAAACCGGACTGAAAGACCGTGCTTCTTATGTGTTGAAACAAGACAAAATCCGTTTGGTGTTGACAACGGCTTTGAATTCCGATTCGCCGATCGGAGAGCATGTAAAAAAACATGGAGACGGTGTGAAAATCATCGCTCTATGGGTAGATGATGCAAGAAAATCCTATGAAGAAACCACCAAACGCGGTGCAAATTCTTTCATGGAGCCGAAAGTTACTTCTGACGAAAACGGAGAAATCGTTCAAGCCGGAATTTACGGCTATGGTGAAACTGTTTTTATGTTTACGGAACGTAAAAATTACAACGGGCTATTTATGCCGGGCTATATGAAATGGGAAACGGATTATAATCCGACTCCGGTTGGATTGAAATTCATCGACCATATGGTTGGAAACGTGGGATGGAACCAGATGAACGTTTGGGTGAAATGGTTTGAAGACATCATGGGATTTGTGAATTTCCTATCGTTTGACGACAAGCAAATCACAACTGAATATTCGGCTTTGATGTCAAAAGTAATGGCCAACGGTAACGGAAGAATCAAATTCCCGATCAATGAGCCGGCCGAAGGAATGAAGCGTTCGCAAATTGAAGAGTATCTGGATTTCTATGAAAGCCCGGGTGTGCAGCATTTGGCATTGGCGACAGATGACATCATCAAAACGGTTGCAGATATGAAATCTAGAGGTGTGGAATTTTTATCAACTCCGCCACAGACTTATTATGATGCCATTCCGGAACGTTTGAGAGACCACATGGATAAATTCAAGGAAGACATCCACGAACTTCAGAAGCTGGGAATCATGATTGATGCAGACGAAGAAGGTTATTTGTTGCAAATCTTCACCAAGCCGGTGGAAGACCGTCCTACTCTATTCTACGAAGTAATTCAGCGAATGGGAGCACGAGGATTTGGTGCCGGAAATTTCAAAGCTCTATTTGAATCGATCGAAAGAGAGCAGGAAAAAAGAGGAACTTTATAATCTATAAATCTGAAAATGACCGGTTTAGGGCATTTTTTATTTAAATAAATTAACATAAATTAGACCATTAAAATTAACTCATGAAAAAATCTTTATTGTTTTGCCTGATTCTGACGAGCATAGGAGTCTTGGCGCAAACACCTAAAACCATTGCTCAGAAAATAACACAATTGGAAACACAAAAGGTTGATTTCCAAAAATTTAACGTTTTAAATGTTAAAAATGAAAAGAATTCAAATATTGAACAAACAGTAAAAAATGCTACTTTGGCTACGTTGGATATGAGTTCGATTCAATCTATTTACCAACAAAAAGCGGAAACTATCGAAATTTCTATTCCATATAACGGTAGTAATATTGATGTTGTTTTGTATAAAGTAAATCCATTTACAGATGGTTTTACGGTAGATACCAATTTGAAACAAAATGTACAATATACACCCGGCGTTTATTATCGGGGAATCGTTAAGGGAAATCTGAATTCAGTAGCTTCCTTTAACTTTTTTGATGATAAATTCAATGGAATTGTTTCGGCGGATGAGTTTAGTAATTTAAATATCGGAAAACTTACGGCTAAAAATAATCAATCTGATTATATCGTTTATTCGGATGTGGATTTAGTTCAAACACCTGATTGGACTTGTGAAACAGAAGATTTTGCAAAAGATCCATCTGTTGATCAACCTGAATCTATGCAATTTCTTGGTTCCAATATTACTGAAAATTGTGTAACCATGTATTATGAAATTGATTATCATATATATTTCTTCAATAATTCAAGTATAGACGAAACCATGGATTGGATGTCAGGTGCTTTTAATAATATGCAGACATTATATAATAATGATGATATTACTGTTGCTTTGAATCATGTTTTTATATGGGAAACGATGGATCCATATCAAGGATCCGGAGGATCAGGTAATTATTTGGCAAAATTCAATGAAGTACGTCCTTATTTTGCGGGTGATGTAGGTCAATTGATTGGAGCATTTGATAGTTCAGGAGGTGGAGTTGCTGCTACAATTGATGGTCTTTGTAGTGAAGATAATTATAGTTATGCCGGTGTAGATCTTGCCTACAGCGAAGTTCCGATTTATTCTTGGACCATCATGGTGATGACGCATGAAAATGGTCATGTTTTAGGATCTCGTCATACGCATGCTTGTGTATGGAACGGAAACAACACTGCAATTGATGGTTGTGCCGGATTTGTAGAGGGAAGTTGTTCGCTACCCGGAAATCCTCCCGGAGGAGGTACCATGATGAGTTATTGTCATCTTCAGAGCGTCGGAATCAACTTCAATTTAGGATTTGGACCACAACCAAAAACTGTTTTGATTAACAACATCAACAGTCAAACTTGTTTAAGTACGGATTGTGTAAGCGTTTGTTTTAATACAGTTGAAGATATTACCATTACAAACATCACGATGACGGAAGCGGTTCTTTCTTGGACAGATGCCGATGAAGATGCAGAAGCTTGGGAATATGCCGTCAGACCTATCGGTAGTAATGATGCTCTTGAATGGACGGAAACTGGTACCAATACCGTAAATCTGGACGATTTAGAACCAAATACTTTCTATAATGCCTATATCCGTAAAGTATGTGGTGATATGGTCACAATTGAATTCTTTGAGATTTTTGTAACAGACGGTGATTTCTGTAACGGTGATATTTTAACTGATTCAGGTGGATCTGACGGAGGCTACACAAACAACGAGGATTATGTCCGAACCATTGTTCCAACAACTCCGGGTGAAAAAGTAAAAATCACATTTACCGAATTTAATGTCGAAACCAATAATGATTTTCTTTATATCCATGACGGAATGGACACTGACGCACCTGAATTATACGAAGGCGGGCTAACCGGTACATTGGGAATTTCAGAAGGACCTTTCGAGTCAACTGATGCGTCCGGAGCCATAACCCTTCATTTTGTTTCAAATGAACTGTTTATCAGAGCTGGTTGGGTTGGACAAGTAGAGTGTTTAACACTTGGTGTAGATGATTTAGATGCTTATTTGGATTTTAGTTATTATCCAAATCCGGTTACCAATTTGTTGAACATCGTTTCTAAAAATGAAATTTTGGATGCAACGGTTTATAACATGGAAGGAAGAAAATTATCAACCAAACAAATCAAGAATTTGAGTACACAACTTGATTTGTCATCCTATCCTGTCGGAACTTATATTATCGAATTAAAATTCAAGGAAAAACCGGTACAGTTCAAAGTACTGAAAAAATAATCAAAACCATGACTTACAAAAAATCCCGCTCAAAAGGCGGGATTTTTAATTTTGTTTGTTGTGAGCTTATTTCACCAAAGTCAATTCGTCAATGATATTTGTAGCGCCTGCATATTTGTCGATTACAAATAAAACATAGCGGATATCAACTGAAATCGTACGCTGTAATTTCGGATCAAAAATAACATCTCCGGCCATGGCTTCAATGTTTCCGTCAAATGCTATTCCGATTAATTCTCCTTTTCCGTTCAATACAGGTGAACCGGAATTCCCTCCCGTGATGTCATGATCTGTCAGGAAATTCACACGCAATTCTCCGCTTTTATCGGCATATTGACCATAATCTTTTTTATTATATAACTCGATTAATTTATCCGGAGCATCAAATTCATCATCCCCTTCTTTATGCTTGGCTATAGTTCCTTTTAAAGTGGTATAGAAATTATCTTTAGCATCATTTACTTTTCCTTTTCCAAGTGGCAAATCCACCACTTTACCATACGTCAAACGCAAAGTACTATTGGCATCCGGATATTCGATAGGGCTTAAACCCGACTCTCTCAATCCTTCTACCAATAAACGAAAAGCCCTGTTGAAACTGTCTTTTTGGGCTTTTTCCTCAGGAGTTTCAGCACGGTAACGATTCATTAAATCTGTGGATAATTTATACAATTCATCACCTGAAATACGCGAAGCCTCAGGATTGTCCAAATATTTCAACAATTGATCTTTCTTTGTAAAAATACTGGTTCCAAATGCTTTGTTTACATAATCCTTGAAATTTCCGTTCAATTTATCTCCGACTTCTTTTACATAAGGTGCCAAACCGCCTTTTGCGGCTTTTGTGTAATATAAATTCAACTGGGACGCCAAAACATCTTCTTCAAGCGGCATATAAGCTCCTTCAAATGTATTGTTAATCATGGCTTCAATTCCCGGACGCATTTCTGCTCTTTTGGCTTCGTTTTCATTGGCATATTGCTCCAATGTCTTTCCTAAATTTGCCGGTAATACTGCAAAGGTACTGGAACGCAAAATCGTCATCAGATAATTATTATGACGAGCAGATTCATTTGTTTTGTTATAATAATTATTGATAATCTCTACTACATCACCATATTTCGCTTTATTTTCTTTTTGGTTGGCCCATTTGTTAAAATTTTTCTCGGTTTTTCTTTTTGAATCAACTGTTTTATGTTGTTTCAGCGCCTCAATCATTCCCGCTCGGTTTTTCCAATAATTGGCTAATCCTGCATATTTAGAAGCATAATCCAATTTTACTTTCTGGTCTTTATCACGGTATTTATCGATGACATCCATTCCCAATTTGGAACCTTCTACCCAAGCCGGATACGCAAAATTGATGTTTTGCTCTACTCCGCCGGCAGGCATCCAGCGGTTGGTTCTTCCGGGATAACCCAAAATCATAGAGAAATCTCCTTCTTCATAACCCGCCAAACTTACCGGAAGATAATGCTTAGGCTTCATCGGGATATTGTCCTTTGAATAATCTGCAGGATTTCCGGCTTTATCTGTATAAACTCTGAACATAGAGAAATCTCCCGTATGGCGCGGCCATTCCCAGTTATCGGTATCTCCTCCGAAACGTCCGATCATGTCCGGTGGCGTTCCTACTAACCGAACATCCTGAAAGTCCTGATAAACAAAATAATAATATTCGTTTCCTTCAAAAAATGAACGAACCGACACCACATATTTCCCGCCTTCATTGTTTTCCTGTTCGATTTTGGCAATTTCCTGATTGATGGCCGCCATTCGTTCGTCTTCCGTCATTTTGTCGTTAACTTTTCCCAAAATTCGTTTGGAAACATCATCCATTCGCACAAAAAACCGAACTTTTAAGCTTTTGGGTTTTAATTCTTCAGCTTGACTTTTAGCCCAGAAGCCGTTGGTCAAGTGGTCATTTTCTGGCGTGGACAATTCTGCAATCGCGCCATAACCACAGTGGTGATTGGTCAAAACCAATCCGGTTGAGGAAATGATTTCCGCTGTACATCCACCACCAAACTGAACGATGGCATCTTTCAAACTGCTGTTGTTGATGCTGTAAATTTCTTCAGCCGTCAATTTCAGTCCCATTTTCTGCATATCATCGATTTTCTTGCCGATGAACATCAGGAACCACATCCCTTCATCCGCTTTTGCTTTCTGCAACGGAGCAACCAGGAAAGCTATACTCGCAAATAGTACGATTAGTTTCTTCATTTGTTTTTAATTTTACGTGTATTTGTTATTTGTTAATCTCAATTGTTACAAACATACTGCTAATTTTTCAGAGCATAAAGCGGATTCTGACTACTTTTGCGCTATGGCAGGGATTTACATTCATATTCCATTCTGTAAACAAAAATGCAGTTATTGCAATTTTCATTTTTCTACCGATTTGAACTATAAAAATCAAATGGTAGAATTTATTTCCAAAGAATTGGAAATCAGAAACAAAGAAATCTCTGAACCCATTGAAACCATTTATTTCGGAGGCGGCACTCCTTCCCTTCTGGATTTGAACGAGTTGGATGCAATTTTTGAAACCATTTATCGGAATTATTCGGTCATAGAAAATCCGGAAATCACACTGGAAGCCAATCCGGACGATCTGACTTCCTCCAAACTTAAAGAACTCAAAACCACTCCCGTCAATCGTCTAAGCATCGGAATCCAATCCTTTTTTGACGTAGACTTAAAGTTTATGAACCGTGTTCATAACGCCGACGAAGCCATTCGTTCCATCCAAACAGCCCGGGATTTAGGATTTGAAAATATTACGATTGATTTGATTTATGGCGGACAAACTACCACCGACCAGATGTGGCAGAAAAATCTCGAAACCGCTTTGAACCTGGAAATTCCGCATATTTCATCTTATGCGCTCACCATAGAATCCAAAACGGTTTTGGCACATCAAATTCAAACCAAAAAGCTGAAAGATGTAGACGAAGACAAACAGGAACGACAATTTCAGATGTTGGTAAAAACATTGACTTCAAATGATTTCGTTCACTACGAAATTTCCAATTTCGGGAGAGAAGGATTTCTGTCGCAACACAATTCCAACTACTGGAAAGGAAAATCCTATTTGGGCGTGGGACCTTCGGCGCATTCATATAACGGAAAAAACCGCAGTTGGAATCCGGCAAACAATTCGATTTATTTGAAAAATTTAGCAGAAAATAAATTGGTTAATGAAGTTGAAGTACTAAGTGAGAATAATCAGTTCAATGAATTGATTATGATAAGATTACGAACTATTTACGGATTAGATTTAGAAGAATTAAAAACAAATTTTCCGAGTGAATTTTTTCATGAGTTTTTAAACGAACTTCAGCCTCATTTGGACAATCAACTCGTACAAATCGAGAAAGGAATTTTATACATTACGGAAAAAGGGAAATTCCTGGCAGATGGAATCGCGGCGAGTTTATTCAGGGTTTAATTTGACATAAAAACTGTCTGAAAATTTGAAAAATTGAATCAAATTTTCAGACAGTAGAACTGTAACATTTGAAAAATTATTTCAAATGTGATCGCAACATCCAGGCAGTTGTTTCATGTTTTTCCATCAAAGAAGTCAAAAAGTCCGCTGTTCCAAAATCTACACTTTTATCTATTTTTTCTATGCTTTCGCGTAGGAAAATGATGATGGATTCATGATCAGAAAGTAAATCTTTGATGAAACTGATACTGTCATTTTTACCTTTTCTTTCTTCGGTCAGATGGCTGATTCCCAAATAATCTTTTAAAGTTGCCGGAGCAAAATGCCCGATTTTACGGATTCTTTCCGCTATTTCATCTATATTAATTTCCAATTCATGATACAATTGTTCAAAATAAACATGGACTGTATGAAAATCGGGACTTTCTACATTCCAATGAGCATTTCTTGTCTTTACATACAATACAAATTCATCTGCCAACAGAGATGACAAAGTTTCTGATATATTTTCTGACACTTTAGGGGTTAATCCAATTTTTGCTTTCATACTTAAATAATTAAAGATTATACAATTTTTAAATATGTTGCTCAAAGTTCACTCCAAATTCCCTATTTTTTATATAAAATTCTTTACTTATTTTATTTAATTCTAATCAAAACCTGTTTAATATTTAAACAAAAACCAACCTTTTATTTTTATCTTGCATCTATTATAGAAAATCATTTTTATGAAAAAATTCATTTTTCTCATCATACTTTTAACTTTCTCAATTTCAATGGCACAGAAAAAATTTGATTACGATTCGAAATGGAAACAAATCGAAAATCAGGAAGAAAACGGCTTGTTGAAAAGCACTTTGTCTTCTGTAAATGAGATTTATGCGCAGGCAAAAAAGGACAAAAATGCACAACAAATCATCCGCTCTTTGTTGTATCAGTCCAAAATTGCCGTTGCAACTTCCGATGAAAACGATTTTGAATTGGAAATCATTTCAAATTTCAATAAAGAAATCTCTGAAGCCAAGGGCGTGGAAAAATCTATTCTGGAGTCGATGCTGGCAGAATTGTATTTTAATTACTACCAACAAAACCAATGGAAAATCAATGAACGAACCGAAACCTCTGAAAGCTCCGGTACCGATTTCCGTTTTTGGACCGAAAATATTTTCCGACAAAAAACCATGGATTTGTATTTGCAATCCATTGAAAATCAAAAAGAATTACAAAACCAACCGATTGCCGATTGGAACTATATTCTGAACAAAGTCAAAGAAACCGAATCACTCCGCCCTACGCTGTACGATTTGCTGGCACACCGGGCGATTAATTTCTTACAAACCGAAAATAACTATTATTACGGAGGTAATTATGATGAGCAATCCGATTTGGAAAAGAATGAAAAAGTTATTCAGATTCTGAAAGATTTAACCGCATTTCATCAACAAAAAAACAACCGGGATGCTTATTTATACAACCAGCTGGAATTGCTCAAAGCTGAAACAGATGACAGTTCTTCCAATGAATATTTAGCCGAATTAACAGCCTTGTCGCAAAAACATCCGTCTGCCGAATATACCGCTTACATTCTGTTTGAAATTGCCAATTTTTATCTGAACAAATCGGCAAACGAAGAAGCAAATGCTTTTAATCAAAAGAAAAATTGGACTGAAAAAGCACTTCAAAGTCTTCAAACAATCAAATCAACTTATCCGAAATCAGCCATCGTAAAAGATGTGGAAAGTCTGGAAAAGCAAATCCAATTGGTCGATTTCAACATTTTAATTGAAAATTATATTTCGCCGGATCTGAATACACCCCTTTCCGTGACCCATAAAAATCTCGATAAATTGTATTTTAAAGTATTGAAATACAATGAAAATTCGTCTAAGCTTTTAGATGAATTTCAGTATGCAAATGATAAGGACAAACCAAACAAACTGAACGAAATTTTCAAGACCTTTCCGCAGGAAAAAGAATTCCAACTCGATTTAAAAACTTTTGATGATTACCAGCAACATACAACCATTGCAAAATTTGAACCGCTGAAATCCGGCCAATATTTGGTTTTGGTTTCCAATCATTCGGATTTCAAATTGGATTCCGAAAATTTCAAATTAGATTATCAAATAGTAAATGTAACGCCTTATGCACTCGTATTCCGAACCGATCAAATCCTTGTTACCGAGCGGGAAAGCGGAAAACCGGTTGCCAATAAAAAAGTGGAAGTTTTTCAGTATCAAAGAGATTCTTATACGAAAATTGAAACGATAACCACTGACCAATACGGAATTGCAAATTTTTCAAATACAGAAAATTACGGTAGAAATTTCCAGTTTAAAATTCAAGGCGAAGCTGTTTCCTATCAAAATTATATGTACAGAAATCATCGGGAAACCAATATAAAAACTTATACCGATTCAAAATTTTTCACCGACCGAGCCATCTATCGTCCCGGACAAACCGTTTATTTCAAAGCGATTGTCTACGAAGAGGCACCTGACGGAAAGCGAAAAACAAAACCAAATGAAGCAATTGAAATCACGCTATTTGATGCAAATGATGAAGAAGTTTCTACTTTAAAATTGAAAACCAATGAATTTGGGTCGGTTTCCGGCGAATTTATATTACCGTCAACCGGATTGACCGGGCAATTTTATCTTGAAGAGAATTTTTCTGACAATGGAGTATCTCATTATTTCAGCGTGGAGGAATACAAACGTCCGCGTTTTGAAGTGGCATTTGATGATGTAAAAGATACTTTTAAGCTCGAAGAAGAAATCACCGCCAAAGGAAAAGCAACGGCTTATTCAGGTGCCAACATTGACAACGCCAAAGTGGTTTATAGGGTTTATCGTCAGGCGATTTATCCGTATTGGCCATGGTGGAAACGCGGTTATTTCCCGCAAAATGAACCTGCCGAAGAAATAACACACGGCGAAACCACCACCGATTCAGATGGAAAATTTGAAATCTCCTTTCTAGCTAAGCGAGCCAATAAATCTAAAAACTCCCCTCCTTTGGAGGGGTCGGGGGAGGAAACTTATACGTATAGAATTGTAGCCGATATCACCAACCTGAACGGTGAAACCCGTTCTTCCGAGCAGTCAATTACCGTTGGCGATTTGCGTTTTATGCTCGATTTGCCGGTTGCAGAACGGATTGAAATTTCCCAATTTGATTCGATTCCTGTTATTACCAATAATCTCAACGGACAATTTGTGCCGGCAAAAGGAAAAATCAGTTTGACCAAAATCAATCCGCCACAAAGAGTTTTACGCGAAACACCGCTTCCGCAAGGTGATTATGAATTGTATCCGAAAAATGAATTCGTCGGATATTTTCCACATGAACCCTACGGAAAAGAAAACCAAAAAGAAAATTGGACAAAAGAAAACCCGGTTTTGGAAGAAAGTTTCGATACCGAAAAAGCCAAATCCATTAAAATTCAACCTAAAAACTGGAAAGAAGGCTATTATATTTTAAAAGGATTTATTCAGGATGGAAAAGATACGATTCCTTCAGAAAAATTGGTTTATCTCTACCGAAATCAGAAAAAATCACCGGTAGATCAGGAAATCTTTTCGGTCAATCTGAATAAAAACCAATTCAAACCGGGTGATAAAGCCGAAGCCCAATTCGCTTCCGCAACTGAAAATTCGGAGGTTTTGGTTCAATTGGAAGTCAATGAAAAAATTATCAAATCAGAGAAAATCCAACTGAATGAAAACGTAAAAACTTTCTCTTTCCCGATTGAAGAAAACTACCGTGGAAATGTATTTGTACATTATTATTTCGGGAAATTTAATCATGTAAAAACCGGAACTTTGACCGTAAATGTTCCTTACGAAGACAAATCGCTCAAAATCACTGCCGGAACTTTACGCGATAAACTCCAGCCCGGACAAAACGAAACCTGGGAACTGACCGTGAGCGGCGAAGGAAAAGACAAATTTTTGGCGGAAATGCTGGCAACGATGTATGATGCATCTTTGGATCAATTCAAATCCAATTCAAATGCCTTCCCGATGAATCTATCTTATAATTTTTCCCGCTTCCAAAACTGGAATACCTATCAAAGTTTTAGTACCAAAAACTTTTTCCCGCTCATTGAAAATCCGTATAAATATTATTATCCGAATAATGTTCTTGTTTTTAACGAACTGAATTGGTTTGGCTTCGGCTGGAATCAATATGAGCAAAGAAGATTTATGGCGATGAAAGCGGCTCCATCACCTACAGGAAATGTTGATGATATGTTAGCCGGTCAGGTTGCGGGAATTGCTTTGGAGGAATCGGCTATTGAATTAGATGTTGTTACAACCACTACCGCTTCAACAGGAGCAAATGTTGTAGTGAGAGGATCAATTAGTTTAAATGGTGGACTTCAAAACCCTCTTTACGTTGTCGATGGTGTCTTTATGACTGAAGATGAAGTTAATAAATTAGGTGCTGATGCCATAGCGCAAATAAATGTATTAAAAGATTCTGCTCAATTAGCAGTTTACGGCTCATGTGGAGCAAATGGAGTTGTTATTATCACAACCAAAAAAGCTGAAGAAAAACTAAATCAAGTCCAATCCAGAACAAATCTCCAAGAAACCGCCTTCTTCTACCCTACTTTAAAAACGGATGAAAAAGGCAATGTAAAAATCCAGTTTACTACACCAGAAAGTTTGACTTCCTGGAAATTTATGGCAACGGCGCATACACCTGATTTGCGCACCGGTTATTTTGAAACCACCGTCAGAACCCAAAAAGATTTGATGGTTGTTCCCAATCCGCCGAGATTTTTACGCGAAGGAGACCAAATTACTTTTTCTTCCAAAATCACCAATTTATCGGAAAAAGAACTGAGCGGCCAAGCCAAATTGATGTTGTTCGATGCCTTTACGATGCAGCCGGTTGATGCGGAATTTGGAAATACAAATGCCACGCAAAACATCAGCGTTGCCAAAGGAAATAGTACCAATGTTTCCTGGACTTTGAACATTCCGAAAACGCATCAGGCGATTGTATATCGGGTGGTGGCTTCGGCAGGCGATTTCTCGGACGGCGAAGAATCCGCTTTACCGATTTTGACCAACCGGATGATGGTGACAGAAACGCTGCCGATTCATGTTCGGGAAAATCAAAACAAAACTTTCACTTTGGATAAATTAAAAAATAACCAATCGGAAAGTCTGGACAATTTCAAGCTGACTTTTGAAATGACGACCAACCCGATTTGGTATGCGATTTTCTCGCTTCCTTATTTGCGCGAATATCCTTACGAATGTTCGGAACAGGTTTTCTCAAGACTGTACGGAAACATGATTTCGCAGCATATCATCCATTCGAACCCGAAAATCAAAGCGGTTTTTGATGATTGGAACAAAAAAGGCGAATTGATTTCAAAACTGGAACAAAATCAGGAGTTGAAATCCTTGTTACTGGAAGAAACACCTTGGGTGCGCGATGCGGAAAACGAGGAGGAACAAATGAAACGAATTGCGGTTTTATTTGATTTGAATCAAATGCGCAACGAACTGACTTCGGCTTATCAGAAACTAAAAAACAAACAATCGGGAAGCGGTGGATTTCCTTGGTTTGAAGGAGGAAATGACAGCCGATATATCACCACGCATATCGTTTCGGGATTTGGGCATTTGAAAGAAATGGGAATTGATTCGGATGAAAAATTAAATGTGGATACGGATGAAATTCTGGACGTAGCGATTTCGTTTATTGATTCCGAAATGGAAAAAGAGTTTGATAAATATCTGAAAAATGACAAATTGAAACCATCCATTTATGATGGGATCCAGTATCTCTACGCCAGAAGTTATTTCACAGACAAATATCCGATGAGCAAAAAAGCGATTCAGGCAAAAGATTATTTCTTGAAAGAATTGGACAAAGATAAATTTGACCAGAGCTTACAAACCCAAGCAATGCTGGCATTGATTTTCAATCGTTTTGGTAAAAAAGAAACTGCTGAAAAATTGCTGAATTCCATCAAAGACCATGCGGTGGAAAGCGACGAAATGGGTATGTACTGGAAATCAAACGTTGCCGGATGGTATTGGTACCAGGCTCCGATTGAAACGCAGGCCTTATTGATTGAAGCATTTGATGAAGTTTTAAATGATGTGGAAAGTGTGGAAAGCATGAAAGTCTGGTTGCTGAAAAACCGTCAGACCAACCAATGGAATTCGACCAAAGCTACAACGGAAGCGGTTTTTGCGTTGATGAACACCGGAAAGGATTGGACGAATTCAGAAGAAGGAATTTCCGTGAAAATCGGAAATGAACCATTGGATTTGAAATCTTTGGAAAAAGCACCGCAAAACGGAAGCGGTTATGTGAAAACAAGTTGGAATAAAACCGAAATCCAACCTGAAATGGCCACGGTAGAAGTGAAAAAAACTTCTCCGGGCGTGGCTTGGGGTGCTATGTATTGGCAGTATTTTGAAGATTTGGATAAGATTACTTCAGCAGAAACCGGCGTGAAATTTAAAAAAGAATTGTTCCTGAAAAAGAATTCGGATAAAGGTCCGGTTTTGACGAAAATCACGGAGAATACACCGATTCAAATCGGAGATTTGGTGACGGTTCGTTTAGAAATTCAAACTGATCGGGAAATGGAATTCATCCACATCAAAGATATGCGTGCGAGCGGTTTTGAACCCGTAAATGTATTGTCAACTTACAAATGGCAACAAGGAATGGGCTATTATGAAAGTACCCGTGATGCCGCTACGAATTTCTTCATCGACCGAATGCCAAAAGGAACCTATGTTTTTGAATATGATGTAAGAGCGAATAACGCCGGAAATTTCTCCAACGGAATTACATCGCTTCAAAATATGTATGCGCCGGAACTGAGTGCGCATTCAGAAGGGATTCGGGTGGAAATTAAGTGATGGAGAGGTTGAGTATTTTACAAAAAAAAGCCGGAAATTTATTCCGGCTTTTCTTATTTTTTTTAATCACAAAGTTCTTGCATATCAGCTCTAAAGTCTTCCCAAGATTCTCCATCAAGAGAAAATTCCTGAGTAACAACTCCTCCTACTGTTACGGTATATTTATCATCTCCCTTTTTACAATATTTGATTTCAGAAGCACCTGATCCGCAAGAAAAACAATCATTTCCTCCGTCATCATCACTTGAACAGTTAACGAACGCTAAAGAAGCGACTGCAGTCATTAATACAAACGTAAATTTTTTCATGTTAATTAATTTAATAGTTTTTTATTTGAAGGCGCAAAATTAACCCTTTATTTTGATTTTCAAAGTTTTACAAGATAAATATCTCATCGAAAATAATATTCACAATAAATAAAATATTCGTAATCATAAGAAAGTCAATAATTTATAATAAAATGTTAAATTTTTATTTTTTTTTATTCTAAACTATAGAGAATCAATTCATTAATCGGTACTTTTATTTTTTATTAATCAAATTGCTATGGCAAAATCAAACCAAACCCTTACTGCAAAAGGAAAAGAAGACATTTTAAAAATTCTAAAGGAACGTTTTGAAAAAAACAGGGATCGTCATAAAGATTTAGATTGGGAAAAAGTCCAATCAAAATTGGAAAAACGTCCGGACAAACTTTGGATTTTGTCCGAAATGGAAAGAACGGAAGGCGAGCCTGATGTTATAGGGTTTAATAAAAATACGGAAGAATTTTTCTTTGTGGATTGTTCGCCGGAAAGCCCAAAAGGTAGAAGAAGCATTTGTTATGACCGGACGGCTCTGGATGCTCGAAAGGAGCATAAACCCAAAAATTCAGCTATGGATTTGGCAGCAGAATTGGGGATAGAAATTTTGACTGAAGCAGAATATCGGGATTTACAAAGTTTGGGTGAATTTGATTTAAAAACATCCAGTTGGGTCTTGACACCTGCGGATATCAGGGAAAAAGGAGGAGCTATTTTCTGTGACCGTCGTTACGGAAAAGTCTTTACTTATCACAATGGTGCTGATTCTTATTATGCAGTAAGAGGATTTAGAGGAAAAATTTGGGTATAAAAATTCTCTGATTATTGCTAATCAGAGAATCATTATGAAATCATTTAATTTTCAACTTCTTTCACGGAAGCATCCGGAGCATGATTAGCAACGGATTGGATTCCGTTTTTTGCACCTGCTTCGCTTTCGTACATTTGACTGGTTCCAATGACTTGACCATTTGAAGCCTTTAAATTAAACATCCATTTTCCGGAATCTGATTGTTTTAGCTCAAACATGGATTCATCCTGTGAATTTTTCTTAACTGATTCAATTCCGTTTTCACAACTTGCTTTTTGTGAATAACCCTGACTTGCCAGGATATTTTGTCCGTTATTGGCTTTTAATCTAAACCGAAATTCTCCGGCTTTGTCATGATACATTTCAAACATATTTTTATCTTTTTATGGTTATGAACTTCCAATTTACAAAAAATTAAATAATTCATTTTCATGGATATTATGTACATTTAAAAAGTAGAATTTTAATGCTCTTTAAATGAAAACCCTATTTACATTTTCTTTTTTCTTATTCGGTTTCCAATTGATTTGGAGTCAAATTATATTCAGTACCGAATGGAAATCTGACGCAGACGTGATTGTCTATGTGACCGAATGGAAATCTGACGCTGATTTAATTGTTTATAAAACCGAATGGAAAAGTGATGCCTCAGGTAATAATAACGGGATTTGGTTTTTTACCGAATGGAAATCCGATGCAAAAAAACAGATTTATTTTACGGATTGGAAAAGCGATGCCAATGTGATCGTATTTTTTACCGAATGGAAATCGGACGCTGGATGGAAAAACAAATCCAAACAGCATTATTTTTATTGACCTAAATCAGATTAAACAAACGCACTAGATCCTGTAATAGAGCGGCCTACAATCAATGTATTGATTTCTTTGGTTCCTTCATAAGAATAAATAGCTTCTGCATCTGCCACAAAACGGGCGACATTATGTTCCAATAAAATACCGTTTCCACCCATTACTTCTCTTGCTCCGCGTACGATGTCACGTGTTCTTAAAGTACAAAAAACTTTGGCCAAAGAAGCATGTTCATCTTTCAGTCGGCCTGAATCCTGCAATTCAGATAATCTGAAAACCAAAGTTTGCATAGCGGTCAAATTGGACAACATTTCCACGAGATGATTTTGAATCAATTGGAAAGAAGCGATCGGTTTTCCAAATTGTTTTCTTTTTCGGGTGTAGTCCAGCGCATTTTCATAAGCTCCACGAGCGCAGCCTACTGCCATCCAAGCAACGCCTGCCCGGGTCATCCGAAGTACGTTTGCCGTATCCTTAAAAGAATTGGCATGAGGAAGCCTGTCCTTTTCTTCCACCACACAATCTTTTAATGTAATCAATCCGTTTTGAACAATTCTCAGCGCCATTTTTCCTTTGATTTTCTCTACAGAAAACCCCGGATTTTCTTTGCGCACCAGAAATCCCTTAACCTCACCATCTTCTAAATCCCTTGCCCAAATAACCACCACATCAGCAAAAGTGGCATTTCCAATCCATTTTTTCTGCCCATTTAAAACCCAACCATCTGAAGTTAATCGACAAGTGGTAGTCAGACCACCCGCAGCTCCGGAACCTACTTCAGGTTCGGTCAATCCGAAAGCTCCTATCTTTTGCATTTTATTCATCGCAGGAAGCCATTCCGTTTTTTGTTCTTCAGATCCGCACAAATAAATAGAACCCATGGTCAAACCACTTTGGACACCAAAAAAAGTAGCAATGGAAGCATCGACCCGCGCCATTTCCACTGCGAGAATTCCTTCCATCAGAAATGGAAGATTGGGACAACCATAACCTTCATAAGTGACGCCGGCCAACCCTAATTCTCCGAATTTAGGAATGAGTTCGTATGGAAATTCGTCTTTTAACCAAAATTCGTTTACGATGGGGGCTACTTCTGTTTCCATAAAATTTCTGACTTTAAGCTGTAAAGAGCGTTGTTCAGGTGTGAGTTTATCGCTCATTTCATAAAAATCAGGATTGATTTCAGGAAGTTCCTTTTTCTTGTCCGATGAATTCAACATCTTCATCAAACTTTTCAACTGATTTTCGTCCAATTGAGAAAATTTCTCCATGGCTTCACCTAAATCTATTTTCTCATTCAGTCTGGCCAATTTGTCCATATCAATTTGCTGAAAAAGCTTGTAGCCTTGTTTGATGTTTTGAAAGAAACCCATAACGATTAATTTTAACAGAATATGAAGGTACAATTAATCTGCCAAAACAATTTTGCAAAAAAAAAACTGCCCGGTGATTGGACAGCTTTTTAACCTGAGTCGGTTATCCTTTTAAATTTCAGATTTAAATAAACCGTTCTGCAACTTGTTGAGAGATACCGGTATTGTTATATCCGCCGTCATTATACAGATTCTGCATGGTAACTTTTTTGGTCAAATCAGAAAACATGGCAACGATATAGTTGGCACAATCTTCCGCCGTAGCATTTCCAAGCGGTGACATTTCATCTGCAAATTTCATAAATCCGCCGAAACCTTTCACGCCTTGTCCGGCTGTGGTTGGAGTTGGAGATTGAGAAATCGTGTTGACACGCACATTTTTTTCTTTGCCCCAGAAATAACCGAAGCTTCTGGTAATCGATTCCAGGTAGGCTTTATTGTCAGCCATATCGTTATAATCCGGAAATGTACGTTGCGCGGCGATATAGGTCAAAGCAAGGATGCTTCCCCATTCGTTCATCGCATCTTTGTCCCAAGCGGTTTTCATCACTTTGTGAAACGAAACAGCCGAAATATCCCAACCTTTGGTCAGGAAATTATAATCCAAATCGGTATAGTGTTTTCCTTTTCGCACGTTGATGCTCATCCCGATGGAATGCAACACAAAATCCAGCTTTCCGAATTTTTCTATCGCTCTGTCAAACAAATTAGAAAGATCTTCCATAGAAGTGGCATCTGCTCCCACAACTTCTGACCCTGTTTTTTCGGCCAGTCCATTGAGCTCCCCCATTCTAAGCGCAACCGGCGCATTGGTTAAAATAAATTCGGCTCCTTCTTCATGGCATTTTTCTGCTGCTTTCCAAGCAATGGAATTGGCGTCAAGCGCACCAAAAATAATTCCTTTCTTTCCTTTTAATAATCCGTGTGACATAATTAAATGTTTGTTTCAAGTTTAACGTTTCAAGTTTAATGTTAATTTTTCAAATACAAAAGTTTTTTAGTTTGTAATGAATAAATATCTGTCTCACTCCAACCTTCTTCTCAATCATTTTCCAATAATTTCTCCAATTCCGGATGGTTAAACAGATGCGAATAAATCTCCATTTTTTCGGATTGGAAAAGACAAATCCCGCTCACAAACAAATCGGTAAAATGTTGGGAATCCAGATCGAGAATTCCGAAATTACCGGTTGCTTCATTGGTCAGCACCACGCCTTTTCGCATCTGGTCTTGCGCATTGATTCGATAATTCACCAAATCCATTTCATAAATATCCCGATGAAATTTATCCTGAATTCCTACATATTTATCAATCTGATTATAATTGGGTTTTCCCCGCATCCACCAAAGCGGCTCACGTCCTTTAAATAAAAGTCCATCCTCTGTTTCTTCAGCATAACCGATGATACGGGAGTTCAGTCGTAATCTATATTTATTGTTTTGGTTTATCATCAATCGTAAAAATCGTAATTTTGCGCTTATGTACAAAGTTGTTCCCAAAAAACGTTATCAACATACGCTGGAATTGGTTGATAAATTTTTTACACATGACGAAAAAATCCTCGATTTAGGTGTTGAAAATCCGCTTTCCAACCTGATTCGGGAAAAAGGATTTCAGGTTCAAAATACCGGCGGTGAAGATTTGGATGATGAATTCCAGCATTTAAAAGAAATGGACGCAGATGTCGTTACGGCATTTGAAATTTTAGAACATCTGCTGAATCCTTATTCGGTTTTAAAAAACCTACCGGGAAAGAAGCTATTGGTAACGGTTCCTTTGAAACTTTGGTTTACTGAACCCTATCGGAATATGAATGACATACGGGACTGGCATTACCATGAATTCACAGACTGGCAGCTTGATAGACTTCTGGAAAAGGCAGGATGGGAAGTAAAATTCAGAAAAAAGTGGACCAATCCTTCAGGAAAAATAGGAATACGTCCGTTGTTGAGAAGAATTACACCACGTTATTACGCTGTTTATGCTGAAAGAAAATAATTTCACATACAGTATCATCCTTCCTGTTCACAACGAAGAAAAATACATTTCTGATTGTTTGACTTCCATTGTCAATCAATCTTATTTGCCTCAGGAAGTCGTGGTGGTCAATGATAATTCGACCGATGGATCTGCTGAAATCATTCAAAAATTTATAAATAAATACTCTTTTTTCAGAACTCTGAAATCCGGAAACAATTCCACTTCACACGAACCGGGAAGCAAAATCGTAAATGCTTTTTACAAAGGTTTTGAAACACTGCAACCAAATTGGGATGTCATCGTAAAATTGGATGCCGATGTGATTCTTCCTCCTCATTATTTCGAAGAAATCATACAAACTTTTGAATCGGATCCGAAAATCGGAATTGCCGGCGGAATTGCGATGGTAGAGGAAAACGGAAATTGGGTGTATGAAAAAATAGGCAATAAAAAACAAGTTCGAGGTCCGTTTAAATCTTATTCAAAATCTTGTTTTGAAAAAATCGGCGGATTGAAAAAATCCATCGGATGGGATACGGTCGACGAACTTTTGGCGAAATATCATGGATTTGAAATAAAAGTCCTCCCCCATTTGGAAGTAAAATTGCAGAAACCCACCGGAAATGACTATAAAAAAATTCATGGTGAGCGAACCGGGCAAGCTTTCTATAAAATGGATTATGGCTGGCTGATTTCGCTTATCGCGATCCTCAAACAAAGTTGGAATAAAAAAAGTATTCCACTCTTCTTTTCCATCTCAAAAGGTTATTGGAAATCTGCTTTAAATTCTGATTCTAAAATAGTTACAAAAGAAGAAGGAGCGTTTATCCGAAACTACCGCCGCAGCGGGATTCTTAACAGATTTACAAATCGTAGCCAATAATTTGTTAAAGCAAAATTTTGCACATACTAAATCCATTACTTTGCCGTTAGGTATGCAGAGAAACATTCTCATATTAGTAGTTTTTTTAAGCTTTTTGGGTGTTGTTCTTGCTCAGGAAAAAAACATCAAAGTTCAAGTCATTATAGATGATGAGCAAGAAGAACACCCGGGAAGCGTCTACATATCGAACTCACGTACACATCAAACAAAATTTACGGATATCAATGGAAATGCTGAAATAATTGCCTCAGAAGGTGATGTTTTGGAGTTTCGTTCTGATTTTTATGAAAACAGAGATTTTAGGATTTCGACTGAAATATTTCAAAATTCTGAACTTACCATTCACCTAAACCCAAAAATCATTTTGCTTGAACAAGCTGAAATTTCTGATTTCAAATTGACCGGAAATTTAGCGCAGGATGCAAAAAATGCAAAATTTGTAGACAAAGCCACCATCGTGTATAATAACTTGGGAATTCAGGAAAAAGATGTTCCAAAACCAAGTCCGTTTGGGCGATCCATCAAAAAAGGGCTTTCGGTCGATAAAGTAATCGGGGCTATAAACGGCTATAACAAACAGCAGAAAACCAATAAATTGTTTGAAAGAAAACAAAATGAAATGAATTGGGTTCAATCCAACTGGAAAGAAGATTATTTTACCGATTCACTTAAAATCCCCAAACACAAAATTACCGAGTTCGTTTTCTTTGTCTATGAATCCTCCGATATTTATGATAAAATCAAGAAAAACCAATTTGTGGAAGCAGAAAACATAATGACCGAATACAGCATTGTCTATTTAGATCGGCTTAAAAGCCAAAAAACAAACGAATGAAACAGTATCTCACAATTCTTTTTTTAGGCTTTCTCGTTCAGCTGCCGGCACAAGAAAAAATCATAAAAGGCGTGATTATCATTGATCTGGACGATGCTTCACCTGAAGGGATTTACATCACCAATTCCCGTACCCGGAACACAACCGTCACAGACCTTACGGGAAGTTTTTCCCTCCGGGCTGAAACCGGGGACAGCCTTTTGATTCAGTCTGCTTTTTATGAATCCCGCCGGTTTTATCTGACCGAAAACCTGATGAAAAAAGATTTCATCAACATTCATCTAAACATACAACCCATTGCGCTGGATGAGGCAGTAATTTCGCAAAAACTCACCGGATTTCTGGATATTGATGCTAAATATAAACCCGGAAAAGACCCTATTGCCGATTTGTACATAGAGTTAGGAGTCAATCCTGATGCTTCTAAACTTCGTGATTCTACCGATTTTACGATGTGGAAAGATGTTTCGCCCTTGCACCTGAATGTCGAAAAACTCTATGATGTTTTTTCCGGCGATTTGCGTCGAAGACAGAACCTATACGCATTTGAAGGCCGGGAAACTAAAATCCAACATATAGCCAACTATTTCGGAGAGAATTATTTTACAGAAGAATTGGAAATTCCAAAAGAAAAAATCAGAGAATTTGTTTATTTCTCTTTTGAATCCTCTCAAATTCCCATGTTTTATGAAAATGGCAATTTCCTGAACATCATGAACGAATTGAGTAAAATGGCACCGGTTTATCTTTCCCGGTTAAATTCATGGCGTTCAAAATAAATTTATAATTCCTGAAATTTATTGTAATATTAAACTTTGAATTCAACCCAAATGAAATTGCGTTCCGTCAATTTAACCCGCTATATTTTACCGCTTCGCGAAGGTGGTTCGCTACCCGCTTTGGCAGAAGCCGATGATGATTTTAAATACGTAGTCAAATTCAAAGGTTCCGGTCATAGGGAAAAAGCTTTGATCGCCGAATTCCTGGGCGGTGAAATCGCAAGACAATTGGGTTTAAAAGTTCCCGAACTGGTTTTTCTGAATTTGGACGAAGCCTTTGGCAGAACGGAAGCCGACGAAGAAATTCAGGATTTATTACAAGCCAGCCAAGGTCTGAATCTCGGTTTGCATTTTCTTTCCGGTGCGATTAATTATGACCCAAATGTGATGAAAATTGAATCTGAATTGGCTTCAAAAATCGTTTGGCTCGATGCGTTTATTACCAATGTAGATCGTACTTTTAAAAATACCAATATGCTGATGTGGCACAAAGAATTATGGCTCATCGATCATGGTTCCGCGTTTTATTTTCATCATAGTTGGGAGAATTGGGAAAAGCAGGCCGTCAGCCCGTTTGCGTTTATAAAAGACCATGTTTTATTGGCTCAGGCAAGCGAATTGGAAAAAGCCGATGAGTTTCTAAAACCCTTGCTCACGGAGAAATTTTTAAAAGATTTGATCAATGAATTACCCGACGAATGGTTGAATTTTGATCCGAATTTAGATGAAAAAACAATTCGAAATGTCTATTTTGACTTTATGAAACTGCGATTGGAAAACACCGGAATATTTATAAAAGAAGCCCAAAATGCAAGACAAAATCTTATATGAATATGCCGTAATCCGCATTTTCCCAAAAGTAGAACGGGAAGAATTCATCAATGCCGGGATTTTGATTTATTCGAAACCGCAAAAGAAGCTTTTGGTCAAAACTTTTTTCAATGAAAAGAAATTCCGCTGTTTTGAAACCGAACTGGACGAAGAACAGGTAAAGCTCAACTTGAAATCCTTTGAACTCATCGCTAACGCTGACAAAAACGGAGGTTTCATTTCCCAAATGGATATGCCTTCGCGATTCCGTTGGATGACGGCTGTAAGAAGTTCCTGCATCCAGACTTCGCGTCCACATCCCGGATTTACAGATGATTTGGAATTGACGTTGGAAAGGTTGTTTGAGGAATTGGTGAAATAGGATATACGAAGTTTGATTTACGATATTGGATATTATGATTTAACAATTATACTTCAATACAAAATACATTATACAAATTTCAAAGATAACTCTCAAACTTAAACTCTGTCACGCTCATTGCATCTGCGCCGGAAAATAAATCTTCTATAATCCGCACACATTGGTTTTGGTTACAAATCGCCTGATGAATACCGTGTTTGGAAACATCGGGGATTTCCACCAGCCACATAAACTTATTGTATTTGCTGAACTGAACTACTATTTCTTGATCATTGACAATTCCAAAGGTACTTCCGTCGTCCTGCGGCAATTGGTCAAAAATCTCCAGTGCTTGTTCAAAAATCGCTTCCAACGGAAAATCCATCGGCACTTTCATATCTTCCGTAATATTTTCAAAAAACAATTTCATTTTGATATAAAGTACAATTGTACAAACTATTGATTAAAATCTTCCCACTCCCATCTTCCATCTTCCATCTTCCCACCCAAAAATATAAAATTCCACATACTTTCCACAACATTGATAAAATTCATTTCAGAATTCTTAATTTAGCCGTCTAAACAGAAATTTTACAAATGAAATTTGATATAATCGTAATCGGAAGCGGACCCGGCGGATATGTAGCGGCGATCCGTGCTGCTCAGTTGGGAAAAAAAGTTGCCATCGTGGAAAAAGCCGAATTGGGCGGAATCTGTCTGAACTGGGGCTGTATTCCAACAAAAGCATTGCTGAAAAGCGCACAGGTTTTTAAATATTTTAACCATGCGGAAGAATTCGGATTCAACAAACCGAATGATTTGACTTACGAATTCGGAAATATCGTGCAAAGAAGCCGTGGCGTTGCCGATACGATGAGCAAAGGCGTTCAGTTCCTGATGAAGAAAAACAAAATCGAAGTCATCAAAGGCGAAGCCAAAGTACGTCCCGGAAAAAAAGTAATGGTAAAAGGTGAAGACGGAACTTCCAATGAAATTTCGGCAGACCATATCATCATTGCTACCGGAGGCCGTTCCAGAGAATTGCCTGCATTGCCGCAAGACGGTAAAAAAGTAATCGGATACCGCGAAGCCTTGGTTTTACCGGAACAACCCAAATCGATGATCGTTGTAGGAAGCGGTGCCATAGGAGTAGAATTTGCACATTTCTATCATACTTTGGGTGTAGATGTTACGATTGTAGAATTCTTACCAAGAGTCGTTCCAGTAGAGGATGAAGACGTTTCCAAACAACTGGAAAAATCATTCAAAAAAGCCGGAATTAACATTATGACCAGTTCAGAAGTAACTTCTGTTGACACTTCCGGAAACGGCGTAAAAGCAACGGTAAAAACACAAAAAGGCGAGGAAGTTTTGGAAGCCGACATCCTGCTTTCCGCAGTCGGAGTTGTGGCCAATATCGAAAACATAGGACTGGAAGATGTAGGAATCCAAACCGAAAGAGGAAAAATCAAAATCAACGATTTCTGTCAAACCAACGTTGCAGGATATTACGCCATCGGAGATGTGGTTCACGGACAGGATTTGGCGCATTTGGCATCGGCTCAGGCGATTTTATGTGTCGAAAAAATTGCCGGCGAACACGTAGAACCGATTGATTTCAACAACGTTCCGGGCTGTACCTATTGCTCACCCGAAATCGCTTCCGTCGGTCTGACCGAAGCCAAAGCCAAAGAAGCAGGATACGAAGTAAAAGTCGGAAAATTCCCGTTTTCAGCCAACGGAAAAGCCGTGGCAAACGGATCAAAAGACGGTTTTGTAAAAGTCATTTTCGATGCGAAATATGGCGAATTCCTGGGTTGTCACATGATCGGTGACGGCGTGACGGAAATGATTGCCGAAGCCGTTGTAGCGAGAAAACTCGAAACCACCGCACACGAATTGATGAAATCCATCCATCCGCATCCGACCATGTCAGAAGCGATTATGGAAGCCGTGGAAGACGCTTACGGCCATTCCATTCACATTTAAACTAAAAACCTCCAAGGTTAGTATTCAGAGTGAAAATGAACCTTGGAGGTTATCACTTTGACAAAGTTTTATTCACAACCAAATTACTTTGTCAAAGTTTAGAAATACAAACGGCAGGAAATTTCTGCCGTTTTTTTTGTAGCTGATCCGGCTGTCCGTTTCTATCTTTTTCCGTTTTCTCGGTTTTTGTAATTCAGGAAAAAGGAGTTTCGCTTCTCCCGAACCATCGGGATCACTCTTTTTCCTGAACAAAAATCACTCGCCTCCGAAAAAAGGATATCCACTGCCATCCGGGCTAAGTTTTGAGAAAATTTAAAAATTCTTCCATCTTCCAACCTCCATCTTCCATCAAAAAAATCCCTAAATTTGCACCTCAATTTAGTAGAAATGAAATATTGCAACAATATACTCGAAACCATTGGCAATACGCCACTTGTGAAACTTAACAAAGTGACACAAGAAATAGATGCTTTGGTTTTGGCAAAAGTGGAAACCTTCAATCCCGGAAATTCCGTCAAAGACCGAATGGCAGTAAAAATGATCGAAGACGCTGAAGCAGACGGACGATTAAAACCCGGCGGAACCATCATCGAAGGAACTTCCGGAAATACCGGAATGGGATTGGCTTTGGGAGCCATCATCAAAGGATATAAACTGATTTGTGTGATTTCCGATAAACAATCCAAAGAAAAAATGGACATTTTGCGTGCCGTTGGTGCAAAAGTAGTTGTTTGTCCGACCGATGTAGAACCGGACGACCCTCGCTCCTATTATTCCGTTTCCAAACGATTGGCGGAAGAAACGCCCAAGGCTTGGTATGTAAACCAATATGACAATCCATCCAATTCCATCGCTCACTACGAACAGACCGGACCGGAAATCTGGGAACAAACCGATGGGAAAATTACGCATTTCGTGGTCGGAGTCGGAACCGGCGGAACCATTTCGGGTGTTGCAAAATATTTGAAAGAACAAAATCCAAACATTAAAATCTGGGGCGTAGATACTTATGGTTCCGTTTTCAAAAAATACCACGAAACCGGAATTTTTGACGAAAATGAAATTTATCCCTACATCACCGAAGGAATCGGGGAAGATATTTTACCTAAAAATGTAGATTTCTCATTGATCGATGGATTTACCAAAGTAACCGACAAAGATGCAGCGGTTTATACGAGAAAAATTGCCAAAGAAGAAGGAATTTTTGTGGGAAATTCGGCCGGTTCGGCCATCAAAGGTGTTTTACAATTGAAAGAACATTTCAAACCGGAAGATGTTGTAGTTGTTTTGTTTCATGATCATGGAAGCCGTTATGTCGGTAAAATGTTTAACGATGACTGGATGCGCGAGCGTGGATTTCTGGAAGAGGAAATCAAAAAAGCAACCGATTTGATCAAAGATCACATTCATCAGCCATTGGTGACCGTGAAAACAGAAGAATTGGTTTCACATGCGATTGAGCGAATGAAAAAATTTGAAATTTCCCAAATTCCTGTGGTAGATGTAGACGGTTTTGTTGGTTCGTTGGACGAAACACATTTGTTCCGATTATTTTTTGAGGATAAAGAACTGGCAAATCGTCCGGTAAAATCGGTGATGGGAAGACCCTTCCCTATTGTCAAATCGGAAACAAAAATCGAAGAAATTTCGAAGTTGATTGACAAAGATAATTCTGCTGTTTTAGTGGAACTGGAAGATGGAAATCACCAAATCATCACCAAACACGACATCATCAAAGCGATACATTAAAATACAAAACCCTGTTCAAGTCAGGGTTTTCTTTTATCGGGTATTCTGATTTTCAAAAACTTTGGTAAAAACCAAAACGATTTCATCTTCTGCAGATAAAACGAGTTTCAAACCGTCTTCCAACACGGCATAACGGGTAATGGAGCCTAAAGCATTCAGATAAACCTGTTCATCTACTCCTTCACAAAACATACGGGTAGAGGCAAATTTTTCCGTGTGAAAAACTATTTTCTGCTGATCTGCTTCGTAACCGCCTGAAATATTATTGCAACCGTTATTTCCGGCGACTTTTGTATTGTCCACAAAATTCAAATAGGGTTTTTGGATTTTAAAGTGTTTGATATCTTTTCCTGTTGCCGGATTCAGATATTCGAGCTGCCATTTTCCCAAAAGCGGATCTTTGGGTTGGACGAAGGAGGAGCCCGTATTTTGATTTTCCATACTCATTTCTGTTTCCTGATTTTCCTGATGAGATTCTGTTGTTTTCTGAGTTGAACAACCCGTAAAAAACAAAACTAAAATTATCAATAAACTATTTTTCATTTCTTTGAAATTAATCGGTTCAATATACCTTCCACCATTCCGTCAATGGAATGTCTGATCATCGAGTCGGGAAATCCAAGATGCTTATATCGCTGTTTTTTCTTTTGCTTTTCGTCCCAAGATTCATCATCCCAAGATTTGATTTTCAGATTCAAATCGGATGTATTGAAAACAGAATAAGTAGAATTCAAGTTCAAATCAAATTTTTGAATTGAAACCGAATCTTTATCTTGTCCAAAAGAAAAAATCCCAATCAGCAAAAAGGCCACTCCGTAATACTTCATATCAACAAAATTAATCAAAGAAATGTTCAAAACAAATCCATAAAATTCTTTCATTTCATTTCAAAAGATTTATTTTTGTCAGTCAGTAAAATAATTAAAATAGAAAAGATGAAATTCATCGTATCCAGTAGCAGTTTACTTAAAAATGTCAACCTCATAAGCGGGGTTATCAATTCCAATAATACTTTGCCAATCTTAGATAACTTTCTTTTTGAATTGGACGGAAACCAGTTGAAAATTACCGGTTCGGATTTGGAAACGACCATTTCAACGCTTGTAGAAGTAGAATCAGGTGATTCGGCCAAAATTGCAGTTCCTTCCCGAATTCTTTTGGATACCCTGAAAACTTTTCCTGACCAGCCATTGACTTTTATCCAAAAAGAAGATAATCTGATGGAAATCGTTTCCGAACAAGGAAATTATCAAATTGCATTGGAATCTGCAGATGAATATCCACAAGCACCGGAAGTTCAGGAAGCCGTCATTTCGACTTTACAAGCCGGAATTCTCTCGGAAGCCATCGCTAAAACCCTTTTTGCAACAGGAAATGATGAGCTTCGTCCCGTGATGACTGGCGTTTTCTTTCAGGCAGGAAAAGACAATTTTAAATTTGTGGCCACTGATGCGCACCGTTTGGTGAAATATACCCGAAAAGATTTAAAATCGGCCGAGGCTACCGAATACATTATGCCAAAAAAACCGTTGAATTTGCTGAAAAATATTTTGGCGGGAAGCAACGAGGATGTAACGGTTGAATACAATCAGACCAATACCCGATTTTCATTTCAGAACATCGTTTTGATTTGCCGTTTGATAGATGGGAAATATCCCAACTATGACGCAGTAATTCCAAAAGAAAATCCTAACGTATTGACAATCAACAGAAATCTTTTCTTGACTTCGTTGAAACGGGTAGCGATTTTCTCCAATAAAACCACCAATCAGGTTCGTTTGAAATTATCCGGAAGTTCGTTGATGATTCATGCCGAAGACGTTGATTTTTCCAGTAAAGCAGAAGAGCGTTTGCCTTGCGATTACAACGGCTCTGATATGCAAATCGGTTTCAATTCCAAATTCTTAATAGAAGTTCTAAATAATTTACAATCTGACGATATCACTCTGGAAATGTCCGAACCAAGCCGTGCGGGAATCATCAAACCCGTTGACGGACTGGAAGAAGGAGAAGAAATTCTGATGCTGGTGATGCCGGTCATGTTAAATGCTTAATTAGCGAATAGTAAATAGTAATTAGTGATTAGAAAAATATAGGTTTCAATACCCATATTCAATCAAAATGAATGTTAAACGGAATATAATTAGTAAAAAACTCCTCATTCACCAGTTACTAATTCACCAATCACTTTAAAAAATGAAAATATCATATAATTGGCTTTCCTCCTATATCAAAACCGACTTGGAAGTCCAAAAAATAGGTGAAATCCTGACCAATACCGGTTTGGAGGTTGAATCCATTGAAAAAACAGGTTCTCAAAATCAAAATCTAGAAGGCGTAGTTGTCGGAAAAGTAATCACATTGGAAAAACATCCCAATGCTGATAAACTTCAAGTGGCTACCGTCGATATAGGAAACCCTGAAAAATTACAAATCGTTTGCGGTGCTCCCAACATCGAAGAAGAACAAAAAGTTCCGGTAGCTACCGTAGGTACAATTTTGACTTCGCCGGACGGAAAATCTTTTACCATTAAAGAAGCAAAACTGCGAAATGTAGATTCTTTTGGGATGATTTGTTCCGAAGCCGAATTGGGAATCAGTGAAAATCATGATGGAATCTGGATATTGGAGCCTTCTCATAAGGTCGGTACTCCTATTTCCGAAATCATCAAAAAAGCAAATACCGACACTTTGATTGAAATCGGGCTGACTCCCAACCGTACTGATGCTATGAGTCATTTTGGGGTGGCGCGTGATCTGCATGCTGCATTAAATGTCCTTAAACTCAAATCAGAATTGAGCCCGTCTCATGTTAATGAGGAATTTGAGAATCTGAAAATTTCAGGGAAAAATCCGATTCAGGTAGAAGTCAAAAATTCCGAATTGGCACCACGCTATGCCGGAATTTATTTGGAAAATTTAACGATAAAACCATCTCCTGACTGGTTGCAGGATCGTCTTAAAACCATAGGACTCAATCCGATTAACAATGTTGTGGACATCACCAATTATATTCTGCATGATTTAGGACAACCTTTGCATGCTTTTGACGCCGATAAAATTTCGAATCAAAAGATCATCGTTCAAACTCTGGAAAAAGGAACCAAATTCAAAACATTGGATGGAATAGAACGTGAGTTAAATGGTTCTGAATTAATGATTTGCGATGAAAACGGCGGAATGTGTATTGCAGGTGTTTATGGTGGAATAAATTCCGGAGTATCCGATGCAACCACCAAAATCTTTTTGGAAAGTGCTTATTTTGACCCGATTTCCGTTAGGAAAACTTCCAAATCACATGGATTGAATACCGATTCTTCTTTCCGTTTTGAAAGAGGTGTCGATCCCAATATGACTATTCAGGCATTAAAAAAAGCGGCTCTTCTTTTGGTTGAATTGGCCGATGCAAAAGTCGTTGGTGAAATCATCGACCAATATCCTGCTCCGATTGAAAATTTCAAAACCGTATTGCGTTATCATAAACTGGATCAGCTTTTGGGAGAACGTTTACATCGTGAACAAGTGAAAGGAATTCTGGAATCACTTGATATACAAATACTTTCGGAATCCAATGAAACCCTTGAATTATCCGTTCCTCCTTATCGAGCAGATGTACAACGGGAAGTAGATATCATAGAAGAAATTTTACGAATTTACGGATACAACAAAATTAAAACACCGCAAAAAATTTCGTTTACTCCGGTAAAAAATATAGAAAAAAATACCCAAAGAATTGAAAATGCAGTAGCTCAAACTCTGATTTCAATAGGGTTTAATGAAGCGATGAACAATTCAGTAGTCAAAACCCAATACCAAGAAATATTTGGGCTGGATGAATCCATCGGGGTAAAACTTTTAAATCCATTGAGTTCCGATTTGTCCGTCATGCGACAATCGATGTTACCCGGATTGCTGGAAAATACATTGTATAACATCAACCGGAAAAACACTAACATCAAATTATTTGAATTTGGAAAAATTTATTCCAAAGTTCAGGACGTATACAACGAAAATTATCAGTTGGCAATTTTGATTTCGGGAAATAAAAAAGAAGAAAATTGGGCAAGCCCATCGGAAGCTTCCAATTTTTATGCTTTAAAAGGTGTATTGACTGAAGTTTTAAATCGTTTGGGAATTAACGGTGCAAAAGAAAAACCATATTCTAATTCTAATTTCTCTGAAGCCATTTCATTGGAAATCAATGGAAAAGAATTGGGAGTTTTGGGAATTTGTTCCAAAAAAATTCTCAAGCAAATGGACATTTCGCAGGAAGTATTTTATGCAGAATTAAATTGGGATTCGGTTGTAGAATTAGTTTCTAATTATCAATTGAAATTCAAAGAAATACCAAAATTTCCTTCTGTAAAAAGAGATTTGGCTTTGTTGATTGATAAATCCGTTTCTTATATTGATTTGTTCGATTCGGTGCGGCAACTGGGTCTAAATTGGGTGAAAAACATTCAATTGTTTGATGTGTACGAAGGTGATAAATTGCCAGAAGGAAAAAAATCCTATGCGATGAGTTTCATTCTGCAAAATGAAGAAAAAACGCTGAGCGATATCGAAATTGAGAAAACAATGAACGAATTAATTCGTAACTTTCAACAAAATTTCAATGCTGAATTGAGAAACTAAATGGAATTCTATGAAAAAATTAATCGTCCTTTCTGTCCTCGCTTCCCTTTTCCTTTCATCCTGTAAAACTGGTGCTGTAACGGATTTCAACCAAGTTAAGGCTTTGATTGAAAACAATACTTGGTTATTGCAAGATGAAAATGGTACGGTTGTCAGTTATAACAACCAGGAGGTTTCCATGAATTTTATTAATGATAACGGTTTGCAGGCAGTCGGATTTGCAGGTTGTAATCGTTATTTTTCAAGTGTTACGCTTTTACCGGAAAGTATGAAATTCTCCCAGGCCGGATCTACCATGATGGCTTGTCCTGAAATGGACGGCGAACAGGCTTTTCTGGATTTATTGAGTCAGGTAAATGCCTATGAGGTTTCAGGAAGCGAATTGAAATTATTTCAAGATAAAATTCTATTGTTAAGATTTAAAAAGAAATAAAAGAATTTCATATTAATTCAGAGAAGAAAAGCTATTGAGTATTTTTTTTCCTCTAAGTTAATGATCCTAATTGATTGAAAATTAAGGAATCTATATATTAATTATTATATTTAATTTTAATATATAATTTATCGTCAACTGCTTACAAATTCCTATATGAATCAATCTTTAGCATCCGTATACATGCATCCTTTGTTGACTTTGGCCAATTTGGAAATTATTTTTTCAAAACATCAAAGGATCGAAATTCCAAAAAATGAATGGATACTGAAAGAAGGCCAGATCATGGATTGTTATTATATTTTGGAAAGTGGTTTGGTTAGGGCTTTTGTGCATGACTGGGACAATAATGAAATTACCACCGAATTTTTTGTGAAAAACGACATAGTCATCGTTCCTTCTTCCCTTTTTCAAAATAGCCCTTCAAAAGAAAATTTACAAACCATCACCCATTCGGTTTTATGGAAAATTGATTTTCCGGATTTTGAAAATCTTTTTGAAAACATCGAAGGATTTAAGGAATGGGGAAGGCTTTGGTTTACTTTCCAATTATTTGCTACCAAACAACGTTCCCTCGAAATGATCACCGAAACCGCTACCCATCGTTATTTAAAATTGATGAAAGAAAAACCGGAAATCATACAATCAGCACCTTTGAAACAAATTGCTTCATATCTGGGAATTACGGACAGTTCGCTGAGCCGCATAAGACGGGAAATATTGTATTCAAAATAGTTTCTTGTCATACGACAAGTACTTTTCATTGTTTTCAGATTAATTTTGGAAGTATAATTTGAAAAAATGGAAAATGTCTGGCTTAATCTTCCGGTAAAAAATTTAGAAAAAACTGAAAAATTTTATAAAGAAATCGGTTTTAAACCTAATGGTGAACATTATAAGAATGAACAATTGGTGAGTTTTCTGGCAGGAACTAATGAGCTGATTATTCATTTTTTTAAAAAAGAAATTCTGGAAAAATTTATCGAAACAGCAATTTGTGATACTTCCCAATCTAATGAATTGATTATCACAATCGGTTCTAATTCAGAAGAAGAAATTATGGAATTGGCTGAAAAAATTAAAAATTCCGATGGAAAAATTCTAAAAAAACCGCAACGAGATGATAAATATTTCGGTTGTACGTTTGAAGACCCGGACGGTCACAAATGGAATTTTCTGCTTCTTGAAAAGGGAATGTAAATCAATAAATTATCAATAATAAATTTAAAAAATCATGAAATTAAATCCTTATTTAAATTTTGATGGGAATTGCGAAGCTGCATTTCTACATTATAAAAAAGTTTTTGGTGGTGAATTTGCCGGACAGGGCGTCATGAGGTTTGGCGACATTCCACCTATGGATGGTTTTGAGCTCCCTGATGAGCATAAAAACCGAGTGATGCATGTGAGTTTACCGGTTGGAAGTGAAATCCTAATGGGTTCCGATACCATGCCCGGATTTGGAAACCGGCCTTTTCAAAACGGTGATAATGCTTATGTAAGTATCCATCCGGATTCCCGGGAAGAAGCAGACCGGCTTTTTGCAGAGTTGTCAGAGGGAGGAGAAATAGAAATGCCAATGGAAGACCAGTTCTGGGGTGATTATTTCGGAAGTTTCCGGGATAAGTTTGGTATTCTATGGATGGTCAATTTCTCTACGCAATACCCTTAAAATATTTAAAATGAAAAATCAAAAATTCAATCCAGTTGTTTGGTTTGAAATCTATGTTGACGACATGGATAGAGCCCAAAAGTTCTATGAGACCGTATTAAATATTCAGCTTCACGAAATAGGTGATCCTACTGATCTATCCATGTCCATGCGCGGATTTCCCGGTGAAATGACAAATGGAGGAACTTCGGGTGCATTGGTTCATATGAAGGATATTAAAGCATGTGGCGGTTCTACCATCGTGTATTTCGGATGTGAAGATTGTGCAATAGAAGAAAGCCGGATTCAATCAGCCGGAGGAAAAGTTCATCAACCCAAAATGTCAATTGGGACTTATGGTTTTATTTCTCTGGTCGTGGATACGGAATCCAATATGATCGGACTGCATTCCCTAAAATAAATTTTATTTAGAATTATAAAAATCAATATATGAAAATTATTAAAACAATTGTATTCACGCTATTTGCATTAATGTTTATAAATGCGGGATTGGACAAATTTCTCCATTATATGCCGGTTCCCGACATGCCCGAACTTAAAGCGATAAATGACGCAATGGTTACTTTAAAATGGATCATTCCGTTAACAGGTGCCGTGGAATTAATAAGTGGATTGTTAATACTCTTTCCAAAAACCAGAACGCTTGCATCTATCATGATTTTCCCTGTAATGATCGGAATTTTAGTACATAACACAACATTTTTTCCTTCAGGTTTGCCCATTGCATGGGTGTTATTTTTAATCCTGATTTGGATGTTGGCGGATAATCGATCAAAAATTAAATCACTAGTATCTTAAACAGATTAGAATCTAAATTAATAATTTGATTCCATTCGTCTAAAGCCGATAACTCAATATGTTTTCGGCTTTTCTTTACTAAAAGAATTCTTCCAAAATAAAATTTCGTAAATTGCTTATGGTTTTTACCAACTGCTTTATCAATTCATTTATATGCAAAATTGTTTGGAATGTGGCGAAAAAATAATCGGAAGATCCGATAAAAAGTTCTGCAATGACGGTTGCAGAAATGCCTATAACAATAAACAAAATAAAGATTCATCCAATCTGATGCGAAACATACAACGTATTTTACGCACTAACCACCGCATCCTTTCCGAATTGAATTTTAAAGAAGGGAAAACCAAAACCACCCAGGAAAAGCTTTCCAATGACGGATTTGACTTCACTTATTTCACACATTTCAAAACCTATAAAAATGGTGCTGAATACCGCTTTGTTTTTGACATCGGATATAAATTACTCGATGAAGGATGGATTTTAGTTGTAAAGAAAGATTAATAACCGAACTCAGATTAATATCGAACCCAAAAACTCATTCACTCTCCCACTCTCCAATTCTCCCACTTGAAAGCTCCATCGGTTCTTTACCTTGCCGGAAGAGTCTCGCCGTCAGTTCACCTTTCAGCTCAATTTCACCATTTTGAACTTCCAGCCAGCTTCCTTCTCTCAATCCCAAAACGGGTTGCGAGTTGAATTTATGAAATTCTTTGATACGGGTTTCTCTGGTTTCGCCTTTATGAGTAGAATCGGGATCCGGATCCAAATAATGCGGATTGATGTTAAAAGGCAAAAATCCCAAAGCATCAAAACTCGGCGGATAAACGATGGGCATATCATTGGTTGTCCCAATCGTCAACCCGGTCAGGTTGCTTCCCGCACTGCTTCCCATATACGCTGTCCCTTTGGCTACTGCTTCTTTTAAAGAATTCATCAAATCAAGTTCATATAAAGTTTTCAGTAAAAGAAATGTATTTCCGCCGCCAATAAAAATCGCTTTGGCACTCTGAATCGCAATTTTAGGATTATCAAATTCATGAATTCCTTTGACAGAAATATTTTTTTGAGCAAATGCTTTTTTAGGAGCTTCGGTATATTCATCATAAGTAGCTCCGCCCGGTCGTGCATAGGGAATAAATAAAATTTCGTCGGCATTTAAAAATTCAACTGCCCTATCCAAAATATATTCTAAATAACCACTTCCATAAACCGTGCTGGTACTTGCTGCCAGAATTCTGTAATTTTTGTTTGTTTTCATATAAGTTGCAATTTAATTCGTTTTAACAATTAATTGTAAGATTTTTGGTAGTTTCGGACAAATTTTCCGACGATGTTTAAACCGATTCTCACCTTTATTCTGGTAATTTTATTATTGCCAATTTGGGCACAGACAGATAATGATCCGCTGTATGTAAATTACAGTTTTTTCCCTTCGCGTGAAATGAAAGATGTAGATGGTTCAGCCGAATATAATCAAATAGAGGCTAACGTAATTCTTCCCGGAATCAAACCTTTCAAATCCACGATTATTTATACCAATTTGAATTATAAATTATCCAGCTATAATTTCGAAGAAACCGGTTCAGATGTTTATCCTAATTCATTGAATGACTTTCGATTGGGATTCATCGTCCGGCAAAAAATCACCGAAAACTGGGAAGCTGTTCTCGCTCCACGGCTGAATGTGCGAACTGATTTTGAGGAAAAATTCAGCAAAAGAGATATTTTTCCAAGCGTGCATCTGCTTGGGCTAAGAACGTCTCCAAAAAATGAAAATTTAATTTACGGACTCGGTGTAAGTTACAACAACGAAGCCACCAAAAATCTGGTTATTCCTTTACTTTTCTTGCAATACAAAACCGATGAATTCCGTGCCTACACCATCATTCCGAGTTTTGCCTATTTTATGATGACACCTTCCGACAAATTAGAATACGGATTGAGTGTCAATTTGGAGTCAGCCATGTTTCACATCCGGCGTTTTTCTTTGGATGAATCTCCCAATTATCTCCGCACTCAAAATATCACCATCGCTCCGACTTTGGGTTATCAGTTTGCAAAAGATATTTGGTTTAACTGCCGAGCCGGTTATGCACTTCCCGGAAAATATCAATTTTTGGATGCTGATTTTGATGAATTACCCGGAATGGAAAAAAATAAATTCAAAGGCGGATTTTCGGCAATGGCCGGCGTGAGTTTACGGGTAAAAGAAAAAAAATAATCACAATTTCATAAAGTCCGTATGAAACAATTTTTTTAACTGGATTTGAGAAACGGAATCGGGCAATATTTTTAATAAATTATTCCGAAAATAGATAAAAGAAGCATTGGAAGATTGCGAAACATCGCCTGCATTTTTTGAGGTTCTGGAAATGTAATGTGTCCTTTTCATTCGTCTTTTTTCAAATTTTTCAAACGCTATTTCCATTTCATTTTTTTGTAATAAATCGTTTAAAACGGCCACATCTTCAATCGCCATACAGGCACCTTGTCCCAGATTGGGAGTGGTGGCATGAGCGGCATCTCCTATTAACAATATTTTTTCGAAATGAAATCTTTTGATGGGCCGGATATCAACGATTGGTGTGCTGATTAAATCTTCTTCTTTTGTTAATTCGAGTAATTCCGGAATAGGCGAATGATAATTTTTAAACCTGCTTTTTAATTCAAATAAACCGCTCTTGTCTATACCGTCCTTTAGATCTGAATTCACACAAGCATACCAATAAATCCGATTTTTGGTTAAAGGAGAAATACCAAACCGTCCATTTTTACCCCAAGTTTCTGTGTTTTTTGAACTAAATTTCCAATTATCTACTTCCACAACTGCCCTCCAGCACCAGTATCCTGCATATCTGGGTTTAGAATCCGGCAAAAGAATTTGGCGTACCATAGAATTGACGCCATCTGCACCCACTATAAAATCAAATTCTGATTCAGAATGATCATTAAATTTCAAATGGACTTTTTTCCTCACTTTTAAATCTACCAACATTTTGGAGGTTTGGATCCTATCTAAATTGACTTTTTGAAGCAACAATGCGTGTAAATCTGCTCTGTGAACAGCATAATTGGATTGGTCATATACCTTTGAAATCTTAGTTGTATCAGCAGAAACAAGCAGGTTACCTTTTGGATCGCAAATATCAAAATCATCAATTCGGTTACTGATACTGACAATTTCTTTTTCCAATCCCAAATATTCAAATGCTTTGATGGCATTACTCGCCAAACCTATCCCCGCTCCTATACCTCTAATGTTTTCAGATGACTCAAAAATTCGGACGTCATATCCCAATTTTTCCAGCATAATGGCAGAAGTCAATCCGGCTATTCCGGCTCCTATAATTCCAATTCTCGGTTTCACATCTGAAAGCTAATCCAAATCTTTGAAATCTGAAATGATGGTTGTCACCGATCCTGTTCTTATTTTTAGGTTAATTCCTTACATTCGCTTAGATAAATTAAACAAAATGAAAATCATCAGTTATAATGTTAACGGTATCCGCGCTGCGATGCGCAAAGGATTATTGGAATGGGTAAGTGTAGCTCAGCCCGATGTTCTTTGTCTTCAGGAAACCAAAGCCAATGAAGAACAAATCCTTGAAGAAATTAAATTGTTCAGTGAAATCGGGTATTTTTCTTATTGGCATTCCGCTCAGAAAAAAGGTTACAGCGGCGTTGCAGTGCTAACCAAACATACACCCGAAAAAGTAGAATTTGGAACCGGAATCGATTACATCGATTATGAAGGACGTATCTTAAGGGTAGATTATGAAGGTATTTCCATCATCAGCGTTTACGTTCCAAGTGGAACAAATATGGATCGACTGGATTTCAAAATGCAATTCTGCCATGACTTTCAGGATTATATAAAAAATCTGAGAAAGGAAATTCCCAATCTGGTGATTTGTGGGGATTACAACATTTGTCACGAAGCCATCGACATCTGGGATCCGATCAGAAATGCCAAAGTCTCCGGATTTTTACCGATGGAACGTGAATGGCTTTCCTCCTATCTAAAAGAATGTGACTTGATTGATTCCTTTCGTTATTTTGTCAAAGAACCGCATCATTACAGCTGGTGGAGCCAGCGTTTTCCAAGCGTTCGGGAACAAAACAAAGGCTGGCGTATCGATTACAATATGGTAAGCCGACCATTGGAAAAACACATGGTGCGTGCCGCAATTTTACCCGAAGCCAAACATTCAGACCATTGTCCCGTTTTGGTGGAATTAAAATTTTAAATCATGAATACAAGATCGTTTGTAATTGAGTCAACCATTCTTATCGATGAATTTCTTTCATTTGTTATATGTGAAATACTAAAAATTGATACTAATATAACTAAATCATTTGGCCATGGGTCAACTGCATTAAGTTTTAATCAAAAAGTTCAACTGTTTTCAGATATAAAAATTGTGACAGCCGAAGAGAAAAAGAAATTTGTAAAATTATTGGAAATCAGAAACAAATTTGCACACGTTTCATCAATTGATTCTTTTACAAACTTATTTGAATTAGAAATAGGGCAAGAAGTTTTAAGGGATTTTAAGAAATGGTATAATGTAAATGATGAAAAGGAAACTACTTATTTACTTTGTTTTTCATTATTATGTAAAGAACTAAATTACACTATTCAAATGGTCTATGAAAAACATATGTATCAAGTGGGCTGTGAAAAAGGTAATGCTGATTCTTACAAAGAATTATTAGATAATAAGTTACAGTATTTTAAAACAAAAATAATAACAATTTAAAAACATGTTCCATTTCACTCCCGACTTCATCCAATTTCTCCGAGATCTTCCTGCCAACAATAACCGCGACTGGTTTCTGGAAAACAAAAAACGATATGAAAAATCGGTCAAAGAACCGTTTGAGAAATTTATTTCCGGTTTAATTGACGAATTGAAAAAAGAAGATATCCGGTTAAAAGACGTCACAGCCAAAGAATGCATCTTCCGGATCAACCGTGACGTACGTTTCAGCAAAGATAAATCGCCATACAAAATCCATGTTTCGGCATTGATTTCGCCGACCGGTCGAAAAAGCGTAAACGGATTCGGGATTTACATTGAGCTTTCCGGTGAACATGCCCGATTGTACAGTGGTGCTTATATGCCGTCACCGGAATTATTGAATCAAATTCGTCAGAAAATTTATGAGCGTCCCGAAGAATTGGAAAAATTAATTTCCGATAAGAAATTTAAACAAAACTTTGGAGAAATCCGTGGCGATAAAAACAAACGCATCAACAAACCTTTTTCTGAAATCATTGAAAAACAGCCATTAATTTTAAACAAATCATTCTATTATTTCAAAGAATACAAACCCGAAATCGTTTTGGAAAAGGATTTCTTGAAACAATTAATGAAAGATTTTAAAATCATAAAGCCATTGAACCGGTTTTTTGAGGAAGTGCTTTAGTATGTACTTATTTATGTACATATAATCCGTATATTTGTTTAAAATCAATTGAAAATGAAGACAATCACTGTTTCAGAATTCAGAAAAAACATCAAAAAATATGCGGATTTAGCCAAAAAAGAAAAAGTCATTGTGAGCCGTGGCGAAGGAAATGCTTTTGCTATCGTTCCTTTAGATGAAGTCGAAGATCCCGGTTACAATCCTGAGTTTGTGAAGAAAATCGAAAATTCTTTAAAAGAAGCGAAAGAGGGAAAAACCACAAAAATCAAAACAGATAAAGAGTTGGCTGAATTCCTAGATTCATTATGAGTTATCTAATTGAATTTACTGATACGGCAAAAAATGACATTTCATTTCTAAAGAAAACCGATAAAAAATCTTTTGACAAATTAATTCTTCTTTTAAATGAATTGAAAGAAAATCCACGAACCGGATTAGGAAAACCGAAAATATTAAAACATGGATTGAAAGGACTTTGGTCAAGAAGGATTTCTCAAAAACATAGATTGGTTTATTTGATAAATGAAGATGAGATTATCGTTTTGGTCATTTCTGCCAAAGGACATTATTTTGATAAGTAAATTCAAAATCATTTTCAAATCTTTGGTAATTGAGTTTATCGAAATTCAAATCAACACATTTTCAAATTTACTATCTTTGCAATCCCAAAAATAATTCAGAAAAATGTTCCAGAGTTTACAGGATAAATTAGACAAAGCATTACATACGCTCAAAGGAAAAGGGCAAATCACCGAAATCAATGTTGCAGAAACCATTAAAGAAGTGCGTCGCGCTTTGGTGGATGCCGACGTTAGTTATAAAGTTGCGAAAGATTTTACTGACAAAGTAAAAGAAAAAGCAATGGGGCAAAATGTAATTACCGCACTGAACCCCAATCAGTTAATGGTGAAAATCGTTCACGATGAATTGGCTGACCTGATGGGTGGCGACAGCTCTGAGTTAAACATTTCTGAAAATCCTACGATCATTTTGATTGCAGGTTTGCAAGGATCCGGTAAGACGACTTTTTCCGGGAAACTGGCCAATTATCTGAAAAAGAAAAAAGGAAAAAACCCGTTTTTGGTGGCCGGTGACGTTTATCGTCCCGCTGCGATTGACCAGCTAAAAGTTTTGGGTGAGCAAATCGGGGTTCCGGTATATGCTGAGGAGGAAAATAAAAATCCGGTTCAGATCGCTCAAAACGCTATTGCCAAAGCAAAAGAAGGTAAACATAACGTCATCATTATAGATACCGCAGGACGTTTGGCGATTGATGAAACGATGATGAATGAAATCCGTCAGGTGCATCAGACCGTTAAACCAACCGAAACTTTGTTTGTGGTGGATTCCATGACCGGACAGGACGCGGTAAACACTGCCAAAGCATTTAACGATGTGTTGGATTATAACGGTGTTGTTTTGACCAAATTGGATGGTGATACCCGTGGTGGAGCGGCTTTGACGATTCGCACCGTAGTTGATAAACCGATTAAATTCATCTCGACCGGTGAAAAAATGGAAGCCTTGGATATTTTCTATCCGTCACGTATGGCTGACCGGATTTTGGGAATGGGTGACGTTGTTTCGTTGGTGGAGCGTGCTCAGGAACAATTTGATGAAGAAGAGGCCAAACGATTACAGAAGAAAATTGCCAAAAATAAATTTGATTTTGAAGATTTCTTAAAACAAATCCAACAAATCAAACGCATGGGTAACATGAAAGATCTGATGGGTATGATTCCCGGAGCCGGAAAGGCTTTGAAAGATGTGGAAATCGATGACAATGCATTTAAAGGAGTGGAAGCCATCATCCATTCGATGACACCAAAAGAAAGACAAAATCCACAATTGATCGATGCAAGCCGTAAAAAGAGAATCGCTTCAGGTTCAGGAACTTCCATTCAAGAAGTCAACCAATTATTGAAACAATTCTCTGAAATGGGGAAAATGATGAAATTCATGCAATCTCCGGGCGGTCGACAAATGATGCAGGCAATGGGAAAAAATGCACCAAAAGATTAAGAGCCTGTTTAACATTTTGCCGAAATTTTATTGAACATTATCCCACTGTACATTACAATATTTTTACTGGGGTTATTTTTAGATTTAGTTTTTTATTAATTTTCCGGAATCGATTGTTTTTCCGTTTTCAAGAATTTTATAAAAATAAATTCCATTTGGAAGATTCGAAATATTGATTTTATTTCTGTTATTCAATTCTAAATCAAATGATTGAATTCTTTTTCCTTCTGAATTAATCAATTCCAATCTCGAAATTGAATTCAATTTTCCTTCCACAAATAAAATATCCTTGACAGGATTTGGATACACTTTGAATTCAGATTTATTTATTTCATTCAAAACCATTGTTCCGGTTCCCTCGGTCAAATTATTCATCGAATTAATATTTATTCCTGAAAAATTTTCGATCAATCCGGAAGGCCATTTAATTTGAATTTGCTGAATTTCAGTTGCATTTCCCAAACCAAAATGGGTCGTCAAACTATTTTGACTTGCATAACCCGAATTGGCTTCCACTTTGCGGATTTGCGTAACTGAATTTCCATTAATGATGGCTGTAATTTTTACAATTGTACTGATTGCTGATTTATTTGAATTCGTTCCTATACATTTTATTTTGAGCCAATTATTTCCGGTTCCAGTGTTTTTGAAAACTGCATTTTCCTGAGACTCATCTTGGTTATTTGCCAAAATTACATCGAGCCAACCATCGTTATTATAATCGCCAAAAGCCGCGCTGTAAGTCCATCCTTCAAAATTTGCCAAAGCCGAAGAAGTATCTTTTGTAAAATTTCCGTTTCCGTCATTTATGAAAAGTGAATTGGAAAAATGAGTGTCATTGTATGAATTCAAAATCAACAAATCCAAATCTCCGTCATTGTCAATATCGGCAAAAGTTGACCCAAAGGAATTGATGCCGGCTTCCGCAATTTCAGAATTTGTTACTTCTGTAAAAACACCATTTTCATTGATAAATAACTGGTTTGCTTGTTCCCAATTTGTCACTATTAAGTCAAAATCTCCGTCATTATCAACATCTGCCCAGGAACTTCCCATCGAATTTCTGATTTGAGTAACGATTTCTAAATCTGTGATTTGCGTAAAATTATTGACGCCATCATTTCGATAAAGTGTATTTTTATTATTTCCTTCATTGGTTACAAACAAATCTGAATCTCCATCATTGTCATAATCGACCCAATCCACGGAACGCGAAGGAATATTTTCATTGGTAATAATCAAATCCGTTCTCTGTAAAAATGTTCCATCTCCTTGATTTTCAAAGTATAAATTTCGCAAAGATTGTGCGCTATTCGTGATGTACAAATCTAAAAGTTGGTCATTATTTACATCAATCCAAGTGGCGGTTTCCGAATAAGTTAAATTGGGAGCCACATTTTCTTCGAAATTAAAAGTTCCGTTTCCGTTATTTCTGTAAAAATAATTCCTTTTCGGCTGTCCGCCTGCGCCCCAAGTGGTTACATAACCATCGAGATCATTGTCATTATCAACATCTGCAAAACTCGCTCCCACAGCACGAATGCTATGCTCGACAATGTCATCATCGGTTAGAGTTGTAAAAGTCCCGTTACCATTATTTAAATAAAGTATATTTTTTTCTCCGGTCGAAAGTCCGTTTGTAAAGAAAATATCATCCCAACCATCACCGTTTACATCGATGAAATTTGCACTTCGGGAAGAAGAAAGCGTAGTTGTAATGTCAGGGAAATTTATTTGTTCAAAGGATTGTGCATTTAAATTAAATGAATAAAATAATGCACTTAAAATAAAAATTGTAATTGATTTCATCTGAATGATTTTTAAAATTCAATCGTAAAATTCATTCGAAATCCTTATTTATAAATTTATTTGCTGTGAAAGATGATTTTTTTGATATAAATAAATGAATTCCATCTATAAAACCATTGTTTAAAGTCCGGAAAAGAATATAAAATTCGCTGACGATCAAAAATTTATGATTTTCTTTGTGTAAAATTTCTTTATGAATCGTGTTCATTGGGTGTTGATTCTTTTGGGTGTTTTGGCGGTTTCTACCCTTTTACAAATGTTTACATATAGCTATTTTCAGGAATATGATTATGCTTGGCTGGATTATTTCATCACGCCATCTGCAAGTTTAATTACTGGAATTTTATTGTTTTTTATATTTATTTTACCTGTTTTTGATTGGACTTCTGATGATAAAAAATTTAAACGCTTTTTGATTTTAGGATTGGCTGGATTAGTATATTCGACGATTTTCATATTGATTTTACATTTGTTTCCAATTTTATTTTATGAAAATCCAAGTGATTACAAAAAAAGTGTTTTTGGCTTTTTTGTTGCTGATTTTCATAATGTTATAAAAATTTATTTATTTCAAATTGCAATATTATTTGCATTTGAATACTTAACAAAGGAAAAGAAAATCATCACCCAACAGAAAAATCTGGAAATAGAATTGAACCAAACCAAACTTCAATTATTAAAAAGCCAGCTTCATCCCCATTTTTTATTTAATGCGATGAATAGTGTGGTTTCGGAAATTGATACACAACCCCGGAAAGCACAGGAAATGCTCATCAACCTGAGTGAAATTTTAAGAACCACGCTTGACAGCAATTTCATGGAATCAATCACTCTAAAAGAAGAATTGGAAATAGTGGAAAAATATCTTTCCATCGAAAAAATGCGGTATGAAGAGCAATTGAATTATAAAATTGAAATTTCAAAAAAAGCTGAATTTTTAAAAAGTCCTAAATTAATTCTTCAACCAATTGTGGAAAATGCAATCAAACATGGTTTTAAAGAAAATCAGAAACCAGTTAATATATTGATACAAGCGGATGAAGTAAAAAAGTATATTTTGATAAAGAACAACGGTGCTGCATTAAATGAAATCATTTATGGAACGGGATTGCAAAATGTTTCGGAGCGAATGAAAATTTTTACCGGAAATGAAAACTCTTTTGAAATTTATCAAGAAGATGGTTGGGTAATCAATAAATTGAATTTGAGATGAATTCTATAAAAACAGTAGCAGTGGATGACGAAGCGCCGGCCTTAAGGCGGTTGGTCAAGATGATAGAAAATCATTCAAATTTGACATTAATCGGAACTGCTCGTAATTCGATTGAAGCAAGAGAAATAATACTGAAACATAATCCCGACTTGCTTTTGCTCGATATTCAGCTTAAAGATGCAACTGTTTTTGATTTGCTTCTTGAAATTCAAAATTCCTTCTCGGGAAAAATAATTTTTTGTACTGCTTATGACCATTTTGCATTAAAAGCTTTTGATTTTCAAGCAATTGACTATTTACTTAAACCTTATTCGGAAGATAGATTTAAGAAGTCGATTGATCGGATGATTCAGCAAAAAGAAAAATCAGATTTGGTTCAATTGATGAAAATTTTGTCAGAAAAACAGAAAGATTCCAAAACCATCAAAATTCCTGAAGGAAACAAAAATTATTTTCTATCGGCAGATATGTTGTATTATGTTTCTGCAGACGGATATTATTCCAATTTTATTCTGAAAAATGAAAAAAAACTGATTAGGATTTCACTAAAAAATTTAGAAGAAATTCTTCCCGAAAAATTCATCAGAATCAATAAATCTACGATTATAAATAAAGAATTTATTTCTGAAATGATTCTGAATAAATCGTCTTCAAAAATTATAATGCCTGACCGAAATGAATTTGATATTTCAGAAAAATGGTTAAAAGAATTCCAACTTAAAATTCAATAGATCAGATGTCGGACATTTCAATCATCTTTTTTGCAGTGTTCAGGTTTCGGACTGTTACAGCGACTTTCAGTTTAGATTCGATCAGATTAGTTGAAAGCTTAGACTGGCCTGCTCCGGCGGGATAATGAATAAAAACAACTTTGTTACCCAATTCCATGAGCTCGCCTTTTAATTCTAAATTTTTTAGAATCTCCCAGTTTTCTTTTGTCGGATTTTCATCCAGAAACGCAAAATAATGCTGCTTAATATCAAGTGAATCGTCTTTGAGAAAAGGATTTTCTTCCCATACAGCTTTAAGTTCTGAATGAGTTAAAATTTTGATATGCACATCAAATTTAAATTCCTTCTCGATTTCCTTATGGATAATTGTTTCCAATTTTGATATATCTTTTTCATCAGAAGAAAACACCAGATTCCCACTCTGAATATAAGTTTTAACATTTTCAAAATTTAAATTCTCCATCATTTTACGCAGTAATTCCATTTTAATAATTTTATGGCCACTGACATTGATGCCTCGTAAAAACGCGATATAAGTTTGCATTTAATGGTTTTCTTTTGTGATTTTTTTAGCTGTTTCGAGATAAACCGGCAAGGCAGCTGAGCCATACCAATTATAAAAATCGGCCGCCAGCATTCCTGAATTCACCGCTGGATCTTTATCTACCAAATCCTTTGCTTCATCTATGGTTTTAACATCCAAAATAAATATTCCGCGATAATTGTTTTGATTTTCGCCCATCGGTCCGGCAACGAGTAATTTATGTTCTTCCACCAAGCGGTTGATATTGTCCATGTGTCCCCGGAAAAGCTCATTCACCTTATTTTTGTCTTCAATCTTGGTTTCACCTGATTTTAGGATAACCAGAACATACATTTTCATACCATATTCATCAGCTTGAAGTGAATCAGCAAGTGCTTTATCATATTCTGGATGAGCGTTTTGAGCTAAACCAAAATGAACTAAAAAGAAAAAAAACAACAAGCTTGAAAATGATTTCATAATGCAATATTTTATTCCAAATTTAATTCATTTTTGTTTCATGTTAAATTTAAATTAAGACTTAGTATATTTGTTTTCCTTAAGAGACAACAGAATTTATGGAATATTTAGAATTTGAGCAGCCCATCAAAGAGCTTCAGGAACAATTGGAGAGCTGTAAAATAGTAGGCGAAGAAAATGGTGTTGATGTAAAACAAGCTTGCAAGCAGATTGAGGTTGCAATTGAAGACTCCAAAAAGAAAATATATTCAAATTTAACGGCATGGCAGAAGGTTCAACTTTCCCGTCATCCTTCACGCCCCTATTCACTTGATTATATCTACCATATTACTGAAAGCTCGTTCATAGAATTACATGGAGACAGAAGCTTTGGTGATGACAAAGCCATGGTGGGCGGAATGGGAAAAATCAAAGGAATTCCGTTTATGATAATCGGTCAACAAAAAGGAAAAAACACCAAAGAAAGACAATACAGAAGATTTGGAATGCCCAATCCGGAAGGATATAGAAAAGCACTTCGCTTGATGAAATTGGCAGAAAAATTCAATATGCCGATTGTTACTTTAATGGACACACCGGGTGCTTATCCGGGATTGGAAGCGGAAGAACGTGGTCAAGGTGAAGCCATCGCAAAAAATATTTATGAAATGATGAACCTGACCGTTCCGGTAATCAGTATCGTAATTGGTGAAGGAGCCAGTGGCGGAGCTTTGGGAATAGGCGTTGGAAACAAGGTTTTCATGATGGAAAACACTTGGTATTCAGTTATTTCTCCTGAAAACTGTTCGGCTATTTTATGGCGCTCATGGGATTACAAAGAACAGGTTGCCAGCCAAATGAAAATGACACCCAACGATATGCTGGGCTTGGGAATTATAGACGGTGTTATCAAAGAACCGCTGGGTGGCGCACACTATGACCCAACAGAAGCTGCCGAAAATTTAAAAGCACAAATCCTGAAATCCTATCAGGAACTTTCAAAATTGTCCGGTGCAGAATTAAAAAAGCAAAGACAAGATAAATTTATCGCAATGGGTGAATTTTCAGGTTAATCGTACCATATATTAATAATAAAGGTGGCTTAGAGAAACTCTGCCACCTTTTTATTTGGAATCCGGTTAATCTTTATATTCCGGTTTTAATTTGTTGTAGAATTTTTTATAAAACTTATCAATTTTTGGGGCAATTACCAGACTACAATAAGGATTTTGTCCACCATCATTCTCATAATAATTCTGATGATAATCCTCTGCAGGGTAAAATATCTCCAATGGAACCAATTGAGTGGTAAAACTGCCATCATACATATTGGAAGCCTCAAATTCTTTGATAGAGCGCTCGGCAATTAATTTTTGATGATCGTTTTCATACAAAATGATGGAACGGTACTGGGTTCCTACATCATTTCCTTGTCGGTTGAGCTGGGTAGGATCATGCACAGTCCAAAACACTTCCAAAAGTTCGTCAAAAGATATGACTTCAGGATCAAATTCGATTTGAATTACTTCCGCATGTCCTGTTGCTCCGGAACAAACTTCTTTATAGGTCGGGTTTTTTGTATGTCCTCCTGAATATCCGGAAACCACCTTTTTAACACCCAAAAGTTGATCAAAAACTGCTTCCACACACCAAAAACACCCACCTCCAAATGTGGCATTTTCTAAATTTCCATTTGAACTCATTTCAATTCTATTTGTTTTTTCTGACTTATCAGCCTGTCCTTTACAAGAAATAAGAAACATACTTGCGGCGAAGATAAAAATAAGTCTCATTGTATAATTGAATTTTTAATTGTTTTTGGACTGGTTTTTAGAAAGTTATAAACGCAAAAACAATTGTCGAACTTTTATATCAAAAATTATACCCATATAATATACTCTTTGTTAAATATGATTATTTTTGTAACTCTATAAATGATCATAATGAAAAACTATACCGTCAAAGAATTACTTGAAAAAGGAAAGGAACTAAGTTTACAGGAAATCACCATCCAAGGTTGGGTTCGATCATTTCGGAGCAATCGTTTTATTGCATTAAATGACGGATCTTCTATCAAAAATATCCAGATAGTGGTTGATTTTGAAAAACTAAACCCGGAAACTTTAAAGAAAATCACGACAGCTGCCTCTCTAAAAGTGAAAGGAGAAATCGTGGAAAGTCAGGGAGCCGGACAAGAAATTGAAATCATTTCCAAACATATAGAAGTTTTGGGTGAAGCTAATCCTGACGAACTTCAATCAACCATTTTACAACCTAAACAACATAGTTTGGAAAAGTTACGAGAGCAGGCACATTTGCGTTTCAGAACCAATACTTTTTCGGCTATCATGCGGGTTCGAAACAGTTTGATGTTTGGCATCCATCGATATTTTAATGAAAATGGATTTGTTTATATCAACACGCCAATCATTACCGGTTCAGATGCTGAAGGTGCAGGTGAAATGTTTAGTGTAACCAATTTTGATTTGGAAAAAGAATTTCCTAAAAATGAAGAAGGAAAAGTGGATTTCGCTCAGGATTTCTTTGGAAAACATACAAATCTGACAGTTTCCGGACAATTGGAAGGTGAAGTTGCAGCTATGGGATTGGGTAAAATATATACCTTCGGCCCTACTTTTCGTGCTGAAAATTCAAATACAGCCAGACATTTAGCCGAATTCTGGATGATTGAGCCCGAAATGGCTTTTTATGATCTGGATATGAATATGGATTTGGCGGAGGATATGTTGAAATATGTAATCCGATATGCGCTTGATAATTGTGCAGACGATATGCAGTTTTTGGCTGAACGTTTTGACAAAGAACAAACCCAAAAACCGCAAAATGAGCGTTCTGAATTAAATTTAATGGAAAGGTTGGATTATGTACTGAACAATCAATTCATCAGACTAACTTATACCGAAGCCATCGAAATCCTTCAGAAATCCAAACAAAACCAAAAAGGAAAATTCCAATATCCGATTGAAGGATGGGGAACGGATTTACAGTCAGAACACGAACGATATTTGGTTGAAAAACATTTCAAAACACCGGTAATCTTATTTGATTATCCGGCTCATATAAAAGCTTTTTATATGCGGATGAATGAAGACGGGAAGACCGTGCGGGCTATGGACATTTTATTTCCCGGAATTGGCGAAATCGTGGGTGGCTCACAACGAGAAGAAAGATTGGATGTTTTGGATCAAAAAATAGAACAATTTGGAATTGAAAAAGAAGAACTTTGGTGGTATCGTGATACCAGAAAATTCGGAACGGTGCCACACAGCGGATTTGGTTTGGGATTGGAACGGCTTGTATTATTTGTAACCGGAATGGGAAATATACGGGATGTAATTCCTTTCCCCAGAACACCGAAAAATGCGGAATTTTAAGTAAATTTAGACTATGCTAAAGCAGGAACTCAATTTAAAACTCCAACAAAAACTATCTCCTCAGCAAATCCAGCTGATGAAGCTGGTTCAATTGCCTACCATAGCATTTGAGCAACGAATCAAACAAGAATTGGAGGAAAATCCGGCATTGGAAGAGGGAAATGAATTTGGAGATGAAGAATTTTCCGGTGACTCTGATGAATGGAATAATGAGGATTATAATGAGGATAATACAATCGATACCAGCGAAATCAATATCGACGAATATTTAAGCGACGACGAAATCCCCAATTATAAAACTTATACCAATAATTATAGTGATGACGATGAAGAGCGGGCGGTGCCTTATGCACAAGGTGTAAGTTTTTTGGATTATTTGGAAAATCAATTATCCATGTATCGTCTGGATGAAGAAGAATTTTCTATAGCAGAATTCATCATTGGAAATATAGATGATGACGGCTACATCCGCAGGGATTTGCAAGCTGTGGTAGACGATTTGGCTTTTACTCAAAATATTTATACCGATAAAAATGAAGTGGAAGGCTTATTGGTTAATTACATTCAAAAATTAGATCCTATAGGCGTAGGTGCCAGAGATTTACAAGAATGTCTTAAAGTGCAACTTGAAAATAAGTTTCCACAAACCGAAACCACAGAATTGGCATTGGCTTTAATCAATAAATCATTTGAAGCATTTACAAAAAAGCATTATAAAAGATTAATGCTTAAACATGATGTGACGGAAGAACAATTAAAAGATGCTATATCTGAAATTGAAAAATTAAATCCAAAGCCGGGTAAATCTTTTTCCGGAAATATGAAGGAATTGGAACAAATCACACCCGATTTTACCATACGGATAGTGGATGGAGATTTGGAACTAACTATAAATGGCCGGAATGTACCGGAGTTAAGGGTTTCAAATGCATATGCCGAGATGTTGGACACCTATAAACACACTGAAAAAAAGTCGAACGAACAGAAAGAAGCGGTTTTATTTGTAAAACAAAAGCTGGATGCTGCCAAATGGTTTATAGAAGCGGTAACACAACGTCGAAATACTTTGTTATACACCATGAAAGCTATCATGGAATTTCAGGAGGAATATTTTCTCACCGGTGATGAGACAAAAATTAGACCTATGATTTTAAAGGATATAGCCGATAAAATCAGCATGGATATTTCAACTGTTTCCCGTGTAGCAAATAGTAAATATGTCAATACGCCTTATGGTACTTTTTTAATTAAAGATTTGTTTTCTGAAAGTCTGACAAATGAAGAAGGCGAGGAAGTTTCAACCCGGGAAATAAAACGAATCCTACAGGATGTAATCGTCGATGAAGATAAAAGAAAACCGTTGACAGATGAAAAATTGACGGAAATACTGAAAGAAAAAGGATATCCCATCGCCCGAAGAACGATAGCAAAATATCGCGAACAGCTGAATATACCGGTAGCAAGACTCAGAAAAGAGATATAAAAAAAACCGAAGATTTACTTCGGTTTTTTATTTATCAAACAGCGACTAACCTGCTGATGAGGGCCACTTTTACCATTTGAGCCGTGTTTTTAACATCCAGTTTATAGAGTAAATTTCGTCTGTGGGTTTCGGCGGTATGTAAACTGATAAAAAGTTCTTCTGAAATTTCTTTGGTATTCATCCCGTTACAAACCAAACACAATATTTCCTTTTCACGCTTTGTCAATCCAAATAATTCTTCCACATAATCGTTTTCTGAATTGAAATCCGGTTCGCTGACTTCAAAGCCCAGAGGTTTTTGATTTTCTTCTTTTTTACAGAATTGGTTGATGACGATTTCTTGAAATTTAGGAGATAAGCAAATTTTACCCTGGCTCACATCTTTCAGCATATCGGCAAAATCCTTTGAAGAAATATCAGGTCCTAAAACACCTGAAATACCGGCATTAAATAAAAATTTCACTTTTCTGTGATTAAAATCTGTTGATAAAACCAGTGTGCGTAATTGAGGATAGGTTTGGATTAAATTATGTAGGTAAAGATTAGGTTGATCAAATCCTATAGAGGAATCATAGATAAGGATTTTTTGAGTCTCCGGATTTTTGTTAAAGTTGATTTCAAATAATTCTTGCGGGTTAGAAACAATTGTGACGTTAGCGTTTTCAAATTGTTCTAAAATCAATCCTTCAAATCCTTTTAGCAGTATAGCATTTTCTATTGCCAAGTAGACATTCATTGATTTTTTCATAGGTAAATTTAGTTTTAGAGTGAGAGGATCTGGGGGAGGTAATATTATTTAATCATACACAATTAATAATTAATTTTTGTTATACATCTATTTTTTTACAAATGCTAATTTACTATAATAAAATTAGTTGGCAATAGGAAAAATCCCCTTTTTGTAAATTTAAGATTAATTCCTACTACCGGAAAATGAGTATTTTATAAAAACCACAAAAAACAATGATTTTTTTTTAGGAGGTTGGATATAGCTTTGCCATACTAACTAAAATTTTATTTTATATCATGAAAAATTTATTTTTAAGTGCTGCTTTAGCACTAGGAACTGTGGCTTTCGCACAAAGCAACTATGATCTAACAGAACAGTATGGCAATGGCAACAGCGCTACGGTTCTACAAATGGGTATGGACAACGATAACCACATCTATCAGGTAGGTGATGGTAATATCGCTGAAACTACTCAAAATGGTGTGTCTAACACCAATGAAACTACTAGTATCGGTGATTTAAACGAAGCCTATGTTGATCAGTATGGTTGGGCTAATGACAACGATACTTACCAAGAAGGTGATGGTAATTATGCAGAAGTTGACCAAGACGGAATTTTCAACATGAACATACAAAATCAGTATGGAGATGGAAATGAAGCTTATACAACTCAAAGCGGAGATAGTAACTATACCAACCAATTTCAGGATGGAACTATCAATCTTGCTGATTCAGATCAAGCAGGATCTTACAATGAAGCTTATCAAACTCAGTATGGTTTCTGGAACTGGGCATTCAGTACTCAAAGCGGAGCAGATAACTTAGTTATTCAATACCAGAATGGCGATGTAAACACTGCTGTTGCAGACCAAGCAGGTACTAACAACTACATTGACCAATGGCAAGTAGGTGACTACAACTTAGCTGTTGACCAACAATTTGGTAGTGATAACTTCTCTTACATCACTCAGTCTGGAGAAAGTCACACTCATTATGGATACCAATTTGGTAACTCCAACTCAATGGTTGTAACACAAACTAACTAAAAGTCATTTTTCTCCCCCCAGAGAAAAATTTTAAAAATTCTTATAGGGCTGTTCTTAAGTTTACCGAAAATGGGGGAGGTAAATTTATAGAACAGTTCCTTTTTAATCAACTAAACTAAAAAGAATGAAACTGACTTTGATTTTGCTGGGAATTCTCACATTAAGTTTGGCGAATGCTCAGGTCTTAACAGAAAGTCAATTGCTTAATTATATCTCGCTAAACAGCGGAGATATAAATGGGACTCAGGTACTTCAGTTAGGAAATGAGAATTTAGCCGTTATAGATGGTAATAAAATTGAAGTAACCCAAAACGGAAATAACCAGCAATTTTATTATACCGAGACCTCTATCCTACCCTCTGATTTAAAAATCAACATAGAAGGAAATAATAATTATGTAGAAGTATTTGGAAATAACCAAATACTTGACAACGTGACCATCAATATTCAGGGTGACAACAGAAATGTCATCATAAGAAATTACCCATGAAAAAAAATACCTCCATATACCTACTTCTTCTATTGCTCCCCATTTTCTTAAAAGCACAGGAAACTGATAAACAAACAGTAGAAGCAAATATCGAAATCAATCAGCAAGAAAATATATATACACTGGAGCCCACTATTCAAAATCACACCAATCTTTTTTTTGAATACAATTATTTGTTACTGGTAAAAAAAACAGATCAAAACAATAACCTTTCTGTCAATAAACAAGGCGGAAAATTTACGTTGGAACCCGGTGAAATTAAAAAGTTGTCTACAACTCAAATCAATCAATCAGAAAACCAAAACATAAAAGCCATCTTATACATACGGGATGAAAACGAAAACAAACTCATCGCAAAAGATTCAGTAGAAATAAAAACTACTTCCATATCTGCAAAAGTTGAAGAATCTTCGCTGTTTATGGAAGGTTTAGTTGTGGACGAATCCAAAACAAAATTCGGAAAAGACTTTTATGATAGTTTTTATTCCGTTTACAATCAATATCCCCAAAAATATAAATTCATAATCCTAGTATCAGAAATGCCTTACAGAGGACAAACCAGCATTATTCAGATTAAAGTTGATCAGGATATGGTATATGAATTCTACTCCAATCCCAATGAAGAATACAGTCAGTACCAAGTAGGAATGGCTTTAAAAAGCATTTCGAAATATGCTGATGAAAAAGAAAAAATCAAAAACGAATTTATGTATTAAAAAATAATTTTGATATGAAAGCAATCTCCCAATCTATTTTAGCGCTATTATTGTTATTATGTTTAAAAACATCAGCACAACAATTAACCTACACCCCTGTTAATCCTAATTTTGGTGGTAATTATTTAAATTACTCTTGGCTATTATCATCCGCCAATGCACAAAATCCTTTTGACAACGAGGATTCAAAAGCCGGATTTAATACTAGTGCGATTTCCGGTTTTTCTGATACCATAAAGAGACAAATTCTTAACCAACTGACAAGAAGCTTGTTTGGTGACGGCAATCAATCAGGAGATGGAAGCGATGAAGGAACCTTTGAAATAGGAGGACTTATCATCACAATTGAAGATATCCGTGGAGGCTCTGTCATCACAATTATCGATTCAGAAACAGGTGAATCAACAGAAATCATTCTCTAAAATCTATTCATATGAAAACCCCCATTTACATTTTTTATTTAACCATTTTCATAGTGCTGCAAAGTTGTGGTGTCATGATGCTACCACCGGGAGGTGTAGAGGATAAATCCTACATAGGCGAATCTACTCCGACCCAAAAGGACTTTGAAAAACTTCCCCAACCAAAAGAACAAATAGTTGTAGGAGTCTATAAATTCCGTGACCAGACCGGACAATATAAAGCATCTGACATGGGTGCCAATTGGAGTACGGCCATACCGCAAGGATTAACAACTATTCTCATCAAATCACTTGAAGACAGCAAATGGTTTGTCCCGATTGAAAGAGAAAACATCGGAAATCTTTTAAATGAAAGACAAATCATCAGAACTACAAGGCAGGAGTACTCAAATGGAAATACTTCAAACCAACTTCCTCCTCTTTTATTTGCCGGAATCCTGCTGGAAGGTGGTGTGATTTCATACGACACCAATATTTTAACAGGCGGCGCCGGTGCGAGATATTTTGGGATAGGAGGTTCTTCAGAATACCGTCAAGACAGAATAACAGTATATTTAAGAGCTGTTTCTACCAGCAGTGGTAAAGTGCTAAAGACTGTTTATACTTCCAAAACGATTTTATCTCAATCCATAAACTCCAGTATGTTTCGGTATGTTGACTTTGAAAGATTAATGGAAGCTGAAGTCGGAGTAACCAATAACGAACCCGTTCAAATCGCCGTGACAGAGGCCATTAATAAAGCTGTTTACCTATTGGTTCTCGAAGGAATCAAAGACAAAGTCTGGGAAACAAATGAAGGGCAGGACAGCATTGCAAATGATCTTTTGATTTCATATGCAAAAGAAATTGATGAAAGTAATAAACGCGTAGCCGGAAAAGGAATTTGGGAAAAAGAAAGAAGATCCAAATTTTCTTTTGGCTTGTCCTATACTTTCAATACGCTTAAGGGTGATTTCAAAACCCAAACTATGAGACCTGGAGTAAAAGGAACATTCAAATACATCTTTTCTGATTATTTTAACGCTAACCTTTCATTCGGATTCCAACAATTAGGCTCCAAAGAATATTTCCGCTCCACATTTAGCACGTATGATTTGGATTTGGAATATTTAGTCATGCCATTTAATCAGTTCAGTCCATACTTATTTGGCGGTGTTGGTGTTATTTCTGATATAAACGGAGAGGATAATAGTGGGAAATTCAAGACCCAGTTTGGTGGTGGATTGGAATACCTGGTCTCTCCTACCATCGGTGTCAGGGGATTTGGATCCTACCACATCGGAATTGATGATGACTGGGACGAAATGATTTCCGGAAAACGCGATGACCACTTTTTACAGGTCGGAATTGGTGTCCAGATTAATTTTGGCAAAAAACAAAAATAATTACTCCTATGAAAAATTTACTTACACTCACTATATTAACGATTTTCCTGTTTGGATGCAGTGAAGATCTACTTGACGGATCAGAACAAGGAACTTTAAAAGGTTCCGTACGTTTGGAATTGACAAACGAACCACTTGCCAATGTCAAAATAACTACAAACCCTTCTACCCAAACTGTTTACAGTGATGAAGAAGGTAATTTTGAAATTCTCAATGCTATTCCTCTGGGAGAATATTCGGTTAAAGCAGAATTAAACGGATACGTAACTGAAATTGAAGCTATTACCATTTCTGATTTCGAACAAACCGTAACCATCGTCTTTGAAATGATTACGGACGAAACCCTCAACCAACCTCCTACTACACCGGAATTGATTTCGCCTGAAAATCTTTCAACTGATTTGGAGAATGATTTGATGCTAAAATGGAGCAGTACAGATCCAGATCAAGACACTCTTACTTATAGAGTTTTGGTCACCAATAACACCACAAACGAAATCCAAGAATTCGCTGATTTAGAAGATGATACACTGGATTTGGAAAATTTGGAATTTGGTACAACTTACACCTGGCAGGTAGTTGTTTCTGACGGAATAAATGACGAAGTCTTTAGTGAATCCAGTCAATTTACCATTCGTTCCAATCCGGAATACCGCTACCATTTTGTTCAAAAAGAAAATGGAAATTTCATCATCAAATCTACCAATCTGGATGAATCAATTTATATAACCAATTCCACTTATTCGAGCTGGCGACCCCATAAAAATAACCTAGCTCAAAAAGTAGCTTACCTGCAAACCATAGCCGGACAAACCCATCTGGTAACGGCAGATTTAAACGGAGCAAATCCACATCAAGTCAGTCAAGCACCGGTAAACGGATTCCGTCCAGATGTGATGGATTTTGATTGGAACACCAGCGGAAGCCAATTCATTTTTCCAAGTTTCGACAAATTATATAAAATTAATTATGACGGAACCGGACAAACACAGATTTATCAGACAGCAGACGGACAATTCATCACCAAATGTTCTTGGAGTTATGACGGAAGCAAAATTGCAATCGTTACCAACAACATCAACGGATATGATGCTAAAATTTCCATTTTGGATGTAAGCGGAAATTTCTTGGAAACCATTTTTGAAGGACATTTGGGAGCTGTAGGTGGATTGGATTGGAGTATCACCGGTGACCGGCTTTTATTTACCCATGACATTTCAGGTTATCAGGATGCAGATTACCGTCAACTCGACAGCCATATCATGGTCTATAATTTCAATGATCAAACTACAACCGATATTTCCGAATTGAGTAATAAACCAATTGGAACCATCGACATCGATCCCCAATTTTCACCCAATGATGCAGAAATCATCTTTACAAATACACCCAACGACCTATTTTCCGTAAAATCGATTTATATCATCGATTTAAACGATGAAGACTTTGAACGAACCTTAGTTCTCCACAATGCAGAAATGGTGGATTACGAATAAATTTCACATAACCTAACCTAGAAGGCATCACTATTTTGTGGTGCTTTTTTTTATAAACCTGAGTTCGGTAATTCTTTTAAGTTTCAGATTTAAATAAATGGTTGTTAGACAAGGCGTTTTCGTAAAGGATTAGCGGGCTAATTCGAGCGGAAACAACGAAGTATAACAGCATTTATTTGAAAGTAAATTTTATTTACCCGCTGATAAACAGCCATCTACTGCCTGAAACCG
>JAEWOD010000003.1 GCA_023461035.1 Bacteroidota bacterium | reverse complement strand
CTCCACAATTTTTACATTTAAATCTTTGCTTTCCAACTTGTTTTCCCCAACGAATTACCTCCAAACTTTTACAAGACCAACAACGTTTTTTTGTCATTTTTCAGACAAAGAAAAAGTTTTATGAAACACGTTTCATAAAACTTCCTCCAACCGACTTGTCAGTAAGGGTTTGCTGGAATTTTACCAACTATTTTTCAGTATTATGCTCAATTTACGAAAACAGACAAAGCGTTCTGTGAAGTGAATTGAGCTATTTCATTTTCACTCAGTCCATAAATTTCAGATAGCTTTTTGACAACATTTACCAAGTAAGAAGATTCATTTCTTTTGCCACGATAAGGTACCGGAGCCAGATAGGGAGAGTCCGTTTCCAGAACGATATGTTCTAATGGAATTTCATTTAGAAATTGGTCGATTTTTCCGTTTTTAAAAGTTACAACACCTCCAATTCCCAATTTCATATTGAACCCAATTGCTCTTTCTGCTTGAGATTTATCACCTGTAAAACAATGAAAGATTCCATACAATTTTTCATCTTTTTCTTCCTCGAGAATTTCAAATATTTCGTCAAAACTTTCCCGACAATGAATCACAATCGGCCATCCTTTTTCCTTTGCCCAACCAATTTGTTTTTTAAAAGCAATTTGCTGAATTCCCAAAGTCGTTTTGTCCCAATACAAATCAATTCCGATTTCACCCACTGCTGAAAAAGCCCTCTTGTCCAACCAATTTTTTACTTCGTCTAATTCAAATTCATAGGTTTCCGGCTTAACGGAAGTGGGATGAAGTCCCATCATTAAATGCATTTCTTCCGGATAATTCCGTTTCAGATCAAACATTCGTTCAGTATAAGATGAATCAATCGCCGGAATATAAAATTTCCCGATTCCTGCTTCTTTAGCACGTTTGATCATTTCATCGCGATCTTGGTCAAATTCTTCCGAATAAAGATGTGTATGGGTATCAATCAACATTTTCCATCATTTTTTGCAAACATAATTTCTCGTTTTGAAAACTGTTTTTCGGGAACAGATTTTCCACAGATTCAATCTGTTTTACGGTTTTAAACAGAAATTCCTTGTAAGAAGTCGTAGTCGGATTCATGGGTCTGTGCGCCATAGCCGATTTTATTTTTTCAGCAATTTTGATATTGTCCAGCGTTAAATAGTCAAAATAGGTATGAGAAAATTTCTCCCAGATATAATCAATTGCAAATTCGTTTGGATGTACCAGATCTTCTTTATAAAAACGATAATCGCGTAAATCATCCATCATCAATTCGTAAGCAGGAAAATATTCTACATTTTCAAATTCGGTAGAAGCTTGAAACAAATTGGAAATCAATTTTGATTTGCTCAGATTGTTTTCCACAATTCCGTCTTTTATATGTCTTACAGGGCTTACTGTAACTATGATTTGGGCTTTCGGGTTGATGTCAAGAATCAAATTAAAACAATTTTTAAAGGATGTCTGAATTTGTTTGTCATCCAATAAGTATTTTTCGAAATTCTTTTGCGGAACTTTATGACAATTGGCCACAAAAACGCCCATTTCAGACAATTTATAAACCCAAGCCGTCCCAAATGTCAAAAGAAAAACATCGGTCTGCTGAATAAAATCATTGGCAGTTTCCAGTTCGGAATTGATGATTCCCAAAGTTTCATCAAGCGAAATCCGGTTAAACGAACTATGGTGATCCCAACTAAAAAAAAGTTCGCCATATTTAAAAATTTCATCTTTAGTATAATTCGTTAGAGAAAGAATTCTGGCCAATGCATTTTCAATCGCAAGCGGATGAAACAGTGTCCCAAATGGATTTCGCAATACCTGAAACTTCGCATCCTGCAACTTTTCACCCATTTCATCTACAAAACAAGATCCGATTCCCATGATTTTATGCGAATGTGAAATCTTCCGATCGGATTCCGGGATATGTAATTCTGCTCTGAATTTCATTAAATCTGTCTCTCTATCAACGAAGCAGCCAATTCTTTTAGTTGAATTTTCTTTTCATCTTCTACCTGAATTTTATTCAGAAAACTCATGGCAATTTCTGTATAATGTCCTATCAAAGACATCACTTCGTAATCCACTTTTGACATCCTGAAGATTTTTTCAACTGCATAGACTTTATCGATATTGTCCGTTTTCATTCCAAACCAAAATTTCAATTCTTCAACATCGCGTTTGTCTGCCAGTTCGAGTGCTTTTATGTACAAAATTGTCTTTTTGTTCTCTATGATATCACCGCCATGAATTTTACCAAAATCCTGTTGCCCAAAGACATCAAGATAATCATCCTTTAATTGAAAGGCAATTCCAAGGTTTTTCCCGAATTCATAGAGATTCAAATAATCTTCTTCCTTGGCTTCGGCAATCATGGCACCAATTTGAAGCGAAGCGCCCATCATCACACCGGTTTTCAGTGTAATCATTTGTATGTATTCCTCATAGGAAACTTCTTTCTGGGTTTCAAAATTCATATCGTATTGTTGTCCTTCGCATAGTTCCACAGCTGTTTTGGAAAACAATTGGGTAACGGCTTTGAATTTCTCGGCCGGTAAATCTTCAAACATCCGGTAGGCCTGAATCAGCATGGCATCTCCGGAAAGAATTCCGGTATTGACATTGTATTTTAAATGAACGGTTTCTTTTCCTCTTCGCAAAGGTGCTTCATCCATGATATCATCGTGCATCAATGAGAAATTATGAAAATATTCGATTGCCAAAGCAGGTTTTACCACATTTTCAGGTTTTCCGTCAAAAACATAGGATCCGAGCATCACGATGACCGGACGAAGCCGCTTCCCTCCTATGCTCAAAATATAATCGCAAGGTTCATAAAGTGCTTTGGGTTCGACATTTATAAAAGAATTTTTCTCCAATTCTTTACTGATTAATTCCTGGTATTGTTCGATGACGCTCATATAAAATCTTTGTTGTTGTCGCAAAGATAAGCGATGAAGATAAGTTGAGAAAACAATCCGACTTAGTTTCTTATAAATATAAATGATTACATTTACCCTGATTTAGTTCTTTATATACTTCATCAACCGGAACAGGTTTTACTTAATTGTAGATTAAAACGGGAATCGTGTGCAAATCACGAACTGTCGCGCAACTGTAAGTAACACACCAAAGGTTTTATCAAATTTTGTCCACTGTAAGCTGCGGCTAATGGGAAGGACGATAAAACCGTTACAAGTCAGGAGACCTGCCTGTATCCGAATTGACGATGCTTTCGCGGTTTGAAGCTTTGGTCAGGTTCGATGTTCATACATACCACACATTTTTTAGAGGAGAATTGTGTTTAAGTTTGTGTGTACTTCTGAAATCCCAAAATTCTCATTCCTGTTATCATCCCGAAGCATTTAAGGGGCTTTTTACAATAATTATTAACCATTAAAAAGTTAAAAAATGCAAACACACATTCTTGGCTACCCGCGAATTGGCAGCAAAAGAGAATTGAAAAAAGCCTGTGAAAATTTTTGGACAGGAAAAATCAACCAATCTGAACTAATCGAAGCCGGAAAAAAAATCCGATTGGAAAACTGGAAACTCCAGCAAGAAATCGGAATCAACATGATTCCTTCAAACGATTTCTCATTTTATGATCAGGTACTGGATATGACCCTGACGGTAGGTGCTGTCCCGCTACGTTATCACCAAATTACAGAAAACCCGGACTGTACTGAAACTGACCTGTATTTCGCTATGGCAAGAGGAATTCAGAAAGACAAACTGGACGTCACAGCTATGGAAATGACCAAATGGTTTGACACTAATTATCACTATATCGTGCCTGAATTCTTAAAGAATCAGGAATTCAAATTATTTTCTGACAAAATTCTAAATGAATTTGTTGAAGCTAAACAATCCGGAATCCAAACCAAACCTGTCCTCATCGGCCCTGTTTCCTATTTGTTGTTGGGAAAAGAAAAAGAAGAAGGTTTCGACAAACTGGATTTGATTGACAATTTATTGCCGGTTTATATTCAGCTATTAAAGAAATTAGAAATATACGGAGTTGAAACCATTCAGTTTGACGAACCCTTTCTGGCTCTTGATCTGGATGAAAAAACCAGACAATTGTACCTGAAAACATATTCAAAAATCAAAAAAGAATTTCCCAATCTTACCATTTTATTGGCCACTTATTTTGAAGGATTGAAAGACAATCTCTCCATGGCCTTGTCTTTGCCGGTTGACATATTACATATAGATTTAGTGAGGGGTTTGGAACAATTGGACGAAGTTTTGAATCAAATCCCAATCCATCTGAAATTGTCATTGGGAATAGTTGATGGACGAAATATTTGGAAAAATAATTTCGAAGAATCCCTTCAAATTATCCAAAAATCAATTGTAAAACTGGGAGATGAGCGGATTCTCATTGCTCCCTCCTGCTCACTTATCCATTCGCCCTGCGATTTGGATTTGGAAAATGATGAAAATTCCGAATTTCATAAAATCAAACAATGGCTGGCGTTTGCCAAACAAAAATTAAATGAAGTCGTAACCCTGAAGAAATTAGCACTTGGCGTATCTGACGAACATTTAATAAAAAAATTGGAAGAAAATAAAAGAGCGGTCGAAAACCGTAAAAATTCGACTTTAATACATAATCCGGAAGTGAAAAACCGAGTCAATTCAATCGGAGAAAACCACGCAAAGCGAAATAATCCCTATCGGGAAAGAAGAAAAGTACAAACCGGAATTTTACAACTGCCGCTCTTTCCTACCACTACTATTGGTTCATTTCCCCAAACAGCCGAAGTACGAAGCTGGCGTGCAAAATTTAAAAACGGAGAAATCACAGGCGAAACCTATGACCAATTATTAAAAGAAGAAACCGCAAAAACCATTCGTACCCAAGAGGAAATCGGTTTAGATGTTTTGGTTCATGGCGAATTTGAACGAAATGATATGGTAGAATATTTCGGAGAGCAGCTGCAGGGATTTGCCTTTTCTAAATTTGGCTGGGTACAAAGTTATGGAAGCCGCTGCGTAAAACCACCGATTATTTACGGAGATGTTTCCAGACCTCATCCTATGACTGTTTATTGGGCAGAATATGCCCAATCTCTGACCGACAAATGGGTAAAAGGAATGTTAACCGGTCCGGTTACGATTCTTCAGTGGAGTTTCGTCCGAAACGACCAGCCACGCATTGAAACCTGTAACCAGATAGCGTTGGCCATCAGAGATGAAGTTTCTGATTTGGAAAAAGCCGGAATTCGCATCATTCAGATAGATGAACCCGCCATCCGGGAAGGTTTACCGCTCCGAAAAGCTGACTGGGAAATTTACCTGAAATGGGCTGTAAATGCCTTTAAAATTTCTTCTTCCGGGATTCAGGACGAAACACAAATTCATACACACATGTGTTATTCTGAATTTAATGACATCATCAAACATATTGCAAATATGGATGCAGACGTAATCACCATCGAGTGCTCACGCTCGCAAATGGAACTTCTAGACGCTTTTGCCGATTTTAATTATCCAAATGAAATCGGGCCGGGAATTTATGATATACATTCGCCCCGCATACCCACTCAGGACGAAATGGTCGAACTGATTCACAAAGCATCTGCCGTCATTCAGCCTGAAAAGATCTGGGTCAATCCAGACTGTGGACTTAAAACCCGTGCTTGGAAGGAAACAAAAGAAGCACTGATAGCCATGGTAAAAGCATCCAAAGTCGCACAGCAAAATAATTTGGAATCAAATCGTGTAAAAAATCATTGGATCTAAATTTTGATTAAACACGAAATAAAATATTGCCCGAGATGTCTCACAGAATTTGAATGTAAAGTCGGTTCTATCCTGCTATGTCAGTGCTCAGAAATATTATTGACAGCAGAAGAACGCGACTATATAAGTTCCCAATATGAAGATTGCCTTTGTGCAAACTGTATGAATGAACTGAAATCGAAGTATAATAATCAAGTTTTTCAAATGAAGTTGAAGCACATCTTGGGTATTTTTTACAAACCCTATAAAAACGAATAAAATGGATTTAGAATTAAGAAAGAAATCAGCCGAAACTAGCATTTTCAAAGCCGTCTTTCCCAATACGACAAATCATTACGATACGCTTTTCGGTGGAACAGCCATGCAACTGATGGACGAATCAGCCTTCATCACCGCCACTCGTTTTTGCCGGCAAAAAGTCGTAACCGTAAGCTCTGACAAAATAGACTTCAAAAGGCCGATTCCTGCAGGAAGCATCGTAGAATTGGTGGGAAAAGTTATTCACGTAGGAAATACAAGCATGAAAGTCAGCGTAGAAATATTTGTTGAACAAATGTATTCCAACGAACGTGAAAGAGCAATCCATGGCGAATTTACCTTTGTTGCCGTAGATGAAAATAAAAATCCGGTCAGCATATTAAAAGAAATGATTGTTTAAAATTTGAGGATGATGTATGCCAAATTGTGGAAAATAATTCCAATATTTCCTACCTTTAACTGATGGATACTTACAAAGAAACCTTTGAAACCTGGAATAAAGTTGCTTCGGTTTATCAGGACAAATTCATGGATATGGATTACTATAACGAATCATATGATTTCGTTTGTAATGCGATTCAAAAAGCAGATGCAGATTTATTGGAAATCGGTTGCGGGCCGGGAAACATCACCAAATACCTGCTTTCACGGCGGCCGGAGTGGAACATCACCGGAGTGGATATTTCACCCAATATGATTGAACTTGCCCGGAAAAACAATCCAAAAGCTCATTTTAAAGTGATGGATGCTCGCGCAATTGCTGAACTTGGTTCGAAATACGACGGAATCATTTGCGGGTTTTGTCTGCCCTATTTATCTCGAAAGGATGCTGAAAAATTTCTAGCAGATTCTGGGAATTTATTGAATTCTGATGGGATTTTATACCTCAGTTTCGTAGAAGGAAAAACCGTAGAATCCGGCTTCAAAACTTCAAAAACGGGAGACCGGGTTTACTTTCATTATTATCATTTAGACGAATTGGTTCAAAAATTAGAGGAACTGAAATTCACTAATTTAAAAACCATTAAAGTCCAATATCCGATTTCCGAAACCGAATCAGAGGAACATACTATTTTAATTGTAAAAAAGAATTAATAACGTAGAATAAAATCTCCATTCCATTTCTATTTTCCCTAAAATCCATTAATTTTGCACCTCAAAAATCATAAAAATGGGAAGAGCGTTTGAATTCCGGAAAGGCAGAAAAATGAAACGTTGGGCTACGATGGCCAAAGTTTTTACCCGAATTGGCAAGGACATCGTAATGGCTGTAAAAGAAGGTGGACCGAACCCGGAAGCCAACTCCCGTCTGCGTGCCGTTATGCAAAATGCAAAAGCGGCCAATATGCCGAAGGAAAACGTAGAGCGCGCCATCAAAAAGGCAACCGATAAAGATACCGCCAACTTCAAGGAAGTTTTGTTTGAAGGGTACGGAATGCATGGAATCGCTGTTTTGATTGAAACCGCAACCGACAACAACAACCGGACAGTTGCTAACATCAGAAGCTATTTCAACAAAACCGGAGGAACTTTGGGGACGCAGGGTTCTGTGGAATTTATGTTTGACCATATCTGCAATTTTACCGTAAACGGAGAAGGCTTGGATATGGAAGAATTGGAATTGGAACTGATCGATTTCGGTGCGGAAGAATTGTTTGAAGAAGAAGGAAATGTCGTGGTCTATGCGCCTTTTGAAAGTTTCGGACAATTGCAGAAATATTTTGAAGAAAACAACATAGAAATCATTTCCAGCGGATTTGACCGAATCCCTCAGGTGACCAAAGAATTGACTGAAGAACAACAAGCCGATTTGGATAAATTACTGGAAAAAATCGAAGACGACGAAGACGTTCAAAACGTTTTCACAACTATTGCCCATAATTAATTATTTTAAAATCTAAATTTTGAATGCTGAATTAGATTGATTGAATTCATTCAAAATTCAAAATTCAAAATTCAAAATTTCTTGGAATGAATCTCAAACAAAAAACAGCCGAAATCCTTTCTCAAACTATTTCCGAACTCTATCAAATAGTTCCGGAACGGCTGGAGATTCAAAATACCCGCAAAGAATTTGAAGGCCACTATACATTGGTTACTTTTCCGCTGATTAAGGAGCTGAAAAAGAAACCCGAAGATTTGGGAAATGAAATAGGAAATGCCTTGTTTTCCAAAAATCTGATTTCGGGATTCAATGTCGTAAAAGGATTTTTGAACCTGAGTTTCCCAAGTGAATTCTGGATTGAAAATCTAATCGAAAATTCCTCCGATAAAGAATTTGGATATATAAAAAACAATCCCGATTCCAGATCGGTCATGGTGGAGTACTCCTCTCCCAACACCAATAAACCCATTCATTTAGGACATATCCGAAATAATCTGCTGGGCTATTCTGTTGCAGAAATCAACAAAGCAGCCGGACACAAAGTTCAGAAAATCCAGATCATCAACGACCGGGGAATTCATATCTGCAAATCCATGCTTGCCTGGGAAAAATTCGGGAACGGCGAAACGCCGGAAGATTCCGGAATGAAAGGCGACCATTTGGTGGGAAAATATTATGTGGAGTTTGACAAACATTATCGGGAAGAAATCAAAGATTTAATGGCGCAAGGTCAAAGTGAAGACGATGCCAAAAAGAATGCGCCGCTGTTCAAAGAAGCGCAGGAAATGCTCGTAAAATGGGAAGCCGGAGACGAACAGGTTCGGGCACTTTGGGCAAAAATGAATGGTTGGGTTTACGATGGATTTGCGCAAACCTACAAACGGTTAGGCGTGGATTTTGACCATTATCAATTTGAAAGCAATACCTATTTGTTGGGGAAAGATTTAATCCAAAAAGGTCTGGATTCAGGCGTATTTTATCAAAAAAATGATGGTTCTGTTTGGATCGATTTAACCGCTGACGGATTGGATGAAAAACTGGTTTTACGTTCAGACGGCACTTCGGTTTATATGACGCAAGATGTCGGAACGGCCGTAGAGCGTTTTGAAACGTTTGACATTGACAAACTGATTTATGTCGTTGGGAATGAGCAAGATTATCATTTCAAAGTTTTATTTTTAATCCTGAAAAAATTAGGATTTAAATGGGCTGATTCGCTGGAACATCTCTCTTATGGAATGGTCAATTTACCGGACGGAAAAATGAAATCCCGCGAAGGAACCGTGGTGGATGCAGACGAACTGATGGAAGATATGTTCCAGACGGCAAAAGATATTTCATCTGAATTGGGGAAATTGGACGGTTATTCGGAGGAAGAAAAAGACAAACTCTACGAAATCATCGGGATGGGTGCTTTGAAATACTATATTTTAAAAGTCGATCCGAAAAAAGGAATCCTCTTTGACCCAAAAGAAAGTGTGGATTTTAACGGAAATACAGGGCCGTTCATTCAATATACTTATGCGAGAATCCAATCTATTTTACGAAAAGAAAGTCCGCAATCATTTGATTTAAAAGAGATTGAATTAAACGAATCGGAAATTGAAATCCTGCGTCATTTGTACAATTTTGAAGAAACAATTCAAAAGGCGGCTGAAGATTTGAGTCCGGCTTTGGTGGCCAATTATGTTTATGATTTGGTTAAATTATTTAATTCTTTTTATCAAAATCATTCGGTACTGAAAGCAGAAGATGAAAATCTGAAAAAGTTTCGTTTGTGGCTCAGTCAGTGGGTTTCAAATGTTATTTCCAGCTCTTTATTCCTACTTGGGATTTCTGCACCAGAAAAAATGTAAGTTATTTTTTTCTTAATATTTTTTTTATAAAAAATTAATTCTTAAATTTGGCACTATAAAAGCTTAATAGCTTTTTCATAGGTTTAGGTTGGTTAAGGTTAGCTCCTCATTCGCAAGAACGAGGAGTTACTTTTTTTATAGGGTTTTCCTTTTTCCTTTTGCCCCAAGTTCGTTACATTTGTTTAGCAAAAAACAAATTATGACAACAAAATACGAGCAGATTCCCTCTTCTTTATTCGTGAAAAACAGAGCGAAATTTGCAAAAGCCATCCAACCCAAATCCTTAGCAGTATTCAATTCCAATGATATTTATCCGGTAAGTGCAGACAGCACACTTCCTTTTGCGCAGCATCGTGATATATTTTATCTGAGTGGTGTGGATCAGGAAGAAAGCATTTTGGTTATTTTTCCGGATGCGTATGAAGAAAAACACCGTGAAATCTTATTTTTACGAGAAACAAATGAGCATATTGCCGTTTGGGAAGGTGAAAAATTAAGCAAAGAACAGGCATTTGAAGTTTCCGGAATTAAAACCGTTTACTGGTTACAGGATTTCTCGAAAATTTTCCGTCAACTGATGAATGAAACAGAAAATGTATACGTTAACACAAATGAACATTATCGGGCGACTGTTGAAGTTGAAACACGAGAAGATCGTTTCATCAAAAAATTACAACAGGATTTCCCCGGACATACTTATTTAAGAAGCAATCCCATTCTCCAAAGATTGCGTTCTGTTAAGGAACCGGAAGAAATTGAATTGATCCAAAAAGCCTGTGATATAACCGAAAAAGGATTTAGAAGAATTCTGGGATTTGTAAAACCCGGTGTTTGGGAATTTGAAATCGAAGCCGAATTTGCTCATGAATTCTTGCGAAACCGTTCCAAAGGATTTGCCTACACTCCCATCATCGGAAGCGGTTATAATTCAAATGTATTGCACTATATCCAAAACAATCAACAGTGTAAAGACGGCGATATTTTATTGCTTGATGTTGGAGCTGAATATGCCAATTATTCGTCCGATATGACAAGAACGATTCCTGTAAACGGAAAATTTTCCGAGCGTCAAAAACAGATTTATAATGCTGTTTTAAATTGTAAAAATGAAGCAGAAAAACTATTGGTAGCGGGAAATGATTGGTACAATTACCACAAAGAAATGGGAAAAATTTACACTTCTGCCCTGCTCGATTTGGGATTAATTGACAAATCCGATGTTCAGAACGAAAATCCGGATTGGCCTGCCTACAAAAAATACATGATGCACGGAACTTCGCATCACATGGGGCTTGATACGCATGACTATGGAATTCTTTCAGACAAATTTGTAGAAGGAATGGTTTTCACAAATGAGCCCGGATTTTATATTCCGGCAGAAAACTTAGGAATCAGAATTGAAGATGATTATGTGATTCAGGCTTCGGGTGCTCCGAAAAATCTGATGAAAAATATTCCGATTACCGTAGAGGAAATTGAAGAATTAATGAACACATAAGCGGAATAACTTTGTCAAAGTTTTATGCATTGTGAACAGAACTTTGACAAAGTTTAAAAGATTCTATACAAAAAACACACAAACCGTTTCTAAACTTACTAAATTAGAAACGGTTTTTTTAATTCATACACCACTATGCACAAATTTCTATTTTTCCTGATGAGCGGAATCTGTTTCGCTCAATTCCAGCAAGATTCCATTCAATTCAAAAAGATTTCGGACGAAATACTGTTGAACGGCCAGGCATACGATAATTTACGAGAACTTACCAAAGATATCGGGAATCGGCTGAGTGGTTCAGAAAATTATGACAAGGCAACTGTTTGGGCAGAAAAGAAATTGCGTGAAGCCGGTGCAGATAAAATCTGGCTTCAGGAAACAATGGTTCCGGTTTGGGTACGCGGAAAAGAAAGCCTGAAGATGAAAACCGGAAAAGGAAATTGGAAAGATTTGACATTTTTATCGCTCGGAAATTCAGAAGGAACGAACGGAAAAGATGTAGAAGGCGAAGTCATTCAGGTGAATTCTCTGGAAGAATTTGAAAAATTACCAGCTTCAGAAGTCAAAAACAAAATCGTTTTTTTCAATTATAAATTCCGTCAGGATTTTGTTCAGACATTTTGGGGTTATGGTGATGCGGCCAAATACCGTGTGGTAACTGCTTCAAAAGTTGCGGAAAAAGGCGGTAAATTTGTCATTATCCGTTCTGTTTCTACCGGTGTAGACGATGTTCCGCATACGGGCGTGATGCGTTATGAAGAAAAATTGGCTAAAATTCCGGCAGTTGCCGTTGGCAACGCTTCGGCCGATGAATTAGTGGAATCACTGAAAAAAGGAAAAGTTTTATTAAAGCTAAACTCCAATTGTGGTATGAAAGCCGAAAAAGTCAATTACAATGTCATCGGCGAAATTACCGGCAAAAAAGACGGAAAAGTAATCGTAGTCGGCGGACATTTGGATTCTTGGGATGTAGGCGAAGGCGCTCACGATGATGGTGCCGGAATCGTTCAAAGTATAGAAGTTTTAAAAGCCTTCAAAAAATTGGGAATTCAGAATAATCATACCATTCGGATTATTTGTTATGCCAATGAGGAAAACGGTGCACGAGGCGGAGAGAAATATGCAGAAGTGGCCAAAAAAGAAAATGAAATTCATGTTTTTGCCATAGAAAGTGATGCCGGCGGATTTTCGCCAAGAGGAATTTCTCTGGATATGAGTGCAGACAAAATAAAGGAAATCGAAAGTTGGGCGCCATTGTTTCTTCCATACGGAGTTTATGATTTCAGCGGCCGTTATGGTGGTGTGGACATCCATCCATTAAAAGAACAAATGCAAACTCCTTTGGCCGGACTTTCCCCGGATTCGCAGCGGTATTTTGACATTCATCATACACCGGAAGATACGTTTGAAAAAATAAATAAACGAGAGCTTCATTTGGGAGCCATTGCCATGGCCCAAATCGTGTATATGGTGGATAAATATTGGTAAAGATCGGGATTCGTTAATCGTAATTTGTTGAATTAAAAATATAAAGTGATGCGTTTTTATTTAATATTGTTTTTGAACATTTTAAGTTCAATCGTTTTTTCACAAATCGAAAAAACAAATGAGTTATACAAAACCATAGAAAGATTAGATAGCTTAATTTTTGATGAAGGATTTAATAACTGTAACTTTTCAAATTATAATCAAATCATAAGCGATGATTTGGAATTCTATCATGACATTGGCGGAATCACCTCCGGAAAGCAGGATTTTCTGAATTCCATGAAAAACAATATCTGTGGCGGAATTGAAAAAGTAAAAAGAGAAAAAACGCTCAATACAATGAATGTTTTTCCTTTGTATGATCAAAACGAGGTGTATGGTGCTATTCAGGAAGGAAATCATGATTTTTATCGATGGGAGAATGAGGGCTGGCTGAAAGTCGGGACAGCTAAGTATTCGATCCTATGGTTGCTGGAAGGAAAAATATGGAAAATGAAACGTGTCTTCAGCTTTAATCATAAAGGTTTAAATTAAGTTAAATTTTCCCTATCTGCTTTTTGTAGTATAGTTTTTGATGAAATCCAATTTATGAAAAATTTATTTCTGACGGTCCTGACCGGAATTCTTCTGAGCTGCAATGGCCAGGAGTCCCAGCCTGTTTTAAAATCGGTGAATTATAACGAATTGAAATCGGTAATTCAAAAAGAAGACGGAAAATTATATGTGGTTAATTTCTGGGCAACTTGGTGTAAACCATGTATAGAAGAGCTTCCTGCTTTTATGGCTGTCAACGATATTTTTAAAAATGACCCCAATTTTAAAATGATTTTGGTTTCTATGGATTCAAAAAAACAACTGGATACCAAAGTGAAGAAATTCATACAAAGCAATAATATAAATGCAGATGTTTATCTGCTGGATGATATCAAACAAATGAACGAATGGATTCCGGCCACAGATGAAAACTGGAGCGGAGCGATTCCCGCAACTGTTCTGTACAAAAACGGAAAAAAAGTTTTTTTCAAAGAGCTCCAATTGACCCAGTATGAATTGGAAGATTTAGTAAACGATAATCTTTAAAATATGCGCCAATTATTTTTATTAGCCACAGCGACATTGATTATGTTCGCTTGTCAGCAAAAAACAGAAAACGAAACGACTGAACTGGCTTCGGCCGAAACGATTGAAACCGTTGCAAACGGATATAAAATCGGGGATGAAGCAACCGATTTTAAGTTGAAAAATATTGATGATAAAATGGTTTCTTTGGCTGATTTTAAAGATGCTAAAGGGTTTATTGTGATTTTTACCTGTAACCATTGTCCGTATGCAAAAGCGTATGAAGACCGCATCATTGCTTTGGACAAAAAATACAAACCGCTTGGGTATCCGGTGATTGCCATCAATCCAAATGATCCGGAAGCTCAACCGGAAGATGGATTTGCAGAAATGAAAACCCGAGCAAAAGAAAAAGGATTTAGTTTCCCGTATTTGCTGGATGAAGGACAGAAAGTCTATCCGGTATATGGAGCGACTAAAACACCTCATGTTTATTTGCTAAACAAGGAAAACGGAAAAAACATCGTAAAATACATTGGTACAATTGATAATAATTACCAAGATGCCAACGATGCAGATGAACATTATGTTCAGGATGCCGTGGATGCTTTAATCGCAGGAAAACCGATTGTAAAAGAAAATACGGTTGCGATTGGTTGTACGATTAAAGTGAAGAAATAAGCAAAGTAACAATCAAAAAAAACCGGAGTTTCCGGTTTTTTTTGTTCTATTATTTTTTGGTACAAACTACCATTTGGGTTGCTTGATTAAAATTTGTGATTTGCTGTAATTCAATCTTATAATACTTAGATAAATATTTTCTAAATTCTCTACAAGTCCATTCGCGGATATGAAATGGGTTAGCTGGAGGCCCAAAATGAAAACTTCCATGCAAAGTCAATCTATCTGGCGTGCTGATTATCAGATGTTTGAACTTTATTTTATTGAGTGATTCTAAAAATTCATCCGGGTTCAGGACATGCTCAATCACGTCGGCACAAATGACCAAATCGGTTTCCAGAGTTTCGGTGTTGAGATTATCTGCATTGTACCATTTATGGTCCGGATAATTCTCAACTAAAAATTGATAAGTTTCTTCAACTTCCACTCCTATTGCTTCAAATTCTTGGAAGTTTTTCATCATTTTATAACCTGATCCACACCCAAAATCCACTACTTTTTGATAATTGTTTCGAATCATAAAATTTCGGGCATAGTCGTAAACTTCTTTTTGCCATTCGTCAGTTGATTCGGTTTTATCCAAATAGGTGTAATTCTCACGGTGTTTATAAGCAGGTGTAATTCCAAATCTTTCCTTATTGAATTTCCCTCTGAGATTTGCACCTAAATAGGTCGTAATTTTAGCTATGCTCATAGTTTAGTTAATTTCCTGTAGATTGACCATATTACGAAAAATAGTTGATTTCTGCATCAGTTCTTCAAACGTCCCTGATTCAATTATTTTCCCTTTGTTCATCAAAATTATTTTGTCAATATTTTTTATAGTAGAAAGACGGTGAGCTATCACAATCAAAGTACTTTTACCTTTTATGATGTCAATATTGGCCTGAACTTCTTTTTCAGTTTCAGAATCAAGTGCCGAAGTAGCTTCATCCAATATGAGCAATTCTGCATTTTTATATAATTCACGAGCAATGGAGATGCGTTGTCTTTGGCCACCACTTAAATTGATTCCGTTATTTCCAAGCATTGTATCTTCTTTGCCGGGCAACTCGTTAACAAATCCTGCAATGGAAGCTGCCTCTAACGCCTGCTGAAATAACTTGATATTTTCAGAAGATTTTTCACTCCAGAAAGTAATATTATTAAAAATCGAGTCATTAAAAATCACCGATTCCTGCGTTATATAACCAATTTTTGAACGGTATTCATTGATTTTCAGATTTTCAATATTTTCTCCGTCAATTATCAATTCGCCAGAAGTGGGTTTAAATATTCCGGCAATCAGATTGGCCAAAGTGGTTTTTCCGCTTCCACTCTCACCTACCAATGCGATGCTTTCTTTGGAACGGATGGACAAATTAATTCCGTCCAATACCTTCATTCCGTTCAAATAAGAAAAATCAACATTTTTTAATTCTATCGTCTCAGAGAAATTATCAAAATCAATTTTATTATAAAATTCTTCTTTTCCTTCTTTTAATTCGTCCAACAAATTATAAATATTGTTGAGCGAGCCATGACTTCCCAAATAATTGTTATACGAATTTTGCATTACCATTAAATACCCAAATGCCCGATAGAAAAAGACCAAACTGAGCAAAATAGTAGAAATGGAACCTCCCATAACTGAAATCTGAATTACGATGATAATACTTATCAAAATAATCAGTGAAGGCTCTCTCAAAGCCGTGACTATTGCTCCAAGTTGTCCTATTTTTCGGCCGTTTTTCTCAACACCGTACACATTCTTTTTAAGGATTTTGGAATAGTCCAGAATTCTTCCCGTTGCTTTTAAATATTTGTAATTTCCTATATACTGCAAAACAAATCCCTGAAAAGAGTGATTCTTTTGAGTAAGTTCATGGGCTTCCTGTTTGGTATATTTAAAAATCCGGCTGAACAAAAAATTGGTCAAAACACCACCCACTACGACCAATAAAGCAAATTTCAAATCGATTACAAAAACACAAACCATATAAATCACTACGAATATGGCATTTTGCAATACGTTGAAATAATTTATATAAGCAGTCGCAATTCTGTCTATCTCTCCCGTAAGCGAATTTTGAATCCGGCCTACGTCAGAGGAAACAAATGACTGATAAGAATAATTATTTATCTCATGAATCAGTTTAATCCTTAAATCCCGGATAAATCCATGTCTCACATTTGTAAAATAGATTTGGTAAATGTAAAGTGCAACACCTTTTAAAATAAAAAAGACAGTGAGCAGTATCAGTACGTTTATCAGATTAATTTCTAAATGAATAAAATTAAAAAAAGCTTCCAAATACTGATAAATTTTGGAAGTCCCTTCAATAGTTGATTTTCCGTCATTACCCACAATTTCCAGAATCGGAAAAAACATAGACAAGCCCAAACTGTCCAGCACACTGATGGACACGCTCAAAAGCATTTGTACAATCAGTTTGTACCCTAAATGTTGGTAGTAAAATTTAAGTGTAGAAAAATCAAAAATCTTCATTATTCCTTGATCAATCCCTTCAAATAATCACCATATCCGCTTTTTCCATATTTCTCTGCGGATTTGAGTAGTTGATCTTTATTAATGAAATCCAGACGATAAGCGATTTCTTCGATACAACTGACTTTAAATCCCTGGCGTTTTTCAATAATTTTCACAAATTCAGATGCCTCATGTAAAGAATCAAAAGTTCCTGTATCCAACCAAGCCGTTCCCCGTCCCATGATGCCGACTTCCAATTCGCCCAATTCCAGATAAATTTTATTGATATCGGTAATCTCCAATTCACCCCGATGAGAAGGTTTCAGGTTTTTGGCAAATTCAACCACACGATTATCATAAAAATACAATCCGGGAACTGCATAATTGGATTTTGGATTTTCAGGTTTTTCTTCGATGGACATAGCCTTAAAGTTATTATCGAATTCCACTACGCCATAACGCTCAGGGTCAGAAACTTGATAAGCAAACACACAACCTCCATTTATATTTGCTTTACTTTCAAGCAAACTCCTCAATCCGGTTCCGTAAAAAATATTATCGCCTAAAACCAGCGCAACTGAATCCTCTCCTATGAACTCCTCTCCTATGATAAAAGCTTGCGCTAAACCATCTGGACTTGGCTGAACTTTATATTCGATTTTACAACCAATCTGGGAACCATCTCCCAATAATCGTTGAAATGGTTCAGAGTCTTGAGGGGTAGTTATGATTAAAATATCCCGTATTCCGGCAAGCATTAATGTCGAAAGTGGATAGTAAATCATCGGTTTATCATAAACCGGCATCAGCTGTTTACTAACTGAAATAGTCAATGGATAAAGTCGCGTTCCTGAACCTCCTGCAAGTATAATCCCTTTCATCTTAATTGTATTGTTGCTCGTAATATTTTTGATAATTTCCGCTAGTAACCGAATTCAGCCATTCTTGATTTTCCAAAAACCAATCAATCGTAAGACTCAACCCTTCTTCAAAAGTCACACTTGGACTCCATCCCAATTCCCGGTTGATTTTTGAAGCATCTATCGCATACCGCAAATCATGCCCCGGACGGTCTTTTACAAACGTAATCAATTGTTCACTCTCCCCTTTCTCTCGGCCTAATTTCTCATCCATCTGACGACATAATTCTTTTACCAAATCTATATTCTGCCATTCATTAAACCCGCCGACATTATAATTCTCTCCATTTTTACCTTTATGAAACACCAAATCAATGGCTTTTGCATGATCAATCACATACAACCAATCCCGGGTATATTTTCCGTCACCATAAATTGGCAATGGCTTTTTGTTGATGATATTATGGATACAAAGCGGAATCAATTTCTCCGGAAAATGATTTGGACCATAATTATTGGAACAATTGGTCAGTATAACCGGCATTCCATAAGTATCGGCATAAGCGCGGACAAAATGATCGGAACTCGCTTTGGAAGCCGAATAAGGCGAATGCGGGTCGTAATTGGTTTCTTCTGTAAAAAATCCGGTTTCACCCAGTGCGCCATAGACTTCGTCTGTAGAAACATGATGAAAACGTTTCCCTTCAAAATTTCCATTCCAAAGTTTCTTGGCTGCATTCAATAAATTGACTGTACCCAAAACATTGGTTTTCACAAATTCCAAAGGAGAACTGATAGAACGATCCACATGAGATTCCGCCGCTAAATGAATCACACCGTCCGGCTGAAATTCTTGAAAAATTTCCTCCATTCGTCGCTCATCCGTGATATCCGCTTTTATGAAAACATAATTGGGCTCGTTTTCTATATCTTTTAAATTCTCCAAATTCCCCGCATAGGTCAAAGCATCCAGATTGATGATTTTGTAATGAGGATAATTCTTTACAAATTCTCTAACTACATGTGAACCGATAAATCCGGCGCCGCCTGTAATGATGATGGTTTTATTCAAATCAATTGACTTTTTTATGAATGATTTTCAGGTTTTCGATCTCATGAACCGTTTTGCGTAAGCCGGAACTTGAGAAACGATGATCTCTTTTATTAAAATACAATTCGATTCCTTTTTCTTCACAATATTTCCTTCCCGTAAAATCTTTGTCTATATACTCGTCCCCCAAAATCCGAACATCAATTTTAAAAGAACGTAAAATATCTTCCAGATCTTGTTCCGTCGCATAAGGAACGATTTCGTCCACAAATTTGCATCCCTTTAATTGGATATATCGCTCCACAACCGTTTGGGTCGGTTTATTTTTCTCGGGACGATCGAGCGTGGGATCAGTTTGTAGCCCAACGATCAAATAATCACAGTTTCTTCTTGCTTCTTCCAGCATTTTTATATGACCGGCATGCAGCAAATCAAACGAACTGAACGTAATTCCAACTTTCATAGCTATTTAATTGAAAAATAAATTTAACCTTTTAATCCGATTCCGTAGTAGTCAAATCCCAATTCTTTGAGATATGGGGCATCGTAAATATTTCGTCCGTCAAAAATCACTTTGTTATTCAACAGTTTCCCCAAAACATCCCAATTGGGAATTCTGAATTCGGACCATTCCGTTACCAATAACAAAGCATCTGAATCGTTGGCTGCTTCATAAGCATCCTTACAATAGCTAATTTTATCACCCAAATAAAATTCACGGGCATGTTCCATCGCAACCGGATCATAGGCTTTTACTTCCGCTCCCAGTTTTTTTAATTCATCGATGATGACCAATGAAGGTGCTTCGCGCATATCGTCCGTATTGGGTTTAAAACTCAATCCCCAAAGTGCAAATGTTTTTCCGGTCAAATCATTCCCGAAATGCTTTTTCACTTTTTCAACCAACACATGTTTTTGGGCATCATTGACATCTTCTACTGCTTGCAAAACTTTTAATTCATAATCATATTGTTTTGCTGTGCGGATAATTGCTTTCACATCTTTTGGAAAACAAGAACCTCCATAACCCACACCCGGATAAATAAACTTATTTCCGATTCTCGGATCAGAACCTATTCCTCTGCGCACCATATTGACATCGGCTCCTACTCTTTCACAAAGATTGGCGATGTCGTTCATAAAGCTGATTTTAGTTGCCAGCATAGCATTGGCAGCGTATTTAGTCATTTCGGCCGATGGAATATCCATATATACAATTCGTTCACCGCTTAACTGAAAAGGTTTGTACAAACGTTGCATAATTTTTTGAGCGGCTTCATCTTCTGTTCCGATTACAATTCGATCCGGTTTTAGAAAATCTTCAACAGCAGCTCCTTCTTTTAAAAATTCAGGATTGGATGCCACAGAAAAGGCCAAATTAGAATTCCGACCCTGCAAAGCCTTTTCTATTTCGGCTTTCACTTTTTGACCTGTTCCCACCGGAACCGTACTTTTTGTTGCAACCACCAAATAATCGGACATCTTTTCGCCTACTTCTTTTGCTACTCCGAGTACATAACTCAAATCGGCAGAACCATCTTCTCCCGGAGGAGTACCTACCGCAATGAAAACAACTTCACTGCCCTGAATGGCTTCTCCCAAATCAGTTGTAAATTTCAATCGGCCATTTTGGTAGTTTCTTTCTACTAATTCTTCCAATCCCGGTTCATAAATAGGAATGATGCCGTTTTTCAATTTTTCAATTTTATTGGCATCAATATCCACACAAACCACTTCTATACCGACATCGGCAAAACAAGTTCCTGAAACCAATCCTACATATCCGGTGCCTACTACTGTTATTTTCATTTTTTTCTAATTTGTTTTGTCTCCTTCTGAATCATGCATAAAAGAGAAATATTTTCGATCAATTTTGGCGTTGCAAAAGTAAGTAAATCCTGCGAAATAACCCTATCTTAGCCGAAAATTAGAAGACAATGTCCATCAACAAAGAAATAAAAAGAATCACCACCGAAACCCTGAGAAGTATGAAGGGAAAAGAAAAAATCTCCATGCTTACTTCTTACGATTTTACCATCGCCCAAATGGTAGATGCCGGTGGTGTGGATGCGATTTTGGTTGGAGATTCGGCGTCCAACGTTATGGCAGGACATGAAACAACTTTGCCTATCACGCTGGATCAAATGATTTACCATGCACAGTCAGTGGTAAGAGCAGTTGAAAGAGCCTTGGTAGTAGTTGACTTACCATTTGGGACTTATCAATCCGATCCTCAAAGAGCTCTTGACTCAGCGATTCGAATCATGAAAGAATCAGGAGCTCATGCTGTAAAATTAGAAGGTGGAATTGAAATCGAAAAATCGGTAAAACGAATTGTCAATGCCGGAATTCCGGTTATGGGACATTTGGGATTGACACCTCAATCCATTTACCAATTTGGAACCTATAAAGTTCGTGCTAAGGAAGAAGCGGAAGCCCGGAAGTTATTGGATGACGCCAAACATCTTGAAGATGCGGGTGCTTTTTCTGTCGTGATGGAAAAAATCCCTGCAGCATTGGCTCAAAAAGTAACTGAAAGCATATCGATTCCTACGATTGGAATTGGTGCCGGTTCCCATTGTGATGGACAAGTCCTGGTAGTTCATGATATGTTGGGAATGACACATGAGTTCAGTCCCAAATTTTTACGTCGATATTTAAATTTGTATGATGAAATTACCGCTGCAGTCCAGAATTATGTGAAAGACGTAAAATCGGTAAACTTCCCAAATGAAAAGGAACAATATTGATTTTAGTGAATAGTAATTAGTTCATATATTCTTTTTGAAAGCAAACCCGGAAATACTTTTTGAAGACAATCATCTGCTGATTCTCAATAAAAAATCAGGAGAATTGGCGCAAGGTGACGATACAGGTGACGTTCCATTAGTAGACTCGCTCAAAGAATTCATCAAAATCCGGGACGAAAAACCGGGAAATGTGTTTTTGGGATTGGTTCATCGTTTAGACCGCCCTACGAGCGGAATTCTCGTTTTTGCCAAAACCGGAAAGGCACTTGCCCGAATGAACGAACTTTTCAAAACACGGGATGTAAAAAAATCTTATTGGGCGATTGTCGAAGGAAAACCGGAAAAACCGTTTGAAAGATTAGAACATTATCTGAAAAAAAATCCGAAAAACAATAAAGTTACCGTTTATACCAAACCCACCCAAGATGCAAAATTGGCCGTACTTGAATATAAAGTTATGGGGAATTTGGACAATTATTCTTTATTGGAAGTTGATTTATTTACAGGTCGCTCCCATCAGATCCGATCGCAATTGAGTTTTATGGGTCATCCTATCAAAGGAGATTTAAAATATGGCGCCAAACGTTCCAATCCCGATGGAAGCATTTCGCTTCATGCCCGAAAAATCAGTTTCGTTCATCCTGTAAAAAAAGAAGAACTGACCATCGTTGCGCCACCGCCACATGATAAGATTTGGCAGGATTGTCTTAAATTTGCCGATTAACAACATTCAATGAACCGGATTTTCTACGGAATATTATACATTTTTTCACTTCTGCCTTTGCAGATCCTATATGGATTTTCTTGGTTGCTCTATATTGTTTTGAATTATTTTATAGGATATAGACGAAAAACTGTTTATCAGAATCTTAAAAATTCATTTCCTGAAAAATCAGAGAAAGAAATCAAATCCATTCAGAAAAAATTCTATAAAAACTTTGCCGATTATGCTGTTGAAACCCTCAAAAGTTTCTCCATTTCACAGGAAGAATTAAATAAAAGACATACCTACAGCAACTTAGATATTTTTAAAGAATGTGAAAATGAAAGAAAGGATGTCATCCTTATGGCTGGACATGTTTTCAACTGGGAGTGGTTTGTGGGTTTAGCTCCCAATTTATATACAGAAACAACGGTAGCTGTTTACCACAAAGTAAAAAATGAATTTTGGGATGAGCGAATTAATCAGATACGGGGAAAATTTGGGACAATTCCGCTCGATATGAAAAAGACGCCACGCTATATGATGAGCACACCTAATAACGGTGAGCACACCTATCTTTTTGTGGCAGACCAAAGCCCTAAAAAATCAGCTATTCATTATGATTTAGAATTTTTGAATCAAAACACACCTGTTTTCACCGGTTTTGATAAAATAGCCATCAAAAAAGAAATGGCGGTTATTTTCTGCAAAATGGTCAAAGTAAAACAAGGTCATTACCATACTACTTTTGAAAGAATTTTACCCGATGGTGAGAATTATGAACCGATGGAAATCGTGCATAAATTTTTTAAACATTTAGAAGAAACCATTCAAGAAAATCCCGACAATTGGCTCTGGAGTCATAAACGATGGAAATATAAAAAAGGAATTGACTATTGAAAATCGCAGTCGCCATATTGAACTGGAACGGACGGAAATTGTTGGAAGAATTTATGCCTTCTGTAGTCGAATTCTCTCCATTGGCGGACATTTATGTCATCGACAATAATTCCGATGATGATTCCATCGAATTTTTAAATTCCAATTATCCCCAAATCAAAATCGTCCAAAACGAAGACAATTTCGGGTATGCAAAAGGTTATAACGAAGGAATTAAAAAGATTCTTTCAACATCTGAGCCCCAACTTCTTTGTTTGTTAAATTCGGATGTAAAGGTTTCCGAAAACTGGCTGGAACCGATTGAACGATTATTTGAATCTAATCCTGAAATTGCAGTTGCCCAACCCAAAATACTGGATTATAAAAATCCGACACATTTTGAATACGCTGGAGCCGGAGGTGGTTTCATCGATAATTTTGGTTATCCGTATTGCCGCGGACGGGTTTTCTGGGATTTGGAAGAAGACGGCGGACAATATAATGATACCATTCAAACATTTTGGGCAAGCGGAGCCTGCTTCTTTATCCGCACAGAAGATTTCCTAAATTCCGGCAGATTTGACGAAGGTTTTTTTGCGCACATGGAAGAAATCGATTTGTGTTGGCGGATTAACAACTCGGGCAAGAAAGTATTTTATTGCGGCGAATCAAAAGTTTACCATTTGGGTGGTGGAACATTGAAAAACTCCAATCCGAAAAAAACCTATCTGAATTTCCGAAACAGTCTTTGGATGCTCGTCAAAAATCTTCCGGCTTGGAAAGCATTTTCCATCGTTTTTTTGCGTCTCAGCCTGGACGGAATCACCTCATTTGTTTTTCTTTTTTATGAAGGATTTCCTCATTTTTGGGCTGTTTTGGACTCGCATTTCGGATTTTACAAACGATTATTTCATTATATAAATATCCGAAAACCCGGAAAAAAGAATTATTTCGAAAAGAAATTTATCCCGTATCAATATTTTATTCAGAAACGGAAAAAATTTTCAGACCTGAAATGATTTAAACGGTTTTCAATTTCGTAGAAATCGTATTGATAAAATTGGTCAACGGGCCTTTGGCCATCATTTCGATCATCATATTGAATTTCCCGTCAAAATTTAAAGTCACATCTGAACTGGAATCATCTACCGGATCTATGTTGATGGTCAAATAATATTCAAAATTGGGAGATGGTGATTCAAAAACCAATTGAGAATCAGGAGTAGATTCTTTTAGTTTCATCCCGACTTTGGGAAGACTTCCTATCTGAACCGCAAAACCGTTACCGGATTCATGAATTTCAAAGGATTTGGTATCGTCAGGCATCAATTGACGGTAATTTTCCATATCGGAAAGAAAAGCAAAAGCATCCTTTTGGTTTTTGGAAAATCGGGTTTTATCTGTATTTACATTCATCTGAGTCTAATTTTAATTATATTTGTTAGCAAACTTCCCAAATGTACAAAGTTTTTTACAATGAAAAAGCCCTAACCCTAAGTGAAAAACCTGTTGTAAATTCAAAAATTCTATCATTTAACAATGAGGGGCAATTTGAAGAAGCCATGGCTCTTTTGCGGAATTCTTCTGTTTCTCAAGTAAATATTTATCATCATAACGTAGAACGGCTTTGGGAAAAATTCAAAAATTATTTTGCCTATCTGGAAGCAGCCGGAGGTTTGGTTCAAAATCCAAATCATGAAATTTTGTTCATTCACCGTTTAGACAAATGGGATTTACCCAAAGGCAAAGTTGAAAAGGGAGAAACAACTGAAATTGCGGCTGTGCGTGAAGTGGAAGAGGAATGCGGAATCAACAACTTAACTCTAAACAATTTGATTACAGTCACATATCACATTTATTTTCAGGAAAATCTGAAATTAAAAGCTACTTATTGGTATGAAATGTTTTATGATGGAAATCAAGAATTAATTCCTCAAACCGAAGAAGGAATCGGAATTGCCGAATGGAAAAGTCCGGAGGAACTTCCTGAAATTCTAAACAACACCTACGAAAATATCAAAATCGTTTTAGAGAAAAATAATCCGGTTCAACAAGGATTATTCAATCAATAATTTCCCGATTCTATCTACAGGACCTATACAACCCGCATCTGACCGATGGCAGGTGATACAACTTTTCACAGCATTGTTGTAAAATTCCTTTCGGTTTGAGTCATCGGTCTTAGAATCGTAAAGGTTTTTTAGATTTTGAAGGTATAAATTAGCCAGACGATTAAATTCTTCCGTACGCTGAAAACTGGGTGTCATTTCAGCTGTATGGATTTTATTGAATTCAGAAGGAAATTCACCAATCGATTTTCCTTCCAAAACCAATTGACGATTTTTTTCCAACTCATCATACATTTTTTCCATGAGTAATGCCATGTCAGACATTTCATAGACCTGCTGAAATGAAGAATCGGTCTTTGTCTTTTCAGGCTCTTTTTCAGAACAACTAAAAAGACAAAAACCGAAACTGATATAAATAATGGATTTAAATCGCATTAACCTTTTTTCTTCATCAATACACCATCTGCTAAAAATCGATATTCTATTTTAGACTCGGTGATTTTAGCAATTTCTTCTTCCGATTTTCCGGCATCTTTTGCGTAGTGTTTCAGCTCTTCCACAGAAGTTTCGTCTTTGTAAGCATACCCTTTGATGATGGCTTCACTTCCCTCCGAATCCATTGGTACGAAAAATTTATAATCCTTGAATCGAACAAAAGATTCTGATTCCGGTTTTTCCAAATCCAATTTCATCCAGCATCCTTTTGCCTGACAAACAGAATTTACTTTTCCTTTAAAAGCAATTTCCACTGAATCACCCACCGCCATGGATTCATATTTCGCCAACATTTCATTGGCTGAAATGACACCATCTGTTGAGATTTCCGCACCGAAAGGCTCGTATTGGCTTACATCAATTACTTCAGTGGGAGTCACTTTTTCAGCTTCTTCATTGGTTTCTTTTTTACAAGAAATGATCGCTAAGGAAAGAGCGATCCCTAAAAATATTTTTTTCATTGGAATTATTTTTCTTTTTATTGACAGCAAAGATAAAGTAATCATCTTATAAAAAATAAAGTTTCAATTTTAAAAGTCTGTCTAAATTTTTTCAAAATTATTTTAGAAATAAAATTTAAACAGTCTCTAATCTTTTTATTGTGAAAACCAATTGGACAAAAAAAACCATCCCCTGTTTGAGAATGGTTTTTAAACTGAATTTATTTACTATAATTATTTGACAATCAATTTTTTACTTACTACTTTATTCCCCAAGAACAAATGAACTACATAAGTTCCTTTTGATAAAGAAGAAATATTGATTTGTTGGTTTCCGGTATTTTGGATATTATCCATTCTCGATAAAACTCTTCCTGAAATATCAAAAATTTCAATTTTTGTGAGCGAGTTGGATTTGTCCCAAGAAATATTTACAAAATCTTGAGCAGGATTTGGATAGATTGAAATCATACCATTTTCCAAATCAGCTACTCCCATCACTGAACGGAAAATAGTAGATTGATAAGGTTTATAATTCTGTTTGGTAATGGTCAAAACCGGGTCTGAAACACTTGGATCAAAATCAATTTCTTCATCAAAAACGATTTCGGCAACTCCTCCGTTTACCCAAGCTTTTCCTATGATTACGCCATTTTGACTAAGTGTTGCCATAGCGTTTTCAGCATTACAATCAAGAGAAAATGAAGCATTTGATTCTGAAACAGATTCCGCATGATTGGCCGTTATTTCCTGCGTAATTTGGTTTCTGTATTGTACAGAAGGATCACCAAACAATATCCAGGTTTGCATCACTTCTTTTGCAGTATATGAGATACCATAATCTGTTAACATGCCGATTTGAGCATTGTAAAACAATCCACCTAAGGTGGCATTTCGCTGATTTTCATAGTATTCCGAAATCAAATTGGTCATTTCGTCCTGCGTTTCCATTGGCTCCGCCCAAGCCATCAAAATAGAAGAACCGGCAAAGGCAATTGCCCCGGTTGGTGAACCACCTTGATTGGCGCGCAGAAAAACTTCTCCCAGCGTAGTCCCGTTCACAAATGTTCCGTTGTTACAGGCAACTGAAATCACAAACGGATATTTTCCCTGATTTTGAAGGTTTAAAACATCTGAATTGGTATAATTTCCGGTTGACATCCCCTCCAGCCATCCATGGCCTGTATAGTTAAACAATCCTATTCCGGTATTCATTGCATCATTAATCATAGTTGGAGTAGGTTCTCCCGGTGCATCTTCACCACCTTGGCTTCCTTGGTAAAACTCATAAATATTTTCATATCCATAATCCATCAATTGAGTTCTGATATTTCTCAAATGAACATAATCCGCTTCGCCGTCATCTCCATAACCATTTCCTTCGTTCGATCCTAAGCCTAAGGCGTTTTTCATCCAATTTCCTTCCAACGGCATTTTTTCATATTCCAAAATCCGGTCAACCATCGTATCAATTTCTTGCGCATTTCCCGACAATCTGCCTACCAAAACTTCCGGAAAATAATCATTTGTTCCACCTGCCAATTGGCCATAGAAACTATCACTCCAAAGTTGCTCCCCATTATTCCCATAAGTATGAGCCGGAATAGTGTTGGAATCTCCTACTAACAATAGGAAAGTAAAATCGTTCACTGTATCATAATAGTTTTGTACAAATGTTTTTATCTGAGCTGCCGTAGTTCCGGTTTCGTCAGTCGTAACGATGTTAGTTCGGATTCCCGACTGAACCTTCCAATCTGCCAAAGCCTGTATATTTTCAACAAATTCAGGCGCTGCGATAATGAGCATACTTCCATTTTCTCCTATCGGTTCATACGCCGGATTCTCACCAGGATTCAAATAAACATTTTGATAAATAGTTTGAAATATTTGTGATTTTTCTTGGTTGGATTCCAATTCGTTTATACCATTCACAGAAGCATCAACATGTACCAAAACTCTTAAGTTATTGTAAATCATCAACTTTTTCTGAACGGGATTATATTGATAAGGAAAAAGAGAAATCGTCACTCCTCTGGTATTTCTCAAAATAAAAGGTTCGCTCATTTGAGACAATTCTCCGGGAAAGAATTCATTTTGACTGTAAACTTCTCCAAAAGTAAACGGAATAGTCGCCGGGTCAACGTTTCTTTTCAAATTCCCTTTGGAAGGAACTATATTGATATCTTCCACTATCGTCACGTCATCATACACAACTTCGTATGAAACATTTCCTTGTAAAGAAATCTGTACTCCTTCACTAAAAAAAGGCATTGCCGGTGCTCCTAATTCCGACATCAAAACCGAATGATCCATTGCAAAATTATGGTATTCATTTCCTGAAATCATTTGTGTATTTCTTTCGAAATCACCTAAATGAAACTCAAATTCAGTATCCGATAAATCGGAGGAGGTCAATTGAAAATTTTGTGCATAAAGTCCCATTGAACAAAACAAGACACTAAAACAAAATATGGTAAATTGTTTTCTCATAATGTGTTAATTATTTAAGAATTAATGTACTAAGGTAATTATTTTTCAATTAATTCAGATAAAAAACATCCAATAAGTCATAAATGAATTGGTTCATATAGCCATTTTTCCATAGATTGCTTCAGCATATTCTTATGCCAACTCTGCTCACAACCCAAACCGATGCTCCAGAACCACCGGAAGCATCGCCCGCCAAGTCGGCCAATCGTGCGTCCATTGCCCATCCCAAATATCAAGGTCATGACCTATGCTTTTGCTGGATAGAATTCCGCTGAGTGTTCGACTTGCATCCGGATCTTCATAACTTCCCGAACCGGAAAGAATGTGAATGTGACTACTTTTACGGATTTGCTCTAATATATGATGATCCGATAAATTGGGTAAATAATGACAAGGAGAGTTAAAATATACCTGCTCATCATAAAACCCTGAAGTATAGGAAGTGAGATCATATACGCCACTCATCGCAATAACTCCATCGATCAAATCCGGTCTTTTCAGGAAAAGGTTCATGCTATGCAAAGCACCAAGAGATGCACCGCCAATGATGATTTGGGTATTGGGAGAAGTATTTTGTTTGATGAATGGAAGAACTTCGTTGTAGATATAGTCGTTGAATTGGTTATGGCGTATGGCTTTGTGTTCGCCGAGCATTTCTTTGTTGAGCCAGCTTTCGCTGTTGATGCTGTTGACAGAAAATACGCGAAGTTTACCTGTTTCGATGTACGGTTTTAAAACGTCGATCAAAAGGAAACGTTCATATTCGAGGTAATCTGCCGCCGCGGTAGGAACCAATAATAACACCATTCCGGTAGTCCCATAACTGACGATGGGCATTTCTTTGTTGAGCGATGGGCTGAACCATCCAAATAATTCTCTTTCCAAGGTTTATGTCTTTACGATTCGTTTTGTGAATGTAGTATTTTTCAGGAATACTTGGTCCAATTGATTAAAATAATTTGACAAAAACATTAGATTTCATGAATTTATATTCGCTTCGAAATCAATTCCACTCAAAACCAATTTCCATTTAAAAATTTACAATTCTTCCAGCGTTTGAATTTTCCCTTGTAGTTTCCAAGCACTTTCTGCGGCATCGAAATATTCGCCTCCGAAAACCCAGATTTTCCCATTGTAATCGAGTGCGGAATGCAGTTTTATCGCTTGGGCAGCGGAAGGTAAATCGGTATGTTCGGTCCAATGGATCATGTCGGAACTGTACCATAAATCGGCATAGGGCGTTGAACTGTTCTCCCCTCCTATTAACCACACTTTTCCGTTGTGAACGGTCGTGGTATGAAGGGCACGACCGGAAAAAATAGAACCGGAAGTAGCCACTTGGCTCCAATTCACACCATCTGAACTTTTCCAGATTTCGTTTGAAAAATTCGTTCCGTTGGTCGTTCCTCCTACTACGTAGAATTCGTTTTGAAAAAACACAAAAGAACTTCCGTACCGATAGGGAAATGCTGAAGCGTTTTCCTGCGTCCAATTGATTCCATCAACCGTCGACCAAACCGAATTATGAGAGGGTCCTGGAAGTCCTTGGTAGCCGGTTACCAAAATCAATTTATTATTGTGAACAAAACAATGCTGAAAGGCGGTTCCGCCAAATGGTGCATGGCTGAGCACAGAAGTCCAGTTTTCGCCATTGCTGCTGGTCCAAATATCCTCATGCAAATTCAAAGAACCATCCAAACCTCCAATCAGCCACATGGCATTTCCAAAAACGGTAAGTGATGGTTTGTATCGCCGTGTAGTAGGCGCATCGTTTAGCACTTCATTCCAAGTGGAGCCGTTTGAACTGTTGTACACCATAAAATTGGCATCTTGATCAAATTGAACATCACCGCCCGCCAACCATAGTCGACCATTGTATTGGACCATAGCGTTACCGGCAAAATGTTCAATGACAGTTATATTGGTGATTTCAGTGACGAGAATTTCAACATCAGAAGGCGGATCATGGTCTTTGTCGTCATCATTTTTACAGGAAAATTGAAAAATTAGTAGACAAAAAAATACCAAAGCGATGGATTTACTGTGTATTGTTTTCATAAATGGGATTTTAATATGGGTTAAACTAATTTAGAAATCAATTTTTTGGTGTCACCAAAATTCCATTGGCGTAACCATAGGAACTGGTCTCAACCTCAAGTGAATAGGAAGTTCCATTTTTCCAATAATAGGGTAAATCGTTTTGGATGTATACCACAAACACATCGGAATGTACCGCTGCAATATCATTTACATAAGATTCAATTGATCCATCCGTGATATTTATTTTGATTCCATCATTCCAAAAAACAGCGGCGTGATTTCCGCTTCCGACTACTTCCTTTCCGCCTACGTAAACATATTCGTTATCTATAAAAATACTAGTCGCTGTGGAACTATTTGTGTGATCCGATAAGTCTACGAGGGTTCCATTAATCCAATAACAAGCATTAAAAATGGAACTGGCATATGATCCCACGAAGTATTTATCACCTTCATAAAATTGCATTCCATAAATATAAGATCCTGAAGTGGTGAGGTCATGTCGAACGCCATTTTCCCAATAACATCCCGTATGATTCTCAAATCCGCCCACATAAACATCTGCGCCGTCCAATTTAATTCCGGAAGCATGAGAATGAACAGTACCGGAACCCAATTGGGTCCATATTCCATTTTTCCAATATCCAGCCAGATTTACACCACCTGAAGGTACTTGGATTTTGGTGCTGGAAACCCATACATCATTTCCTTGAACATAAATTCCGGAAGTTCTGTGAATAGCCGTTTCATCAGTCAAAACAGTCATTTCACCATTTTTCCAATACACCGGAACGATTTTATCAGCCATAATATTCAATTCTCCTGTAATGTAGATATCGTCCAAAACTTTTAGAATTCCGGTTGCCTGCCCATAATTATCATCGCTTTCCAGAAGATTTAGGTTTCCGTTTTTCCAAAAAACCGGTTTACCTAATGCGGTTCCCACGATATAAACGTCATAAACTTCATCGGGAATCGGGTCTTCAACCGTTGGATCTTCTGTTTCGTCAGGTTGGGTTGAATCATCATCGCTTTTACAAGAAAATTGAAAAGCCAGAATTAAAGATAGAATGAGGAGAAATTGGGGTGTTTTCATCAGAAATAATTTTGGGGTTTATTGTTTGGTTTAGGGTTTGAATTTTAAAAGAGTGGATAGAATAAATTTTCCATCTGATTTTTTTCTTCTTCAGTAATTTTCAGATTGTATATAAAATTATTATTGGTTTTCATTTCATGAAAAAAATGATATTAATAGTAGAGTTTTCATTGAATAGGCTTTTTAGTGTTTATTTTTGATAAAATGATCGGCGATGTTGATGACCGTTTTCTTTGCTTTTTCAAAATCAACCATGTTTTTATCCGGATATATCGACGAATAGGCATTGGTTGAAAAATCAAATTTGTAGATGTAGCCGTTTGACAAATCGAAAACCATCAACCACTTATTTGGTTTGTGAATTCCGAAAGTGATGTTTCCAAATGAGCTATTTTGTGTGGAAAGCATTCCGCTGGGGTCGTTTTTATAATTTTTTATTTCCTTATTCATTTGGCTTTCCGACATTTTGTGTGCAGTGAGGGTTAAAGGAATTTTTCCACCGAAAATATCGATTTCATAACCACAGGAATTGTCTTCTTGAGGAATAACTTTACGTTTAGTTGTGGGACTTGCCGCTCCAACATAAACTTCGCCGACTTCCATAATGGGGCATTTTAAGTCTGAACCTGCATTTGCATGGAGGCTTCCGGATTTCATCGCACCTTCTACTGCACCTTCAAAACCGTCAGCGTCTGTAGAATTTTTTTTGTTTGAGTTTGGTTTTTCTTTTTTATTTCCACCGAGAAGTCCATCGAGCACTTGGTCGGTTTTTTTGGCAGATTCTTTTTGTACTCTGTCTTCAACGGTGCGTTCTGCTGCATCTACTGCTTTGTCAGCAAGTCTGTCCAATATCTGTGCATTTAGGTCTTTCATCGGGTAAAAAATGAAAACCATCAAAATAAGTGTCGTAAATAGGGTTTTGGTATTTTTCATGACATAAATATTTATGAACGATTTATTTTTTGACTAATTTTTGAATCTCCCAACCCATTTCCGTTTGGATACGGATATAGTAAATCCCAGATGGAATTTCTTCCAAGTTCAGTTTGGTTTGTGATTGATTTATGGAAGTTGGTGATTTGATTCTCCTACCTGAATTATCATAGAGTTCAATTGACTTGACAGGTAATTTGGATTTAATATTGACAAAATTCTCGGCAGGATTTGGAAAGATTTCAGTTTTATTATTAAAATCGGATTCATTTTGATTTCCCATTTGTCCGTCATTTACAAATACCGCTGAAGCTTCAGCATTATTTGTTCCGTCTGATAGATTTTGAGAAACACCATTTATCCACAGTTTGGCAATTTTGATTGATCCGATTTCTTCGTATCCTGCTGCATATACATCTCCACCTGATACATAGACAGAATAAGCAACAGACGCATTTGAACCATCGGTTAAATCTTCTTCCACGCCATTTTTCCAAAGTTTGGCATCGCTCTGGGTATTGTAGGTGCTCCCAACTGCATAACTATCACCATCATAAATGAATACCGAATAAGCTCTCGCGCTAAGATCTGAACCATCGGTTAGGTCTTGAGAATTGTTATTTTTCCATAATTTCGCATAGTTAAGAGGAGGAGAACCATAAACTTGAAATCCGGATACGTAAACATCTGAATTGTCAACAAATACGGAATACGCATTGGCAGTATTGGAACCATCTGTTAAATTTTGTTCTATACCATTTTTCCAAAGTCTTGCCGGACTATAAGATCCGCTGATTTCGTTTCCGGCTGCATAAACGTCCGAACCCTTAACAAATATAGAATTGGCAGAAGTAATTTTGGTATCAACATACCCTGGAAAGTGTTGTATTACACCGTTTTTCCATATAACTGCTTCATTATTGTTGGTAGTGGAGTGAAATTGGGTTCCGGCAACATATATATCCGAACCTGAAACAAAAACGGAATTGGCATATCTTCCATCCGGTAAAGTTTGTGGTACACCGTTTATCCAAAGTCTTGCCGTAAGGTCAACTGTCCCTGCCACATAAACATCAGAGTTATGTACAAAAACAGAGGTAGCGTTTGCTATAGTTGTCCCATCCGTTAGATCTTGCGGAACACCGTTTATCCATAGCATCGCTTTAGAGTTAGATCCATTTGATTCATATCCTACCACATAAACATCTTGCGCCGTTAAAATAACACTGCATAAAATAATCAGTAAAGTTGTAAATAATGTTTTCATAATGAATTTTTTAAAAAAACCGGACAGAAATCATCCTGCCCGGAATCTAAAAAGAGGCTTATTTTTTTACTAATTTCTGGCTAAATGTGCCTTCGTCTGTTTTAATTTTCGCTACGTAAATTCCAGAAGGAATCGCGGAAACATTCATCGAAATCGTTGTATCATTACCCGCTGTGGATTGGATCAATTTACCTGTAAAATCATAAATTTCGACAGATTGAATTGGCTTAATGGAACTTTTAAAATTTACGATATCGATAGAAGGGTTTGGATAAATCGATATTTTACTGATTTGAGCAGCAGCATCATTTGTTCCCATGATTTCATCAGGAATGACAATGTCAATGCATACTTCTACCGGAAAACCACCTGCTTCATAAGCGTAGATGGCCCACTGGCCTAAAGAACTATTATATACCGCATGAGTTTGAAAATTTAAATTTACATAGTTACTCGAATCCGGAAATCCCCAGTAATGGCTGTAAAGAAATACGGCATCTGGATTTCCGTTTAATAAAGGATGATCCAAATTGAAACCATTTCCGTTCGTGTTAGTAGAGTTTGAGATCTGAAATAACATAGACGAAGATTCACTGCTTGCCTTCATTACTTTAAAAGCGGCCCCATCAGCGATATCGGTAAGAGATTCTTTATATAAAGCTCTCGTATTTGTGTCCGTTTTAAAGGCTGTTCCATAAGGTATAGGATCCATTTGATCTGTAGAGCCGGAATTATTGAATATCGTATGAAATAGATAATCCTCTCTTTCATAATCATTTAAATCCATTACATGATCGGTTGTATTTGAAGGGCTGGATATATAGGTTGCCACTGCGCTGTGATCTGCAATAAAAATATTGAATTGTCTTCCTTCTGGAATTAGTTGGCTAATTGCTTGAGTATAAATTCCCCATCTTTCCATATCTTCAAAATAAATTAAAGCAATTTGTGCTGTAAATTCCGGGCCGCCTCCCCTGTTAACTACAAGTACTGGAGCGTTTGGGTGGTTGTTCAAATCAGGGTGATCCAATATAGTTGCGATACCTCCAAAAAATAAATTATCTTCTGTAGCAGTATGAACATATCCTCTGTCTTGTGCCCATACAGTCAGTGATCCTATCACTGCAATGATTAATGTAAAAATTGTTTTCATAATGAATTGTTTTAAATTGATAAATTGTTAGAGTTTATATTTTTTTTGTTATTTGTTCCCAAATGAGACCAAGTAAACAAACGGTCAATAGAATTTTATGTAGAAAGGTTTCCATGGTTTTCGTTTTTAGAAATAAGCCGATAATCCGATGCTGAAATACACTGAACTCAGACTTTCTTTGTAATCGTCCGGCATATCTTTGACAAAGAATTTTTCATATAAATAAAAGACAGAAGGTTCCAAGGCAACATTGGGTGCGAGGAAAAGAGAATAACCTATTCCTCCTCGCCCACTGACATTGGTCGCGGTGTATTCAATTTCCACGATGTCTTCCACGGTTACTTTCTGGGTTCCGACACCGGCACCCAATTCACCAAAGAAATTTCCACCAAAATAATAGCGGGTAAAAGGAAATATTCCTACCCCAAATGAACTGTTTTTGGTTTCGGTGATTTCATTTTCATTGGTTTCGGATGAAGTTCGTAAAACCAATTCTGCTCCTAAAGCCCAATTGTCTTTTATAAATTTTGCATATTTGGGTGCCACCATCACATCAAAACGGTTGGATTTATCATCGTTTACCGGATGCGAGGTATAACTGAAACTTACACTTCCATTTAAAAAATTGGAACCTTTTGTAAAAGGAGAATCGTCTTGTGCATATGAAAAGTTGGAAAAACTAATTAGGATTGCGATGGTTATGAGGGTTGTTTTCATTTTTTAAAGTTTGTTCGTTTTAATAGTTTATTTTTATGAAGTATGTTTAACTCGTAATTGCCTTTTTCTAGATTATGGACATGGATGTAAATTTTTTTTGGTAGATCTTCAATTTCCCCCATGTATTGAATACCTTTTTTTTTTTCATCTTGTTTTACTTTGCCAGGTTGATTGAAGTAAAATTAATGGGAACAAAAAAAAATCCTTACTACTATTGTAACAAGGATTATCTTATATGTAACATGAGATTTAACTAATTCATTTTTAGTCGTTTATATCTTCGAAATAAATTCTGTTGGCGTTATTTCAAAAACTTGTTTGAAACATTTATTGAAATAAGACAGATTATTAAAACCGACGGTGTAGGCAATTTCTGATATGTTTTTGTGGCCTTTTTTCATCATTTCGGCGGCTGATTTTACGCGTTCATTTCGGATGAATTCGGTAGTGGAAACATTGAGTAAAGATTTTAATTTTCTGTGCAATTGCATACGACTTAAACCCATTTGAGCTGAAAATTGATCCACAGAAAAATCCGGATCGTTAAAATTCTTCTCAAAAACATGGTAAATTTTATCCAAGAATTTTTCATCATAGGTATTGATCGCAATTTCAACCGGTTTTAAAATCAGTTCTTTGCTGTATCTTTCCCGTAATGATTTTCTTTCTTTTAATAATTGATGAACTGACTCGACTAAAATATCGTTTGTAAAGGGTTTGGTGATGAATTTATCGGCTTCACTTTTTAAACTTTCCAATCGGTCTTCGTCCGATGTTTTGGCGGTTAAAAGAATAACCGGAATAAAAGAAGTCAATTCATTGGTTTTAATTTGTTGGGTAAATTCAAATCCGTTCATCCCGGGCATCATCACATCTGAAATGATACAATCCGGGATCATTTTCTTCGAAATCTCCAATGCCGATTCCGCATCGGCCACATCCAAAACGTCAAATTGTTCATTAAAAATATCTTTTATCAGATTTCGGAGATCCTGATTATCGTCTACAATTAGTAAAATCGGTTTTTCATTTTCAATTTTTGAATCATTTTCATCAAAAGTTGGAGTCGAAACGGATTGCTCATAAGGTTCAATCCAAATATTTTTTGCGTCATTTTTGTCGATTGGAATTGAAATAATAAAAGAAAGTCTGTCATTTTCCAATTCTGTTTTTAGACTTCCTTTGTACAATTCCACCAATTCTTTGACCAATGAAAGTCCAATCCCAAATCCTTGTTTGCCGCTATCATTTTGGAAAAATCGCTCGAATAGCTTGCTTACATCCTTTTGGTTGAGTTCGGTTCCGGTATTGGCGATTTCCAAAAATAAATTTTCACCTTGAAAATTTGCGTTAAAATGAATTGCATGATTTTCAGGTGTGTATTTTAGTGCATTACCCAATAAATTGGAAATGATTTTTTGGAGAACATCGGCATCAAAACGATATTTTCCTTCATCTAGAGATATATTTGATATAAATTGGATATGGTTTTGTTTGGCTTCAAATTCAAATGGATCTACTAATGAATAGATAAAAGCTTTTAAATCTCTTTCTTTTAATAAAAGCGTATAATTTCCACTGTCAATTTTTGAGAGTTCGAGTAGTTGATCGACCAATTCAAGCATTCGGTTTGAGTTTTGATCGATTCGGGACAAATGTTTTTGTTCACTTTCACCCGAAACCGATTTTTGTAAAGATTGTAATGGGCTTTTGATTAAGGTGAGTGGCGTTCGGAATTCATGGGAAATATTGGCAAAAAAACGGGATTTCATCTCGTTGAGTTCTTTGATTTTTTCAGCGGTTTTGATTTTGTTTCGGTAGGAATAAAAAATTGAAAATCCACCGATGAGCATCAATACCCCCAAAACACCAAAAATCAACAATTGATTTTTCCGTCTTTCCTCATTCAATTCATTTTCAGTCGACAGCAGTTTTATTTGTTGTTCTTTTTCCGCAGTGCTATAGCGCGTTTCCAGTTCGGCTACTTTTTCAAAATTTCGGATTTCATTTAAGCTATCTTTTAAAGGTAAATATGCCCTAAACATCTCCGTTGAGGCATCGAGATCATGTAATTGATAATTGATTTCCGCCAAATGATACAAAGAAATTACTTCGCTTTCCAATAGGGACATTTTTCGCGAATATTCAAATGCTTCGGTATAATATTTTTTACTCTCGGCGTAGTTTTTTTCTTTAAATAAAATTTGACCTATGTTCTTTAAGGCCACTACCATCCCTATTTGATCTGAAATCTCTTTTCTGATATGTAAACAGCGTTTATAGTATTCTTTTGCCGTTTCGGTTTTATTTTGTTCGCTATGGATTAAACCCAATAAAAATAAATTGTCAGCTTCTTTGAATTTATTTTTGATTGAAATTGCATAATCCAGCGCCTCATTGAATTTTCTTTCGGCTTCCGCATATTTTCCTCTATTAAAATCAACCAATCCTGACGCTCGAATCGCGCCTATATAATCCTCTTTGTTTCCTGTAATTTCAGCCAGTTTTTTTGCTTTTTGCGCAAATTCTTCCGCTTTATCAAAATTTTCGAGATTGATATTGATAAAAGAAATATTTAGTAGCGCTGAAATATTTATCTGTCTAAATACACCTTCTTTATTTCTACAGATAGAATCTACTTTTAAATACGCTTCTACAGATTCAACATATTTTTTCTCATGGTTAAAATAATTTCCATATTCTAAATAACCAAGCGCAAGGTTTTCATAATCCGCATATTTTTTACTCAAAGAAATCGTTTTGCGAATAAATATTAATGCAGAATCCGTATTTCCAATGATATTATGGACGGCTCCCAAACGATTATAATTTGAAAGGATTAAATTCTGGTAATTGCCATTTTCAGCATAGGACAGGGATTGATTAAAACTTTTTATGGAAGATTTGAACTCCGAAATATTAAACTTATAATGTCCTTTTGTATGATACGTCAAACCTTTTGCGTAAAGATCTTTACTGTTTTCCGCTATCTGAAACTGACTGTCATGATACAATTTTGCTTTTTCTATATCTTGATTGGCCCATTCTTTAAACAGACTATATAGAATTTCAACTTTGGCTGAATCACTTTCAACCTCACTCAAATTGGATTCAAGTAAATCAATTTTGTTTTTGTCTTGCGAATAAATTGAATTTTGGAATCCGAAAATTAAAATCCAGCTTACCCCTATTTTAATTAAATTTTCCTTCACGACATTTTATTAAAAACTCAATTCAATTATTTTTCATCCAATTCTAACTCGTATTTCGTTTTATATTCCCAATGGATAACTTGTTTTATATCCATGCATTACGCCTTGTTTTACACCTTCGAAATAAATTCTGTTGGTGTTACATCAAAAACCTGTTTGAAACATTTATTGAAATAAGACAGATTATTAAAACCGACGGTGTAAGCAATTTCTGAAATGTTTTTGTGGCCTTTTTTCATCATTTCGGCGGCCGTTTTCACACGTTCATTTCGGATGAATTCGGTGGTGGAAACATTGAGTAAAGATTTTAATTTTCTGTGCAATTGCATACGACTTAAACCCATTTGAGCTGAAAATTGATCCACAGAAAAATCCGGATCTTTAAAATTGGATTCAAATACTTGGTAAATTTTATCCAAGAATTTTTCATCATAGGTATTGATCGCAATTTCTACCGGTTTTAAAATCAACTCTTTGCTGTATCTCTCCCGTAAAGATTTTCTTTCTTTTAATAATTGATGGACAGACTCGATTAAAATATCATTTGTAAAGGGTTTGGTGATGAATTTATCGGCTTCACTTTTTAAACTTTCCAATCGGTCTTCGTCCGATGTTTTGGCGGTTAAAAGAATAACCGGAATAAAGGACGTCAATTCATTGGTTTTAATTTGCTGGGTAAATTCAAATCCGTTCATCCCGGGCATCATCACATCTGAAATGATACAATCCGGAATTGTATTTTTTGAAATTTCCAAAGCCGATTCGGCATCGGCCGCATCCATCACATCAAATTGTTCATTAAGAATAGATTTAATCAGATTTCGGATGTCTTTATTGTCGTCGACAATTAATAAAATCGGTTTTTCATCTGAAACTTCAATTGTTGAATTTTCGATTTCCGCATCCATTTCATCAAATTGGTCTTTGGAATCAATAAAAATGGAATCGGTTGCCGTTTTATGTAAGGGCAGTTCTATGTGAAATGATAAAACATTTCCTTCTTTTTTTGCCGTTATTTTTCCTTTGTACACATTTACTAAATCTTTCACCAAGGCAAGTCCTATCCCAAATCCTTCATTTTCACTGCTTTGCTGATGGAATCGTTCAAATAATTTGGTGAATTCAGATTCCTTTACCGTAGATCCTGAATTGGACACAATTAATTTTAATGTATCATTTTGAACCTCTGAAACAAATCTGATTTTCTCGCCTTCCGGTGTATACTTAATGGCATTGGACAATAAATTGGAAATAATTTTTTGCAAAACATCTTTATCATAGACATAAAGCGCTTCTTCTAAATTATTTTTTGATTCAAAATTTAGATTTTCAAGATTTGCTTTGTAAACAAAGGGTTCAACGATAGAATTGATAAATAATTTTAAATTTCCTTCCTTTAAAATAAGACTGAGTTTTCCACTGTCAATTTTTGATAATTCTAAAAGTTGATCGATAAGTTCTAAGATACGATTGGAATTTTGTTCGATTAAATTCAAATCTTTTTTTCCGGATCCATCCGAAATATTTTTTTGCAAATTCTGAAGTGGACTTTTAATTAAAGTTAAAGGGGTTCTAAATTCATGGGAAATATTGGCAAAAAAGCGGGATTTCATCTCGTTGAGTTCTTTGATTTTTTCGGCGGTTTTGATTTTATTTCGGTAGGAATAAAAAATTGAAAATCCGCCGATGAGCATCAATGCTGCCAAAACACCAAAAATCAACAACTGATTTTTCCTTCTTTCTTCATTCAATTCATTTTCTGCCGATAATAATTTGATTTGTTGTTCTTTTTTTTCGGTTTGGAATTTTATTTCCAATTCATGTACCAACTTTTGATTTGCATTTTGATTTACAATATTCTGAATAGAATCACGCTCCAAGTATAATGAATAAACGGATTGTGGTTGATTGGTAGCTTTAAAATATTTAATTTTTGCATTTAGCACATCCACATTTACTTCTGACAAAGGAAAATGATTTAAATAAGCTTCCGCTTTTTCCATTTCTATTTTGGCTTGGTCAGTTTTACCGAGATAAGTGAGAATTTCAGTCTTAAGCGCCAATGTGTTTGCTATTTCTATTTCAGCATTTCGCGCCATTATATGTTTTTCAGCTATTATAATATAGGATTCAGCCTCCTTGTATTTTTTTTGTTCTTTGTAAATTCTTGCAAGAAGTAAACTATTTAGAAACAAATAATAGCTGTCATTTATTTTATTAAAATAGTCAAAACATTCCAAGGCTTGATTTAAAGCTTTTTGATAATTTTTTTTTTGGAAATCAATATCAGAACGAAATAACAAAGTAGCATACATTCCATATTCATCCCCACTTCCTTCTAAAACAGTTAGAGCTTTGTCAATATATTCATCGGCTTTTTTATAATCTTTAAGTTTTGTAAAAATATAAGATATATTGGAGTAAATACTGGCACGGGTATATGCTTTATCATACTTTTTATTGGTATTTAAAAATTCTTCTGCCTTTTCAAAGTAATCTTTGGTTAAATATAGATTTCCTCTTATCGTATGAATGTTTGCGTATAAACCATATACTATTGACAAATTGATTTCCCATTGATTATTCTCATATTTTTTAACTAAATAATCCAATAAAATTTCAGCTTTATCCAGATTATGTTCTTCTAAAATCATCAATTGAACTTTCTCTATTGTTGATCTGATGATATATTTTCGTTCATTATGTTTTGTTGCCAAAACATTTAATTTTTCAAATGTTTTAATAGCAGAAGGAATATCTCCTTTTAAATCGTACCAATTTCCTTCAAAACTTAATGCCAACATCTCACAATTTGGACAAGCCTTATTTGTATTTTTTTCTTTTAATTCATTTAAATAGTGGAGAAATTTACTTTCGTCTTCGTAAATATATCCATTCAATAACTTTTCATAAACTTTAAGTAATTCTTTTTCATTTTCAAGGTTTGGAAGTTTTCTTTCCAGCAGAGCTAGGCTATCTATTTTTTGAGAAAAACTGAATGGAGAAAATAGAAATGAAATAAAAAAGAAAGAAAAAATCAGATTTTTCATAAAAATGTTTTAATGGGGATATCGTATAAATACTAAACTTCTTATGTAAATAAGCTTTACAATAAATCCTCTAACGTCAATAAAAATATAAGAAAATGAATAGAATATTTTTATCGTATGTAACAATTTACTTTAAAGGTAATAAAAATGTAATGAATTGACTATATGATCTCTAGATAATTAAATTCAACGCAACACATGTTACAATCCTATTAAAAGAATTGTAAAATCATTTTACTTCCATTATTTTTTTCAAATTATTGTTCCGTGCAAATTCTATTAGTAGTCGTATAAAAAGCCGAATTATCTATCGAATAATCCTATATTCTCCATGAGAAAAATAGAATACGGGTGGTCTAGGTTTGGTTTAGAAAAAGAGAATTTATGGGATGAAATTGAATGATTGAATAATTGAATGGTAGAGTGTTTGAGTGTTTGAATGATTTCGTTATAGAATCTTTGAACGTTGAACTTTAAACTTTGAATGTTGAACGAGATAAGTACAAAAAAAAATCCTTACCACATTTGTGATAAGGATTTACGGTGTCCGCCGTGGCGGATAAAAAGACTGGCGGCGACCGGATTTTATCCTGAGCCTGTCGAAGGGCTCCCACTTTCGTAGCCTCGATGTTTCGGGGTCGGCGCAGCATGTCCGCCGTAGGAGAGGCTTACCCGCCGCGGGTCGGAATGGATTTGATATTAAGAGAAGGAAGTCCATTGGACTCCAGATATTTTCAATATAATGGTAGAGTGTTTGAGTGGCTAAGTGGTTGCGTAATGGTAATGGTAATGGTAACGTTGAACATTGAACGTTAAACGTTAAACTTTAAACGTTGAACTTTAAACTTTAAACGTTGAACGAGATAAGTACAAAAAAAAATCCTTACCACATTTGTGATAAGGATTTAAAAAAGACTGGCGGCGACCTACTCTCCCACTTTCGTAGTACCATCGGCGCTGGCAGGCTTAACTTCTCTGTTCGGAATGGGAAGAGGTGAGCCCTGCCGCTATAACCACCCTAAGTCTTAGTG
>JAEWOD010000002.1 GCA_023461035.1 Bacteroidota bacterium | reverse complement strand
TCGCTTTTTTTGTCATTTTTCAAACAAAGAAAAAGTTTTATGAAACGCGTTTCATAAAACTTTCACTTATCCCCTTGTCAGAAAGCCTTTCGAAAGGTTTTACCAACCATTTTTCAGTATTATGCCTCTTTTACCACTTAACTGCTACGTCAAAACGATATTCCTTTTTAGGACAAAAAATCCAAAACCTTTAGCTTAGACCCAAGCCCGCCATTTGTTATTCTGGTTTAGGCCCTTTTGAAGCTATCGTTCTCACTAAGCCGGGAAACCAATTCTGCAACCAAACGAGAATCCTGCCGTGGGTTGTAAAAACATAATTTCTTTTTCGTTTCATGATGGCTTTCACCATGACTTTGGCCGCTTTATCGGTCGGCCAGATTAGTTTGGATGGGCGTGGATCCTGACGGTCAGGATGCCAAACACCTTCATTGTCAATTCTTGCAATCTCGGACACAACAAATCCGGGATGTAGGGTAGTGCAACTCACACCGGTACCCATCAGTTCAACCTGCATAGTCAGGCCAATTGAATTTACCGCAGCTTTTGAAGCGCCATAGGCTCCAAGACTGGGATTGGGAAGATAAGCACCTACGCTGCCCACTAATCCAATTCGACCCTTGGTTTGCTTCAGATGAGGAAGCGCATGTTTTATGGTCAGGGCCAAACCGGAGACATTCCCTTGAAATTGCCTATTCCAGTCTTTGGCAGTCAATTGATCGATACCTCCAAAAACGCCAAATCCGGCGTTGGCCACTGCTATATCCATGCGACTCCAACTGTCGATGATAGTTTGAACGGCTTTTTCAATGGATTGCTCCTCCATGATATCAACCGGAACGACCAATGCTTCTCCGCCTGAATTCTGAATGTTGAGAGCAATTTCTTCCAATAATTCTTTACGTCTGGCAGAAAGCACCACTTTATATCCCGATTTCGCAAATTCAAATGCCATAGCTTTTCCTATGCCGGAGGAAGCTCCTGTGATCCAAACGACGTTCTCCTTTTTATTTGTCATTGTAGATAGAATTAGTTTATCAGGGTATTGATTTTTGCCCAAAATGCATTTTCAAATCCGGAAGATGTAAAGTTAAAAAATATACGCAATCTCTGAATACGTCAAAATTGCATTCACCAATAAGTCTTATACTTTGGCTTTAAGAAACCTTTGTACCTTACATTATCGTCTCTCAAACTCTAAAAATTTCAAATTTAATTAGAATACCTCATCCACTTCCACATTTCTTTGAAAGATGGTTTTTTACCATACATCAGAATACCGACGCGATAGATTTTGGAAGCAAAATACACCATTAATAACATAGAACCTATCAATAATGTAAGTGAAAGCGCGATTTCCCACCATTCGACTCCGAAAGGCAATCGCGTAACCATGGAAATTGGCGAAGTTAACGGGATAATCGAAAGCCAGAAAGAAACCGGGCCATCCGGATTGTCAAGTGTCGTAAAACTTCCGTACATGGCGATCATCATCGGGAAAATCGGATAAAAAGTAAACTGTTGGGTATCGGTATCGTTGTCCACCGCAGAACCGATTGCCGCAAAGATCGAACTGTAAAAAAGATAACCTACAAAAAAGAATATCACAAAAAAAGTAAGGATAAACGGATAATTAAGATCCATCAGCGTATCGGTTATATTTTTGGCATTGAGCATCCATTCCGGGTTTTGTGCCATCATTTTCTGCGCCTGCGGCGTGTTAAGATTGGTTGGGATTTCCATTTTGGAAGCAAAAAAGGCGGAAGCTGCAAAAGTCAATCCTACGCCCATCAAAATCCAAATGATGAATTGCGTCAGAGCCACAAAAGTAGTTCCCAGTATTTTTCCCATCATCAGATTAAACGGTTTTACGGACGAAATGATGATTTCCACCACGCGGTTATTTTTTTCTTCCACCACACTACGCATCACTTTCACGCCATAAATCATGATGAACATAAAGACCACATAGGAAAGAAACATTGCCAGTCCGAATTTCAGGAATTCTCCTTTTTCTTCTTCTCCTCCTTTCAGGTTAAAGGTTTTCAGGGTAACTTTTGAATCGATGGTTTTTAGCTGTTGGTCAGAGATCCCTGCATTTTGCATTTTTAGTTCTTCGATGCGTTTGCTGAGTTTCCGTTCCAATTTTTCTTTGAAACCGACACCGATATTTCCATTGGTGGCCAGTTCGATTTTTTTCTCTAATTCACCCGGATTTGTTTTGTCAAAATCAGGAATCACCAAAAGCCCGTTCAGCGATTTACTGTTCAGCAGCGTATCTTTTATGCCTTTGATGTCGTTTGCACCATAAAAATTATAAATTTCGTTGTCACCAGAAACCAACGCCGTTACGAATTCATGGCTTTCATCTACTACTGCAATGCTCTTTTGATCCGTATTGGCTGAAATCATCCACGCAATTATCCCAACGATTCCCACCAGAAAAATAGGGGATAAAATCGTCATGATGATAAAGGTTTTATTTTTTGTCTGGGTGAGAAATTCTCTTTTGGCGACGAGTAGTATTTGGTTCATTTTCATTGTAGATTTTGAAATTCAGATTTACGAATTGCTTTTGACTGCTTGTAAAAAAACATCATTCATGGAAGGGATAGCTTCTTTAAACTGGGTGATATGGCCCAATTGGGTTAATTTCATCAACAAATCATTGGAACTCATATTTTCCGGTTTGGAGATATTGAATTTGAATGAATTTTCTGTATCTGAAATGACTTCCAAATCAAATTCAGACCGAAAACGATTTTGATTTTCGATGCTTAGATTTTCAATTTCCACAATATATTTCCCTGATTTGAACTGATGTTTGATTTGGTTGATTTCGCCGTCCAAAACTTTATTGGACAAATTAATCAAAGCGATATGGTCGCACATTTCTTCAACTGATTCCATGCGATGGGTAGAAAAAATGATGGTGGTTCCTTTGTCGCGGAGTTCCATGATTTCGTTTGCGATAATTTGAGCATTTACCGGGTCAAACCCACTAAAAGGTTCGTCAAAAATCAAAAGCTCCGGATCATGCAAAACGGTGATGACAAACTGCACTTTTTGTCCCATTCCTTTGGAAAGTTCTGTGAGTTTTTTGTTCCACCATTCGTCAATTCCCAATTTTTCAAACCAGTATTTCGTTTTTTTATGTGCCTCGACATTGGAAAGCCCTTTTAATTTGGCAAAATACAGTGCCTGTTCACCGATTTTCATATTGTTATACAAACCACGTTCTTCCGGCATATATCCAACCATGGGAATGACCGATTTGTCAAGCGGTTTTCCGTCAATGGTTACCGAGCCGCTATCGGGAGCAGTGATTTGGTTGATGATACGCAGAAATGTGGTTTTTCCCGCACCATTTGGGCCGAGAAGTCCGTAAATAGAACCTTTGGGGATGGTTAAATCAAAATCGTTCAAGGCGATTTTGTTTCCGTATTGTTTGGTTAATCCTTTTGCAACAAGCAAATCCGACATAAGAATTGTTTTATCTGTTAGTTGAAATTCTTATGCAAATGTTACAAAAAAAATTGAGATAGAATAAAAGGAATTTTTCAGTGACTAAAGTTTCTCATCTATAAACTCCTGCACTTTTTTGGCTATAATAGGTGCTGCCACGACTATGGCGATGGAAAGAACCATTTTGGCGGTTTTACCCATATTGAAACGGTTTTGCGCCTGATTGGAAAGGAAATTCAGAGCAGCACTAACGCCACTGCCTACTGTGGTATTCTGAATAGTAGAACTATCCTCAACTTTATTGAATAAATTGTTGATGGTCTTGTAGACAAATCCGTCTTGGGCTTCTTTATCAGCCAGTTTCATTTGCTGTTTTAACTCCAATTTGGCTTGTCTTAAATCTGCCAGTGTATTGATGTCTTTAGTCTTCATCGTCTTCGTCGTCAGAATTATCAATAGCTTCCATCGCTGCTTCGACTGCTTTATTGGTAATTAAAAGCATAATCTTTCTTCGCAACAGAAATAAAATTACAAGAAAAAGAAGATAAACACACATGACGGTCAGAAAACCCAAACCGACATTATCAAACCAAGTTCCAAATAGAAAACCGGCCGCCAAACTGCCCAAAAACAATATCATCATCACAAACATTCCCACCAAAATTCCAAAAACCCCGGCTCCGATCATATTACTGACCGAATCCACAATCTCCAATTTGGCAAAGGAAATACGATTATTGATGTATTGTTTTAAATCATCAAACATAAAAGTAGATTTGTTTCAAAAATAAAAAAAATGTTGGGAATTAAACCCCAACATTTTCTTCAAACTCATCTTTCGCTTTTTTAGCTTCCGATTTCAAGTCATTTGCTGTACTTTGCAATTTTGATTTAACATCAGCCAATCTTGCTTCCAAGTCAGCTTTAGCTTTTTTTGCTTTTTCACTGAAATCATTGGAGTATTTGTCCAAATCTTTTTTCAATTTATCAGCTTCTTTTTTTAATTGCTTTCTTGTTTCTTCTCCGGATTGAGGAGCCATCAATAGTCCTGCTGCGGCACCGGCAGCTGCTCCGATTAATAATCCGGCCAATAATTTAAATGCTCCACTTTCTTTTGCCATGGTTTTAAATTTTTATGGTTATTACTTTTTAAATTTACGAATTGTTAAAGTCAAAAACAATACCAAAAAACTTATATTTACAGCGATTTAATGAAAATTTTAACAAATGCCACAATTATCTGTTAAAGGCAACCAAATGCCTGCTTCTCCCATCCGTAAACTGGTTCCCTATGCCGACAAAGCCAAACAAAGAGGAACAAAAGTATATCACTTAAATATCGGCCAACCTGACATTGCATCCCCTGTTCCGGCTTTGGATGCTTATCATCAACTGCCTTTTGAAGTGATTGCTTATACACATTCGGAAGGAACACCGGAATATCGCAAAGCACTTTCTGACTATTACAAAGGAAGAGGATACGAAGTGGAACCGGAAAATTTCATCGTTACAAACGGTGGTTCCGAAGCACTTCTTTTTGCCTTCGGCGTAATTGCCAATCCGGGTGATGAAATCATCATTCCTGAACCTTTTTATGCCAATTACAATAGTTTTGCTGTGCAGAGCGAAGTGAAAATAATTCCGATTAAATCTGATATAGAAACCAATTTCGGTCTGCCTCCGATTCAGTCTTTTGAAGAAAAAATTACCGATAAAACCAAAGCCATTCTCATTTGCCATCCCGGAAACCCAACCGGATACTTGTATTCCAAACAGGAATTGGAACAATTAAAAGATTTGGTAATCAAACATGATTTGTATCTGATTTCAGATGAAGTTTATGCCGAATATCTCTATGGAAATGAAATACATACGTCCGTTTTGAGTTTTGACGAACTGAAAGACTATGCCATCGTTATCGACTCCGAGTCCAAACGTTTCAGTATGTGTGGAGCGCGATTAGGTGCATTGATTACCCGAAATCAAGACGTTTTACAACGTGCGCTAAAATTTGCACAAGCCCGGTTGAGCCCCGTTTTGACGAGTCAATATGCCGCTACCAAAGCACATGAAAATGTGGGAACTTATTTTGAGGATAGCCGTGCCGAATATCTGAGCCGACGGGACTTGCTTGTTTCCAAGCTAAATGAAATTCCCGGCGTGATTTGTCCCAATCCAAAAGGAGCTTTTTATTGTATGGTAGAACTTCCTGTGGACGATGCCGAAAAATTTGCCATTTGGTTGTTGAACGATTTTGAAGACAACGGCGAAACGGTGATGGTAGCGCCCGGTAATGGCTTTTATTCCAATCCGGAAACCGTGAAAAACCAGGTTCGCATTGCCTACGTTTTGAAAAAAGAAGATTTGGAACGTTCGGTAGAAATTCTGAAAGCAGCTTTGAAAAAATATCCGGGGATGGTTCATTAATTTGAAAATTTGAGAATTTGAAAATTTCTGAAAACAAATCCCTAAAGCCCTATAATACTTTCGGATTAGAAGTGTTTTCAAAATATTTTGTGGAAGCTAATTCGCCAGAGCAAATCATTTCTGCTTTGGAATTTGCAAAAGAGAACAATGAGAAAATTTTGTTGCTCAATGGCGGAAGCAATATGTTGCTGACACATGATTTTGAAGGTTTGGTTTTGAAGCTGAATCTGAAAGGAATAAAAATCGTTTCTGAAGAGGATGATTTTGTGGAAGTAAAAGTAAATTCAGGAGAAAATTGGCATGAGTTTGTTCAATGGACTTTGCAACATGATTTCGGAGGATTGGAAAATCTTTCTCTGATTCCAGGAAATGTCGGAACTGCGCCCATGCAGAACATCGGTGCTTATGGTGTCGAAATTAAAGATTCCATGAAAGAACTTACCGCTTTGGAAATTTCTACCCGAAAAATGAGAACTTTTACTAATGAAGAATGTAAATTCGGCTACAGGGAATCGGTTTTCAAAAACGAACTGAAAAACCAATTTATCATCGTTGATGTCAGTTTCAAACTGACCAAAAAAAATCACCATCTTCATACTGAATACGGAGCCATTCAATCTGAATTGGAAAAATTAAACATTCAGAACCCTAAAATTCAGGATATTTCAAAAGCGGTGATTAACATTCGCCAAAGCAAATTACCCGACCCGAAGGACATAGGTAATTCGGGCAGTTTTTTTAAAAATCCGGTGATTCCGAAAACCGAATTCGAAGCATTACAAAAAGAATTCCCAACCATTTCCGGTTATCCAAATGGTGAAGAAGTGAAAGTGGCAGCGGGCTGGCTGATTGAAAATGCGGGTTGGAAAGGTAAACGGTTTGGTGATGCAGGTGTTCACGAAAAACAAGCATTGGTTTTGGTGAATTACGGTAACGCAACGGGTCAGGAGATATATGATTTGTCCCAGCAAATTGTGGATGATATATATGCGAAATTTGGAATCCGACTGGAAAGAGAAGTCAATATAATTTGATTTAAATAATTTATATTTAGACCTTTATGGTTTAGTAATTAAATTTCCTTAAAACTCTACTTATTTAGTAGACTAAATAGATTAATTTTGCCCCCATAGATTTCAACAATGGACAAAAAGCAATTACGTTCCTTTATATTTCGCCATCTGGATGGAGTGGTGGTGCCTTCCGTAATCCACCAATTATCCAAAAAGGGAGTTACAGAATTTTTACTGAAAAAACAGCAGGTAGATTTAGAGGAAATAAGTCGTGAATTCAATGCCAATGAAGGTTATCTGAATGTGGCGTTACGGGTTTTGGCCTCCCAAGGTTTTCTGAATTATGAATTGAACAATGCTGAAAATAAAGTATTGATTTCAGTAAATGAAAATTCGGAGAAGGCTTTTTCTTTTGCTGAAACTTACCGGGAATTAGCAACATTTTTGGCAGATAGCGAATTAATTAATTCGAAATTGATTTCGGATGAATTGGGTCATAAGTGGATGAAATTATATGAGAAATTCCGTTCGGTTTTATTGGAAGAATTGGACGAAAAATCATTGGAATACCAAATCCAAAAACACATAGAGGGGGCGCTCATCAGTCCTGTCATCGTAAAACTCGGTATGAGCGGGATGTTTCATAAATACTTTATGGAAGCTTCTTTCAGCGCAGATGAATTCCACAAAAACCCAAATTGTTTTGGAAATATTTTAGATGGATTAACCGAATTGGGTTGGTTTTCTAAAAAGAATCAGAATTATCAATTCACTGAAAAAGGATTGTTTTTTGCGCGTCGTGCTTCGGCTTATGGCGTCACAGTTTCCTATCTACCGATGTTTGCCAAAATGGAAAATCTTTTATTTGGCAAAGCCAATGAAATTCGGGAAATTGAGATCGGTGACGAAGAAATCCATGTGGATAGAGAGATGAATGTTTGGGGAAGTGGCGGTGCTCATTCGACTTATTTTAAAGTTTTGGATGAATTTATTCTCGACATTTTTAACCGTCCGCTAAACGAACAACCCAAAGGAATTCTCGATATGGGTTGTGGAAACGGCGCATTGTTGCAGCATTTATACGATATAATCGACCGGCAGACGCTTCGTGGGAAACATCTGGATGAACATCCGCTTTTTCTGGTAGGAGCCGATTATAACCAAGCCGCGTTAAAAGTTACCCGCGCCAATTTGATTAAAAACGACATTTGGGCAAAAGTGATTTGGGGCGACATCGGGAATCCGCAAAAATTAGCGGAAGATTTAAAATCTGATTATGAAATCAACCTAGGTGATTTGTTGAACATCCGTACTTTTTTGGATCATAACCGGATTTGGGAAGATGTTTTACAGATGGACGCAAACAAAATCAGTTCATCTACCGGAGCTTTTGCATTTCGGGGAAAACGTTTGTCCAACAGCGATGTGGAAGAAAATCTTTTGCAGCATCTGAAAAAATGGACGCCTTATGTGGAGAAATTCGGATTGTTGTTGATTGAATTACATACGTTACCGCCGGAAATTACCTCCAAAAATTTAGGAAAAACTGCGGCTACAGCGTATGATGCTACACATGGGTTTTCTGATCAATATATAGTGGAAGTCGATGTTTTTCATCGGATTTGTAAAGAATCAGGGTTGAATCCTGACGGAAATTTATTCAAAAAATTCCCCGATTCGGAACTGGCAACGGTGAGTATCAATTTGTTGAGGAAATAAGAAGTTCTGAAAGTTCCAGATAGACCATTCCGATTAAAATTCCGATTCCAAAACTAAGCAAAGTACCGATTAATATGTATTCGGTCAGCCGGATATCTTTGTTTTCTTTTAAGTCTCCGTACCGAAAAATGGATTTAGCAGCTAACAAAAAACCAATTCCTTCCCAAAAGTTGATAACGACAAAAAGGAAAATAAATAAGCGTTCCAAGATCCCGATGTATTTCCCGGCATAATTGGTTTTATTACTCTTTTTAACGGGATTGAAATTTTTCAATAAAACTTTCAAAGCAACCGCAGCCACAAAAGTTGTGGAAAGCAAAGCCGTAATAAATAAAAGATTTTGGGTGGCGAACAGCCAATTGAAATTGATGCGGAACGGGAAGTAATAATTCACCGCCGCCGCTATTGCCAGAAAATGCAGGAGTTGATCGCCCAAAAAGTAAAGCTGGCTAAATTTCTTTTTTTCAATGTATAATTTTGCACAATCAATCGCAAAATGTGCAAATGCCAAAACAATTATTCCCGGCAGGAATTCTCTCTGGAAACCTGTAAAAATCAATAAAAGAACTAAGTGAATCAGTGTATGGAAATACAGAAATTTTGATTTGATTTTATGTCTCTTTTTGTCTGTCACCCACGCGTCCGGTTGCAATAAAAAATCACCGATTAAATGAGCAAGCGTAAGTTTCAGGACGAGTTCAATCATAATTCGTTAACTTCAGATTTGTACAATTCCAGCACATTTTTGATTTCGTCAAATCCGGCTCTTTTTAATGCAGAACTTATGGTTCCCTGACTCTTTTTATTCAGCATTTTAGCCAGTTCAGATTGGTTCAGCCCGGGATTCCTTAAAGTGGTATAAACTACTTCGGAAGTGGTGGGTTTCCAGGAAGAAATAATGAGATCTACCAAACTAAGGATGACACCAAATGTCCTGTCAAACTTTTCATTTTCTGTTTGAATTCCCAAAGTTTCCTTTTTCAGCGTTTCAAACCGTTTACCCGAATTTACAAAAGCAGAACCGTTGGATTCAGTCACTTTAGAGGATTTAAAATCAACCTCTCCCAGACCTATTGCAATTCTTGCATCCATTCCGGTAGACTTCAGAGCGGTTTTAATCACTAAAGCCGCAGTCAAACCTTCTTTTTGGAGAACAATCAATTGAAAACTATCACCTCGATAAATTTCCCAATCTGTTTTTTCTTTGCCAAATTCTGATAATGTTTCTTTCAACTTCCCAAGCCAAACAGCAGGTTTGGACTTTCTTGAATTAATTATATCTCCCGTTATGACAACTGATTTACCCATAGCCGTGTAAAGATAAACATAATTATTGATGATTTAGTAGATAATTTAAAATATTGATGATTTAGTCAATAATTGTAGAGACGTGGAAAATTCAATTCACCCAATTCACGCCAAAAACAGCATTTAAAGCGGCAGTTTCCGTCCGTAATCGTTGATTCCCAAGTGAAATTCCTACGAATCCGTTTTTTTGAGCCAATTCAATTTCTTCTTTGGAGAAATCTCCTTCGGGGCCAATCAGAATCAGATAATTTTCTTTGGGTTGAATGAGTTTTTTGAATTCCTGACGTTCAAAATTGTCCTCACAATGAGCGATTAATTTATTCTCCGAATGATTTTGATTGATAAAATCCGTGAATTTGACCAAATCATTCAGTTTCGGAATGTAGGCTTTCAAAGATTGTTTGACGGCGGAAAGAACGATTTTTTGACATCGTTCTATATTGATGTTTTTTCGCTCGGAATGGAAGGATTTCAAAAATGTAATTTCGTCAATTCCGATTTCTGTTGCTTTTTCCAGAAAGAATTCCATTCGTTCCATATTTTTAGTTGGAGCGATAGCGATGTGGATTTTGTAATTTCTTTTTTCAAAATTTTCCTGAATTTCAGTCAAATCCACTTCAACGGATTTGGAATTAATTTGGGAAACGATTCCTTTTGCTAATTTCCCGAAACCGTCTGTAACCGAAATTTCCTGCCCGATTTTTCCACGCAGAACTTTGGAGAAATGTTGACTTTCATCGCCGCTTATTTCGGCAAAATTTCCATTGATATTTCCAACGAATAACTGCATTAATTAATTATTTTGAATGTTGAATTTTAAATTTTAAATGAACAGTGTTCTTCATTTTCAAGCCACCTGCAAGAAAGCAAACTACAAATTATATTTTGCGACAGATTTCGAACTTAAACTGGCAAATTCTTCTAGTTCAAATTTTAATTGTCCGCTCATCGCGATCATCGCAGCATTGTCGGTAGTATATTCAAATTTTGGAATGAAAACTTTCCAGTTTTTTTTACTTTCCATTTCTTTTAGTCGGTTTCGGATTTCGGAATTAGCCGAAACTCCGCCTGCGATTGCGACTTGTGTTATGCCTGTTTCTTTTGATGCTTTGTTTAATTTGTCCATCAAAATATCGACGATGGTTTTTTGAATGGAAGCGCATAAATCGTTTAAATTTTCCGAAATAAAATCGGGATTTTCTTTCGTTTCTTTTTGGATGAAATAGAGAATGGCGGTTTTCAATCCGCTGAAACTGAAATTCAATTCTTCGACTTTTGGTTTAGAGAATTTGAACTTTTCAGGATTTCCTTCTCGGGATAATTTATCGATGATGGGTCCTGCAGGATAATCCAATCCCAGAATTTTGCCCGCTTTGTCAAATGCTTCTCCCGCAGCGTCATCGATGGTTTCACCCAAAACCTCCATTTCAAAATAATCCGAAACTTTTACGATTTGGGTATGGCCACCGCTCACGGTCAGACATAAAAAAGGAAAGTTAGGCGAAGATTCATTGGCGTCTTCAATAAAATGTGCCAGAATATGTCCCTGCATATGATTGACTTCGATGAGCGGAATATTCAAAGCCATGCTCATTGATTTGGCAAAACTGCTTCCCACGAGCAGTGAACCCATCAATCCCGGTCCGCGTGTATACGCAATTGCACTGATTTGGTCGGTGGAAATCCCAGCTTGTTTCAGTGCTTCGTTTACGACCGGAACGATGTTTTGTTGATGAGCCCTGGAAGCAAGTTCCGGAACCACACCACCATAGCTTTGGTGTATTTTTTGATTGGCAATGACATTGGAAAGGATTTTTCGGTTTTGGATAACGGCAGCAGCCGTATCATCACAAGAAGATTCGATTCCTAAAATGATGGGAAATGAACTCATTTTATCGGTCTGAATTAATTATTTAGAGTAATTTTGTACAAATATCGGAATTTTATAGTTTGAAAGCACTTAGAAGGATTGGTAGAATTATCTTGATACCCGTAATTGCGGTGCTTATGCTGCTATTGACGGCAATGATTGCTATTCAAATTCCGGCAGTTCAGACAAAAATTGCAGGTTATGCCGTAAAGGAACTGAACGAAACTTTTCAAACCGAAATCAGCGTAGACAGAGTTCACATCGACTTTTTTGGCGACATTAACCTAAATGGTGTAAGGGCAAAGGATGATCACGGAACCGAATTCGTAAACATTGAAAGATTACAAGCTAAATTGAGTTTGACGGGACTGATCATGGAACCTAACCGGATTGCCATCCGTAAATTAAATTTATTCAATCCAAAAGTCAAAGTAATTACTTATAAAGGTGAATCTGAAAGCAATTTTATTTCATTGGTCAATAAATTCTCCAATAAAGAGAAGCAGGAACCTTCCGATTTTAAATTGAGAGGATTTTTAAATGTGAAGAATGGTGAATTGCTCATCCGAAATGAAAATCTGGAAGGATATAAACAGGATTGGGTAGATGCAAAAAAGCTGAATATAGAAATTGAAAATTTCCGATTGGAGAACAATGAGATTTGGGCGGATTTGAAATCGATGAATTTTGAAGGAATAAGAAACGATGAAAATTATATTCTGGAAAATTTTACCGGAAATGTTCATTATTCGGACAAAGAAATTCGCATAGAAGAATTGGATTTAAAAACGTCGGATTCTTATTTGAACGGACATTTAGTGCTTTCGTATGATTCCATATCTGATATGAAGGATTTTCTGAACAAAGTGAATTGGGATGCGGAATTTAAAGATGATTCAAAAGTAAATTTTAAAGATATACGATATTTTGTCGATAATTTTGATAAAAACAGTACAGTTGAAGTTCTCGGAACAGTAAGTGGGACTTTGAACAATTTGAAACTGAATGATTTTCAGCTTTCAGGAGATGGTGCTTTTATCGCTGCAAAAGAATTGCATTTGTATGATATGACGGACGGTGCCAAAATTATCATCGATTCGGAATCCATGAAAATGAAAACTTCCTATCAAGGATTAACTTCTTTGCTTCCGACTTTTATTGCACAGCGAATTCCGGATTATCTGAACCGTTTCGGGACGATGGATTATGCCGGAAATTTCAATCTGGATCCTTCCCGAATCAATATGGATGGATATGCCATGACAGGACTGGGGGATGCTGACCTTAAAGTGAAATTGGATGATTATCGTGGCAGGATGAAGTACAGCGGTACTGTCGTTGCTGATGACATCAATTTAAAACAAATCACGGAAGTTCAGGAATTGGGATTTGTTTCAGGAACCGTAACATTTAATGGTGTGGGGACAGATATCAAAACACTAAAGCTGGATGCCGAAGGGAAGTTGGATTATCTTGATTTGATGGATAAACGCTATCATAATGTGGCGGTAAATGGCCGACTGGAAAACCAAAAGTTTAATGGGGTGATGTCTGTAATGGACGCACAATTAAATGTCGATTATGAAGGAACATTTGATTTTTCAAGAAAACCATACAAATTGGATTTTACTTCAAATGTCCGTCACCTGAACCTCGATTATCTGGGGATTACCAAAAATATGAATGCCCAATTCAGAGGTGACATACGTGGTGATTTTCAGTTCAGCACATTGGATGATTTTCTGGGGGAAATTCAATTGAATAACGTCTATTTTTCTTCTAAAACAGATACGATCGAAATCGCACAAGCTTATATTCTTTCTTCCAAAAATGGAGATTTGCAAAATTTAAAATTGGATATTCCGGGTTATCTGATTGGAGAAATAAACGGCAAATACAGGTTGAGCCAATTACCTGATGCCATTATGAACACAATCGGTTCCACTACTTTGATGACTTATGAACCTAAAAAAGTGGATGCCAATCAGAACTTTAATTTCTTTTTTGAAGTTCAGCAGGATTTGTTCAGTATGTTTAATGATAAAATCCAAATCGCGCCGGGAACCATTTTAGACGGACATGTCGATACCGATACAAATACGCTTATTGCAGAGCTTTCTTCAGGTGAAATAGGATATGATGGAATCAATATTTATAATCCGTTGATTAATATAGACACCTCAAAAGAAACCGAACAAATTTATGTGAGAAGTGATAGTTTGGCAGCAAAAGGCGTCATGTTATATAACGTCAATATTCATACTACCCCCATTCAGGATTCTCTTTTAGTAAAAACGGATTTTCAAATAGGAAAGGAATTCCCGATAGATTTTGATTTGAATTTATTTCATACTACAGATGAAAATAAAAATCTGGTATTTGGATTTTCACCTTCCGTTATTAACATAGACGATACAAATTGGTATTTAAATCCAAATAATGACAGAACCACCAATCGTATCATCGTCAATTTCGACAAAAATTATTACGAATTACAAGGATTATTATTGGAATCAGAGGATCAGAAATTATTGGTAGACGGACATTATGCCAGTAATTTGGATTATAAATTAAATGCCGATTTGGAGAATTTGGATTTGGCTAAAATTATTCCTCAAGGATTATTGGGAAATTTGGAAATAGACGGAATTGCCAATGGTAAAATTGATATAGTCCGAACCAAAGATGAATTTAAACCGCTTATAGAATTGATGGTGAATCAATTGGCGCTGAATAAATACGGTTTAGGAGATTTGGGTATGAACGGTGTTTATAACGTAGACCAAAATGTTTTTGATCTCGAATTATTCTTAGAACAAGAACAAGTGCAGGTATTATATGTAAATGGATATATAGATAATAAAACCGAAACGCCAGAAGTTAATCTGGTAGCAAGTTTGGATGATTTGAAATTTAATTTTATAGAAAGTTTCCTTTCAGCTGCCATGAGCAATGTGCGCGGGCTGGTTTCCGGAAATATGCGGTTTACCGGACCGATTGATTCTCCCAATTTTGAAGGGATGCTGGATTTAAAAGATCTGGGATTCACAGTTGATTATTTAAATGTAGATTATCAGTTTGATGGTATCAATACGGTTCCTGTTAACAAGCAAAGCGGCGGACAAGGATTTATCGCTTTGGACGAAGTACATTTTAGGGATACAAAATACAATACAAAAGGGGAAGTTACCGGGCAATTGCTTTTCCGTGATTTTGCTACCTGGTTTCTCAACTTGTCCTTTAACACCAAAAACCTGTTGGTTATGAATACCAATATGACACACAATGAACTTTTCTACGGAAGAGTATTTGGTCAAGGAGCATTTTCATTGTTTGGTCCACCTGAAAGACTCGATATTGCAGCTTCAGCCATCATCAATGAAGGCTCTGAATTTACCATCAACACCGGAGCAACCAAAGTTGAGACGGAAAGTGATCTGGTTCGGTTCATACCTGAAGGAGATAAACCGGAAGAGGAAACCGGGCCGAGAGGCATGAACATAGATTTGGAAATTACGGCTTATCCTTCTACTACCATCAATTTGATTTTTGATCCGGTATCAGGTGATATGGTAACGGCAAATGGTTCGACCGAGAAATTACAATTCAACATGAACCGTTCCGGAAACATGTCCATAAACGGGACTTATATGCTGGAATCTGGCGTATATAAACTCAGACAAGTGGCTTTGTTAAATCGAGATTTTGACATACAACCCGGAAGTTATGTGAGTTGGGACGGTGGAGACGCAATGGATGCTACCATGAACATTCAGGCGACTTATGAACGAACCGTTTCCAATGTCGGAGAATATTTAGGGGCAGGATACAGTCAAGTTTATGATGTAGTTTTGGAGATTGATATATCGGAGACCCTCGAAAGTCCGGAAATGAATTTTACCCTTAGTATCCCCAAAGCCGGAACTGATGTTCAATCTATGATAGAGTATAAATTTAATCTGGATCCGGACGAAAAGATGATTCAGTTTGGTTCCGTATTGTTAATCGGTCAATTTATGACCAATTCCGATTCCGTTCTTACAGCAGGAGCTACTTCCACAGGAGCCGGGATTGCGTTGAAACAATTGGGCGGAATCATAGAGTCCATCATGGCCGGTTCCGGCGTCACATTGGATTTGGATTATGTTTCCGGCTCAGAATTGAGTAACACTTCAGACCGATTTAAAACAGGGCTTCGCATCAACTTAAGCCCGAGGTGGACTATCAATGGAGCTGTAGGAGTTGCAGTAGGAAATACTTCCAATCTGGACAATAATACAACAGTAGAAACAGAGGCGCAATGGGATATTTCGCGAAATATGGATAAGAGCATCGTTGTGAATTTCTTCACGCGTCCTACCAATTTCGGAGTTCAGAATTTCGGTGGTGCCGGTAATTTCCAAAGCGTGGGAGCCGGAATCATCTATAAAACTTCTTTTGACCATCTTTCAGAAATATTTGAAAAAGAAGAAAAATCAGGACCCTTGATTCTGCCTAATTTTGATGAAGATCCGCCTTCTTTATTTGATCTTCCTGAATCGGAAGTTCAGGATTCTATTTCAGAAACCGACCAACAGAAAATGAAGGAAAAGGAAGATTCAATTACGAAAAAAGAAGTTTCGCTTTCTGAGAAAAATAAAAAGAAATCGGATAGTGGTTTGATTAGATTCAAATAAAAAAGTTTATTGCTTAGAAAAGCAATAAACTCACGCAAAACAAACAAAAGTGATGAATTGAGATAAACTTAAATTCATAACTAAAGTCAAATTTAGAATAAATCGAATTCATTTTAAAAATATCTGTACCAATTTTGTTTATATTTTATATATTTACTAATATTGTTGCTTAATTATTGATAATTTAATAAAATACTCCTGTGATTATGAAATCGAATTACGAAATTGATGATATAGATAAAACCATTTTGATGTATTTGATTGAGAATACACGGATGCCTTTCACAGAAATTGCAAAAAAAATGAACGTTTCGGCAGGTACTATTCATGTGAGAGTAAAAAAACTGGAAGATGCCGGAATAATTAAAGGAACGACACTCATTACGGATTATGATAAAATGGGTTATCAGTTTGTGGCCTATTTGGGACTTCTATTGACAAAAACAAATAAGATACAACGGGTAGTGGATGAATTATATAAAATCCCAAATGTAACCGTAGCACACATCGTGGCCGGGAAATACAATATTTTCTGTAAAATCAGGGCTAGGGATACGAATCATGCAAAAGAATTGATTTTCAAAATAGATCAGATTGAAGATGTACTCCGTACGGAATCCATGATTTCCCTTGAAGAAAGTTTTAATGATAAAAACAGACTGATGAAAGCCATTTTTAAATAAATTACTGATGAAAGCAGAAGAAAACCCTTTGGAAGAATATTTTAATTTTGCCGTTGCTTCAAGTTTGGTCTTGTTTGGTTTTGACGGTGAAGAATTATTTATTTTGTTGTCCACCAAAACTCACGAACCTTTTAAAAACGCTCATATTTTACCCGGTAAATACATCAAACCTACTGAAGCAAATGATACCGTGATGCATCAATTATTAAAGGAAAGGATAGGAGTAAATCCAGATTCTATTTATTTGGAACAATTGAAAGCGTTTTCAAAAGTATTTCGGAATCCTTTGGGTAGAGTAGTGAACATAGCCTATTATGCTTTGGTCAAATTGACTCCTGAAGTTAGAAAGCATTCCAATTCTTTTGAAAACGATTGGATTCCCTATAATAAAATACCCGATTTGGCATTTGACCATAACGACATCATCGTTTATGCAAAAGAAAGATTGAAAAGAAGGGTGAAACGACGTCCTGTCGGATTCAATTTATTACCCAAAGAATTTACGTTGTCCCAACTGCAATCCCTGTATGAAAAAGCCCTCAACCGTGAATTGGACAAACGTAATTTCCGAAAAAAAATATTCAATTCAAACCTCATCATCGAAACCGGAAACCATACCGATCCAAATGTTTACAGGAAGATTTCTAAATTGTATCGGTTTGATGAAGAAAAGTATGAGAAAATGACTTTAAAGGGTTACGACTTTTTATTCTAATTAATACCTTTGCGAAATGAAACGATCCATTTGGTTCAATGGCTTGATAGGGCTGATGTTAATTTTGGTTGGTGGTATTATTTTCAGAGGATATAGAATTTGGTCTACCAACGACTTTCTTTTCAAAGAACATTTTAATATGTCCGATTCCGTGATGCCGGATTGGTATCCGACAGCCACTTTGGGATTGGGGATTCTGTCATTGATAGGAATTATTTTAGTGTATTTTTATAAAAAGATAGGCGTTTATTTGACGATTCTGAGTTTATTTATTGCCATCGCCATGCAACCGGAATTCATGCCGGACGGCACTCTTTATTCCATGTTTACTTTGTTTGTATTTATCGGCTACGGTTTGGCGGTGATAATTCCACATTGGAAGGAGTTTAGGTAATCTTAGTGATTTGTGAATTGTAATTAGTAATTAGAATGATATTTAAATAAAAAATCCTGAGCTTTACAACTCAGGATTTTCTATTTCTAATTACTAATCACTACTTACTAATAACTAAATGATTAATGAAAATACTCAGCGACATACTTTTCCGCATCGAGAGCTGCCATACAACCGGTTCCGGCAGCGGTAATCGCTTGTCTGTAAACGTTGTCCTGAACATCTCCGGCGGCAAAAACACCCGGAAGATTGGTTTTCGTCGTTTTTTCTTCGGTAATTAAATAACCGATGTCGTCCATTTTCAAAAGACCGTTAAACAATTCCGTATTGGGTTTATGACCAATTGCAATGAAAACGCCATCCACTACCAATTCGGAAATTTCATGCGTTTGGTTGTTAACAATTTTTGCTTTTTCCACTACTTTGTCACCTTCCAATCCCACTAATTCATGATGAAAAAGAACGGTGATGTTCGGTGTGTTAAACACTCTTTCCTGCATCACTTTCGAAGCTTTTAATTCATCTTTTCTGACCAAAAGATAAACATGAGTACATAATTTAGCCAGATAGGTTGCTTCTTCGGCGGCCGTATCACCGCCACCTACAACTGCAACCGGGCGACCTTTGTAGAAAAATCCGTCACAAGTGGCACAAGCAGAAACACCGCTTCCGGCATATTTGGTTTCATCGTCTAATCCTAAATATTTGGCAGTTGCACCCGTTGAAATGATAATAGAGCGCGCTTGAATTTCCTGTCCTGAGCTGGATTTTACGGTATGCAATTTTCCCGGTTCGGTTGCCAGATTTACTTCGGTTATATATTCGTAGTGAATCTGCGTTCCGAATCGTTCCGCTTGTTTTTGGAGATGATCCATCATTTCCGGTCCGGTAATTCCGTCAGGATAACCCGGAAAATTTTCAACATCTGTGGTAGTGGTTAACTGTCCGCCCGGCTGCATTCCGGTGTACATTACCGGATTCATGTTGGCACGCGCAGCATAAATCGCAGCAGTATATCCGGCAGGTCCCGAGCCGATGATTACGGTATCTTTAATAGTCTCGATCATAATTATTTTGTGTTTAGCTTCGCAAATTTAAAATTCTTTTGAAGAATTAAAAATGAGAATTGATTTGAATGATTTATACCATGATAAGTATTTTGCCGCTTTATTTGAAATTCAATATTTCAAAACAGCCGAATTCATTGCTTACCATAAAATTTCTAATTTCGATTTCGTGGTTGATTAGGAGATTGGCAAGTGATTTTGTGGTCAGGTTTCCGGTACGGATCCAAATGATTTTTGGAGGAAATCCGAGTAAAGCATTCAAATCGTTAAAGTCAGAATCTTGGGTTACTATCGTGTAATGCCCTCGTTTTGCAAACTCCCAAATCTTTTTGTCATTTGCATTAATCAAATCTTCTTTTTTTACAGAAGTTGATTCAGTATAATTTTCGGGCAATAAATGAAGTATTCTATGCGATATGTTCTGGTCAAACAGCAGCTTCATACAACTGCCTGATAAATTTTGCTTTCCCTGTCTGCCGCATAGCTCAGTGCCGCATAAATATCTTCTTCTTTCAGTTCATCAAAGTCTGCCAATATTTCCTGAACACTCATACCGGAAGCCAGCCAGCCTAAAATATCGTTTACCGTAATGCGCATTCCGCGTATGCACGCTTTTCCGCCACGCTTTCCTGCTTCTATGGTAATAATTTGCTTATAATCCTTCATTTATATGAATTTAGGTAAAGTTACACAATTTTTTATTCGAAATTGTTTCGAAGCGGTATTGTCTGTTTTGAAATATAGTTGAGAATTCTTTTTGAGAAAGCTAAATGCTATTTCAATTTGAAATGTTTATGGATTAATAAAAGATAATTTTCAGAATCTTCAAATTCTCAAATAATTACATATACTCCGTAGCCGGTTTGTTTTTAAAACGGATGATTCGCATTTTATCCATCAGCCAAATGAATGGATACAAAGGATCAAATTCATACCATTTCACGGCGAAGTTAGGCCGTCCGCCAAATTTATGGTGATTGTTGTGCAAACTTTCGCCCCACATCAGTAAATCAACCGGAAATAAATTATGCGAAGTATCTTTTACATCATAATTTCTATAACCGTATTTATGCGAATACCAATTGACAATCACTCCGTGAACAGGCGACATCAATACCATAATTGGAACTAAAAAATATAACCACCATGGTGAATCCAATAAAATGAAAATGAGAACATAAATCCCAACCCAAACTAAACGGGTAATACGCGATTCGGCAAACCGGTCAAAACTTCTCCACTTGGGAACCCCTTTTTTGAATTTTTCACCTACTACAGCGATTTCCTGGTCGATGTCCATATAAACTCTACGCGTTCTCCACATCATCGCAAATAAATCTTTATCTATAATCGGCGAATGCGGGTCATCTTCCGTATCGGCAAATGCATGATGTAATCTGTGCATCACTCCATAAGCATAAGGGCTTAAGTAAGAAGCTCCTTGCGTAACAAACGAACCTATGTGAAAGGTTTTTTCCCAGAAATTGGACATGGTAAACATCCCATGAGCCGCATATCTATGGTGAAACATGGACTGGAAAAAAAGTGATGCATACCAGTGAATGACAAAAAGTGCAAGAATAATGATAACAGTTGTTTGCATTAAGATTTTTGAATTTTCACAAAGATAGGGGATAATTTTTTCTCAAAAGCTAAGGTTTGTCAGATGTGGGTTTTATATTTGATAATTCAATGAACCTTGTCAAGGTTTTTCTGAAATTTTAATGGAATGAATTAAGGATATTTAAAATTCAAATAATAAAAACGATGACACGAAGTCTTTTCAATAAAATGTTGATGTTCAAGATCCCGATTGCCAAAATTGCCGGATTGAAACTGCATCATTTCGAAGAAAACAAATCCCAGATTTCCGTTAAATATGGTTGGCTGAATCAAAATCCGTTTAAAAGTATGTTTTGGGCGGTGCAGGGAATGGCGGCGGAATTTTCTACCGGAACGCTTTGTATCAATAAAATCCAAAAATCGGGTCATAAATTTTCGATGCTCGTTGTGGGATTGGAAGCCAATTTCATCAAAAAAGCAGTGGGGAAAATCATTTTCACTTGTGAACAAGGAAAAGAACTGGATGAAATTCTCAAAAAAGCTATTGAAACAGGCGAGGGGCAAACCCTGAAAATGCGAAGCGTAGGCATCGATGAACAAGCCGATCAGGTAGCGGAATTCTTTTTTATATGGAGTTTTAAGGTGAAAAGTTAATTCAGAAAATTGAAAAAATTACTTGTTGTTATTTAAATAATAATCTATTTCTCTTGTTTCAAAAATTGGTTTAAAATTGTTTGAAATTAGCATTCTATCCGTCCAATTGTTTAACGAGTCATATTCTAAAATATACATCAAATACTCTAGTTTGTTTTTAGAATATACATATAAAATGCTATCTAAATTTTGACGGTTTTTGATTGATTTTATGTTTATTTCATCATATTCAAGTTTCAATTCAAAACCAACTCTATATTTTAAAGGAACTTTTGTACCAGAATACATAATAGATTTTTCCAAAGGAATAATTCGAGAATTTTTCTCGTAGTTTATTAAATAATTTATTTCTATTAATGAATCAGACTTTGAATATTGTTTAATGCTGGTTCCTTTATATTTGAAATCTTTATCAATTATAGAAATTTCAATCTCAGTAATGGCTTTTTCTCTACTTATTTTTTGTTTTGAATGACTTAAATCATTAGCAGTTTTGAAAAATCCAAGTGAATCAAATTTAATAACTTCAAAATTGTACTCTTCCAATAATTCATTTTCATTATTCTTTTCTATTCTTTCTTTTCTATTTCTGGTTAATCTTTTGAAAAATTTAAAATCGTCGCTGTTAAACTTAATTGTATCTTTTAATTTATTTGGCGAAGTATAATCATAATAAGAGAAACTTTTTATACTTTTGGCTTTTCCATTTACATCGAAAAATTTTAAATCATTGGTTTCGTCTTTTTCACATGAAAAAAGGATGAATGGGATGAATAAGATTATCAAGTGTTTCATTGATTGATTTTTAGTTTAAATAGTTATAACACCCTCGCTCCCTTCACTTTCTGCTTCAACAAAGCGATTTTCAAAACATCCATTGCAGTCTTATTTCTTTTTGCCTTATTACTCTGTTTATTTGAGAAGAAAAACAAAAAAATTCAATGAAATTATTTCTTGATAATTTTATGCGTTACTTTTCCGATTTCTATGAAATAAATACCCGGCTTTAGGGTGCTTACATCGACAGTTTGTTGGTTTGAAATGATGTTGCCAATTCCTACTTTTTTTCCGATTTGATCATAAATGACATATTTCGTAGGAGAATTTGTAGATGAAAGTTCAATAAACAATTGATTTTGAGCTGGATTTGGGTAGATTTTAATTTGACTTTTATACAAATCTGAATTGGAGGAAAGCGTTTCATCATCGTATTTATAAACGGTTCCATATCCATAATTGCCTCCGCTTGTGGTAAGTCCGTAAAGCGAATTTTCAAATTTGATCAGTCCCGCTCTTGGAGCATATCCACTATTGTTATTAAAGTTGTATACAACTGAAAAATCAGTTCCGTCTGGTTTTATACGGAAGATACCCTTGGAAGAAGAAGTGGTTCCGTAGAGGTAGCCATTGTATATAGTCAATTCTCCGGCAGGTTTTGTTCCTGTTTCGTAAGTGAAATTATGAAGAACTTCAAAACCGGTTCCGTCAGTTTTTATTTTGTAGATAAATCCATTATCATCATCCTCACCTAAAAATGTGTTTCCATACAGATAATCTTCATAAAGGATAACACCGGCAGAACTGACATTTGTGTTGTTGTGATTATCTGTGAAATCGTGCAGTTTGACAAAATCTGTTCCATCGGTTTTTATTTTGTAGATGGTTCCGTTTCCGCCATCTCCTCCGTTGAAAGTAACACCGTATAAATAGGTCCCGTCAAATAATAAATCGTTCTGGGGTTGAGAACCGTTTATACTGTGGGTTCCACCTCCTCCGGTAAATTCATGGACAATGGAAAAACTGGTTCCGTCCGGTTTTATTTTGTAAATACTGCCACCTCCTGCGTCACCGCCCGAATAAGTTGTCCCAATCAAATATGTTCCATCAAAAAGTAAAGAAGATTGTGGCAATTTCCCGTTATTTCCATTTTGGAAATCGATCAGTTTTGAGAAACCATTTCCGTCTGTATTTATTTTAAAAAGTATACCTTCATTGTTCAAACCTCCCTGAAAGGTAACACCGAAAAGTTCAGAGCCCACAAGAGTCAGAGAATTGTAGGGTTGGTAACCGTTTAAACCGTCGAAGTCATGTAATTTTTGAAATTCGCTTCCGTCAATTTTGATTTTAAAAATTGTGCCTCCGTCATTTGTGCCGCCTCTGTTGGTCATTCCGTAGAAATAAGTTCCGTCACTTATCAGTTTACTGTGCGAACGAGAGCCGTCTGCTTCTTCAAAATCAAATAGTTTGGTAAATGTTTGAGAAAATAAAGCCGGGGAAAATAAAATATTGATGACAAAAATAAAAGCCCATGAGTACCGGAAATTTTGTGTAAAGAACATAGCAGAGTTTTTTTTAACGAACGAATGTAGTTTTTATATTTTATTAAATATTAAATTGTTTAAAGAATTTTGGCTCCTTTCACCTTCTGCTTCAACAAAGCGATTTTCAACACATCCATCATTTCGGATACATAATGAAATTTCAGTCCTTTTATATATTCCGATTTGATTTCCGCAATGTCTTTTCGGTTTTCTTCGCTCAGGATGATTTCTTTGATATTAGCACGTTTAGCAGCCAGGATTTTTTCTTTGATTCCGCCTACGCCCAACACTTTTCCGCGAAGCGTAATTTCGCCGGTCATCGCCAGATTGGCTTTCACTTTTCTTTGCGTAAACGAAGAAACGATAGAAGTGAGCATCGTAATTCCCGCAGAAGGTCCGTCTTTTGGCGTGGCTCCTTCCGGAACGTGGATATGCAAATTGTATTTGTCAAAAATATCTTCGTCCAGATTCAGTTCTTTCGCATGGGCTTTGATGAATTCCAGTGCGATTCTCGCCGATTCTTTCATCACATTTCCTAAATTCCCGGTGATCGTTAGATTTCCTTTTCCTTTGGATAAAATCGACTCGATAAAAAGGATGTCACCACCGACTCTTGTCCAAGCCAATCCCGTTACCACACCCGGAACTTCGTTGTTCTCATATTTATCGTTGATTCTACCCAGGCCTAAAACTTCCCGAATGTATTCCTGCGTAATTTTGTTTTCGAATTCCTCTTCCATCGCTACTTTTTTGGCGATGCTTCGTACCAGTTTTGCGATTTGTTGCTCCAGATTCCGAACGCCAGATTCTCTCGTATAGGTTTCGACCAAAAACTCCAAATCTTTTTTGGTCAACGAAATATCATTTTTCTTTAATCCGTGTTCAATCAATTGTTTCGGCAAAAGAAATTTATAAGCGATTTCCACTTTTTCTTCGACGGTATATCCTGCTATGTTGATCATTTCCATTCGGTCACGAAGAGGTGCCGGAATGTCCGAAATATTATTGGCGGTAGCGATAAAAAAGACTTTGGATAAATCAAATCCTTGTTCCAGATAGTTGTCATAAAAAGCAAAATTCTGCTCCGGATCCAGTACTTCTAACATCGCTGAAGAAGGATCACCATGAGCACTTTTTCCCATTTTGTCAATTTCATCAAGTATGAAGACCGGATTGGAACTTCCGGCTTTTTTGATGGACTGGAGAATTCTCCCGGGCATCGCACCTATGTAGGTTTTGCGGTGTCCGCGGATTTCCGATTCGTCGTGCAATCCTCCTAAAGACATTCGGATATACTTTCTACCCAATGATTCCGCTACTGATTTCCCCAATGAGGTTTTCCCAACTCCGGGAGGACCGTAAAGACAAATAATCGGGGATTTCATATCACCTTTTAATTTTAAAACAGCAAGATATTCGATGATTCGTTCTTTGATATCTTCCAATCCGAAATGGTCACGATTCAGAATTTTCTGTGCTTTTTTCAGGTCGAAATCGTCTTTGGTAAATTCGTTCCACGGCAAATCCAGCATAAATTCGAGGTAATTCCGTTGGATGCTGTGCTCCGGCATTTGTGGATTGAGGCGCATCATGCGGTTAATTTCCTTGTCGAAATGTAGTTTGGTTTCTTCGTTCCAGATTTTGGATTTGGCACGTTGGCGCATATCTTCAATTTCCGTTTCGGAAGAAACACCGCCCAGTTCTTCCTGGATGGTTTTCATCTGCTGGTGCAGGAAATATTCGCGTTGCTGCTGATCCAGATCCTGACGGACTTTGGACTGGATATTATTTTTTAATTCTAATTTTTGGAGTTCAATTCCCATCAGGCGCAGAATTTCTGTCGCACGGTCTTTCAGGTTATGGATTTCGAGCAAAGATTGCTTTTCCTGAATGGTGAGATTCAAATTGGAACTGACAAAATTGATGAGAAAGGAGGAGCTTTCGATATTGTTAATCGCCATACTCGCTTCGGTGGGCAAAGCAGGATTTATATCGACAATTCGCAATGCCATATCACGAACGGACTCAATTGTTGCCTGATATTCTTTGCTTTTTCCACCCGGCTTTTTTTCTTCTACCGTAATGATGGAAGCTTTAAAATAAGGATCGGTTTGGATCATTTCCATCCACTGAAAACGTTTGATTCCCTGTAAAATAACGGTAGTATTGCCGTCAGGCATTTTCAGCATTTTCAGGATACGTGCAACAGTTCCGATTTCGTGGATATCTTTTGGCTCAGGAATATCAATTTTGGCATTTCGCTGTGCGACGACACCTATGATTCGGTTTTCTTTATAGGCATCTTCTAGTAATTTTATGGATTGGTTTCTTCCGGCCGTAATGGGAATGACTACACCCGGAAAAAGAACCGTATTTTTTAGCGAAAGGATGGGGAGAATTTCAGGAATCGGTTGTTTTTTATTGCGTTTTTCATCTTCTTCATTCATCAACGGAATCAATTCGATTTCTTCGCCCATTATTTGGTCAAATGACAAGTTGTCTATGTTCATGTTTTATTTTTCTGTTAATCTGTCATAAATTTCAATGCGATTTGGAGTTCCGGCTTTTCAAAATAAATTTAATTATCAACCAAATTTATATGTAACCACTTATAATCCAATTAGATATAATTTATCGAATTAAAATTTTCAGAAGTATAGAGTCAAATGATATGCCGAATCAAAATTCTGCCAAATCAATTATCGATAAGAATCGTATTAAAAATTTAAACAGTTTCTTATACCTTTGGGGCATGGAGGAATTTGTAGTTCTGGTAGATGAAAATGACAGGGAATTGGGATTGATGGAAAAGCAGCAGGCGCATGTCGCCGGACTTTTACACCGGGCGTTTTCGGTTTTTGTTTTTAATTCCAAAGGCGAATTATTGCTACAACAAAGAGCGAAAGAAAAATACCATTCGCCGCTTTTGTGGACCAATACTTGTTGCAGCCATCCTCGGGAGAATGAAACTTATCTGGAAGCGGCTCATAGGCGTTTGAAAGAAGAAATGGGATTTGACTGCGAATTGGAAGAAAAATTTCATTTCATTTATAAAGCGCAATTGGGAGAGCAGTTATTTGAACATGAACTCGACCATGTTTTTGTTGGTTTTTATGAAGGGAAAATTGAAATTAACAAAGAGGAAGTGGAGGATTTTAATTGGATTTCCATGGACGAATTGGTATCGGATATGAATGAAAATCCGGAAAATTATACGATTTGGTTTCGGATTATATTTGACGAATATTTAGCAAAACTTCAGTATGCAGGTAACGATTAGCAGAAAAGCGCATTTTAACGCTGCGCATCGGTTGTTTAATCCGAATTGGAACGATGAAAAAAATTTTCAGGTTTTTGGCAAATGTTCCAATCCAAATTTTCATGGACACAATTACGAAATGATCGTCAGCATCACGGGAGAAATCAATCCGGAAACTGGTTTTGTGATGAATCTGGACGAATTGAAAGATATCATTTCGTCAGAAGTTGAAGAATATTTAGATCATAAAAATTTGAATTTGGAAATTGAAGAATTCAAAACCCTGAATCCGACGGTGGAAAATATTTCGGTGGTGATTTGGAATCGGATCCGTATGAAATTGGATTCCAAATTAGAATTAAAAATCACCCTTTTTGAAACGCCAAGGAATTTTGTGGAATATGCAGGGAATTGATTTCAATATTATCTTTTAAAAATGAGCATAATTTGATTAAAAACTCATTTCAAATAAGTTGAAATAAATCCTTTCTCACCGGCTTGAGAAAAAATAATCCGCATACATTTGTTTGTAAATAAATTAATTGTACTTTTGCAATCCCAAAAAATGGGGTTAAACATATTTTTATAGTATGCCAACAATACAACAATTAGTAAGAAAAGGAAGAACAAAACTAGCCAAGAAGAGTAAATCGGCTGCTTTGGAATCTTGTCCTCAACGTCGTGGAGTATGTACACGTGTGTACACGACTACGCCTAAGAAACCTAACTCAGCGATGCGTAAAGTAGCGCGTGTTAGACTTTCAAACGGTAAAGAAGTCAACGCTTACATCGGTGGAGAAGGGCACAATTTGCAAGAGCACTCGATAGTATTGGTTAGAGGAGGACGGGTAAAAGATTTACCCGGTGTACGTTACCACATAGTACGTGGTGCGTTGGATACAGCGGGAGTTAACAAAAGAACTCAGCGTAGAAGTAAGTATGGTGCAAAACGTCCAAAAGAGGCAAAAAAATAACTTTGAGAAATGAGAAAGACAAAAGCTAAAAAAAGACCGTTACTTCCAGATCCAAAGTTTAATGATCAATTGGTAACAAGATTTGTAAACAATATGATGTACGATGGTAAAAAAAGTATTGCTTTCAATATTTTTTATGATGCATTGGAAATCGTTGACAAAAGAAAAGAAGATGCTGAAAAGTCAGCGTTGGATGTATGGAAAGATGCATTGACAAATGTGATGCCGCACGTAGAGGTTCGTTCCCGTCGTGTAGGTGGAGCTACTTTCCAGATTCCGATGGAAATCCGTCCGGACAGAAAAATTTCTACCGCAATGAAATGGCTGATTTTGTATGCACGTAGACGTAATGAAAAATCAATGGCTCAGAAATTGGCCGGAGAAATCATCGCTGCCGCAAAAGAAGAAGGAGCTGCCGTGAAAAAACGTCAGGATACACATAAAATGGCAGAAGCCAACAAAGCATTCTCACACTTTAGAGTATAAGTAAGATGGCAAGAGATTTAAAATATACAAGAAATATCGGTATCGCTGCACACATTGATGCAGGGAAAACGACAACAACCGAGCGTATTTTATTCTATACAGGACGTTCGCACAAAATCGGGGAAGTACACGATGGTGCTGCGACTATGGACTGGATGGAACAAGAAGCAGAGCGTGGTATCACGATTACTTCTGCAGCTACAACTTGTAAATGGACTTTCCCGACTGAACAGGGAAAGGCGCTTCCGGGTGCAAATGAATACCACTTTAACATCATCGACACTCCCGGCCACGTGGACTTTACCGTTGAGGTAAACCGTTCGTTGCGTGTATTGGACGGATTGGTGTTTTTGTTTTCAGCGGTGGACGGAGTAGAGCCTCAGTCAGAAACCAACTGGCGTTTGGCTGATAACTACAAAGTTCCGCGTATGGGATTTGTAAACAAAATGGACCGTCAGGGTGCAGACTTCTTGAAAGTTTGCCAGCAGGTAAAAGATATGTTGAAATCCAATGCAGTTCCAATTGTATTACCAATCGGTGCAGAAGCTGACTTCAAAGGAGTGGTGGATCTGATTAAAAACAGAGCAATCGTTTGGGACGACGCAGGACAAGGAGCTACGTTTGAAGTAGTGGATATTCCTGCTGATATGGTGGACGAAGTAAGACAATACCGTGGTCAATTGATCGAGGAAGTAGCTGCTTATGACGAAAACTTGTTGGAAAAATATATGGAAGACGAAAATTCCATTACCGAAGAAGAAATCAACGCTGCGTTGCGTGCCGCTACATTGGATATGTCTATCATCCCGATGACTTGTGGTTCTTCTTTTAAAAACAAAGGAGTTCAGTTTATGTTGGATGGAGTTTGTCGTTATTTACCGGCTCCGACTGACAAAGAAGCGATAGAAGGTACAGATCCTGATACAGAGGAACCGGTTATAAGAAAGCCGTCTGTATCGGAACCATTCTCAGCTTTGGCATTTAAAATTGCAACTGACCCATTCGTAGGACGTTTGGCATTTTTCCGTGCTTATTCAGGAGGATTGGATGCAGGTTCTTATGTTTTGAACACCCGTTCAGGAAACAAAGAGCGTATTTCCCGTATCTTCCAGATGCATGCCAATAAGCAAGAGCCTGTAGAGAGAATTGAAGCAGGAGACATCGGAGCAGCAGTTGGATTTAAAGATATCAAAACAGGAGATACACTTTGTGATGAGAAACATCCGATTGTGTTGGAGTCCATGAAATTCCCTGATCCGGTAATCGGTATCGCAGTTGAGCCAAAAACGAAAGCTGATATGGATAAAATGGGTATGGCTTTGGCTAAATTGGCTGAAGAAGATCCAACCTTTCAGGTTAGAACAGACGAGGCTTCAGGACAAACAATTATCTCAGGTATGGGTGAGCTTCACTTGGACATCATCGTAGACCGTATGCGTCGTGAGTTTAAAGTAGAAGTAAACCAAGGTCAGCCGCAGGTAGAATACAAAGAAGCCTTTACATTGACAGCGAATCACCGTGAAGTTTATAAGAAACAAACGGGTGGACGTGGTAAATTTGCGGACATTGTCTTTACAATCGGACCGGCTGATGAAGGAAAAGTCGGATTGGAATTCATTTCAGAAATCAAAGGAGGTAACGTACCAAAAGAATACGTTCCGTCTATCGAAAAAGGTTTCAAAGCCGCTATGAAAAACGGACCTTTGGCCGGATACGAAATGGATTCAATGAAAGTTACGCTGACAGACGGATCTTTCCACCCTGTTGACTCTGACCAGTTATCGTTTGAATTGGCTGCAAAATTGGGTTACAAAGAAGCTGCGCGTGCTGCAAAAGCTGTAATCCTGGAACCAATTATGAAATTGGAAGTATTGACTCCGGAAGAAAACATGGGTGATGTGGTAGGTGACTTGAACAGAAGAAGAGGTACTGTAAACGGTATGGATGACCGAGCAGGATCTAAAGTAGTGAAAGCATTTGTTCCACTTTCCGAAATGTTCGGATATGTAACTTCATTGCGTACGCTGACTTCTGGTAGAGCAACTTCCACAATGGAATTTGATCACTATGAACCAGCTCCGAACAATATCGCGGAGGAAGTTATTTCAAAAGCAAAAGGTGCAACTGTTTAATCTTTAGAAAAATGAGTCAGAAAATCAGAATAAAACTAAAATCATACGATCATAATTTGGTGGATAAATCTGCCGAGAAAATCGTAAAAACTGTAAAATCTACAGGTGCTGTTGTAAACGGTCCCATTCCGTTACCAACCAATAAAAGAATCTTTACAGTATTGAGATCACCGCACGTAAACAAAAAAGCGCGCGAACAGTTTCAATTGAGTGCTCACAAAAGATTGTTGGACATCTATAGTTCATCATCCAAAACAGTTGATGCCTTGATGAAATTGGAACTTCCAAGTGGAGTAGAAGTAGAAATTAAAGTGTAGTATACTTATAGTTTACATACTAAATCCCGTCATTTGACGGGATTTTTTTGTTTAATTGAGTTCGAAATAAAGAATTAAAACTTAATGGCAGTTCGATTTAAAAATAATTAAGAATTATTTGATTTTGCTTTAGGCAATTTAGTGATTAACGTGAATAACGGATGACGATAAATGTAATAAATTCATATTGAGTATATTATATTTCATTTGATAATAATTCTGAGCTTTTTGCCTACTTTGAGAACTTTGTAGGTAAAAAATAACCACAAGGTGCACAAAGAAAACACAAAAGCACACTAAGTATTTATTTTTTTTACAACTGATCATCAATTAAACATTATTGATGTTAATTGGTTGTAAATAAATACATTAAATTTTTTTGAGAAGTGATAAAGTAGATGTGATCTCCTTAAATCATTCATGATATCTTCAACATTCTTACTGAATAAAAAAACAGCACCTAATTCTAAGAATTGGTGCTGCTTCATTAATCAACATATATAATTGGGAAATTATCGTTATCATCAGCGGGTTAGCCAGCCTCCATTTTTTACAGTCAATATAGAAAATGGATAAATCCAAAATAGCGCAAACATATAGAAAACACTGTACGGATAAGCCCAGAGCGCTTCTATGAAGTTATATTTTTTGGTGAAAAACAACATTTGAATACTGGAGAAGATAAAAGTTCCTACTAAAGCTGAAGTCAGATAAATAAAAGGATGTGTAAAAAAGAAATACAACATCAAAGCGACCATCGGTAAAGCCAAAAGCAAGGTCAACCATTGGTTGATGAAAACGATACGTGCACCGGCTTTATTCTTTTCTCTGAAGTTTTTAAATACAAAACTATTCATGGCCAGAGTTTCTCTAACATTACTACGTCCCCAACGGGTAAACATTTTGTGAAGCGTTTTAAACCCGGTTGGCGTATTGGTCAAAACATTTGCATTTTTCTGGAATTGAACATCATAACCTTGTTTCAAAATCAAGTTTGTCATCGCACGGTCTTCACCAATTGTAGCATAGTTCCCCATGAATTTTTGTTCAATCCAAGCATCTAATGAATGCATGACGGCTTCTCTTTTGTAAGCAGATAAAGCACCCGGTGTACAAAGTACAAATCCCAATGAGCTTTGTGCGGCGCGCACAAATTCAAAACTGAACACGAAACTTACATTTAACATTTTGGGAATAATTCCTTGTTTTTTGTTCAAGACTTTTACGTTTCCGGCAACACCACCACAATTTTTGTTTACCACAAACGGGCTTACCAGATTCCTTACGGTGTTTTTTTCAACAACCGAATCACTGTCAATCGTGATAAAAATATCTCCCGTTCCGGTTGTGAACCCTCTGTGCAAAGCATGACGCTTTCCTCTGTTTTTTGGTTGCTGATAAACGGTCAATGCAAAATTTAAATCTCTGTTTGCTTTGTTAATCCAGTACCAGGTATCATCTTTACTTCCGTCATCAATCGTGATAATTTCCATTTTTTCTTTTGGATAATTACTCGCCCAAATGCTCATTAAAGTATCATAAACCAACCGACCTTCGTTATAAGCCGGAACGATGATCGTACACGTGGGAAGCGCATCATCGCTTACCGATTCGACGGGTTTGTATCTGATGTATAAATAACCAATGTATAACAGGAACAAGACCTGAAAAACCAAAAGCCCCAATAAGGAATAAACCAAAATCTGTCCGGGAACTGTTTCCATTCTTTGAAAATGAATTTCTTCAAAATAAGTACGGAAATTTGTGAAAACGAATATTGCACTCATCATTAATAGTAGTACACCCGCCAATATTACCAAATCCCGTCTGTTTAAATCTTTCAATTTTGAAAAAGCGAACCCATTATTGTAGGTCGATGTATAGTCTGTTTTTTGTAAAAGGCTTTTTTCCATTGCTTTCTTCGTTTAATTCTTATATCGCAAAGTAATGGGAAAATAGAGCCAATTTCTTCGATTTGGGCTCGATGTTTATCGAAGAACTTGTCGATATTTATCGACAAAGAGAGATTTAGAGAGAGTGATGTGTTCGTATCAGCTCAATGAGTTCAACCAAAGTTTCGATTTTCAATTTTTCAAAAATCCGCTTTTTGAAAGTGCTGACGGTATTTTGTTTTAAATCCAGGATGTTTGCAATTTCCAGATTTCCACAGCCCTTGGCGTATAATTCGGCAATTTGCAATTCCCTCTCTGATAAACGATTTAAAGGATTGAATAGATTTCTTTCCTGATCCGAAACTTCCATCAATTTTTTGGTAAAAGGAGGGAAATATTTTCCATTTTCAATCATTTCTGAAACCGCATTTTGGATTTCGGATTCTTCACTTAATTTGCTCAAAAAACCGTCTGCGCCGGCGTTGATAAATTTCAACGAATAATTTTCTTCTTCGAAACTCGTAAAAACCATGATTTTCACTTCTGGCTGAAGCAATTTAAATTCAGGAATGACCGAAATGCAATTTCCGTCCTGAAGTTCGGCATCTAAAATGGCAATGTCAAATTGATGAAGTTTAATTTGTTTGCGGACTTGAAGTAAACTCGAAGCAGTATAAATTTCAAAATCTTCCACCAAATCTTCAATCATCAACTGCATGCCTTGGCGTACAATAGAATGGTCGTCTGCCAATAAAAATGTTAAAGACTTCTCGGATGGATTCATTCTGTTAGATTCAATTTGATTTCAAAAATAAGATTTGTTCCTTTTCCGGGCGTGCTAAAGGCGGAAATTTTTCCGCTAAAGATTTGTACGATTTCTTTACACAAACTCAGTCCCAAACCGGCTCCCAAATTATTAATTTCAGTTGAAACAATTCCTTGGAAATAAGGTTCAAATATTTTGTCAAGATCCGATTTCGAAATGCCGATTCCGGAATCGGCTATCGTTACATGAAGTTTTATGGTCTTTTCATTTTCAATTGTGGTATGCGTGAGCACTTCTATTTTTCCGTTTTCGGTAAATTTATTGGCATTGCCCAAAAGATTGATGAACAATTGATGAATTTTAATCCGGTCGGCGCAAACCATAGTTTCTGAAGGAATATCATTTTGAATAAAAAGTTCATTATTCCTGGATTCTATATAGGGTTCAAACATTTTCAAAATGGAACCAACTTCTTCTTTTAAATTAAATTTTGTTTGATGAAGTTCAACTTTTTTTTCTTGATTTTTGGCATATTCCAAAACCTGATTGGCTTGAATCAAAAGTGAATTATTTGTAAATTCTATTGATTTTAAATATTCAATTATATTTTCATCATCGGTTTTCTTCCGAATTCTTTTTGTAAAAATATTGATGATTTTCAGCGGCGCACGCACTTCGTGACTGAGCATCCCTATGATTCGGTTTTTGAAATTTAGGTTTTCATTGATTTTTCGGTTCGCTGTTTTGAGTTCTTTCTCGTAAAGGAAAGTCAGTTTTGTCGTATAAACCAGCAATGCCAAAACGAAAAACATTAAAACCATCAAACCCATCACGGCATATCGTCGAATTTTATTATTGAGTGAATTTTGTTCGTCATATTCCTTTTCCAAACCTGAACTGAAGTCCTGAACTTTATTGTCGTAAACACCCATCAAATCATTACTTAGAACAATCAAATTGTCATAATTCTGGTAGAGATTCCGGTTTTTGGAATCAACCGTAGAAATATGCGTCTCAAACTTTTTTATTTCTTTTTGATAATGATCGTTGATCACATTTACGGTACTATCAAAATCCGATTTCACTTTTGCCGTATCAATCGAATTATTATATTTCGTGATGATAATCGCTGTATCTCGCTTTACATCTACATTTCCCTGAATGGCATCTGCTATTCTTGGGAAGAACCTCTTCTTTTTGGTCGTACTGTCCGTCACATAGTAAACTTCCACATCCACCAATTCGGCCGGCCGGTCTTTTAATTCGATTCTTTCGATTTTCGGCGCTTCTTTTTTATTGACGGGTTTTTGAGAAGCTTCATAAGTTGATTCAATTAAATTATCAAAATCTTTCAACTTGGAAATTTCATCTTTTGTATTGATTGGATTTTTAAAGACAGAATCTGTATTTCCATAAATATTGATGCTGTCAATGTTTTCCGATAATTTTCGCAAGGATTGAAAATAGGCTTCCAAAAACTTTTTGTCTTGGTCGGTCACAAATTTCTGAAGATTGTTTTGCGCACTTAAAAGTTCTTTTCGGGAATCATCGGTCAAAGTTTTCAGTACACGCGTTTCTTTGATTTGATTTTCGATGGAAGTCAGCTTTTTCTCATTGAAATATTCGTTGTAGAAAAACACCAAAATAATAACCTGAATCAAAATGATCGACGAGATCAATAAATAATGAATGGGCTGTCTGTATTTTGTTTTAATAATCATTAATCAATTTAAAACGCGAACTTTTAGTTTAAGATTTGATTATAGGTTTTGATTGGTGGTCAGAAATTTTTACACAAATTTCTATCCAAAACTACAAAATAATAAAAAAAGGGATTGTTAAGGAATTTGTCTTCATCGAATAACCCCACAAAAGAATTTAAATTATTGTAACCAATTCGGTAACATTCCTTACATTTGTACATGCGGATAATTGCAGTTAAAACTTTGAAGGATTATTGGAAGGAATTTCCGCAAGCAGAGCAGACATTGCTTTCCTGGTACGAAGAAGTTGAATCTGCAGAATGGAACAATCCAAATGAATTGAAAGCACATTATGGAAATGCTTCGATTTTGAGCGATAAAAGAGTTGTTTTCAACATTCATGGAAATACGTATCGATTGATTGTTGATATAGAATACCGACTCAAAATCGTTTTTGTAGTTTGGTTTGGAACGCATAAAGAATATGACAAAATTGATGCTAAAGAAATAAGTTATGTTAAGACCCATAAAAAATGAGCAGCAATACGAGGAAATGCTTAAAAGAGTTTACGAATTGATGCAGAAAGATATTCAGCCAGATTCCAAAGATTCTGACGAATTGGAAATTTTATCGATTTTGGTAAAAGAATATGAAAACGAAATTCATCCTATTTCCAAACCCAATCCTTTGGAAGCAATTAAATTTCGTTTAGACCAAATGAATTTATCGGAAAGTGAATTGACTAAAATCTTGGGTGCGCGTTCTCGTAAATCTGAAATTCTTTCCGGAAAAAGGAAACTAAGCTTGGCGATGATTCGTAAATTGAATGATAAGTTGAATATTCCTGCGGAGGTTTTGATTCAGGAGTATTAATGTAAATCCGCCTCAAAAGGGTGGGTCTTTTTGTAATCGAATCGTCATTGCGAGGCACGAGCAATCTTACGAATATTTTGAGATTGCTTCATTCCGCTGTGCTGCATTTGCAATGACATGGTCACGTCCCGATGCTTCGGGAGCAAATCCGATATCGGGTGACATGGTTTTTTGTTGGTCATTTCTTTTGGAAAAAGTTTTCCGAGGATGAGAATAAAACAAATTGATCATTGGTTAAATCAAATTCAAATTCATCTTGTTCGAATATTTCAGAATTAATATCCAAAATGATTTTTAATGAATTAAATTTTTCAGGGATTCGTAATGTATGCTTCTTATTACTTAACTCTTCCAAAATAGGGAATGAAATAGAGTCATACTCTTTTTTCGGAATCTGAATTTTGCCATTGATTATCTTTTTCTCAGAAATTGTGTTCTTTCCTATCAGTTTTAATGAAATGTTCTTGCAGTTTTTTCCGGCTTTATCCAATATTTCGATTGTTTGATATTTAGTATCATAACTGACAGTTGCAAGGTTGTAATCGAGAAAGAAATTGAATTGATTAATATTTATAGGAGTAAGGGTAGTAGAATCATTTATATCAACCCATCTTCCGATTTGAAATTTGTAGGGTTTTTTACAATAATCAACTTGTTTGGAATATGTATAATCGTCATTTATATAGAAGTTCTCGCAAAAGCTACTGTCAGATAAATTAAGAGTAGAAACAAATTTAAAACCTGAATTTTTGAAGTTTTCACTAAATCTTTTCTCCTCAAATTTGGGTTTGCAGGAAAAGAAAATTATAGTTAGGATTAAGACACTAATTTTATTCATAATTAGTTATTTGTATTCCAAATTTCATAATAAACTACTAAAATGAAAAATTAATTTCCACCTTAACTAATTTAAAAGTTAAAAAACATTGAAAATCAAATTACCCGATACCCGATTGCGCGAATCTGCAACCCGATAGCGCGGATTTGCAATCCGTGCCTAAAAAACAACTAAAAACCACCTGAAAATCAATCCTTTGTAATTTCATTCAGATCCAATTCAAAATTCCTTAAAAACTTCTCTGAAAAATACTTACATAAAATTTGTGTTGTATAAATAAATTCCTACATTTGCACACTCTTTTTTAGGGGTGAATTGTGCCTATTTCACAGATAGTTAACCTGAAACCCTTATAAAGACAAGGAAATTAAAAAATTAAATTAGTAAAAAATGTCAGGAATCATTGGAAAGAAAATTGCCATGACGAGCTTGTTCGATGAGAACGGGAAAAACATCCCGTGTACCATCATCCAAGCCGGTCCCTGCGTCGTAACACAGGTCAGAACCGAGGAGAAAGACGGATACAAATCCGTTCAGCTTGGTTTCGATGACGCAAAAGAGAAGAACACTTCTGCGGCTTTGAAAGGACATTTCAAAAAAGCGGGAACTACGCCAAAACGTAAATTGGTGGAATTCTACGGAGATTTCGTAGATGAATTGGAATTAGGAAAAGAAGTAACGGTTGAGTTATTTGCCGAAGGCGAATATGTTGACATTACCGGAGTTTCCAAAGGTAAAGGATTCCAAGGGGTTGTGAAACGCCACGGATTTGGCGGAGTTGGTCAGGCTACACATGGTCAGCACAACCGTTTAAGAGCACCGGGGTCCATCGGAGCGGGATCTGACCCATCACGTGTATTCAAAGGTATGCGTATGGCTGGAAGAATGGGAGGTAAAAATGTTACCGTTCAAAATTTGAATGTAGTAAAAGTGGATAACGAACAAAATCTTTTGATTGTAAAAGGTGCGATTCCGGGTCCTAAAAATTCATACGTAATTATCAGAAGATGGAAGTAGCAGTATTAAACATCAAAGGAAAAGAAACCGGAAAGAAAGTTTCTTTGGACGATTCGATCTTTGGGATTGAACCAAGTGAGCATACTGTTTATTTGGAAGTGAAACAATACTTGGCCGCACAACGTCAAGGTACACATAAAGCAAAAGAGCGCGCTGAAATCGCAAAATCTACCCGTAAAATCAAGAAACAGAAAGGAACTGGTACAGCTCGTGCAGGTTCTGCAAAATCACCTGTTTTCAGAGGAGGAGGTAGAGTTTTTGGTCCAAGACCGAGAAATTACGATTTCAAATTGAACAAAGCGCAGAAAAGATTGGCTAAAAGATCAGTTCTAAGCCAAAAATTGAAAGACAATGAAATCAAAGTTTTGGAAGACTTCAATTTTGAAGCTCCAAAAACCAAAGATTTTATCGAAGTGTTGAAAGCATTAGGTTTGGATACCAAAAAATCGCTTTTTGTGTTAGGCGGAGCAAATGAAAACGTTTATTTGTCTTCCCGTAATTTGCAAAAAACCAAAGTAGTAAACAATTCAGAATTAAATGTATATGATTTGATCAATGCATCTGAAGTTGTTTTCTTAGAAGGTTCTTTGGCAGAAGTTCAAGAAAATTTAAGTAAATAAAACGAAAGATATGTCAGTTTTAATCAGACCCGTAATCTCAGAAAAGGCGACAAACACAAGCGAGGTATTGAGCCAGTATTCGTTTTATGTCAACCCAAAAGCAAACAAATTGCAGATTAAAGAAGCAGTTGAAAAAGCTTATGGCGTAAATGTTACAAAAGTGAGTACGATGATTTCAGCTCCTCAAATTAAGTCCCGTTATACCAAAACCGGACTTCAAGTTGGGAAAACCAATAAGCTGAAGAAAGCAATCATTCACGTAGCAGAAGGACAAGAAATAGATTTGTTTAGTTAATAAAAATGTATAATCGTAAGAAGTAGAAAGTGAAAAGTAAAAAGTAAAAAGTAAAAAGTAAAAAGTAAAAGGGAATTTGCCCAATTACTAATTGCTTACTACTGATTACCAATTACTAATTACCAATTACTAATTACTAATTACTTAATTTAAATGTCAGTTAGAAAATTAAAACCTATCACTCCCGGCCAACGGTTCAGAATTGTAAACAATTTTGATCAGGTTGAGTCTGTGAAACCGGAGAAATCTCTTACGGTTGGTAAAAAGAAAAGCGGTGGTCGTAACCATTCTGGTAAGATGACCATGCGCTACATAGGGGGTGGACACAAGCAAAGCTATCGTATCATCGACTTCAAAAGAGAGATGGAAGGTGCTGCAACGGTTGAGTCAATTCAGTATGACCCAAACCGGACTGCATTCATCGCCTTGATTTCTTATGCAGATGGTGAAAAGCGATATGTGATTGCTCAAAATGGATTGAAAAAAGGTCAGACTATCGAATCGGGTGACAATGTTGCTCCGGAGGTAGGAAACACGATGAAATTGAAAAACGTCCCGTTGGGTACTGTGATTTCATGTATCGAGTTAAGACCGGGTCAGGGAGCATTGATGGCGAGAAGTGCCGGATCTTATGCACAGTTAGTAGCGAGAGACGGAAAATACGCAACCATTAAACTTCCAAGTGGAGAAAGCCGTATGATTTTGACGGAATGTAAAGCAACAATCGGTGTAGTTTCCAACTCAGATCATCAGTTGGAAGTATCCGGTAAAGCTGGTAGAAGCAGATGGAAAGGACGTCGTCCTCGTACAAGACCGATGGTGATGAACCCGGTTGATCACCCGATGGGTGGTGGTGAAGGCCGTGCGACCGGAGGAATTCCTCGTTCTAGAAACGGTATGCCTTCAAAAGGTTACAAAACCCGTTCTAAGAAAAAGGCATCTAACAAATATATTGTTGAAAGAAGAAAGAAATAATCTATGGCACGTTCATTAAAGAAAGGACCTTTTATCCATTATAAATTAGACAAAAAAGTTCAGGCAAACGTAGAATCAGGAAAGAAAAACGTGATCAAAACTTGGTCAAGAGCTTCCATGATTTCGCCGGACTTCGTAGGACAGACAATTGCGGTTCATAACGGGAAACAATTTATCCCGGTTTATGTAACTGAAAACATGGTAGGACATAAATTGGGCGAATTTGCTCCAACTCGTACATTCAGAGGGCACGCAGGTGCAAAAAACAAAGGTAAAAAATAAGTAGGCGATGGGATCTAGAAAAAGAATCAGCAACGAAAAAATTCAGGAAGCAAACAAAAGCATTGCTTTCGCGAAATTGAACAATGTCCCTACTTCACCTCGTAAAATGAGATTGGTAGCAGACATCATCCGTGGAGTAGAAGTTCAGAAAGCATTGGCAATTTTGAAATATTCAAAACAACACGCTTCTGATCGTTTGGAGAAATTAGTATTGAGTGCAATTGCCAACTGGCAGACTAAAAATGAAGATGCCGATGTGGAAGAAGCAGGGCTTTTTGTTAAAACCATCACGGTTGACAGCGCACGTCAATTAAAAAGAATCCGTACAGCTCCTCAAGGTAGAGCGCACAGAATCAGAAAACGTTCCAATCACGTAACCATCGTTTTGGGAACAAAAGAAGATAAAGTTAAAGCAGACAAGAAATAATATGGGACAGAAGACTAATCCAATCGGAAATCGTTTAGGGATCATCAGAGGATGGGACTCAAACTGGTACGGTGGAAATGACTACGGTGATAAAATCGCTGAAGATGCAAAAATCCGTGAATATTTGAAAGCACGTCTTTCAAAAGCGGGCGTTTCCAGAATTTACATCGAACGTACATTGAAACTGATTACCGTGACCGTTACGACAGCTCGTCCCGGAATTATTATCGGAAAAGGCGGACAGGAAGTTGATAAATTAAAAGAAGAGTTGAAAAAAATCACCGGAAAGGAGGTACAAATCAACATCTTCGAAATCAAACGACCTGAGTTAGACGCTGTTTTGGTGGCAGATAGCATAGCACGTCAAATCGAAAATCGTATTTCTTACAGAAGAGCGATCAAGATGGCGATGGCAGCAGCTATGAGAATGAATGCAGAAGGAATCAAAGTTCAGATTTCAGGACGTTTGAACGGAGCTGAGATGGCACGTTCGGAGTCTTACAAAGAAGGAAGAATTCCTTTGTCAACTTTCAGAGCAGACATTGATTATCACATAGGTGAAGCACATACAACTTATGGTCGTATGGGGATCAAAGTTTGGATCATGAAAGGAGAAGTTTATGGTAAACGCGAATTGTCTCCACTAGTTGGTTTGCAAAAAAAGCAAGGCAAAAAGAAGCCGGAAGGCAGAGGAGGTGACAGAGATCGTAAAAGACAACCGCGTTAATTTAGTTTAACAGATTAAAGACTAGAAAAAATGTTATCACCGAAAAGAACGAAATTTAGAAAAACCCAGAAGGGCAAAATGAAAGGAAACACCAAACGTGGTGCAGAACTTGCCTATGGGACATTCGGTATCAAATCGTTAGACGAAGCATTCGTTACCGCAAGACAGATAGAAGCAGCCCGTATCGCTGCGACACGTTTCATGAAACGTGAAGGACAATTATGGATCAAAATCTTCCCGGATAAACCAATTACCAAAAAACCTGCAGAGGTTCGTATGGGTAAAGGTAAAGGTGCACCAGAATATTGGGTAGCTCCTGTACAACCAGGAAGAATCATTTTCGAAGTAGGAGGGGTACCTCAAGAAGTTGCAACTGAAGCATTGCGTTTAGCAGCTCAGAAACTTCCGGTAAAAACAAAGTTCATCATCGCCAGAGATTACTCGGCTTAATTTAAAAATTTGTTATTATGAAAGTATCAGATATCAAAGATATGAGCATAGAAGACATCAAAGCACAAATTGCAGATGAAAAAGCAAACTATGCCAAATTGAAAGTAAGCCACAAAGTATCTCAGTTAGAAAGTCCTTTGTCTATACGTGCATCTCGTAAAACGATTGCGAGATTGTCAACAGTGTTGAACCAAAAATTAGCTCAACAGTAAAAACGGTCACAAGATGGAAAGAAATTTAAGAAAAGAAAGAATCGGTATAGTTTCCAGTAATAAAATGGAAAAAACCATCGTAGTTTCTGAAACGTACAAACAAAAACACCCGTTTTATGGTAAGTTCGTGAAGAAAACGAAGAAATATACAGCACACGACGAACAAAACGAGTGCAACGAGGGCGATACAGTTCGCATCATGGAGACACGTCCGTTGAGTAAAAACAAACGTTGGAGATTAGTAGAAATCATAGAAAGAGCGAAGTAATATGTTACAACAAGAATCAAGATTAAAAGTAGCAGATAACACAGGGGCTCGTGAAGCCTTGGTTATCCGTGTTTTGGGTGGTACCAAAAGACGTTATGCTTCTGTCGGAGACAAAATCGTAGTAGCGATCAAGGAAGCTACGCCGGCAGGAAACGCGAAAAAAGGAACCGTTTCAAAAGCAGTAGTCGTTCGTACCAAAAAAGAAGTAAGACGTAAAGACGGATCTTATATCCGTTTTGATGATAATGCATGTGTATTGCTTAACGCTCAAGGTGAGATGAGAGGTACCCGTGTTTTTGGACCTGTAGCAAGAGAATTGCGTGACAAGGAATATATGAAAATTGTATCATTGGCTCCTGAGGTGCTTTAAAATTTATTGACAATGACAAAGTTGAAAATTAAAAAAGGGGACAAGGTAGTAGTTCTTTCAGGTTCTTCAAAAGGAACAAAAGGTTCTGTTTTGAAAGTATATCCTGAAAAAGGAAAAGCTATCGTGGAAGGTGTGAACAAAATTAAAAAACACACCAAACCTAACGCAGAAAACCCTCAGGGAGGAATCGTTGAAACAGAAGCGCCTATTTATGTAAGCAAATTAGCTTTAGTAGATTCAAACGGAAAACCGACAAGAGTAGGTTACGAAGTGAAAGATGGTAAAAAAGTAAGAATTGCTAAGAAAACCGGTAAAGAAATTTAATTATGAGTACAAGTACATACAAACCGCGTCCGCAAGTTAAATACAAAGAGGAAATCGTTCCCGCATTAAAAGAAGAATTTTCATATACTTCTGTGATGCAGGTTCCGAAATTGCAAAAAATCGTTTTATCCCAAGGTTTAGGTGCAGCTACAGCTGACAAAAAAATCGTCGATTATGCAGTGGAAGAAATGACACTTATTTCCGGTCAGAAAGCAGTTGGAACCGTTTCCAAAAAAGACGAAGCCGCATTTAAACTTCGTAAAGGAATGCCAATCGGTGCAAAAGTTACCTTACGAGGTACTCAGATGTTTGAGTTTTTAGACCGTTTAGTATCTTCTGCTTTGCCACGTGTACGTGATTTCAACGGAATCAGTGCAAAAGGATTTGACGGTAGAGGAAATTACAATTTAGGTATCACAGAACAGATCATCTTCCCTGAAATCAACATTGATAAAGTGAAGAAAATCCAAGGGATGGATATTACATTTGTAACGTCTGCCAACACAGATAAAGAGGCGAAAGCTTTATTAGAAAAATTCGGTTTACCATTCAAAAAAGATACAAAATAAGATGGCTAAAGAATCAATGAAAGCGCGTGAGCGCAAAAGAGAAGCACTGGTTGCTAAATTTGCAGAGAAACGCAAAGCGTTAAAAGAAGCAGGTGACTTTGAAGCACTTCAAAAATTACCAAAAAACGCTTCTCCGGTACGTTTGCATAACCGTTGCAAATTGACAGGTCGTCCAAGAGGATATATGAGAACTTTTGGTATTTCACGTGTTACATTCCGTGAAATGGCTAACCAAGGTTTGATCCCGGGCGTGAAAAAAGCATCCTGGTAAGATAGTTTTTCATTGCGTCAGTTCGAGTGTTCGACCGTAGGGAGAATGTATCGAGAACCAAGACGTATGGATTAACAATAACTGAAAATCCAATCTCTGAAAAGGGATTGGATTTTTTTGTTCAATTTTTAGAATGATTAATGCAGTTTTAACTCCAAAATAAATTCATCCATCACATAACCGTTTCATAATCAAGTAATTTGTTATTGTTTTCTATGAAATGGAAAAGTACATATAATTATATCAATTTAATTTTCAACTTTTTTTCCATAATCATAAAATTCTTCGGAAATTAAATCACCATTAGAATCGTATGATTTTACAGAACCGTTCAACGAATCAAAAATATAGTCAGAAACAGTTTGTTTTAATGTGCCGTTAGGATAGTAAAACTTCCATTCACCGACTTTGAAATCATCATTCAATTGCCCTTTTGATTCTATCTGTCCATTTTCGAAATACTTTATATTTAAACCAACCTTTACACTTCTATCCCCATTGTACTCAAATGTTTCTTTTGGACTTCCGCTTAAATAATAAATTTCCCAGATTCCGGTTTTTCTTGAAATTATGGCATTTGAATATTTACTTTTTTGAACTTTATAAAACTCTTTGCGCTCGAGATTTCCATTAGGATAAAAATAAACATGCGTACTATCTTTCAAAACGGGATTGGCACTTATGAACTTACCCATAAATTTCAATTGTCCATTTCTATAAAAGGTTTTCCATAATCCATCCTGAAACCCGTTTTTATATGTCCCTTGTTCCAGCAGTTCTCCGGTCAGATAAAATGATTCGACTTCACCGTTTTTCTTTCCATTTATATAGGATATTTTTACTCGAGTTGAATCCGTATAGTTTATTTCGTAAACCCGTTTACTTTTCTCAATCATGAATTCATCTCTTGGTTTTCCGTTTTCAAAATAACGTTTGGTTAAATATCCGGTCGGTATACTTCCCTCGTAAAAATGGGTCGTTTCTTCTTTCAGAACTCCAGAATCATAATATTTCTTTTGGGTGTCAAATTTTTTGTTTTCAAATTTTACATCTTCTACTAAATCCTGATTCTCATTGTACTTTTTTCTGTATCCATCACCAGTCTTTTTATCAATTTCGAAATCTTCCAATATGCTTCCATCTGAGTGTAGGGCATAGTATTCTATAGCTTTTCCCCATTTATCATATTTTGTGTATTTCCATAAATTCCCATTTCTATGAAAGGTTTTATGAACCCCAATCATTATACCGTCTTTGTATTTTCCTTTTGATGCAAGTGTTCCGTCTTCATAATAAGATTTTATGTAGCCATCATACTTATCATCTTTATAATTTCGTTCTATTTCTAATTGCCCACTCGAATAAAATACTTTTTCCTTGCCATGTTTTTTTCCTTTTTTGAATTTCTGAGTTTGATAAATTGATCCAAACTTTGTATAACTTACCCACAATCCGGTTTTCAAACTGTCATTATCAACATAACCTCTTTCACTTGTATATCCTTGTTTATTATTTTCTATTAATTTTTTCTGTGCGCTTATATGTTGAGAGAAAATAAAAATTAGAAAAAGTAATAAGTACTTCATTTTTAAAAATTTTATGATTTAAAGCTTCTTAATTCCAAAATAAAATCATCCATCACATAGCCGTTTCCGATGTCAAAAACGCCTTCGTCGATTTTCACAAAGCCGTTTCGCTCATAAAAAGCGATGGAATCTGTATTGTATTTATTGACATTCAGATAGATAGATTTTTTGTCATTTTGCTCCGCTAATTCTTTGGCCCGATTCAATAGGAGTTTTCCCAAACCTTTACCACGTGTTTCCGCTTTCAGATAAATTTTGGAAATGTAAAGTTTCTCCGATTCCAGTTTACAAACGAGATAACCAATGGGTTTTTCATTATCCATCAGCATTTCCCAAATCACTCCTTCTTCCAATTCCGATTTTATTTTTTCATCCGAATAAAACAAATTCAGCATATAGTCAATTTGCTGCTGCGAAAGAATTTTGATATAATGTTCATTCCAAATTTCTTTGGCAAGTTGGCGAACGGTTGGAATGCTTCCGGATTCTATTTCAATTAATCTTATCAAAAATTTATTTTAGTTCAAATTTAAACTTCCGGCTTCTAACATCCAACTTCCATCAAATAAATCATTTTCAAATTCTCAAATTCTCAAATTCAAACTTTATATTTGTTCACAGGTTTCCGGCTCAGAACTTGAAACCTTAAACATTAAACTTGAAACAAAAAATATGTACAGCGAAAAATTCCAACAACACTTAGCCAACACTTTGTCTGACCTCGAAAATCAAGGATTATTCAAACGCGAGCGTATCATCGCTTCGCCGCAGGCAGCCGAAATCACTTTGCAGAACGGAAGCAAATTGCTGAATTTCTGTGCCAATAATTATTTGGGACTTTCAGATAATCCGGAAGTCATCAAGGCTTCTCAATCTATTTTAGACAAACGTGGTTACGGAATGTCGTCTGTACGTTTTATTTGTGGTACACAGGACATCCACAAAGAACTGGAAGCCCGAATTTCAAAATTCTTGGGAATGGAAGACACGATTCTCTACGCTGCAGCTTTTGATGCAAACGGTGGTGTTTTTGAGCCTTTGTTTACCGAAGAAGATGCGATTATTTCTGACGAATTGAACCATGCATCCATCATAGACGGTGTTCGTTTGTGTAAGGCAGCCCGTTACCGATATAAAAATAACAACATGGAAGATCTGGAAACGCAGTTAAAAGATGCCGCTTCCAAAAACCATAGATTTACCATCATCGTAACCGACGGTGTTTTCTCCATGGACGGAATTGTAGCCAATCTGAAAGGCGTTTGCGATTTGGCAGAAAAATATAATGCACTCGTGATGGTAGACGACTCTCACGCAACCGGATTCATCGGGAAAACCGGACGTGGAACGCATGAGCATAACGAGGTGATGGGCAGAGTCGATATCATCACTTCTACGCTTGGAAAAGCGTTGGGAGGTGCGATGGGCGGATTTACTTCTGCCAAAAAAGAAGTCATCGAAATGCTTCGTCAAAAATCCCGTCCTTATTTATTTTCGAATTCATTGGCGCCGGGAATTGTAGGGGCAGCTTTACAGGTCTTTGATATGCTGGAAGCCGATACTTCATTGAGAGACAAGGTCATGTGGAATGCCGATTATTTCCGTGAAAAAATGGTCGCTGCCGGATTTGATATTCCGGATGGAGATGCCGCCATCGTTCCCGTGATGTTGTATGATGCCAAACTTTCACAGGTAATGGCCGATAAATTATTGGATGAAGGAATTTATGTCATCGGGTTTTTCTTTCCGGTGGTTCCGAGAGACAAAGCCAGAATCCGCGTTCAACTTTCCGCAGCGCATACCCAAGAACATTTGGATAAAGCAATTGCCGCTTTTACAAAAGTCGGGAAAGAACTGGGAGTGATTTCTTGATTATTTTGAATTATAAATTTTCAACTTTGTCAAAGTTTTATTCATAACGATTAAACTTTGACAAAGTTTTTCAATTTTGAGCTCCCTCTCCAAAGGAGAGGGTTGAGGAGAGGACTGCTAAATACGAATCGCCATCCTCCAAAACCAATTCAACTTTGAAACCGTTTTGTACACCCGATTCTTTTAAATTCTCAAAATCTAAGTACAGCCATTTGATGGGATTTTCGGACTCGCTTTTATAATGAACGATATAATCCAGTTCGCCGTAATAATGTTCAACAGGAATTGAATAGCCGCCATCTTCTTCCTCATACATATACAAAATATCCGTTCCGTCGATGAGAATTTGTCCGTTTGGATTTAATAACGAATGAAGTTTTTCCAGATACAAATCCAATTTGTCAATGGTTTCAAAAATTCCCGTTCCGTTCATTAAAAGTAAAATGGTATCAAATTTTTCTTCAGAGCTGAAATCCAGAAGGTTCTCGCAAACCGTATTTTTGATTCCTCTTTTCTGACAAATTTCAATTGCTTTCGGCGAAATATCCATTGCCGTTACCAACAGATTTCGTTCGTTTTGAAGATACAAACTATGCGAACCCGCTCCCGAACCCGCATCCAAAACTTTTCCTTTTGCGAGTTGCAGGGCTCTTTTTTCGAGAGCATTCATCTCATCAAAATTTCTGAACAAATGCGCTATCGGTAATTCGTCCAATTCGGAAATAGAAGTTTCGGTTAGAATGTTTTCGGGAGAATTTTTATGGTAAAAATCCCAAATGGCTTGTCCCATTAAGTCTTTCATGATTTGTATTTATCTCGGAATCAATTTGTTGTAAAAATCCAGAAAAGTTTCTTCGTTATCCATTTCCAATTTTTTACGCAAACGGTACCGTTTTTTATTGACACTTTCCGTTGTGATTTTCAGTATTTCGGCGATTTCTTTTGACGACATATCGCGTATGAGAAAGGCGAGGAGTTGTTCTTCGCTTTTGGTCAGATTATTAAATTTTTTACGGATTTCCAGAAAAAAATCCTGATTGATTTCCGAATTCAGAGAGTTGATTTGTTTTACTTGATTTTGGTCACCAAGGATTTCACTGAACGACATTTTCAGGTCATTTATTTCATTTTTTATCTGCGGATTGACAGGCAATTTTCTGATTTGTGAGCGCATTTTTTCCAGAAATCCGTCAATTTTTTCAACCTGATTGGCAAAAGTTATCAAATGTTCCTGGTTAAATTTTACTTTTTCTTTTAACAATTCTTCATGTAATTGCTGATTTTTCAGTTCTATTTCCGTGATGATTTTGTCTTTTTCTATATTGGCAATCTTGCGTTTTTTATTTTGGTTGATGGTGTAAAAAAGACCGGAAGCGAGGAGAAGTGCAAACAAACTGAACCCAATGATGATCATCAGGGTTTTACGCTCGTTATCGTACTTTTCCAGAAGGCGTTGGTTTTCGGATATTTTCTGCTCCAATTCTATGGATTTGATTTTGTCACGGCTGTTCAACTCGGCTTGCGAAATAGATAATTTACTGTATAAATCTTTGTATTCTAATGCTTTGCTTAAATTTCCTTGTTGGGTATATGCTTTTGAATAATAATTATAAACATAGGTCAGTTGGTCATTGAATTCATATTCTTTTGTAATTTTTTCGGCCTTTTCCAGTAATGGAAATGCATTTTCATAACGATTCAGTTTGAGCTCGATTTCGGTCCGGAGTAGCAAGCAGTAAACTTCCCATTGTACCATTTGCAGTTGGGCAAAAATTTCCTGTGATTTCTCAAAAAGACGAATGGCAGTTTCGTTATTTCCGTATACTTCCTGATAGTAACCTTTTCCTCTTCACTAAGGTTTTCTTCAGAAAGTTGCAGATGATAAACATATCCCAGATTCAGGTGGGTTCGGATTAGATTGAGCGTATCTTTTTGTTCTTCAATGATTTGAATTGCCTGTTGGTATTTTTCTATTTTTTCGGGAAATTCGCTGATGATATTGGCTTGTCCCAAAATAGATTTTCCCAGTTTTTTTTCATCATGGGCTTCACGACTGAAATTTTCGCTGTTTACAAAGTTCTGGTAAGCCTTGGTTTTGTCGCCTTGTCTTGCCCAGAAACTTCCCGTCGCATAATAAGAATCGGCGAGATCCCCCGGATTTTGACTGTTTTCTATGTTTTGATTAAGCACAGAAAGTGTTAATTCCGGATCGAGCGATGTATTTTGATTGATGATTCCGTTTATCTCGGCAATTTTATTCTCTTTTTGTAATTGATTGATTATCTTAATGATAGAGTCTGTTTTGTCGTTTTGAGCCGAAAGGAAACCGACCAAAGAACTCAGCAGCAAAAACAGGATACTATGGCTAAACCGGATTGTTTTCATAGGTCAGCCAAATATATTCATTTTTATGGCAAAAAAATTAGGTTGCTATTAAGCAGCCTAATAACTAAATCAAATTATTTACAAGAATTAATTAGTTTTTTATGATTTTAAAAGTTTCGATCTGTCCATTTTCCAATTGTACTTTAAATACATAAGTCCCTGCCGGAAGATTTTTCATATCAATTTTTCCGTTTTGGATTTTCATGTTTTCCGATACTTTTTGACCGGCAAGATTAAACACGGATACTTTTTCTATATTTTTCTTGGAATTCAGATTCAATATGTCTTTTACCGGATTTGGATAATAGCTGAAATCAAATGAATTCAAATCTGAAGTTCCCATTTCTTCGGCTTCACAGATCAAACTGTAAACAAATTCTTCATCATTTGTAAACTGCCAATAAACACCATCATAAATTACGGAATGTGTTCCCATTACGAATTGGGAAGTGGATTCCCATCCCCAGGCATCTGTATAGATTTCCAGCCAGTAGGTAGTGTTGGCTTCTAACTCAAGCGGTTCGTCAAAATAGATGGAATGTGCATAGAAATCCATCCCGAAATTATTTCCGACAAATTCCTCATCCGTAATGTTTCCTTCATAGGATTCCTGTAAAAATCCCGGACGGCCGTTTATGTCGTCATAAATATTGATGGTTGCATAGGTTGCATTTCCTGCAAAAACCGGTTTTACTCCATATACTGTGATGGGTGTATCGCCTACCGGAATATCAACGCCCAGTCCGGTACCATCAAAGAAATATCCGTTTTCCAATTCGTTGGAAGGAACAAACTGATCTTCGCAGCTTTCTGCTTCTGTAACGGTTTCCTGACAACTAACATTCATCACAAAATCACCAAAGTAAGTATCATGACCCTCAACCATGATGATGTAGGTAGAAGTTCCGTCTGAAACGAAATTTAATTTGGAACTCAATCCGGTACCACATCCTTCATCCGCCCATGTAATCTCCTCTCCCAATGTACAGTCACTGAAAATTCTCAAAACGGTGTCATAGCTGGAACCGCAAAGTGAAACGGTAACCAATTGGGTAGTACCGTCTCCGGTAAAAGTGTAGAATACGTCTTTGGTTGAGTTTCCTCCGGAATCATTGGCTCCGTTAGTCGTACCGGTAAGGTAGTCACCACATGAAACAGCGATAGCATCTTCACACTCATCATTTTCAGGTGTTGGATCCGGATCCGGATCTCCGCCGCCTTCACCTTCACAAATTCCGTAAACCGTAAATGCACCGTCTTGACCGAATGGATTTAAAGCCCAGGTACCACCTCCATCAAATGAAACATACGCCAGATTGTTGGTAATGGTATCGGCCATTTCCCAGAAATTCTGCCCGCCTTCAGTTCCGGCAGTCGTATTTCCCATAGCAATCCAGAACAATTTTCCTTCATCTCCACCATCCAATTCTACAACAGGAAATTCAAATACAACTTCATAAATGTTAACACCGCCCGGTGTGGTTGAGTCCAGCGTTTGTGAAGTCGGAGCAAGGTTTGGATAGGAAGCGATCATGGTTCCGGGTTGTCCGTTATTGTCTTCAAATAATTGCACATTGGCCGTGCTGATGTCGCGATATATGCGTAAAGAAAATTTATCAACTGCCATGGTGGAATTAGCAGCAACTTCAAAATCGTTTGCCGCCATGGAAACCAATAAATCTCCTAAACCGTTTTGGATAGAACCGGTATAGGAAATTTCACATTCTTCCGGTTGAGGCTCACCGCCTTCGCATTCGCCATAAACTGTAAACGCACTGTCCTGCCCAAACGGATTGGTTGCCCAAGTACCACCTCCATCAAATGAAACATACGCCAAGTTGTTGGTAATGGTGTCGGCCATTTCCCAGAAATTCTGTCCGCCTTCTGTTCCGGCAGTCGTATTTCCCATAGCAATCCAGAACAATTTCCCTTCATCTCCACCCTCCAATTCTACAACAGGAAATTCAAATACAACTTCATAAATGTTGACACCGCCCGGTGTGGTTGAGTCCAACGTTTGTGAAGTCGGAGTGAGGTTCGGATAGGAAGCGATCATGGTTCCGGGTTGTCCGTTATTGTCTTCAAATAATTGCACATTGGCCGTGCTGATGTCGCGATATATGCGCAAAGAAAATTTATCAACTGCCATGGTTGAATTAGCAGCAACTTCAAAATCGTTTGCCGCCATGGAAACCAATAAATCTCCTAAACCATTTTGTATGGTACCGGTATAAGAAATTTGGCACTCGTACTGTGGCGCAAAATTTTCTGGAACCGAAACCTCAAATGCCGGGGAAAAATTTAGCTGTGGAAATCCAACCCACTGTGCTTCGGAAGGAATATTTCCAGCGAAAACTGTCCGGCTGAATAAACAGAAAATAGTTAAAATAAATAAATTGTTTTTCATAATTGTTAGAATTAATTTTGATGAATAGAGTGTGTTATTGAAGGATTGTTCTTCATTTGTGTGTTAATTTTTATTTCCACAAAGTTTTTATTTATTTTTACATACCTACTATTTTCTATATGGACATCTAATGGACATAACCACGTAAATTATTGATTTTAAACAAAATAAATTATTCTGAATGAACTTTTCTTTTACATCAAAATCTAAGAGTATCTTCTTGTCCGGCATTTTTATATTTCTGTTCTCCTCTATTTTGAAATCGCAGGAAATCCCCGAATCCAAAGTAGATGAACTAGTCAACCAAACGCTGAAGACCTTTAATGTTCCCGGAATTGCAGTGGGAATAGTCCACAACGGAAAAGTCGTATTGGCAAAAGGATACGGAATTTCCAATCTGGAAACCGGTGAAAAAGTTAATTCGGCTACCAATTTCGGCATCGCTTCCAACTCCAAAGCATTTACTACAACAGCATTGGCAATGTTGGCGGATCGTGGAAAACTCAATTGGGACGACAAAGTCAAAAAGTATATCCCCGAATTTAAAATGTACAACGATTATGTTACGGAAGAATTCACCATCCGCGATTTGGTAACGCATAGAAGCGGATTGGGTCTGGGCGCAGGCGATCTGATGGTTTGGCCGGACGGACATGATTTCAAACCTCAGGACATCATCCAAAATATTCATTATCTGAAACCGGTTTCGGATTTCCGTTCCAAATATGATTACGATAATCTGCTGTATATCATTGCCGGAGTAGTGATAGAAAGAGTTTCCGGGAAAAGCTGGACGGATTTTATCCACGAAGAATTTCTCAAACCTTTGCAGATGAAAAGAAGCGGAGCAAGTTGGAACGTATTAAAAGACAAATCGAATGTGATTGCACCACACGTTCCGGTTGACGGAAAATTGAAGGTAATAGACCGTTATACCAATCCGATTTTTGATGCGGCCGCAGGCATTTATTCCAACGTGGATGATTTGTCCAAATGGGTTCAGTTTCAGTTGAATAACGGAAAATCTATAGAAGGTCTGCAATTGGTTTCGGAAGAGCGGATGAAAGAACTTTCCAAACCCCAAACCCTGATGAATGTAGCCACAAAACCACCGTACAATACCCTTTTCAAAGCGTATGGGCTGGGATTTGTATTGGAAGATGTCAACGGGAAATTGCAGGTTTCGCATACCGGCGGGTTGGAAGGAATCGTAACGCAGGTCATCATGATCCCACAGGAAAACTTGGGAATTATCGTTTTGACCAACCAGCAGGAAGGAGCGGCTTTTATGGCGGTTTCCAATACGATTAAAGATTTTTATTTAGGATTGCCTGAAAAAGATTGGGTAAAGGAATATGACGACTTGATTTCCAAACGAAAAGGTGATGCCGATTTAATCACGGATGAAGTTTGGCAGACAGTTGAACAAAATAAAAAAACAAAATTACCTGATACGAAAGGCTTAATTGGAATTTATAAAGACAATTGGTTTGGAGAAATTACCATTTCGGAAGAAAAAGGAAAATTGCGTTTTGCGTCCAAGCGTTCCGTCCAGTTAAAAGGCGATATGTTTTATTATAAAGACAATATCTATGCAGTAAAATGGGACAATGCCTATCTGCATGCAGACGCTTTTGTATTTGTCCAAATGAAAGATGGAAAAATTACAGGACTGAAAATGGAACCGATTTCTCCTTTGACGGACTTTAGTTATGATTTTCAGGATTTGGATTTTGTGAGAATTAAATAATTCTTGCCGTACATTTATCAAAAAAATAGTAAGGTGAGGCTAAGCATTTATTTCATTTTATTTTTAGCTGTTTTTCAGCTGAAAGCACAGAACATAGAGGAACTCAGAAATCAATTATCGGAAATCATTTCAACCAAAAATGCAACCATCGGTATTTCCATCAAAGGAATTGAAAGCAAAGACACATTAAACATCAACGGAAATTTGGAATCGCCTATGATGAGCGTGTTCAAATTTCACATTGCGCTGGCAGTTTTGGATTTGGTTGATCAAAAGAAATTGAAATTGAATCAAAAAATCTTTGTCAAAAAAGAAGAACTATTGCCAAATACCTGGAGCCCGATTCGTGAAGATTTCCCCGAAGGAAATCTATATCTGACATTGGATCAACTGCTTCGTTATACGGTTTCGCATAGTGATAATAACGGTTGCGATATATTACTTGAATTGGTTGGAGGGACGGAATCCGTCCAAAAATTTATCAATGATCAGGGAATAAAGGATTTTACAATTAAGGTAAACGAACATCAGATGCGGAATTGGGAAAATCTTAGGCTGAACACAACCACACCTTTGGCAACAACAGAGTTACTTGAGAAATTCTTCAAAGGAAAAATATTGAAAAAGAAAACTACAAAATATCTTTATCAGATTATGACTGAAACATCTACCGGATTAACTTGGATAAAAGCCGGGTTGCCGGAAGGAACAGAATTTGGGCATAGAACCGGAAACTCTGGTGTCAATCAAGAAGGAATCAGGATAGCCCTGAACAATGTCGGTATAGTTACTTTACCCAGTGGAAAACATTTTATTTTATCTATATATATGAAAGATATCCAAGAGAGTGGAAAAGATATGTATGCTTCGGAAAAAACTTTGGCGGAGATAGCAAAAACTATATGGAATTATTTTGTTTCCAATTCCTGAATTCGCACAAAATAAAATGAAAAAAATAATTAAAAAAATGTTGATTGGATTTTTGGTGCTGGTTGTTTTGTTAATGCTTGGGATTTGGGGTTATATGCAGCATCCTAAATTCGGGAAAGCACCGTCGGGAGAGCGTTTGGAACGAATTAAAAAGTCTGAAAATTACAAGGACGGCGCATTTCAAAACCTGAACGAAACACCCCAACTGGCAGAGGGCTATACCATGGGTGGTGTCCTTTGGGATTTTCTGTTTACCAAATATCCGAATACCTATCCGGTGGATTCTATTCCTTCTGTGAAAACGGATTTGAAGAATCTGAATCCCAATGAAAATGTATTGGTTTGGATGGGACATTCGTCCTATTTTATTCAGTTAGACGGAAAAAAATATTTGATTGATCCGGTTTTCAGCGGAAATGCTTCACCTGTTGCAGGAACAACCAAGGCGTTTGCCGGAAGCGATATTTTTAAAGTTTCGGATATGCCGGAAATCGACTTCCTGTTGATTACACATGACCATTATGATCATCTGGATTATGAAACTATCAAAGAATTAATTCCGAAAGTCAAAAAAGTAATTACCGGATTGGGCGTGGGTTCGCATTTGGAATATTGGGGTTACAAACCCGAAATCATAACGGAATTGGATTGGAACGAATCAATTAAATTATCAGATTCGGTTTCGATTCACACTACGCCCGCACGTCATTTTTCAGGCAGGACGTTGAAGCGGAACAACACACTTTGGTTGTCATTTATTCTGAAAACGCTCGATAAAAAATTGTTTTTAGGTGGCGATTCCGGCTATGATTCACATTTTAAAGAAATCGGCGAAAAATTTGGTTCGTTTGATTTGGTTTTGTTGGAAGATGGACAATATGACCCGAAATGGAAATACATCCACCTTTTACCGGAAGAAGTGGTAAAAGCAGCGCAGGAATTGAAAGCCAAACGATTATTTCCCGTGCATAATTCCAAATTCAAATTGGGAAATCATCCTTGGGACGATTCGTTGAAACGTGTTTCGGCTGAAGCAGAAAAACAGAATCAATCAATCATCACACCCAAAATCGGGGAAAAAATTGATTTGGATGATGAAAATCAAAACTTTGAAAAATGGTGGGAAGGTTTGGAGTAGGGAAGAACGACCGATTTAGATCGAAAAATTCAGTTGAAATAAATTAAATTTGTTTGCCAATTCATTTTTGTGAATACTTCCAAACATAAAAAGCTTTCCCAATATTTGTTCAGCACCCTGACGATTCTGACTGTTTCGGTCATTTGCTATTTTTTACGTGATTTCATTGATTACAGAGTAGTTGCTTTGTTGCTGTTTCTGGTCGTTTCGGTTTTTGCTGTTTTATATGAAGTCATTCCGGTCATTATCACTGCAGTATTGAGCGCGGTGATTCTGAATATATTTTTCATTGATCCGGTTTTTCATTATAAAATCGACAGCCCGGAAAATGCGCTTTTGTTTTTTATTTATTTGGGAATTGCGATTATCAATGCCTTTTTTACAGACCGAATCCGCAAACAACGAAAGAAATTATATGAAAAAGAAGAAAAGGAGAAAACGCTGAAATTATATGAAACGCTGTTCAATTCACTTTCTCACGAACTTCGGATTCCCATCACGGCGATCATCGGTTCAGTGGATACGCTGAAAGAAAACGGGGATTTTTTGTCGGATCAGAACAAATCCGAACTTTTGGACGAAATTCAGGATGCCGGTTTCAGGTTAAACTATCAGGTTGAAAATCTGTTGAATATGAGTCGTTTGGAGTCAGGCTCGGTAGCGTTGAATAAAGATTGGACAGATGTAAACGAATTGATTTTTTTATGTATTTCCAAATTGAAAAATGCTGAAAATCATCGGATTGAATTTCATTCGGATGAAAACCAGCCACTTTTTAAAATTGATGTCGGGCTGATGGAGCAAATCATCAACGGACTTTTGCAAAATGCCGTAAAATATACACCGGAAGGAACGCAGATTTTCATCAGGGCAGAAGAGGAAAATGAAGAATTGGTTTTGGAAATTTCAGACAAGGGGCAGGGTTTTCCGGAAGATAAATTGGAAAAGGTCTTTGAGAAATTTTATAGATTGCCTCTTTCAGGAACGGGTGGAACCGGCTTGGGTTTGTCCATCGTAAAAGGGTTTACTGAAATTCAGGGAGGGACCGTTACATTGGAAAATTTACCCGGAGGAGGTGCTTGTTTTCTTATAAAAATTCCCGCTGAAACTTCATATTTAAAGAATTTGAAAAATGAATAAAGCCGAAATTCTCATCATAGAAGACGAACCTCAAATTCGTAAATTATTGGAAATCAATTTGGAGAGTAATGGTTTCAAAGTCGTTCAGGCAGCGTCAGGAAAGGAAGGGCTGAGGCTGGCGACCGTCCATACACCTGATTTGATTTTGCTGGATTTGGGATTGCCGGATGTTGATGGTCATGCGTTGTTGAAAGAGTTACGGCTTTGGTATGAAAAAGCGATTATCATTTTGTCGGTTCAAAAAAGTGAATCGGATATAGTAAAAGCGTTGGACAACGGAGCTACGGATTATATGACCAAACCATTCCGGACGGGCGAACTGATGGCGAGAATCCGTTCGGCCATTAGAAGAAATAATTCGGATATGGATTCTCCTAAATTGATAATTGGAAATCTGGAATTTGATCTTCCGGCAAGAACAGTTATGAAAGATGGGGAATTCATTAAATTAACTTCGACCGAATTCAACCTGATTTCACTTCTGGCAAAAAACGAAGGAAGAGTTTTAACACATCAATTCATTTTAAAAGAAATTTGGGGTGTTGGCTATCAGTCCGAAACCCAATATTTGCGTGTTTTCATAGGCCAATTACGAAAAAAAATGGAAGAAAATCCAAATCAACCCCAACATATCATTACTGAAAGCGGTGTAGGGTATCGGTTTCAATAGATATTTAAATTGCGACATAGGTGCAAAACCTACTTTGACAAAGCTTTCGTAGAACTGAAAATCCTTTGTCAAAGTTTAGCAATTATCGTCTTTTAACTTTGTCAAAGTACAATCATGACGCATAAAACTTTGACAAAGCGGTCCTTCGTGATTTTCTTTATAAAATCTTTATACTTCTTGACAAAACTTTTATGCAGCATTTATGCATTCTACAAGAATTTTGTAGCGTTAAATAAGACTATGCAAAATACTCATAAGGTTACGGGTGCCACACTTTTAATAGCACTTGGGATTATTTACGGCGACATCGGGACCAGTCCGCTTTATGTATTTAAAGCCATCATTGGGGACAGAAAGATCACGGAAACTTTGATTTACGGTGGTGTTTCCTGTGTTTTCTGGACATTGGTTTTCCAGACCACTATCAAATATGTTTGGTTAACATTAAAGGCCGATAATCAGGGAGAAGGTGGGATTTTTTCACTTTATTCGTTGGTGCGTCGTTATGGAAAACGATTGGTGATTCCGACTATGATAGGAGCTTCTGCCTTACTGGCAGACGGTATCATAACGCCGGCTGTGTCCGTAACTTCGGCCATCGAAGGTTTGGAAATGGTGAAAGGGTTGGAACATATTTCGATTATCCCGATTGTTTTGGGTGTCATTTCCGGTATTTTTTTATTGCAACGTTTCGGAACGGAAAAAGTGGGAAAAGCGTTTGGCCCGGTGATGATGATTTGGTTTTTGTTATTGCTCAACATGGGAGTGCTTTGGATTTTGAAATATCCGGATGTGTTAAGAGCACTCAGTCCTATTTATGCGTATAAATTACTAATTGAATATCCGCATGGCTTCTGGCTTTTAGGAGCGGTTTTTTTATGTACAACGGGTGCAGAAGCGCTTTATTCGGATATGGGACATTGCGGACGAAGAAATATCCGGATTACCTGGGGATTTGTCAAAGTTTGTTTGGTAACCAATTATTTAGGACAGGCGGCATGGCTTCTGCATCAGGAAAATATGATGTTGGATAGCCGAAATCCCTTTTTTGAAATCATGCCCGATTGGTTTTTACTCACTGGAATTATCATTGCAACTTCTGCGGCAATTGTTGCTTCGCAGGCACTGATCAGCGGTTCTTTTACGTTGATTAATGAAGCCATCAACTTAAATTTCTGGCAGAAATCTGCGGTTCGCCAGCCGACCGATACCAAAGGTCAGATTTATATTCCAAGCATCAATTTTATCCTTTGGCTGGGGTGTATGATTGTCATTGTGTATTTTCAATCATCGGCCCGCATGGAAGCGGCTTATGGACTTGCCATCACCATTGCGATGCTTATGACTACCTATTTGTTATATTATTTTTTAAGTTATAAACTCAAATGGAAAAAATTGTATGTTTTTACGGTCATACCGGTTTTTCTGTTCATCGAAATTTCCTTTTTCATAGCCAATATTGTGAAATTCCGTGAAGGCGGATACATTACCGTATTGGTCGGTGGAATTTTCTTTTTGGTGATGTATGTTACCTATTTTGGAAAAAAAATCAATACGCGCTATACCCGTTTTGTGGATTTGGGCAAATCCATTCCGTTAATCAAAGATTTGAGTTCAGATTTATCCATCCCGAAATATACGACCCACTTGGTTTATCTGACCAAATCCAACCGAAAAGACCAAATCGAAATTTCTGTCATTCAATCCATTTTTGCACAGAAACCCAAACGGGCAGATGTTTATTGGTTTTTTCATATCAACCGGACTGACAATCCTTATACTTTGAATTATGAACTAATTGAATTGGTAGAAGAAAAAGTGTTTAAAATTGTACTGAACATCGGGTTTCGTGTTCAGCCGCGCACCGAATTGTGTTTCAAACAAATTCTAAATGAATTGATTCATAATGAAGAATTTAATCTGCACAAACTGAGCAACAGTTCTTTTAAATATCATCACAGTCTTGATTTTCAGTTTGTTTTGATTGAAAAATACCTTTCAGTTGAAAACGAATTCAGACTCAAAGACGGTATCATCCTCAAACTGTATTATTTTATGCGAAAATATGCGCAACGTGATGAAAAAGCATTTGGTTTGGACAAATCAGACGTGCTGGTCGAACAGTTTCCGTTTGTTTACCAGCCTTTACAGGAATTGAATTTAACCAGAAAATTAGAAAATTAGAAAATCCCATTTGCAATCCCCAAAATATTCTTTTTATAATCCGTACTTTTGCACAAAATTTCGGATAAATGGATTTCCATAAACTCCAAGTAGAGTCACTTAAAAAGCTTACACCCAATTCGGTTGAAATTACTTTAGAAGTACCGGACGAATTGAAACCTGAATTTCAATTTAAATCCGGGCAATATATCACACTGGAGATGGACGGAATCAGACGGGATTATTCGCTCTGCACCAGTCCTCTGGACGGAAAGTGGTCCATTGGTATCAAATCCGTCACCAATGGTTACATCTCCAAATTTTTAAATTCCGATTTAAAAGTAGGAGATTATTTAAATGTTTCCACGCCCAACGGCCGTTTCGGGATTCCGTCAAAACCCAATGAAAAAAGAACTTTACTCGCTTTTGCGGCCGGAAGCGGAATCACACCGATTTTGAGCATCATCCGCTATACTTTACAAACAGAAGAATGGGTCAATTTCTATTTGTTTTATTCCAATAAAACACCGCAGGATGTTATGTTTCTGGAAGAATTGAACCAATTAAAAGCCGAATATCCGCAAAATTTTCATCTTCATTTGTTTTATACCCAGGAACGATTGGAAAACTGGTTGTTTGAAGGGCGTTTAAATGCGCATAAATTTGAATTGATTCTTAATCAATTGGTCGATATAAATGAAGTAGATGAAGCCATGGTTTGCGGACCCAATGAAATGATCAAAGAAATCTCTACTGAAATTTTTAAAGCGGGAATTCCTAAGAAACACATTCATTTTGAATTGTTTACAACGGATTCAAGCCCATTGGATATTTTGCCGGAAGAACTGGATGCACCGGAAGATGTAGAGGTTACGGTAGAACTGGATGGGGAAACGCATCAGGTAACATGGAACCGTGAAAAAAATCTGATTGATGCTATGCTGGATGCGGATGTTGATGCGCCTTATTCCTGCAAAGGAGGAATCTGCAGCAGTTGCATGTGCAAACTGGAAGAAGGCGAAGTACATCTGGCGGAAAATTATGTGCTGACCGACTCCGATATAGAAGAAGGAATGATCCTTGCGTGTATTTCACGCCCGAAAACCAATAAAATCAGAATCAATTTTGATGCGGTTTAATTGAATTTTTTTCAGCAGAAACTCCTTTCAGAATATATTAAATATTTCAATTTCCTTTATTCCTTAATTTGGTATTACAGGTCTTGGATTTTTGGATTTGATTTCGGCAATCCAATAAATCAGTTGTCCGATTCCGCTTACAAAAACCATGATTAAAATCCAGACCAGACGCATATTGCCATTGTTCTCATTCAAATTTGGATTTTTGGCTGCATGAAGAATGAAATAAATCAAACTGAAAAGCGAGAGTAAAACCGTCAGCATAATCAGAGCAAAGAAAATTCCGAATCCTGCCATGAATCCTGCAGGAAAATTAGGGTCACCGGTTTGTTCCATGTTTTCAAATTGTTGCACATTGGCAAAAATCATAAAGAAAAACGCAAAATAAGACATGATAAGAGCTGCAAAAAGAAAAATAGGTGCAATCGCTAAAAATGCTTGTAAAGATTTATTGTTTAACATGATACTAAATTTTAAAGTATGATTTATATGTATTGCTTTTTACAATTAGTTACTTAAATTATTAAAATAAATCGTCCAACTTATAAAATTGGAGGATAGGATCTTAATTCTCAAATCCTGCTCTTTTTAAAAGTGCTTCATTGCTTGGTTTCTGTCCTCGGAATTCTACATATAAATCCATCGGATCCACACTTCCGCCGCTTTGCAATAATTTCTTGAATTTAGCGGCGACTTCAGGATTGAAAATCCCGTTTTCTTTGAAATAAGCAAAGGCATCGGCATCCAATACCTCTGACCATTTGTAGGAATAATATCCGGACGAATAGCCACCGTTAAAAATATGGGAGAAAGAAACACTCATATTGGTTCCAGGTACTGCCGGATATACATTGGCGGGTTCAAAAGCTTGATTTTCGTATGTTTCTACCGAATTGACTTTCAACGGATTTACGCCATGCCAAGCCATGTCCAAAAGCCCAAAACTCAATTGACGAACCGTTTGATAGCCTTCCATGTAGTTCGAAGCATTTTTTACTTTTTCAATTAATTCCTGTGGAATGGTTTCGCCGGTTTTATAATGCTGGGCAAATAATTCCAAAACTTCCGGTTCATAACAGAAATTCTCCATAAACTGCGAAGGCAATTCCACGAAATCATACAAAACGTTGGTTCCCGATAAACTCTCATACGTACTATTGGCAAGCATTCCGTGTAAGGCATGTCCGAATTCGTGAAACAAAGTCGTAACTTCAGAAAATGTCAAAAGAGAGGGCGTGTCAGCAGTCGGTTTGGTAAAATTACAAACGATAGAAACATGAGGACGTTGCATTTTTCCGTTTATATTGGATTGTCCGCGGAAGTCGGTCATCCAGGCACCGGCACGCTTTCCTTCTCTAGGGAAAAAATCAGTGTAGAAAAGAGCCAGATGATTTCCGTTTTCGTCCAGCACTTCATAAACATTTACATCTTCATGGTATTTATCGATGTCCTTTCTCAATTGAAAGGTAATGCCGTATAATTTTCCGGCTACCTGAAAAGCGCCATTTATCACTTTGTCCAATTGGAAATAGGGTTTTAATTCATCTTCCGAAAAACTGAATTTCTCTTGTTTTACTTTTTCGGCATAATAAAAATGATCCCATTTTTCCAATCGGGAAATTCCATCTTTTTCTTTTGCATAAGTCGATAAAAGCGCTACATCCTTTACCCCAAATGGTTTTGACTTTGCCAACAAATCATCCAAGAAATCTTTGACAATTTTGGGCGAATCAGCCATTCGTTCTTCCAGCACAAAATCGGCATGGGTTGTATAACCGAGCAAATTGGCACGCTCCAAACGAAGTTCAGCAATGCGTTTTATGTTATTCTCATTGTTATATTCATTTTGATGAAATGCTGTTTGGTTATACGCCAAATAAAGTTCCTTACGCAAATCCCGATTCTCAACATACGTCATAAATGGCAGATAGCTTGGGATTTGCAGCGTAAAAGTCCAGCCTTTTTGGTTTCTTTTTTCGGCTTCGGCTTTGGCTTCCGTTTTAACATAATCGGGAAGACCTTTGAGGTCTGTTTCATTGATGATGTTGAGCGAATAAGCATTGGTTTCAGCCAATGCATTTTGACCAAATTGGACAGATAAAGTTGCTAATTCTTTGTCGATTTCGCGTAATTTGGATTTTTGTGCATCGTTTAAATTGGCACCGTTTCGGCTGAAACTCTTATATTTTTTATCCAATAATCTCAATTGTTCCGGATTCAAACCCAACTTGTCTTTTTGTTCATAGACTGATTTTACACGTTGAAACAAAACCGGGTTCAGCGTGATATCATTTGATAATTCTGACAACATAGGCGAAACTTCCTGTGCTATTTTCTGGATTTCATCATTGGTTTCTGCCGAATTCATATTAAAGAAAACAGAAGAAATTCGACCTAATTGTTCGCCTGAAGTTTCCAGAGCAACGATGGTGTTTTTAAAAGTTGGGGCATCTTGATTTGCGCAGATAGCTTCTATTTCCTGTTTTGCTGATTCTATGGCTGTTTCAAAAGCGGGCAGATAATGTTCGGGTTTGATTTGACTAAAAGGAACGGACTCGAAAGGAGTGTTAAATTTCTGTAACAAAGGATTTTCCATTTGGTTGTTAGAAAAAATTAGAATTAAATAAAAAAAGAATTTCATGGTTAGGTAGTTTTAGAATAGTAGGTTCAAATTTACAAGAGAATTATCAATATTAAAAATCAATGTCTTCTAAATCTCGAGTTTTTTGTTTTTGGTTTTTTTTCTGAATTTTCTCTAATTTTTCGTTGAGGTCTGGGTTGCTTTTGTTTTGGAGGCGATTTTTCAAAATTTTTCATCGGATACGGATTGTTTTCCGCCAATGGAATCTTCAGTCCGATTACTTTTTCTATATCCCGTACATATTCCTTTTCATCGATGTCACAAAGCGAAATTGCAATGCCTTCCGCTCCGGCACGTCCACCGCGTCCGATTCGGTGAACATAGGTTTCCGGAATGTTGGGAATTTCGAAGTTGATTACATATTTCAATAAATCAATATCAATTCCTCTTGCCGCAATGTCGGTCGCAACCAACACCTGAATTTTTTTGTTTTTGAAATTGTTCAGTGCATTTTGTCTTGCATTTTGGGATTTATTGCCATGAATAGCAGCTCCCGAAACGCCTAATTTTGCCAATGCCTTTACCAATTTGTCCGCTCCGTGTTTGGTTCGAGTAAAGACCAAAACACTTTCATGGATTTGGTTTTTCAGGATTTCGTGTAATAATTTGATTTTATTTTCTTTATCCACAAAATAAAGCGATTGCTGAACAGTCTCAGCGGTCGTCGATTCCGGTGTAACTTCCACTTTTACAGGATGATTTAAAATGGTATGCGCCAATTCCTGAATCGGTTTGGGCATCGTGGCCGAGAAAAATAAATTCTGTCTTTTTGCAGGAAGAATTTGTAATAGTTTTTTAATGTCATGGATAAAACCCATATCGAGCATACGGTCTGCTTCATCCAAAACAAAAATCTCAATGTCTTTTAGCGAAATGATTTTCTGGTTACACAAATCCAATAAACGTCCTGGTGTTGCCACCAAAATATCAATTCCGTTCCGGAGTTTCCCGACTTGAGGCGTTTGTTTAACACCTCCAAAAATAACTGCATGTTTGAGCGGGAGAAATTTTCCGTAATCGGAAAAACTTTCATCGATTTGGATGGCCAGTTCACGTGTCGGTGTTACAATCAGTGCTTTGATGTTTCGGTTATGATTTTGGGAGTTTTTCGTATGTAGAATTTGAAGAATCGGAATGGCAAAAGCAGCCGTTTTTCCGGTTCCCGTTTGGGCACAGCCCAATAGGTCTTTCTTTTCCAAAATAGGAGGAATAGCCTGCTGTTGGATGGGTGTAGGAGTTTCATATCCTAATTCTTCCAAGGATTTTTGTATAGGTTGGATCAGTTGAAGATCTTTAAATTGAATCATAATTAAAGTGTAAAATTGTTCAGGAATTCCATGTTTTTTTGAATTCCGGTTGATTATTAAATAAAAATTGGGCTTGAAATGGTTGAATTAAGTCTAAAACGCTTTTTCCAAATAGGAAGAACAGCCCAGCTGATGAAGATTGTTTGTCCGAAAATTTAATTCGGATTAATTAAAACCGGCGCAAATTTACGATAAATTAGGGATTTACCATACCAACAAGGAAATTCTATTAATTTTCTTAATCTGGTTTAGGATTTCTATATCTTCAAATCAAATCGCCAAATTTTCAAATCTCTAAATTAAAAACTATCTTTACCCAAACTTTACGGAGAAGAGAAATGGATGCTGTAAAACAAAAAAATTACGAAATAGTAAAACAGGTTTTTACCAACTTTTTGGAAGAACACGGACATAGAAAAACGCCGGAGCGCTATGCGATTTTGGAAGAGATATATTCGACCGATGAGCATTTCGACATTGACCGTCTTTACATCATGATGAAAGACAAAAAATATAGGGTGAGCCGCGCAACGCTTTATAACACCATCGAGCTTTTATTGGACGCAAAGTTGGTGCGAAAACACCAGTTCGGAGACCAGCAGGCGCATTATGAAAAATCTTATTTTGACAAACAGCATGACCATATCATCCTTTCCGATACCGGCGAAGTAATTGAATTTTGTGATCCGCGCATACAGACCATCAAGGCTACAATAGAAGAGGTTTTCGGCATAAAAGTTGACAGCCATTCCCTTTATTTTTATGGCAGAAGAACGCAATAAACGATTGAAATATTTTTCCTTTATCCTACTCCTATTTATAGGTGTTTTTGTTTTGGGGCAAACTCCTGACGGTGGTAAAATGCCACCACCCAAAAAGATAAGACACATGCATTCAGATGTGATGCGTGTGCTTCCAGAGAAATTTGAAGGAAATCCTTTTGCTTACGGAAAAGTAGGGTTTGAACACGAAGGAACCCGTTTGTACAGTGATAGTGCGGTTTATTATCAAAAGGAAAATTATTTTCGCGCTTGGGGAAACGTGCGTATGATCAACGATACCGTTTCCATGACTTCCGATAGTCTGGAATATGACGGAAACACAAAAATAGCCAAAGCTTTTGACCGCGTCCACATGAAAGACAAACAATCCGAACTCTTTGCTGATTATGTGGAATATAACCGTGTGACAGATGTGGCAGTTGCATCGGGAAATGTGGTGATGATTGACCCCAGTCAGCGAGTAGAGACTTCTTATATGGTTTATAATCGGAAAACCGGAGAGGCTTTTACAGACCAGGGAGCGATCATTCGCGGAAAGGATGGAACGGTGACGCATACACAGATTTTGAGGTACAATACCAATACCAAAACCATTGATTTCGATAGGAATACGACCATAGAAACACCGGATTATAGGATTACATCTAATAAAATGAAGATGAATCAAGCAAATGGTATTACCGAATTTTTGGAGGAGTCAAGAGTTTCCAGTCGAAAAAATCCAAGGGATAATATTTATATGCCAGAAGGAGGTGGAATATTTAACAAAAACACAGGAGAAGCTTTTCTAAAAAAACGGTCTATAGTTTACAGGGAGGGAAAGGAATTACATGGCGATGAAATGTATTTCAACGACAAAACAGGATATGGCTGGGCAAAAGGAAATGTATTGATTGACGATCCGGAAGAGAAAAGATTTATAAGAGGCGAATACGGCGAAGCATATCGTGAACTCGATTCTGCTTTTGTGACCGGAAATGCTTACGCCGTGAAAGCTTTTTCCACGGATTCTCTATATTTTCATGCCGATACCATCATGGCAGTTCAGCGGAAAGATTCTACAAAAGTCCTGAAAGCTTATTTCAATGCCCGGTATTTTAAAAGCAATGCCCAAGGAAAATCGGATTCTATTTTTTACAATGAAACACTTGGTCTGATGAAATTTTTCAGGGACCCGATTATGTGGTCCGGCGAACAGCAAATCACAGGCGATACGATTTATGCTTATAATAATCCTAAACTGGAGATAATGGATTCAGTGCGGGTTTTTAATAATTCATTTGCAATTTCCAAAGTTGATTCCCTGAATGATAAAGAATTTAATCAGGTCAAAGGGAAATTCATGACCGGATATTTTCTGAATAATGAATTGAATTTGGTAGAAGTTCATGAAAATGCGCAAGCTTTGAATTTTGTGGATGACGAAGATGAAAAGACAAAGACGAAAGAAAGAATCGGGATCAATACGTCGGATTGTGGCATCATCGAAGCCGAAATAAAAGGAAGCGACGTTGAAGTTTTGGCTTGTCGTATTCAAGCCACTTCCAAATTATATCCCGAATCCAAATTGCCCGAAACATCCCGTTATCTGAAAGATTTTAATTGGAGAGGAGATGAAAAAATGTTAAGATGGCAGGATGTTTTTGATGACCCGCCGGCTTATTTGGAAGTAAAAATAAAAGAGAATTCGACTGAAACAGAAGAAGTAGAAAAAATTGATTTAGATGATTTTCTGAATTCCAATTCAACCCAATCTGACGATCAACCCATTGACCCGATAGACACAAAAACCGATGTCGAACCTGAACAGAATCAAAATACTGAAACATCAGCAAAAGAAAATGAAAAATAATCCGTTTTAGATTAGTATTTTTACTTTTTTAATTCAGGAAATTGAAAAATTGAACCCAAATGAAAAACTTTACACTTCTTATACTTGCGATATTATTCGTCTTTTCCAGTTGTTATATTTATAAACCTTATCAATTCAAAGAGGTAGAAACCGTTTCTCCTTCTCAGAAAAAGGGTGCTGTTTCACTCCGGCCAGAAATGGAAAAAGAAAATAATAGAGAAAGAGAAAACGAGAGCGCTGTTAGAAAACAAAGAGCTGAAGAAGAATCCAAACAGCAACAAAAATCTGAAATGGGATTAGAATCTCCGGGTTTGAGTGAAAAAGACAAACAAGAATTGGAAGAAAAAGAAGCAAAAAACAGACAAAATTTTGCCTTCAACAAAAGCAAAGATCCAAATGAGAATATTTCGACTGAAAATAATGCTCAAATACCTTTGATTACTTCAATTGATGACAGTTTGAAGATAAAAATCAAACCCAATTTTTATTATAGAATTTTGGCAGACGGAAACAGATATAAAATCCAGGCTGACCAATGGGAAGGCGATACTCTGGTTTCGCATATCCTGCGCAGACCTGAAAAAGTATTGCGTTTTCACAAAAATCAAATCGATGAACCAAGCCTGGAAGAAAGAAGATTTTCTAAACCTTTTTCTGATTTGATTACCGTTGGTTCTTATGTAGCCGGTGGCGTAGCCGTATTATTGTTGGTATTGTAATGGATGCTTCACAACTCAAAAAAGACTTTTTTAAATACCAAGCCAAAACGACCCCTTTTGCTTCCGGATTTGAAGTAGATTATGCCAAAGGAAGCTATATCTACGGAAAAAACGGGAAAGCATATCTGGATTTTGCCGCAGGCGTTTCTGCCAACACATTGGGACATTCGCACCCGAGAGTTCTGAAAGAAATCAAAAATCAGGTCGATAAACATCTTCATGTGATGGTGTATGGCGAATATGCACAGGAAAAACCGGTTCAGTTGTGTCGGAAACTGGCAGAAGTATTGCCCGATCCGCTTGATACGACTTATTTGGTAAATTCTGGGACGGAAGCCATCGAAGCTTCTATGAAACTGGCAAAAAGATTTACGGGAAGAGAAGAAATCATCGCCTGTAAAAATGCCTATCACGGAAATACTCAAGGCTCGCTGAGCTTGGCGGGAAGAGAAGAAAAGAAACGTGCGTTTCGTCCGCTTTTGCCGATGATTCATTTTATTGAATTCAATTCGGAAGCGGATTTAGAAAAAATCACCCAGAAAACGGCAGGTGTGGTTGTCGAAACAATTCAGGGTGCATCGGGATTCCGGTTGCCGGAAAATAATTACCTGAAAAAATTAAAACAACGTTGTCAGGAAGTCGGAGCATTGTTGATTTTAGATGAAATCCAACCGGGATTTGGCAGAACCGGAAAGCTCTTTGCTTTTGAACATTATGATATCGTACCCGATGTTTTGGTAATGGGAAAAGGAATGGCCAGCGGAATGCCGATCGGTGCCTTTACGGCAAGTGCCGAAATGATGGATTCTCTTTCACATCATCCTACTTTGGGGCATATCACGACTTTTGGCGGAAATCCGGTGGTTGCGGCTGCAGCATTAGCTACTTTGGATGAATTATTGGAATCGGATTTGATGGATCAGATTGAGGAAAAGGAAAAACTGTTTCGGGAATTATTGGTTCATCCAAAAATCAAAACCATTGCAGGAAGAGGTTTGATGCTTGCTCCCGAATTGGAATCGCCTGAATATGCTTTGGAAGTTGCCGCAAAATGCATGGAAAAAGGATTGATCGTTTTCTGGCTCATGTACAGCATTCAAAATCTAAGAATCACACCACCAATTACGATTTCAAAAGAAGAAATTAAGGAAGGTTGTGAAATTTTATTGGAAGTTTTAGACGAAACTGGATGATTGGAAGAAGGAAGATTGGAAGAAGGAAGATGGAAGTTGGAAGATGGAGGTTTCAACCTATTAATTTAAAACTCATAAACTCACAACTCAAAAACTCACACCCCATGAACACATTATCCCAAAGAATAGATGAAAATATAGCGCGAGTTGCAGATTTTCCGCAACCTGGAATTCAATACAAAGACATTACTACTTTGTTTCAAAATCCGGAATTGTGTCAGGAAATTGTGGAGGCTTTCTCAGCATTTTCCAAAGGAAAAGTTGATGTGGTTTGTGGAATTGAAAGCCGTGGATTTTTATTCGGATTGCTGATTGCACAAAAATTAAATCTTCCGTTTGTGCTGATTCGGAAACAGGGAAAATTACCTCCGCCAACGGTTTCGGAATCTTATGCGTTAGAATATGGAAATGCCACGATAGAAGTTCAGCCGCAATATGTTAAAAAAGGACAGCGGTTTTTGATTCACGATGATGTGCTGGCGACCGGCGGAACGGCAGAAGCTACTGCCAAATTAATTGAGAAATGCGGTGGAGTTGTCACGCAATTCAGTTTCATTGCCGAATTATCATTTCTGAATGGAAGAGAGAAATTGAATTCCTTTACAAAAGAAATTCAAGGATTGGTGAGTTATTGATTTGTACGTCATTGCGAGGAGGAGGAACGACGACGAAGCAATCTCAAAAAAAGTTAAATTGCGTGCTTATTTCATTTGTACTTGCAATGACAACTACTAAATACTCTTCTTAAACGTCTTCCGTTTTTTGTGGATAACCGGATCATACTCCTTCCAAAGTGCCTGGACGCTTTGGTTTTCTTCCAGTTCCGGATTGGTTTCGAGAAATTTGATGTTGTGTTTGCGGAAAGTCAGATACATTTCCTTGAAAATGATCGCTGTAACACCTTTTCTTTGATATTTCGGATGCACGCCGATCAGGACAAATTCCACCGTATCGTTTTTCTTTTGCGCTTTCATCAAATGGTACCATCCAAATGGAAGAAATTTCCCTTTTGCTTTTTGAAGTGCTTTTGCAAAAGAAGGCATGGTGATAGCGAAAGCTACTAATTCGCCTTCTTCATCCTCGATAAATGTAATGAAATCGGGATTTAAAATCGTCGAATATTTTTTGGCATAAAATGCTTTTTGCTCTTCGGTAATGGGAACAAATGTTTCCAATTCTTTATAGGATTCTTCCAAAAGATCAAACACCGGTTTTATATACGGTTGCATTTCTTTTGCCGATTTAAAATGGAGAATTTTCAGATTGTAACGTTCTTTTACCAAATCGGAAAACTGATGGACTTTGTCGGGAATTGTTTCCGGGGCATGAATGAAATTTTCCACCCATTCTTTTTCCTTTTCAAATCCTATTTTTTCCAGATGTTCGGGATAATAATCAAAATTATACTGTCCGACCACGGTAGCGATTTTATCAAACCCAAAAGTGAGCATACCCGCTTTTTCCAGATTGGTTGCGCCCATGGGGCCCTCCATAAATTCCAAACCGTTTTCTCTTCCTATTTCTTCCAATTTGGCAAACAGTGCTTTGGTTACTTCTATATCGTCAATCATATCCAGCCATCCGAATCTCATTTTTTTGATATTCAATTCGTTGACTTCTACTTTGTTGATGATTGCAGCAATCCTTCCGGCAATTTTCCCGTCTTTATAAGCCAGAAAATAGCGTGCCGTTGCATTTTTAAAAGATGGGTTTTTGGATGTATCCAAACTGTTTACCTCATCTACCAGTAGGGAAGGGACGAAATAGGGATTTCCTTTATACAATTCCATTTGAAATCGTACAAAATCCCTTAATTCTCTCTGCGAATTTATTTCTTTGATTTCGATGCTCATAACGGTCGGCAAAGATAAACGAAACTACGGATTTAATTGAAAACCTTTATCCAAATACATTTCCGTTCCAAATCTTTCCAGATTTTGTGAAGTTTTGAATAGCTCCGAATGAAAGTTGGGAGAAACCGGGTTTGTGTTTTTTGGCGTTGTAATCATTGAAATAGCAGCCGAAAGCAAAGGTTCGTTGATGTCACTAAGCGGCAATAAATCTTCCAGATAATGGATTTCGTTTATTTCCTGATCAGGAGCGATACCAAATGTCGGACTGGATTGGTTCTGCGAATTTTTATATTCAAAAACGATGGGTTGCATCGCCCAGGTATGATTTGGATTCACATGCTCATTGGATGTATAATAGTCCTGCGGAGCATCATAAAGTGTGATGGAACCAACTGTTTTTCCGTAAGTTTTCGTTCCGACCGTTATGATTTCTATATAAGGTTTTAAACAACTGATGAGCATTTCGCTGGCTGAAGCCGAATTTCCAGTTGTCAAAACATAAAGTTTGTTTAAATTCAAATGTTCAAGGGTGAAATTTCCATTTTCAACCAAATTATCATCGTAGGTTTTTCCTTGATTTTCAAATTTATAGGTCGTATTATTGGAAGAAGTCTTTTCATTAAAGGTCAATTTTGTGAAATCCTGCTGGTTAAATTGCCCGGTGATCATACTTCCCAAATAAGTAGAAGTTTGCACGGAACCACCGCCGTTGTATCTTAAATCCAATACCAAATCGGTGATACCTTGTGCTTTTAATTGAGCGATGGCATCGTTCAATTCATCATTGAAATTGGCGCGGAAACCATTGTAAACCAAATACCCGATTTTATGTCCGTTGATGGTCAAAACATTTGACAGATAAACCGGATTTTCCTGTATCTCAACTTTTACCAATGAAAATTCTTCATCAGAATTAAAAACTTCCCCATTTTGGATATATCCCATTCCAAATGTTGCGGAACTTTGTCCCAAAAGTTGACCGTAATTCTGATCTGTCAACTGCGTTCCGTTAATGCGGGTAAAAATATCGCCTCGTTCTAAACCTGCGTTGGAAGCGGGAGAATTAGGCAAGACATATTGAACATAACCAAAAATCTGATTGGTATTCAATCCGGCATAAACCAGCCCGTAATCCATCCCAAATGATTGGGTAATTCCCGCAAATGCATTGTCCAAATCATGATAATCATCCACAATCCAGGAAAAACGGTCGGTGGTTCCGTAGTCGTAAAGTAAATTAAAAAATAGTTCGTCGGTTTGCTGTGAATTGAGGAATTGCGTGTATTGGCTATCCGATGAAAAACGGTCATCTGCTAAATCAGGTACATCGGCCTGCCAATAATACCAAAGATTCATTGCCTTCCAAACAAAATCGTTGACGGAAGCCGAAGGTGGAAGTCCATTGTCATCATCGTTTTTACAGGAAGTGAGCAAGAGAGCTAAACCAATCAGGGAATATACTGCGTATTTCATTTAAACAAAATTTAGTTGTATTTTTAAAACCAAGAATATTTGATAGTTTAAAGGTATGAAATTTTTAAAATTTTCGGGAATTCTGTTTGTTTTGATGCTGATGAGTTGTCAGCAAAATAAAATTCCCTTCCAACCTGAAATTTTGACAGCCGAATATGAGATTGTGACAAACGATGAATTTGAGCGGGGTTATCAAATATTTCTGGAATTTAAAATGAATAAAGACCTTGACATAGAAGGAATTGTTTTAAAAAATATTTATTTTTCATTCAGAGAAAAAGGAATTGAGAGTGAATGTTGTTATCTGATTGACCGGTATTTTCCGGTTCAGTCAAAATTGATTCAAAATTTCGTTCCGCCAAAACCTGACAATCGTCCTGACGGTATAGTTTTTGAAATAGAGGGAAAGCAGTATTTTTACGAAATAGAATTTAAATTAAAATAATAAAAAACTATGGATCCAATTTATTTGATTGTTGTAGGTGTCCCGATGCTTTTAAGCATGTACATCAGTTATCAATTAAAAAGTAAATTCAAACATTATTCAAAAGTTCATTTGGCAAACGGAATGAGCGGAAAGGAAATCGCCGAAAAAATGCTTTCTGACAATGGAATTCACGATGTGAAAGTGATTTCAACTCCCGGTCAGTTGACCGATCATTATAATCCTGCCAATAAAACTGTGAATCTCTCGGAAGTCGTTTACCATGAGCGGAATGCAGCTGCAGCAGCCGTTGCGGCGCACGAATGCGGCCATGCCGTCCAACATGCCAAAGGCTATTCCTGGTTACAGATGCGCTCCAAAATGGTTCCGGCTGTAAATATTTCCAGTAATTTACTGCAATGGGTTTTGATGGGAGGTATCATTTTATATGCTTCATCGGGAATCACTACTGTATTATGGATCGGGATAGTGCTTTTTGCGATTACAACAGCTTTTGCTTTTGTAACACTGCCGGTCGAATATGATGCGAGTAACCGTGCTTTGGCTTGGTTAAAAGAACGAAATATGGTATTGCCAAACGAATATGCCGGTGCACAAGATGCGCTTAAATGGGCAGCGAGAACCTATTTGGTAGCGGCGATTGGTTCATTGGCGCAATTGCTTTACTTCGTGATGATTGCGATGAGAGGAAGGGATTGATTTCTTTATAAAATAATTTTAGACCTCACAGATTTTCTCTTCGACTTCGCTCAGGGCAAGGACCTGTGAGGTTTTTGTTTTAGCTTAATAAATTTAATAACAATTTTATAATTCAGGATTAAATTATGGATTGCACAAATGCCTCGCAATGAAGCACCGAAATTTCTGAAAAATAAAAGTCAGAGGTATCTTCTGTTACAATTACTTCACATCCGGATTTCAAAGCGGAATAATATTCCAGTCCATCTTCAAAATCGTTTATTTTGATGTTTTCAACGGTTTGCTTAACAGCTGTTTCATCGGTAGAAGTAATTTCCAGTTTCTGAGAAAGTAGTGCTATTTTTTCTTTTGCCCGTTTGGCCCCGCTTTTCTTTTCGGCAAAATAAAAAGCAATAGCAAGACAAATAGGAGAGGTGTAAACCCTGTATTTGGGATTATCGGCCAAACTGATGATTCTCGCTGCGTGAGTAAATAAAGGATATTGTCGATTCAACACGGCAACCAAAACATTTGCATCCAGAAAGATTTTCATGAGTTTAATTTTGGTTACATGTTACATAGTAACTAAAAAGGTTGATTTCATTTTTTGGAATCAAAAAAGTCTGACTTCATTTTTTTACGGGAAATCGATTTTCTGTATTCCGGTCGCTCCTCAGCCACCATATTTACCCAGTCGGAAATGGGGAGTTCTTCCAGGGATTGGTAGTTTTTTGAAGTCATCTGCCGGTAAATGAATTCAGTAAGACGCGATAAGCTGATGCCGTTTACTTCTGCAAATTCTTTTGCTTCTTTAATGACATTTTGGTCAAATGAAAGAGTGATTTTAGCATCCATTTTTCCTTATTTTTAATTTATACGACAAATTTAAATATTTTATACGTATAATTATAAATGTTGAATAAATATTTTTAATAAAATTAGTGAATTATCAAGAATAATGTTTAGCAGTATAAGCAAATGTATTGATTCAGAATGTTTAGTGTTCTTTGTGCTGAGCCTTGGTGTAAAAGAATAACCAAAGAAAACAGGAGGGAAAGCATAATAGGGCACACTGAATAATACAAACAAGGGCAACAATTTAGAATTTTTCTTATCCATTATTCATGTTAAATTAGATTCTTTTTCTCAAAAATTAAAGTCCTTTTTATTTTCGGAATAACCGACGGTTTTAATTACTTTTGCATACCCAAAACAAATAAAAATGGCTACAGATTATTTTCATATTGATGATTTATTGACAGAAGAACATAAATTGGTTCGTCAGGCAGTACGCGATTTCGTAAATCAAGAGATCAAACCTGTAATTGACGAAGCTGCTCACAACCATACCGACATTCCTGATTTGATGCCAAAGTTAGGCGCGATTGGGGCTTTAGGACCCTACATTCCGGAGCAGTATGGTGGAGCAGGATTGGATCAAATCGCTTATGGTTTGATTATGCAGGAATTGGAAGCCGGTGATAGTGCGGTTCGTTCAGCAGCTTCTGTTCAGTCATCCTTGGTGATGTATCCGATTTATACTTTTGGTTCGGAAGAACAAAGAATGAAATATTTACCCAAATTAGCAACCGGAGAAATGATCGGCTGTTTCGGTCTGACCGAACCCAACCACGGTTCCAATCCTGCAGGAATGGAAACCCGTGTGGTGGATAAAGGCGATCATTATGTACTAAATGGTGCCAAAATGTGGATTACCAATTCGCCGATTGCCGACATCGCAGTGGTTTGGGCGAGAGACGAAGAAGGGAAAATTCGTGGATTGATTGTAGAACGCGGAATGAAAGGCTTTACAACACCCGAAACCCATCATAAATGGTCACTTCGTGCATCGAAAACCGGAGAATTGGTTTTTGAAGACGTAATAGTTCCGAAAGAAAATGTTTTGCCCAATGTGAGTAGTTTAAAAGGCCCGCTTTCTTGTCTGAATTCGGCTCGTTACGGTATTTCATGGGGTGTGATCGGTGCGGCAATTGATTGTTATGAAACCGCATTGCAGTATTCATTGGAGAGAAAACAATTCGGAAAGCCGATTGCTTCTTTTCAGTTACAACAAAAGAAATTAGCTGAATTCATTACCGAGATAACCAAAGCTCAATTATTGGTTTGGCGATTGGGAACGTTGAAAAACGAAGATAAAGCAACTCCGGCTCAGATTTCCATGGCCAAACGAAACAACGTGAAAATGGCGATTGACATTGCACGCGAATCCCGTCAGATTCTTGGCGGAATGGGTATCGTAGGTGATTATCCGATGATGCGCCACGCTGCGAATTTGGAATCGGTGATTACATACGAAGGAACCCATGACATCCATTTGCTGATTACCGGAAATGATGTTACCGGAATTAGTGCTTTTGAATAATTAGATTGAAGTATTAAGTAACAAGACATTAGACATAAGAAAAGTCTTAATACTTGATACTTAATACTTAATACTTCAAGAAATGAAAGAAATCCAAATCCTCCTTCCCAAAATGGGCGAAAGCGTAATGGAAGCTACCATTACCGACTGGTTGAAAAATCCGGGCGATAAGATTGCCAAAGACGAATTGTTCGTAACCATCGGGACGGACAAAGTCGACAGTGATTTACCGTCGGAATATGAAGGAATCCTGAAAGAAATTCTGGTTCAGGAAGGAGAAGAGGTGAAGGTCGGCCATCCGATTGCCCTCATGGAAGTTTCGGCCGATACGGTTGTTCACTCAGAGAAATTTGAAGTTAAAGAAACGGAAAATGCTTTAGATGAAACCCGGGTAGAATTATTGGAAACCAAATCTTTGGACGGGAAATCCTTTCTTTCTCCGGTTGTGAGAAGAATTGCTGCGGAAAACGGATTGGAAATCGAAGATTTGAAACAAATCAAGCCGACAGGTGAGAACGGAAGAATCCGCAAAACGGACATTCTGAAATATTTAAAGAAGGACGAAAAACCAATTCAACAAGGAATTATTTCGACTAAATTAAACCTGAACATTCAACCCGAAGATACGGTGGAAACTTTGCCGAGAATCCGCCAAATTGCAGCACAACATCTTCAATCCTCGTATCAAATCATTCCGCACGTAACGACTTTTTCGGAAGTAGACGTAACCAATCTGGTCAATCACCGTGAAAAAATAAAAGACGATTTCCAAAAAGAAAACGGTGTAAAAGTGACTTATACGCATTTCATCATGAAAGCGGTCATCGAAACTTTAACCGAATTCCCGAAATTCAATGCGTGGATGAACGAGGATGAATTGATTCTGAAAAACGACATCAATTTAGGATTTGCAACGGCTTTGCCGGATGGAAATCTGATCGTTCCCAACGTGAAGAAAGTCAACGAAATGTCGCTGAAAGAAATCATAGAAAATGTGAATTTGGTAGGGAATAATGCAAAATCCAATAAATTAAAATCTACCGATATTCAGGACACGACTTTCACGGTCAGCAATACGGGAATTTTTGGAAGTTTGGCGGGAACTCCGATTATTTCAAGACCGCAAGTTGCCGTTTTGGCATTGGGAGAAATCCGTTCCGGAGCTGGAGTTGTGATGGTTGACGGAAAAGAAGAATTGGCAGTTTGCAAAATGATGATGCTTTCGCTTTCCTATGACCACCGTGTGATTGACGGCGCGCTGGCTTCGCAATTTTTGACTTCATTGAAGAAGAAATTGGAAAGTTTAGGAGGTTGAATTTAAATAGAATTCATCAATTCTATTTCAAATTACGACTCCCCATCACCCACTCAAAAACTCCATCACTTTATGGAAATCCACTCCCTCGGATTTTCCAAAATCTTTACTAATTTTTCTTCTTCCGAACCGGGTTCCGGATGATGGTTATAATGCCACTGAACATTAGGAGGTAAGCTCATCAGGATGGATTCGATGCGACCGTTTGTTTTCAAACCAAACAATGTTCCTCGGTCATGAATCAGATTGAATTCCACATAGCGTCCGCGACGGATTTCCTGCCAGTTTTTTTCAGCTTCCGAATAAGTTTCATGTTTATGTTTTTCGACAATCGGGATATAAGCTTCGAGAAATGAATCTCCCACAGCCGTCACGAAATCGTACCAGAAATCTATGTCCAAGTCCTCTTTTGGTTTTAAATAATCAAAAAACAATCCACCGATTCCGCGGGCTTCACCACGATGTGAATTCCAAAAATATTCGTCACATTCCTTTTTATATTTTACATAAAATTCGGGATGGTGCGCATCACAAGTTCTTTTGCAGACAGTATGCCAGTGTTTGCAATCTTCTTCATCCAAATAATATGGCGTTAGATCCTGTCCGCCACCAAACCATTGGTCAGTGATGTTTCCGTTTTCATCGTACATTTCAAAATAGCGCCAATTGGCGTGTGTAGTAGGAATTTTCGGACTTTTTGGATGGATGACCATGCTGAGTCCGCAGGCGAAAAATTTCCCGGCAGAAACGTTTAGTGCTTTTTGCATTGTTTCCGGTAAATCACCATACACTTTTGAAATATTGACTCCGCCTTTTTCAAATACATCGCCGTTTTCGATGACCATCGTCAATCCGCCACCGCCACCTTCACGCTGCCATTGGTCTTTTCGGAATTTGGCACTTCCGTCTATGCGTTCAAGTTCGGATGTGATGGTAAGTTGGAGGTTTTGGATGTAGTTAAAAAATCGGTCTTTCATCTGGATGATGTTTTAACAAATGTAAAATTTCAAATGCTGATATTTTATGATTTTTTATATGTTTTCTAATTCAAATTGAATCTAATTTAAATTGAATACCCAACTTTTTGGGTTATTATGGATTTCAAGAAGAAATTTTGAATATCCAAATTGACAGATTTTAAAAAAAATATGTAGTTTTGGCACTCATTGAACCTTATGGAAGAAATTAGCATTCACAACAAGGTATTTATACCCTATATTACATTTGAAGAAATTGAGCATGCCATAAAACGAATGGCCAATACCATTTATGAGCAACACAAAAACGATGTTCCGGTTTTCGTCGGGGTTTTGAACGGTGTGGTAATGTTTATGAGCGATTTTCTCAAACAATATCCCGGAAAATGTGAGATTTCTTTTTTGAAAATGGCTTCCTATGAAGGTACGGCATCTACGGGCGAAGTGAAATTGCACATGGATATCCCGATGGATCTCACCGGAAGACACATCATCATATTAGAGGATATCATTGATACGGGAAATACGTTGGAAGCACTTCATAAAATTTTGAGTAAAAAGAATGCAAAAAGCATCAAGATTGCAACACTTTTGTATAAACCGGATGCTTATAAAAAGGATTTGAATATAGATTTAGTGGCATTGACAATTCCCGATAAGTTTGTGGTAGGATATGGTTTGGACTATGACGGTCTTGGCAGAAATCTACCTGATATTTATCAAATTAAACAATAAAAATGATCAACATCGTATTATTTGGCCCTCCGGGCAGCGGAAAAGGAACACAAGCGAAATTTCTGGAAGAAAAATTTAATTTAAAACAACTTTCCACCGGAGATATGTTCCGGTATAATTTGAAAAACCAAACAGAATTGGGAAAACTCGCACAATCCTTTATGGACAAAGGACATTTGGTTCCCGATGAAGTTACCACCAATATGCTCCGCGAAGAATTGAAAATGCACAACGGTTTTGCCGGATTTATTTTTGACGGTTATCCCAGAACGACGTCTCAAGCCGAATCTCTGGATCAGATACTGCAAGAAGATTTGAATCAGGAAGTTTCCGTTTGTCTTTCGTTGAGAGTAGACGACGAAATTTTGGTAGAGCGTTTACTGGAAAGAGGAAAAGAAAGCGGCCGTGCAGATGATGCCAATGAAGAGGTAATCCGAGAACGAATCGTCGAATACTACAAAAAAACAGACGAAGTAGCGGAACACTATAAAGCACAAGGGAAATATGTTGAAGTAAATGGAGTTGGAGAAATCGGTGAAATCACAGCTAAATTGGTTGCCGAAATTGAAAAATTCCAATAAAATGTCCATCAGGAAATACAAATTTTTTAGAAATATTTGGTACGCGATTCCGGTAAAAGCGAGATATTCCATCAGACGAGTCTATTATTTTCCAATTGATTTCAAAGACAAATTAACCGGAAAATCCCACAAATATGTTCCACCTCGTGGGATGATTTTTACAGGATCTTCCGTCAGCTCTGATAAATATTTAAAAGAAGCCCATCATCAATTGGATTTGTTAAAGCAAATCGCCGGTTTACAGTCAGATGATGCAGTTTTGGATGTGGGAAGCGGTCTGGGAAGAACAGCGATTGCACTTTCCGGTTTTCTATCTGAAAATGCCCGATACGAAGGTTTCGATGTGGTTGAAAAAGGAGTAAATTGGTGTAAAAAAGGAATCGGTAAAGATTTTCCCAATTTTAATTTTACTTACGTCCCGTTATTCAATGATTTATATAATCAATCAGTGAATTCGGCGGAAGAATTCAAATTTCCTTATGAAAACCAAATCTTTGATGTTACTTTTTCATTTTCGGTTTTCACACACATGCGGCTTGTTGAAATCGAACATTATTTGCACGAAATCTTTCGTGTTCTTAAGCCGGGAGGTAAAAGCCTGAATACTTTTTTTCTGTATGATAATTCAAATGCAGAAGAAATAGCGGATAGGGAAGGTTTTGGTTTTCCGATTGATAAGGGAAATTATAAATTGATGAATGAGAAAGTGCAGGGAGCCAATATCGCTCTTCATAAAAATGAAATTCACGCAATGGCTGAAAGAGCAGGTCTGAGAGTGGAAAAAATCATAGACGGTTTCTGGTCAACGGGAAAAAAATCTATTGAACACCCGGAATATCAGGATGTTGTTCTCTTTGTGAAAGAGAGTTAATCTATCTTTTTTAATTCGGTAATTACCGTTTGTTTTTTACAGATTTGGAAAACTAAATCAAACTTTTTTTCTTCACGGTATTGGGCGCGATAAGTACGGCAGGGCGTTTCCCGGACTTCATCCGTCCCGAAATTGATAATTTTACTTTTTTTGAAAATTTCATTGTAAAGAAAAACACTGTCGATATTTTCTGAATTGATGGTTTGTTGAGTACTTTCAGAATAAGACATAGGATAGATTTTGGCCTCTTCCAAAGCACGCGAATTAGGGAAATAGGAACACTGCATAGATCTCGGACCAAAAAATGCCAGCACCAAAACGACTCCGATGGATACTCCGATCAAATAAAAACGCAGTCTTTTCCAAAAATTCATCATGATTTTTGCTTTTTAAATGAAATTCCGGGCAATTATACGATTAATAAATTAATGTCGTGAAATGGAATGTCAAACCAATCGCTTATTTTCTTTTTGGTCATGCGCCCATGAAATAAATAAATTCCCGAACGAAGTCCGCGGTCGCATTTGATAACGTGTTCAAAACCACCTTCTTTGGCCACCGAAAGCAAATAGGGCAGGAAAAAATTACTCAATGCTTTAGTCGTAGTGCGAGATACACGTGAAGTGATATTGGTCACACCGTAATGGATTATCCCGTGTTTGATGACAATCGGGTTGCTGTGTGTGGTGATTTCAGAAGTTTCAAAACATCCGCCGTTGTCGATACTCAGATCAATGATTACAGCTCCCTGCTTCATGTTTTCCACCATTTTTTCTGTTACTACACAAGGAGCCCGGGCATCGCCGCGTAAAGCCCCTATCGCTACATCACAACGTTTCAAGGCTTTTCCCAATTCTTTCGGGTCGAGCATAGAAGTTGAAATTCTAACTCCGAGATCGGTTTGTAATCGGCGCAGTCTGCTCAATGAATTATCAAAAACACGGACATTTGCCCCTAAACCCAAAGCGGCTTTTGAGGCATATTCACCCACGGTTCCACCTCCGAGAATGACAATTTCAGCCGGGCGAACTCCTGCAATTCCGCCCATCAAAACGCCGTTTCCACCGTTTGTATTGGACATCAATTCGCCTGCCAAAAGGATAGAAGTCGTTCCGGCGATCTCGCTTAGTAAACGGACTACGGGAAGATAACCATGTGAATCTTTTATGAATTCAAATCCGAGAGCGGTAATTTTTTTGGCCGATAGTTTTTCAAAATAACTACGCGTTTGCATATTGAGCTGAACCGTTGAAACCAGAAATGCTCCCGGTGTCATCAGCTCAATCTCATCGGCCGTAACCGGACTAACTTTTAGAACGATCGGTTTTGAAAAAACCTCTTTTGAATTATAAGAAATGGTCGCACCGGCTTCTGAAAATTCCTGATCTGTATAATTTGCACCTTCGCCGGCACCGGTTTCGACGGTGATGTCGTGTCCGTTGGCAACCAAAACCTGAACCGCATCTGGCGAAAGACAAAGACGTCTTTCCTGTAAATGGGTTTCCTTTGGGATTCCGATGTTTAATTTTCCTTCCTTTAATTGAATTTCAAGCCGTTCTTCTTTGGGCATCAGTTCCTGACGGGAAAATGGTGTGTAAACTCCGCTATGTTCCATCTTTTAAAATTACACAAAAATAATGGTTCTTTGATTTTCCTGCACAATAATTTTAACCGTATGATGTGGTTCGGAAATTAAATTTTCGATTTTATCCGGCCATTCGATCAAACAATATTGACCCGAATCCAAATATTCATCTATCCCGAAATCCATGGCTTCTTCTTCGGATTTGATTCTATACAAATCAAAATGAAATACTTTTCCGCTGGGCGTCTCATATTCGTTAACAATGGAAAAAGTCGGGCTGCTGACTTCGTCTTTACTTCCTAATTCGTTAACAAATGTTTTGATGAAAGTTGTTTTTCCAGCACCCATTTCGCCTTCAAACAAAATGATTTTGTGTTGAAGTTGAGAGATGATTTCTTGGGCGATTTTTGGGAGTTCTTGGATGGAGTTTACTTTGAAGGTCATTTTTATTCTACTTGTTTACCTTCTTTATAAATTTGTATGGTTTTATCTTTTCCATCTTCACTATACATTTCCCATTCTCCTTCATAAATTCCATTTTTCCAATTTCCAATACCTCTGATGTTTCCGTTTTCGTACCAATATTTATGGGTACCATTGGGCTTTCCGTCAACAAAATTACCTTCACGAGCTTTTTGTCCGTTTGAATGCCAATATTCCCAAAACCCATTTTCTTTTTGATTTTCAATCTTTCCTGTTGAGTGAAGTTTACCATTTAAATAATAAAATTTTTTATCACCATTAGTTATAGGTTTAAATTCAATTTCTTGAAGTTTTTCAGGAGACAAGGCATTACTATTTTTTAAGAAATCAGATTTTGAAATGAGAGTATCACCGATGTAGATTTCATATTCATCCATATCAATATTCTGTGAATATGATTTTACACAAGTGAATGTAACAAATAATATTAAAAATAATAATTTTTTCATTTTGTGAATTAATTATAAAAATTGAGAATGTTAATTTTTATCTTCAGGAGTTAATTCAATCAAAAAATTCATAAACCTAAAAATTCTTTCTGCTCTTCAGGAGTAAGTGTTCTTAAGTTTCCTTTTTCAGCTTGTTTAATTGATTTATCAATTTTTGAATAGAATTCTTCTTCGCTCAAAAGTGTTTTATCATTATTTTTCCCAACCTCAAAATGTACTTTCATTTCTTTCAATAAAGATTTGAGCAAATTCTTTTGATTTTCGTTTTTTGGATAAATAATGATGCTTTCCATACAGAATTGATTTCTACAAAATTATAAATAATTCGTTAAACCTTCGGCGACAAAGTTACAAAAGGAATGATGATTTCTTCCATCGAAATTCCGCCGTGCTGATAAGTGTCTTTATAATAATTCACATAATGGTTATAATTTTTTGGATACGCAAGGAAGATGTCTTCTTTTGCAAAAATGTATTTGGAAGTCATATTGACTTTTGGAAGATAAAAATCCTCGGCATTTTCCACTGCAAATACATCATCTTCGTCGTATTGCAGTTTTCGCCCCATTTTATACCGGAGGTTGGTGCTGGTTTCGCGGTCACCCACTACTTGTGAAGGTTTGCGAACATAAATGGTTCCATGATCTGTGGTCAATAGGATTTTCATTCCTTCTTCTTGTGCTTTTTTTACGATTTGCAACAAATAGGAATTCTCAAACCAGTTTTTCGTAGTCGAACGATAGGTTTTGTCGTCCCTGATCATTTGACTGACGATGCGATTATCCGTTTTGGCATGGGAAAGTATGTCGATGAAATTGTAAACGATGACCGTCAGGTTTTTGTTTTTATATTGGTGGAATTCGTCCAAAATTTTCTTTTCGAAATCAGAATTCAATACTTTATAATATTGCGTACTCAGGTCGGAAAGTCCCAAACGTTTCATTTGATCTTCCAGAAATTCTTTTTCAAACTGGTTTTTATTTCCTTCGTCATTGTCGTTCAGCCAATCATTTGGAAATCGTTTTTCGATTTCGGATGGCATAAGCCCTGAAAAGAAAGCATTTCGGGCATATTGGGTTGCAGACGGCAAGATGCTGTAATACATTTGTTCCTTTTCCACATTATAAAACTGATTGAAAAGCGGTTCGATGGTTTTCCACTGGTCATAGCGTAAGTTGTCCACCATGATGAGCAATGTTTTTTTGTCTTTTGCCAAATGGGGTTTGGCATAATCTTTAAAAACGGTGTGCGAAAGAACCGGTTTCTCGTCTGTATGTAACCAGCCGTAATAATTTCGTTCGATGAATTTAAAAAAAGCAGAATTGGCTTCCTGTTTCTGGGCTTCGAGGATTTTCGCCATTTCGCTGTCCTGAATATTTTCCAATTCCAGTTCCCAAAAGACCAATTTTTTATAAATATCACGCCAGTCTTCATAATCTCTTGCATTCATCATGTCCATGGCGATGCTTCGGAATTCCATCTGGTAATTGACAACGGCCTTTTCGGTGATAATTTTACTGCTGTCGAGAATTTTTTTCAGACTTAGCAAAATTTGATTGGGATTAACCGGTTTTATAAGGTAATCGGCTATGTGCGAACCGATTGCTTCTTCCATGATATGCTCTTCTTCATTTTTCGTAATCATCACGATGGGAAGCTGGGGTTTAATTTCCTTGATTTTCTGAAGCGCTTCCAGACCGCCCATTCCGGGCATATTCTCATCAATCAGAACAGCCGAAAAATTTTCGTTTGGAATAATTTCCAACGCATCCGTGGCATTGTTTATCATCTGTGTTTCGTATCCTTTTTTCTCTAAAAAGAGAGAATGAGGTTTCAACAACTCAATTTCGTCATCGATCCATAAAATTTTTATAGCCATAAACCTGAATTTCTGTTAAATTTGTTTCTAATTTAGTAATAAAAGAATTGCAATTGGAGTATGTAAACAAACTCAAGGTATTTAACGATCCGGTACACGGATTTATTAGCATACCCAGCGAATTAATTTTTGATATCATCCAGCATCCAATTTTTCAACGACTGCGAAGAATATGCCAAACTGGTTTAACCGAACTGGTTTATCCCGGAGCCAAGCATTCGCGTTTTCATCATGCGCTTGGTGCTATGTTTTTGATGCAGAAAGCGGTTGAGGTGCTTCGGGTAAAAAAAATTGAGATTACGGATAAAGAAAAAAATGCAGTGTTATGTGCCATTCTTTTACATGATGTAGGACATGGTCCTTTCTCTCATACGCTGGAAAATACATTGATTGAGGATTTATACCATGAAAAAATTTCTTTGTTTTTAATGGAGAAATTAAATGGTGAATTTTCAGGAGAATTGGATTTGGCCATTAAAATTTTCAAAGGCGAGTATGAAAAACATTTTTTGACGCAATTGGTTTCGAGCCAATTGGACATGGATCGTTTGGATTACTTGAAACGGGACAGTTTTTTTACGGGTGTGGTGGAAGGAAATATCAATCCGGAGAGAATTATTTCTACTTTAAATGTAAAGGACGATTTGTTGGTGGTGGATTCAAAAGGGATTTATTCGATTGAAAAATACCTGGCTGCGCGTATGTTTATGTATTGGCAGGTGTATAATCACCGGACTTCTTTTACGGCAGAAGTTTTGCTGACCCAAGCATTCAGAAGAGCCAAGGAAATAAGTCGTAACGGCGGGAAAGTTTTTGCGACAGATGCGTTGGGGTATTTTATAGAAAATGAAACAAAAGACAGTTTGAAAAATCAATTGGATCAATTTATAAAGCTGGATGACAGTGATGTTTGGGCTTCGTTGAAACAATGGCAGTATCATAAAGATGTCGTTTTGTCATATTTATCCCGATGTATCATTAATAGAAAATTACCGGTTTCGAAAATATTTAACGAGCAAGTTTCGGGTGAAAAATTAAAGGAATTGGAACAAGAAGTAAAATCATATTTAGGAGTGGAGGACGCAAGTTATTTTGTTCATCAGTCTCCAATTAAAGTTATACCTTATGACAATACTAAATCTCCCATTTTTATCATGAATAAAGACCGGACATTACAAGAAATTTCAGTGAGTCCCATGCGGATTTTGTCACAACATTTGCTCAATCCGATTGAAAAGTATCATTTGTGTTATTTAGATGTTAAGAAAAAAATATAATTCAAATTTGAGTTAACCCCAAAATTTATATTTTTGCATACTATGGAATTTAGCGCAGTAGAAATAGCTTCCGTTTTAGAAGGTAGAATTGAAGGGAATCCGGACATAAAGGTTTCAACCTTGTCCAAAATTGAAGAGGGAAAATCCGGATCGATTTCATTTTTATCCAATTTGAAATATGAACCCTATTTATATCAGACAGAAGCTTCTATCGTGATTGTTTCCGATGGATTTATTCCGGAGAAGCAAGTTTCGCCTACACTGATTTTTGTACAAGATGCCTATAAATCTTTCACCAAATTATTGAATTACGCCAATCATTTGAAGAACAAGAAAGTCGGAATTGAACCTAATTCTCAGATTCATGAATCGGCGAAATTGGGTGAAAATGTGTACATAGGAAGTTTTGTTTATGTGGGAGAGAGAGCGAAAATAGGAAATGATGTGATGATTCATTCCAACGCTCATATAGGGGAAAATGTAGCGATAGGCGAGGGAAGCGTGATTCATTCCGGAGTTAGATTATATGCTGATACAAAAATCGGAAAGAATTGCATCATCCATTCCAATACCGTTCTGGGAGCAGATGGATTTGGTTTTACGCCTACTGAAGATGGTACTTTGGAGAAAGTTCCCCAAATCGGAAACGTAAAAGTAGGAGACAATGTGGAGATAGGTTCTTCCTGTACGATTGACCGTGCAACACTTGGTTCGACCATCATCCGTTCAGGAGTTAAACTGGACAACCAAATTCAGATTGCGCATAATGTAGAAATAGGGGAAAACACTGTAATAGCTTCACAAAGCGGGGTCGCAGGTTCCACCAAAATAGGGAAAAACTGCATGATAGGTGGCCAGGTAGGAATAGTTGGACATTTAAAAATAGGAGATTATGTACAGATACAGGCACAGAGCGGGGTAAATAACAATGTTCCGGATGGTGCCAAAATCTATGGCTCGCCCTCTATGGATGCGTCGGACTTTAGAAAATCTTACGTATATTTCCGTAATTTTCCAAGTATCGTAAAACGATTGGAAGAATTGGAGAAAGAAATTAAGCAACAACAAACAATAAAAGATTAATGTCGGATAAACAAAAAACCTTGGCCAACGAATACACTTTTAACGGTGTAGGGCTTCATACGGGACGCGAAGTTACCATGACATTAAAACCGGCTCCGGTAAATACAGGATTTGTGTTTGTCAGAACGGATTTAGAAGGAAATCCTCACGTAGAGGCAGATGCCAACTATGTCACCAGTACGGAAAGAGGTACAACCATAGAAAAAAAGGGAGTCAAAATCCATACAACCGAACACCTTTTGGCGGCATTGACAGGAATGGATTTGGACAATGTTTTAATCGAAATAAATAATTCGGAAGTTCCTATTTTAGATGGTTCTTCCAAATTTTTTGTGGAAGCGGTTGAAAAAGCTGGTATAGAGGAACAAGATGAAGACCGCGAATATTTCATCGTAAAAGAAATCGTAACCTATACCGATCCTGAAACCGGATCTGAAATCACAGCCATTCCGGCAGACGAATATCAGGTAACCACCATGGTAGATTTCGGGACGAAAGTTTTGGGTACCCAGAACGCTTCCATCAAAAGCATCTCCGAATTTAAAGAAGAAATCGCCAATGCAAGAACCTTCAGCTTTTTACATGAAATCGAATATTTATTGGATGCGGGATTGATCAAAGGTGGAGATTTGGGGAATGCGATAGTTTATGTCGATAAAGAAATCACACCCGAAACCCGTCAGAAATTGACTAAAGCTTTTAATAAAGAAGATGTTTCCATACGCCCAAATGGTGTTTTGGACAATATTACCCTTCATTATCCAAACGAGGCTGCCCGTCACAAATTATTGGATGTGGTTGGGGATCTGGCGCTGGTCGGTACCAAATTAAAAGCGAAAATCATCGCCAATAAACCGGGACATCAAATCAATACCAACTTTGCCAAAAAATTGAGCAAACAAATCGGAATTGCCAAACGTAAAAATGTTCCGGAATTTGATCTGTCCAAGACTATTTATGACATCAACGATATACTGAAAATCCTTCCGCATCGTCCGCCTTTCCTATTGTTGGACAAAGTGATTGAAAAGTCAGATTCTTCATTGGTAGGTTTAAAAAACGTAACGATGAATGAGCCGTTTTTCGTAGGACATTTCCCACAAGAACCTGTTATGCCGGGTGTTTTGCAGGTAGAAGCGATGGCGCAATTGGGTGGAATTTTAGTGTTGGGTGAAATTGATGATCCAAAGGATTATTCGACCTATTTCATGAAAATTGAGAATGTAAAATTCAAGCGAAAAGTAATTCCGGGCGATACACTTGTTTTGAAGGTGGACTTATTACAACCCATTCGCCGGGGAATCGTACATATGCAGGGGTATGGATATGTAAACGACACCATAGCCGTGGAAGCGGAAATGATGGCATTGGTAACAAAAGACAAAATATAATTTTGGAAATAATGAATCAATCCTTGGCCTATATCCATCCAAATGCTAAAGTTGCTGCAACAGCGATTATAGAGCCTTTTTCTACAATTTATGATAATGTAGAAATAGGAGAAGGAACTTGGATAGGCCCAAACGTCACCATCATGGAAGGTGCACGTATCGGAAAAAATTGTAAGATTTATCCCGGAACAGTTATTTCTGCTGAACCGCAGGATTTAAAATACGTGGGTGAAAAAACTTTGACTTATATAGGAGATAACACGACCATACGGGAATGTGTGACGGTAAACAAAGGTACAAATGCACTAGGTTATACTAAAATTGGTAATAATTGTTTGGTGATGGCAACGGCGCATATAGCTCATGATTGTGTGATTGGTGATCATGTAATTCTTGTAAACGGAGTTGGACTTGCGGGCCATATAGAAATAGGAGATCATGCTTTTTTAGGTGGAATGAGTGCTGTGCATCAATTTACCCACATCGGCGAACATGCTTTTATTGCCGGAGGATCACATGTACGGAAAGACGTACCTCCATTTGTGAAAGCCGCCAGAAATCCTTTGTCTTATGCCGGTGTAAATTCAATTGGTCTTCAAAGAAGAGGTTTTTCAACTGAAAAAATCACTGAAATTCAAAATATCTACCGCGTACTTTTTCAAAAAAGCAAAAACGTAACACAGGCCATTGAGGCCATCGAAAAAGAATTTGAAGAAACGAAGGAAAGAAATCAGATTCTTGAATTCATCAAGAACAGTCCGCGCGGTGTTATGTCAGGATATACAACAAGAGCAGAATTATAATAATCAGAATATAAAATTAATAAATGGCAACTACAGCAGATATACGAAAAGGACTTTGTATCAACTGGAACGATGATACTTGGAAAATTGTAGAATTCCAACATGTAAAACCCGGAAAAGGACCGGCCTTTGTACGTACAAAATTGAAAAGTGTAACGAACGGGAAAGTATTGGACAATACTTTTTCAGCCGGACACAGAATTGATGAAGTACGTGTGGAAACACGGAAATATCAATATTTATATGACGACGATAACGGTTTTCATTTTATGAACAACGATGATTTTTCGCAAGTTTACATCAATAAGGGAATGATTGATAATGACCAATTCCTAAAATCAGGTGATGAAGTGACGATTCTGTTCAGAGCAGAAGACGAAATGCCATTATCAGCAGAACTTCAACAGTTTGTCATCATGGAGATTACCTATACCGAACCGGGACTCAAAGGTGATACGGCTACCAATGCTTCCAAACCGGCTACAACCGAAACCGGCGCAGAAATCAGAGTTCCTCTTTTTATCAATGAGGGAGACAAAGTGAAAATCAATACAGAAGACGGTTCTTATATGGAAAGAATCAAAGAATAAAAATTTAAGGAAATCATATAAACCTGACAGGTGAATTCTAATCTTGTCAGGTTTTTTTATTCCATCCATTCTCAAATTGGAAAAATAGTATAGAACCCGTCAAATTCAATTCATAAATTCCTTTAAATTTGTCAAATCGCAAACAGTCAAAAGAATAAAAACTTAAATTCTACCCAATGAAAAAATCCATCATCAAAGGAATCGGTCATTATGTGCCGGAAAATATCGTAACAAACGATGATTTATCAAAAGTCATGGATACAAATGACGAATGGATTCAGGAAAGAACCGGAATCAAAGAACGTCGGCATTTGGGAAAACATTCAGGTGTAACTACTTCGGATTTGGGTACAAAAGCCGCAGAAATTGCCATCAAAAATGCAGGTTTGACTGCAAAGGATATTGATTTTATCTTATTTGCAACCTTAAGTCCTGATTATTTTTTCCCCGGCTGCGGAGTTATTTTACAAAAGAATTTAGGTTGTGATACGGTTGGAGCGCTGGATGTACGGAACCAATGTTCCGGATTTATCTATGCTTTGGCTACGGCAGATGCTTATATAAAAGCGGGTATTTATAAAAATATATTGGTCGTAGGAGCAGAGAATCATTCTTTTGGTTTGGATATGACGACCAGAGGCCGTGGGGTTTCCGTCATATTTGGAGATGGGGCAGGAGCGGTTGTGGTTTCGGCTACAGATGAGGAAAACAGAGGAATTGTTTCTTTCAATATGCACAGCGAAGGTGAACATGCAGAAGAACTTGCAGTACAGTTTCCGGGAACTAAATTAGGTTGGTCTGATGTGATGTTGGAAGAAGGAAACACCTTGACTCCCGAACAAATTTATCCTTATATGAACGGGAACTTTGTATTTAAACATGCGGTAACAAGATTTCCGGAATCGGTAAAAGAAGCATTTGAAAAGTCAGGCGAATCTATCTCAGATTTGAAATTATTTATACCGCATCAAGCCAATTTGCGCATCAGTCAATTTGTCCAAAGACAATTGGGACTAAAAGATGAACAGGTTTTCAATAATATCCAAAAATATGGAAATACAACAGCCGCTTCCATCCCGATTGCACTGAGCGAAGCATTTCAGGAAGGAAGAATCCAAAAAGGCGATTTGATTTGTTTGACCGCATTTGGAAGTGGATTTACTTGGGGATCTGTACTCCTCAGATGGTAAATTTGCTAAGGTTTACTTGTTTTTTTTGAATAGAAATCCTCAAAAATTAGTAGAAAATTTGACTACCAAAATCTTGGTATTTTTTAGTTTAGTTCATAATTATCAGTAGTTTAAAATAATTCCAAATAAAATAAAGTGTTAAATTGAACCAACAATTAACATTAACTATTTATTTATGGACAAATTTTTACTAAAAATCAGCATAATCATTTTGCTGGTTGCTTGGCAGTTTGGTTCAGCCCAAACACTGGCTGAGAAACAAAAAATCGTAGACCGTTATGATTTAGGAGAATTACTTAAATTGGAAAATGAGTATTTTCAAAGAATCAGTTCAGAAAAAGAACGCGTAAAGAAGTTAGCCGTTTCGTTAAACATTCCTTTGATTATTGAGGAAAATGGAACTTATCGGGAATTACAGAAAATTTTACCGGATGGTTCTCTGATTTATTACACAACTTTTAATGTAAATGCGGCCCGTTCCACCCGAACCAATCATTTAAATTCGGGAGGTTCTTTGGGATTGAATTTGATGGGGCAAAACATGACGGCGCATATTTGGGATGGTGGTTTGGCGAGAACCACCCACCAGGAATATGACGGAGCCGGTGGTACAGACCGATTTTCCATAGGAGATGGGACTACGGGATTGCATTATCATTCGGCGCATGTTACGGGAACTATCATCGCTTCAGGTGTAAGTGCCAATGCAAAAGGGATGGCACCCTATGCAAGAGCCATCGGTTATGAATGGAACAATGATTTGACCGAGGCAACCAATGCTGCTTCCAATGGGATGTTGATTTCCAACCATTCCTATGGATATGATTCGAGTTTAGTACCGGATTATTATTTCGGAGCTTATATTACAGAATCACGGGATTGGGACAATTTATTATTCAATGCTCCCTATTATTTAATGGTCGTAGCAGCCGGAAATGATGGAAACACAAATTATAATGGTGCTCCGCTTGGAGGAAATTCAGCTTATGATAAGTTGACTGGGCATGCAACTTCAAAAAACAATTTAGTTGTAGCTAATGCAAACGATGCCAATGTGGATAACAATGGAAATTTAATCAGTGTATCTATCAATAGTTCCAGTAGTGAAGGTCCGACAGATGATTACCGCATCAAGCCGGATATCACCGGAAACGGAACTTCTGTTTATTCGACTTATGAATCCAGTAATACGGCTTATGGTACGATTACAGGTACTTCCATGGCATCTCCAAATGTTGCTGGGTCTATTTTGTTGTTACAACAGCATTATAACAATTTGAATTCTACATTTATGCGTGCAGCTACCTTAAAAGGATTGGTGCTGCATACGGCAGATGATGCAGGCTCAACCGGACCTGACGCCATTTTTGGATGGGGGCTGCTCAATGCTAAAAAAGCTGCAGAAACCATTTCGGCAAAAGACAATGGTTCTATCATTCAAGAGTTAACTTTAACCGGTGGACAAACCTATCAATTTACCGTAGATGCAGACGGAGTCAATGAATTAAGAGCATCTATCTCCTGGACGGATCGTCCCGGGACTGCAACCACACAAACCAATTCGACAACACCTCGGTTGGTCAACGATTTGGATTTGAGAGTAACCAAAGGAAGTACGACATATCTTCCTTGGAAATTGACAGGAATTACAACGAACGCCAAAGTGGATAATAATTTGGATCCTTTTGAAAGAGTGGATGTTTCAGGTGCTTCCGGAACTTATACGATTACCGTTTCGCATAAAGGTTCGTTGACCGGAGGAAGTCAGAATTATTCTTTGATCGTGACCGGAGTTTCCACAACACCGGTTGAGTGTAATGCTACTACCCCGACAGGATTATCTGTAGATGGTGTAGGAAGTACGACCGCCTCTTTATCTTGGGATGCTGTTACAGGAGCTTCTTATGATTTCAGATACAGATTAGTAGGAGCTTCAACCTGGGTTACAAGTTCGGAGAATTCCACTTCAAAATCTTTAAGCGGATTAACTTCCAATTCACAATACGAAGCGCAAGTTCGTAGTAAATGTGATGGCGGAGCAACTTCTGATTATTCGGCTTCTGTTAATTTTACAACAACCGAAACCCAAATCAATTATTGTACTTCTACAAGTACAAATGTAAATGACGAATACATCCAAAGAGTTCAATTGAATACCATAAATAATCCATCCGGTGCTCAATTCTATTCTGATTTTACCAATATTTCTACAAACCTTTCCAAATCGCAATCCTATACCATTACTGTTACACCTCAATGGACAGGAACAACCTATAATGAGGGTTATGCCGTTTGGATTGATTATAACAAGGATGGTGACTTCACAGATTCCGGAGAATTAGTTTGGTCCAGAACACCAACCAATGCATCATCAGTAAGCGGAACTTTCACCGTTCCGGCAGGTGCAACGGAAGGCGCTACCCGTATGCGTGTTTCCATGAAATACAATGCCGTTCCGACTTCTTGTGAAACCTTTACCTACGGTGAAGTGGAAGATTATACCGTAATCATCGGTGGAACAGCTCCTGATACACAAGCTCCGACAGCTCCAACCAATTTAACCGCTGCAAATGTCGCTCAGACTTCGCTTACGCTGAACTGGACGGCTTCTACTGACAATGTGGGAGTTACGGGATATGATGTTTTCTCAGGCTCAACAAACATAGGAACTGTTACCGGAACGACAGCAAATATAACTGGATTGACAGCCAACACTGCTTATACTTTTACAGTGAAAGCAAAAGATGCTGCCGGAAATGTTTCGCCTTCCAGTAATGCGGTAAACGTTACGACACTTGGAGATAATCCGCAGCTGGTGTTGAGTATTACATTTGATAATTATCCGGAAGAAACATCCTGGAGAATTTTTAAAGGATCAACCATCGTCGCTTCCGGCGGAACTTATGGTTCACAACCAGATGGTTCTACTTTGAATATTCCATTGACCTTGAGTCCGGATTGTTACAAATTGACATTCTATGATGCTTATGGAGATGGTATGTGTTGTTCGTATGGAAACGGATCTTATACTCTGAAACAAGGTTCCACTGTATTGGTGAGTGGAGGTACCTTCCGTTCTTCCCAGTCCACGAATTTCTGTACGACGCAATCCAATAATAATTACAGCACCTATGCTTCTACGGAAACAGATGACACTCAAAATCATTTGAAAGTCTATCCAAATCCTGTAAAAGATTTCTTAAACATAGCTTTAAATGGATTTGAAGCTCAAACTTATCAGATCATAGATATGTCGGGTAGATTAGTGATGCAAGGTAATTATACGGAGAAACTGGATGTTTCCCGTTTGGACTCCGGTATTTATATTTTGAAATTGATGATTGGTGAAAAATCCAAATCAGAGAGATTTGTAAAAAAATAATTTTCTCATTCTTAAATACAAAAGCCGTTCCTGATTCATTAGGAACGGCTTTTTGTTGATGTATTTTTGCTTATTGAACAATTAATTTCTGTGTGGATTTTGTTTTGTCGGATTCAAATTCAACCAAATAAATACCTTTGGCTAAGCGGATTTGGATTTGTTTTTTTGTCGAATTTTTTTGTTCGGTTTGAATTAATTTTCCATTCAAATCATAAATTTTAACCGTTCCGTTTTCAACAGATCCGATTTGGAATGAATTTTTTGCCGGATTGGGATAAATGCTAAACAATTTCTGATTTAAATCTGAAGTGCCCATCACGATTCCGCATTCAAACGGATCAAACAAAACTTCTCCCAAAGTTTCATCATCCACCACATGAGAAATGACACCTTCTACATCTTCGGCAGTAGATTCCTGTCCTTCAATCCAGCAGTTGTGAAGTGCTTTTATAGTGTTGGGCGTATTATTATACAAAGCATAAACTTGCCCGCCATTTCCGTTTTCACTGAAAATATTTCCTCCGGGATTGAAGTCCTCTGCATCATCACTTCCCAAATTGGCCAAAGCAGTTTCGATTACCGTAATTCCCCAAAGATTTCGGCGTATTTCATTTCCGGTAATATAGACCAATTCTGTGTTATAAAGCGAAATACCACTTCCTCCATTCATGGGATTGGTTTCTGTATCGTTGTCCTCGATGATGTTATTTTCAATCACACCGGATGAAGGTCCCAGAGAGGTAAATCCATAACGATTATCTTGGATGGTATTGTTTTTTATTACAAACCGATTGGGAACACCGGCCAGACTGGATACCGAAACACCACCCACCATAGTAAAATCACGGTTTCCGATGATCGTATTGTTGATAATCCGGGTTGAATCCGATTCTCCACTTGGCCCCATATTGATTTGCGGACGGTTATTATTGGTCGTATTATTTCCTTCAAAATAAGAATTTTCAATCTGAATCGCCACAGAGTTAGTCGCACCCGAACTTAAAGCAGGATGTACATTATTTTTAAAAGTTGAATTTCGTACTATGGGGCTTCCGTTTGAAAAGGAAATAGCTCCTCCGGTAGCTGAACCGTCCGATTTATTGTTGTTGGAAACTTCTGAATTCTCCATCAGAAAATCGGGGGTGATAACACGGATGCCGCCACCGTATTCTATCAGCGTGTTGTTAAAATAAATTTCGGAAGTATCATACATCCAAAAACCTTCGTAAGGATTTGCAGGATCAACTGCCGTGATGGTAATTTCGTCAGCATCACTGGAAAAATATCCTTTTACTTCCAATTCTACATCGGCAGCTATTTTAAGAATCAGATTTTCATTGAGCGAAAGCGAATCATTTACTTCTACCAATAAATTTTCATGTAAGGTATATTCATTTCCCGAGATCGTCACGGTAGAGGGCGAATTTGCGGCAATATCATCCAGTGTCCAGTGAACTCCGGTGTTGGGTGTTGAATATTGAGAAAAAAGAAAGGTTGGAATCGAGGCAAAGGCCAAAAAAAATAATTGAAACTTCATGTGTGCTATTTTAAAATTCGTTGCAAGTTAGAATAAATTGACGAAATTTGTTTTCTGAACAGTAAAAGGTATTTTGTAAAGAATCTATTCCCATGTTAACAAAAAAAACAAAGTATGGATTGAAGGCGATGACCTATTTGGCAAAAAAAACTTCAGGTCAGCCGATTTTGATTTCTGAAATAGCAGAAAATGAAAATATTCCTTTAAAATTTTTGGAGGGAATATTACTGGATTTGAAGAAAAACGGATTGCTTGAATCAAAAAAAGGAAAGGGTGGAGGTTATTTTTTGGAGAAACCGGCTGAAACCATCACCATTGCTTCCATTATCCGAGTTTTGGACGGTCCGATTGCGCTTTTACCTTGTGTTAGTTTAAACTATTATAAAAAATGTGACGACTGTCATGATGAAGTTACTTGTTCGCTAAACCGTGTAATGGTGCAGGTTAGAGATAAAACGCTTAAGGTGTTGGAACGCCAGACTTTAAAAGATTTAGTTTAGAATTAAAAAAAATTAGCATTTTACTATACTAATTTAATAGACTTTAGTATATTTGTCTTGTACAAGATTTTTATAACGTATTGTACAAGTCTTATTTTTAAGATTATTTGTGTGTTAGTTATTTATGCCTCATGGTTATCTCTACTATGAGGTTTTTTTATTTTATGTAATACAGTGAAAATTAATAGTTTATCAACTCTTTTGCTTGCTCAATTGCTTTTTCTGTAATGTTTGATCCACTGATGAGTTCTGCGATTTCAGTGATTTGTTCCGCATCTGAAAGTTCCCGGACTTCGGTCAAAGTTTTTCCGTTTTTGATACTTTTTGAAACTTTATAGTGTTGATTGGCTTTTGCGGCAACTTGAGGAAGATGTGTAATGCTGATCAATTGAAGATTTTCAGCCATTTCTTTCATCAGATTTCCCACTTCATTGGCCACTTTTCCCGAAACCCCTGTATCGATCTCATCCAAAATCAACGTAGGTAATTCCAATTTTCCGGCCAGCGTTTTTTTGACCGATAACATGAGTCGTGACCTTTCTCCGCCGGAGACCGATTTACTTACCGGTTTCAATTCGGAGCCTTTATTGGCAGTAAATAGAAAAGAGATTTCATCTTTTCCGTTCCAGTTGAATTCCTTTTTATCGCTCAATTCCAATTTCATGGTCGAATTTTCCATTCCTAATTTCTCTAAAGACTCCAGCATTTCTTTTTCGACTTTTGGGATGGCTGTATTCCGGCCTTTTGTAATCGCTTTGGATTGGTTTTCCAATTGCAATTCGATGGTTTGGATTTCTCTTTCCAATGCCGAAATTTCCAATTCTAATTTTTGGAAGTTTTGGTTGTCATTTTCCAGTTCAGATTGAACTTTCAGCAGTTCTTCTATCGAATTAACGCGGTGTTTATGAAATAAATTTTGAATTAAATCCAGACGTTCATTGATTTCCAATAAATGCTCCGGATCCGAATCCAAACGCTGGATTTTGGATAGGATTTCAGAACGCAAATCATCGAGTTCAATTCTGACAGATTCTATTCTTTTGTGAAAACCCTCAAATTCTTCCCCAAAACCTGAAATTTTCTGAAGTTGATGAGCCACTTCATGAAGATGGGAAAGAATCCCGATTTCGGGCGAATCCAGTTTATTTTCCGTTTCCGATAAAATTTGCTGAATTTCATCCAGATTTTGCAATTCTTTTTGTGCTTTTTCCAATTCTTCAAATTCATCCGTCACCAAATTGGCAGTATGTAATTCATCCAATAAAAACTTTTTGTAATCCGTTTCCCGACTTAATTGATCCAATTCTTCCCGTTTGGTTTTGAGCTGACTTTTTGCCTGATTCCGTTTAAGATATTCGCTTTGGAAATTTTTTATTTTATCCAATTGTCCGGCAAATGCATCCAGAATCTGAAGTTGAAAGTCCGGATGAAATAAATGTTCGGAATTGAATTGCGAATGAATGTCAATCAATTGTTCACCCAATTCCTGTAAAACCGTCAGTGTCACCGGCGTATCGTTGATAAAAGCACGTGATTTTCCACTTGGAAGCAATTCGCGTCTTAATATGGTTTCAGCATCATAATCCAATTCGTGGGCTTCAAAAAAAGATTGAAGGTCTAAACCGGAAATGCTGAATTGAGCTTCAATGACGCATTTTTGCGAAGTATCGTTTAACTGTTTTAAATCAGCCCGTTCTCCCAAAATCAATTTTAAAGCACCCAACAAAATGGATTTTCCGGCTCCTGTCTCACCTGTGATGATGGTCAGGCCTTTTCGGAACTGCAAATTCAATTCATCGATGATGGCAAAATTGGATACCGAAAGGCGGGTGAGCATTACTTCTTCAAATTATTCCATGTAGAACCATTGGTAGGAGAAAGTGCATTTAAGGTTTCTTTGATTTCGACGATATTGACAGACGACATCATCCCTCCTCCAAATATTTTTGCGATTTCGTCCTTTTTGGCCATAAAGAAAATATCCAGCGGATAGAACAACGCATAGTTTCCTTTTTCATAAAAACTCAAGGTTTCCAAACTGTTTCCGATGGCGTTTTTGGCTTTGCTTTCGTTGTCGCTCATCTGATCCAAACCAACTCTGTGATATTGGTAATAGACATTTCGAAGTGTTTTATTGGTAGGTTTTAAAACGTTGTTAATCAGCGTTCCACGGGCTTTATTTCCATCCATTTCGCTCCAACCGCCAAACTGTGACCCCATGGCATTGGTGGCGATTTGTTGGCTTGTTTTAAAATAAGAAGTTCCGCCTTCCAGTTGGAAAGTATCGGCATCCATACCTAAAATATAATACACATAAAACGCAATCACGTCTGTCAGATTTTTATTGCTGAACTTACGCGGATTGAAAATCAATTCTTCAAATTCGGTATATTCAAAATCAAATTTTCCATCGACAAAATTTAAAACCGGAGTATAATAAGTAGAATTAAAGACAGGTCTTCGAGATTGGATCTGGAGTCTTCCGTTATAGGTATTTCCATTTCTACCCGTAATGATAATCAGGAAGTTGCACTCAATTTTTTCATGAATCTTATAGCGGTTGTCAGTCCATTTGGTCGTGTTGATAAAATCACTTAATGATTTTTCCAAAGTTTGAAAAACCTGCGTGTTTGAACCTTGAACTTGTGAATAATCAACTGTAACGGTAGCTAAAAATTCCTGTGCGGAAACTGTGATGGAAAATAGCAAACAGGCCAATAGCACTTTCATTTTCGTCATATCTTGTAATTTTCAAGGATAAAGTTAAGAATATCTTTTGCAACTTCAGTTTTATTTTTTGCTTCGTAAGCGACGGGCGTTCCGTTTCTTGGAATCAGGGTTACCTGATTGGTGTCTTTTTGAAATCCGGCTTTTTCATCCTGCATGGAATTTAAAACTATGAAATCTAAGTTTTTCTTTTCCAATTTGCCTTTGGCGAACTCCATTTCGTTGTTGGTTTCCAATGCAAATCCGACTAAAATCTGGTGTTCCTTTTTTTCTCCCAAACCTTTCAAAATGTCGGGATTCTTTACCAATTCAATCGTCAGATTAGCCCCATCTTTTTTGATTTTTTGTTCTTCTGTGGTCACCGGTCTATAATCCGCTACGGCAGCCGACATGATTACGATGTCCGATTCTTTAAAACGCGTTTCCATGGCATCTTTCATCTCCATAGCTGAAACGACATTGATGCGGTTTATATTGTAAGATTTAGTAGAAATACCGGAAGGTCCGCAAACCAAAGTTACATCGGCTCCCATTTCCATAGCTTCTATCGCAATTTCGATTCCCATTTTGCCCGATGAAAAATTTCCGATAAAACGTACCGGATCTATTTTTTCATAAGTCGGCCCTGCCGAAACCAATACTTTTTTACCAAACAGAGGCGCTTTTCTTTTTAAATCGTTTTCGATAAATGAAACGATGTTTTCCGGTTCTGCCATGCGCCCTTCGCCGCTGAGCCCGCTGGCAAGTTCACCGCTTTCCGCCGGAATGATGATGTTCCCGAAACTTTCCAGTTTGGCTAAATTCTTTTTGGTGCTGGGATGTTGGTACATATCCAGATCCATTGCCGGAGCGATGTAAACGGGGCATTTGGCGGATAGATAAGTAGCCAGAACCAAATTGTCAGAACTACCATCTGCCATTTTGGATAGTGAGTTGGCGGTAGCCGGAGCAACCACCATAAAATCGGCCCAAAGTCCTAATTCGACATGGTTATTCCAATTTCCGGTTTCATCTGAAAATTCCCATTCAACAGGATTTTTGGAAAGGGTGGATAGGGTAAGAGGCGTTACAAATTCACATGCCTTTGGAGTCAAAATGACTTTAACTTCGGCACCTTCCTTTATAAACAGTCGAACCAGAAACGCGGTTTTGTAAGCGGCTATACCGGCGGTAACGGCCAACAAAACTTTTTTCCGGTTCAGAATAGACATATGCTATTTTTTAATTATGCTTCCTCGTTTGGATTTCTGAAATAGATATCGTTGCTCATCCATTCTTTGATCGCAATAGAGGTCGATTTAGGAAGTCGCTCATAAAATTTGGAGACTTCGATTTGCTCGCGGTTCTCAAAAATTTCTTCCAAAGAATCTGTATGAGAAGCAAATTCATCCAATTTCTGAATCAATTCCGATTTCATTTCCTGATTGATTTGTTCGGCACGTTTACCCATGATCACGATGGATTGGTAAATGTTTCCTGTTTTTTCTTCAATTACACCTTTGTTATATGTTTCCGTAGAAGTAGGTGCGTCAATGTCTTTGAAGTTCATATGTAAATTTACTTATTGATTCGACTTAATTTAAACTGGTATCTTCTATTTTATCCTTTTCTATTTTGGCCAAATTTTCTTTGTGTTTTGCCAAATCATCTATTACTTTTTGGTTGATTTTCTCGGCTTCATCTTTAAACTTTGATGAAGGATAAGCTTTGGAGAAAAGTTTATATTGTGTCATGGCCTCTTGTAACCGAAGTTCTTTTCGGTCAAAACGGCTATAATTTACTGCCAATTCATATTTGGAACGAAGCGAATACATCATGGCTTCCTCTCTGAATTTTGTGTCCGGATAATCATCCAGCATATTGTCAAACGCAATTCCGGCAGCCTTATATTTCAATGTTTTATAATAAATTTTAGCAATTTCAAATGCTTTTTTCTCCAATTTCTCTCTCAACTCATTGATATAACCGTTGGCTTCTTCCACTCGGGAAGAATTGGGATAGGCATTGATAAAGGATTGTAATTCATCTATCGCACTATATGTGCTGGTTTGATCTAAATTATATACCGGAGAGTCTGTGTAAAACGAATAAGCCGAACGATAAGCTGCGTCTTCAACCCGCGGGTCGCTCGGGTTGGTGATGTAAAATGTTTTGAATTGGTGTGCCGCCAAACGATAATTTTTATCCTGAAAATTAGCATCGGCCTGTTTGTATGCTATATCTGCCGCATATTCCGTCCCGGAAAAAGCGGAAGATACTTTTTGGTAAAGTTCGATGGCATTAGACCATTTTCCTTCTTCATAAAATTCATTGGCAGTTTGTAAAATGAAGTCTTTATCCGTACTCTTCATCGCCTTTTCAAAACGTTTGTTGCAAGACACAACCAACGTCATAACTATCAATAAAACACCTAATTTTTTAAACATTTTGCAAAGGTATAAAATATTTGGGACAAACATAAGATAAATGCTTGTCCCAAAGTGTTAACATTATACAAAATTATTTTGGCGTATTAAAAGTAGAAATGTCCCTGTCAAACAGATACATACCGCCCTTGTCGTCGCCGATCAGTTTCAATTTGTCCAGAATAATGCGCGCCAAACGTTCTTCTTCGATTTGCTCCGAAACGTACCATTGCAAAAAATTATGGGTGGTATAATCCTTTTCTTCCAATGTCAAATCCACAATTTCATTGATTTTTTCCGAAACTTTGATTTCATGTTCGAGCACCATTTCAAACACTTCATGTAAGTTCTGGAAATCCTGTTTGGGTAAATGCAGGGAAGGAATGATAGCCGTTCCGCCGCGTTCGTTGATGAAGCGGACGAGTTTCAGCATGTGCATACGTTCTTCGTCCGAATGTGTAAATAAAAATTCTGAAACGCCTTCCAGTCCTCTTGAGTCCGCCCATGAAGCCATTGCCAAATAGAGTTGGGATGCGCCTGCTTCGGCTTCTACCTGATTGTTTAATGCGTCTATTATACTTTGTTTGATCATGATAATTCTTTTTAAAGTTTGTTTAATAATTCTTTAATTTTCCCCGATAAATTTTCAGATACCGGAACCAATGGTAATCGGGTGTAAACTTTGCATATTCCTTTATGGGAAAGCAATGATTTAATTCCGGCCGGATTTCCTTCCAAATAAATGGAACGTGTGATGTCCATCAATTTATAGTGCAAAGAATATGCCTCATCGACTTTTCTGTCCAGTCCCAAACGGATCATTTCGGTATAAAGTTCAGGTAAACCTTGGGCGATTACGGAAATAACTCCTTTTCCACCTGCCAATGTCATCGGCAATCCAAATTCGTCATCTCCTGACAAAACGACAAAGTTTTCCGGTTTGTCTTTCAGTATTTCGGTGCTTTGCAAAAAGTTGGGTGAGGCTTCTTTGATGGCAATAATATTTTTGAAATCATTGGCAAGTCGCAAAGTCGTTTCAGGATTGATGTTGGAGCTGGTACGACCCGGTACGTTGTACAAAATGATTTTGGCATCGGTATTTGTGGCCAATTCTTTATAATGCTGATAAATTCCTTCTTGTGTAGGTTTGTTGTAAGCCGGAGACGCCGATAGAACCGCTATGAAATCGGACAAATCGGTTGAAGAAAAATCTTCTTTTAATTCGGAAGTATTATTCCCGCCAATTCCCAGAACCATGGGAATTCTTCCGGCATTGGCAGACTTGATGGCGCTTACTATTTCAGATTTTTCTTTTTTGGAAAGGGTAGGGGTTTCGGCGGTCGTTCCCAGACATACCAAATATTCGACTCCGCCTTTGATGCTGTAATCTACTAATTTTTCCAATGCCGGGAAATCAATGCTTCCGTCTTGGTTAAATGGTGTAATTAGTGCAATTCCCGTTCCTGTAAGTGCATTCATTTGTACAAATTTATATAGTTAATCTTTCAATAATAAATGACAATTAAGATTTCGATTTAAACTAAACCTCAATAAAAATCAGAGTTCAAATTTACGGCATATAAACTGAAAAACCGCAAAGGATTTTGAATTCCTCAGCGGTTTAATTTTGGGTTTTTATACCTGATTATTTTTTGATGATTTTTTCTATTTGTAATTTTCCATTAGAATCAATTCTCAAGAAATAAGCACCTTTTGGATATGCGGAAAAATCAATTTTTATTTTGGAAGAATTTAATTTTTGTTGAAAGATTTGTTTTCCGTTGACATCGGTAATGCTGATTTTATCAATTTCCAATTTTGGATTTTCGATGATGAGTTTGTCAAGAACCGGATTGGGATAAATTGAAATTGATTTTAATGGAACTTCATGATTGGATAATAATTCATTTGTGAAAATAGCTGTACAAAAATTACTTGAGGATAAACTTAAATTTAAACTTCCATTTTCGTTTTCTGTAATATAAAACCAATATCCATATTCATCATAAATATGTCCAAAATATGCATTTTCAAATATTTGTGAGTCCGTTTCCACACATTCATTTCCTTCTATTTCAAAATCCCCAAATTGAAAATTGTAACCAGAACCATCTTGTGTAATTTCTCCTATAGTGCCGGTCTTGGTTCTGCAAACTTGTGTTTTATAATAAAGGACTTCATTTTCTATAAAGAAATTCAATGAAATTTGATCCAATTCCGGATTATTTAGAAAATCATACATTCCAAGTTCAGAGCCATCATCATATTCAATCAATCGCCAATTATTATTTACCAATGTATCTAATGGAGTTTGGGCGTTTAAAGAAAAGGCATTTAAAAAAATCAGAAAATAAATATATTTCATAAGGAAGAATGTTAAAATGAAAGGTTTAAAGGTACAGAAAATATGGAATATTTTGAGTTTATTGATTTTTTAATTTAGAAATGAAACATAAAATAAAAAGATTTCTCAAATTTGATACAGAATTGATTCAAATGAAAAATTTCCATATTCCGATTGTTCTGATTTTATTGATTTTCGGCGGATGTTCTACTCAGGTTTATCAGGTACAACAAGCCGATTTCTCTGACAATATTTCTATCACTGAGGATTTAGGTGAAGATGAAACTATTATTGCACTGATTGCACCTTACAAGAGGGAATTGCAGGAAACCATGGATAAAACCATCAGTTACACGCCCATTGATTTACCCAAAAACGGCTTCAACAGTCCGCTTGCCAATCTGAATTGCGATATGATTCTGGAAGAATCCAACCTGACCTATCAGAAAAGACACAACCAAAAAATCGATATGTGTGTCCTGAATTGGGGTGGAATCCGTAGATCTTTTACGGCGGGAGATTTGACGGTAAAAAATGTTTTCGAACTCATGCCGTTTGAAAACGAAGTGGTTGTGGTAACATTGTCCGGTGAAAAGGTTTTGGAAATGGTTCGTTTTATGTCCCATGCAGAATTTGGACATCCGCTTTCGGGAATTCAATTTGTTTCAAATGATGAAAATTCTATTTTGATTAACGGTCAAAAATTTGATCCGAATAAAAATTATACCGTTGTAACCAATGATTTTCTTATCAAAGGTGGAGATCAGATGAACTTTTTTGCAAATCCTGTTTCGGTGGAAAACCTTGGAATCAAACAACGGGATATGATGATGAATTATTTTGGAAAGCATGATACGATTCATGTAAACCTGAATAAACGGATTCTGGATAAATAGTTTTTTAGTAATTAGTGAATAGTAATTAGTGAATAGTAATTAATGAATAGCTATAAGTTATATAAAAATTAGGTATTCAAAAGATTATTGGTTCCGTAAGAACCATTCGTGGGTAATGCAAAAAAAATATAATCCATTAGATTCCGTAGGAACCATTCGTGGGTAATACAAAAAAAAGTAATCCATTAGGTTCCGTAGGAATCATTCGTTGGAAGATGCAAAAAAATGTAATCCATTAGGTTCCGTAGGAACCATTCGTGGGAAGATGCAAAAAAAATGTAATCCATTAGGTTCCGTAGGAACCATTCGTGGGTAAAGAAATCCAAATTCTTCCCTTAAGTTATATAACACAAAACACAAAACACAAAACACAAAAACTCAGAACTCAGAACGCAAATGGAAAACAGAAGAGAATTTATCAAAAAAGCAGGTGCAGCATCCTTGCTGACAATGGTTCCGGTTGGAAATCTTTTGGCCGGAGAATTGGATCAAATCCATAAAATCACGATTCTTCACACAAACGATCAGCATTCGCGTATAGAGCCGTTTGAGGTTTCTACTGATGAAAAGTATTCCAACAAAGGCGGATTTGCACGGCGTGCCGCTTTGATCCATAAAATCCGTCAACAAGAAGAAAATGTTTTATTGCTGGATGCAGGCGATGTAGTTCAGGGAACGCCCTATTTCAATCTGTTTGGCGGTAATCTGGAATACCAGCTCATGTCGAAGATGGGATACGATGTAGGGACGCTTGGAAATCACGAATTTGACAATGGTTTGGAAGGGATCAAAAGCAGACTTCCACATGCTAAATTTGACATCGTAATTGCCAATTACGATTTCAGAAATACAATGCTGGAAGACGTATTTAAACCTTATAAAATCATCCAGAAATCTGGAGTGAAAATTGGGATTTTTGGAGTAGGAGTGGATTTGAACGGAATGGTTTCCCGGGATGCTTACGGCGAAATGAAATATTTGAATCCGATTGAAATCGCACAGGACATGAGTCGGATTTTACGGGAAGAAGAAAAATGCGATTTGGTGGTTTGCCTGTCTCATATCGGTTACGAATACAAACAAGATGATACGATTGTTTCCGATAAACATTTGGCACAAAAGACTTCGGGAATTGATCTGATCATTGGCGGACATACGCATACTTTTTTACCCAAACCGGAAGAATTTTTAAACGCAAAAGGAAAGACGGTTTTGTATAACCAAGTCGGCTGGGCAGGTTTGTTTCTTGGACGAATTGATTTTTATCTGCAACAAGGCAAAGTTCAGAAATACACGGCTTATGATCTGAATGATTATCAGATAAATGATTTTTTGGTTTAATTATTCCTCATCACATTTGCTTTCATCCTTTTCCAAAATAACTTCGCCTTCTTTTACAGCGGTATCTTCACCACTTTTGATGGCGATTTCGGTGTGTGCGATAAGGACTGCATAGGTAGCGGGCTGGATGCCATTTCCGAATACTTTTGCATGCTCTTTCGTAAATTCAGCTCCAAAATATAAAATGGCGGCGGAATAGTAAATCCATAATAAAAGAATGATAACAGAACCGGCTGCTCCATAAGCACTTGCCGTTGCGTTATTTTGTAAATAAAATGAAATTCCATATCGTCCTAACATAAAAAGAAGCGCGGTAAAAACGGCACCACCGATGATGTCTTTGTTACGGACTTTGGCATCAGGAAGCACTTTGAAGATAAATCCAAATAGAGTTGTGATGACTAAAAAAGTAATCCCGATGTTGATCCAATTCAACATGGAAACAGAAATTCCCGGAATGATTTGATTGATATAATTGGTGAAAAGCATGATAAATGAATTGACCAATAAGGATACAATCAATAAAAATCCAAGCCCTAAAACCATCGAAAAGGAAAGTAGTCGGTCGATAATCATTTTTACCCATCCCTTTTTTGGTTTTGGTTTAATTCCCCAAATGGAATTGATGGAATCCTGAATGTCCACGAAAATAGTGGTGGAGGTGAAAACGAGTGTTCCGATACCGATGATGATACCTATGTTGGAATCGGTCTGCACGAGCATTTTTTCCATGGAAGACTGCATAAAAGAAGCGACGTTTGAACCAAAAATCCCGGTTAATTCTTCAAAAACTTCTGCCTGTGCGCTGCTTCCTTCTTCCAATTGTTTTCCATAGAAAAATCCGATACACCAAATCACAATCAATAACAATGGGCCAATGGAGAAAATGGTATAGTAGGCAAGGGAAGCACTGAATTTCATGCAACGGTCGTCCCCATAACTTTTAGCTGCCCTGAACGTAATCTGCCAGATTTTTTTCCAATAATCAAGTGTGAATTTGTTCTGTATCATATTTTTCATAAATGAAAATTAAGATTTTCCTATTTCTTCAATTTCGATTTCCGGTTTCGTTTTCTTCATCTTTACAAAACACATGATGATGAAACTGATGCAAAATGAACCGCCCATCGCTAAGGTAGAAACCTTCATTCCATCGGTCATTTCGATGATGACTCCGAACAGGAAAAGACCCAAACACAGTGCCACTTTTTCAAATACATCGTAAAAACTGAAAAAGGTGGTGTTATCTTCCGTCTTTGGAAGAAGTTTCGCATAGGTAGATCTTGAAAGTGCCTGAATTCCACCCATCACCAGTCCCACAAGCGCTGCCATCACATAAAACTGCATTTCAACAGTTGGACTTTCTTTGTTGATCAAATAACCGATTATACAAACAATTACCCAAATAAAAATACCAATCAAAAGGGTATTTCGATTCCCAATTTTTCCTGATAAAAACGAAAATAACCAAGCACCTATGATTGCTTCCAATTGAATTAAAAGTATGGTCATGATTAATTTATCGGCACTCAATCCAATTTCTTTTTCTCCAAAAATCGCAGCAATTAAAAAAATCGTCTGCATACCCAAGCTGTAAAAAAAGAAGGAGCCCAAGAAAATGCGGAGATTAGTGATTTTATTTAAGGTATTCCATGTTTTGTGTAATTCGGAAAAACTGGATTTAAAGATGCTTCGTGGAATTTTTTTCTTGTAAATGTTGCTGGGTAGGCGACGAAATGTAATTTGTGCAAATCCCATCCACCAAATTCCCACAAAAACAAAACTCAAACGCATATAGAATTTCGGATTATCTTGACCCAAGCCCATAATCAAAGCTAAACAGAGAACCAATAAAATGACGGAACCTACATATCCGACCATAAATCCCTGAGCTGAGGTTTTGTCCATTCGATCTTCCGTCACGATTTCAGGGAGATACGAATTGTAAAAAACCAAACTTCCCCAATAACCGACTGCTGCCAATAAATTCAACAAAAGCCCCAGCCAGATGTTCTCTTCCGTAAAAAAGAAAAGTCCCATACAGCTGAAAGAACCCAGATAACAAAAAAATTGAAGAAACTTCTTTTTGTTTCCAACCGTATCGGCAATCGAACTCAAAACAGGCGAAAGGATTATTACCAAAAAGAAACAAATCGCCAACGAAAAGGTAAAAGCAGATTCAGGATTTACGCCTAAAAATTTTTGAGTTTCTACAGTGGTTGAATGTGTAACCAATCCATAATAAATCGGGAAAACCGCTGAGGCAATGACTAAAGAATGAACTGAATTTGCCCAATCATAAAATTTCCAGGCATTGACAATTTTTTTGTCGTTTTTTAGAATCATAAATCCGTTTTAGTGCCGTAAAGATAATCAACCGAAAATGGAATTAAAATTAAATTATGACGAACCTAATTTTTTTTAATCTGCGAAAATCTGCGGGAGAAAAAATTGCCATCAGATCTCACAGATTTACGCTGATTTTTTTGATTCTAATTGGAATTCAAATCCTTAAAAATTTCGCTGGTGATTTTCAACGAATTCAATTTGGCATCGAAATCAAACATATTCGTATATACCATGATTTCATTCAAATTCAAATCTTCGACAATTTTTCCGATTTTTTCTTTCAGAATTTCCTTGTCACCAATCATCGTAAGCGCTGTCATTCGATGAATTCCAGCCTGTAATTCCGGACTTAGGTTTTCCAGATTGGTTTTTTCCGGCGAATTAAGCGGTGCTCTTTGGTCGGTCAATAAATTTGCAATTGCCTGAAATTGTGGCAGCGAATGATAAACGGCTTCGTCTTCCGTTTCGGCAGCGAAAATACTTAAACATAAAATCGAATACGGTTTGTCCAGATATTGACTTGGAGTAAAACGACTTTGGTAAATCTCAAATGCCTGCTGAAATTGTCCCGGCGCAAAATGTCCGGCAAAAGCATAAGGAAGTCCTAATTTTGCAGCTAAAAAAGCACTGTCTGTGCTGGAACCGAGGATGTAAATCGGTACGTTGGCGCCTTCTCCCGGAAATGCACGAACCTTTGAGTCGGTATTTTCCAAACTGAAATACCGGAATAATTCCTGAATATGGTATTCAAAATTATAATTGAAATTCTGATCACCACGACGTAAAACACTTGCTGTCAGCGGATCCGTTCCCGGTGCACGACCAAGCCCCAAATCGATCCGGTCGGGGAACATTGCATCCAGCGTTCCGAATTGTTCCGCAATGGAAAGCGTGGTATGATTGGGAAGCATAATTCCGCCGGAACCCACTCGGATTTTTTTAGTCGCCTGAGCGGTGTAACCAATCAGCAAAGAAGTGGATGCACTGATGACGCTCGGCATATTGTGATGTTCCGAAAACCAATAGCGTTCATATCCCAATTCTTCTGCAAATTGTGCCGTTTTTGCACTTTTTTCAAAAGTTTGGGTATAATCATCGCCTTCTATCACAGAAGCTAAATCGAGAATGGAATATTTAATTGAATTTGAATTCTTCATTGAAAATAGAATCAAGATTTTTTAACCTCCAAGGTTATTTTTTAGTAAGTTCAATTATCCTTGGAGGTTAATTAAAAACATAATTTAACTCTTTTAACAAAGCAAAATTACAATCTGAAAATCCGAAATTCGGAATTCTTTAGTCAAATAAATCTATGGAGAACAAGAACTTATTTATGAATTTTGTAAATCAACCATTTATGATTTTCTTTTTCTATTTCTTGGTCGAACTTTAAACCGATTTTCTCCAACACTTTATGCGAACCCAGATTATCTTTCATGGCTCTTCCGAAGATTTCGTTTAGATTTAATTTGTTGAAACCATATTCCAAACAAGCTTTGGCGCTTTCGGTTGCAAATCCTTTGTTCCAATATTTTTCAAAAAACCGAAAACCGATATCCGTTTCTTTTCCATCAAATTTCAATCCACACCAACCTAAAAATTCGCCCGAATCTTTCTCCATAACAGCCCAACGACCATAGCCATTGCGTTTGTAATCATCGTAATTTCTGAGAAATTCTTCTGCTTCTGAAATGGATTGAAAAGAGGAATCACCTGTAAACTTTATCACATTTGGATTGCGATTTAATTCGTAGAAATTTTCCACATCTTCCAGATGGAATTCACGTAAAATCAGTCGAGGTGTTTGGAGGATGGGTTTCATTTTTAGCTAATCCAAGACATATTTTTATTTATTAATTTCCATTTTCCGTCAATTTTTTTGAATAAATAAGTACTTCCTGAACCACATAACATACCGCAATGATCAGAAATTTGCATTATGGCTGTGTTTCCGTCAGCAGAAAGTATAGGGAGGGAAATAGATATATTTGGAGGATTTGTATAAATCATTTTTGAATAATTTTCATATTTTTCCTCTTTTAATTCTACTGAACAATCACTCAAAATTGTGGAAAATTGAATTTTACCATCATCATCCTTATACTTAATTTTTTGAGGCTTTATTTTATTTATTTCCCAATTTTTAAAATCATAAAATGTTCCGAAAAAATTTTGAAGCCAATACTGCGAATAAATAGAAGGTTTGTCTAATAAAGAGAATTCTTTGAATTGTTCATCATTAAAATTTACATAATCTTTATTGACGCAGATGTATTCAAAATTATAATCTAAATCTAAAAAAATCTCATTCAGAATTTCATACTTTCTATTTTCAGAATGATAAGAATAAAGATAGTATCCCAAAAAGATTGAAATTAAGAAAAGTAGAAATTTTTGTTTTTTGTTCACTCTTTTCATCTTTCAAATATAGTAAAAGACCTCAAAGGTTTTTAAAACCTTTGAGGTCTTCATTATTTTTCAAATTAGTTGATTATCTAATTCACTTCAGTGGACAAATCAATACGACTCCTTATGCACATTTGCCACTGCACGACCGGAAGGATCATTCAAATTCTGAAAAGCCGCATCCCAAAGCAAAGCTTGAGGCGTACTGCAAGCCACTGATTTCGCATAAGGAACGGTTAAAGCCGCTGTGTTGGACGGAAAATGTTCTTCAAAAATACTTCGATAGAAATATTCCTCTTTGCTCATCGGCGGATTAACCGGAAAACGTGATTCTGCATTTAATAATTGGTTGTCCGAAACTTTTTCGTTGACCATTTCTTTAAGCGTATCGATCCAGTTATAACCCACTCCATCGGAGAATTGTTCTTTCTGTCGCCAAGCGATTTCTTCCGGTAAATAATCTTCAAAAGCTTTTCTCACGACCCATTTTTCCATTCGTCCGTTTTTGATCATTTTATCGTCCGGATTCAGTTGCATCGCCACATCGATAAATTCTTTATCCAAAAACGGAACACGCGCTTCGATTCCCCATGCCGCCATGGATTTGTTAGCGCGAAGGTTATCGTACAAATACAATTTGCTCAGTTTGCGCACATTTTCTTCGTGGAATTCTTGAGCATTTGGCGCTTTATGAAAATAGAGATAACCACCGAAAAGTTCGTCCGAACCTTCGCCGGAAAGCACCATTTTAATTCCCATGGATTTGATGACGCGCGCCATCAGATACATGGGCGTAGATGCACGAACGGTCGTTACATCGTAGGTTTCTAAAAAATAAATCACATCACGAATCGCATCCAAACCTTCCTGAATCGTGAAATGGACTTCATGATGGATCGTTCCGATATGGTCGGCCGCTTTTTTTGCCGCTTTCAAATCAGGTGAACCTTCCAATCCTACGGCAAACGAATGCAGTTGTGGATACCATGCTTCTTCCTGATCGCCGGATTCGATTCGGTTTCGGGCAAATTTTTTCGTGATGGCCGCAACTACCGATGAGTCCAATCCACCGGAAAGTAAAACACCATACGGCACGTCCGACATCAACTGACGGTGAACGGCTTTTTCAAGTGCATCACGTAGTTCGTCAATATTTGTGGTATTATTTTTTACGTTTTCATAATTTTCCCATTCACGGCTGTACCATTTTTTTGGTTCCAAACCTTCGGGACTGTAAATGTAATGTCCCGGAGGAAAGGTTTTGATGGTTGAGCAAATGCCTTCCAAAGCTTTCAATTCGGAAGCGACATAAAATTGCCCATCGTTATCCGTTCCGTAATACAGCGGAATGATTCCCATGTGATCGCGTGCTATCAGAAACGCATCTTTTTCTTCGTCATAAAGCGCAAATCCAAAAATTCCGTTCAGATTATCCAGAAATTCCGTTCCCTTTTCTTGATATAAAGCGAGAATGACTTCGCAATCCGATTCGGTTTTGAATGGATAATTGGAGAATAAATTTCGGAGTTCTTTATGGTTATATATTTCACCGTTTACGGCCAGAATTAGTTTGTCGTTATTTCCAAACAAAGGTTGTTTTCCGGATGTAGGATCTACAATTGCCAAACGTTCGTGTGATAAAATCGCGTGATCATTTGTATAAATTCCTGACCAGTCCGGACCTCTGTGTCTAATCCGTTTTGACATCTTCAAAATTTGGGGACGGAGCTTGTCCAAATCTTCGTTTATTAAAAACGCTCCAACTATTCCACACATATTGTAAAAAATTAAATTATATTGATAATTGATTAAAGAAATCAGTGCAATTTAAGGATTATGGTATAGAATTCTCAATTTTATGGAAAAGATTTTTCCTAAAATTGAATGAGGGTTTTTCCTGACAAATTGAATGATTTTTAAACAGATTGCAATTTCATTTGTCGTGAAATACTAAAATAATTATGAATTCGGAAAAGGCGCATCGTAGGCGTGTTAATCATTAATCTAGAGGTTCATGAAAAATATATTTCTCATCATAATCAATTTTATAATCTTGAAGCATGGAAGTGTATTCATCAAGGAATCTTTTTGTTTTATGATGTTCTTTTTGGTTTAAAATATATTTTACAACTTTATCAATTTGGGAACGACTGTTTGAAAATGCTCCATATCCTTCTTGCCAATGAAATTTTTCATCGGTTAGATTTTCATTGTTGATGAATTGAGAACTATCACCTTTAACAAGACGCATTAATTCTGATATAGATTGATTCGGATTTAGTCCAACAAATAAGTGAAGATGATTTTCAACCGAATTGATGGCTAATACTTTATGCCCATTGTTTTGAACGATAGCAATGATGTAATTATGCAATCGACTTTCCCAATCACGAGAAATCATTGCTTTTCGAAATTTGACAGCAAACACAAAGTGTATGTATAATTGCGTGAAGGTATTTGGCATATTTTAGGTTTTTAGGGTAGCCCCTACGGGGCATACTTTAAATTTAAAAATAATATTTTAAAAATCCTTTTTTTTTTGCTACAAAGCGATTGCTCCTACGGAGCATTTAAATTCATAGTACCAGTCGTACGTATTTAAAACACAGGCAATTTTATGTGGCGTTGGTTAAATTGATTCTGAATCGGTGTGTTGTTTGAAGCGCAAGCAATTTTATGTGGTGTTGGGTTAATTGCATTCTGAATTTATGTATTATTTAAAAACATAGGCAATTTCGTGTGGCGTTGGTTAAATTGTATTCTGAATCAATATATTATTTAAAACACAAGCAATTTCGTGTGGCGTTGGTTAAATTGCATTCTGAATTTATGTATTATTTAAAAACACAAGCAATTTTATGTGCCGTTGTGTTAATTGTATTCTGAATTTATGTATTATTTAAAAACATAGGCACGTTGGTTAAATTGTTTTCTGAATTTATGTATTATTTAAAAACACAAGCAATTTCATGTGCCGTTAGGCACTACCGCTTTGTAGAATCAATTAAGTTTGTAGATCAAATCAAACCAAATTCAGCATGTTTCGAATTATTTTATTCGTTTTATTGGTTTTAGGAATCAATTTATCTTTTGCTCAAATTCAATTTAAAACAGAGCATGTCACCCGCATTACGTATCAAGTCAGTTACAACGGAAATACCGATGAAAATCAAAATCCGATTTGGGTTTTTGCCGATAAAGAAAACGTTTTGATCACAACAAAAGATCAATTTCAGGGAAAGGGAACCTATCCGTTTGAAATGACATTTGTCGAACCAGCTGAAAAGAAATTTACCCAAATTGCCTTTCTCAAGGCAAATGAATCGGTTTCTATGACCGATGAAGAGGCCATGGCGAAACAGGAATTTGAATTTTTGGACGAAACCGAAAAAATTCTGGGATACCATTGTCAAAAAGCCAAAACAGTCATTAACTCCAATACGATTGAAGTCTGGTATACAAATGATTTGGGAATCAAGGGAGGTCCTACGGTTTTGGGACAAAATTTGGGACTGGTCTTGAAAACAGTTAGAAATGGAAATTATGAAATAAAAGCCACCAAAATACAGAAAGATAAATTCAAGTCACCCGATTTTGTATTGAATTCAAAACCTGATATTCTTGAAAAAATAGATTATCAGGATAAAATCTGGAAAAGCCGTTTTACGACGATTTCCGTATTTGAAAACCAACCTATTCATTGGTCAGAAGAATTTGACCCAAAAGAAGGAGTAATGCGGTTTGCCAATGGAACAATCGCTGTGAAAAAAGTAAAATTTCCACAAATAAATACCGGTGATTTGGTGTTTCTGGATTTGACTGAACAGTCTAACGGCGATGCTTACGACCGAACCGGGACTGTTTTCCTGATTCCGACCGATAAAAAGCAGTCTTTTCTGGATGGATTAAAAAACGGGGCCCAAACACTGCCTGTTTATGAAAATGGAAACGGAAAGAAGTACCAAGGAGTTGCAGCGACAAAAGAATACAGCCCTTTGGTTGAATTGATGAGGTTTTTTACACCTTTTGGCGTTAAACATTTCAATGAACGTGTGACTTTAAAAGGAAAAACATGGCAAGATTCGGTAATTTATCGGCAGGAAATTTCAGATTTTGCTTCGTTGATGAGCGAAAAAGAAGCATACATAGGTGCTTTTATTGGTAACTATGACAAAGGTGGTCATAAAATCTCGTTGAATATAACCATTCATCATGAGGAAGAATCAGACAGAGCTTTGCAAAAAGTCATTCCTATTTTTAATACGTTGAATGTCATGGAGATGGCAGGGCAGGAGTATGGAACTATGTTTGACGCTGAAAAAGGATTGGAAGTCGAATTTGAACTAAAGGAACCATTGAAAAATGCCCGGCTTCGTTACATCACGACCGGTCATGGCGGATGGGAAAATGGAGATGAGTTCGTCCCTAAAAAAAATACGATTTTATTAAACGGAAAAATCATTTTTGATTTGATTCCATGGAGGGAAGATTGCGGTTCCTATCGTTTGTATAATCCGGTTTCCGGAAATTTCTCCAACGGACTTTCTTCTTCCGATTATAGCCGCTCCAACTGGTGTCCGGGAACAATTACCCAACCATATTTAATTGATTTGGGAGATTTGAATGCTGGAAAGCATAAAATTCAAGTAAAAATCCCACAGGGAAAACCGGAGGGAACAAGCTTTAGTGCTTGGAATCTGAGCGGAGTTTTATTGGGAGAATGAAATATTTGGTGGCATTCAATGTTTTTTTATAAAAATTATTTTTATTTAATCAATTAATTATCAGAGATATATTTAATTTCAAACGACTACAAACGACTGTAAATATTTTTATACCGACTAAATTTTGCTTTTCGTGAAATCTTTGCATCAGAGATTTGAGTTGACATAAAAAATACTCTTATCTGATTGTTTAATTTTAAATTGTAAAGCTATGTCACTAAGAAACAAAGTTACCCTAATCGGTAGAACAGGAAAAGAAGTCGAAACCGTTAATTTTGAAAACGGAACACTCGCAAAAGTAAGTTTAGCAACTTCAGATCATTACACCAATGGTAAAGGTGAAAAAGTAGAGGAAACCCAATGGCATAATCTGGTTGCGTTTGGCAAAACAGCCGAAATCATGCAGAAATATGTCGAGAAAGGAAATGAAATTGCGGTAGAAGGCAAAATCGTTTACAGATCTTATGACGATAAAGATGGTCAAAAACGCTACATCACAGAAATCAAAGTAGATGAATTGGTCATGGTCGGAGGGAAATAAATTCCAATTGAAAGCTAATCGACTGACTTAAATCAAAAAAGCCATTCTGAAAATTTTCAGAATGGCTTTTCATTTATACCACTGATGATTAATTCAAATCATATCGGTCGGCATTCATCACTTTTGTCCAAGCTTTTACAAAGTCTTTTACAAATTTTTCTTTGTTGTCATCTTGCGCATAGACTTCTGCATAAGAACGCAAAATAGAGTTCGAACCAAACACCAAATCCACACGGGTTGCTGTCCATTTCTTTTCTCCTGATGTACGGTCGACGATATCATACTGATTTTTTCCGGTGGGTTTCCAAGAGTATTTCATATCAGTTAAATTCACAAAGAAATCGTTGGTCAAAACACCTTCTCTGTCTGTAAATACACCTTGTTTAGCTCCACCGTAATTGGTTCCTAAAACACGCATTCCTCCGATTAAAACAACCATTTCCGGAGCGGTAAGCCCCATCAATTGGGCTCTGTCAAGCAATAATTCCTCTCCATTTACCACATAGTCTTTTTTAATCCAATTTCGGAATCCGTCATGCAGCGGTTCCAAATCTTCAAAAGATTCTATATCGGTTTGCTCTTGTGTCGCATCACCTCTTCCGGCAGTAAAAGGAACTTTCACGTCAAAACCTGCTGCTTTTATGGATTGCTCCAAAGCGGCACTTCCTCCTAAAACGATCAAATCGGCAATGCTCACTTTTTTTGTTAAACCGGATTGGATTTCGGTCAGTTTATTCAAGACTTTTTCCAATCTTTCCGGCTCGCTTCCTTCCCAGTTTCTTTGTGGTTCCAGACGGATTCTTGCACCATTTGCACCACCACGGAAATCAGACCCGCGGTAAGTTCTTGCAGAATCCCAAGCGGTATTAATTAATTCTGTTCGGGAAAGACCACTATTTAATATTTTTGATTTTAATTCTTCAATTTCGGTCTCAGATAAAGCATAATCTACTGTCGGAACCGGATCTTGCCAAATCAAATCTTCTGCCGGAACATCAGTACCCAGATAACGGGATTTTGGTCCCAAATCTCTATGAGTCAATTTGAACCATGCTCTGGCAAAGGTTTCTGAAAAATACTCGAAATCATTATAAAATCTCTCTGAAATTTCTCTGTAAATCGGATCAGCTTTCATCGCCATATCGGCATCGGTCATCATTGGATTCCTGCGGACTGTAGGGTCAAAAGCATCTAAAGGTTTCTTTTCTTCCGGTAAATCGACAGGTTCGTATTGCCAGGCACCGGCAGGGCTTTTTGTCAGTCTCCATTCATAATTTAACAATAAATCAAAAAAGCCGTTGTCCCATTTGGTAGGATTGGTCGTCCAAGCACCTTCGATACCACTCACCATGGAATTTTCTGAATGCCCCAGTCCTTCCGAATTATGCCATCCCAAACCTTGATTTTCCACTTCTGCTAATTCGGGGTCGCCACCCAGTAAATCGGCTTTTCCATTTCCGTGCGCTTTTCCAACCGTGTGTCCACCTGCGGTAAGCGCAACCGTTTCCTCATCATTCATCGCCATTCTTGCAAAAGTTACGCGAATATCGGCTGCTGTTTTAAGCGGGTCAGGTTTTCCGTCAACTCCTTCCGGATTGACATAAATCAATCCCATCATTACAGCCGCCAACGGGTTTTCCAGTTCTCGATCTCCCGAATAGCGCGTTCCTTCGCTTCCGGTTGGCGCCAGCCATTCTTTTTCCGATCCCCAATAAATATCTTTCTCCGGATGCCAAATGTCTAATCTTCCTCCACCAAATCCAAAAGTCTTTAAACCGGCAACCTCATAAGCAATCGTTCCTGCTAAGACAATTAAATCTCCCCAGGAAATTTTATTTCCGTATTTTTTCTTAATCGGCCAAAGTAAACGTCTTCCTTTATCGGTATTTGCATTGTCCGGCCAGGAATTAAGGGGAGCAAAGCGCTGATTTCCTGTGCTGGCACCACCTCGTCCGTCTGCTTTTCGATACGTTCCGGCCAAATGCCAGGCAGTTCTCACAAACATCCCGGCGTAATTTCCCCAATCCGCCGGCCACCAGTCCTGACTCGTCGTCATCAATTCGCGAAGATCCTGTTTGACCGCTTCTAAATCCAGTTTTTTGAATTCTTCTGCATAATTGAAATCTCCTCCCAGCGGATTGGTTTTGGAATCATGTTGGGATAAAATATCTAAATTTATGGAATTGGGCCACCAATCCTTTAAAGAATTACTGTTGGAAGCACTTGATCCATTGAAAAATGGACATTTGCTGATGTCTCCTGAGTTGAAATCCATTTGTATTTAAATTAATGTGTTACGAAATTATTTTTTCAGATTCGTAAAGTTAATTTTTAATACTGTACAAATGGTGATTTTAAATCTTTTGTTTCGATTCTAATATAAATTAAATTTATAATACGTCGTCAAACGATAAATTATACTTATTATTTATTTCAATTCTAAATAGGCGTCGATTTTATCATTTGGAACCAAGACCGATAACACATAATGTTGGATTTTCCAACCATCTTTGGTCAGAACAACCACTCCCGAACCACGGCAAACACCCATCCAAGTATCGAGCGTTTCATCGAACCAAGCTAATTTTCCATCTTGATAAGCATAAATATGGCGGGTTTTCTTTTTGAAATCCCAAGCTTTTCCATTGTCGAAATAGGGTTTGGCCCAAACACGCATTTCTTCCCGCGTCCAATCCTCGGTTTCATCAGTTCCGAGATAATGGGAATCTTCCGTCATAGCGTTAAAAAACGCATCGGAATTTGCTTTTGCAGCAGCTAAATGCCAATTGTCCAAAAGTTGATTTATTTTTTCTTCTGCGGTTTGGGCAGAAAGAAATTGAAAAAAAAATAAAAACAGGAGAGAAGAGAATGTGAGTTTCATAAAAATTAATTTTCAATCAAATTTAATTCAAAAAATCCATCTGCAATGCTTCGGTCATTTGTCAATCTCGGCACTTTATTTTGTCCGCCCAATTTTCCCTGGGATTTCATATATGCGTTAAAGCCGTTTGGTTCAACAGAAGATATGACCAATGTTCGAAGCATATTTCCATCGATCAGGTCTTTGTAATAGGAATTTAGTTTTTGCAGATTATCGTCTAATTCTTTTGCAAATTCTTTTATGTTTTCCGGTTTCTCCACAAATTCGATGAACCATTCGTGATAGGGTAGGCCTTCCGTCGGATTAACTTGTGGTGCTACCGTAAATTCCGAAACCTGAATTTGAAATTTTTGAACCGTTTGTTTCATGGCTTGTTCGACTTCGTGTGCGATAACATGTTCGCCAAATGCGGAAGTATAATGTTTGATTCGTCCTGAAACGACAATCCGATAAGGTTTCAAGCCGGTAAACCGAACCGTATCGCCGATGTTATAACCCCAAAGTCCTGCATTCGTATTGAGAATCAGGACATAATCTTTGTTCAATTCTACGTCTTTCAGAGAAATTCTTTTTGGATTTTCTTCAAAAAATTGGTCGGCAGGAATGAATTCGTAAAAAATACCATTGTTAAGCAACAAAAGTAAATCGTCTGCCTGAACGGAATCCTGATAAGCGATAAAACCTTCGGAAGCCGGATAGGTTTGAATCACATCCAGATTCTCGCCGATGAGTTCGATCATTTTCTCCCGATAAGGATTATAATTCACGCCACCTGTTACCATCAATTGAAGATTTGGGAAAATTTCTTTAATCGTTTTCTTTCCTGATTTTTCAATTAATTTTTCAAAATAATTGACCAGCCAAGGCGGAATTCCCGAGATGAGCGTCATATTTTCCGGGAGCGTTTCCGCTACAACTTTATCTACTTTGGTTTCCCAATCATCGATACAATTTGTTTTCCAGCTTGGCATCCTATTTTTTTGTAAATATTTCGGGACGAAATGCGCCACGATTCCGGACAGCCGGCCGATGTTGATTCCGTTTTTCATCTCCAGTTCAGGACTGCCCTGAAGAAATATCATTTTTCCTTCGATAAATTCTGCCGTTCGCTTTTCAATCATATAGTTCAACAAAGCATTTCTTGCTGATTTTATATGGGAAGGCATGGATTCTTTGGTGATGGGAATATATTTGGTACCTGAAGTAGTACCTGAAGTTTTGGCAAAATAAAGCGGTTTTCCTTTCCAAAGAACATCGGGTTTCCCCTCTTTGATTAATTCAATATAGGGTTTCAAATCTTCATAATCCCGAACGGGAACTTTTGCTTTGAAGTCTTCATAGCTGTGAATGGCTTCAAAATCGTGGTCTTTTCCGAATTGGGTAGACTTCCCGATTGAAACTAATTCTTTGAAAATTTTATTTTGGGTATCTATTGGGTTTTCGATCCATTTTTGTTCCGATTTTGAAATGAATCTTGCAAATATTTTGGCAATTTCAGCTTTGAAATTCATTTAAACAAAGTTTAAAGTTTAAAGTTTAAAGTTCAACTTAGAATTTGGGACATTAAACTTGAAACAAATTAGAATACAATGTATTGTTGAGGATCAACTGGAACACCATCAATCCAGAGTTCAAAATGCAGATGCGGTCCGGTGGTAAGTTCTCCGGTATTTCCCACAGCGGCTATAACTTCTCCTTTTTTGACGACATCACCTATTTTTTTATAAACGGTAAGCGCGTGTTTATAAACCGAAATCATTCCTCTTTGATGTTGGATTACCGTTACAAATCCTGTATCCGGTGTCCAATCGGTAAAAATAACTGTTCCCATGGCTACTGATTTTATGGCTTCTCCCTGTTGAGCCGCAATATCAATGGCCAAATGGTTTTCTTCCGTGCTGTAAGCGGAAGTCAAAATTCCCTTTAATGGTGTAAACAATAAACTTCCCGATTCCTGATTGTCCTGTTTGCCGTCTACACTGAACATTTCTTCTTGTTCCACCTCTTTCCTCAATTCCAAATCATCTTCCGTTGGTGATAAATCTACTTTACTCAAATCGATCGATTTGATAACGGGACTTTGTGTCGTGTCGATTTCCGGAATGGGAACTTTTCCGGCCAAAATCGCCCGAAGGTTTTTGATATACAGATCATTGGCTTTGGTTCGGGTTTCCAATTCTTCGATCTGATTGGTAAGATTGAGGATTTCTTGTTTATCCATTACGTCCACCTGTTTTTCAGATGGTAAGATATAGTCATGTAAGGGAGTGTACAATAGAGTAAGCGTGGTGCAGGCAATGGTGAAAAAGGTCATCAGTGCGACAACCACCAGCACATTCATCCGATTTAACCGAAAAGAAAATTGTTCTTCCTGTGATTCTTCATTCAGAATAATCAAGGTATGTTTTTGAAACAATTTCCGGAAAATATTTTTTTTCTTTTTTGTCATTTTATCAATTGCAAATATCTAAATAGATTTTAAATGTATCATACAAGATTTTTTTAAATCATACGTTTTTATTGTAGTTTTGTCCGAATTGGTTAAACTTATGAAATGAGCCACTTAGCTTTTCTTGATTTTAAGAGGTAAAAGTTCTATGGCAAATTGCATCTGACAATGAAAAAATTAAGATGAACAGATGAAAAAGAAATTACTCTTATTGGTTAGTTTGGGGTTGATGGTAAGTTGTTCTGTAAAGAGAGATTCAGCTAAAAACAGAGCTTTCCATAATACTACTGCCTGGTTCAACACTTTGTTCAATGCTGAAGAAGAAATGGACAAAAAGATCGATGAATTAGAAATCAGTTATAAAGATAATTATTCAGAAATACTTCCGGTAGATCCGCGTCCTGAAATTGTTCAGCCTGAATTGAGTGATGATTATATCAATAAAATGGCTGCCGGGCTTAACAATAAACCGGGTGGAAATTCCAATAAAGAAGAACCACAAGCAACGGGATTTGATCTTGTGGAGAAAAAAGCATTGAAAGCTATAGAAAACCATTCGATGCTTATTGATGGGCGAGAGCGCAATAAAAGCATGACTCGCGCCTATTTGATTTTGGGTAAAGCCAGGTATAATACCGGAAACAGTTTCGGAGCTTTGGAAGCATTGAATTATATGCAAACCAAACTTCCCTACAACAAAAAATTTACACCGGAAGCCCGTCTTTATACTGCATTGGCTCATTTTCAAACCGGAAATAATTTTGAAGGTGAGCGGATTTTGGAGAATTTGAATAAGGATGATGGTTATAAAAAGAAAATGCAGGAGAATTTTTCCAAATACTATGCAGAAAACCTGATCAGGAAAGGAGAATATGAAGAAGCCATCGAACTTCTGGACAAAACCATAGACAACACCAAAAACAAAAAGCGCAGAGCCCGCTACCATTTCATCGAAGGACAATTGTATTCGCTTTTGGGAATGCAACAGGAAGCCGGTGAGTCATTTACAAGAGTATACAATATGAAACCCGGATTTGAAATGGAAGTAAAATCCCAATTGGGAATCGCTGCCAATTTCGACCCGGAAAAGAACAGTTATAATTCGTACAAAGAGCATTTGCTCAATATTTCCAAAAAAGGAAATTATGTTTCCCGTAAAAATGAATTGCTATATGCCATCGGTGACATCGCTATAAAAGAAGGAAAAGTGGACGAAGCGCGAAAATACCTGAAAGAAAGTTTCGTAGGTCCGGCTTCCGATCCTTACGTAAGAGGAAAGGCTTATGAGCGATATGCCGATTTGGAGTTTGATCAGGGAAATTATGTATTTGCATCGGCTTATTATGATAGTGCACTTTCAGTTGCACCATACGATAAAGACATCGCCCGTATCACGGAAAGAAATACATCTTTACGGTTTTTGATGGAGAAATATTATTTAGTGAAACGAAATGACAGTATTTTAAAATTGGCCAATATGACTCCGGAAGAGAGAGACAAATTTTTTGGAGATTACATTGCCAAATTAAAAATTGAAGATGCCAAACGTCAAAAACAAATAGAAGAAGAAGTCACTATTTTCCAAACCCAAACCAAAGGCGGAAGTTTTGGCGGTTCATTTGATGAAGGAGCAGGTAATTTTTATTTTTATAACACCTCATTAAAGTCAAATGGTCAAAACGAATTCAAACGTATCTGGGGAAATGTGCGGCTTGGCGATAACTGGAGAAGTTCTACCGGCGGTACATTGAGTCTGGAGGATCAGGAAGCCCAAATGTTGGGACAAGCAGACACACAAAATCCACGGCGATATGAATTGGACTTTTATTTGGAACAAATTCCTACCAAACCAAATGAACTGAACAGATTAAAAATAGAACGGGATACAACCGAACTTTCGTTGGGAATCGGTTATTATGATTTGTTTAAAAATGCCAAAACGGCAACGGAAACTTTAGAACATTTGGTTTCAACACCTCCCAAAGAGCAATCTACAGAAGCACAGGCTTATTATCAGATTTACCGAATCAATCAGAAAGAAGATAATTTGGCAAAAGCAGAAGAATATAAAAATCATATTTTATCCAAATATCCCAATTCCATTTATGCCGAATATATCCTTAATCCGGAAGTAGATTTTATCACACCCACAACAAAGGAAGCCTTGGCGTTTTATGAAGAAACTTATGATTTCTATAAAGCCGGAAAATATGATGAAGTAAAATCCAGAACAGTTCAGGCCATTGAAAATTGGCCGACAGAAGCCATCATTGCCAAATTCTCTTTGGTCAATGCTCTCGCAATCGGAAAAACGGAAGGAAGAGAACAGCTTATTTCTGCATTGGAATTAATTACGGTAGCCTACCAAAATACCGATGAAGCCAAAAAAGCGCAGGAAATTCTGGATTTATTAAACGGAAAAAAGACTACGCAGGAAACGGAAGGAATGGAGAAAAACAAAGAGGCAGAGGCCAAAGCCGGGGAAAATGATAAACAAAAGCAGGTTAAAGGTAATGTCCGAGAAAATAATCCTAACTCAAATCCTAGCTCAAATCCCAATCAATCCGGAACGACTCCAAAAAGACCTGATAAAAAAGAAGAGGGAGACCGTAAAAATGGTCCGGGAACTCCGGGGGGTGATGACGATGATTAATTGATTTTGTAGCATCATTATTTAAAGCGGAAAAAATATTTACAATAGACCGAACTCAAAACAGTACTTGATAAGTTGTGCTGTGTTTTTGGATTCGGTTTTTTCCAATAAACTTTTGCGATGACTGATGACTGTTAGTTGACTGATGAACAATTGATCGGCAATTTCCTGATTGGTCAGACCTTCGGCTATCAGAGCCAAAACTTCTTTTTCACGTTTGGTAAAAACGGGAGTCTTGCAATTTGAAACGGAACTATTACTTAATATTTTTTTGATTCGGGAGGTGAGATGTTTTTGGCCTGATGAGACTTTTTCAATCGCTTCAATAAGTTCTTCTGAACTAGTATTTTTCAGCAGATAAGAATCAGCACCGTTTTCCAGCATTTTATTGATAATTCCTGCCTGATTGAATGTGCTCAGTGCAATGATTCCGATTTCAGGAAATTCTTGACGGATGTCTGCGCAGAATTCAATTCCATTTCCGTCGGGTAGATTGATATCCAGCAGGACGATGTCTGTTTCAGGATTTTGACGGATAAATTCAATCCCTAAATTCCCCTCCGAAACATGCTCAACATTCTCCACATAATCCAATTCGTTAAGCATAGTGCTAATCCCCTGTGCCACCACCTGATGGTCTTCAATCATAAGTATCTTCATCTAAATTAATTTAAGCATTTATCCAACCGGAATTTCAATATGTACGGCCGTCCCTGATTGAGCCGAATCTATTTCTAATTTTCCTTTCCAGTAAATGACTCTGGATTTGATTCCTGATAACCCCATTCCGGTTTCTTTTTCAACTGATTGGAAATCAAATCCTTTTCCATTGTCTTCCACATCCACCACGACTAAACCTTCATCTTTTCTTACCTGAACCAGAATTTCGGTTGCACCTGAATGTTTGATGGAATTATTGACCAACTCTTGAATAATCCTATAAACAGAAATGTCCAGTTGTTTTCCCAATCCATTTTCTATGTGGTAGGACTGGTAAATGATATTCAAGTCTTCGTTCTGAATGCTTTGTAAGAATTCGCCGATGGCTCCGTCCAATCCAAATTTAAGAATACTTTCCGGCATCATGTTGTGGGCAACTCTGCGCAGTTCGCTGATGGATTCGTCCAATAGATGGATGGACTTTTCAAAATTGGCTCCGTCTTCTTCTGTGATAATTAGTTTTTTCTGCATGTGATTAAGATTTAGTTTTACGCCGCTGAGCAGCCCACCGAGTCCATCGTGAAGTTCTTTTGCCATACGGCTTCGTTCGTCTTCCTGGCCTTGTAAGAGTGCTTGGGTGGCAGAGAGTTGTTTTTCTTTTTCGAGTTCCGAAATTCGCTGTTGGCTGATTTTTTGTCGATTTTTATAATTGAGGTAGGTTAAAATACTGATGATTCCAATCAGTAATACTGCTCCCAGAAATATATAGTTGAGGGTGTTTTTTTGTCGGATTTTTAAAGTCTGTGCTTCTTTTTCAGCATTCAAAGTTTTAATTTCGGCTTCTTTTTGTTGAAATTGGTATTTGGCTTCAAGTCCTATGAGTCGGTTTTTGTTTTCTTCCAATTGAACTTCTTCATTTAGCTTTTCATATTCACGGTTATGCAAAAGTGCTTTTTCGAAATCCCCAAATTTTTCATAGGCTTCAGACGCCTTTTTATGAAAATCTGCAAGTTCATATTTTGAATCTAAATTCTTTGCAATTGGTATGCCTTTTTCCAGATTTGCGGCAGCTTCCCTGTATTTCTTATGATAAAGATTGATTTCACCCAAATATAAATATGCAAAGTATTCGCTTTCCGGAAAGCCATGTTTCCTTGCTTCGGAAATGGCAAGGTTCAGATATTTTATTCCTTCATTTAAATTTAATTTTCCTAGACAATTTCCCTTTATCAAATACGCATCTATTATGTCATAATTGTCCTCGTTTTTGAGTGCGATTTCCTCAAATTTATCAATGTATCTTAATGCTTTTTCAAAATTATTTTCCTGAACTTCGATGGTAGCAAGATTGTAGAGCGGTGAAAGCATAGAAAGCTCATTATCTGAATTTTTGGAAAGTTCCAATGCTGCTTCACCATATTCCCTTGCTTTTTTGAATTGTTTCATTTCAATAAATGTGGCGCATAAATTATTATTGACTGTGCGCTGTGTCGTTTTTTCCTGAATGGAATCGGCTATTTTTTTTGCCAGTAAATAGTAATTTACAGTGGTTTCAAAGTCAGAGAAATAACGGTATTGTTTGCCTAAATTCAAATACCCAATCGCCAGATTATTGGGGCTGTCAATTTTTTTATATTTTTCAATTGCTTCTTTGGTAAGAGAAAGTGCTTCTGAAAATTTTCCTTGTTTGTTCAAAATCACAATGGCGTGGCTGGCGTAAAGAGCTTCACCAAGAGGGAAATTTCCATTTTTTGCGAAATCTCTGGCTTGAGCATACCAATAAAAAGCTGAGTCTGGGAGTGTTGGCTCAAATAAGTCGCCCAGATTGTAGAGAAGCTCCGTTCTTTTCGTTACATCTTTTTCCTTTTCTATCAGTTTCTTTAAACTGTGGATTTCAGAATTTCCTTGAGATAGAACATTGAAACAATAAAATATGGTTAGTATGATGGAGTAGATAATTTTCAAACGTTTTAGTTTTTGATTAAGCATTCAATGGGATTTCTATATGAACAGATGTTCCTGAGCCATGAGGAGCGTCTATTTGCAAATCGCCTTTCCAATAATTGACACGGGAGCGGATTCCGGCAAGTCCCATACCGCTTTCTTTGGAAATTTTATGAGGATTGAAACCATTTCCATTGTCTTCTACGTCTATGATCAGTAAATTCTCGTCCTTTCTGATCTGAACCAGTATTTCATCAGCTTCGGCATGTTTGATGGCATTATTGACCAATTCCTGAACGATTCTGTAAGTGGAAATGTCCAATTGTTTATTGATTCCGTCTTCTATGTGGTAAGATTGATAAACCATGTTGAGTTTTTCGTTTTGAATGCTTTGGAGGAATTCGCGGATGGCTCCGTCTAACCCGAATTTGAGGATGCTCTCCGGCATCATGTTGTGGGCGACTCTGCGCAGTTCGTTGATGGATTCGTCCAATAAATGGATGGATTTTTCAAAATTGGCTCCGTCTTCTTCTGTGATGATTAGTCTTTTCTGCATGTGATTAAGATTTAGTTTTACACCGCTGAGCAGTCCTCCGAGTCCATCGTGAAGTTCTTTTGCCATACGGCTTCGTTCATCTTCCTGTCCTTGTAATAAAGCTTGAGTGGCAGAGAGTTGTTTTTCTTGTTCCAGACGATGATTTTCTTTCTCAGCCAATTTTCTCTGACTGACCGCCAAACGGTAACGGGTATAAGCAAAACCAAGGGCTGACAATAAAATGATTACCGCAGCAATTCCAAGCCAGATATAGGTTTGTCGTTGTTTTTCTAAAGCTTGTATTTTAAGTTCTTTTTTTTCGGTTTCGTATTTTATTTCCAATGAGGAAAGAGATTTCTGATAGGAATCATTGGAATATTTCTCAAATATTTCTTTGTATTTGTCCAAATATTTTCGGGTCAAATCAGGTTGCCCCAAATAAGCATTGTTAAGTGCCAGATTTGCATAGATGTTTTTGGTAATGCTAGTATCGGTGGAATCAATCTTCAAAACTTCTAATGCGGTTGTAGCGGATTCATTGTACTTTCCTTGTTTGTTTTGTATATCGGATAAAATAGTTAACGCATCTGCTATTAAATTGGGAATTCCCAATTCTCTTGCAATTTTGACTGATTCCAGTGAAATTGTTTCAGCATTTTGATAATCTCCATCATTAGAATAAGCCTGCGCCAATGCTTGCAATGCATAACTTTCTTTATACAAATCCTCTAATTCTCTAAAAATATCAACCGCCTTAGCTGCATAGTCGATGGCTATTTCCGGTGATTGTTTTTGATTTAGAGCAATATCACTATAGGAAACATATACAATTCCTAAATTGGACTTATCCCCCGATTTCTTAGCTAATTCCTCAGCTTTTTTGAAATATTTAAGTGCCTGATCATAGTTTTGCATCATCTGGTATATCCCTCCTATATTGCTATACAGAATAGTTAGTTTATGGATATCATTATGTTTATCCAGAATTTTTACGGCTCCAAAATATTTATTTAAGGCATTGTTATAATCGCCTTCTGCATGAAAAATATTGGCATATGAATTATAAATGGAAGATTCCAGCACATAGTCATCTACCTCTTCTGCTACAGGTAAGGCATTGTCCAAATGAATTTTGGCAGTATCGTAATTTCCACCCATGTAATGTGCATCTGCCAGAATTTTTAAAAAAGTTGCTTCTCTGTTTTTATTTTTAATTTTCCGGGCAATTTCCAGCCCTTTTTTACTGTAAGATATAGATTGTTCGATATTGATATCAGTATAATAACCCCATGACAAATCTTTATAAATTTCCATTTTCTCTTCAGGCGTAAGACTTTTTGTAGCAAGCACTTGTTCTAATGAATCAAGTGACTGCGCAAAAACAAAATAAGAAAAGAAGAAAACCGGAATAAAAAACCACTGTTTAAAATATAGATTCATTTGAATAATGGGGAATATTTTTTTCATAAAACAACTTATAAATTATCAATCTGAAGTTTAGTTTTATGTTAGGGTTCTAGTTATTTATGTTGTCAAGTTACAGAAACCTATCCATATTTTAAAATTCAGGATAAAAAACAAGGACATACATTTATATATCCTTGTAATTTTAGGACTTCATCAGAATTTAAGGGTTAGGCCGGCATTTAAAACCGAAACGCCATAACCTAATTCCGCATAGACTCCGAACATATCGGTGAAAAACCAGCGTGCACCGGCAAATCCGCTTACACCGACACCGCTGCCATAGTTTTTACTAAAATAATCTTCGTCTAAATCTGATGAATATTTGACAATGTTATATGCGACCATTGCTCCGGCATACACATCCAAATTGGAAAGATTTTCAAATCCGTTGTAATGATAAGCACCACGAACTCCTACAATGATGTAGTTCCATTTGGAAGTATAACCTGATTCAGAATATTTATATCCGGTCGTTCCGGCATATCCACCTAAACTAACTATACCCGGTCCGCCGACTTCCCAGATTCCATGGTCTGCCGACAAACTGATAGCAGGCCTTACTTTTCCGTATCCGCCCAAAGCAGTTCCTACACCGACTCCGGCATTGATGGTCGTGGTTCCTTTTTGAAATGCCTGTGCTTTCGTTTCGGTAAATAGAATGGAACAGATTAATGAGAATAAAAGGATAAATGATTTTTTCATACTATTTGAATTTTAATTTTTAAGAAAAACAAGAGCGCCTGAGGACGTAACGCTCTTGTTTGTAAAACACTAAATTAATTAGCTGCATATAAAATGTTTGGACCTTGAATCCAATAGGAATTATTGCTACCCTCTGTATATCGGAATCCTTTCCAATCCCCGACCACAGGCGTACTAGTATTTCCGTCACCGTTGGTATCGCCTCCGTGAGTGTCATCTTTATAAGAAGTAAGAATCGCTGTCGGATCTAAATGAACATTACCATACTGGGATTGAAGTCCGCCACCAGGATTTGAAAATTTAACAATGGCACCGGGTCCGATATTAATAGTTGCAGAAGAAGAAACCTGCATCAAACTAACGTGTTCTGAGACATAAGGAACTTCAGTATTATTCCAATTAACGGATAAACTTCCACCACCTGTATTTGTATTTATAAAAATACCATTATGCGTATTAGTTTGTGTAGGATTTTCAGGGTTGTGAAAAACATTGCTTTGATCTAATTGATAAAAAGCATCAAAATAGATAGGTCTTCCATTGTCATACAGAGCATTGTTGGTAAACTTACTTAGGTTTGCGTCTTTCATATATGAGCTTCCATAAAAAGCATAAGAAGAGGAATGATTAGGCGTATATAATGTGTGTGCAATGCGGCAATGGTCAAAAGTAAAGGATACGGATTGTGACCAGCCAATATTGACAGCTTGATTAGTTCCTCCACTTGATTGTCCTGCGTAGAAAATATCTACATATTTAAAAACAGAACCGACAGAACCATTAAGAGTTAAGCTTACCCAATGGCCTTTTTCCGGACCGGTTGCATCACCATCGCCGTTCGTATCGCCACAATAATGATCATCTGCAAGTGAAGTGAACACAATGCGTTTGTCGGCAGTACCTTCCGCTAAAATTTTTCCTTCATCGGAAACACTTATTCGGGCATTTCTTACTTTAATGATTGCTCCCGGTTTAATGGTTACTACGGAATTTATCGTTACATCGAATCCGTCAATCACATACACAAAGCCTTCTTCCCAAACCATAGGTTCGTTGATATGGCCGGAAACTTCAATGATATTACAATCAGCAACAGGCTCTCCTGGTCCATCTGGATCGTCGATATTAGAAGTATCATCATCGGTATTCGTACATGCCGTTATGAATAATCCGGCGAATAATAGAAATAATAATTTTTTCATTTTAAATAATTTATTGATTTTTATTGAGGACAAAATTATCTGTGGCAGTTAATTACAGCAATCCTTATAAATGAGGATTTTTTGAGGACATTTGAAAATGAATGGACATCAGTCAAAAATCCTGTTCATGCGTAATTCAAGATTAATTAATATCCAATCGTTACAGTTGCGTAATTTGTTGGTGTAAATTCTAAATCATCTGGAATAAAATCTATTTGAACCTCTGTTCCGAATTCACCTTGGGTCTCCCAGTTTTGCACATGGAGTGGTTGATCCCCATTTTCTGTCTGCAATACAGCTTTAACGGTGTACCTACCGATGGGGATATCTTCGATATGATAATTGTCCACCCAATAATGATCCCCGTATTCCAATTGAAGTGTTTGACCTTGTGAACCATCAATGAGTGGACCACTTGGCATCAAAGTCAGTTTTATGTTTTCCATCTCTTCATAAAATCCGGTATCCGGAACCAATTGGATAAAACCACCATAATAGGAATGCTCATTGTAACGTCCTTCAAGTTTCCAATTAAAGTTTATGACCATGCCTTCTTCGTTAACCATTTCATCGTTATCAGGATGCAGCCGTAAAGGATAAACTTGTCCGTTGTATTCCTTTTTAAAGGTTGCATACGCATTCCACGCTCCCGGTTCTATCCGTATTTTATACGTGCCGTCCTCTTGGGTTGTCCCTGTTAGATAAGTATTGTAATATATAGCATTGTCCAAAAGGATTTTGACACCGTCAATAGGGTTGCCTTGTGTGTCAACGACTTTTCCGGTTAAAAAGCCTGTTCCCGAACCATTGTTATTGGAATCATCAGAATCTGAACAGGCAATTAAAAGAAGACCTATAAGTAGAGTTAATAATAATTTTTTCATTTTGAATTAATTTTTAAATTCTTTTTGATAGCATTTAGTTTATCAGTTGGCTTCTGTGTAGTTGAATTCACGTATTGCAATCAGTTCATCTGTTTGACTATCATAGATTTCTGCCTGTATGGGATAACCTGTATCGTTATAAGTGTATTCGTAAATATGATCTTGAATTCCATTTACTGTTGTTGATTTGTAAGATTGATAATTGTTAACCGAACTTTGCTTCCACGCAAAAGGCCATTTAGAATTCCAATTTATTTTATCATCAAAATTGTTAAATTCAAATAAATAATTTGAATATTCATTAGCACTCTCATTTTGCTCCGAAACTAAGTTTCCATTACTATCATATGTATAGGTAATAACATTTCCTATTATACCATCTGCAGTAATATGTGTTTCTATAACTGTGTTTTGGGTATAGACAAATTGAATTTGTACAGCATAATCTTCTGCACCAGGGACTGAAAAGGTACCAGATGTTGGGCGTTCATCATTTCCATAATAATAAGTTTCTTCTGAGGTAATGATTCCCTGTCCGTTTTTTCTAGAAAGACCTATTAAACGGTCATTATCGTCATATGTGAAGTAGATAGTGGCAAGATCGCTTCCAACCAGTAACTTCCAAATAATCATGCGATTTCGTTCGTCATATTCATAATTATAAGTGAAATAACCGTTTTGTTTTTCTTCTGTTAGTAGTAATAAGACTGACGAACCGTCACCGGGATTATTTGGATCATCTGAATTTCCATTTTGGTCATCAGAATCCGTACAGGCCGTAACTAATAATCCGGCGAATAATAGAAATAATAATTTTTTCATTTTTAATTAATTTATTGATTTTATTGAGGATAAAATTATAGGGGAGACTCAATCTTGACAATCCTTATAAATGAGGAATTTTGAAACCACTTCGAAATGAATGGAATATATTTAATACCTGAGTTCGGTTATTATTTTTGCTTCAGACCCCTTAGAAACAATCAGATACAACTGAAAACGTTGAAACTATAGTGGATTATAGTAAAACGGTTTCAGGCAGTAGATGGCTGTTTATCAGAGGGCAAATAAAATTTATTTAAATCTGAAACTTAAAAGAATAAACGAACTCAGGTATTTAAACAAATCCCACCTAAGGCGGGATTTGTCAATGATGAAAAATTAATTCTAATAGCCGATGATGATAGAGGCAGAATTTCGGGGAGCATATTCACTGTCGTCCGGAATAAAATCCAGTTGGAACGCTTCAAAATATTCACCTTGATTATGCCAATTCTGAATTCGCAAAGGCTGAGTTCCATTCTCGGTTTGTAATTCAGCCGTTACGATATATCGCCCTATGGGAACGTCTTCGATTTGATAAAGGTCAACCCAATAATGATCTCCGTATTCCAGTTGAATTGTTTGTCCTTGCGAACCGTCAATGAGTGGACCGCTTGGAGTTAAAGTCAGCTTTACGTTTTGAAAATCCTCGTAGAATCCTATATCAGAACTCAATTGAATAAATCCACCATAATAGGAATATTCAGTGTCCGGATAACGTCCTTCTAATTTCCAGGTAAAGTTTCTTACTACACCTTCTTCATTAAAAACATCGTGGTTATCAGGATGCAACTGTAGAGGATAAGTCTGCCCGTTGTATTCTTTTTCGAAAGAGGCATAGGCATTCCATGCACCGGGTTCTATTCTGATTTTGTAGGTACCGTCTTCTTTGGAAGTTCCTGTCAGATAAGAGGCATAATAAACCGCATTATCCAAAAGGATTTTGGCACCAGCAATAGGATTTCCCTGCGTGTCAGTGAGCTTTCCTGTGGCATATCCGGATTCGAATCCGTTATTGTTGTTCTCATCTCCTTCATCAGAGTCCGAACAGGCTATCAAAGTAAAACCTGTTAAAACAAATAATAAGATTTTTTTCATTTTTAAATAATTTATAATTGTATTGGGGACAAAATTATCGGCAGCAGCGAACCGTGGCAATCCTTATAAATGAGGAATTTAATGGATATAAAAAATCCCGCTTTTGGCGGGATTATGAAAATCAGATGGTAGTTGAGTTATCCGGATAAGTTATTTTTAATATCCAACCGTAAGAAATGCTTTGGTTTTTGGTCTTAGAGTTGAAGTATCCGGTATGAAATCCAGTTGGAATTCGGATACAAAATCATCTTCTGTATCCCAACTGCGGAGCCTTAGTGGAATGTTTCCGTTTTCGCTGTTTAAAACAGCCGTGACCCTATAGCGGCCAATAGGAATATCTTCTATATAATAATCATTATAATCCCAGTAATGGTCACCACGTTTTAGTGTGATTGTATTTCCTTGTGAACCATCAATCAGAGATCCAATTGCTGTAAATGTCAGTTCAATATTTTCTTCCTCTTCATAAGGAATATCGTAATGAAAAGATAAGGCGATTTCCCCACCATAAAAATAGCCGCTTCCGTCAGGATCCCGTCCTTCTAATTTCCACGTAAAGTTGCGTACAGCGCCTTCCTCCGAAAAAGTATCCGTATTATCGGGGTATAATTGCAAAGAATAAGTCTGTCCATTGTATTCCTTATTAAAAGAAGAAAAAACCTTCCAATAGCCCGCAGATATCTGATACTTGTACGTTCCGTCTTCAGACGTGGAGCCATTTATATAGGAGTTGTAGAATGTTGTGTTTTGCAAGTATAAATATGCTCCGGCTATAGGATTTCCCTGCGTATCGAGTACTATTCCCTTTGCATAACCAGCTTCAGTATCTGTGCTATTATTACCCTCATCTGAATCAGAGCAAGCCGTAAATAATAGACCGCTTAAAAAAATAAATAATAATTTTTTCATTTTAAATAATTTTTAGATTTTCCTGTTGACAAAATTATCCGGAGCTTCTAACTGCCACAATCCTTATTAATGAGGAATTCTGAACAATAGATTGCTTTGTCATTCGTGCCTGATTTTTTTTTCGTAATGATAGACTTGTATGGTTGCAGAGAACAAAATGCAGTCCAGTAAAAACAAAAAAAATCCCGCCATGAGCGGGACTTATCTATGATCTATATTCTGTTCTCTTATTCCAACCAACTCGTTTTATAACTGTCATCTTCCAAATCCAATGCTGCTTGGGTTAGTTTCAACGGATGAAAAGGATCAACCATCACTGCCAATTCTCCGGTTTCTTTTTGACCTATACTTCTTTCCATCGCTCCCGGATGAGGCCCGTGAGGAATTCCGCCCGGATGCAAAGTGAAATATCCTTGTTCAATATGGTTTCGGCTCATGAAATCGCCATCTACATAATACAGAACTTCTTCTGAATCGATGTTACTATGATTGTACGGAGCAGGAACCGAATCCGGATGATAATCATACAATCTCGGACAGAATGAACAAACAACATAATTATTTCCTTCAAAATTCTGGTGAACCGGAGGCGGCTGATGTATTCTTCCCGTAATCGGTTCAAAATTATGGATTGAAAATCCGTACGGATAAAAATAACCATCCCAACCTACCACATCAAACGGATGAGTTGCATACGTAATCGGATGAATCATTCCTGCTTTTTTAACTTTGATGAGGAATTCTCCTTTTTCGTCAATAGGTGCAGTATATTCTGGTACTTTTATATCCCGTTCGCAGAAAGGCGAATGCTCCAAAAGCTGTCCGTATTTGTTGCGGTATCTTCTTGGCGTTTCGATAGGAGAGAAGGACTCCAGATACAAAATCCGGTTATCTTCCGTATCAAATTCCATTTGATAAATTGTACCCCGCGGAATGATTAAATAGTCACCGTATTCAAAAGGAATCTCACCTAAAAAAGTTTTCAGCTTACCGCTTCCTTTATGGATGAATAACATTTCATCACACTGACCGTTTTTGTAAAAATAATCTGTCATGGATTTCCTTGGTGCAGCAACACCCATAATCAGGTCATTGTTAAAGAACAAAGGAGTTCGGGCTTTCAGAAAATCATCTGTCGGTTTGGCCTTAAAACCCTGAACCAGCCGGGGTGTGATATTTTTTTCGATGGCAGCCTTTGGACTTACGTCATAAGGTTCGTCAAACCGTATCATCTGTGTAGGACGGTGTATGTGATAAAGCAAAGAAGAAACGCCGCTGAAACCTTCAGTTCCGAATAATTGTTCGTAACGGTGTTTTCCATTTGCATCTTTGAAAACCGTATGTCTTTTTTGAGGAATTTCCCCTATTTGATGGTATCTCATTTCAGTTTGCTTTGTTTGGTTAAAATTAAGGAATCTTTGAACGAATAAAAAATTAAAAACCTATGAAATTAATCATCGGTCAACCTCTGATTAGATTTGAATCCGTTTAAATGATAATTTAGTTTTAACCTGAGATATAAAAACATTAAGAATTAAGTGTATTTTTATTTGCTGTTAAATATAATCTATTGTAAGCGAATGTATTAAGGCTAATTAAGAATCAACAAGTTGATTAAGCTTTTCTTAAACCCATAAATCTTAAATCATTGATTTAGAAATAAAGTCTTCTGAATGTTTATATATTTAAATATTAATAATCAGGTAGTTATGAAGTCTTTTATATCGAACTGACGTTTTTAAATAAACCAAAGCCTTAATTTATCCCAGAAACTCATTTTAGTTTGTACACGACTGATTTCGTTTAGTAACATGGAGTGAAAATCTTTATTGAAATTCACTTTTTGGGACATTTGATAAGTTCTAAATGCTTGAACATAATTTTGTCGATGCTCAGCAATCTTTCCCTTTTGATACAACAAAGTCGCTTTATCAGCTCCCGGAATGAGAAGACCGTCCTCTATGATTTTTTCCGCTAAATCCCAATCTCCGAATTCAATCAATAAATAACCATAATTTACATAAACAACCGGATAAGAACCCTGACAAAACTTAATGGCCAATTCATAATGGCGTTTCGCCCGTTTGAAATCTTTTATTTTGGTTTCGTAAATCCATCCGAGATGATTATGTGCGCGGCCATAGCCCGGATCTATCAATAAGATTTCTTCCAACAGCTCTTTAGCACCGGTGATATCACGGTCATCAATGGCTTTACTTACCTCCAAAAAAAGATTTTCTACGTCTTGCATCTCGTTGTAATGAAAATCAAATTTAATTTTTATTTAATTCTTCTCCAAATACGCCATATAAAATCCATCAAATCCACTTTGAGAAGGAAGAATTTGTTTTTCCCTTACCAATTTAAATTCCGGATGATTTTTCAGAAATTTTGTTACCTGGTTTTGGTTTTCGCTTGGTAAAATCGAACAAGTCGCATAAACCATCGCTCCGCCCGGTTTCACCATTTTGCTGTAATCATTCAGTATTTTTTCCTGCTCTTTCTGTATACTTTCGATAAAATCCAAACTCAATTTCCATTTGGAATCCGGATTCCGGCTCAGTACCCCCAAACCACTGCAAGGCGCATCTATCAACAACCGATCGGCAGAATTTTCCATTTTTTTGATGACTTTGGTCGAATCGATCACTTTTGTCTGGATGTTTTGCGCTCCGGCTCTTTTGGCTCTTTTTTTCAATTCGAGCAATTTCCATTCGTGAATGTCCAGCGCATAAATCTGCCCTTTATTCTCCATCAAAGCCGCAAGGTGCAACGTCTTTCCGCCTGCTCCGGCACAAGCATCCACCACCCGCATTCCCGGTTGGACATTTAGATAAGCCGAAATCAACTGCGAACCCGCATCCTGAATTTCAAACCATCCGTTTTTAAACGCATTTGTACGGAAAACATTGGTTTTTTCCACCAATTGCAAAGCATCCGGATATTTGGACAGTACTTCCGTATCGATCCGTTCCTGACGCAATTCATTTTTCAGGGATTTGCGTTCTATTTTTAGTGTATTGGCCCGGATGACGGTCGGAGCCGGAATGTTCATCGCTTCGATTTCCGTATGCCATTGCTTTTCACCCAATTCCTTTACGCCCAGATCATACAGCCATTGCGGAATTGATTCTCTGACCGCAAAATTCTTATCGGTCGCCGCATGGTTTCGTTTCAGAATTTCTTTGGAACTCAATTTTTTAAATTCATCCCAAATCGGCAGTTTCTCATCCTGCAAAACAAACCATGTTCCCACAAACTCCCAAAGATTTTCCGGCGAAACTTCTTTGCCCATCGAAGCCTCGATCATCCTTTTCCAGCGCACCGTATCATAAACCGTTTCGGCGATGAAGCCACGGTCTTTGCTCCCCCATTTCGGGTTCGATTTCAGCGTTCGCTCCAGTTCGCGGTCAGCATATTTCTGGTGAAAAAAAACTTGATTAAGCGTTTCGGTGATTCCGATGAACAAATTTTTATACGGAAGAATTTTCATCTGATAAATTTAAAATGCAAAACTACAATTTAACCAACAATAAATTGGAATTTCAGGAGCTTATCCGGCTGTCCGCTACCATCTTTTTCCATTTGTCCGCTTTTTGTTACCCGGAAAAAGGAGTTTACTGCCGTTCCACTCTTTTTCCGGGACAAAAAATCGTCCCTCCGGAAAAAGGATGTCCGTTTCCATCCGGGCTGATCTTAAGGTTTAAGTTTTAATGTTAGAAAACAATTTTAGTCGTTCGGCAGGCTCAAGCAGGAATTCTTATTCCTGAGATTCTTCTTCCTACGACGGACAGGCCTGCAGGAAATTTTAATTTATTGAAATTACTTTAGTAACTGAGTTCGCTTTTGAGCCCCAAACTTATATCCCAACTTTTTATTTAAATTCTCCCAATTTGGCTTGATTTTTTCGGAGATAGAAACTTTATAATTTTAATCATGAAAGTCTTTTCAACCCGTATCGTTCCTGAAATTACCCGAAATCTTTTACAAGAAAATAACATCCAACTCGATGAATGGTCAGATGAGGAACTAATCTCAAAAGAAGAATTGATTCATAAATTATCCGATTACGATGGACTTTTTTTAATGACCAATAAAATTGACCGCGAGATACTAGAAGCCGGGAAAAATTCACTGAAAGGAATTTCCTTGCTTTCCGTTGGGTTTGATAATATCGATGTGAAAGCCGCAACCGAATTTGGAATTCCAGCGAGTAACACCCCTGAAGTTTTAAACGAAGCGACGGCTGATATTGCATTTTTATTAATGCAAATGGTCGCTCGGAAAGCGATTTTTAATTATAACCGAATACTTTCAGATAACTGGCGAGTCGATTTTACAGATTATTTAGGAGCCGATTTATCAGGGAAAACCTTAGGGATTTTTGGATTGGGACGTATCGGATTTGTAATGGCTCAACGCGCAAAAAAAGCATTTGGCATGGAAGTCATTTACCATAATCGTAGCCAAAATCCGCAAGCCGAAAAGGATTTGGGAGCTACTTATGTTTCATTTGAAGAATTAGTGGCAAAAAGCGATGTGATTTCCATTCATTCGGCACTTACACCCGAAACCAAAGGGTTATTTAATGCAGAAATTTTTTCAAAAATGAAGAATTCGGCAATTTTGATTAATACATCCCGTGGAAAAGTAATAGATGAAGCCGCTTTATATGAAGCTTTATTAACGGGTGAAATTTGGGGAGCCGGACTGGATGTGACTGACCCTGAACCGATGTATCCTGAAAATCCTTTGCTTCAGATGGAAAACGTTGCCGTTTTGCCACACATAGGTTCTGCAACAGTCGATACACGAAATGCAATGGGGAAATTGGCGGCTGAAAATATGTTGTTGGCCTTGAAAGGGGAAAAAATGAAAACCCCTATTAATCCGGAGGTATATGGATAATGAATGGAGATTTTGAATTGGAAGTAAAAAGGAAAATTAGATTTTCTTACTTTTGCATTTGAATATCAGTTAATCCGATGTACAAATCCATTATTCGTCCTATTTTATTTCAATTTGATCCCGAAGAAGTACATCATTTCACGTTTTCATTTCTGAAAATTGTTCAGAAAGTTCCATTTATTCCGGCTTTATTCAGAAGCCTTTATGTCGTGAAAAATCCCAAACTGGAACGTGAAGTTTTCGGAATCAAATTCCCTAATCCGGTTGGACTGGCAGCCGGATTTGACAAAGATGCCAAATTGTATAAAGAACTTTCAAATGTAGGATTTGGGTTCATCGAAATCGGCACCGTAACGCCCAAACCCCAACCGGGAAATGATAAGAAAAGATTGTTCCGTTTAAAGAAAGACAATGCCATCATCAACCGCATGGGTTTTAATAATCAGGGAGCTTGGGAAGCCGCCAAACGTTTGCGTAAAAACAAAAGGGTTTTAATCGGAGGAAACATCGGAAAAAATAAAGTAACGCCCAACGAAGAAGCCATCCATGATTACGAAATCTGTTTTGATGCTTTGTACAGTGTGGTTGATTATTTTGTAGTCAATGTAAGCAGCCCCAACACTCCAAACCTGCGTGAATTGCAGGAGAAAGAGCCACTGACTCAATTGCTTCAAACCTTGCAAGCCAAAAATTTGGGAAAACCCACACAGCGACCGATTTTGTTGAAAATTGCGCCTGATTTAACCGACGAACAATTATTGGATATTATTGACATCGTCAAGACGACCGGAATTGCCGGTGTGATCGCAACCAATACGACTATATCAAGAGAACATTTAGAATCAGAAAATAAAAAAGAAAGCGGAGGATTGAGCGGAAAACCACTGAAAGACCGTTCGACGGAAGTCATCCGGTTTCTTTCCGAAAAAAGCGGAAAAGCATTTCCTATCATCGGTGTAGGAGGGATTCATTCAGCTGAAGATGCAATTGAAAAGTTAGAAGCAGGCGCATCGCTCATTCAACTTTACACCGGATTTATTTACGAAGGACCGGGGTTGATTAAAAAAATTAATAAGGCGGTTTTGAGAAATTGAGTTTGTAGAATTATAATACTACAAATAACTCAAAATATAATCTCCTATAATCTGCTGCATTTCGGTAAGATCTTCAAAGCTCCAGTTGTCACCATGTCCTCCCTGATAAATTCTCAATGTATTCTCAACTCCAAACTGATTGAGTTTAGATTCCAAAGTGGTTCCGTTTTCTTCCGGTACCAACGGGTCTTCATTTCCGTAAAACATACAAGTTGGAGAAGAAGTAGAACTCACATGCGAAACCGGGCTTAGTTCGGTCAGGAAATCCGTTCCGGCAGGATAAGCATTTGGGTCGGTTAAAGTTTGAATGATGGTAGGAATGTCGAAATTCTCTTCGTAAAATGGATCATTGAAATCACTTGGCCCGACGATGTTGGCTACGAATTTCACTTGATTCTGTGCATCATATTGATAATCATATATCATCGCCAAATGCGCACCGGCACTTACGCCTATCATCCCGAATTCCGGTTTTATATGCAGTTCCTGGCTCTCGGAAGTGATTTTATGTATGATGGATTGGATGTCCAGAAATTGGTTTGGAAAAGCATAGTGATCGGCGTCGGCAAGTACATAATTTACATTGGCAACCGCATATTCAGGATACAGGGATTGTAAATAGGTCACCGTACTGTTCATGTCGTTTTTGTCACCAGAAGTCCAGCCGCCACCGTGAATCAGGAAGATGACTTTAGTATCGGAAGTAGTTCTGTTGGCAGGAAGATATAAATCATAAACCTGCTGAGGATCAGAACCATAAGAAACATTCAGGAGGGTTTGGGCTTCGAGCGGTACGTCTTGAGAACCGCCTTCATCATTTTCCGAACAAGAATTCGTTAAAAAAAGAAGGAATATGAAATAAAAAATAATTTGGAAGTTTTTCATAATGGAGAATTTATTTCATAAACGAATTTTCAGACTAAATATTTTTTAATACCTGTGTCGGAGAAGCTTGCGCTTTGGGTAAAATAGTGATATCGGCCAACTGAACATGGTCGGGTTGGGTCAGAGCAAAATAAATAGTTTCAGCGATGTCTTCTGGTTTTAGAGGTTCGTAGCCCGAATAAACCGATTCGGAACGTTCGGCATCGCCTTTAAAACGTACCATGGAAAATTCAGTTTCGACCAAACCCGGAGCGATGTTGGTTATTTTGATTCCGTCGTTCAGCAAATCCATCCGCATCCCTTTGCTCAATGCTTCCACCGCAAATTTCGATGCGCAATAAGTTGTTCCGTTGGGATAGACTTCTTTTCCGGCGATGGATGAAATGTTGAGGATGTGTCCCGAATTTTTTGAAAGAAGTGGCAAAATGGCTTTGGTCACATAGATGATTCCCATCGTATTGCCAAAAATCATCGCTTCCAAATCTTCCAGATCAGCATCCTGAAAACTTGCCAAACCATGGGCATTTCCGGCATTATTGATCAAAATGTCGATTGTTTTAAAGTTGTCGGGTAATTTATCAATGGCTGAAAATACTTCTTCTTTTTTCCGGACGTCAAAGCACAGCGTAGTTACTTCTGTAAGTTGGGACAATTCTTTTTCTAATTCTCTTAATTGATCAATTCTTCTTCCACAAAGGATTAGCTTAAATTCTTTGGCCAATTTTTTTGCCGTTGCTTTGCCTATTCCGGAAGTTGCACCGGTGATGAGTGCTATTTTCATAAAATATATTTTTTCCATTCCAAATGTAGAGTGTTTTGATGTTTCTTTCCTATTTTTGAACAATATCCTATGAAATGAAAAAAAAATTCCTTCTCTTTTTGATTTTCCCCTCCTTTATTTTATTGGCCCAAAATTATCATCAGTATGTCAATCCGTTCATCGGAACAGGTGGTCACGGCCATACTTATCCGGGTGCGACTTTGCCGTTTGGGATGGTGCAATTATCACCCGATACGCGCATTGACGGCAGCTGGGATGGTTGTAGCGGCTACCACTATTCGGACAATGTCATTTACGGTTTTTCCCACACACATTTGAGCGGAACCGGTGTTTCGGACTATGGTGATATCATGCTTATGCCGACGATGGGAATTGAATCTTTTGTTCCAACGGAGTATTCGTCAAGATTCAGCCATTCAAAAGAAAAAGCCTCGGCAGGTTTTTATTCGGTTCATTTGGATAAATACGATATTGATGTGGAATTAACGACTTCTACGCGTGTTGGATTTCATAAATACAAATTTAACGAACCGGGGAAAGCCAACATCATTTTGGATTTGAAGCACCGCGATAAATTATTGGATGGAAAAATTAAAATCATTGACAGTAAAACTTTGGAAGTTTATCGCCGAAGTGAAGCCTGGGCAACCAATCAAATGATTTGGGCGAGAATTGAGTTCAATCAACCTATGAGTTTCGGAAAAATCAATTCACATCAGAATTGGGAGAATCTGAATTATACCAGTAAAATAATTGATGACGGAATCATTATTTCCCGAAATGTGAAAAAAGGAGATGAGCTTTTAGTCAAAGTTTCCCTTTCTTTTACCGGATTTGACGGTTCCCGGCTAAATGCCATGGAAATTCAAGACTGGGATTTTGAAAAAGTGAAAGCAAACGCGCAAGATATTTGGAATAAAGAATTATCCAAAATAGAGGTGAAATCAAATGATTTCGATAAACTGGCTGTTTTTTATACAGCCCTTTACCACACTATGATTCAGCCAAACATTTCTCAGGATTTAGACGGAAAATATATGGGGCGTGATTTTAAGGTGCATAAAAATTCCGGATTTGATTATTATTCGGTTTTCTCGTTGTGGGATACTTTCAGGGCGTATCATCCTTTGATGACTTTAATCGATAAAAAACGAACGGTGGATTTTATCAATACCTTCCTGACGCAATACGAACAAGGCGGACGTTTACCGGTTTGGGAATTTGCCTCCAACGAAACCGACTGTATGATTGGATACCACTCTGTTTCGGTCATGGCAGATGCGATGATGAAAGGTTTGGAATTTGATTATGAAAAAGCATTTGAAGCTGCTAAATACAGTGCTATGCTCGATCATTTGGGTTTGGAAGCTTATAAAGAAACCGGATTTATTGCCATTGATGATGAACATGAGAGCGTTTCCAAAACGGTCGAATATGCTTATGATGATTGGTGCATTGCGCAGATGGCTTTAAAGCTGGGAGAAATGGAAGATTATCATTATTTCATGAACCGTTCCCAGAGTTGGAAAAATCTTTTTGACCCCGAAACCAAATTGTTTCGTCCCAAGAAAAATGGTGCTTGGTTGACACCATTTGACGGGAGGGAAGTGAACAATCATTTTACCGAAGGAAACAGTTGGCACTATTCGTTTTTCGTTCCGCAGGATGTTTATGGTTTGATTCAATTTCATGGAGGAAAGAAAAATTTTGAAAAGAAATTGGACGAATTGTTCAAACTTCCTTCGCAGACAACCGGTAGAAATCAAGTAGATATTACAGGATTAATCGGCCAGTATGCCCATGGAAACGAGCCAAGCCATCATGTGGCTTATCTGTATAATTATATAGGAAAGCCGGAAAAAACCAAACAGAAAGTCCATTATATCCTGGACAATTTTTACAAAAATACGCCGGATGGCCTGATTGGAAATGAAGACTGTGGTCAAATGAGCGCCTGGTATATATTGAGTGTGATGGGAATATATGCCGTCACACCGGGAGAAATCGGATGGCAAACGACAACACCTTATTTTGATGAAATCAAAATCAACTTTGAAGACGGAACGTCTCAAATCATCACCAAAAATACACCCTCAGCCGAATTGCAGAATTTAGGTTTTGGAAACGTACCTATGCTCATTCAAAAAGACCCGAAAGAAATAGTGCCGGTTCCTTATTTCAAATTTAAAAGCCGTTCGTTTGGAGAAGAAATGACCGTGGAAATCAAATCATTAAACCCAAATGATGAAATTTATTATATGGAAGAATTTTCAGGTGGAGAGCCAATTTGGTTGAAATACAAAAATCCAATTAAAGTAAAAAATACGTCCAGAATAATTTCACATGTAAAACAGAATAACGAAGTCAGTAAAACCGTTTCTGCCCAATTTTATAAACATCCGCATGATTATTCGATTCAGATTCATTCAAAAGTCCATCCGCTTTATACTGCTGATACGCCTGAGGCTCTGCTGGATGGCATCAAAGGAACAGAAAATTGGCGAAAGGGTGATTGGCAGGGTTATCATGGAACCGATTTTGAGGCGATAATTGACCTGAAAAAACCAACTGACATTTCTATGGTTTCGGCCAACTTTTTACAAGACGCACGACCTTGGATTTTGATGCCCAAAAATATGAAAGTCTATGTTTCGACAGACGGGAAAAATTATACGCTTTTTGGAGAAACCCGGACAAATGTGGATCCGGAAGATGAAAACCTTCAGATTGAAACGCTGGTTGTGGAAGGAAATTCGACGGTACGGTTTGTAAAAGTCATAGCGGAAAATTATGGCAAATTGCCGGCGTCTCATATCAGCGCAGGCGAACCGGCTTATATTTTTGTAGATGAAATTACAGTGGAGTAGTTTGAGAGGAAGAGTTTGTGGGTTTGAGAGTTTGAGGGTTGGAGAGTTGTAGAGTTAGAAAACTCATAACTCAAAACCCAAAAACTCAAAACGCTATTTAAATCACCAAAACTGTTTGTTTAAGTCCTTGTTGTACACAATTCCAAAAGAAATTAAAGAAAGAGCGATCCTGATTCCGGGTAACAGTTTCGATCCGTTCTTCTTTATATTGGTCTTTTGTGTTGGATCTGACCAGAAAATTACCCAAAGTCGAAACTACTTTCCGAACTTTTCCGGTATCTTTGTTATAAACCGTTACTTTTAAATTGTCATATTTCACCCCGAAGTCTCCTGTTGCATTTATGTCGTTTCCAGTGAAATTGAATCTCACTTCACGCATATTTCCTTCAGCTGTGACATGGAGATAAGGTTTGATGAAAGGGGTCATTTTCTGTGCATCAAAATTGTAAATATTTCCTTTGATATTAAATTTTTCCGAGCGGTTCATTGGGTTGAAAGTCCAAACAGCAGTGAGTTTCGAGTCTTTCATGAAATGGGTGGTGATATCAGCTCGAACATCTGGAACTGTTGATTTTTTGAAACCGCTGTACACATTTTTTATATTGGCGTTAAAATTTGAAAAGGTTAGTTTTCCCGCACCGGTACTTTCCAGTGTTTCTTCTTCATACTCTACCTGCGAATTTTTCAGATCAATATTTTTCACTTCCAAAATGATAGGCAGATCACGTAACATTTTACTGTACATCAGTTTCTTTTTGGGATCATCGGGTGGTATTTTACTGCGATAAATATTGGCATAGACGGTTTCCATATCCATATCGGGAATTTTGAAAAACATATCTTTTCCCTGAAAGCCAAAATCCAGATCGTTAATTTTGATTTTTTTGGCTGTAATCGTGTAGAGGTCTTTTTCTTTTTTTAATTGTTTCACAAATTGGCTGCGGGAAATTTTGGGTTTCATTTCGAACTTATCCAAACTAAAATTGCCATTATCAAAAAGTATGTTATTTGATTTTAAACTATAAACTTTGTCAGGATTATAATCGAGCGAAGTAGCCGAAACCTTTACAGATTTATAAATTATCGGGATTTGTTCATAGTAAGTTTCAGGATTCATTTCGATGTCTTCCATCTTGAAATTAAAGTCCTTTACGGTGAGCATATTTTCCCTTGTCCGGACTTTATTGAGTTTGTACAACCCATCTTTGATTTCCAGATTTTTTATCTGAATGATGTCGCTAAAAACCGTATGGCTTGTCTTTTTTGGAGCTTTTTTTTCTCTTCCGGTAAAGCTGATGATTTCCGGGTGGTTAACCAAAACATTTTCTATGATAAGTTTGCCACCTATTTCATTTTTTATTTTTTCTATAATAATATTAATGTTATTGGCAATCAGTCTTTTACGGACTCTAAATTTTGAATTATCAATCTGAATTTTTCCAATATCGATTTTAAACGGAATCAATTGCCCATAGTTTTTTTCTTTTTCAGAAGGATGCTCACTACTGGTCTGAATGTTAACATCTACCGAATCAAATTTCAATGTCATCGCATTGAAATACAAATCATCTTTTTTATCAAATCCCCAATCCAAACCTGTAAAAGTAACAGTAGGAGCTTTAATCCTGGGGAGTAAACGGTAATTTAAATTATGATGTTCTGTGATGGCCAGACTATCAGGTGAACTGATTTGAAATCCATTGAGAATAAATAAGTTATTGTTGACTTTGAAGCTACTGCTTATGAGTTCTTGCGAAGGATTGAGTTGAAAAAATACATCGCCGCAAGACAATTCAAATGTACTATAAGTAAAAGGAATATTTTTTTCCAAAGTCCGCTGTGAAAGATTGACTCCGCCTAACTCGAAATCCAGATTTTTGATGTCGGAAATTTTTGTTTTCCGGTCGGTATCAAACATTTTAAAATAAGCATCATTGATTTGGAAATTACTTACCTGGATCACACTCCCTAATTTCGATTTGCTTTGGGTAGTATCTTTTTCTATGGGTTTATAATAGGTAACATCGGGACTGTTAATTTTGATGGAAAGAGCGCTTAAATCTTTGTTTTTTAATAATTTGAAGAAATTAACGCCTACTACTTTTATTTCTCCCACTTTTGCAGTGAAATCAATTGGAGCTTTTTCTTTAAAATTGGTTTTGGGAGTGATGGAAATTCCCTCTACAGCAAGACTGTTGCTGAGAAGGGAAAAACTTATTTTTTCATAATCGAAATTATAAGCTGTATCATTTCGTTCCTGAATGATAGCAGGAACCTTGGCTTTAATCCATAAATTGATTCCGAAATTCAGAATGAGTAAGAACAATAAAATCCCTCCAATCCAGAGGAATATTCGTTTATTAGGTTTGAAGTTTGGTTTCATCATGATAGGGGGTTAGGATTCTAATCCATTAAATGACCAATTCTTCCATTGGGACCGGCCAAATAAATTTTCTTACCGTTCCTCGCTTTTTTGCAAACATGGTAAGCTGTACCATTTAAATTTGTCCAGGTTTTTCCAGTGTCTTCTGTCAAAAAGACACCTGTTAATCCACAGCTGATCGCTTTAGTTCCGCTTTGGATAGCTACTCCGCTCATATATCCGGAAGGAGGAACATCGGGCTGAGTGATAACCGGTGTTTTCATATCTTTTAATTTGAAAATGAACAAATTGTTTACAGAAGAGGAGGAGTTTTCAAAGTCACCACCAACAATCAAACCAAAATTCTCAAGTGGATAATAATCCAAAGCGTTAGCTCCTGAAGTAGGGGATGTGTCTTTTGGAAGTGGAACCTTTACCGCCGGAACCGTGTTGTACATAATATGAGAAGTACTGCCGCCTGTTACAGCTATAAATGTCGTTTCGTCCAGCAGTTTGATATTGGAATTACTGGCTGCAAAAAAAGCTTCTCCTGTTTGAAAAGCAGGAAGTTGGTTGGCTGTCATGCGCGTCCAGGTATCTCCCGCATCGACAGTTTTCAGTACATAAGGTTCGCCATTGACAGGATCTCCTACTACGATGCCCAACTTGGGATTATATTCGGCAAAATCAATGGCATCCATAAATACACCTGCTGCTTCATCCCGATAAACTTCCTTCCAAGTAGAACCGCCATCTGTTGTTTTTAAAATGATTCCCGGTGAATCAATGGCAACCACAATGGCTGTTTGCGGATCCAAAGCTGCGATAGCCCGGAAATCCCTTGATTCATAGCCTTTGGGGTTTACCCAGTTTATAGTTTTGAGACCGTTATAAGATAGCCCCACAGTGCCTTTAGTACCGCTGACCCATAGAACAAAATTATCCACCACCGATAGTCCGCGAAAAGAAATATCAGGTTTATCTAAATTGAGAATTTTTATTTGTTGTGAATAGGAAAAAGAGAGAGTTGTTAGGGTGAATAGAATCAAGAGTTTTTTTTTCATAATGGTTTAATGCATAGGTTTAACAATAAAAATACCGGAAGAAGTAACTGAATCCACCCTTATTTTTGTTCCGGCTTTCACATCATGATCAAAGTCAGTCATGGCATCCATGATCTTTAAAACACCGTTGATGTTGATTTTTATTTTTCCGGGACTGCTTCTTTTTTTCCCGATATCGTTAATAACTTCTCCTGTAGAATTGATATTTTGAGTTAATTCCGGTGGTTCGTTTTCCTTTAACTTCTGTGTGAAATAAAAAAGAACTGACATCACGGCCATAAGAATAAATCCGCTGACGGCACCCAGGATGAGAGAAGTCGAAAGCGAAAAGTTCTGATAAAGCCCGGAAATGCTTACCCAACCCAACATCGAGAAAAATGCCATGATGTTTTTAAATGCAAAAAAATTGGAGAAAATATGTTTTCTTTTTTTGTCCGGAGTTTTTTTGATAACGGTGGACGCAATCTGATAAAAGAAAATGAAGGTAGCGAGGATAGATACTACCCAAAGAATTTGTTCATACCAATTTAAAGTTTTGAACCAATCAAGCATGTTTGTCTTTTTTTATTAAGAATCCATTTAAATCCGTTTTGCTTATTATGCAGGTGGATTCTGATTATCTTTCGGCTGGTTTCCTTTTTGTGGAGATTCAGCTTTTGTAACGGTTTTAGTTGATGGTTTTTGGGTAATTTTCAAATTTTCTTTCTTTTCTTCTCCTTTCAGATAACTAGGCAATTGCATCCCGGCCATGTTGAACATATCTTCCAACGGTGGAACTGCTTTGTAAATACCTGAAATAAAATTGGCTGTAGAGGTTTTTCCATCGGCGTTGTTTCCGTTGCCGTCCCAAACAGTAACCTTGTCGATTTTGATGTTTTTGATGGCTTCGGATTGTGTTTTTACCAATTCCGGTAATTTGTCGGCAATCAATAAAAGCACTGCATCTTTCGGGTCATTTCCTGCCGATTTTACGATTTGTTCCAAACCTTGTGCTTGTTTGGTCAGAATCTCATACAAACCTTTTGCTTCAGCTTCTTTCTTTAAGAGAATAGCGTCCGCTTCTCCTTTTGCTTTTTGACGGATCATTTCCGCTTCGGCTTCGGCTTCAATTACCAACTTACTTTTGGCAATTTCTGCCGGTATTACGACGTTTGCATGTTGCGTCGCTTTATCTCTTTCTGCCCGTTTATTTTCTGCCAATTGTTCTGCTTCATAAGCTTCCTGTAAAGCTCTTGCGCTTTGTACTTTTTCAGAAGCGGAAGCGAGTTTTTCTGCTTCTGCTTGTTTCTGTCTACGCATTGCGTCTGATTCCGCAATTTCAATTTTGGCTAAATTTTCTCCTTCTACTGCTTTGGCGTTGGCGGCTGCTATCTGAATTCTTTCATTTTGAAAAGCATTGGCTTCCCCGATTTTTGCTTCGGCCAATGAAGCAGCTACTTGTGTTCTTTCATTTTGTTCGGCGAGTGTTTCTCCGATTTTTGCCTGGGCCAATAAACTCGATACGCGTGTTCTTTCATCTTGTTGTGCATTGGCTTCTCCGATGGCTCCGTCTCTGTTTTTCTCGGCAACCGAAATTTTTGCTGCATTGATTGCATGAGCGGCAGCTTCTTTCCCCAATGCTTCGATATAGCCCGACTCGTCCTGAATGTCCGTAATGTTTACGTTGATCAATTTCAAACCTACTTTCTGCAATTCTGCTTCTACGTTATCGGTGATGTTTTGTAAGAATTTATCTCGGTCAGAATTGATTTCCTCAATGTCCATGGAAGCTACTACCAAACGCAATTGTCCAAATATGATTTCCTGTGCCAAATCCTGGATGTTTTGTAATCCCAATCCTAATAATCGTTCTGCAGCATTCTGCATCACACCCGGATCGGTGGAAACCCCGATGGTAAAACGGGAAGGAACATTGACACGGATATTTTGTTTACTTAATGCATTGGTCAGATTGACTTCGATTGACATGGGCGTCAAATCCAGAAACTCATAAGCCTGAATTACCGGCCAAATAAAGGAAGCACCACCATGAATACATCTGGCGGATTGTCCTTTTCCGGTTTTTCCGTAAACAACCAAAATCCGGTCAGATGGACAACGTTTGTATCTTCTGATGATGGAGAAAAACATCACCACGACAAATAACATCGCAATGATTAATCCTACTACACCGGCAAATTGTCCTAAACTATTGGCTTGTGAAAAAATAACTGTATAAATCATGATGTAAGTGGTTTGATAATTAATACACCGTTTTCGGTTACGGTTTCTACGCGGATCAGTGTTCCTCGTTTTAAATCGGTATCCCAATCGGTCAATGCGGTCATATCACGTAAAGTTCCCTGAACCTGTATTTGTACTTTTCCTGCTTTGGAACGGTTTTTACCAACTTCGAGATATACTTCTCCGGTAGCGTTTATGGCATTTTGGTATTCTAATGTTCCGCTTTCTGTCATTTTATTGACATAATAAAACATGGCGGACATAATTACCATCATGATTAATCCGCAGATGGTGGAAATGATAATGGAAGTAATCAGCCCATACCCCTGATGAAGACAAGCGATTCCTACCCAACCGAAAATTGCAAAAAATGCCACACAGTTTTTAAAGGTAAAAAACTGGAATCCGACATCTCCGTCAAAATCTCCATCCATATCAGTATCACCTCCTGCAAATGTGCTGATGAGTATAAATAGAAAAATCAGTGAGGAAATCAACGCAAGAGCCCAAAAAACCTGCTCAGGCGAAGTTAATCCATAAAACCAATCCAACATAACAAATTTTTATATCCGATTAAGTCTGCAAGATAGAACTATTTTTTGAAATCTTTAACATTTCAATAGTGTTTCCTTAACCTCTTTAAGTAATTTTTTTGATTTAATTGATTTCGAATCAATGTTTTATGGATAATTCTGAAAATCAGGATATTTTTTTAATTTCAAACAATGCATCTTCAAATTCTGAATCTTCAATTGGCATGATTTTAACTAGCCGATGTCAATTTTTCTCACTTATTTTGTAAAAAAAACAAAGGATTTGAAAATGCGTTGGATTTTGTTTCTGGGGATTATATTGTTGATTGAATGGTATGCTTTTCAGGCTGTTAAAACATTAATAGATAATCGTTGGGTGCAAAAAGGATATCTGGTTCTCTCTGTTTTGATAATTGGATATATCGTTTATACATTTTATAATTTTGATAGGTCGATTGGTCAAAACCGACAATTTTTAACGGCATCCGGACTACTGCTTTTGGTGTATTTGCCCAAGGCCGTAATTACGGTTTTTTTATTTGGCGAAGATATTATACGACTATTTACATGGATTTTTAATTATTACTCGGGAAGCAACGATTCAGAAGGTCAAATCCTGCCATCCCGTCGTAAATTTTTTAGTACGGTTGCATTGGGTGCTGCCGCTATTCCTTTTTTGTCGATTTTATACGGAATTTTTCAAGGCCGGTATAATTATAAACTAATTAAGCAGAGGATTTATTTTGATGATTTACCCAAAGAATTTGACGGTTTTAAAATATTGCAACTTTCTGATATTCATAGCGGCAGTTTTGATAATCCGGATAAAATTCAATATGGAATTGATTTGATGAATGAGCAGGAATTTGATTTGCTTGTTTTTACAGGAGATTTGGTCAATAATTTTTCATACGAAATGGATGATTGGATTGAAATGTTTTCAGGAATTAAGAATCCTCAATGGGGCAAATATTCAATTTTAGGAAACCATGATTATGGAGATTATTCGACTTGGAAAACCCAAAAGGACCGGGATATTAATTTTCAAAAAATAAAAGAAATCCATCCCAAAATCGGTTTTCAGTTATTATTAAATGAAAACGTTTCCATCCAGAAAGGTAATGAACAAATAAATCTGGTCGGAATTGAAAATTGGGGAAACGGAAGATTTCATAAATATGGAGATTTAAAAAAGGCCTCAGAAGGATTAAGGCCGGAAGATTTTAAAATACTTTTGTCTCATGACCCTTCACACTGGGAAGTTCAGGTGAGAGAAAATCCGCTGCATTACCAATTAACTTTAAGCGGTCATACGCATGGGATGCAGTTTGGGATTGAAATTCCGGGCTGGATCAAATGGAGTCCGGCGGAATATGTTTATAAATACTGGGCGGGATTATATGAAAGTGCAAACCGTTATTTGTATGTGAACCGTGGTTTTGGATATCATGCCTATCCGGGAAGGGTGGGAATTTGGCCGGAAATCACATTGATTGAACTAAAGAAAAAAAACAATTCATAATTTGGCAGCATGAATTCATTTACAGAAGAAAATTATCTGAAAGCCATGTTCAACTTGTCTGAAAAGTCAGGTGAGATAACGGTTAAGGAACTCAGTGAAATTTTGCATATAAAAATGCCGACGGTTAACAGTATGGTGAAAAAACTGGCAGCCAAAGGTTTCCTGAATTATGTGTCCTATCAACCGATTCAACTGACGGAGCAAGGAAAAAAAGAAGCACTCGGTATCATCCGTAAACACCGTTTGACGGAAATGTTTCTGGTAGAAAAAATGGGATTTGGATGGGAAGAAGTACATGAAGTCGCTGAACAGATTGAACACATTCATTCGCCAAAATTTTTTGCCAAAATGGATGAATTACTGGATTTTCCGACCGTGGATCCGCATGGTTCGCCTATTCCGGATGCTTCCGGAACCATCAGTTGGAAAACTTATGAAACGCTAAGCCAATTTTTGCCGGGAGATATATTGAAACTGGTTGCGGTAACAAATTCCAATGACGAGTTTCTCAAATATCTGAATACCAAAAACATCGTACTTGAAACTCAAATTGAGGTGTTGGAAAAAGAAGAATTTGACCAGAATATGACCGTTCAGTTTAACGGCCAAAAAGTAGTTTTGAGTGCGAAAGTAACCGAAAAATTATTGGTGGAAAAAATCAACCCATAGTTTCCACAGTCAGTCCTTCATGTACGAGAACAAGTGTTTCTATGGCGATATCCGAATCGTTTGCTTGTAGTACGGGACCTATATATTTGGTCGGAAAACAATTTTTCAATTTCCACATTACTATCGGTTCTTGTCGCTCGTTTAATAATTTTATCACGATGTCTCGTCTTTCCAAACCTCCTGTATTCTTCGTGTTAATCCAATTAAAAAAATCATTGTCGTTTTTCAGAATTCCACGCTTCAATGTGACTTCCGAATATTTAATCTGCCCCGGAATTTTGATTTCCACTTCTTCTCTGAAATCACCGTTTCGCACCAGAATGGGTTCGATTTCCATATTAAGTCCCGAAATTTCCGAAAATCCGATTTGGTTGCCGCCCCAATCTACCAAAAAGTTGTAGCAACTGATGAGTCTGTGATGCATATAATACCGTTTTAGTTTTGAGTTAAATATAGAATTTTTCCCGTTTAGAATTCAATAAAAATCATCCTAAATAATTTAAACAGTCTCTTAAAAATTCCTTTCTCAATAATTCCTAATTTTGCAGAATGATTCAAAATGATACAATTTGTGCAACGGCAACAGCTCAGGGAACTGGAGCACTGGGAATCATCCGGGTTTCCGGCCCGGAATCCATTTCTTTGGTCAACCGGATTTTTAAAGGAAAAGACCTGACTCAAGTGGAGTCGCATACGGTGCATTATGGTTTCCTTACCCCCAATCCCTCTCAAAAGGAGAGGGAGGCTATAAATTCAGAGATTGTAATTAATCAAACACCTGACTTTTCTAATAAGGAGAATGGAACTTCTGATACTGAACATCAAACATCCAGCAACCAATATCCATCATCCATCATCCATCACCCTACACCTGAAATCATAGACGAAGTCATGGTTTCGGTTTTCAAAGCACCCAAAACCTTTACGGCAGAGGATCTGGTGGAAATTTCCTGTCACGGTTCGCCTTATATCCAACAACAAATCATCGGGTTATTGATTCAAAACGGGGCAAGATTGGCGGAGCCGGGCGAATTTACCCAACGTGCCTTTTTAAACGGAAGAATCGATTTGTCTCAAGCTGAGGCAGTTGCCGATTTGATTTCGGCAGAAAATAAAGCTTCGCATAAAGTTGCTTTGAACCAAATGCGCGGCGGAATTTCCTCCGAATTGAAAGAATTGCGTGAGGAATTAATCAATTTCACTGCTTTGATCGAATTGGAATTGGATTTTTCAGAAGAAGATGTGGAGTTTGCCAATCGGGAAGAATTGGAAAAATTGGTAGCAAAAATCAAGACAAAAGTATCGGGATTGATTTCGACTTTTGAATATGGAAATGCGATCAAAAATGGCGTTCCGGTGGCTATCATCGGAAAACCCAATGCCGGAAAATCCACTTTGCTCAATGCTCTTTTGGACGAAGAACGCGCCATCGTCAGCGACATCGCCGGGACCACGCGCGACACGATAGAGGAAACCATCACCATTGACGGGATTACTTTTCGGTTTATCGATACCGCAGGCATCAGGGAAACGGATGATGTAATCGAAGCGATCGGTGTTGAAAAAGCAAAAGAAAAGATTCGTATGGCCAAAATCGTGTTGCATTTGTATGAAGACGATATTGATTTGCTCCGCGAATTGGAAAGCGACCTTCAGGACAAAATAGTTTTCAGTTTATTGACCAAAACCGATAAGAATGATTGGGCAAATGATAGGTTTGAAAATTATCTCATTGAACATTATCCGCAGATGCATCATTTTGGAATCTCTGTGAAAACGGGTTTTAACTTGGATAAATTAAAATCGGAATTGGTAGCGTCGATTCAATCAGGTATGGACGAAAATGCCGTCATCATCACTAATCTCCGCCACAAAGAAGCACTCCAAAATGCTTTTATGGCGCTTGAAAATGTATCATCCGGAATGAAGATGGGGCTGACCGGAGATTTATTGGCTTTTCATCTTCGGGAATCCTTGAAGCACATAGGTTCCATTACCGGACAAATCGATGTAGATAAAGATATTTTGGGGACTATTTTCGGGAAGTTTTGTATCGGGAAATGACCAAAGAAAGTAACAGAAACTATCGGAAATAAAGAGTGTTGTAAATCAGGTAATTACAGATTTTTATTTTGCTGATGTTTTGGTAAATTAATAGAATCAGCAATGATTCGTGCTACTGATTGTGCAACAGACCCAATTTGTTATCATACGCATGGACAAGGTATTGCAAACCTTAATCTTTCAGCTTGTTTTAGTTGTACTTTACTCCCTGAAACATCTTGTGAAATGTTTAATTGCTACCTTGATAGAAGAATATTAATTGATAGGGATTATGGATATTTCAAGGAGATTATAAAAAAATGTAATCTTGCGGAAAAAACCACCATAATCACCGCAAATTATGCGGAGAATAATTTGTATATTTACCGCATAGATCAAAATCAAGATGGCAATTTATATTCATCAACTCAAAAATTGGACAGATTTTCAATGGAATGATCAGGATTTTATTTCGCTTTTAAGCGAGGTTAGAAACCTGCAAGGTAAGCTTATGGGTAAAGTTGAACTGCTTGGGTTTGAGTTAAAAGATGAAGCCAATTTAGAAACATTGATTCAAGATGTTGTTCAGTCTTCTGAAATAGAGGGCGAAATTTTAAATCCTGAACAGGTTCGTTCGTCAATAGCGACAAGGTTAGGTTTAGAAGATTCAGGTTTACAACATTCGGACAGGCATATTGACGGTGTTGTAGAAATGATGTTAGATGCTACGCAGAACAATGACAAAACATTGAGTGATGAAAGACTATTTGGCTGGCACGCTGCACTATTTCCGACAGGAAGAAGCGGAATGTATAAAATTGAAGTTGCTAAATGGCGTTCAGGTGATATGCAGGTAGTTTCAGGTGGTATGGGTAGAGAAGTTGTACATTACGAAGCACCCAAAGCCGAATTGTTAGAGCAAGAAATGAAACAGTTTATTGATTGGTTCAATTCAGAATCAAATTTAGACCCAATATTGAAAGCTTCTGTTGCTCACCTATGGTTTGTAACCATACATCCATTTGATGACGGAAACGGTCGTATTGCTCGTGCTATTACCGATATGCAACTTTCTAAAGCTGACGGAGTAAATCAACGTTTTTACAGTATGTCGGCTCAAATAAAAAATGAAAGAAAATCGTATTACAAAATATTAGAACACACCCAAATAGACGATTTAGATATTACTCAGTGGATAGTTTGGTTTCTTGAATGTTTGAAGAATGCCATACTTTCTTCCAATACTATCATTGATAAAGTTGTAAAGAAACATCAGTTTTGGGCAAGAAATGCAGGTTTGATTAATAATGAACGTCAGCAAAAAATGCTCAACAAATTAATGGATAATTTTGAAGGAAATCTAACAACTTCAAAATGGTCTAAAATAACCAAATCTTCACAAGACACAGCTTTAAGAGATATAACCGATTTAGTGAATAAAGGAATTTTGATTAAAGCAAATTCAGGCGGGAGAAGTACACATTATGAATTGAAATCTGATGTCTAAACTGCCTATTTCTGCCTTTAAAAGTGTATGATTTCTCAACTTTTGGTACATATTTGTCCCTCGAAACGCTCAAAACATTGATTTTACTACCTTTGTTACTTTCTGTATCGGGAAGTAGTAATGGTTAACAATATTAAACTTTCTCGAAAAGAGCTTTATGATAAGGTTTGGACTACTCCAATGTTCTTGAGTAATATTATTGATGATTTATGTTTATTATAATAATCAATTAAATATAAATTCATTATATTTGTTTATTATAATGCTCATGTTATGCTTGATTTTATAACGATAAAAGATGTTAAAACTAATGTTGGTTCTTGGTGCAGATCAATGCGGAAAGCTGAAAGACTGACTAAGCAAGAATTAGCGGAAGAGCTCGGTCTGTCTAGATTTACGATTGCAAAATTGGAAAATGGCGAGAATCCAACACTTGAAACACTATTGAAAGTTTTACAGTATTTTGATAAACTAAAATCACTTAATCAATTTGTTTTGGATGAAAATGAAGGTTTGACTAATTCTCAATCAATGTATTAATTATGGCTAAGAATCAAATCATATCCGTTTATTTTAATAATCAAGAAATAGGAAAGATAGGTTATGACGAGAATCAACGTAAATCATCCTTTCAATACAATCCTGATTTTTTGGAAAAAGATATAAACAAAAGGCTTTTTCCATATATTATTAGAAGAAGTCCGAACGTGCAAGTGTATTCTGAATTCGAAGGAGAAACATTCAGAGGTTTGCCGCCAATGATTGTAGATTCGTTGCCTGATTATTTTGGGAATATTGTTTTTAAAGAATGGTTAGAGGCTACAAATAAAGTTTTTACAAATATTTCTCCGTTAGAACAATTAACCTATGTTGGTAAGCGTGGGATGGGTGCTTTAGAGTTTTATCCGGCAAAAGAAATTTCTTCAAATAATTCTATAAATATTGATGAAATAACCGAGGTTGTAAAGAAAGTTCTAGATGTTAAAACTTCTGTAGGAGAAAAAGGCTTAAACGATAATTCGTTACTTAATATATTTAAAATTGGGACATCGGCAGGAGGAGCAAGGCCTAAAATTCTTGTTTCTGAAAATAAAGAAACAGGACAGTTAAAAGCGGGAGATTTAGAAGTCTCAGAGGACTATAATCATTATCTTATTAAACTTTCTGTTGACGAGCACGAAGGCTATTCTAAAGAAAAAGTAGAGTTTATCTATTATCAAATTGCAAGATCGATTGGTATTTGGATGATGGAGTCTAAATTGATAGACGATAAACATTTTTCTACATTGCGTTTTGACCGACAAAATGGGAAGAAGTTGCATATTTTAACAGCATCTGGAATGACAGGTTGGGATTTTAAAAAACCTGAAAATTCGTCTTATGAAAATCTTTTCAAATTAGCTGTTGATTTAAAATTACCTCATAAAGATATAGAACAGCTCTACAGAAGAATGGTTTTTAATATTGTCTTTGCAAATACAGATGATCACCTAAAGAACCTTTCGTTTATTTATAACCAAGAAAAAGACCGTTGGAATTTGTCTCCCGCTTATGATTTGACCTATCCTTTGGATGCTTTAAAAAACTATTTACGAGTTTCTAGAGCGATGTCTATTAATGGAAAAAGGACAGGTATTACAAAGGCAGATCTTTTATATATTGCCAAACAATTTACTATTAAGAATCCACAGGCGATTATTGACGAAATTGTTTCTGCAACAAAACAATTTAGAGTTTTAGCTGAAGATTATAAACTTCCAGCTAAAGTGATTGATAAAATAGAATCAGAGTTTATTTTGGTTTAAAAACCTACTCCTTTTGTACACTTCAATATCTTTAAACTATCATTAATAAAGGTTTTTTTAGATTTTGTCTCGGAAAGTAGATTTTCACAGTAATTTTCCCAAATATTAAGAAGGCATTTTATGATAAACAGAAAAAAAATCATCCTCAAACTTCATCAAATCGCAGAAGGAAAAATCAAGTATTTCCAAGGATTGATCGATGATTTGCGCAGTTCCAACACTGAAACCAAAAGCAGCATGGGCGATAAATACGAAACATCCCGCGAAATGCTCCAACAGGAAATCAGACAAATCCAATCCCAACTCCTCAATTTCCAAAATCATCAAAATACACTCAGCCGAATCAAAGAACTCCCTTCCGATGCCGTTCAATTAGGAAGCATCCTAAAAACCACATTTGGGAATTTTGTGATTGCAAGCAGCTTGGGCGAATTTGAAATGGAAGGAGAGAAGTTCATCAGCATTTCGGAACAAACTCCGTTGGCGCAGCAACTTTTGGGTAAAAAACCGGGCGATTCATTTGAAATTAATCAAACGATGCATCAGATCATTGAAATAAATTGAAAATTTATTAATACAGAATCTCAGGTTACCCGTAGTGCATTATGTTACAGAAATAATTCACTGAAATTAAATAGAATATATAAAGCATGACTCCGTAGGAGTCAACTATTTGTAACCCCGAATGAAATTCGGGGAAAGAAAATAAAAAGATTTCAGATTTTGGCGCATATTTTTGTCGCGAAACGGAGTGTAGTAAACAAAAATTGTGACAAAATTGCCTTTTGATTGATAATGCGCTATGGGGTCAGGTTATAAATTCCCCTGAATATCCACCTGCAATTTCAGCAAAGCATCATTGGAAGGCGCATTTTCAGAAATCGATTTGGTGATGATGTATTCCTGTAACTGTTCAGCTGAAGCATCGGGACCTAAATCGGCCGCACATTGTCTGATGAAATTCTGGGTTGCATTTTTAGCCGAATAAATCAATTTCCAGCTGTCCGGATTCACATAAATCTGCTGGCTCAGGTTATGTTCCCATTCGCCCTGAACGGTCTGAATCAGAATCGCTTCGTAATTTTTAGCCGTCGATTGCGGAGAAATTCTTCTGGTCAATCCGGTCGGTTTGATACGTTCCAGGAACAAGGCCATCCGTTCATAAGCAGCCAGTCTTTGCGGAACGATTTGAGAAGTATTGATTTTTCGCACCTCGATTTCTCTTCTCATCGTCTCATTTTTCAGAAATTTATCGATCAGCCCATAAGCGATTACAGCCACCAAAATTCCCGGTAAAAGCGCGATGATGATCATCCAAAACGTATTTGAATCCATTTTTTATAATTAGTTCGGACAAAGATAAAAATCATTTCGTATCCTGCTTAAGAATTTAGTTTTCATTTTTTGGAGCTGTTTCCGGCTGTCCGTTCTCATCTTTTCCCGTTTCCTTGTTTTTTGTTGCGTAAAAAAAGGAGTTTCAGAAACTGTCTAAATTTATTTTGTATGGAATTTTATAGGCCATTTTTGTGCGAAACAAGGCAAATTTTTAAAGGATAGCAGAGCTATCGTTTAAAAATTTAACGAAGTTATAGCCAAAAAGAGCCATAAAAAACGTATCTGAAATAATTTTAGACAGTTTCTCAATTCATTCTCACTCTTTTTTTACGACAAAAAGCGGCGGCTCCGGAAAAAGGATTTCCACTTCCATCCGGGCTACTTCTAAGCGGCTCGAAGTAAAAATAATAACCGAACTCAGATTTTAAGGCTTGACTGCTCCCTTTTAATTCCTTATTTTTGCGAAAACTTCAAAATCATGCAAGACAATATGAGTCCCAAGGACGCAGTAATCCAGAGAATCAAAGAAAAAGGAGGATGGGTAAACACACACGCTCATTTAGACCGGGCTTATTCCCTTACAAAAGATACTTTTTCCTTTACCAATTCTTACCTGAAAGAAAAATGGCATTTGGTGGACGACATGAAAAGAAATTCAACAGTGGAAATTATTTACGGTCGTATGGAACGTGCCGTCAACCACTTTTTGGAACAGGGTGCACAAGCCATCGGAACTTTTATTGATGTGGACGAAGTGATCGAAGACCGCAGCATGATTGCGGCTCAGAAATTAAAAGACAATTACGGAAAAGACATCGAAATCCGTTTCGCCAATCAGGTTTTAAAAGGTGTAATCGACCCGAATGCACGTCAATGGTTTGATTTATCTTCTGATTTTGTGGATATCATCGGCGGACTTCCGGCCAAAGACTTCGGACGTGAAGATGAACATTTGGATATTTTGCTGAGTACTGCAAAGTCAAAAGGAAAATTGGTTCACGTTCACGTAGACCAGTTCAATACAGACGAAGAAAAAGAAACGGAACAATTGGCACGTAAAACCATAGAACACGGAATGCAGGGAAAGGTAACGGCAGTTCACTCGATTTCTGTTGCGGCGCATCCGAAAAAATACAGAATGGAATTATATGATTTAATTCGCGAAGCCAATATGCATGTGATTTCATGTCCAACTGCCTGGATTGACCATAACCGTACAGAACGTTTGGCACCCAGCCACAACTCGATGACACCGGTTGATGAAATGATTCCCGCAGGAATTTGTGTGGCATTTGGAACAGATAACATCAACGATATTTACAAACCTTTCTCTGACGGAGATTTATGGACAGAATTACGGGTGATGCTGGAGGCTTGTCATTATTATGATGTGGAAAAATTATCCGATATAGCTACCGTAAACGGATTGAAGGTTTTGGGAATCCAGAAATAATATTTTTTTTGATGGAAGCCGGAGGTTGGAAGCTGGAAGTATTTTCATCATCTGACATCTATCTTCCATCGTCTATCTTCCAGCTTAATTATGATTCTAAACGTAAAAAATGAAACCTCTAAATTAGAAGCCGTTGTATTGGGAATTCCCGATTCCATGGGGTCTGAACCGACTTTGGAGGAAACCTATGATTCAAAATCTTATGAAAGCGTAAAGCTGAACCAATATCCGAAAGAGGAAGATGTGGCTTTTGAAATGGGCGAATTTGAAAAAGTGCTGAAAAAGCACAATGTTCAAGTTTTCCGTCCTTGGGTTTTGGAAGATTGTAACCAGGTTTTTGCACGTGATGTAGGAATGGCCATCGATGATAAATTCATCATTGCCAACATTATTCCCGACCGCGCCGACGAACAGGAAGCTTACGAACGCATCATCGGCTCCATTGCCAAAGACAAGGTTGTTCATGTGCCGGAAAATGTGCATGTGGAAGGTGGTGACGTGATTTTGTGGAATGAATTTATGTTTGTGGGTTGCTATAAACAATCGGATTATAAAAATTATAAAACAGCCAGAACCAACTTTGAAGCCGTTCAGTTTTTCAAAGATTTATTTCCGAACAAATGGGTAATTGATATGGAACTGGTCAAAGACGATTTTGATCCATACAAAGGAATTCTGCATCTGGATTGTACTTTTCAGCCGGTCGGTCATAATAAAGCCATCATCTATAAAGATGGATTCCGGAATCCGATGCATTATGATATTTTGATTTCCCTTTTCGGGCGTGACAATGTTTTTGAAGTAACGAAAGAAGAAATGTACTGGATGAACCCCAATGTTTTTTCCATTTCGCCCGAAATTGTGGTTTCCGAAAAACATTTCACAAGATTAAATAACCACATGAGAGAAATTTGGGGAATGACCGTGGAAGAAATTCCGTACCGGAATGTTTCCCGTATGGGCGGGCTTTTGCGTTGTTCGACGATGCCGTTGATTAGACAATAAAAAGATTTACTATGAGCACAACAATCGATAATTTGACGAAATGGTTTCTCGAACAAAAAGCTTTGGTCATATTTTTAATTTGTGCATTTATTGGTTTGCCTCTTTATTTATGGATGTTTTCTGTTATTGATCAACTGGATAAAAAAAGAAACTTTAAAAGAACAAAAATCGGATTGGTTTTTCTTTATTTTGTTACCCTTTACCCAATAATTTATGCAATTATTTTCATTCTATTTATGGTGATTTTGTTATTCTCAAACAATGCGGATTTGTTTAATATTATAATTCCATTCCACATTTTAGCAATGATTTGCTCACTAATTTTAATGATTATTTGTGCAAACAGTTTAACTAAATTTGAGAAATTCAAAAAAATAAAAAATCAATCAAGATTTGTTAACTTTATACTTTTGGCATATTTCTTTGTAGGTGTTTGGAGTATACAACCAAAGCTGAATAAATATATAGAAGAATAGAAGCATACACATCTATCATAATTATGTTGACTCCGGAGGAGTCAAATATTTATAACCCCGGATTTCAATCCGGGGAAATAGGGAAAAGGGAAAAAAGATTTGGCGTATATTTTTGGTACAAAAATTATGACAAATCAGATAAATATAGAGTTAATAAGTTGGAATCTAATCAAATAAAATTTGAGAATAATCAATTAATCATAGAAGTTAAAAAGACCTCTTTCTATTATTCAGATTTTGTCATTAGGATTGGCTATTTTGTTTTTGTTATTGCCAATTATTTTTTTTCTAATTATTATGTCAAGTGGAAATGGTGAAAATCCTTTAAGATTTATGCATTTAGTTCTATTAGCTCCCGTTATTGGCGGAGGCATTTTTCTTTTACGAATGGCTTTATGGAATTCGTTTGGAAAAGAAATTTATACTTTTTATGATGAAAAAATGCAATATATAGCTGATTACGGATGGTTCAATGATTCCGAAAAATCTATGCAATTAAATGAAATCGTATTTTTAGTTAATTTAAAAAATCAAGATGATGGCAAAGGATCTCTGTTGTTTGCTGATGGTCGAGATGAAATTCAAAGTGTAATAAAATTGCCCAACGATCAATTATATGAACTAATTGAAACTTTAGAGTCGAATTATTCAAAATATGACGAAGAAATATGAATGATTATACCCAAATTTGCGTAAAAATAAATAGCTAAAATCGTAATTCGTAAATCCAAATGAAACAATACACCAACACCATATTGATGATCGAACCGGTAGATTTCCGATTCAATGAGCAAACGGCGGTCAATAATTATTTTCAGAATCAATCCGACGAAACTTCTGAATCCGTTCAGGAAAAAGCACTGAAAGAATTTCAGGGAATGGTTTCCAAACTCCGTGAAAACGGGGTGAATGTCATCGTTTTACAGGATACGCTGAAACCGCATACACCCGATTCCATTTTTCCAAACAACTGGATTTCCTTTCATGAAAACAAAATGATTGCGCTTTATCCGATGTTTGCCGAAAACCGCCGTGACGAAAGGAGGGAAGATGATGTGCTGGATTTGCTTTCTGAAAAAGGCTTTGAGGCCGAAGAAGTGATGGATTATACCGATGCCGAAAACGACGAAATATTTTTGGAAGGAACCGGAAGTATCATTCTCGACCGCGAAAATAAAATTGCGTATGCGGCAGTTTCACCGAGAACCGACGAAGAGTTATTCATCGAATTCTGTGAAGATTTTGACTATGCGCCCGTGCTTTTTGAAGCCAATCAAACTGTGAACGGTGAGCGCCAGCAGATTTATCATACAAACGTGATGATGTGTGTGGCCGATGAATATGCCGTGATTTGTCTCGATACAATTGATGACAAAGCCGAAAAGAAATTAGTTGCCGATACATTGATTGAATCCGGAAAAGAAATCATCGAAATCACCGAAGAACAAATGCATAAATTCGCCGGAAATATGTTGCAGGTAGGAGGAATGGGCGCAGCCAAATATTTGGTCATGTCGCAGACCGCTTATGATTCATTAACTCAGGAACAAATTACCGCAATCGAAAAATACAATCCGATTATTGCAGTGGACATCAACACCATCGAAACTTTGGGTGGTGGAAGCGCACGCTGTATGATGGCGGAAGTTTTTTTGCCGAAAAATTAGACGCTCACTTCGAGAACCTCAGTGACCGATACATTGAAATTATTGATTGACATCTAACTTTTAAATGATAATTAGATTATTTGAATGAAGGCAACATCCATCCACACAAATGGAAACTGAATTTCCTAGGTGCTGGTTAATTCTTTCGAATAGTTGGCTGAGGTTCTCGAATGGGTGGCTGAGGCTCTCGAATAGTTGGCTGAGGTTTTCGAAGCCACATTAATCATTAATCTCCCTCCAAAGCAAATCTTTCAACTCCTGCAAACCTTGTTGGGCAACCGCAGAAATAAAAAGATGCGGGATGTCTTTTGGCAGCAAAGCAGAAATTTCTGCTTTCAGCTCACCATCCAGCATATCGCATTTTGAAATCGCTAGAACACGTCCTTTGTCCAGCAATTCCGGATTGAATTTTTTTAATTCATTGAGAAGAATTTCATATTCTTTTGCATAATCTTTCGCATCGGCAGGAATCAAAAACAACAATACCGAATTTCGTTCTATGTGGCGTAAAAACCGGTGTCCCAAACCTTTTCCTTCGGCGGCACCTTCGATGATTCCGGGAATGTCAGCCATCACAAAAGATTGATGATTTCGATATTCTACAATTCCTAAATTCGGAGTCAAAGTGGTAAAAGCATAATCGGCAATTTTAGGTTTGGCAGCAGAAACTACCGATAAAAGCGTCGATTTTCCGGCATTGGGAAATCCGACCAAACCTACATCGGCAAGAATTTTCAATTCCAGTACGACCGGCATTTCAATTCCTTCTATTCCGGGTTGGGCGTAGCGTGGCGTTTGTCTTGTGGCCGAACGGAAATGCCAGTTTCCCAATCCGCCTTTTCCGCCTTGCAGTAATACGACTTCCTGACCGTTTTCGGTGATTTCTCCCAGAAAATTACCTTCTTCATCTTTGGCAATTGTCCCGATGGGAACCTCTATATACACATCGTTTCCGTCGGCACCTGTGGCACGGGAAGTTCCGCCGGGTTTTCCGTTTTCCGCTTTCAGATGGCGGGTGTAACGAAGGGGCAAAAGCGTCCATTGGTTGGAATTCCCTTTCATGATGATGTGGCCGCCACGTCCGCCGTCTCCACCATCCGGACCTCCTTTTTCAATGAATTTTTCACGGTGCAAATGCGCCGATCCGGGACCGCCGTTTCCACTTTTACAATATATCTTGATGTAATCTACGAAGTTCGACTGCAAAATCTGTATTTTTCTGCAAAACTACATCATTTTTTTGGGAGTGAAGGTTGAATGGGAAATTCTAAAAATTTGCCAATCAGAAAAATGAGATGACGTATTTTGTCGTTTTCATTTTGTAATTTTGAAAAATGGACATAACCTATTTATTAATCGGCTTTTTACTGGGAGGAATAATCGGAGCGGTGATTTTATATTTCATCATGAAATCATCTTCTGTTTCAAAAAATAAATATGAACAACTGAACAATGATTTTATAAAATTAGAATCGGGTTTTACCAATTCACAAAATAAAATTTCTGAACTGACCGATAGTTTTTCGAATGAAAAGGAAATCAATTCCAATCAAACGAAATTTCTAAACGAACTGAATGATAAGTTTTTAACGGTTTCGGCTGACTTTAAATCTTTGAACAATCAATTCTCAGAACAAAAAACAATCAATTCCAAACAATCTCAACAGATAGAAGAATTGCAACTGCAAAGACAACAGGTTTTTGCAAAAAATTCGGAGCTAAAGGCCATCAATGAGAATCTGCAAAAATTGCTTGAAACCCAAAAAGAAGAGATTCAGAAAATACAGGAAGAGGGAAAACTTCAGTTTGAAAATTTGGCCAATAAAATTTTGGATGAAAAATCCCAAAAGTTTACAACGCTCAACCAGACAAACTTAAAAACGATTTTGGAACCGTTTCAGGAAAAAATAGTGGAACTGAAAAATCGTGTGAACGAAGCCTACGAAAAAGAAAACAAAGAAAGATTTTCTCTGGCGGAAAAGGTAAAAGAATTAGCAGAACTCAACCAGCAAATCTCAGACGATGCTAAAAAACTGACACGCGCACTCAAAGGAGAATCCAAAACACAAGGAAACTGGGGCGAAATGATTTTGGAAAGCATTTTGGAAAAATCGGGATTGGTCAAGGGAAGAGAATACTTTTTGGAACACCAGCTCACCGACGAAAACAACAAAGCGATATTTTCCGAATTTTCCGGCAAGAAAATGAGACCGGATGCCGTTATAAAATATCCTGACGAAAGAAATGTCATCATCGATTCAAAAGTTTCGCTGACCGCTTTTACCGAACTTGTAGATGAAACCGACTCGGATGTTTACAAATTACGGCTCAACCAGCATTTGAATTCGGTCAGAAACCACATTGTAGAACTTTCAAATAAAGCGTATGATGATTATGGAAAATCTTTGGATTTTGTGATGATGTTCATTCCCAGCGAACCGGCTTATATTGCAGCCATGCAGGCAGATCCCAATTTGTGGAGCTTTGCTTATGACAAAAGAATTTTGCTGTTGAATCCGAGCAATCTGATTACTTCTATTAAACTCATTGCCGATTTATGGAAAAGAGAATACCAAAACAGAAATTCGATGGAAATTGCCGACAGAGGAGCCAAATTGTATGATAAATTTGTGAGCTTTGTAGAGAATTTGGAGAGAATCGGTAAAAACATAGATCAGGCAAAATCATCTTATACCGATGCGCTCAAACAACTTTCTGAAGGAAGAGGAAACCTTGTGAGCCAAAGTTTGGAAATGAAAAAACTGGGCATCAAAAACAAAAAGGAACTTCCTCAAAATCTGATGGAACAGGCGCAGACATCCAATCTTTTGGAAAACGAAGAGATATAGATAATTACTTAATTATGGCTTATTCCCTTGATTTAGCAGATCGTGTCAGAGAATATTTGGCAGAAATTTCCGAACTGGAAATAAAAGAAAAGAAAATGTTTGGCGGATTGGCTTTTTTGGTCAATGAAAAAATGTGCATCAACATCAGCGGCGAAAATCTGATGTGCAGATTTGACCTGAAAAGGGAAGAGGAAGTGGTATCAAAAACGGGTTATCTGCCTATGATTATGCGCGGAAAACAGCTCTCAGGCTATTGTTATGTGGAACCGGATGGATTCAAACGAAAAGAAGATTTTGCATATTGGCTGAAAATATGTCTGGAATTTAATGCAATTGCAAAAAAGTCAAAATAATCATTGGCTCAAAACAACGATACATTCTTCTCTGATTGTCCAAATTTCTTCAAAATCCAATTTATTCTTTTTACACCAATTTTTGAGAAAATCCTGATGGATTTCAATTTTTAACTCCGAAACATCTTCAGGCAATATTTCACGTTCTTCTATTAAATCATTTACGAAATTGATTTCAGATGAATTTTGGGTCGTACAATCAAAAATTTCTCCATTGATTTTCAGATAATTATGCGCTTCAGGAATATAATCCATATGATGTTTTTCTAATATGGATTTAACTTTAGGCGTATTGATTCCGTTCATTTTGAAAATTCCGAGCATCAACCTTACTTCAAAATGCTGATTTTCATCGGCCAAAGATTTCAGCAAGGCATGTTTAGAGCTACAAGTTCCTTTATTTTCTTTTAAAACCAATGAGAAATCTGAGCGGTTTGAATTTCGTCCGTAAGGAAGTTCTTTTACAAAATTCATAGCTTCTGAAAAAGAATTGACTCCCAAAGCCCTAAATGATTTGGAAAGAGATAAATCTTTATTTAATTCAAAGTTAATCATTTGAAATTCAACATTTAGAATTTAAAATAATTTTAAAGTTCTTCTTTCAGAAATTTTCCCGTGATGCTTTTCGGGTTTTTTATGATTTCTTCCGGCGTTCCTTCTGCCACTATTTTTCCACCTTTTTCACCGCCATCCGGCCCTATGTCTATGACATGATCGGCGAGTTTTATCACATCCAGATTATGCTCGATGATAATGACCGTATTGCCGTGATTGACGATCTGGTTGATGACATCCATCAAAACTCGAATGTCTTCAAAATGCAGTCCGGTAGTAGGTTCATCAAGGATATAAATGGTTTTTCCGGTTTGCTTTTTACTCAGTTCAGATGCGAGTTTCACTCGTTGTGCTTCACCGCCGGAAAGGGTAGTGGACTGCTGCCCGAGCGTGATATAGCCCAATCCTACGTCTTGAAGAGTTTTTACGGCACGGAAAATTTTTGGAATCGGCTCAAAGAATTCAACAGCCTCATTGACGGTCATATCCAGCACATCGGAAATAGATTTTCCTTTGTATCGGACTTCGAGCGTTTCACGGTTAAACCGTTTGCCGTTACAGGTTTCGCAGGGAACATACACATCGGGCAGGAAGTTCATTTCGATGACTTTCAGGCCGGCTCCTTCACAGGTTTCGCAGCGTCCTCCTTTTACGTTAAATGAAAAACGCCCGGGTTTATAACCCCGTATTTTGGATTCGGGAAGTTGTGTGAAAAGGTTTCGTATGTCCGAAAATAAATTGGTGTAAGTTGCAGGATTAGAGCGTGGTGTACGCCCGATGGGCGATTGATCCACTTCTATGACTTTGTCCAAATGTTCTAAACCTTCGATTTTTTTATACGGCATCGGATTTTGTTCCGAACGGTAAAAATGCTGACTCAGAATCGGATAAAGCGTTTCGGTGATTAAAGTCGATTTTCCGCTTCCGGAAACACCCGTAACGACGATTAATTTGCCCAAAGGAATTTCCAGGTTTACATTTTTCAAGTTGTTTCCTGTCGCACCTTTCAGCATGATTTTGTTTCCATTTCCTTCTCTTCGGTTTTTTGGAATTTCAATTTTTAAGTCACCGTTCAGATAATCGGAGGTCAGCGTATGCGCTTTTTTGATTTCATCCGGAATCCCCTGCCAAACGATTTTTCCGCCACGGCGGCCTGCTTTCGGACCTATGTCTATCACGTAGTCCGATTCCATGATCATATCCTTGTCGTGCTCCACTACCAGAACGGAATTTCCGATGTCTCGCAACTTTTTTAATGAATCAATCAATTTGATATTGTCACGCTGATGCAAACCGATGGATGGTTCGTCTAAAATATAAAGAACATTTACCAATTGGGATCCGATTTGGGTTGCCAGACGAATTCGCTGAGCTTCTCCGCCTGATAGCGATTTGGAAGGGCGGTCAAGTGCCAGATAATTTAATCCGACATCCAACAAAAAAGTCAATCGGGTTTCAATTTCTTTGAGAATTTCCTGCGCGATGATTTTTTGTTTTTTGTCTAATTTTTTATCCAAAGTATGTATCCAATTTCGTAAAAATTCTAAATCAAAATGAGCGACTTCTCCGATGTGTTTTTTATCAATTTTAAAATGAAGAGATTCTCTGTTTAATCGGAAACCTTCACAGTGGTTACAGGGTACGTTCTTGGAAAATTTACGAGAAACACTGTAAGATGAAGGGTTGGTTTTATCATCAATCAAAGCTTTTAAATAATAAATAATCCCTTCAAAATCAATTTTATATATTTTGCTTACATCTGCAAATTTCAATTGTACATCTACCGATTCATTTAAGCCGTATAAAATATTATGGATTAGTTCTTTATTCAGTTTTTTATAGGGAGTATCTGGCGACTCTCCGTATTTAGCATAAATGGATTCGATTTGTTTACGGACTCTGGTAGTATTTTTCAATTCATCCAAAGGAGCAATCATCCCGTTTCTCAGAGAGCGGTTTTCGTCCGGAAATATTTTTTCGACGTCCACGACTTTCAATTCTCCCAGACCGTTGCATACCGGACAAGCACCTTTTGGAGAGTTAAAAGAAAAATTATTGGGTTCGGGAGTCGGATAAGAAATACCTGTAGTGGGACACATGAGATTCCGGCTGTAGAAACGGGATTCGTTGGTGTCGTAATCCAAAACCATCATCACGTTGTCACCTTGTTGCATGGCGGTGTCGATGGAGCTTAATAATCTATCATCAGAAACGGAATCATTTAGTTTTAATTTATCGATTACCAATTCTATGTCATGGGCTTTGTAGCGATCCAATTTTAAATCGGGAGTAATTTCTTTTATATCACCATCCACTCTGACCTCCATGTATCCTTTTTTGGAAACATGTGCAAAAAGTTCGCGGTAATGTCCTTTTCTGGCTCTCACGAGCGGAGCCAAAATGGCAATTTTTTTTTGAGCATATTTTTCTTGGATGAGTTCTTGAATTTGTTTGTCCGAATAACTCACCATTTCCTCGCCGGTATTGTACGAATAAGCCGTAGCAGCTCTTGCATAAAGTAACCGCAGGAAATCATAAATCTCTGTAATCGTACCAACTGTAGAGCGCGGACTTTTTGAAGTTGTCTTTTGTTCGATGGCTATCACGGGCGAAAGCCCTTCGATTTTATCCACATCGGGCCGTTCCAATCCGCCTAAAAACTGGCGGGCGTAAGCAGAAAAAGTTTCGATGTATCGGCGTTGTCCTTCGGCATAAATCGTGTCAAAAGCAAGTGAAGATTTACCGCTTCCACTCAAACCCGTAATGACAACCAATTTCTCCCTTGGTATTTTTACATCTATGTCTTTTAAATTATGTTCCCTTGCACCATAAACCTCTATAAATTCACTCATTTTTGCTCAAAAATCAAGCTACAAATTTAGGTTAATTTGGTGCGAAAAAAAAAGATTCTAATTTCCTTTTGGAGAGAATCATTTTTTAATTGGGATATAGATTTTAGTTAAAAGATCTTCGGGTTTGGGAGTAGATTTAGGGTCGTTTTGAAATACTTCCCAATATGAATTCTCCAAATTCAATTTATTCTTTTTAGCATAATCTTTCATTTTTGAAAGGGTTTCATCTATTGTTTCATGACTTCCTTTATGAATACAAACTAGGGTTTCGGTGGCAGGGAGCGCCATTAGTTGCATTCCTTCGCCCAATTTTACAGATTCAGAAATAGCAAATCCACAATAAAATTTGGCTTTTTTTGAAGCCAGATCCACATATTCAAAATAAGTGATAGGCGAACTAACTTTGGTAGGTGAGATTTTTAAATAATCGACCAAATAACTGTAAATCAATCCAAATGATTCTTCTGTAGCGGTTTTTAATTCTTCTTTTTCCAGAGAAGTCTCATTCATAACGGTTATAAGTTTTTGGCCTTCAAAATCTTCCGTTTTAATCATTCCAGGCGTCAGTGAAACAGCTTGTTCAGAAGTGAGAGCGGAGTTTTTTAAATTTCCTTCCAACTTGTTTAATCCTTGTTGTAGTTTTTCCGTTAATTTTTTGGAAGTAAAATAGTTGTAATATCTTGAGAAATAGCCGATTTCTTCACTATCTATACTCCATTTTACTTTGGTTTTGGTAGAATCCAAAGATTGGAAGCTCGCTTTCATTTCGGAACTTTTTCCTAAATTTAAACCTTCCAGAGCATAGACTATTGATTTATTCAAGTCTGATTTATTGACGGTAATTTCTCCTTCCGAATCTACCGATTTCCATTTGTATCCGGCACCCATGCCTCTATATGGAGCATAAAATTCCTGAGTAACCAAGGAATCTCCGGAGGTCCACGGATCCCACTCGGAAAATTCTTTCATATTGTTGAATTCTTCAAAAATTATTCCCGGCGGATAGTCGAAATCCTTTTCTGCTTCAGCACTTAGTTTGTTAGGAAGTAATAAGGGAATTAAAAGGATTCCCAAAACTAAAAGGATAAGAATTTGTATAAATCTTCTCATAATTTTAAGTGTTTAGATTACAAAATTATAAATTTCAAATGGTAATCTAATTATGGTTTAAATTTTAGTTTTATATTTGGTTGTAACCAATTAATTTAAAGAATGGATATTTCAAGTTTATTACAGGGGGCGATGGGCCAACAAATGGTTAATGGAGTAGTTAACCAATTAGGGATTGAAAATGAACAAGCTAAAATGGCGATTTCGGCTGCAGTACCTTTATTAATAACCGCTTTAAGCAAAAATGCCAACAGTGGAGATGCGCAAAATATAGCCAATGCGCTGGAAAGAGATCATGACGGAAGTATTCTGGACAATCTTGGTGGATTTTTACAAGGTGGAAATTTTTCTGACGGAGCCAATATTTTAAGTCATGTTTTAGGTGGTAAACAAGGGCAGGTTGAAAATGCGATTGGAAAATCTTCGGGTTTAAATGCCGGACAAATTGCACAAATTTTAGCTATGCTCGCACCGATTGTGATGGGATATTTAGGGAAAGAGAAAAAGCAAAACGGACTGGATGCAGGCGGACTTTCTTCGCTTTTAGGCGGATTGGTCGGCGGGGCTACACAGTCAAACCAAAGAGAAATGGGAACTATCGAAAGACTTTTGGATCAGGATGGTGACGGAAATGCAATGGATGATGTGATGGAATTAGGCAGTAAATTATTAGGTGGTTTTTTTGGGAAAAATTAAATTGACTTAGATTAAAATAAAAAGGGGGAAGTTTTGCTTCCCCCTTTTTTTAATTCTTGATAAGAATTATTTTCTTATTCAAGATTCCACTTCTAATAACTGATAATGTTTTTGAAAAATTTAAAATATTTTGAACCGTTTCCGGTTTTGGTGATAATTGCTCACCGATAATAGAGTAATTGTGCTTCATTTATTATTTAATTTGAGTTATATAGCTTTAAACGCATTTTGTACTCAAATTATTGTTTTTAACAAATGTCAAATAGTTAAACTAATGTTAAAGTTAGTTTTTTCTCTTCTATCAGTTTTCTCAAATTTATCAGGGCATACCGCATTCTTCCCAATGCTGTATTTATGCTGACATCCGTTTCTTCTGCAATTTCCTTAAAGCTAAGTCCTTTGAAAATGCGTAATTCCAAAACATCTCTTTGATCTTCAGGTAAAAAATCAATGATGTGACGTAGATCCTTTTCAATTTGCTCTTTTATAATTTTGGTTTCAGAACAATCTTCCGGATCGGCAAGGAAATCAAAAATACTGAAGTCCTCATCCACAAATGTTTCACCTATTACCGGCATACGGGTTTTGGATCGGAAATAGTCGATGGTTAGATTGTGAGCAATACGCATTACCCAAGGTAAAAATTTTCCTTCTTCGCTATATTTTCCTTCTTTTAAGGTCAAAATAACTTTTACGAAAGTGTCCTGAAAAATGTCTTCAGCTATGTTTTTGTCTAATACTTTGGAGAAAATAAAGCCATAGACTTTATTCTTATACCGCTCAATCAACTCTGCCAATGCGGATTCGTTTCCAAGTATATACGAATCTACTAATTGAGAATCATCAATGAATTCCATATTCTTCTTCTTTTGTCTACAAGTGTTAAGAGATAGAATATTATGCTATAGGCAGATTTTTTTGTGTTATTATAAACAAAGATATAAATTTTTCTTAAAAAATGATTTTTTTCATAAAAAAAGCTGTTTTTTAACAAAACAGCTTATAATATTTTGGATAAATTGGAGTTAAACTGAAGCTGAATGAATCAACATATCGGCCAATTTATTGGAATATCCCATTTCATTATCATACCAAGATACCAATTTCACAAAAGTGGGTGAAAGCATGATTCCTGCATCTTTATCAAAAATAGAAGTTCTCTTATCTCCTACGAAATCCTGAGAAACTACCAGATCTTCCGTATAGCCTAAAATTCCTTTCAATTCTCCCTCTGAGGCTGCTTTCATTGCCGCACAAATTTCTTCATAAGAAGTTGGTTTTTCTAACCTTACGGTCAAATCCACAACTGAAACATCTGCGTTGGGTACGCGAAAAGCCATCCCTGTCAATTTTCCGTTTAAGGAAGGAATTACTTTTCCAACTGCTTTTGCAGCTCCGGTGGAAGAAGGAATGATGTTTAAAAGGGCAGATCTACCTCCTCTCCAGTCTTTGGCTGATGGTCCGTCTACGGTTCTTTGAGTAGCAGTAGTGGCATGAACTGTTGTCATTAATCCTTCCAGAATTCCGAAATTGTCATGAACTACTTTTGCCAGTGGTGCCAAACAATTGGTTGTACAAGAAGCATTGGACAGGATTTGAACATCGGGCGTTAATTCTTTATGGTTTACGCCCATCACAAACATAGGCGTATCATCTTTTGAAGGAGCGGAAAGAATTACTTTTTTTGCTCCGGCATTGATATGGGCTTGTGCAGATTCTTTTGTTAAAAACAATCCGGTAGATTCTACGATATATTCTGCGCCTACTTCATTCCATTTCAAATTATTGGGGTCTCTTTCAGAGGTAACACGGATGGTCTTTCCATTTACCACCAAATTATTTCCTTCTACTTTTACATCCCCTTTAAAGCGACCGTGAACTGAATCGTATTTAATCATATAGGCCATGTAATTTGCATCTATAAGATCGTTGATTCCCACTATCTCTACATTATCTCTTTCCAAAAGAGCACCAAATACAAGACTTCCAATTCGTCCAAAACCGTTAATTCCTACTTTGATTGTTGACATTTTGTTTGTTGTTTTAAAGGTTATTAAATGGCTAAAATTTTAGCGACTTTTATTAATTCTTTATCGATTTCATTGTGTTTTTTAATGGCTTCTTCGATAGGAGTAAAGACCACTTTATTGGATCGTAATCCTGCCATCAAATTGGTTTTTCCTTCCAGAAGCCCTTCCACTGCAGCAATTCCCAATCGGCTTGCCAGCACTCTGTCCATACAACTGGGATTCCCACCTCGCTGAATGTGTCCTAATACAGTTACTCTTACATCATAGTCAGGAAATCTTGCTTCTGTAGCCTTGGCTAAATCATATACGTTACCTAATTCTTCTCCTTCAGCAACCACGATAATACTGGAATTTTTATTGGACTGCTGGGATTTTTGTAAAGAATTGAACAGATTATCTAAACTATCTTTTTTCTCCGGAATCAAAATATCCTGTGCTCCGGAAGCTATTCCACTGTTTAAAGCAATAAAACCGGCATCTCTTCCCATAACTTCTACAAAAAACACGCGATTATGCGAAGTAGCCGAGTCGCGGATTCGGTCAATTGCTTCGATGGCTGTGTTGAGTGCCGTGTCATATCCGATGGTAAAATCGGTTCCAAATATATCATTGTCTATGGTTCCCGGTACTCCTATGAAAGGAATGCCATATTCTTTGTAAAATATATTTCCTCCGGTAAAAGAACCATCACCGCCGATGATGATCAACCCGTCTAATTCATTTTTTTTGAGATTCTCAAATGCTTTTGCGCGACCTTCTTTAGTTCGAAATGCAGTTGATCTGGCTGTTTGTAAAAAAGTTCCTCCACGATTGATGATGTGTTTTACAGATCTTGCGTCTAATTCGGACATTTGATTTTGGATCAAACCTTCATATCCCATTTTGATTCCGACACATTTGATTTGGTAAAAGGCACATGCCCGGACAACTGCACGAATCGCAGTATTCATACCGGGAGAATCACCTCCTGAAGTCATTACACCAATTTTTTTCAAGGCAGGGTTTTCCACTCTTTTAAGTTCGTTTTTAAGAATTGCAAATATAGCGAATTACAGAGTGATTCTAAAACAATTTCAGGGAAAGATTTTCATTAGTCCGATTCCTTAATCCGCTCCAGCCTTCCCGACCTGAAATCCTTTTCCAATATGACTTGAATATATAAATCTTCTCTTGTTTTATGCGGATCAAATTTGGTTTTTAAATCCAAATCAAAGGCACCTCCGGCCGAATTCCATAGAAATGCATTCATCCCGCCTCTTAATTCTTTAATGATTTCAAAAGAAGTTTTCTCCGTTTCTCTGTGAATTAATTTAATAAGAATCTGACCTCTGGAAAGGGACAGGTCTTTTAATTTATTTTCAAATTGATCTGCCAAGACACCTTGACGTTCTTTGATGTATTTTCGTTTTTCGCGTTTGCTGAAATATTGAGAAGTGTCCTGTATAGAATTATATTCCTCGACAGCAACTTTTACATATGGCCATACATCTCGCACTCTTTTTCTGAGCCAGAGATAATATTTTTTCTCCATTTCGGTTTCCAGATGCAAATGCATCATTTCAGCATTTTCCAATTGTATGGTGTCAAAAATGGCCAAATCCTCAGGCGAAATGGAATCCATTTCTGATAATTCTTTGGTAAGAGTATTCGTTTCTTTGGAAGGCTCTTCTTGTCCTAAAAGAAATGAACTTAATATAGAAATAAGTATAAACAGCTTCCAATGCATAAGCCTCCTTTAGCAAATATTGTTCCTAAATTTTTACATTTGTTAAAAAATTAAGAAATGCCAAAATCAAAATTCTTTTCTCAAAAATCAATGAACTTCCTTGAGAATTACCTGAACACAAGTTCGCCCACCGGATATGAAGCTGAAGGTCAAAAGGTTTGGATAGATTACATACAACCATTTGTAGATAAAATCCAATCAGATAATTATGGAACCGCTTATGGAATTATCAATCCTGAAGCCAAATATAAAGTGGTTTTAGAAGCACATGCCGATGAGATTTCCTGGTATGTCAATTATATTTCTTCAGACGGAATGATTTATGTCATAAGAAATGGCGGATCTGACGCTGTAATTGCACCTTCCAAACGTGTGAATATCCATACAAAAAAAGGAATTGTTCAGGGAGTTTTCGGTTGGCCGGCTATTCATGTGCGCATCGGTGACAAAGATGAGTTACCAAAAATCGACACCATCTGGATTGATTGCGGCGTAAGTTCAAAGGAAGAAGTTGATAAACTGGGTATTCATGTGGGATGTGTCGTTACCTATCCGGACGAATTTATGGTGCTCAACGAAAATTATTTCGTATGCCGGGCTTTGGACAATCGGGTAGGAGGGTTTATGATTGCGGAAGTGGCACGTTTGATTCATGAAAACAAAGATAATGTCGATTTCGGATTGTATTTTACCAATTCCGTTCAGGAAGAAGTTGGTTTGCGCGGTGCGGAGATGATTACCAAAACCATACAACCTGACGTAGCCATCGTAACCGATGTTACGCATGACACCACCACTCCAAAGATGAATAAAATGAAGGAAGGAGAAGTGAAATGCGGAGCAGGTCCGGTTGTAACTTATGCACCTGCTGTTCAAAATAATTTGCGTGAACTCATCATCGAAACCGCCGAAAAGAAAAAGCTTCCTTTTCAGCGTGCGGCAAGTAGCCGTGTGACGGGAACCGATACGGATGCATTTGCCTACAGCAATGGAGGAGTGCCTTCGGCATTGATTTCCCTACCGTTGCGCTATATGCATACCACCGTAGAAATGGTTCATAAAGATGATGTGGAAAATACGATCAAACTGATGTACGAAACCGTTAAGAAAATTAAAAACGGACATAGTTTTAAGTACTTTTAAGTATTAAGTACAGGCTCTAAGACAAAAGCGCAGATTCCGGGTGGGGTCTGCGCTTTTTGTTTTTATCTGAATTATGTGTTTAATCTTCGGGATTGATTGGAGTTTGATAAGCTCCGGGATTTGGAGAAGTTCCTCTTGATTCTCCTAAAATATCTGAATTCGTCATACTGTCTAAATAAACAAGATTTGCATGTCCGGCAGCCGGCGTATCTAATATCAATCTTAAGTCATTGAATAAATCTTCAGTTTCTACAAATAATAAATCGGAAGTCTGTAAAACCAAGTTATTGGTAAATTCTGTCGAAGGCAATTCTCCCGGCACATCCAAACGCATAACATTATAATCAAAATCGTAAATGAAATTATTACTGGTATGGCTGTCAAAAGCAATAGCATTCGCAGAAATTCCATAGAAGATATTGTTATAAAAATTGGCTTGATTCAGGGCAAAACTATCATTGCTCAATATCAGACTATAACTATTGCCCGAGCTTTGACCGGTACTTAAATAGTTGGCAAACGTACATTGTCTGAAATCATAACTTCCTCCTTCCAGTCCAAGTGTTGCGAGATTGGCATTGGTTAAAACTAAATTTCGGCCATTTATAATCGAATTATAAGCCAACAAACCAAAATTTTCATTGTTTTGAATTTTGGTATTGGAAATATCCAAACGGGAATCTTGAACTTCCAATCCTGTATTCGCACCGCGTATTACGGCATAATTAATTGTATTCAACACAGAATTATTGGGGGATTTAAGTTTGATTTTTCCCCATGCGTTGGGGATAGAATCAGAACGGTCATCCATGCGGTCTGTTCTGAAAATTACTTTTTGGTTGGGGGCTCCGTTTACATTGAAAGTTCCGGTTACATTTAGTTCGGCATCATTGTGAAAATAAACTTTGGTTCCGGCAGAAATGGTTAAATCTCCGGCATTTATATTTCCAAACAGCACTCTGGACCATTGGTTGTCCCAATTTGTTTCGGTCAACGGATAATTATCACTTTGTTCCGTATTGTAAAATTTGGCTTTTTCAAGATACGAAAGCAATTTCACTTGCTGGTTTCCGGCGGTGGTTTCAAAATTGATTTCGTCTTCGTAGATGGAATTATTCAAAACTTCGCCTGCGGCAATTTCTACAAAAATAAAAATACTGTCATTTTTACGAACCGCCACATTTTCAAATTCAAATCCGGCCATACCGTCCACATTTATTTTAAACAATGAGGATTCGCCGCGAGATAAAAAAATGCGGGGAATCTGGACATCTTCATCCTGGTTGTTATGAATGGTCAATTTGTAAGTTTGCGAATTGGTATAATTAAATATGGTATCCAGATTCAATGTATCGCTGGAAAAGGAAAGGTTGTCTGAAGCTAAATCAAAGTCAAAATCATCACGACAGGAAGAAATTCCTAGGATTAATGCTATGATACTCAGTACAATCAGGTTACGGGTTTTCATAAATTCTAATTAAAAAAGCAAACAAAACTAACTAAATCTGCTCAATGTACAAAGTAGAACGAATTTTCATTGTTTTTATTGACTTTCAATCAACAAAAGGAATGAAATTATTTTTTATCAAAATATTTTTTGTTTTGTAAAAATCATTATCTTTGCACACTTAAAAATGAGAAGTTAACGGCAATGGATACGGTAGGAAGTAGAAATTGCGATTTAAAAAATAAACATCATGAAAAAAGGCATTCACCCGGAAAATTACCGTTTAGTAGTATTTAAAGACATGAGTAACGATGAAACGTTCATCACTCGTTCAGCTGCTGAAACACGAGATACCATCGAAGTTGACGGAGTGGAGTATCCATTGGTAAAAATGGAGATTTCCAGTACTTCCCACCCATTTTATACAGGTAAACAGAAATTGGTGGATACGGCAGGGCGTATTGATAAATTCAAAAACAAATACGCTAAATTCAACAAGTAAGATTTTAATTTGTTCATAATTTTAAAAATCCCGAAAATTTAATTCTCGGGATTTTTTATTTTTTATGTGACCAAATGATCATTCGCCCGGAAAATGTCCGTAGATTTCTTTGTACAAATCTTTGTATTTGTTCAGTATCACTTTTCGCTTCAACTTTAAAGTAGGGGTGAGTTCACCGCCGTCTATGGACCACTCGACAGGTGTTAAACGAAATTGTTTGACTTGCTCCCAGTGTCCATAAGATTTGTTATAAATATCCAATTCTTTTTGAATCAAATCGAGTACGTTTTCATTTTTAACGATTTCTTCTTTAGAACCGGGTAAAGTGATGTTTTCTGTTTTTGCCCAAGCGGCCAAATTCTCAAAGTTAGGCTGAATCAAAGCACAAGGCATTTTTTCACCTTCACCTATGACCATGATTTGTTCTATGTATCTCGATTGCTTGTAGGCATTCTCCATGTTTTGTGGTGCGATGTATTTACCACCGGAAGTTTTGAAGATTTCCTTTTTACGGTCGGTGATTTTCAGATTACCATTGATAAATTCACCAATATCACCCGTTTTAAAATATCCGTCAGGCGTGATGACTTCATTGGTCATTTCAGGATTATTATAATAGCCGAGCATGACATTTGGACCTTTGATACAGATTTCGCCGTCTTCGGCGATTTTAACTTCTACACCATCGATAGGTTTTCCCACCATCCCGATTCCAAATCCATCTTTGGACATCGAATTAACCGTACAAACCGGAGAAGTTTCGGTCAGGCCATATCCTTCTAAAATAGGAATTCCGGCACCCCAAAACATACGGTTCAATCGGGGAGAAAGTGCGGCACTTCCAGATACCATACAAGTCAGATTTCCACCGACTCCTTCACGCCATTTTTTAAATACGATGATATCTGCAATTTTATGTTTGATTTTCCATCCGAAACTTTGGTTGCCAAACGGCTCATAATTCTCTACCAAACCTAACGCCCACATAAAAATTTTGGTTTTGATTCCGCCGGCAGAAGCTCCTTTATCATAGATTTTGGCATAAACTTTTTCAACCAATCGTGGCACAACTGTCATCACGTCCGGATGAACTTCTTTTAAATTATCCCCGATGGTTTCCATGTTTTCCGCATAATAAATCCCGATACCGTTGTAAGTATAAAGATATATAAGCATTCGTTCAAATATATGGCATAAAGGCAAGAAACTCAATGCTTTGGGTTTTTCTGAAGGGAATTTTGGTACTCTTGGATTGCTGCCCAAAACGTTGGAAAGAATGTTGTGATGGCTTAGCATCACACCTTTGGGTTTTCCGGTAGTACCAGAGGTATAAATAATCGTAACTAAATCTTCCGGCTTTACTTGTTGTTTAACCGCATCGACTTCGTGTTGGTTTTCCGCATCAGATCCCAGATCGAGAATTTCATTCAGGTTCGGAGCTCCATCCACATTATCAAACGTATAGATTGAAACCAAAGAAGGTACTTGTTCTTTAATTGAACTTATTTTTTCATATAATTCGGCATCAGATACAAAGGCAAATTTTACTTCAGCATCATTAAAAATATAAGCATAATCGCTCTCCGAAATGGTGGGATAAACCGGAATGCTGATGCAGCCGATTTGCTGTAAACCGATGTCCAATAGGTTCCATTCCGTACGGTTTGTAGCAGAAGCAATCGCAATTTTATCACCGTGCTTCACACCTAAATTTAAAAAACCACGACTGATGGCATTGGCTTTGTTGACATATTCCTGAGTGGAAATAGGAATCCATTCGCCATGTCTTTTCATTACGATGCTGTCAGTACGAGGTGAATTTTTTAGTTGGTATTCTAAAAAATCAAATAATCGGGTTAATTTCATAAAAAGGATATATTCTTTGACAAATTAAGAAAAAAATTGGTTTCAGAAAATATTTATTCATTTTCATACGAATCCATTTCCCTGTCAAAGAAATCAAATGCTTTTTCCATCAAATCCGCAATTTCTGTTTCCAAATCTACGTCCGGTTCTTCTTCCAGTTCGTCAAACCATTCGATTTCTTCTGTTTCCACATCAAGCATAAATCGGGGGAAATCGGTATGGATAATAAAAATTTTGTCCGGAAAATCAGAATTATCGGCTATCAGAAATTTGGGCGTTTCCATAAATGAGTTTTTTGGTTTGTTTATGATACCGTAAAAGTAACATAATTGCTGAAATAGTCAAACCAACCAAAAGACCTATCCACATACCTATGGCACGCATCTCAAAATAAATAGCCAACAAAACGCCCAGCGGAATCGCGATGAGCCAATAGGAAATAAAGGTGATGATGGACGGAATTTTCACATCCTGCATTCCTCTTAGCGCACCCAAAACGACCAGTTGTATGCCGTCTGAAAGCTGGAAAAGGGAAGCGATGATTAACAATTGCGCAGCTAAATTAATCACTTGTTGATTATCCAAATACCAAGTTGGTAATTCGTAACGCAATACTACCATCCCGATTCCGCACACCAACATAAAACCAATCACCATGATTATAGTAGACCAACCTGCTTCGCGAAGTATTTTATAATTTTTTAATCCCATCTGATAACCAACTCTCACAGTTGCGGCTACACTCAATCCCATACACATCATAAAAGTGGTAGAAGCCAGACTGATGGCTATTTGATGTGCTGCCAAATTGGTTTTTGCCAATTGCTGTTCGGTTAAATCCGCTGAAAAAGCATATCCGCAAACAAATGCTGCTCCGGTAAATGCGCTCACCTCAAAAAAAGAAGTCAAAGCAGTCGGAACACCCATATTGATGATTTTTTTAAAAATACCGTTTTCGAAGTGTTTGAACCGGACGGCCTTTAAATATTCCTTTGTTTTTTTGAAATTCATCAATGTAATGACCAAAACCACTAACATTGAAATTCGGGCAAAAAAAGTGCCCCAACCTGCGCCTTCTACTTCCAGACGTGGAAAACCCCAATATCCGTAAACCCAGGCATAGTTGAGAAGGATGTTGACAATGTTGCCTACAATGGTCGCTACCGTTACAGGAATTGTTAAGGATAATCCTTCTGAAAACTGTCTGAAAGATTGAAAAATCATAATCGGAATCAGCGACCAGGCCATAATGCTTAAAAACGGAATAGCCATGTCAATTACATCTTTTGGCTGTCCCATATAATAAAGTAAAGGACGAATTGATTCCAAAATAATCAACAGTACAATCGCCAGAATGAGGTTCAACACCAGTCCGTGCGAGAAAATTTTACCGGCACCATCTTTATCTTTTTTGGCATCGGCCGCAGCTACCAGCGGTGAAATCGCAAAACTAAATCCAAAAGCCACTACCAAAGCCGTGATGAAAACCGCATTTCCAAGTGAAACAGCTCCCAAAGCCGTTTTTCCCAATTGCTCATCCACGATATAATCGTACTTTCCACCTAAACCACCCACCATAAAATTATCGACCAGATTGACCATGATCTGTCCTGCCTGTGTAATCATCACGGGAACGGCCAATTTTAGATTTCGTTTAAGATGTTCTTTATAAGTCATTTGGGATTTCAAAGTTATAAAACACAAAAAAATCCTCCAATCCGCCACAGCGGAGAAGGATTTCTATTATTTGGAATATTAATTTTTATTTTTTTGCACTTGATGCTCCGGACGGTGTTGTAGCAGCCGGTGCATTTGGATCCGCTTCTACCACTCCTTTGATTCGGAAAATTTTACGTCCTTCCGTTACAGCATTGGAACTGATTGTCACCGTTTTATTAAAAGCCCCAGCTTTTTTAGTGGTGGTATATTCGACAGTCATCGGAGCAGATTTTCCCGGAGCAATCGGATCTTTTGGCCATTTTGGAACGGTACATCCGCAAGATGCTTTTGCATCTGAAATAATCAAAGGTTTGTCACCCGTATTTTTGATCTGAACGGTTGAAACAGCTTTTCCTCCAAATTTGATGTTTCCTAAATCTACGTTGGATTCACTTATTTCAATTTCCTGAGCATTCAATAAAGCGATTCCTCCGATAAAAAATGCAGTTGCTAAAAATATTTTTTTCATAATTAGTGTGTTTTTGTGAAACAAATTTAGAAATTAAATTTACAATTAGACTTTACTAATCTTACATTTGCAAATCATTAACAATTGAAATACCGTATAATTTTTTACCCAAAATGCAATTAGAATCTAAATACAATCCGAATAGTGTAGAGCAGAAATGGTACGATTACTGGATGAAAAACCAGTATTTTTTTTCCCAACCGGACGATCGTAAACCGTACACCATTGTAATTCCACCGCCAAACGTGACAGGTGTTTTGCACATGGGGCATATGCTGAACAACACGATTCAGGATGTACTGATTCGTCGTGCACGTATGAAAGGATTTAACGCCTGCTGGGTGCCCGGAACTGACCATGCTTCCATAGCTACGGAAGCCAAAGTCGTTGCAAAATTAAAAGAAGAAGGCATTTCTAAGTTTGAAATCGGAAGAGAAAAATTCCTCGAACACGCTTGGGAATGGACACATAAACATGGCGGAATCATTTTGGAACAATTGAAAACACTCGGTTGTTCTTGTGACTGGAACCGTACCAAATTCACGATGGATGAAGATTTGTCCGAATCCGTAACCAAAGTTTTTGTGGATTTGTACAACAAAGGTTTGATTTACCGTGGTTACAGAATGGTGAATTGGGATCCGGAAGCGAAAACCAATATTTCCGATGAGGAAGTTATTTACCAGGAAAAACAAGGGAAATTATATTTTTTACGATACTTGATTGAAGGAAGCGAAGACTATATAGTGGTAGCTACAACACGTCCGGAAACGATTTTCGGCGATACGGCAGTTTGCATTAACCCAAATGACGAACGCTATCAATTTCTGAAAGGAAAAAATGTAGTTGTTCCGATTGCAGATAGGGTTATTCCGATTATTGAAGACGAATATGTGGATATCGAATTCGGAACCGGTTGTCTGAAAGTAACGCCGGCGCATGATATAAATGACTACGAATTGGGTAAAAAGCACAATTTGGAAATCATAGATGCCATCAATGATGATGCGACTTTGAACCATCATGCTTTGCACTATGCAGGAAAAGACCGGTTCAAAGTCCGAAAGGAAATCGAAGTTGAGTTGGATGCCAAAGGTTTGCTGGAAAAAGTTGAAAATTATACCAATAAAGTCGGGACTTCCGAACGAACCGGAGCGGTGATTGAACCGAAACTTTCGGTTCAGTGGTTTTTGAAGATGAAAGAATTGTCGGAACCGGCTTTGGAAAACGTAATGAACGACACGATTCAGTTTCATCCCGCGAAATTCAAAAACACTTACAAAAACTGGATGGAAAATGTCCATGACTGGAATATTTCCCGCCAATTGTGGTGGGGACACCAGATTCCTGCGTTTTATTATGGTGATGGTCAGGAAGATTTTGTGGTGGCTTTGAATAAACAGGAAGCATTGGAAATCATTGCAAGAGAAAGAAATCTCGTATTGACCGAAGGCGATTTACGTCAGGACGAAGATGCTCTGGATACCTGGTTTTCTTCCTGGTTATGGCCGATTTCGGTTTTTAACGGAATCAATGAGCCGGAAAATGAGGAAATCAATTATTATTATCCAACTCAGGATTTGGTAACGGCACCGGAAATCATGTTTTTCTGGGTAGCGAGAATGATCATTGCCGGATACGAATACCGAAACGAACTTCCGTTTAAAAATGTGTATTTCACCGGAATTGTTCGGGACAAACAAGGACGTAAAATGTCCAAATCTTTAGGGAATTCACCTGACCCGATTGAGTTGATGCAGCAATACGGTGCAGACGGTGTGCGTGTCGGGATGTTGCTTTCTTCGCCAGCAGGAAACGATTTGCCGTTTGATGAAGATTTATGTGTGCAAGGTCGAAATTTTGCCAATAAAATCTGGAATGCATTCCGATTGATCAAAGGTTGGGAAGTAGATGAAAATCTGGAAACGCCTGAAGAAAATAAATTTGCGGTGGAATGGTTTTATTCGAAATTCCATTCGGAACTGAAAGATATTGAGTCCAATTATGAAAAATATCGAATTTCAGATGTTTTGATGTCGGTTTACAAGCTAATTTGGGACGATTTCTGTTCCTGGTATCTGGAAGCGGTAAAACCCGAATTCGGCAAACCGATTGACCGTTCGACTTATGATGCAACCATCGAATATTTAGGAAATTGTTTAAAAATATTGCATCCGTTTATGCCATTTTTGACAGAAGAAATCTGGCAGTTGATGGAAGAGAGAACGGAAGAAAATGCTTTGATTGTAGCTGAATATCCACAGGTCGATAATTTTTGGCCGGGTGTTTTGAAGCAATTTGAAACAACTTCGGAAGTGATTTCGGGCATCCGTGCGATACGAAACGAAAAGGGAATTTCGCCCAAAGAAAAATTGGAATTGTTTGCAGCAGAAAATTCAAAAGAAGAATTAAGTACGGAATTGGTTCAGAAATTAGGAAATGTGACAATTCAGTTTGCAGGGCAATTTCCGGACAAAGGATTTACGTTCCGTGTGGGAACTTTTGAATTTTTGATTCCGGTTTCGGAAAATGTGGATTTGGAAGCGGAAAAGGAAAAACTGGAAAAGGAAAAAGAATATTTACAGGGATTTTTGAATTCGGTTCGGAAGAAGTTATCCAATGAAAAATTCGTAAGCGGAGCTCCGGATGCGGTTGTAAATGCCGAAAAGAAAAAAGAAGCGGACACGCTGGAGAAAATTGCGCAGATCGAAGAGCAGTTGAAGGGGTTTTAACGTCTAATTGTATAAAATATAACCTCACAGGTTTTCAAGACCTGTGAGGTTTTTAATTTGTAATTATCATTAACAAAATCAATTCTCGGAGTTTCTTAGAGCCTGTTTAAATTTTATTGCTAAGAATTTTTATAGCTCTTTTGAGATGCCCTTCGACTACGCTCAGGGTGACAGATTTTTTGTTTCGTGTTTGAAGATTTATCGGGATAAATCAAGAATAGGAAGTTGATTGCTTCGTTCCTCGCAATGACACGCTCAAAAAGAGCATCAAAATTTAGCAAAGATATTCTTTAAGAGCCTTAAAAATATA
>JAEWOD010000001.1 GCA_023461035.1 Bacteroidota bacterium | reverse complement strand
CGTTTTGAACATTAATCGTATTGCTGAAAAGTTGGTCTCCACCAGAGCTTTCGTCTTCTTCGGATTAACGCACATAATTTATAAATTTTTTCACCAAAAATCACCAACTATTTTTCAGTACATTACCTTTTTCTTCAAAATCCAGCGAAAGCGAATTCACGCAATATCTCAAACCCGTTTCCGTAGGACCGTCATCAAAAACATGTCCGAGGTGACTACCGCAATTGGCACAAAGAATTTCGGTTCTGTTCATTCCGTGCGAAGTATCGGTTTTTTCGATGATTTTTCCTTCGGCAATTTCTTTATCAAAACTGGGCCAACCGCAGTGTCCGTCAAACTTGGATTCTGAGGTAAAAAGTGGTGTTCCGCAAGCACCGCAAGTGTAGACACCTTTTTCGAAATGCATATTGTATTTTCCCGAAAAAGGCTGTTCGGTGCCGGCTTCACGCATCACATAAAATTGTTCGGGCGAAAGTTCTTTTTTCCAGTCTTCTTCCGATTTCTGTACTTTAAATGTATTTGAATTTGATGTGTCCATAGTTGTTTCTTTAAAATTGTTTTGTGAGCAACTTATCAGCATTGAAATTAAAATGAAATAAATGAATTTCATATCGTTGTCAATTTTTTATTGTACCGCAAAATTCCTTCCGAAATCTGATTTTCACTTAACAAAATATCATATTTACAATTCCCGATTCCATCAGGCAAACTAAAGCTTATTTGATTGTTTTGATTTTTCTTATCATGTCTCATCCATTGAAGAAGATGCGGGATGATTTCTTCCGAAAGATTTTTTTTACCAAAAATTGGAATCAAATGGATAAATATTTCATCTAATTCTTCTTTGGAAATCAATTCGTTTTCAAAACTCAAAACGGCTTCTACCAACATGCCTATCGCAACGGCTTCACCATGCAGCAAAGGATTTTCAGATTTCAAAAATTCGCTTTCCACGGCATGACCAACGGTATGCCCAAAATTCAGGATTTTCCTCAAACCGCTTTCAAACGGGTCAGAATTAATGACTTCAGTTTTGATTTTGACCGATTCTTCAATCAAATTCCCAATGGAGTCCGGATTAAAAATCTCCAAAGAAGTCAATTTTTTCCAGTGATTCCTATCGTAAATCAAACCATGTTTGAGCATTTCGGCCAGACCTGATCGAAATTCAGCTTTGGGAAGAGTTTCCAGGAATTTGGGAAAAATAAAAGTTGCAACGGGCATCGCAAAAGTCCCGACAGCATTTTTAATTCCGTTGATATCGATTCCGGTTTTTCCGCCCACCGAAGCATCCACCATGGAAAGAAGCGAAGTCGGAACATTGATGAAATCTATGCCACGTTTAAAGGTAGAAGCAATAAATCCGCCGATGTCGGTAACCATACCGCCACCCAAATTAATCAACAGACTGTTGCGGGAAGCGTTCAATTCGGCCATGCTTTCCCAAACCTGGGCCACGATTTCAATTACTTTGTTTTCTTCGCCCGATGGAATTTCTATGATTTCGATAGGGATGCTTTCTTCAATTTCTGAAAGAAAAAGGGGCAAACAATATTCGTGCGTGTTTTCATCTGCCAGAATAAATACGGAATGGTATTTTTTTTCTTTTAATAATTGGTTTAAACCAATAAAAATCTCATCAAAAAAAACGGGCGTTTGTTTCATAGTTCAAATGTAGGATTTCGTTTTTAATTCATAAATGAATACATTACCTAAAATAATTTTAAATTTGCTTTAAATACTTCGGATGAACATCGTTTTATTTGACTCTAAAGAATGGAAAAACCTACGTCCACTGACACTTACAAAACCTTTCGGGGAATTGCGGATGGGGATTTTGACTTTCAGGGAACGTTGGAAGAAATTGATTGAAGGAAATTACAGTTATCTGACCGAAAATTATTTGTCAGAGAAATTTCCTGCAGAAGTCGAAAATCTCAATTTATTTATCAATCCGGCTTATTTTCCTTTTCCAGATTTGGTTGATGCCATTCTAAAACTGAAAGAAGGAGAAACGCTCATGAACAATCAAAATATGATTGCCGGAAAACTTTCATTGGAGGATTTTCAGAATTTGAACACAATTACCTCCAACCAAAACTATACTGGAGAAATTTTGCATATCAACCGTTTGTGGAATTTATTTAGTTACAATGATGTAGCAATTCGATTTGATTTTGAATTAATTAAAAAAGGAAGAAAATCACAACCTATTTCAGATACAAACGGAATCATGAATCCGGAAAATATATTTCTGGAAGAAGGAACGGTTATGGAATTTTCAGTGCTGAACGCCAAATCAGGTCCTATCTACATTGGTAAAGATGCGGAAGTGATGGAAGGAAGTTTGATCCGAGGAAGTCTGGCGTTGTGCGAAGGAGCAAAGCTCAATATGGGAACTAAAATTTATTCGGGAACGACAATTGGACCTCACTGTAAAGTAGGAGGAGAGGTCAATAATTCGATTTTGATGGGCTATTCAAACAAGGGGCACGAAGGATTTTTGGGGAATTCCGTTTTGGGAGAATGGTGCAATCTGGGAGCCGACACCAATAATTCGAATTTGAAGAATAATTATTCCACCATCAAGATGTGGGATTACAATACAAATTCGTATATTGAATCAGATTTGCAATTTTGCGGGCTGATAATGGGAGACTTTTCTAAGTCGGCAATCAACACGCAATTTAACACCGGTACAGTTGCCGGTGTTTCTGCAAATGTGTTTGAGTCTGGGTTTCCGCCAAAGTTTATTCCATCGTTTAGTTGGGGTGGAAGGGAGACTTCACCGAAATATGATTTTGAAAAAAGTTGTGAGGCGGCACAGAAAATGATGGAAAGAAGAAAAAAATTATTAACCGAAGAAGATAAAAGAATTTTAAAACATATTTATTTAGAACCATCGGAATATTAACCATTTACAATTTGTAATTTAATAATTTGAGAACCATTATCTTGTGAAACTGTTGATAATACTCGCATGAAAAATGGGTAAATTCATAAAAATTCTTAAATTTGCCGATTGTAAGTAAAGAACTAAATGTAATGACTGGAACTTATAACAACGTTTTAGAATTAATAGGTGATTCACCATTAGTTCGACTAAACAAAATTGGCCAAGAAATTCCAGGTGAGGTTTACGCTAAGTTAGAAAGTTACAACCCGGGACATTCAACCAAAGATCGAATTGCGCTACACATCATAGAAGAAGCGGAGCGTGAAGGATTGCTGAAACCAGGTGCTACCATCGTTGAAACAACGTCTGGTAATACAGGTTTTAGTGTTGCGATGGTGAGTATTGTCAAGGGATACAAATGTATCTTAGCCGTTTCAGATAAGACAAAAGGTGAGAAAATTGCTTATTTAAAAGCATTGGGTGCCAAAGTCTTTATTTGTCCTGCCAACGTACCGGCTGACGACCCTAGATCTTATTATGAAGTAGCCAAAAGGATTGCGGAAGAAACGCCCAATTCGATTTATATCAATCAATATTTTAACTTAAAAAATGTTGAAGCCCATTATTTAACAACAGGGCCGGAAATTTGGAAGCAAACGCAAGGGAAAATCACCCATTTGATTGCGTGCTGTGGTACCGGCGGAACACTTTCAGGTTCTGCTAAATATTTGAAAGAGCAAAATCCGGATATCAAAATCATAGGAGTAGACGCTTATGGATCCATTTTAAAAAAATACCACGAAACGGGAGAATTGGATAAAAATGAAATTTATCCTTACCGAATCGAAGGGCTTGGGAAAAACTTGGTTCCAGAAGCAACAGATTTTAGCATCATTGATCATTTTGAGAAAGTAACAGATGAAGAAAGCGCCTACAGGACACGCGAAATTGCGTTGAAAGAGGGAATCATGGGTGGTTATACTTGTGGTGCCGTGGTGCAGGCATACCGTCAGATGGCCGGTCAGTTTAAGGAAGATGACTTTGTTGTATTGATTTTTCCTGATCATGGATCACGTTATATTACAAAAGTATTTAGTGATGAATGGATGGTAGAACAAGGTTTTACAAACAGTCGTTTAAACGGATTGGAGTCTAACGCCACAATTCAGTATGTTAAATAATAACATGTACGAAATCCAAATAATTTAAAATTTATTAAATGCTCCCAATGAAAAATTGCGGAGCATTTTGCATAAATTAAACCTAATAAAATCAAAAACATATCATGGATATATTTGAAAGAATAAAACAGAATCCCGGTCCTTTGGGACAATTTGCAGATTATGGAGAAGGTTACTTTATCTTCCCCGAACTAGAAGGTGAAATGGGGCCCCGAATGAAATTCAGAGGAAAAGATGTTGTTGTTTGGAGTTTGAACAACTATTTGGGACTGGCCAACCACCCTGAAGTGAGAAAAGCTGATGCGGATGCAGCGGCAAAATATGGAATGGCAGCACCAATGGGCGCTCGTGCCATGACCGGACAAACCAAATACCACCAACAACTGGAAAGCGAATTGGCGGAATTCGTAGGAAAAGAATCTGCTTATTTGCTGAATTTCGGATATCCGGGAATGGTTTCGGCTATCGATGCTTTGGTTTCCAAAAACGATGTAATCGTATATGACCAGGAATGTCATGCTTGTATCGTAGATGGCGTTCGTTTGCACTTTGGCAAACGTTTTACATATATTCATAACGACATTGACAGCTTGAGAAAAAACCTGGTACGTGCTACCAAAATTACGGAACAAACAGGTGGAGGAATTTTGGTCGTGACCGAAGGTGTTTTCGGAATGATGGCGGAGCAGGGAAAACTAAAAGAAATCTGCGAACTGAAAAAAGAATTCGATTTCCGACTTTTGGTAGATGATGCACATGGATTCGGGACTTTGGGCAAAACCGGAGCCGGAGCAGGAGAAGAGCAGGGATGTCAGGATCAGATTGATGTTTATTTTTCCACATTTGCCAAATCCATGGCGGGATTCGGCGGATTCTTTGCCGGAGATAAAACAGTTATTCGTTATTTGCAGTATAATCTACGTTCCCAGATTTTTGCCAAATCGCTTTGTATGCCGATGACCATAGGTGGTTTGAAACGATTGGAATTATTAAAAACCCAACCCGAATTGAAAAATAAACTATGGGAAAATGTGGAAAAAATCCAATCCGGACTGAAAGCGAGAAATTATAACTTAGGATTGACAAACACACCGGTTACGCCAATTATCCTGGAAGGAAGCCCAATCGAAGCGACTATCATGGCAAAAGATTTACGCGAAAACCATGGAGTCTTTGTTTCGGTAGTGGTTTATCCGGTAATTCCAAAAGGAACAATCATCTTCCGTATCATCCCGACAGCTGCGCATACCGATGAAGATATTGAATTTACCCTAAATGCTTTTGATGCGATTCGAGAGAAACTGGATTCCGGTTTCTATAAAAAAGCGGCAGAACAAATGGATGTGGATTACGTCCAATATTGATTTAGAAAACAAAATCCCAATAAAAATCCCTTTAGACTCAATCTAAAGGGATTTTTTGTAAATAAATGTAATGATGGGAATTTAGTATTGTATTGATTTAATGTCTAAATCTATGTCTTCATCCTCAGACTCAAAATCACCCTCACTGAAAACAGTATATGCAGAATTACCATTTAATGTAATGTTCTTGGTGAAAATGGTATCATTTGTTTCTGTTTCAATCAAATACATATTTTTATTTAAAACCCTGTCAATTTCCATAAAAGAGGAAGCATTTCGGAAATTATAGGTTCCTAAATCACTTTCCATACCTTCAATTTTTACTTTTACCGAAGGGCAATTATGGGAAAGTTGGATAAACCGGACTACTGTTTTGTTTGGATTTGAAGGTTGAGAGGGATTGTCTAAATAGGCAAGCAACTCAATATTTTCCGGCGAATTAACCGCAAAGACACTATAAAATTTGTCTAATTCCACACTTAAATTAATTGTGTCCAAATCAGTATTGGAAGAATTCCCTCTTAGGGTCAAAATATTTGAGCCGATATCCATCCGTGCGTAGCCGAAAAACTCATTGTAATTCAGTGCAGAATTATTAAAGGCTTCATCATTTGTAAATAATTTAAGTTGGGCAGACCCCGGTGAAATATTAGAAAATAAAACATAACCGGAATCTTCATACTGGATATCTCCGCCATCGTCATTATTAAGACAGGAGGAAACCGAAATAATAGTTAAAATACACATGCCTAATTTTCTAAAGGCATTCATTTTTTGAAACGCTCTCTTCATTTTTTATAAATTTTTCTTTGATCAAAGACGTAAAAGCTTTCGAAAGGTTGCGTCCGAATTAGATTTTTTATTTAAATCATTCCGGCAAACTCGTATTTAATTGTTAATTTTGCTCTTTCAAATTTCAAACTAAAATCATTTATGAATTCATTTGATGTTACCGTAATCGGAGCCGGTCCCGGCGGATATGTAGCAGCCATCCGCTGTGCACAGTTGGGGTTTAAAACAGCCATTGTTGAAAAGTCAAGTTTAGGAGGAACCTGTTTAAATGTAGGTTGTATCCCATCAAAAGCACTCTTGGATTCATCGGAACATTATCACAATGCCGTTCATAATTTTACGGCCCACGGAATTGACATCGAAGCACCGAAAGTAAATTTCGGGCAAATGATCCAGCGAAAAAGAGAAGTCGTAGATTCCAACGTCAAAGGAATCGAATACCTGATGGGTAAAAACCAAATTACCGTTTTCAACGGTTTGGGTTCTTTTAAAGATGCCACCCATGTTTTAGTCACAAAAGAAGATGGTTCAACAGATGAAATAGAATCCAAAAATATTATCATCGCAACAGGATCTTATTCAACCGAATTGCCATTTGCCAAAACCGATAAAGAACGCATCATCACTTCTACCGAAGCTTTGGAGTTAAAAGAAATCCCCAAACATTTGGTAGTGATAGGCGGTGGTGTCATCGGGCTGGAATTGGGTTCCGTTTATTTGCGTTTGGGGTCGGAAGTAACCGTTGTAGAGTTTATGGATCGCATCATCCCGGGAATGGACGGTGCTTTGTCAAAAGAACTGACCAAAGTCCTGAAAAAACAAGGAATGAAATTCCATACTTCCACCAAAGTTACAGAAGTAACTAACAATGGTTCCAACGTTACCGTGAAAGCAGAAGATAAAAATGGAGGTCAACTGAGTTTCGAAGGAGACTATGTATTGGTTTCGGTTGGTAGAAGTCCTTATACCGGTGGTTTGGGATTGGAAAACGCCGGAATCGAAACCGACGAAAGAGGAAGAGTAAAAACCAATTCTCATCTTCAAACCAATGTTGCCAATGTTTATGCAATCGGAGACGTTGTGGCCGGAGCTATGTTGGCGCACAAAGCCGAAGAAGAAGGCGTTTTGGTTGCAGAACAATTGGCAGGACAAAAACCGCATATAGATTATAATTTAATTCCGGGCGTGGTTTATACATGGCCGGAAGTTGCAGGAGTCGGGAAAACGGAAGAACAACTAAAAGAAGCCGGAGTTGCTTATAAAACCGGTTCGTTCCTTTTCCGAGCTTTGGGTAGAGCTAGAGCCAGTATGGATTTGGATGGATTTGTCAGAATCTATTCAGATGAAAAAACAGATGAGGTTTTGGGGATTCACATCATAGGCGCACGCGCTGCCGATTTGATTGCGGAAGCCGTTGTAGCAATGGAATACAGAGCTTCGGCTGAAGACATTGCCCGTATGAGCCATGCGCACCCGACGTTTGCCGAAGCGATGAAAGAAGCCGCTTTGGATGCAACAGGGAAACGTTCTATTCATTCGTAAATATAAAAATCAGATATAAAAAATCCGGAAACTGAGATTCTCGAAGTTTCCGGATTTTTTTATTGACCTAATTCATAGGAGCCTGTTTAAAATTTATATTTTAGAAATGTTATAGCGTATTTTTAGCCGAAACGATGCAATTTTTGCAGTCGAAATCGGGTATATTCGATGAAAAAATTAAAGAAGTTGCAGGCAAAAAGACGCATAACAAAATAATTAGATAAAACTTAAACAGGCTCTAAGCTTTTGAAAACATTTTTGAAATCAATTTCCAGATAAATAGTAAAATTACCGCACCACCAACTGTAAATATCCAGTCCGAAATGCTAAGGAAGTTCAATTCATTGTCCGTATCCAAGCCTAACCATGCTCTCATGTTATGCCCAACGTATGCTCCAACGATACCGATGATGGCAGAAATGATGAAACCTCCCGGGTCTTTACCCGGAACGATAGCTTTTGCGATTCCGGCAGCAATAAGACCGAATACCAAATAAATCAGAAAACTCCAAACGCCGTCTATGGCGCCGAAAATGAGTACAGATGTTGTTTCCATAAATATTAAAGATTTTGTTTAAACCAAATTTACTAATTAAAATTTAAACCAACTGTTAATTCATAGTTCGGGTGGAATTCGGGCAAAAGCTGTAATTTTGCATCTTAAAATTTAATCAGAAAATGTCATTAATCAAATCCATATCAGGAATCCGTGGAACCATCGGCGGAAAAATCAGTGATAATCTAACACCCATCGATGCTGTAAAATTTGCAGCCGCTTACGGAACCTGGCTTGCTTCTACAACCCCAACTACTCATCAAAAGTTAAAAGTAGTCATAGGTCGCGATGCCCGGATTTCAGGCGAAATGATTTCCCAATTGGTCAGTTCCACTTTGATTGGACTTGGAATAGATGTAGTGGATTTAGGGCTTTCCACAACACCGACGGTAGAGGTAATGGTACCGCATCTGAATGCCGATGGCGGGATTATCTTGACGGCAAGCCATAACCCGAAACAATGGAATGCTTTAAAATTATTAAATGCCAAAGGCGAATTCGTTTCAGGTGATGATGGAGCAAAAATATTGAGCATTGCCGAAAATGATGACTTCCAATTTGCTGAAGTCGGTGATTTGGGAAAATATGAAAGAAATGAAGACGGAATTCAAATTCACATTGACAAGATTTTAGAATTGCCGTTGGTCAACGCAAAAGCAATTGCTGAGAAAAAATTCAAAGTAGTAATCGATGCCGTAAATTCTACCGGAGGAATTTCCATTCCGCCGCTATTAGATAAATTGGGCGTGGAATATGTGAAATTGTATTGCGAACCAAACGGTCAATTTCCACATAATCCGGAACCGCTGAAAGAACATCTGACCGATATTTCACAAAAAGTTGTGGAAGAAAAAGCCGATTTCGGAATTGTAGTCGATCCCGATGTGGACCGTTTGGCAATTATTTCGGAAGATGGCGAAATGTTTGGTGAGGAATATACGTTGGTCGCTGTTGCAGACTATGTTTTGAGAAAAACGCCTTCAGCTACGGTTTCAAATTTGTCTTCTTCCAGAGCTTTGCGTGATATTGCAGAAAAACACGGTCAAAAATACGAAGCTTCGGCTGTGGGCGAAGTAAACGTAGTGACCAAAATGAAAGAAATCGGTGCGAAAATAGGTGGCGAAGGAAACGGTGGGATTATCTATCCGGAGTTGCATTACGGCCGTGATTCATTGGTTGGGATTGCTTTGTTTTTGAGTCATTTGGCAGAAAGGGAGATGAAAGTAAGCGAATTAAGGGCTTCTTATCCGCCGTATTTTATGGGGAAAAAGAAAATCGAACTAACGCCGGAAATCGATGTGGATATGATTTTGGAAAAAGTAGAGGAGAAGTATGCACACGAAGAAATCTCAACTGTGGACGGTGTAAAAATAGATTTTGAAAACGAATGGGTGCATTTACGCAAATCCAATACGGAACCGATTATCCGGATTTACACCGAAGCACCGACGCAGGAAAAAGCTGATAATCTGGCAGATAGGTTTATTAAGGAGTTAAAGGAGCTGAGTTAGTTTAAAATGTAAACGATTGTAAGATTTGAAATTATCTTGAATATTTTTTATTTAAAAGGAAATTGGATAAACAAAAAAGAGTAACAATTATGGGCCAAAAAAATAATAATATTTCAAAAGGTTCTTTAAATTCAATGAACCAATTCCATGCTCTTTGCCCTCCTTCAAAAATGAAGAAAAAGATATAACCAATCATTCCCAAAAATAAACATATCATAGTCACTTTTTGTTTCTTTGAATTTTGAGAAATTAACACTCTCCATAAGCCAATATATCCTATCATTGCTAAAATATAACAAAGAGATATAAAGATTCCTTTCAAGTTAAATATTAAATCTTCGAAAGACATAAAACACACAGACAGCCCCAAAAGTAAAAGAATAGAGGCCGGTATAATGCCACTAAAAACAAAGAATTTGAATAGAATATTTTTTAGCATTTATTCTAAATCATTAATACCACAATATTCATTTAATCCTTTCATTTCTTTTAGGTCATATCCTAATTTTTTGGCTTTTCTGAAATCTTCACACGAACCTCTTTTATCCTCATTTTCCAAAAGACTTTTTGATAATCCCCTCATTATGTATATAATTTCGGGATTGTTTGGGTTATTGCTTAGTGCATTGGAATAGTCTGAAATTGCCATTTCAAATTTTTTAATAGCAAAAAACGCATTTCCTCTTTTTTGATAAATTTCAGCTAAGTTTTGATTGAATTTTAAGGCTTTACTGTAATTTTCAATCCCTTTCTCATATTTTTGATTTTGACAAAATCCATCACCTTTCTCTATTAATGCGACTAACTCTTTTGAATTCTGCGAGAAAACAGCGTAACCAGAAAAGAAAAATAATAAGATAGTGATTGTTTTCATTGTAGTATATTTGCACTTTGAAACAAATCTACAAAACTCTATCTGTATTCTATACTCTATTTTCTCAAAATAACTTGTTCATTTATTGTGAAAAACTGATAAAACTCAAACCCCAAAACTCTAAACTATTCCGTAAATTCGTAGTGTGGAAGATGGATTTTTAAATAATGATTTGATTGAGCGATTTGAGCAGATGCTTGATAACCGGGAGAACTTCTACTTTGATACAGAGGAATTCTACGAAATCATTGCCTATTATCTCGATGTAGGCGACTTACCTTATGCCAAAAAAGCTTTGGATTATGCGTTGGAAATGTATCCGCTAAGTACTGAGATGCAAATCAAAAAGTTGGAATACTTGTTGGCGATGAACCGTCTGAAAGCATCTTCTGAATTGATAAATGAGCTAAAAGAAGTCGGTGCAAATGATGTGGACTATCTGATCTGCGTGGCACGTTTTTGGTCGCTGAAAGAAAACCCTAAAAAAGCGATTCAATTCTATGAAAAAGCATTGGAATTAGGTGATGATCGCGAGTATATCTATAATTGTATGGGCAATGAATACCTGAATCTGAATGAAATCAGTCAGGCGCTTTATTGTTTCAAAAAGGCATTGGAATTGGATTTGGATGATGATTTTGCATTCTTTTCAGTTGTACAGTGTTTTGAAGATTTGCATCTGAACAAAGAATGTGTCGAATTCCTTTTGCAATACATTGATTTACGACCGTATTCGGAAATTGCCTGGTCACAATTGGGACAACAATATATGCTGATGAAGGATTATGAAGAGGCGCACCGTGCTTTTGATTATGCGACTTTAATCAATCCCAAAAGCATCATGGCATATACCCAAAAAGCGGCTTGTTTGGAGAAATTGGAAGATTACGAAGAGGCAATCAAAGTTTATGAAGAAACGCTGGAATTGGATGATTCGGCGGCTTATACGTATTTGAAAATTGGGAGCTGTTATGTGAAATTGGGTAAGCCGTTTAAAGCTTTGAAATCTTTCCATCAGTCTTTGCATGAAGATCCACAGTTGGATCAGGCCTGGGTGGCGACTTCCGATTTGTATGAGAGCATCGGGAATTTTGACGAAGGACTTTATTATCTGAACCGTGCAATTGATTTGGATGGATTTAACATTGATTACTGGAAGCGTAGAGCTTATCTGCATATTCAACTGGTTCGGTTTGAGGAATCGACGCTTGATTATTATCGATTGGTCGAATTGGAACCCAATAATTTTTATAATTGGCTGGGGCTAACCGAAACTTTGATTACAATCGGAGATTATCATAAAGCGATAGAAGCGGTTTACAGAGGATTGAAACACTTTAACCGTGCCGAATTGTATTATCAATTAAGCAATTGTTTCTATTTGCTGGGTGAAGAAGAAAACGGAGAAGCAGCCTTTAAAAAAGCTTCGGAAATGAACGGTTCACTTCAGGTTGAAATGTTCAAAAAATACCCGATTTTGGAAAATCGCTATCAGATTTCTGACCGAAAACGGGCAAAAAGAAAGTAGTTGTTTAGGAAAAACAACTCAAACTTTACAAAAATTTAAAACCTCGGATTTTTTAAATAGATAAATTTGGAAAAATTCAGTTGATGAATTATTTCATAGTCGGCGATATACATGGATGTTATTTTACGCTTCGGGAATTGCTGGATAAATATTGGCATCCTGAAACGGAAAAACTCATCCTGCTTGGTGATTTCGTCAACAAAGGCAAACATACATTTGCCGTCATCGAATTTCTGATGAAACTTCAAAAGAAACAAAAAGAAAACCTGATCATACTGAAAGGAAACAACGAATATTTGTTTGAAGAATACTACCGCGATTCCATCAATCTGGCCGGAAAGCAGAAATTTGAGAATTATAATCTCGATTATATCCAAACCCTGAATTGGTTGGATAAATTACCGCATCACTGGCAAAACGGAGTGATTTATGTATCTCATGCAGGTATTCCGGAAGGTGCTGATTTCCCAATGAAAGATGATAATTTGGAAGAATTATTCAACAGAAAACCTTTAAAAAACATCGGAAAAAGACAATTCATAGGCCATATAGTGATGGATGAGCCGGTTTATGATGAAGAATCAGATGCCTGGTATTTGGATACCGGAGCGGGTTTCGGGAAAAGATTGTCCGCTGCAATGGTCGATGAGCAAGGAAATGTTTGTGCCATCCATAGTTTGGAAGTAAACGACAAAGACAAATCCAATTAAAAAAGGGCAATGAAAACATTGCCCTTCTTAAAAACTGTATATCGATTATTAGTTATTTAATAATTTCTTTTCTTCCCCTTTTTTTGTCAAATCATACATGATCTGAGAAGCGATATAAATGGAAGAATAAGTTCCCACAATTACCCCGATCAACATCGCAAACATAAATCCTTTGATGGTTTCACCTCCGAAAATGAAGATGATAACTACCACCAAGAACATACTGATAGAAGTATTCAAAGTTCGGGAAAGCGTGTTATTAGTCGATTTGTTAATCAATTCCGCAAAAGGCATTTTTGGATATAATCCCAAATATTCACGGATACGGTCAAAGATAATTACCGAGTCATTGATGGAATATCCGATGACGGTCAAAATCGCTGCGATAAAGGCCTGGTCGATTTCCAAGTTAAACGGCAGGATTCCGTGAAGTGCTGCAAATAAACCTAAAATCACGATAACGTCGTGAAGTGCTGCTATCACGATTCCGACACCATATTGCCATTTGAAACGGATCAGGATATAAATACCTACAGCAACCAATGCCAAAACAACTGCCAAAACGGAAGCTCGTGTTGTATCGTCGGCAATCGTTGGTCCAACTTTTACAACTGACATGATACCGATGGCTGTTTCGTCTTTGGAGAAATCTTCATAAGAATAGTTAGCCGGTAAAAAGGATTTTACGCCTTCATAGACTTTTTGTTTGATTTCTTCATCAACTGCAGTTGATTCCAGACTTGCTTTTAATTTAGTTGTGATTTTCACCTGATTGGACGGCCCGAATATTTTTACGGTCGGAGCAGTTGCAGTTCCATCATCATCTATCAATGTATTTTCCAAACTCACTCTGACATCATTGGCACTTACAGGATTTTCAAAGCGAACCGTATAGGTACGTCCTCCTTCAAAATCAACACCCATATCAAATCCACGAATTAGACAAACAGCAATACAAGCTATGGAAACTACAGTTGATATGATATAGAACATTTTTCTTTTGGACATGAAATCGATGTTCAAACCTTGGAACCAGTTTTTGGTGATGTGGGTAAAGAAAGTAACATCTTTTCCTTGTTCCAATCTTCTGTCGATGAATATTTTGGTCAAGAAAATGGCAGTAAATAAGGAGCAGAATAAACCGATCAATAAAGTAATGGCAAATCCCTGAACAGGACCTTTACCAAATATCAATAAAATAGCGGCTGTCAAAATCGACGTAACGTGACCATCCACGATAGCGGAAATTGCACCTCTCCATGAATAAGCTATGGAAACGGCTTCTTTCAGTGATTTATCATGATGAAGCATTTCGTCTTTCACACGTTCGTTGATGATGATGTTGGCGTCAATGGCAATTGCCAGTGTCAAAATGATACCTGCAATACCCGGCAATGAAAGCGTTGCACCAAATAATCCGACCATCAATCCCAAAAGGAATAAAGTGTTAATGGTTACCGCAATATCCGCATAAATTCCGGCGCGGCTGTAGTAAAATACCATCCATACCAAAATCAAAACAAATACGGCTGCAAATGCAATCAATGAACTGTTAATCGCTTCCTGCCCTAAAGACGGACCTACTTCTTCCAACTGAACAATTTTTGAAGATGCCGGTAGACTACCCGCTTGTAAAATATTGGCTAAGTCTTTTGCTTCATCCAATGTGAAGTTTCCGGAGATTTGGGAGCTTCCTCCTTTAATCGGCTCGTTGATGTTGGGTGCCGAATAAACCGCATTGTCCAAAACGATGGCGATAGAATTATTCACATTTTCTTCTGTGATTCTTCCCCATTTTTGAGCTCCTTCAGCATTCATTTTCATCGAAACGACCGGTTCGTTTGAAATAGAACCCGCATTTCTTTCTCCTGAAGCTTGATCGATTACATCACCCAAAAGAAGAGGAGCATTGTTACCATCACCACTCAATGCATATAAAGAAAGGAATTTTCCGTTCGTATTGGCATCTTTTGTTTGAACCGTTTTATTTCCCCAGTAATATTTAAAATTTCGGATGCTGGAAGGCATATTGGCCTTTAAGTTTTCCGAATTCAAAATCTCATTAATGATAGCCGTATCTTTTGTTGCAACAGAAAACATTGAATTTCCTTCCAAAGCCGGTTGGATAATTCCTGCCAAACTCTGTGCATCTGTTTTTACGCCTAAACTTTGTGGGTTTAAAGAACTGAAATAAGAATTTACCTGTTGGTTATTGGCTTCCACTTTCCAGAACTCCAATTTCGCAGTACTTTGCAATAAATTTTTAATTCTTTCCTTGTTTTTCTCACCCGGCATTTCCACTAAGATACGTCCGTCTCCGGCTCCACCCAATCGCTGGATAACCGGTTCCACCACTCCAAATCGGTTGATACGGGAGGAAATTACCTGATAAGCCGTACCGATTTTGGCATCGATATCTTTTTTTATTTTATCCTTGATGGATTCATCGGTTTCATTGAATTCGATAAAAGTTGCGTTTTGACGATTCCCGAAAATATCAGCGGAAGCATATTTCAGATTTCCTTGTCCTTTTTCGGTTCTTAATCTTTCAAATTCGTCAAAGAAAATATCAACATACGCACGGTTACCCTGTGTTCTTTGTTTGATATCGGCAGAATTGAGGGCTTCCACAAAGATTGGATTTTCGCTGTGATCCGCTAAATCCTCCAAAAGGTCACGTACCTGTACCTGAAGGATCACAGAGATACCTCCACGCAAGTCCAAACCTAATTTCATTTCTTTGTTTTTCGCATCACGGTAATTGTAGCTGATGATCCCCAAATTCAGGGTATCATTGGCCAAACTGTCCAGTACAATCTGCTCGTGCACTTCGTCTCTTGAATTTTCATAAGCCTCACACTCAACTTTATTGGTGTACCAGGTATAACTCAATTGTCTGACGGATAGAATCCCCAAAATGATTGTAATACCTGCGATAAGCCATTTTCCTTTCATCAGTTCCTTTTTTATTAGTTTTTAATTGTCACCCCGTCCCGAACTATCGGGATCGGGCGAAATGCTTGATTCTTAACGATGATTTAATTAAAAAATCGTTATAAGCATTTCATATTTGGTGTTTTATTAAGAATTTTTTAACGGGCAAATATAGAAGTATCTGATAACTTAACCAAAATTATACAGACGGATAATTCGTTTTTTTTAACAAGAAAAATTCACGGATTATCATTTCTTAAAATAAAAAGCCTTTGTTCATCAAAGGCTTTTATAATTTTTCAATCGTTTTTTATGATAATTGGGCAATGGTCAATCTTTTCTGATTTTTTTTGTAGATATCTTACCGTTGGCATCTGTTACCTTAACTATATAAATTCCTTTTGGTATTCCTGATGTTTGAACTTTATTCTGACTTACATCAGAACTCAAAACCAATTTTCCTGATAAATCATAAATAGAAATAGATTTGGTGGTTGAATTCCCGATAATGAGATTATCGTTTTGGAAAGCCAGTTGAAACGGGTTTTCATTTGAATTTATATCAGAGGCGGAGAGTACTTGATTTGTATAATGAACTTCACTAAAAATTGAATTACTCAAAAAGAGCGATAAAGAACCGTCAGTGTTTTCCGTTATGTTATAAAAAATTGATTCTTCATACATAAAGAAACCAGCATATTCGTCTTCAAAACCCGCATTTTCCGGATCTGTACACGAATCTTCCTCACAACAAACTAAATTATCAAAATATATTTGATTTCCAGTAATTGAAGCAACATTCGCTTCAATATTGGCACATACGCCTGTTCGGAAGTAAGTTGTTTCCCCTTCTGTGACAAAAATTAAAGTTATGGCATCAAATTCATCACTTTCCGGAGGAGCAACAGGTCCACTATGGCTTTCATTTTCAAGATATTCCAAATACCACGTATTCTCTATCAGTTCCTGCTGTTGGGCCTTTACAGAAAGTCCGGTAATTAATAAGATCATTAGTATTATTTTTTTCATAACGATTAATTTTTAATTAGACTTTTAGAATCTACGATTGCGCCATTACAAACCAAAGTTACCGTGTAAATTCCGGAAGTATAGTTGGATAAATTTAACGAAAACTGATTGGAATTGGTGTTTAAATATGATTTTCATAAGATTTAGGTTTTATTCTAAATATACTAAAAAATCAGATAATGAGTGAATCAATCAATCAATCAATCAAATTATTACGTAACTATTTGGATTACTAATTCTTATGAATCAAAAATAATAATTTGGAAAACCCTCCCTGACACAGGATTTTCCAATCATAAACAGAAACCAATTACAACAAATCATTCGCCAAATTCGCTAATTCGCTTCTCTCTCCTTTAATCAATTGAATATGAGAAAATAATTTCTGTCCCTGCACACGGTCAACTAAATATGAAAGTCCATTGGATTGTTCATCCAGATAAGGCGTATCGATTTGTTTGATATCGCCCGTGAAAATAAATTTTGTGTTTTCCCCGGCACGGGTGATGACCGTTTTGATTTCGTGAGGAGTGAGGTTCTGCGCTTCATCCACGATGAAAATCACGTCTGACAAACTTCTTCCGCGTATATACGCCAATGGTGTAATCATCAGTTTTTCCTGTTCCACCATCAGATTGATTTGTTTGTATTCTTTGTCCTGCTCATCAAACTGGTATTGGATAAATTTTAAATTGTCCCAAAGCGGCTGCATATACGGATCAATTTTCGATTTGATGTCCCCAGGAAGATAGCCTATGTCCTTATTGCTGAGCGGAACGATGGGCCGTGCCAAGTAAATCTGCTTGTATTCCTTTTTCTGAGCCATTGCAGCTGCCAATGCAATCAGTGTTTTTCCCGTTCCGGCTACACCATGCAATGCTACGAGTTTGATGTCTTTTTTCAGGATCGAATGTATGGCAAACGCCTGTTCCGCATTTTTGGGCTTTATGTTAAAAACGGTTTGTTTGTTTACACGCTCCAATTGTTGTTCAAACGGATTATAATAAGCCAAAGCCGAAGACTTATCGCCCTGTAAAATATAATAACCATTGGCGGAAACTTCCATTTTTCCCTCTATCATTTCCAGCGGAACGGCATAATCTTTATACAGCGAATCGATGATTTCCTGATTGAAATTGGTGAAAGTCGTAATCCCGGTTGGCAGATTGTCCACATTCTGAACCTTTCCGGTTTCATAGTCTTCTGCTTTGATTCCCAGTGCTTTGGCTTTTAGCCGAAGATTCACGTCTTTGGTGACGAGGATTACCTGACGTTTGGGTTCATCTTTTTGCACGATCAGACAGGAATTCAGGATTTTATTGTCCATGGAATCCGAACCGTAAATTTTTACAGCCGATTTGTCAATTCCGTTGGTTTCCATCGCGATTTTAAACGAACCTTTTCCTTCGCCGGGCAACGGAATCCAATCCTGAATCAAATGATCTTTTGAATTTTTATCGAGGAAGCGGATGAACTCCCGTGCTTCAAAATTTTTGGTATCGTTTCCTTTTTTAAAGGTATCTAATTCTTCCAGAACTGTGATGGGCAGTACGATGTCGTGTTCGTCAAAATTCATGATGGACTTATGGTCAAAGATGATAACCGAAGTATCCAATACAAATATTTTCTTTTTCATTGATCTTTTCATTTTTTCAATTCGACTAATTGACAAAAATTTTAAAAGAGTCAGATGAAATTAATGTGAAATCTATTAACAATTTTAAACGAAGTATCAACAAAGGGAAGAAATGTTTAAAGTTTAAAGTTTTAGGTTTAAAGTTACATTTTCAAATTCTCAAATCTTCAAATTAGTTTAGCTTCTCCCCCAAAAACTCCCCGGTATAGGATTCTTTCACTTTCACGATTTCTTCCGGCGTTCCTTGTGCGACTATATTTCCGCCTTTTTTTCCGCCTTCCGGCCCGATGTCGATCACCCAATCGGCCGCTTTGATGATATCCATGTGGTGTTCAATTACAAAAACCGTATGCCCGATTTCAATCAGTGCGCGTAAAGCTTTTAGCAATTTCTTCACATCGTGGAAATGCAGCCCGGTGCTCGGTTCGTCAAAAATAAAAAGCGATTGTTTGGAAGTATGACCTTTGGTGAGGAAGGAGGCAAGTTTGATACGCTGCGCTTCACCGCCGGAAAGTGTATTGGATGATTGTCCCAATTGCACATAACCCAATCCCACTTCTTGCAATGGCAATATTTTTTCCACGATTTTGGTTTCCTCATGTTTTTGGAAAAAAGCAACGGCTTCGTCAATGGTCATGTGTAAAACATCTGAAATGTTTTTTCCGTGAAATTTCACTTCGAGCACTTCTTTTTTGAAACGATGTCCATGACAGGTCTCACATTCCAATTCCACATCGGCAATAAACTGCATTTCGATGGTAATTACACCTTCGCCTTTACATGTATCGCATCGGCCGCCGTCCACATTAAACGAAAAATGTTTGGCTTCAAATCCGTTGAGTTTGCTCGCTTTTTGTTTGGCATACAGCGCACGAATGTCGTCATAAGCTTTCACATAGGTAACCGGATTGGAGCGTGAAGATTTCCCTATGGGATTTTGATCGATGAGTTCGATGTTGTGGATTCTTCGGACATCACCGCTGAGTTCATCAAATTCTCCGATTTTATTTCCATAAATCCCCAAATTCCGTTGCAAAGCCGGCGTGAGGATTTCCTTCATCAGCGTACTCTTTCCTGAGCCGCTCACGCCCGTCACGACAGTTAATGTGTTCAGCGGAAATTTTACGTCGATATTTTTCAAATTGTTTTCCCTTGCGCCTTTTATTTCGATGTAATTTTTAAAAGGAATCCGTTTTTTGGGAACTTCGATTTCCAATTTTCCGTTCAGGTATTCAGCCGTTAAAGTTGTTGCTTGAAGCAATTCTTCATAAGTTCCTTCAAATACAATTTCACCGCCATTCGTTCCGGCTTCAGGACCAATGTCGATGATGTGGTCGGCCGCTTTCATGATGTCTTCGTCGTGTTCCACCACGATGACCGTGTTGCCTAAATCTCTCAATTTCTGTAAAACACCGATTAAACGTTCCGTATCTTTTGAATGAAGCCCTATGGACGGTTCGTCCAGAATATAAAGTGAACCGACAAGCGAACTTCCCAATGAAGTCGCCAGATTGATGCGTTGGCTTTCGCCACCGGAAAGTGTATTGGAAGCGCGGTTTAACGTCAGATAACTCAAACCTACGTCCAATAAAAATTCAATCCTGCTGCGGATTTCATGCAAAATTCGTTTGGCAACTTTTTCTTCGTATTCGTTTAATTTTAAATTATCAAAAAAGATTTTCAATTCGTCCAAAGGCAAATCCACCAAATCCTGAATGGCTTTTTCATTGATCTTTACATAAGAAGCTTCTTTTCGCAATCTTTTTCCTTTACAGGTAGGACAATTGGTTTTGCCGCGGTAACGGGAAAGCATCACGCGGTATTGGATTTTATAAGTATTGGCTTCGACCATTTTAAAAAATCCGTCTATCCCTTCCCATTCGCCTTTTCCCTGCCAGAGTACGGATTTTTGTTCATCGGATAATTGATAATAAGGTTTATGAATCGGGAAATCAAATTGAGAAGCCAATTTGATGAACCAATCTTTCCATTCGCCCATTTTTTCGCCTTTCCAGGCCACAACGGCATCTTCATACACCGACAATTTTTTATTGGGAACCACCAAATTTTCATCGATTCCGATTACTTTTCCATACCCTTCACAAATCGGACAAGCACCATAAGGATTATTAAAACTAAAGAAATGAAGCGAAGGTTCGTTGAAAACAATTCCATCCATTTCAAATGCGCTCGAAAAAGATTGTTCTGAATTATCGTCTATGTTTTTAATGACTAAATCGCCTTTTCCTTCAAAAAATGCCGTTTGAACGGAGTCGGCAAGCCGATGATAAAAGGATTCATCATTTTGAGTGGCAATCCGGTCGATGACCAAATGAAAACGCGTATCTTTTTTTGGTTCAAATTTGAATTCGATTAAATCTTCAATTTTTACTTGGTTGTCATCCACATCCAAACGGGAAAATCCCTGTTGCTGCAAAATGCTTAAATTTTCTTCAAAACTTCTTCCTCCATTCAAATGAAGCGGAGAAAGAATCAGCAATTTGGAATCGACGGGAAGCGATTGGATATAATCGATGACGTCGGTAACCGTGTCTTTTTGAACCAATTCTCCTGAAACGGGCGAATAGGTTTTTCCGATTCTGGCAAACAATAATTTTAAATAATCATAAATTTCTGTGGTGGTACCGACTGTCGATCGGGGATTTGTGCTGATGACTTTTTGCTGGATGGCGATACTCGGAGCGATTCCTTTGATATAATCCACCTGCGGTTTGTCCAGTTTTCCTAAAAATTGTCGTGCATAAGAGGATAAACTCTCCACATATCTTCTTTGTCCCTCTGCGTATAAAGTATCAAAGGCCAATGAAGATTTTCCGGAACCGGAAAGCCCCGTAATAACTACCAATTTGTTTTTGGGTATGGCGAGATCTATGTTTTTGAGATTGTGAAGTTTAGCACCTTTTATGATGATAAATTCTTTGGGGTCGTATGAGGAGATATTTTTTTTCATTTGAACGTGCAAAGGTACAAAAAGCAAAGAGGAATTCTGAATAAGAAAAAAAGTATTTTTTACTTTTGACAAATGGAAAAAAAGTTAAAACTCATTTGGGATTTCAGAGGTTCTGATGCTCAAAAAACCGCAGAACATCATGAAATTCATCTGAAAGAATTTATCCGAAAAGAAAGTTTGCAAAATGAAATTACGGGAGTTGAGGTGCTCTCGGATATGTACTCGGTGGCTTATTTGGTCGTAAATGAATCGGAAATGATTTCTGTGAGGGATGCACTTCGACCCCACAGAGGCGAGTGGTATGAACTTTGATAAACGGGAAACAGACGGGAAATAAAATTTTTAAAAGATTTTTACGTTAAATAAACTTAAAACTAAAAATAATGATGAAAAAAGTATTTGCAATGATGTTGGCTTTGACCATGGGCGTAGGGATGATTTCTTGTAGCTCGGATGATGATAATGGTGGTGGACCTAATTATACTGTAGTTGGAAAATGGGAAATTACGAATTATACCGTAGGCGGAACATCAGTTGAAGACTGTTCAATTGAAGGAATGCGTCAGTTTAAACCGGACGGGACTTTAATTCAGGAGCAATTTGAAGAAGACGAAAACGGAGTTTGTGTGGAAACCGAGAACAGCCCTTTGATTGGGACTTATACAAAATCAGGAAATAATTTGTCAACTACTATCAATGGTACGACTAAAAATTATGATTTAGAATTTATCAATGAATCCAAATTTAAGATTACCGAAACGTATAACAATGTTGATTTTGTTTTCACGTTTACCAAGACAAATTAAAATATAAAATTTTTTGAAAGATAAACCGGCAGATAATTTGCCGGTTTTTTTGTGCAAATTTATTACTTTTAATCCATGAAAATATTATCCCCTAAACAGTTAAAAGAAGTAGAAACCCAAACCATCACCATTCAGGATGTGGAATTAATCAATCTGATGGAACGCGCCGCAACAGCCGTATTGAATTGGTTGAAAAACCACATGGATGTTTCTAAAAACCATTTTACCATCATCTGCGGAGTGGGAAACAACGGCGGGGACGGATTGGCATTAGCCCGTTTGCTGGTCAATGAAAATTCGCAGGTAAAAGTTTATCTCCAAAAAAATAATACTTATTCGCTCGATAACCTGACCAATCAAAAACGCTTAAAAGAAGCAAAAATTCCGGTTGAATTTTATGATGCCGAAACAAAATTGGAATTTCCACCTTATTCCATCATCGTTGATGCGATTTTCGGATATGGACTCAATCGTCCAATAGAAAAGGAATGGATACCTATTATCAATCAAATCAACCATGCATCCAATTCAGTGATCTCCATAGATGTTCCATCCGGATTGTTTTGTGACAAATTAAATTCTCCTGAAGATGCTGTGGTTCAATCAGAAGTAACACTTACTTTCCAAACTCCAAAATTGGCTTTGTTTCTACCGGAAAACGAAAAACACATCACGCAATTTGAAATTCTGGACATCAGTCTGGATTGGGAATCCATAGAAAATCAGGATTCTGAATTTCATTATTTTTCTCTTGATCAAATTCCGTTCTTTCATAAAGGACGAACTATATTTTCACATAAATATGAATTTGGAAATGTGCTGACCATAGGTGGAAGTTATGGTAAAATAGGTGCAATACTATTGACTACAAAATCCGTACTTCGTTCGGGAGCAGGATTGGCCACTGCTTATGTTCCCAAATGCGGCTATTCCATCATTCAAACTTCTTTTCCTGAAGCCATGGTCATGACCGATTTTTCAGAAGATAAGATCACGGCTTTCCCCGATGTTGACCGGTTTGACACTATCGCCATTGGTCCGGGAATAGGGACAGATGAAAAAACGGCGCTGGCTCTTGAACAATTTCTCCATGAAAAGTATATAAAAGACAAAAAAATAATCATTGATGCAGACGGTATAAATTTATTGGCCAAAAATCCGGAGTTGGTAAAAAAATTACCTGATAATGCTGTTTTAACACCGCACGATAAGGAATTGGAGCGTTTGATAGGAGGTTGGGCAGATTCTTTTGAAAAGATTGATAAACTGAAAGAATTTGTCAAAAAAAATAAATTGATCATCGTTTCAAAAGGAGCATTTACACAAGTTTATTTACCGGACGGACAGATTTATTTCAATTCCACCGGAAATCCGGGCATGGCAACGGCAGGAAGCGGGGATGTGTTGACCGGAATCATTGCGGGACATTTGGGTAAAGGATTTCCGCCGGCGCAAGCGGCTTTATTTGGTGTGTTTTTACATGGATTTTGTGGAGATGAAGCGGCAGCTCAAATCGGACAGGAAAGTTTAATCGCTTCTGATATTTTAAATTTTTTACCGTCCGGATTCAAAAAATTATTTGGATGAAATTATGTTGAAAAATCATAGTTGATTCTTTATAATTAAATAATTTCTTGCAGAGGATTCTGAAACCAAAACCTTACTTTTGCACACAAAGAAATTTCAATGACTTTAGAACAATTAGAAACCCACATTCAGCAAACCCGAAGAGATATTTTGCGTATGGTTCATGCCGTGAACAGTGGTCATCCGGGCGGATCGCTTGGATGTACCGAATTTTTCACCGCTTTGTATGGAAAAATCATGGATTATTCGACCGATTTCAAAATGGATGGAATCGGAGAGGATTTATTCTTTTTATCAAACGGACATATTTCGCCCGTTTTTTACAGTACGCTTGCAAGATTCGGATTTTTTCCGGTGGAAGAATTAAGTACTTTCCGTAAACTGGATTCCCGTTTGCAAGGGCATCCCACTACACATGAAGGTTTGCCGGGCGTAAGGGTTGCTTCGGGATCTCTGGGACAAGGTTTGTCTGTCGCAATCGGTGCCGCACTTGCTAAAAAATTGAACAAGGACAATAAATTGGTGTATTCGCTTCACGGCGACGGCGAATTGCAAGAAGGACAAATCTGGGAAGCGCTGATGTATGCTGCTGCCCATAAAGTGGATAACCTCATTTCAACCATTGATTACAATGGTCAACAGATTGACGGTTCCACCAAAAATGTATTGGACTTGGGTGATTTGCATGCCAAATTTGAAGCCTTTGGTTGGTTGGTTCTGGAAGAAAAAGAAGGAAACAATCTGGAAAAAGTCATAGCCATTCTGGAAAAAGCAAAATCTGAAACCGGAAAAGGAAAGCCTGTTGTGATAATTTTACATACCGAAATGGGTAATGGTGTGGACTACATGATGGGTTCTCATGCCTGGCACGGAAAAGCACCCAATGATGAGCAATTGGAAAAAGCACTGGAACAAAACCCGGAAACGGAACTTAAAGACTATTAAAACCATTATCAAATGAAAAAATTAACAAGTATTCTGCTTCTGATGCTGTTTGGAGTAGCCATGGCTCAGAATTCCTATAATTTCTCTTATCGGTTGGATTATTCCTTTCCAAAAATGGAAGGAACGTTTACAGATATGATATTTGCCAAACACTATATTCCAGAAAAATTCTCAGAAAAGACTCAAAATTCATTGGTTAATTTCCCTACTTATATGTCCGGAAAAACCGAATATTCTTTTCTAAACGGAAACCAAATGATCAGCATCCAGAATTTGGATTTGGAGAATAATTTTGTGATTCCCGATTTGGAATATTACGGTTACGGAAAAACAGTGGAAACACTGTATGATAAAGTAGAGCTGAAAAAAATGGAACGCACGCCATTGACCATTTTAGGAAAATCCTGTAACCACTATGAAGTGATTGCCACGCTGGAAAATGAACGGCAACCCTCTGATTTTGTTTTGTGTATAGATGAAACCAATGAAATTGACAACGTTTCTTTTCTCCTGCCAAAACAAGAGGGAAAACAAATCAAAGGTTTGGTTTTGGCTGTAACTTCACCGGAAGGAGGTGAAAACGAACGAATTATTCTGACATCTATTTCTCCGGTAAATTCTACGATTCAATTTAATTTGGAAAAAGAATTGGTAGCGCAAAAAGTGAAACAAGATTCGATTGACAAATTATACGACACAGCAGATTATGCCGTTGATTCAACAGTTGTGGCGACGGTGGAAGCGGTGCCTTATTATGAAGACTATATGTCTCAGCCCAAATTTTGTGACTATTCAGAATTATATAATTTAAAATTTGAAAATGACGATGCTTTTTCTGTTGCGAGTGCTTATATGGGGTCAATTTGTAATTACAGTTATTACATGAAAAAAGGCGACGAAGAAAAGTACAAAGCATTTGCCCTGAAAGAAATCAAAAGTTTTAAAAAGAATGCGCCCAAAACGGAATTGATTTCAAAAAAGGATGCGCAGATGTTTTATGATTTCATGAAAAAAGACATCGAAGCGATGCAAATTTCAAAACCTTTGACCGATGCCGAAAGGGCAGCTCAGGCAGCCGTATATGCAGCAGATGCAGCAGTTGCCGCCGCCGCAGAGGCCGTGGCTTACGCAGATGATTATGACTATTCGACGGATGTTTACGTTCCGGAATACGAGTCTGTTTATAAACCGATGAAACCTGAGGATTCTAACTTTGCTGTAACTTCGCTCAGCGAAACTTCCGGCTATTGGAAAGGGATGCCGTCTTATTGTAAAAAAATAGATACGGTAATTCCTAAATTTTTAGATGGAGAATTGACCAAACATGCTCAAAACTATTCAGGACAAATCTGCGATATGTATCTGGGCGAGTTTGAAGGTTCAAGTGTTTGGTACAAAGGAACGCTGGATGCCATCCGTTCCGAACAATTATATTTCAATAACAACCGTGATAAATTTTCCAAAAAAGACAGAGAGCTTTTGGATGAATTCTTAAATAATTTAGACTAAAATGATTGACGTAACATACACCGAGAAAAAAGATACCCGAAGCGGATTCGGAGACGGACTAACTGAATTAGGAAGAACCAATCCCAATGTGGTGGCACTTTGTGCCGATTTGACCGGTTCTTTGAAGATGGAAGTTTTTGAAAAGGAAAATCCCGAACGTTTTTTCCAAATCGGAATTGCAGAAGCCAATATGATGGGGATCGCTGCCGGTCTGACCATCGGCGGAAAAATTCCTTTTACGGGAACTTTTGCGAATTTCTCTACCGGACGTGTTTATGACCAGATTCGTCAATCAATTGCTTATTCAGGTAAAAATGTAAAAATCTGTGCTTCTCATGCCGGAGTAACGTTGGGCGAAGATGGAGCAACCCACCAGATTTTGGAAGATTTGGGAATGATGAAAATGTTGCCGGGAATGGTCGTGATCAATCCTTGTGATTACAACCAAACGAAAGCGGCGACGATTGCGATTGCAGATTATGAAGGGCCGGTTTACCTGCGGTTTGGTCGTCCTTCAGTTCCGGTATTTACGTCGGCTGACCAGGATTTTCAAATCGGGAAAGGAATCATGATTCAGGAAGGAACAGATGTTACAATAGTAGCAACAGGGCATTTGGTGTGGGAAGCTATGCTGGCTGCAAACGAGCTGGAAGCAGAAGGAATTTCTGCAGAAGTAATCAATATCCATACGATTAAACCATTGGACGAAGACATCATTTTGCGCTCTGTCCGTAAAACCGGAAAAGTCGTAACCTGTGAGGAACACAATATTTACGGAGGTTTGGGCGAGAGTGTTGCAAGGCTTTTGACCGAACATTATCCCGCAAGACAGCAATTTGTGGGAACCAATGATACCTTTGGAGAAAGCGGAACTCCTGCCGAATTGATGAAAAAGTACGGTTTGGATGCTGAAGCAATTGTTCATAAGGTCAAATTTCTGATGACATAAGTCATGTTTTGTCCTATTGATAAAGAGTTTCATGAGTTTTCAACAATTGTTGAAAATCTATGTTAACGCATTGTAAATAAGTAAGATGAATTTTATTTGCAAAAACTGATTTCGGATATTAACTTTGAAATATCAAAATGATTCTTCCGGACGATGTTTTCATAAGAAAGAAGAAAAATGATTACTTACTTGTTAAGGGATTTATAAAATCATTTTGGTAGAACTAACGTTCTTTCAAATAATGCTCCAAACGATGAACAGATTTACTTCTTATGAAGTAGAAATGGGATTTAAAAAAAGAGCATGAGAGTTTACTTAAATAGGTAAGAGAGCTTTCATCCGGCTGATTCGCTACGGCGGTCTTTCGGTTTGATATCCAAACGGAAATCTTGACGAGCATAAAACTTTTATTTATAGCACGAGTAAATCTCAAATTTTTTGAAACAACCTGCATTCGCTTCCTTCGGGGAGAATTGATAACAGGTAGTTTGAAAGCGGAGAAATCCTTTTTCATATCAAATGTTTCGAAAAGTGAAAACCCTGTTTTAGCCTCGGCTTTGCAGGGTTTTCTGTTTTATATTAATTTTTTCTGCTCTTTCAACTTTGGCATAATACTGAAAAATGGTTGGTAAAACCTTTCGAAAGGCTTTCTGACAAGGGGATAAGTGAAAGTTTTATGAAACGCGTTTCATAAAACTTTTTCTTTGTTTGAAAAATGACAAAAAAAGCG